>PHCE01000008.1:148455-176044 GCA_002840765.1 Betaproteobacteria bacterium HGW-Betaproteobacteria-7
GCCGGGCGGCTGGCTAAACTCGCCTGCGGCTCGGACAACGCCAGCCGAAGGCCCCCGGCCTGCCTGCGTTGCTCAGCGCCTTCCAGGGGGACCCCAAAACCCCCCCGTGCGCAAGCACCCATCGTTGAGTCTGGCATTCCGTTCGCGCAGCGGTGGATTTGCTGGGCCCCTTGAGAGGTGCCGAGCAACGCAGGCGTTGGCGGAAAGAGGGCGAGGACTGTCTGAGGGGCGCAGCCCCGAGTTCCGCAGCCCCCGCCAACGGCGAGTAGCGCAGGGGACCCCGCGCAGCGGGGCGCCGACCCAGGGGTGGCTTTTTCTTTGGCTACTTTCTTTTTGCCACCAAAAAGAAAGTACGCCCGCCCCGCAAGGGCGGAACCCAACGCCAGCGAAGCAACCAGCAGCCAGTTGTTCCGGCTGCCGTGGAAAGCCCTACGGTAAAACCTTACCCGGATTCAGAACATTCCCCGGATCCAGTGCCCGCTTCACTGCCCGCATCACCTCCACCGCCACCTCACCATGCTCGGCAACAAGATATTTCCGCTTGCCCAGCCCAATCCCATGCTCACCCGTACAGGTGCCTTCCATGGCGATGGCGCGTTCGACGACGCGCTGGCTGATCCAGGCAGCTTCGGCCATTTCCTTCTCGTTGGCGGTATCGACCAGCACGACAAGATGGAAATTGCCGTCGCCAACATGGCCAAACAAGGCGATCGGGATCGAAACCTGGACGATGTCGGCCTGCGTTTCGGCGATGCACTCGGCCAGGCGCGAGATCGGCACGCAAACGTCGGTGGGGAAACAGCGGCAGCCGGGTTTCAGTTGCAGGCAGGCGAAATAGGCGTCATGACGCGCCTGCCACAGGCGGGTCCGGTCTTCCGGCCGGGTCGCCCAGGCGAAATTGGCGCCGCCCAGTTCGTCGGCGATGGCCTGCACCGTCTGCGCCTGTTCCTCGACGCCGGCCGGGCTGCCGTGGAATTCGAAGAACAGCGTCGGTGCTTCGGCCAGCGTTGTTTTGCTGAAGGCGTTGATGGCCTTCAGCGATAGCGCGTCGAGCAGTTCGATACGCGCCACCGGCACGCCGAGCTGGATGGTCTGGATCACCGTCTGCACTGCCGCCTCGATACTCGGGAAGGTGCACACGGCGGCTGAGATGGCCTCGGGGATCGGATAGAGCTTGACCGTCAGCTCGGTCATGATGCCGAGCGTGCCTTCCGAGCCAATCAGTAGCCGCGTCAGGTCATAGCCGGCAGAGGACTTGCGGGCGCGCCCGCCGGTCTTCATGACGCGGCCATCGGCCAGCACCGTGGTCGTCGCCAGCACGTTGTCCTTCATCGTGCCGTAGCGCACAGCGTTGGTGCCGGAAGCGCGGGTCGCCGCCATGCCACCGAGCGTCGCGTCGGCGCCGGGGTCGATGGGGAAGAACAGACCGGTGCCCTTGAGCGCGTCGTTCAGTTGCTTGCGGGTGACGCCGGCTTCGACCGTCGCGTCGCCATCCTCAGCGTGGATGGCCAGAACCTGGTTCATCCCGGAGAGATCGAGCGAGATGCCACCTTGCGGCGCAAGTACATGGCCTTCGACCGAACTGCCGACACCGTAAGGGATGACCGGCACGCCATATTCGGCACAAAGGCTGACGACGAGGGCAACTTCGACGCTGTTTTCGGCGTGCACGACGCCGTCCGGCGGTTGTGGGGCATGGACCGATTCATCGCGGCCATGCTGCAGGCGGGTGGATTCGCCGCGTGAGAAACGCGGCCCGAAATGCTCGGCCAGTCGGCCGGCAAGAATTTCAAATGGGGGAATTGGGGTCACAAGAGGAAGCGGGTGGCTTGGTCGAGGTCGGTGTGGGTGTGGCCCTGGTACAGGGCAGTGACGAATTTGCGCCAGACCAGGTCCGGTTCGCCGATACGGAAGCCGCAGTAGTGGCGGTCGTCCTGTTCGGTTTCCTGGACTGCCTGGACAGTCAGTCGGGAGACTTCCTTGCTGCCCAACTGGACGATGGCGGTCAGCCAGACGTCGGTCGGCACGACGCGGCCGGTACGGGCACGGAAGCCGTAGCGCGAGACTTCGCTGACTTCGATCGGAATGGCCTTGCCGGCAGCCTCGCCGATCAGCCGGGCCGGGCACTTGACGGAGAAGCGCTGGTGCCGGCGCACCTTGGCGTTGCCCGAAGATGCAGGCAGGGGCGGCAGCACGGCCTGATATTCCGGCAGGTCGTAGATCAGGTGCAGGAGGGTCTTCTTGCGCTCGCTCAGTTCGGCGAAGACGCGGGTGCGCTGGTTGAAGAAATAGTCGATCAGGTCCGGGGTCAGCACCGGATCGTTGGTGGTGAAGAAGCGGCGATGCGGAATCTCGATGTTCGGCAGCGTCGTTTCCTTGAAGTAGTGATAAAGGTTGCGGCGCAAAGGTTTACCGGCGTATGCCTTGCGCAGGATATCCGGGGCCTGGTGGAGATCCAGCGTGGCACCGACCGCCGGGGCGCCGTTGACGAAGTCATAGCTCTCGACGACGGTGCTGGTCAGTCGCCGGAAGAAGAGCAGTGACTCGTACATCTCGATGTGCCGCGGATTGACGGCAATGACCAGGTGACGGGTGTCAAAGAAGGTCGTGCAGTATTCGTACATGAACTTCATCAGCGGGAAGAGGATGGTCCCGCCGGTGCGCCGGAAGCGAGGATGCACGGCCAATGCCGAGACTTCGGCGATATTGCCTTCCTTGGCGCGGACACCGCTGAGGTCGAAGATGCGCTGCAGCGGGAAACCGATGGCGCTCTCGCGGATCAGCGACAGGGTGCCGACCACCTGGCCATCGAACTTGGCGCACAGCGTCGTCGTCGTCGGCAAGGCGTGGTAAATGGTGACCCGCATGCCGGACGGATCGGGGGTCATGAAACCGCTGCTGACGTAGGCGTCATGCAGCAGCTTGAAGCAGGCCTCGAGTTCCTCGCGCGTGTCGGCAATCTTGAGGACCAGGCGCTTGTTCGGCTCTGGGTCGCAATCGACGAAGGAGCGATAGACGCTGTGCCGCTTCGTCGGCGGCAACATTGCAAACAGCTTGCGCGCACCTTGATGGACGAGGAAGCGCAGGCGGGAGAGGGCTGGCATCGGTATCCGTCAAGAGTGGCTGGAAAATAATGATAGCAGCTTGTTTGTTATTGACATGCATTCCACCCCTCCGGACAATCAGCCGCAGTCCTTCCACCCCCTAAAGTTCAGGAGAACCACCGATGCAAGCTAAGCTTTCCGTAGTTGCCCTCTCCGTTGCTGCCGCCTTTGCCCTTTCGGCCTGCGGCAAGAAAGAGGAGCCGGCTCCCGTTGCCGCTCCCGCTCCGATCGCCACGCCGGAAGTTGTCGTCAAGCTCGGCCATGTGGCACCGATGACCGGTCCGCAGGCTCACCTGGGCAAGGATAACGAAAGCGGCGCTGTCCTCGCCATCGAGGAATTGAATTCCCAGGGTCTCGAAATCGGTGGCGCCAAGGTCAAGTTCGAACTGATGTCCGAAGATGACCAGGCCGATCCCAAGCAGGGCACCATCGTTGCCCAGAAACTGGTCGATGCCAAGGTTAACGGCGTCATCGGCCACCTCAACTCCGGCACCACCATTCCGGCTTCCAAGCTGTATTTTGATGCCGGCCTGCCGCAGGTTTCGCCTTCGGCCACCAATCCGAAATACACCCAGCAGGGCTTCAACACCGCCTTCCGCGTGATGGCCAACGACATCCAGCAGGGCAAGGTGCTCGGTGAATTTGCCGTCCAGCAGGGTGTCAAGACGGTGGCCATCATCGACGACCGTACCGCCTACGGCCAGGGTCTGGCAGACGAGTTCCGCAAGTCGGCCGAAGCGGCCGGCCTCAAGGTCGTCGCCAACGAGTACACCAATGACAAGGCCACCGACTTCAAGGCCATCCTGACCAAGATCAAGTCGAAGAAGGCTGACCTGGTCTTTTACGGTGGCATGGACGCCCAGGGCGGCCCGCTGGTCAAGCAGATGAAGGATCTTGGCATCAAGGCCAAATTCCTCGGCGGCGACGGTGTGTGTACGCCGGAATTCATGAAGCTGGGCGGCCCGGCCGCCGATGGCGAGTATTGCTCGCTGCCGGGCATGCCGTTGGACCAGCTGGCCAAGGGGCCGGAGTTCAAGCAGAAGTTCAACGCCAAATTCGGTTATGAAATCCAGCTCTATGCCCCGAACGTTTACGACGCCGTGATGGTCGTCGCTGACTCCATGAAGCGCGCCAACTCGGTCGAGCCGGCCAAGTACCTGCCGGAAATCGGCAAGACCAGCATGGAAGGCGTCAGCGGCAAGATCGAGTTCGACGAGTTCGGCGACCTCAAGGGTGGCGCGATTACCATCTATCAGTACCAGGGCGGGACGCTGAATTATGTGGCGACGCTAGGCGGTAGCCCGGTTGCCGCGGCTGTGGCCGAAGTCAAGGACGCCGCCCAGGCGGTGGCCGGTGCTGCCGAAGCGGCCGGAACTGCAGCTGCAGCGGCTGGTGCTGATGCCGTCAAGGCCGGAACCGAGGCAGTCAAGGCGGGTGCCGAGGCAGTCAAGGCCGGGGCCGAAGCTGCCAAGGCTGCGGCCGAGAAGAAGTAACCTTATCAAGCACCACCGGAACGGCGCCGCAAGGCGCCGTTTCCACATAATGCGGCCTCAATACGCGTAATGGATATATTCTTCCAGCAGGTCATCAACGGGTTGGTCCAGGGCAGTATCTACGCCCTGGTCGCCCTCGGCTACACGATGGTGTACGGCATCATGGGGCTGATCAACTTCGCCCATGGCGAGGTGGTGATGATCGGCACATTGGTGGCCATCGCCGTCACCAGCAGTCTGATCGGTGCTGGCGTGCCGGTCGCCGTTGCCGGTCTGGGTGGGCTGGCGGCGGCCTTGCTGGTCTGCATGGCGCTCGGTTGGAGTCTGGAGCGTGTCGCCTATCGGCCACTGCGCGGTTCGCCGCGGCTGACGCCGCTGATCACGGCAATCGGCATGTCGATCATTTTGCAGAACCTGGCAATGATCATCTGGGGGCGCAATTACCTGACCTTCCCACCCCTGTTGCCGAAAATCAACTATGAGTTCGCCGGCGCCCATTTCACGCTGGTCCAGGTCGCCATCGTGCTGATCTCGGCCGCGGCGATGAGCGGCCTTGTCTTTCTCGTCTATCGCACCCGCCTCGGCATGGCCATGCGCGCCACGGCGCAGAATCCGGCGGTGGCCAGCCTGATGGGCGTCAATATCAACCGCGTCATCGCTGCCGCCTTCGTCGTCGGTTCAGCGCTCGCTGCCGTCGCTGGCGTCATGGTCGGCAGCTATTACGAAATCGCCCATTACCAGATGGGCTTCATGCTCGGCCTCAAGGCCTTCACTGCCGCCGTTCTCGGCGGCATCGGCAATCTCGCCGGGGCGATGGCCGGCGGCGTGCTGCTCGGTCTGATCGAGGCGCTGGGTGCCGGTTACATCGGCGATCTCAGCGGCGGATTCCTTGGTAGCCACTATCAGGACATCTTTGCCTTCATCGTCCTCATCGTCGTGCTGATGTTCAAGCCCTCGGGCCTGTTCGGCGAAAAGACAGGAGAGCGGGCATGAACAAATGGCTGTCGCCGAAATCTTTCTTCGGCATCGTACTCATCACCGCCGCCCTGGTCGCTCTACCGTTCCTGCTTGGTATGGGCGGCGGTCAGGCCTGGGTGCGTATCGTCAATTTCGCCATCCTCTACATCTTCCTGGCGCTCGGCCTGAACATCGTCGTCGGTTTTGCCGGTCTGCTCGACCTCGGCTACATCGCCTTCTACGCGGTCGGTGCCTATACCTGGGCGCTGCTGGCCAGCCCACATTTCGGCATCCATTGGCCGGTGTGGGCCATCCTGCCCATCGGCGCGCTGGTCGCCTGTTTCTTCGGCGTGCTGCTCGGCTCGCCGACGCTGAAGCTGCGTGGCGACTACCTGGCCATCGTCACGCTGGGCTTCGGCGAAATCATTCGCATCTTCCTCAACAACCTGAATGCGCCGGTGAACATCACCAATGGCCCACAGGGCATCACCCTGATCGATCCGGTGAGCATCGGCGGTTTCAGCTTCTCGGGCACCAGCGAGATTCTCGGCCTGACGCTGAGCGGACCACAGAAGTACTATTTCCTGTTGGTTGCCCTGGCTATCCTCGTCATCATCATCAACCTGCGTCTGCAGCATTCGCGCATCGGCCGCGCCTGGCAGGCCATCCGCGAGGACGAGATCGCCGCCAAGGCGGTCGGCATCAACACGCGCAACATCAAGCTGCTGGCCTTCGCCATGGGCGCCTCGTTTGGCGGCATCGCCGGTGGCATCTTCTCGGCCATGCAGGGCTTCGTCTCGCCGGAGAGCTTCTCGCTGATTGAATCGATCATGGTCCTGGCCATGGTGGTGTTGGGTGGCATGGGGCATATTCCCGGTGTCATTCTCGGCGCGGTGCTGTTGTCCATCCTGCCGGAGGCGCTGCGCTACGGTGTCGGGCCGATTCAGATGGCGCTTTTCGGCAAGATGCTGATCGATCCGGAGAGCCTGCGCATGCTGGTCTTCGGCCTGGCCCTGGTGCTCGTCATGCGCTTCAAGCCGGCCGGTATCTGGCCGTCGCCGGAGCGCAAGCGCGAACTGACGGAAAAATCGGGAGCGAAGGCATGATCGGCGAGGTATTGCTCGCGGCGCAAGGCATCGCCAAACACTTTGGCGGCGTCAAGGCGCTGCAGGATGTCTCGCTGACCATCCGCCGCGGCGAGGTCTATGGCCTGATCGGACCGAACGGGGCCGGCAAGACCACTTTCTTCAACTGCATGACCGGCCTCTATGTCGCCGACGGCGGCAGTTTCCAGTTCGCCGGGGCACGGCTGGCGGCGCATGCCCCGGAGCAGGTGGCGCGTTGCGGCATCGCCCGCACCTTCCAGAACATTCGCCTGTTCGGCAATATGACCGCTCTGGAGAATGTCATGATCGGCCGCCATGTGCGGACCAAGGCCGGTGTCGTCGGGGCCATGCTGCAGACGCGGGCAACCCGGGACGAGGAGGCGGCCATCCGCCAGCGTGCCGTCGAGTTGCTGCACTATGTGCGCATTGAGGATCGGGCCGATGACCTGGCCAAGAACCTCTCCTATGGCGATCAGCGCCGCCTGGAAATCGCCCGGGCGCTGGCCACCGAGCCGAAACTGCTCTGTCTCGACGAGCCGGCGGCCGGCATGAATGCCACGGAAACTGCCGAACTGCGTGAGCTGATCGATGGCATCCGTCAGGACGGTACGACCATCCTGCTCATCGAACACGACGTCAAGCTGGTCATGGGCCTGTGCGACCGGGTGGCCGTACTCGATTACGGCAAGCTGATCATCGAGGACGTACCGGCCGTGGTGCAGAAAGATCAACGCGTTATCGAGGCATACCTAGGTGCTTGAAGTTACCGGACTCCACGTGGCCTACGGCGGCATTCAGGCCGTGCGCAGCATCACGTTCCACGTCAACGAAGGCGAGATGGTTGCCCTGATCGGCGCCAACGGCGCCGGCAAGACCAGCACCCTGAAGGCCATCGCCCGCGTCATCGATGCCGTCGGCGGCGACGTGCACTTCTGCGGCGAGGACATCACCCGCATCCCGCCGCACCACGTCATCCGCAAGGGCATCGCCCTGGTGCCGGAAGGGCGGGGCGTTTTTCCCCGGCTGACAGTGGCCGAGAATTTGGCGATGGGCGCCTTCCTGCGTCACGACAAAGCGGAAATGGCCGCCGATCTCGACAAGATCTACGGCTATTTCCCCCGCCTCAAGGAGCGCGCGGCGCAACTGGCCGGCACGCTTTCTGGCGGCGAGCAGCAGATGCTGGCAATCGGCCGGGCATTGATGAGTCGGCCGAAGATGTTGCTGCTCGACGAACCGTCGATGGGGCTGGCGCCGATTATGGTGCAGAAGATCTTCGAGGTCGTCCGGGCGGTGGCTGCCGAGGGCATGACGACCCTGCTCATCGAGCAGAATGCCAAGCTGGCGCTGGAGGTCAGCCAGCGTGGCTATGTCATGGAAAGCGGCGAAATCACGCTGACCGGTGAATCAGCCAGCCTGCTCAACGATCCGAAAGTGCGCGCCGCCTATCTCGGCGAGTAAGGGCGGCCTTTTTGCCTGCATCAAACTTTCGCCGCGCCAGGCGGGCGACAATGGCCGCCCGTTCGCCTGAATTCCGGATTTCCATGATGAAGCTCACTGCCCCCCTGCTTGCCGCGCTGTTTGCCGTTGCTGCCCAAGCTGCTCCGACTGCCGACAGCGCGCCCAAGCCGGAGGCGAAGCCGCGCCTGGCCTACGGTTTTCTGATGAAGCACGGCGAGAAGCTGGTCTTCGCCCCTTGCCGCGACCGCAGCTATGCACTGGTCGAGGATGTCTCGGTTGATCGTCAGGTGACCCGCGGCCTGGAAATGGCCGGCGTGGCCGACGGCCGCAAATACTATGTCGAGTTGCTCGGGGTGGTCGACGGCAATGCCTTGCGTGCCAGCGAACTCAATCTGGCGCGGGCCGAGGGCCGTTGCCAGAAGCCGGGCGGCAGCGACGAGGCCTGGCTGGCCAGCGGCAACGCGCCGGGTTGGGCACTGGCCGCCGGTGGCGAGAAGGTCACGCTGCAGCGCCAGGGGGGCAAGGAAGTCAGCGTGCCTTACCGGGTTTTTGAGCGCCAGGGCGAGGTCGCGCAGTTCACGGGCGAGGGGCTGGAACTGCGCTTTGAACGCAAACTGTGCCGGGACAACATGTCCGATGCAGTGTTCGGCTGGACCGCCACGGTCCACGTCGACGGCCAGACGCTGCAGGGCTGCGCCCTAGTTCGTTGAGAAACTGAAGACGTCGGCGAAGAACTCTTCTTCCGGCAGGGCGCAGCGGCCGGTGAAATCAGCCCTGGCCGCGTCGATCATCGCCGGCGAACCGCAGGCATAAACCTGGTGGCCGGAGAGATCCGGGAAGTCGGCCATCACCGCGTGATGGACGAAGCCGGTGCGGCCGGTCCACGCATCGTCGGCGACCGGTGCCGCGAGCACCGGCACGTAGCGGATGTTCGGGTGGGCGGCCGCCCACTGCTGCGGCAATGCATCCTGATACAGGTCGACGCGCGCCCTGGCGCCCCAGTAGATGACCATCGGCCGCTGGCATTCCTCGGCGATGGCGTGCTCGACGATGGCCTTGATCGGCGCAAAACCGGTGCCGCCGGCGAGCAGGATCATCGGCTTGGGCGAGTCCTCGCGCAGGTAGAAGGTGCCGTGCGGGCCGTTGAAGCGCAGGATGTCGCGCACTTTCATGCTGTTGAACACCTGTTCGGTGAACAGGCCGCCCGGCACGTAGCGAATGTGCAATTGCAGCACGGCATCGTCGTGCGGCGCGTTGGCCAGCGAGAAACTGCGCTTGCGCCCGTCCTTGAGCAGGATGTCGATGTATTGGCCGGCCCAGAACTGCAGGCGCTCGCTGGCCGGCAGGCGCAGGTGCATGTCGATGACGTCGGGCGCCAGGCGCTCCAGTTTCTCGATGCGCGCCGGCAGCGTCTTCACCGGGATGTCGCTGGCCGCGGTTAACTGCTTGCATTCGATGACCAGGTCGGATTGCGCCCGGGCGCAGCAATAGAGGGTCAGGCCGGCGGCCTTTTCCTCGTCCTTGAGGCTGTGCGGCTGCGCCTGGCCATGGTCGACCTGACCTTCCAGTACCTTGCCCTTGCAGGCACCGCAGGCGCCGTCTTTGCAGCCGTAGGGCAGGGTCAGGCCGTGCCGCAAGGCAGCATCAAGCAAGGTTTCATCTGCCTCGGTAGCAAACTGGCTGCCGCTTGGCTGGACTGTGATCTGGTAGCTCATCGGTTCCCCTTGGTCGTCGGCTACAATGCCGGCGTGCAAAAAATCCTGATTGTCGGCAGCGGAGACGTCGCCCGCCGCATCCTCTTCCGTCTCTCTCCTGCCTGCCGTGTCTTCGCCCTGCTGCGCGATCGGCAACGGGCAGTTGCCTGGCGCGAAGCTGGAGCCATCCCGCTGTTTGCCGATCTCGACGACCGATCCAGTCTGCGCCGCCTGGCCGGTCTGGCCGATACGGTGCTGCATCTGGCGCCACCGCCCGGCGCTGGCCAGCTCGACACCCGGACGCGCAACCTGCTGGCGGCCCTGAGTGCGGGCGGCAGTCTACCACGGCAGCTGATCTACGTTAGTACGACAGGGGTTTATGGCGATTGCGCCGGGGCACTGATCGACGAGACCCGCCCCTGCCATCCGGAAAGCGCTCGCGCCGCCCGCCGGGTCGATGCCGAACATTGCCTGCGCGCCTGGGGCCGCCGCCAGGGGGTGCGCGTCAGCATCCTGCGTGCGCCTGGTATCTATGCCGCCGACCGCTTGCCGCTCGAGCGTCTGGAAAAGGCCCTGCCGGCGCTGCTTGCCGAGGACGATGCCTACACCAACCACATCCACGCCGAAGATCTGGCCACCGCCTGTATTGCCGCCCAGCGCCACGGTCGGGCCAACCGGGTGTACAACATAGTCGACGACACGCAACTGCATATGGCCGATTATTTCGACCGCGTTGCCGACGCTTTCAAGCTGCCGCGCCCGCCGCGGCTCAGCCGTCGTGCCGCCGCCGAAGTGCTGTCGCCGCTGCAGTTGTCCTTCATGCGCGAATCGCGGCGCATCGGCAACCGCCGTCTGAAGAACGAATTAAAACTACGCCTTGCCTACCCGACCGTTGATTCGGGTATCGCCGAGGCAGTCTCCAGGAGAAACGCATGCTCGTCTTGAAAACCCTGCACATTTGGATGGTCATCTCGTGGTTTGCCGGCCTGTTCTACCTGCCGCGCATCTACGTCAACCTGGCCATGGTGCCAGCCGACAGCGTCGCCGAACGCGACCGGCTGCTGCTAATGGCCGGCAAGCTGTACAAGTTCATGACGCCGCTTGGCATTCTGGCCATCATTACCGGTTTCTGGCTGTGGTTCGCCTATGGTTTCACCGGCGGCTGGCTGCATGCAAAAACCACGCTGGTCGCCGTCCTCGCCGCCTATCACTGGCATTGCGGCCGCCTGCTCGGCGACTTCCGGGCCGGCCGCAACAGCCGCTCGCACGTCTGGTTTCGCTTCTACAATGAACTGCCGGTAGTTGTCCTGCTGATCGTCCTTTTCCTCGTCGTTCTCAAGCCCTTCTGACATGAACAAATATTTCGCCATCTGCCCACGTGGTCTGGAAGACCTGCTGCTCGAGGAATTGCGCGCCATCGGCGGTGCCGAACTGCGGACCACGCACGGCGGCGTCTTTTTCGCCGGTGACTGGTCCGTCTGCTACCGCGCCAATCTCGAGTCGCGGCTGGCGACGCGCATCCTCTGGCACATCGTCAAGGGGCCGTATGCGAAGGAGGAGGACATCTACCGTCTGGCCGTGCGCCAGTTGTGGCCCAATCACTTTGACGTGACGCGGACGATGCGCGTGGTGACCACCGCCATCAAGTGCCCGCTGAAATCGCTCGACTTCGTCACGCTGCGCGTCAAGGATGCCGTCTGCGACCGCTTCCGCGAGGACTGCGGCGAGCGGCCCAATATCGAGACCCGCAACCCGGATGTGAGCGTCCATGTATTCCTGACCGAGAATGAATGCACGTTGTACCTCGATACCTCCGGCCAGCCGCTGTGGCAGCGTGGCTTGCGCAAGGCCAGCGTCGATGCGCCGCTGAAGGAGAACCTGGCCGCCGGCATCCTCAAGCTGACCGGATGGCAGCCCGGCATGCCGCTGATCGACCCGATGTGCGGCAGCGGCACCTTCCTGCTCGAAGCCGTGCAGGTGGCGCTCGACCGGGCACCCGGACTCGACCGCGGTTTCTCGTTCGAAATGCTGAAGAAGTTCGAGGCCATGGCATGGGCGACGATCCGCGCCGCTGCCGAGGCCCGCGTCAAGCCGGCCGAGCCGCTGGATATCCGCGGTTACGACATCGACGACAAGGCCGTCCGCGCCACCCGGCGCAATCTGCAGGAAGCCGGTTTTGGCGGCGTGGTCACGGTTGATCAAGGCGATCTGCTGGAAGTCCAGCCGCTGACCGAGCACGGTATTCTGCTGGCCAATCCGCCCTATGGCGAGCGTATCGGCGAACTGGAGGAACTGGGCGCTTTCTACCCGCAACTCGGCACGGCGCTCAAACGCCACTGGGCCGGCTGGAACTGTTTCTTCTTCACCGCCGATCTGCGCCTGCCCAAACTGGTCGGTCTCAAGCCCAGCCGCAAGACCCCGTTGTACAACGGCCCGCTTGAATGCCGCCTGTTCGAGATCCGCATGGTGGCTGGCAGCAACCGGGGTCAGTGACCATACGGCAGCGTATACTTTGACGATGCACCAGGCATCATGATTTGATCTCGGTCAGCCCTTTTGGCCGGGTGTTATGCGAGCATTTTCGTTTCAAGAATAAATCGAGGAGAAATCAGCATGTCCGTTCAGTCCCTGTACCAGCAAAAGCGCATGTCTGCTGCCGACGCCATCGCCGTCGTCCAGAACGGCGACACCATCGTCGTGCCGACCGGCGTCGGCGAGCCGCCAGCGCTGCTCAGTGCCCTTTCCGAAGCCCGCCGCAATTACCGCGAGGTCAAGGTTTCGCAGATTCTGCCGCTGCGCAAGTACGGCTACATCGACCCGGAAACGCAGGAAAACGTTCGCCACGTCGCCTATTTCTTCGGCGGCGCCACCCGCCCGGGTGGCCAGGAAGGCTGGATCGACTACCTGCCGGCCTACTTCTCCGAATTGCCGGTGCTGATCGAGCGTGGTCTTTCCCCGTCCGAGGTCGTCTTCTCGATGGCCTCGCCGATGGATGAACATGGCTACTTCTCGCTCTCGCTGGGTACCGACTACACCATGGCCGCCGTGCAGAAGGCGCGTGCCGTCGTCCTGGAAATCAATCCGCATGTGCCGTTCGCCAATGGCAACTGCCACATCCATATTTCCGAGGTTGCCGCGCTGACCGAAAGCAGCGAGCCGCTGCTCGAAGTCGGCCTACCGAAAATCGGTCCGGTGCAGGAAGCGATCGGCAGCTATGTCGCCGAGATGATTCCCAACGGTGCGACCCTGCAGATCGGCTACGGCGGCATCCCGGACGCCGTGGTCATGCAACTGACTAACAAGCACGACCTCGGCATCCACACCGAAATGATCGGCGACGGCATCATGACCCTGGTCGAGGCCGGTGTGGTGAACAACCGCAAGAAGAACTTCCACCCGGGCAAGATGCTGGCCACCTTCGCCCTCGGCTCGAAGAAGCTGTACGACTTCATGAACCGTAACCCGGCGCTGCAAATGCACCCGGTCGATTACACCAACGATCCCTTCATCGCCGGCCAGAACGACAATCTGCACTGCGTTAACGCCACCATGCAGATCGATTTCATGGGCCAGTGCGGTTCCGAAAGCCTGGGCTTCACCCCCTATTCGGGTACTGGCGGCCAGGCCGACTTCGTTCGTTCGGCCAACCGTTCCAAGGGCGGCAAGGCCTTCATCGTGCTGCCGTCCACGGCCAAGAACGACACCATCTCGCGCATCGTGCCGACGCTGTCAGCCGGTACCCACGTGACGACCAGCAAGAACGACATCAACTACGTGGTCACCGAATTCGGCGTTGCCCAATTGCGCGGCAAGACCGCCAGGCAGCGTTGCGAGGCGCTGATCGGCATCGCCCACCCGGACTTCCGTGGCGAGCTGCGCGAGGCGGCCAGGAAAATGAAACTGCTTTGACCAAGGAGGTGCACATGATCCGTCAGCAACGCTTTTCCGATCCGCAGCTCGAGCAGATCATCGAAGAAGCCGCCATCTACATGTGTGCCTGTCCCGGGCAGGTGGCGGTCGAGCTACGCAACCTGCGTTCGCTCTACCGCTACCAGCATGAGTGCGAGCAGGATCCGGCCAACGATCGTGCGGTACATCGGGTGATCGCCGAGACGACGCTACGCGCCCATGCCCTGATGGAGGAGTGCATGGACAAGGTGCTCGAGATCGAAGGCTGGGACCGGGAAACGCTGAGAATGCCGGAGGGGATGCGGCGCCGTCGGGCAGAACTGATCGAACGCGATCACTGAGCGGCGCTTACAAACTGTAGCAATTTTCCCCTGCCAGCCCAGCTGTCATCAACTAGGCTGCAAGTATAGCCAAGGAGAGACGATGCAATCAGCAAGACGCCTGTCGGTCTTCCTCTGCCTGTTGCTCGTCGCAGCCGGCAGTGCGTCAGCACATGGTGGGCGCGGCCGCGTTGGCATCCACATCGGTTCGTACTGGGGGCCGTGGATGTTTCCGCCGCCCTGGTATTACCAGCCGACCATCGTCCTCCCGCCGCCTGAACCGCAGGTCTACATTGAACGGAACGAGGCGGCCAATGCCGCCTTCTGGCACTACTGCCGTAGCCTCGGCGGCTACTACCCTTATGTCCAGGAATGCCCGGAAGGCTGGCTGCAGGTATTGCCCGAAGTGGAGAAACAGCGATGAGCGAATTGACACCCACCCTGCCGGCGCTGGCTGCCGCACTGTTGCTCTCGGCTTGCACGGTGCTGCCCAGCGGTCCGAGCGTGATGACGCTGCCGGGAAGTGGTCGGACGCTTGAGTCGTTTAGAGCCGATGATTTATTTTGCCGTGACTATGCCTATCAGTTTATAGGCGGCAAGACTGCCAGTCAGGCGGCGCAGCAGTCGACCATCAGCAGTGCGGCGGTGGGTACGGCCATCGGCGCCGTTGCCGGTGCCGCCATTGGCGGTGATGCGCGAGGGGCCGCGGTCGGCGCCGGTGTTGGCCTGCTCGCCGGCACTGCCTCCGGCGCCGATGCGGGCCGTGCCTCAGGGGTCGGTACGCAGCGCCAGTACGATAACGCCTATATTCAGTGCATGTACAGCAAGGGCCACCGGGTGCCGGTGCCGTCCTCGATGAGCAATCAGCGGCCGGTTCGCGCCGCTGATGCCGCAATTCCGCCGCCCCCACCGGGAGCGCCGCCGGCTCCGCCACCACGCTGATTTCAGGGGAAAGGCCCGCGTCCAATGACGGTGGGTTCTCCCCTGATGGTTGTCAGCGTTGTGTTCTATCAGGCGACGCCAGCGCTATGCGCCTGCTGATCCGCCCAATAGCTTGAACGGACCATCGGTGCGCAGGCGGCGCCGGTGAAGCCCATTTTCTTCGCTTCTGCCTCGTACATCTTGAAGATATCCGGATGGACGTAGCGTGTCACCGGCAGATGGTGGCCGGAGGGCGCCAGGTACTGGCCGATGGTCAGCATTTCCACGTCGTGGGCGCGCAGGTCGCGCATCACTTCCAGAATTTCCTCGTCGGTTTCGCCCAGGCCGACCATCAGGCCGGACTTGGTCGAGACGTTCGGGTAACGGGCCTTGAACTGCTTGAGGAATGCCAGCGAGTGCTGGTAATCGGCGCCCGGGCGGGCCTGCTTGTAAAGGCGGGGCACCGTTTCCATGTTGTGGTTGAGCACATCCGGCAAGGAGCCGCCGAGGACATCGACGGCGACCTCCATGCGGCCGCGGAAGTCGGGGACCAGGGTTTCGATGGTGGTCGTCGGCGACAGCTCGCGGGTGTAACGGATGACATCGACGAAGTGCTGGGCGCCGCCGTCGCGCAGATCGTCACGGTCGACGCTGGTGATGACGACATAACGCAGTTTCAGCGCGGCGACCGATTCGGCCAGTTCGCGCGGTTCGTCCGCGTTGGGCGGCAGGGGCTGGCCGTGGCCGACGTCACAGAACGGGCAGCGGCGGGTGCAGATGTCACCGAGGATCATGAAGGTGGCGGTGCCGCGGCCGAAGCACTCGCCGATGTTCGGGCAGGTGGCTTCCTCGCAGACGGTATGCAGCTTGCGCTCGCGCAGCATCGACTTGATTTCACCGAAGCGACCGGCACTGTTGCCGGCCTTGACGCGGATCCACTCCGGCTTGCGCAGCGGTTCGGCGACCGGGACGATTTTGATCGGAATGCGGGCGGTCTTCAGTTCGCCCTTTTGTTTGACGCCTTTTTGCTTGGTTTCAGCCATGTTGTTTGTCCAGTTGCTGCAGCAGTTGCTGCGAGAGTTGCTCACCGGCCTCGTCAGCGGTGAGCGGAATGTTCAAGTCCTTTGTCTGCACGACCTTCAGGCCGGGGTAACCGCAGGGATTGATGGCGGCGAACGGCGTCAGATCCATATCGACGTTCAGCGAAACACCATGATACGAGCAGCCGTTGCGGATGCGCAGACCGAGGGCGGCGACCTTGGCTTCGCCGACATAGACGCCGGGCGCACCGTCGCGCCGTTCGGCGGTGACGCCGTATAGGCCCAGCAGGTTGATCACCGCCTGCTCGATGGTGCTGACCAGTTCGCGCACCTTGATTTTCAGCCGCGGCAGATCGAGGAGCAAATAGATCACCACCTGGCCGGGGCCGTGGTAAGTAACCTGACCACCGCGGTCGATCTTGACGGTGGGGATGCCGATATCGCACAGGATGTGTTCCGGCTTCCCTGCCTGACCCAGGGTGTAGACCGGCGGATGCTCGACGATCCACAGCTCGTCCGGTGTCTCCACCGTCCGGTTGGCCGTGAACGCCTGCATGGCCTGGAAAGTCGGTTCGTAATCGACCCGGCCCAGGCGTTTGACGACGGGGATCACGTTAGAGGACGACCTTCACCAGCGGGTGCGCCGTCAGGTCGGTGTACAAGGCGTCGAGTTGCGGCTTCGAGGTGGCGACCACGGTACAGGTCAGGCTCAGGTAGTTGCCGCCGGAGCTGGCGCGCATTTCCATCGTTGCGCCGTCGAAATCGGGGGCGTGTTTGGTGACGATGGTCAGAACTACCTGGGCGAGTTCATCGTGCGCCTTGCCCATGATCTTCAGGGGAAAGTCGCAGGGAAATTCGAGGAGGGTGTCCTTGTACGAAGCCATTTCAGCCTTTGCGCATTACCGTGTTCTTGAAATCCTGATACCACTGCCACATTCGTTCTCCAATCGGTCCTGGCTGACCATTGCCGACCGGTTGGCCGTCGAGCGTGGTGATTGCCAGGACTTCCTTGGTCGATGAGGTCATCCAGACCTCGTCGGCGGTACGAAGTTCCATTTCGGTGATTTCCCGAACCGCCAGCGGCAAACGGTGGGTGGCTGCCAGTTCGAGGATCACGTCATAGGTGATGCCGGGGAGCATCAGCTGGGTCTTGGGCGGGGCGAGCAGTACGCCGTCCTTGACCACGAAGATGTTGGAGGCGGCGCCTTCCTTGAGCAAGCCGTCACGAATCAGCAGCGCCTCGGCGCAACCTTGTTCGACAGCCTGCTGACGCGCCAGGACGTTGGCCAGCAGCGAGATTACCTTGAGGTCGCAGCGCGCCCAGCGCAAATCGGGCACGGTGATGGCGCCGACGCCTTGGGCGCGGATGTTGGCCGGGGTGGTGACCAGCGGGCTGGCGAAGGCGAACACGGTCGGCGGCACGCTGGCCGGCGGAAAGGCATGATCACGCTTGTCGTCAGCACCACGCGTCACCTGCAGGTAGATCGACTGGTCTTCCCAGGGGGCGGCCTCAATCAGTCTGGCGACGATAGCTTGCCAGTCGCCGACGGCCAGCGGATTGGTCAGGCGGATGCCGGCTAGCGTCGCCTCCAGGCGCTGCAGGTGTTCGTCCAAGCGGAATGCCTGGCGCGAATAGACCGGGACCACTTCATAGACGCCATCGCCGTAAAGGAAGCCGCGATCGAGCGGCGAAACGCCCGCTTCGGCCAGCGGCAAGAAGCGGCCATTCAGGTAGACGGGCTCGGCGACGTAGGGACTCATGGAGGTCAGTTGAACCAGAGTTTGACGGTATCGAAGGCGCGGCCGACGAGGCCGGCGACCGGAACGGTCTCCAGGGCGACGACCGGGTAGTCGCCATAGGGCTGGCCGTCGACGCTGACCTTCAAGGTGCCGATCGTCTGACCGGCCTGTACCGGGGCCATCAGCGGTTGTTGCGAGACCATTTGGACGGAAATTTTGTCGGCCAGGCCCTTCGGCAGGGCGATGATGAAGTCGCTCTCGAAACCGGCCTTGACCTGGTTCTGGCTGCCTTTCCAGACGCGCAGCGAGGAGATGGTCTGGCCCTTCGTGTAGAGGGAAAGCGCATCGTAGGAGAGGAAGCCCCAGTTAAGCAGTTTCAGCGATTCGCTGGTGCGGGCCGCGTCGGATGAGGCGCCGAGCACCACCGAAAGCAGGCGGCGCTGTCCGCGCAAGGAGGAGGAGATCAGGCAGTAACCGGCGGCTTCGGTGTGGCCGGTCTTCAGGCCGTCGACGGTCGGGTCGAGCCAAAGAAGGCGGTTGCGGTTGGGCTGCTTGATGTTGCTGTATGTGTATTCCTTCAGCGAGTAATAGCGGCGATATTCCTCGGGAAAGTCGCGGATCAAGGCGCTGGCCAGAATCGACAGGTCACGCGCCGTGGTGTAGTGCTGCGGGTCGGGCAGGCCGGTAGCATTGCGAAAACTGGAATTCTTCATGCCCAGGCGTTGCGCCTCGCGATTCATCATCTGCGCGAAGTTCTCTTCGCTGCCGGCGATGCCTTCGGCGAGAACGACACAGGCGTCGTTGCCGGACTGGACGATGACGCCCTTGATCAGGTCATCGACCGGCACTTGGTGACCGACGCGGACGAACATCTTGGAGCCACCGGTGCGCCACGCCTTCTCGGAAACCGGCAGGGTCTGATTGAGGGTCAGGGTCTTCTGGCGGAGGGCCGAAAAGCTCAGGTAAGCCGTCATCAGCTTGGTCAGCGAGGCCGGATCTAGCCTTTCGTCCGGTTTCTCGGCGCTGAGGATCTGGCCCGAGGCGGTCTCCAGCAGCAGCCAGGATTTGGCAGCCAGTACCGGGGGGACGGGCAACATCTGGGCTAGCGTCGGGGTGGCGCCGAGGATGCAGAAAAGTGCGATGAAAGCTTTGCGAAACAGGGACATGTGTTTTTGTAGGGGTGGTGTTGGGCGGTGAATTATACCCCCGCCTGATCAGTCGCCCCTTCGCTGCCGCCGCAAAGTACCGCGATCGCCGGGTGGTGTATGCGGCGTTCGTTGGAAATGGCGTAGATCTGTTCGCTGACACCTTCCATGGCGCCGACCGCCAGCGCATTCAACTGGCTTTCCACCTGTTCGGCGAGCGCCAGAGGGGCGGGAAATATACCTAGTCCGCCGCGGCCGAAGGTTGTCATCAGGGCGCTATCCTCGAATTCGCCGACGATCTTCGGCCGGGCGCCAACATTTTCCAACCAGCGTTCGATGTGGTTGCGCAGCGCATTGTGGCGCGTTGGCAGCAGGAGCGGCGCGTCGTTTAGGCTGTTTGGGAAGCCCGTGCGGTAACGTTCGGCCAGTTCGCGGGAAGCAAACAGGCCAGTGGCGAACTCCCCCAGATGCGTGCTGAATACCTTCAGATTGCCGCCCACCGGCGCCGGGCGGTCGGTCAGCACGACATCGAGGCGATGCAGCGCGAGATCGGCGATGAGGGTTTCGAATTCGCCTTCGTCGCAGATCAGGCGCACGTCGTCACTCATTGCCGTGACCTTGGAGAGCAAGCGGTAGGCCAACAGCTTGGGGATGCCGTCGGAAATGCCGGCGCGCAGACGCAAGGTGCTGTCGCTGCCACTGCTTTGTACGGCGTCGACCAGCGCGTCGCCAAGCTGGAAGATGCGGTCGGCGTAGCCGAGGGCAGCGTGTCCGGCTTCGCTCAGTACCAGGCCGCGGCCCTGGCTCTTGAACAGAGCCTTGCCCACTTGCCGTTCGAGCAGCGACAACTGGCCGCTGATCGTTTGCACGGCAACGCCCAGGCGCTCGGCGGCTCGGGTGATGCTGCCTTCGTGGGCGACGACCCAGAAGTAATGAAGGTGCTTGAAATTGAGGGGGGTCATCTCGATATACGGGAAAAACGAAGAGTGGCTAAATTTTGCTACGATTTTTTCAGAATGGGGCAATGCGTTAGCATCTGCCGATAACTTTTTTTTGACAGGAGTTCGCCATGAAACGCGTTCTACTCTTTCTTGCCACCAACCTCGCCGTCATGTTGGTGCTCAGCGTCGTCGCCAATCTGCTCGGCGTCAATCGTTTCCTCACCGCCAATGGCCTGAATCTCGGCATGCTGCTCGCCTTCGCTGCGCTTATCGGCTTCGGTGGCTCGTTCATTTCGCTGCTGATGTCGAAGACCATGGCCAAGTGGAGTACCGGCGCCCGGGTCATCGAGCATCCCTCGTCGTCGACTGAGGTCTGGCTGGTTGATACCGTTGCCCGCCTGGCCAAGCGGGCGAATCTGCCGATGCCGGAAGTGGCGATCTACGAAGGCGAGCCGAATGCCTTTGCCACCGGCGCAACCAAGAACAGTTCACTGGTTGCCGTATCCACCGGTCTGCTACAGGGCATGACGCGTGAAGAAGCCGAGGCTGTGCTGGCGCATGAAGTCGCCCACATCGCCAACGGCGACATGGTGACGCTGACGCTGATCCAGGGCGTGGTGAACACCTTCGTCATCTTCATCTCGCGCGTTGTCGGCTATTTGGTCGATTCCTTCCTACGCCGCGGCAGCTCGGAAAACAGCGGCCCGGGGATCGCCTACATGGTGACCAGCATGGTCTGCGAAATCGTTTTCGGTATCCTGGCCAGCGTCATCGTCGCCTGGTTCTCCCGTCAGCGCGAATTCCGTGCCGATGCGGGCGCCGCTGGCCTCATGGGCAGTCCGGTGCCGATGCAGAACGCGCTGCGCCGCCTCGGCAACCTGCATACCAAGCCCTTGCCGC
This sequence comes from Betaproteobacteria bacterium HGW-Betaproteobacteria-7, assembly GCA_002840765.1. GTDB lineage: Bacteria > Pseudomonadota > Gammaproteobacteria > Burkholderiales > Rhodocyclaceae > Azonexus. The sequence goes on from PHCE01000008.1 coordinate 169,184, forward strand.
AGAATATGGCGGCGTCCGGTATTGCCGGCGGCAAGGGCGGTTTCATGGCCCTGCTGGCGACGCATCCGCCGCTTGAAGAACGGATTGCCGCGCTGAGCCGGAGCTGATCTCGTTAGGCAACCGAATGGCATCCATTTTGGCGGATGGATGCCGTTAATACTTTTGTAACATGTGGAACATTTCACAGGAGGCATTGCTGATTCTTTGTACGATTCGCTAACCATCCGGGGCCACTGTGGCCCCGTACGTTGCGAGTCGGAATGAATCAACTACACCCTCAGGGCATCGGCATGGCGCTGATGTCGCCAGTCGAACTTCAGGAAGGCGTTGCCAGCCTTTCGCGCGGCGCCTATTTCAAGGAGGCATCGCTCGACATGACGCTCAGCCTGCTGACCGAATCGGCTGCCCGCGTTTCAGGTATCGAGCGGGTGAGTATCTGGGCGCTGACGGATGAACATCGGGAACTGCGCTGCCTCGAGTTGTTTGAATTGTCGTCAGCCCGTCGCAGTCGCGATGGGGTTCTGTATGCCGAAGATTACCCGGCGTATTTTCGGGCGCTTCGTGATGAGGTCTGTGTGGCTGCCGATGATGCGTATCTGCATCCGGCTACCGCTGGATTTGCCGGCGACTATCTGCCGCAGCACGGGATTACGGCGATTCTCGACACGCCGATACATATCCGGGGCGAACTGCAGGGCGTGCTCTGTCTCGAACAGGTCGGCATCGCGCAGCCGTGGACCCCGGCGCACCGGCTATTTGCCCATGCCGTGGCCAATCTGGTGACGCTGGCACTGGTCGAGTACGAAGCCGAGGAGGCGCGCCGCAAGGCCAGCAAGGCTGACGAACGCCTGAAGGTACTGTTCGAGTTTTCCCGCGACGCCATGCTGCTGGTCGATGGTGGCAGCGGGCAGGTGCTCGATGCCAATCGTCAGGCGGAAAAGCTGTTCGGTTGCCTGCGTGCTGATCTGGCTGGCCGTTCGCGCCGGCAGTTGTATCAGCTGCCTGACGGGATGGATATCGACCAGCTGTTGGCCCGGGAAGGCGAGGCGAACAAGCCGGTATCAGCGGAAATCCGGCTGGCGGATGGTGCCCTGCATAGCATGGAGATCACTAGTGAGCTGGCCGACCTCGGCCAGGGGCGCCGACTGGCCTTGGAAATTATCCGTCCTTCATAGCGGATCGATTACAGCGACGCCCTCGCTGATCCGGGTCAGGTCGTTTTCGATAGCGGCGCGAGTTGCCGGGTGTTCGAGGTCGGTCGTGGCATCGATGCGCCAGGCGAGTTGCCGGGCTTGATCCATCAGTCCGAAAAGTTCGATCAGCTCTGCCTGTTCGGCAATCTGCGCGGCCGCCGATTTCAGCATCACTGCATCCGGCGGCAGTGCATTGAGCGCCTCGCGCATCAGCTGCAGGCGTTCGCCGACTTCGGCGGCGAACAGGCGGTCGATCAGCGATGAACGTTGGTGGTTTGTCGGTTGCTCCACGGCGGCCGTCAGGCGTCGGGCGAAATGGCGGGCGCGTAATGGAAAGGCCTTGTGCTCGAGGCCCATCACGTCGTCGAAACATTCGATCGCGGCACTCATGGCTGCGATCAAGTGAGCGGGCGGCGGTCCGCCTTCCAGCCGGTCGGTGGCACTGGCCAGCGCCTCGCCGAGCGCCAGGCAGTCGGCATCGTGGCTGTCGAGGGCAACCCCATAGAGGGCGAAGACCGCCGGGCGAACGACGTCGCCAGCGTTTGCCGAGCGCGTCGACCAGGCCCGGGCCAGTTCTCGGCCGGCCTCGATCCAGCGCTGGTTGAGCGCCGCATCGAAGCGTGCCGGCCGGTCCTTGGTCAGCCAGGGCAGGATGGCCGCCGTGGCGGCCAGTGTCGGGGCCAGCGCGGCGCGGGTTTCCGCGAGATCCTCTTCGGGAATGTCCGCCGCCATCGTTTTGTTTACTGTCCGGCTAGTTTGGCGAAGGCGCTGACCACTTCCGGCGGCGCCTGGACCAGCTCAATCAGCACGCCTTCGCCACCGATGGGGAATTCCTCGTTGCCCTTCGGGTGCAGGAAGGTGATGTCGAAGCCGGCGGCGCCCTTGCGGATGCCGCCCGGAGCGAAGCGCACGCCATTGGCCGACAGCCATTCGACAGCTTTGGGCAGATCGTCGATCCACAGGCCGACGTGATTGAGCGGCGTGGTGTGCACGGCCGGCTTCTTTTCCGGATCGAGCGGCTGCATCAGGTCGACCTCGACCTTGAACGGGCCGCTGCCCATGGCGCAGATGTCTTCGTCGACGTTCTCGCGCTCGGAGACGAAGGTACTGGTGACTTCAAGGCCGAACATGTCGACCCACAGTGTACGCAGCTTGTCCTTGGACGGGCCGCCGATGGCGATTTGCTGGATGCCGAGAACCTTGAACGGACGTGTCATGAGAGGATTCCTGTCAGTGATTGGAGACGTAATCCATAATTATAGGGCCTTCTTCCGGTAGGCCAGAAGCAGCAGCAACACGCCGGCGGCGATCATCGGCAGCGATAGCCACTGACCCATGCTGACCGTGTAGGACTGGCCGAAGATGCCGTGATCTGGTTCGCGGAAGAACTCGGTAATGAAGCGGAAGCTGCCATAGCCGATCAGGAATACACCGGACACCGCGCCGCGCGGCCGCGGCTGGCGGCTGTACAGCCAGAGGATGACGAACAGCGCCAGGCCCTCCAGACCGACGTGATAGAGCTGCGAGGGGTGGCGTGGTTCCATGTCGCCGGCTTGCGGGAAGACCATCGCCCAGGGCAGCGATGGATCGGCGATGCGGCCCCACAATTCGCCGTTGATGAAGTTACCCAGGCGCCCGGCGGCCAGGCCGAGCGGAATCAGCGGGGCGATGAAATCGGTGACATCGAACCAGGCCTTGTCGTGCTTGCGCGCCCACAGCGTCATCGCCGCGAGGACGCCGATGAAGCCGCCGTGAAAGCTCATGCCGCCCTTCCAGACAGCGACGATTTCCAGCGGATTGGCCAGGTAATAGGCCGGTTCATAAAACAGTACCTGACCTAGACGGCCGCCGATGATGACGCCGAGCATGCCGTAGAACAGCAGGTCGTCCAGTTGCTCGACGGTCATCCGGGCGCCGCGGCTGCGGATCAGCCAGCGGCCGAGCAGCAGGAACTGGGTGAAGGCGACCAGGTACATCAGGCCGTACCAGCGGATGGCCAACGGGCCGAGCGTGAAGGCAACCGGGTCGAACTGGGGGTGGAGGAGCATTGGTAAGGAAGAGTGGGCTAGAATTGGCTGATTATAGTTCGCGCCCGGGAGGTCAGGCTTCCGGCGCCACACCAGACGGAGAGAAGCCATGCCCCAGTATCGTTCCCATACCTCCACTCACGGCCGCAACATGGCTGGTGCGCGCTCCCTGTGGCGGGCCACCGGCATGAAGGATGGCGATTTCGGCAAGCCGATCATCGCCGTCGTCAACAGCTTCACCCAGTTCGTCCCGGGGCATGTGCACCTCAAGGATATGGGCCAGTTGGTGGCGCGCGAAATCGAGGCCGCCGGCGGCGTCGCCAAGGAATTCAACACGATCGCCATCGACGACGGCATCGCCATGGGCCACAGCGGCATGCTCTACTCGCTGCCGTCGCGCGACCTGATCGCCGATTCCGTGGAATACATGGTCAACGCCCACTGCGCCGACGCCATGGTCTGCATCTCCAATTGCGACAAGATCACCCCGGGCATGCTGATGGCCGCCATGCGCCTGAACATTCCTGTGATCTTCGTTTCTGGCGGTCCGATGGAGGCCGGCAAGGTCAAGGTGCAAGGCCAGATCGTCCATCTCGATCTGGTCGACGCCATGGTCAAGGCGGCTGACGCTTCGGTCTCCCAGTCCGATCTTGACGAAATCGAGCGCTCGGCCTGCCCGACCTGCGGCTCCTGTTCCGGCATGTTCACCGCCAACTCGATGAACTGTCTGACCGAGGCATTGGGCCTAAGCCTGCCCGGCAATGGCACCGTCGTCGCCACGCATGCCGATCGCAAGCAGCTGTTCCTGCGCGCCGGCCGCCAGATCGTCGAGCTGTGCAAGCGCTACTACGAACAGGATGATGCCTCGGTGCTGCCGCGCTCCATCGCTACCAAGGCGGCCTTCGAAAATGCCATGACGCTGGACGTCGCCATGGGCGGCTCGACCAATACCGTGTTGCACATCCTGGCGACCGCGCAGGAGGCCGGCGTCGATTTCACGATGGCCGACATCGACCGCATCTCGCGCTCCGTTCCCTGCCTGTGCAAGGTGGCGCCGATGACCGACAAGTATCACATCGAGGATGTGCATCGCGCCGGCGGCATCATGGGCATCCTTGGTGAACTGGATCGCGCTGGCCTGCTGAACCGCGATCAGCCGACAGTGCATACAAAAAATCTCGGCGAAGCCATCGATCGTTGGGATGTCGTCCGCGAGCACGACATCAATGTTCATGATTTCTTCAAGGCGGCGCCGGGTGGCGTGCCGACCCAGGTGGCGTTTTCGCAGGATCGCCGCTTCAACGAACTCGATCTCGATCGCACCCACGGCTGTATCCGCAACAAGGCCAATGCCTATTCGCAGGAGGGCGGCCTCGCCGTGCTCTACGGCAACATCGCGGCTGATGGCTGCATCGTCAAGACGGCAGGCGTGGACGAATCGATCTGGAAATTCACCGGTCGTGCACGCGTGTTCGAAAGCCAGGACGCGGCAGTCGAGGGCATCCTCGCTGGCAATATCGTTGCCGGCGACGTCGTCGTCATTCGCTATGAAGGCCCCAAGGGTGGCCCGGGCATGCAGGAAATGCTCTATCCCACCTCCTATCTGAAGTCGATGGGTCTGGGTAAGGAATGCGCGCTGCTGACTGACGGCCGCTTCTCCGGCGGCACTTCCGGCCTGTCGATTGGTCACGCCTCGCCGGAAGCCGCCGACGGCGGCGCCATCGGCCTGGTGGAAGAGGGCGACACAATCGAGATCGATATCCCGAATCGACGCATTCATCTGGCGGTTGCCGACGAAGAACTGGCTCGCCGCCGCGCTGTGATGGAAGGCAGCGGTAACGACGCCTGGCAGCCGGTCGGTCGCCAGCGTGTCGTCTCGGCGGCCTTGCAGGCTTACGCGCTGATGGCTACCTCGGCCGACAAGGGGGCCGTGCGCGATGTGACGCAGATCCAGCGGCGTAAATGAGTCTTGCCGTCTGGCTCGCCTTCCTGGCTGCGGCGATCGTCATCGCCGTGTCGCCGGGGCCGGGGGCGGTGCTCAGCATGAGTACCGGCATGCGCCACGGCTACCGCGCCGCCTTCATCGCCATTCTCGGTCTGCAGGCGGCGCTGCTGGTGCAATTGAGCATCGTTGCCCTGGGCTTCGGCGCCCTGCTGGCGACTTCGGAGATGGCTTTCGCAATCCTCAAACTGTGCGGTGCTGCCTATCTCGTCTGGCTTGGCATCCAGCGCTGGCGGGCGCCCCCACAGCCCTTGGCGGCGGACCTGTCGGTCCGTGGCCGAGGCCTGTTCATGCAGGGGCTGCTGGTAAACTTGGGCAATCCCAAAGCCATCTTCTTCATCGGTGCGCTGGTGCCGCAGTTCATCACGCCGTCGGCCCCGCTGCTGCCCCAGTACCTTGCTATCGCCGCGACCCTCTGTCTGACCGACCTGCTGGTAATGTCCTGCTATGCTCTGGCCGCAAGCCACCTCGGCGGTTGGCTGCGCGACCCATCCGCCCTCCGTTTGCAGAACCGATTGTTCGGGAGCCTGTTCGTATCGGCCGGGGTGGCGCTTGCCGTGTCAGCGCGTAACTGAATGTAAAAGCGGTCAACTCTCGGTGGTGCGCGTCGTTATTAGAGGGACGGATGCTCTGATCGCAAACGGCCCGGCCAGTCACTTCAGTGCGCAGTTTCGGTGAAGAGCTTGGTTTGCATGGGAGTGAAAAGGGTTTTATCATCCGAGATTGATTTATCCCCACCAACCCGATTTACGGAGCGAGAGAATGAAATCTGTGTATATCGCCATGATGGCTGCGGCCGGTATCGTAATGGCCGGTCAGGCGCACGCCGACGAAGCCCTGGCCAAGGCCAAGAACTGCATGTCCTGCCACGCGATCGACAAGAAGCTGGTTGGCCCGTCCTATAAGGATGTCGCTGCCAAGTACAAGGGCGACAAGGCAGCTCCGGCCATGCTGGCCGGCAAGGTCAAGGCAGGTGGCAAGGGTACCTGGGGTCAGATCCCGATGCCGCCCAACAATGTCACCGAAGACGAAGCCAAGAAGCTGGTCGCCTGGGTGTTGGCTACCAAGTAAATTGCTTGCTTGCCCCGCGAAAAAGCCGGCTCTGCCGGCTTTTTTGTTGATTGGGGTGTTGACAGGGCTTGGCGGGATGCGGATAATCTTGCGTTCTTCTGGAGGGGTACCCAAGCGGTCAACGGGAACAGACTGTAAATCTGTCGGCTCTGCCTTCGAAGGTTCGAATCCTTCCCCCTCCACCAGGTTGATGCTGTAGCTGTTTGTGCTGCGGGTGTGGGTTTAGCGGGTGTAGCTCAATGGTAGAGCTGAAGCCTTCCAAGCTTAAGACGAGGGTTCGATTCCCTTCACCCGCTCCACGATGCGGTACGGTTGGTGTTTCAAGGTAGGCCCATGTGGCTCAGTGGTAGAGCACTCCCTTGGTAAGGGAGAGGTCGGCAGTTCGATCCTGCCCATGGGCACCACCGATTAGCTTGGCTTCTGGATTTTTTGCATATTTGACGATTGGGGAACTGGAATGGCTAAGGAAAAATTCGAGCGTAACAAGCCGCACGTAAACGTTGGCACGATTGGTCACGTTGACCACGGCAAGACGACGCTGACGGCTGCGATCACGACGGTGCTGTCG
>PHCE01000009.1 GCA_002840765.1 Betaproteobacteria bacterium HGW-Betaproteobacteria-7
GCAGCGCCCGCTGCGGTCCCGCCACGCCGGGCAGCGGCGGTGACCCAGCCAGCGGCCGCGGCACGGCCAGCGCCCAGCGCAGCCGTTCAGCCAACCGCCCCCGTCAGTGGCGTCGCCGAGGAAACGGCACCGCCGGAACCGTTGGTTGCCACTGCTCGCGTTGTTCCGCCACGCCCCGCCGAACCCGCAACGCCGCGGCTCTTCTCCGGTTTCCTGTTACAGGCGGGCGTCTTCAGCAGTGTCCAGCGGGCGGAAGAACTGCACGCCAAGCTCACCCTGAGCGGCGTGCAGTCGACGCTGGAAACCCGGGTTCAGGTAGGCCCCTTCCGTACGCGCAAGGAAGCCGAGGTGGCGCAGGCCAAGCTGAAGGAACTCGGCGTCCAGACAATCCTGGTTTCGCCGGCCCCCCGTCGCTGATCCTCAGGGCATGCCCGGCAGGCGGGGCAGCCCCAGGCTGCGCCGGATATCGCGGTGGGTGCGGGCGGCGCTGTCGAAGGGTGAGTCGTGGCGTCTTCCGCCATCACGGTAATTGCGTCCGCCGTGCTGCTCATGGCCACGGTAATCACGCCGGTCGTGGTTGTAATGACGTTGCGGATAGCCATAGCCATAGCGATAGACCGGATAGGTCTCGACCACCACCGGCGGGCCAGCGTAGTAGCCTTGCGGATGGGCCGGCACCACGGTACAGGCCGTCAGGCTGCCGAGCAGGGCGATGGCGAGGCCAAGGCGGATAAATGCAGGGTTGGGTTTCATTATTGTGATTTTCCGGAGGGGCATGAGTGAATAACGTCCTTCCCCCCTGGCAGGCATACCCCTGCGGCCCGAAGCTTTGTAACAAATTGTTGGAGCGGGCGCTCCCCACTGGCGAGGCAGGGTGCGCCTGGCACGACTGAGCTACAGCTTCAACTCGGCGATGGCAGCTAGACCTTGGCGGATGTTGTTGCGACTGGCAGCCTCGACTGCCAGTCGTAGGCGGGTGACGCCGGCGAAGGCATCACCCATGGTGGCCGTACCCGAGGATTGCACCGCTTTGCGCAGAACGACAGTACGATCGGTGACCCGGGTCAGGGACCAGGCCGTTTCCATCTGCACGGTGAAAGTGCCGCCGAACAACGGTTTGCTCAGGTTGGTCACGCGCACGCTCAGTTCGTAGTCACCGCCGTTACCCTGAACGATGGCCGTGAACAGCTTGCTGTTGCGTACAGCGTCCTCGATTGCCGCCTTGAGGTCAGCGTCGGCAATGTTTGAACTGTCCATGGCGCCGGTTTCGGAACCACCGCCAGTGCTGACACTGAGGCTGTAGGGGAAGTGCTTGCTGACGACCATGTCGGTGGGGGTCATCGCTGCCCGGTTGGCAGGTGAGGCGCAGCCGCCCAGAGCGAGGGTCAGGCTGGTAGCAGTGATCAGCAGGAAGGCACGAAGATGTTGGTGCATGTCACTTGGCTCCCTTGTAGATGTTCTCGACTACCTCGTTCACCATTTCTTTGGGCGATAGCCGGGTCAGTGAGGTGTGGAACGAATTCCCCGTAGCCAGTGGGAAATCAGTTTTTGGCTCGCGGATGACGATGGTCAGTTCAAGCATGTACATGGTGATGTCCCACATCCATTTATCGATGTAGGTGACGACCGCGTCGACACCCGCGGGCGGAGCATCGGTCCCGGTGGTGACGGTTACCCCCTTACTGCGCAGCTTGTCGGCGATCAAGCTGTAGGTCGACTCGTCGGCCGGAACCTGCTTCACGTACATCGTTTTCAACTCAGACAAGTTGGCCGATGGATCTACGTTGGCGGTCGCCCGATTGACCGCACAACCGCTGCTTAGCGTGGCGACCAGGCCAAGCGCGGCAAACATCCGGAATAGTTTGTTCATCTCACTTTCTCCCTTCATTTGAGTTGAATGAAGAACCGAGGATATGTCGTGGCACTACGCCAGATGTTGATCTGAAACAATGTTCAGCATCTGCTTTGGCTGAGCTGGAGAGGGGTTCAGCCGGCGAGAGCCGTCCGGATACGGCGGGCGAAGACGGTCATTTCCCGGGCCGCCTGGATGTCGCCGCGGGCTTCGGCGACGGCGATGCCCTTCTCGTAGGCAGCGAGCGCTTCCGCGTGCATGCCGGCTTCACCCAGCGCTTTGCCGAGGGCCTTCCAGGCCGCCGAGTAGGCCGGGTCGCGGTCGACAGCGGCGCGGAAGCAGTCGCCGGCTTTCGCCACATCACCGGCCTTCAGGTATTCGTTGCCGAGCGAGAAGCGGAGCAGGGCGCCGTCGCGTGGGCCGCCGAGCATTTTTTCCAGGGATTCGATACGTGGGTTCATGGGGGCAGGGGTCTAAAATAGCGTTTTTGAATTTCAGGACAGGATACAGACATGGCCAAGACCATCATCGCCACCCCGAACGCCCCGGTCGCCATCGGAACCTATTCGCAAGCCGTGCGCGTCGGCGACACTGTGTACCTGTCGGGGCAGATCGGCCTCGATCCGGCGACCATGCAGATGGTAGACGGCATAGATGGGCAAATCGTTCGCGTCTTCGAGAATCTCCAGGCCGTTGCTGCCGCGGCCGGCGGCTCGCTGAGTGACGTGGTCAAGCTCAACGTGTTCCTGACCGACCTGAGCAATTTCGCCAAGGTCAATGAAACCATGGCCCGCTACTTCAACGAACCGTTCCCGGCCCGCGCCGCCGTTGGCGTCAAGGAACTGCCGCGCGGCGCGCTGGTCGAGGCCGACGCGGTGATGTTCATCGGCTGATGGACAACGCCGGGGCGCCGGCCCCGATCCGCGCGCCCGAGGCGCTGCGCAAGAAACTGGCAAAGATCGGCCTCCACTGCGAGGCCGATTTGCTGGTCCATCTGCCGTTGCGCTATGAGGACGAGACGCGCATTACGCCGGTGGCCCGGGCGCTGGGCGGCGAGCCGGTACAGCTGGAAGTCGTCGTCGTACACAACGAGGTGCAGTTCCGCCCGCGCCGGCAGTTGGTCGTGCGGGCCGCCGATGCCAGCGGCGAGATCACGCTGCGCTTCTTCAGCTTTTATCCGAACCAGCAGGCGGCGCTGGCCGAGGGCGCACATGTCCGCGTCTTCGGCGAAGTGCGCGGCGGTTTTTTCGGGCTTGAAATGGTGCATCCGCGCTTTCGCAAGATCGCCGAAGGCGAGCCGCTACCGGCGGCTTTGACGCCGGTCTATCCGTCCACCGCCGGGGTCGCCAATTCGGCGCTGCAGAAGCTGGTCGGGGCGGCGCTGGCGGGGGCCGAGCTGCCCGACACGCTGCCTGAGGAACTGCGCCAGCGCCTGAAACTGCCCGGTTTCGCGCGCAGCCTGCGCTACTTGCACACGCCGCCGCCGGAAGCCGATGTCGAGGCGCTGCAGGCGCGTCACCATCCGGCCTGGCAACGCATCAAGTTCGACGAGGTGCTGGCTCAGCAGCTCTCCTTGCGCCGCGCCTATCTGGCCCGGCGCGAGCAGGGCGCGCCGGTGCTGGTGGCGCAGGACGATCTTGGTGCCCGCTTGCTCGACCGCCTGCCCTTCGGCCTGACCGGCGCGCAGTTGCGGGCGATGGCCGAAATCGCTGGCGACCTGGCCCAGCCCTACCCGATGCAGCGCCTGCTGCAGGGTGACGTCGGTGCCGGCAAGACCATCGTCGCCGCGCTGGCCGCCTGCCAGGCGATCTCGGCCGGCTGGCAGGCGGCCTTCATGGCGCCGACGGAAATCCTCGCCGAGCAGCATTACCTGAAGCTGCGCGACTGGCTGGAACCGCTCGGCGTGCGCGTCGCCTGGCTATCCGGCAGCTTGAAGAGCAAGGCCAAGCGCGAACAGCTGGCGGCCACCGCCGCCGACGCGCAACTGGTGGTCGGCACGCATGCGCTGATCCAGGACGGCGTCGATTTCGCCAAGCTGGGCCTGGCGATCGTCGACGAGCAGCACCGTTTCGGTGTCGCCCAGCGCCTGGCACTGCGCAAGAAGGGCAGCAACCCGCACCAGCTGATGATGTCGGCGACGCCGATCCCGCGCACGCTGGCCATGAGCTATTACGCCGATCTAGACGTCACCGTACTCGATGAGCTGCCGCCGGGACGCACCCCGATCAAGACGCGGCTGATTGCCGACAACCGCCGTCAGGACGTCGTCGGCTTCGTCCAGAAGCACGTCGAGGAAGGGCGCCAGGCCTACTGGGTCTGCCCGCTGATCGAGGAGTCGGAAGCGCTGCAGTTGCAGACGGCGCAGGAAACTTACGAACAGCTATCGGCTGATCTGCCGGGCTTGACCGTCGGGCTGGTGCACGGCCGGCTGAAGGCCGACGAGAAACAGGCGGTGATGGCCGCTTTCGCTGCCGGCAGCATCGACGTGCTGGTGGCGACGACGGTGATCGAGGTCGGCGTCGATGTGCCCAACGCCAGCCTGATGGTCATCGAGCATGCCGAGCGCTTCGGCCTGTCGCAACTGCACCAGCTGCGTGGCCGCGTCGGGCGCGGCCAGTACGAATCGAGCTGCGTGCTGATCTATGCCGGGCCGCTCGGCGAGATCGCCCGGCAGCGGCTGAAGATCATCTTCGAGAACACCGACGGCTTCGAGATTGCCCGCCAGGACCTGCAGATTCGCGGTCCCGGCGAATTCGTCGGCGCCCGGCAGAGCGGCGTGCCGCTGCTGCGCTATGCCGATCTCGAACTTGATGCCGAGCTGGTCGAGCTGGCGCGCGGTGTCGCTGAGGAAATGCTGACCGACCACCTCGAGCTGGCCGAGCGCCACCTGCGTCGCTGGCTCGGGTCGCGCGAGGAACTGCTGAAATCCTGAGTCGGGCTCAGCTGGCGGGTTGGGTCGCAGCGCGCCAGCGGGCGGCCAGCGCCGCCGCCGGTTCCGGCCGGCCGTACAGGTAGCCCTGCAGCAGATCGCAGCCGTGCTGGCGCAGGAAGCGGCTCTGCCCTTCTGTCTCGATACCCTCGGCCACCACCTTCAGCCCCAGGCTGTGCGCCAGGGCCAGCGTGGCGGCGCTGATTGCCGCGTCATTCTCGTCGGTTTCGATGTCGCGGACGAAGGCGCGGTCCAGCTTCAGCACCTGGATCGGCAGGCGCTTCAGGTAGGCGAGCGACGAGTAGCCGGTGCCGAAATCGTCGATGGCCAGCGTCACGCCCAGTTCGCGTAGCGCTTCCAGGCGTTCGATGGCACTGGCTGGATCGCTCATCGCCACCGATTCGGTGATTTCCAGTTCCAGTTCGTCGTGTGCCAGGTGATAGCGCTGCAGCACTTCGGCGACCCGCTCGACCAGATCGGCGGTACGCAACTGGTGCGCCGAGATATTGACGGCGACGCGCTGCGGCCCGATGCCTTCGGCCTTCCATTGCGCCAGCTGGTTGCAGGCCTCGTGCAGCACCCAGTCGCCGACTGCCTCGATCAGGCCGGTTTCCTCGGCAATCGGGATGAAGTGGTCGGGTGGGATCAGGCCGCGTTGGGGATGGCGCCAGCGGACCAGGGCTTCGACGGCGAACGGGCGATCGAACGGGCCGTCGGCGAGGAATTGCGGCTGGTAATGCAGCTCGAACTGACCGACCTCGATGGCGACGCGCAGTTCGCGCTCAAGCAACAGACGTTGGCCGGCCGCCACATTGAGCTCGGCCGTGAAGTACTGCAGGTTGTTGCGGCCCTGTTCCTTGGCGTGATACATCGCCGCGTCGGCATGCTTCATCAGCGTGCCGGCATCCTCGCCGTCATCGGGGAAAATGGCGATGCCGATGCTCGGGCTGCTGTGCAAACGGTCGTCATTGATCTGGTAAGGCTCGGCCAGGGCGTGCAGGATCTTGCCGGCCACCGGCGAGGCATCGGCTGGCGTGGCCAGACCGCTGAGCGCGACGACAAACTCGTCGCCGCCCAGGCGGGCGACGATGTCGCTCTCCCGCGTGCAATTGCGCAGGCGATGGGCCACCTCGACCAGCAACTGGTCGCCGGTATGGTGGCCGAGCGTGTCGTTGATCACCTTGAAGCGGTCGAGATCGATGAACAGCACGGCCAGGAACTGGTTTTCCCGCCGCGCCGACAGCAGCGCCTGGGACAGGCGAATTTCCAGGTTGTAGCGGTTGAACAGGCCGGTCAGGCTGTCGTGGTGGGCGAGGTGCTCGATGCGCTCCTCGGCCGCCTTGCGTTCGCTGATGTCGGTGAAACTGGCGATGTAGTGGGTGATCTTGCCGTTGGCATCGCGGATGGCGGAAATGGCCGCCCATTTCGGATAGATCACGCCATCGCGATTGCGGTCCCACAATTCGCCCTGCCAGTAACCACTTTCCTGCAGCGCCGCCCACAGCGTATTGTAGGTTTCCTGCGAGGTGCGGCCGGAAGCCAGCATGCGCGGGTTCTTGCCGAGGGTTTCGGCCAGGCTGTAGCCGGTCTGCCGGCTGAACGCCGGGTTGACGGCGACGATCCGGTTGGCGTGGTCGGTGACCATAATCGCTTCGCCGCTGTGCTTGAAGACGTTGGCGTAGAGCTGTAGCTCCGCCTCGGCCTGGTGACGTTCGGTGATGTCTTGCACGGTACCTTGCGCGACCAGCGCCGTGCCGTCGGCGGCAAACAGGATCTCGCCATGCTCATGCACATATTTGATGCGACCGTCGGCGAGCAGTAGGCGGTGGCTGATCTTGTAGGGGCGGCGCAGCCGCAGCGATTCCTTGTAGGCGTAATCGACAGCTGCGCGGTCCTCCGGATGGACGACGGCGACGAAAGCCTCGTAGGTCGCCGGGAAGTGCTGCGGGTCCATCTCGAAGATGCGGAAAACCTCGTCCGACCACTGCAGGCGGTTGCTTTGCAGATCCAGCGTCCAGTTGCCGAGGTGGGCGATGCGCTGGGCCTCACGCAGGTTGTCCAGCGATTCGACCAGCGCCTCTTCGGCGCGCTGGCGGGCGGTGATGTCCTTGAAGACCGAAAGGATTTCGCCACCGGGCAGGCGGATCACGTCGTTGTCGACCCACAGGTCGACGCGTTGATCTCGATAGGCAGTCAGGGTCACCGTTTCGCTGCGGCCATTGGCGGCAACGCGGCCGAAGGCGGCAAAAATGCCGGCTGCCTCAAGACCGGGGAAGGCCTCGCGGGATGGTCGGCCGATGATGGCATCGCGCGGGACGCCGGCAATCCGTTCGCCGGCCGGATTGATGTCGAGGACGGTGAATTCGTTGCCGTCGGCGGTTGGGCGATAGAGCGCGACACCGTCGTTCATGCTGCCGAACATCGCCCGGTAGCGCGCCTCCTGGCTGGCGATGATGGCTTCGCCCTGGACGAAGCGGCGGCCGAGCAGCAAGGCGATGGCCGCCGACAGCAGCAGGAAGGCGAGGAAGGCCAGCACCGTCAGGCGCTGGTGCGTGTGCAGTGGCGCCAGGGTCTCGGCGACGTCGATCTTGACCACCATGCCCCAGCCGAGCGCCGGCAGGTAATTCCAGTTGGCGGCGACGAGTTCACCGGCGTAGTCGTGGGCGATGCCGCGCCCGTTGTCGCCCGACAGCGCCCGCTGCATCGGCTTGCCCAGTTGCAACTCCGGCAGCACCTGGCTGAAGGCCGCTCCGGGCAGACGGGCCAGTGGCACCGTATAGCGCACCAGCTTGCCCTCGCGCACCGCCATCACCGTCTCGCCGCTGGTACCTAGGCCGGTGCGGTCGGCGACGACCGGCATCAGGGTCGCCAGGTCGACCTGCAGGGCCAGCGCCCCGACCGCCTTGCCCTGGTCGAGAATCGGCGCCACGGCGAAGGCGGCGATGCGGTTGGCCGAGGGGGCGTAGGGGGCGAAGCGGGTGAGGTCGATGTGCAGGAAGGTCAACGCCTGGCGGAAGCCGCTGGCCAGGCCGCTGTCCCGATAGGGGCCGTGGAGCAGGTTGGTGTGCAGGTCCGGTTCGCCGCGCAGCGAAAAGACGACGTTGCCGGCGGCATCGATCAGGAGCACGTCGTGATAGGCGCCCCGGTCGCCAAGGGCGGTCAGCTCGGAGCGCAGCGCGGCGCTGACCGCTGCCTCCGTGGCGGCGTGGGCGCGCTGCCGGGCAAGCGCCGACAAGGCCGTGCGCAACTCCGGCTGGGTCGCGTAGAGGCGGGCGTCGGCCAGGCGCTCGTTGATGTACTGGTCGATCTGCTGAGTCTTTTTGTCGGCGATCGAGGCGATGTTCTGCAGTACCGTCGTCGTTAATGCCTGCTCGAAGGTGTGCAGGTAGAACCAGGCGAGCCCGACCAGCGGCAGCAGGGCGACGATCAAAAAGCCGAGGGCGAGGCGGACGCCGAGACTCAACTGTTTCATGGCGCCGTGATTCCGGTCAGCGGCCGCAGACGTTCCGCCCATTCGCTGCGGCTGCGGTAGGGCGGGAAGGGGGCCGGGCGGACCGGCGCCTCGGAAATCTCGGTAGCAGCGAACTGGCCATCGAGGCCGGCCTTGCCGACATAGACGCGACGCCAGCGGTGGCGGGTGGCGACATCGACGGCGACGATGCCGCTGGGTCCGGCCAGGTTGATCCGGCCAAGCCCGCGATTGACCTGCTGTGGATCGGCGGTGCCGGCCTCGCGCACCGCCGCCGCCCACAGGTGGACTGCCTCATAGCTGCTGACCAGCGGGTCGCTGAGCACGCGCTCAGGGCCGAAGCGCTGGCGGAAACGGCTGACGAATTGCTGGTTGGCCGCGCTGTCGAGGCTCTGGAAATAGCCCCAGACCGCATAGTGCTCGGGATGGAAATGCTCGGTCGGCAGCAGGCGCAGCTCCGGTTCGGCAACGCTGAACGAGACCACCGGAATGCTGCCAAGCCCGGCGGCGGCCAGAGCGGCGAAGAAATGCCGGTTGCCCTCGCCGTTCAGTGTGTTGAGCACGACGTCCGGGGCCTGACGGCGAATCTCCTCGATGACGGCGGAAAAGTCGCTGGCGGTCATCGGCAGGTAGCGTTCGGCGACGACGTTGCCCTCGCCGGCGCTGACCAGGTCGCGGATCAGCAGATTGGCGGCACGCGGGAACAGGTAGTCGGAGCCGAGCAGGTAGACGCGCCGGCCGAAGCGGTCCATCGCCCAGCGGGCGCCGGGGATGATCTGCTGGTTGGGGGCGGACCCCATGTAGACGATGTTCGGCGAAATTTCCATCCCTTCGTATTGCAGGGGATAGAACATCAGGTGGCGCTGGCCTTCGACCACCGGCCGTACCGCCTGCCGGCAGGACGAGGTCCAGCAGGCGAACAGGGCGCTGACCTTGTCATCGCCGATCAGGCGGCCGGCGGCGAGGGCGGCGTGGGTCCAGTCGGAGCGGCTGTCGGCGAGAACGATCTCAACTGGCCGGCCGAGCAGTCCACCAGCGGCATTGATGTCGTCAACCGCCAGTTGCAGGGCATCGACCAGTCCGCGTTCGCTGTCGGCCATGACGCCGCTCAGGGCATGGATGACGCCGATGCGGATCGGCTCCGCCGGCGGCGAGCGGCCGATCAGATAGGCACCGGCCAGCAGGGCAACGATCAGCAGAAGCAGGACCGGACGGGGGTTGATGGCTGGCATGGCTGGCGCAGGGCGGTAAGTCACCGATTATGCCAGTTCCGCCGCGGCGACAGCCGGAAAGCCCTTTTGTTTCAGGCAAACCACTTCTCAATGATGCCGGCCACCGCGGCTGGCTGGTCGTGATGCAACATGTGGTCGGCCCGGTCGATCCATTCTTCGCGCACGTCGGCGAAGCAGGCGCGGCGTGCCTCCCAGTCGCCGGGACGGGTGGCGAAGTCGCGGACGATCCACGACTGCCGGCCGGCAACCCAGAGTACCGGGCAGGTGATCTGCCGCCAGACGGCCATCGATTCCTCAAGACGGAACAGATAGGGCGACATCGCCTTGTGCCACGGATCGCCGTTCCAGATGATGCCGTGCCGGAACTCACCGCTGCGCGTGGTGCCATCGCCGATGCGGGCCAGGTGGCGGGAGAGGAAATCGGCGCGGTCCGGCGTCAGGAAGGGGTCGCTCTTCAGCAGCCGGCGGGCGAAGGCGGCGCGGTCCGGATAGGCATGCAGGCGCGGCGGGGTTTTCAGTTCGCCCAGCCACTTGAGGTAGCGTTCCGCCGCCATGTCCGGCGTTGTCGGCGCGATGCCGAAGCCCTCCAGCGAAATCAACCGCTCGACGCGCTCGGGGCGCAGGCCGGCATACAGGCCTGCGAGGATGCCGCCCATGCTGTGCCCGGCCAGACGCAACCGGCCCGCCGGCGCATAGCGGTCGACGATGGCCTCCATGTCGCCCAGGTGCTCGGCGAAAAAGTACGGCCGGTTGAGCCATTGCGAAGGGCCGAAGCCGCGCCAGTCGGGGGCGACGATGTTCCAGTCGCGCTGCAGTTCGTCGACGACGAATTGCCAGGAAGCCGAGACGTCCATCCAGCCGTGCAGCAGGAACAGCGTCGGTGCCTCGGGATCGCCCCAGCGGCGGACGTGCAGGCGGATGGAGGGAAGATCGAGGAATTCGGAGCGGGAAGGGCGCATGCGGTCGTGATCGGGGCGGGGAGGCGGCGATTCTAGCAGCCGGGCCGGCTGGACCCACTCAGGTAGGGGCAGTTTTCATCTGCCCGGCAGTCTGAATTTGCCTGGTCCGGCAACGCAGATTGACTGCCAGCACCGCGCTCAGCAGCGCTGCCGCGCCGAGGTTGTGGGCGACGGCGAGGAGCAGTGGCAGCGACAGCAATACGTTGGCGATGCCCAGCCCCAGTTGCAGTCCGAGCAGCGCCAGCAGCAGGCTGCCCCAGTGCCGTTGGCCGTGGCCTAGCAAGCGCGCCGCCAGGGCGCCGACGGCGAGCAGCACGAGCACGGCGCCGAGGCGGTGGGCGAGGTGGATGGCGGTCAGTGCTTCGCCGGAAATCAGCTCGCCGTGGGCGGTCTCGCCGAGTTCGCGGTGCACGGTGAAGGCGTGGGCGAAATCGGCGGGCGGCAGCCATTGGCCCTGGCAGAACGGGAAGTCCGGGCAAGCGAGGGCCGCGTAATTGCTGCTGACCCAGCCGCCGAGGGCGATCTGGCCGATCACGACGAGCAGTGCCAGGGCGGCTGGCCAGCGGATGGCCGGGGCGAAGCTGCTGGTCGCCGTGGTCCGCAGCAGCAGCGTCACCAGCAGGGCCAGCGTCGCCATGCCGCCGAGCAGGTGCAAGGTGACGATCAGCGGTTTGAGTAGCAGCGTCACCGTCCACATGCCAAGCGCCGCCTGCAGGCCGATCAGGCCGAGCAGCAGCGTCGGCAGTGCCGGTGATTGGGTACGGCGCAGTTCCGTCCGCCAGGCCAGCACGCAGATGGCGAGGATCAGCAGGCCGAGCGTGCCGGCGGCGTAGCGGTGAATCATTTCCTTCCAGGCCTTGCCGGCATCGAACGGCTGCTGCGGGTGGGCGGCGACCGCCGCGGAGCTGCCGTCCGGCACGCCGAGCAGGTGGCCGTAGCAACCGGGCCAGTCAGGGCAGCCGAGGCCGGCGTCGGACAGGCGCACGTAGGCGCCGAGGCCGATGACGACCACCGCCAGCAGCGTGGCGGCGAGCAGCAAGCGGGCGTAGAGGCGCATGACTCAGAAGGTGATCAGCCGGTCGGCGAACAGCGCGGCGAAAAGCAGCGTCAGGTAGAGGATCGAGTAGCGGAAGGTGCGCTTGGCCAGGTCGTCGCTGTAGTTGCGGCAGAGGGCGATGGCGTAGGCCAGGAAGACCAGGTCGAGCAGGCTGATGGCAATCAGGTAGAACGTCCCGCTCATGCCCAGCGACACCGGGATCAGGCTGGCGGCGGCGAGCATCAGCGTGTACCAGAGGATGTGCTGGCAGGTGAAGGCGACGCCGTGGGTCACCGGCAGCATCGGCAGGCCGGAGCGGGCGTAGTCGTCGCGCCGGTAGCAGGCCAGCGCCCAGAAGTGCGGCGGCGTCCACAGGAAGATGATCAGGAACAGCACCAGCGGCTCGGCTGAAACCTGGCCGGTCATCGCCGTCCACCCGAGCAGCGGCGGCATGGCGCCGGAGGCGCCGCCGATGACGATGTTCATCGGCGTCGCCGGCTTCAGGATCAGCGTGTAGATCACCGTGTAGCCGACGAAGGTGGCCAGCGTCAGCCACATGGTCAGGTCGTTGATGAAGGTGTGCAGCAGCCACAGGCCGACGGCGCCGAGCAGTGTCGCCAGGGTCACCGTTTCCAGCGGCGAGATGTCGCCGCGCGCCGTCGCCCGCCAACTGGTGCGCGCCATCTTGGCATCGACGGTACGCTCGACCAGACAGTTCAGCGCCGCCGCGGCGAAGGAGACCAGGGCGATGCCGAGCGCTGCGACGAGAAAGCGCAGCAGCGGTGGAAAGCCCGGCGTCGCCAAGAACATGCCGATCATCGCGGTGAACACGATCAGGCTGTTCACCCGCGGCTTGCACAGGTGGGAGAAGGCGGCGAGGCGTTGGCCAAACGAGAGCGGGGAGGTGGCGACGCTTTGCATGATGATCTCCTAACCGGTCCAGGCGAATTTGAGCAGGCGCTCAAGGTCGAATCGCAATTCCTTGCCACCGACAGCAGCGGGGTAGTCGATCACCCGCTGGCCGAGCGGATCGACGATGTGCAGACGGTAGCTATCGGCGGCGGGCGTGCCCAGCCACTGCGGCGGGGCGGCAAACAGCAGCAGGTCGGGCTGGCGGCGGGCGGCTTCGGCCAGTGCCGGATCGCCGGTGCCTGGGGCGAGCACGACACGGCGCAGGCGGCCCATCTCCTTGTTCAGCGACACCTGGATGCGACGCAGCTCGTCGAGGCGGGTGGCGCACTCGGCGCCGCAGGGGCCGTCGAGGCTCAGCACCAGCAACCATTTGCCGTGCAGATCGCTGGTGGGCACTGGGCGACCGTTGGCATCGACCAGGCCGTTGGCCGGTAGCGCCGGCGGCGGTGTCAGCAACTGGCCGTGCTGCAGGGTGCGCGTCGGCTGCCAGCCGCCGAAGTAGAGGCCGGTGGCGACGACGAAGGGCAGCACGAGCAGGCCGACGATCAGCAGCAACATCGGCAGTCCGCTCGGGCGCGGGGCGGGCATGGTCGCGGTGGTCATGGCTTGCGCACCAGGAAGAAGCCCCAGATGCCGAGGCTGGCGATGGCGAAGCCGAACCACTGCAGGGCGTAGCTGCGGTGGCGATCGGCGCGTTCGTCGGGGCGCGGCCATTCGCGGACGAAACCGCCGGGGGACTGCGCGTCGAGTTGAATGATCAGCGGCTGCAGCGGGTAGGCGACGGCCGAGCGGAAGCGTTCAAGGTCGAGGTTCTGCCACACCGGCTGCCAGCCGCTGGTCGGTTGCGCCGCCAGGTTGAAGAAGCGGCTGGCCGGCAGTACGGCGATGCCGGTCAGTTCGACAATACCAACGGGTACCGCGGCTTCCGGTTGCTGGGCGTGGTCGGCCGGGGCGGGCAGCCAGCCGCGATTGACCAGCACGTGCATGTCACTGCTTTCCAGGCGCAGCGGCGTGATCACGTGGTAGCCGGCTTGCTCGCATCGAAGTGGCCGCGCAGAATCACCCGCCGATGGCGCAGTGTCTCGATATCGGCCGGCGTCGTCGGCATGGCGATGGCGGCATCCTGGCTGCGCGTGTCGAGGGAAGTCTGCAGCGCCGTCTTGCTTTCGGCCTTGTGCCATTGCCACAGGCCCAGGGAAACGAAGGCCGGAATCAGCAGTAGTTGCAGCAGGCCGCCGAGGATCGCCACGCGCATGCGGCTGGTCCTTGTCGCCCGGCTCGGCGGACGCGCATACTGGGGCACGGCGAAGCTTTCGGGAGAGTCGAGCATGCTCAGGGTGTTGGTGGTTTTGTTATTGGTGGCCATAGTCGGCAGCTTGCTCTCCGGGCTCTTCTATCTCTACCGCGACCGGGGATCCGGGGAGCGCATGGCGCGCGCCCTGACCTGGCGCATCGGCCTGTCGATCACGCTGTTCCTGTTGCTGCTGCTCGGGTTCAGGTTCGGTCTCATCCCCGGTTACACCCAGTAAACGAAGATGAAGAGGATCAGCCAGACGACGTCGACGAAGTGCCAGTACCAGGCGACGCCCTCGAAAGCGAAATGGCGTTTCGCCGTGAAGTGGCCGCTGATGCTGCGCAGCAGGATGACGGTCAGCATGATGGTGCCGAGCGTCACGTGGAAACCGTGGAAACCGGTGAGCATGAAGAAGGTCGCGCCATAGGCGCCGGCGCCCATGGTCAGGCCGAGTTCCGTGTAGGCATGGTGGTATTCCCAGGCCTGGAAGCCGAGGAAGATCGAGCCGAGCAATACCGTCGCCGCCAGGCCGAGGATCAGCTGGCGCCGGTTTTCGCGTAACAGCGCCCAATGCGCCCAGGTAATCGTGGCGCCGGAACTGAGCAGCAGCGCCGTGTTCAGCGCCGGAATGCCCCAGGCGCCCATCGGTGTGAAAGACGCGCCGCCGGGTCCGCTGGTCGGCCAGGTGCCGGTGAATTCCGGCCACAGGCTGAAGCCGTGCGCCGCTTCCATGCCGGCGAGAGTTGGTACCGACAGCACTCGGACGTAGAACAGGGCGCCGAAGAAGGCGGCGAAGAACATCACTTCGGTGCCGATGAACCAGATCATGCCGTGGCGGAAGGAGCGGTCCTCCCAGTCGCGGTAGGCGCCGCTCTGCGATTCACTGATGACCTTGCCGAACCAGGCGAAGAGCACGCCGATGATGACCGCCGTGCCGGCCAGCATGACCCAGCCGCCGGCGCCGAACTTGTTCAGCATCTGGATGAAGCCGAAGGCGAGCATGAACATGCCGGCGGACAGGATGACCGGGTAGAGGGTGGGTTGCGGCACGAAATAGTGCGGCGACGAAACGGGGTGCTCGGTGCTGGTGTTCATCGTGCCTCCGCGGTGGCGCTCAGGGTCTGGCGTTGGCCTTCGATGCTGAAGAAGGCGTAGGAGAGGGTGATGTGGGTGATGTCGCGGCCGACCTCGGGGCTGACGATGAAGGCCAGCGGCATTTCCTGCGCTTCGCCGGCGGCCAGCGTCTGCTGGTCGAAGCAGAAACACTCGATCTTCTCGAAATGCTGCGCCGCCTGCCCGGGCGTGACGCTGGGTACGGCCTGGCCGGTGATCGCCCGGTTGGCGGTGTTGCGCACCAGGTAACTGATCTGCTGCAGCTCGCCGGGATGCACATCCATGCTGACTTTCAGCGGCCGCATCTCCCACGGCAGGCCGGGCATCACCGTGCCGGTGAACTCGATGCGGATCAGCCGTCCGGTATCGACCCGGCTGGCCGGGGCTGGCGCCAACTCGGTTTTCAGGCCGCCGCTGGCGAAGCCGGCCGAGGTCTTGCCGTTGAAGCCGGTGACTTCGCAGAGCACGTTGTACAGCGGCACCAGCGCGAAAGCGAACAGAAAGGCACCCGCCACCAGCAGCAACAGCTTGACGACCAGGCGGCTGTGATTGCGCGGGGTGGGCTGGACCTGTTCCATGTCAGCGCTTGATGAACAGCCCGAGCACGTAGATGACCACGACCGCCAGGCCAAGCAGCCAGGCGAGGCGGCGGGCGGCGCTGCGCCGGCGGGCCAGGTCGGCGGGCGTGAAGTCGGTGGGCTGGTCGGTCATTTGATCACCGGCTGGATTTCCCAGCTATGGTGCGGCGGCGGTGATGACAGCTCCCATTCCAGCCCCTCGGCGCCTTCCCAGACCCGGGGCTCGGCCTTCTCGCCACCGCGGATGCAGGACCAGATGTTCCAGGCGAAGAGCAACTGGCTGAAGCCGAGAATCATCGCGCCGACGGTGGAGATGGCATTGAACTCGGCGAACTGCAGCGCGTAGTCGGGAATGCGTCGCGGCATGCCGGCCAGGCCGAGGAAGAACTGCGGCATGAAGGTCAGGTTGAAGGAGACAACCGTCAGCCAGAAATGCAGCTTGCCCAGCTTCTCGCTGTACATGTGGCCGGTCCATTTCGGCAGCCAGTAATAGACGCCGGTCATCACGCCCATGATGCCGCCGGCGAACAGCGCGTAATGGAAGTGGGCGACGACGAAGTAGCTGTGGTGGTACTGCGCGTCGGCGGCGACGTCGGCGAGGATCAAGCCGGTCAGGCCGGCGATGCCGAAGAGGACGATGAAGCCGACGGCGAACAGCATCGGCGTCTCGAAAGTCATCGCCCCTTTCCACATCGTGGCGATCCAGCAGAAGAAGAGCACGGCCAGCGGAATCGAGATGGCCATGGTGCTGAACATGAAGTAGATCAGCGCCGGCACCGGCAGGCCGGCGGTGAAGAAATGGTGCGCCCAGACGACCAGCGACAGCACGCCGATGACGATGAAGCTGTAAACCTGGGCCTTGTAGCCGTAGGTCGGCTTGCGCGAGAAGGTCGCCAGAACGTGCGGCATCAGCCCCCACACCGGCAGCAGCAGGATGTACACCTCGGGATGGCCGAAGAACCAGAACAGGTGCTGGAACAGGATCGGGTCACCACCCCCGGCGGCATCGAAGAATTGGGTGCCGAAATGGCGGTCGGTGAGTAGCATGGTCACCGCGCCGGCCAGTACCGGCAGCGTCGCCAGCAGCAGGAAGGCGGTGATCAGCCAGCCCCAGGCAAACAGCGGCATCTTCATCAAGGTCATGCCGGGGGCGCGCATGTTGAAGATGGTGACGATGACGTTGATCGAACCCATGATCGACGAGATGCCGAGGATGTGCACCGCCAGAATCGCGAAATCGACGCCCATGCCGCCCTGCACCGAGAGCGGCGCGTAGAAGGTCCAGCCGGTGGCCAGCGCCCCGTCGCCGATGCCGAACAAGGCCAGGAAGAAGGGCATGGTCAGCAACAGCGCCGCTGGCGGCAGCAGCCAGAAGCCCCAGTTGTTCAGCCGCGGCAAAGCCATGTCGGGTGCACCGATCATCAACGGCAGCATCCAGTTGGCGAAGCCGGTGGCGGCCGGCATCAGCGCCGCGAAGATCATCACCAGCGCATGGACGCCGATCAGCTGGTTGAAGAACTCCGGCTGCATCAGCTGCAGGCCGGGCGAGAACAGCTCGGCGCGCACCGCCAGGATCATCGCCCCGCCGACGAAGAACATGATCAGCGAGAAGGTCAGGTACATCGTGCCGATGTCCTTGTGGTTGGTCGTCGTCAGCCAGCGCAGCGGGCCGCTGTAATGGCCTTCTCCGTGCGGATCGGCGTGGCCGTTGGCGGTAGTGGCAGTGTTCATTTGGCCTCCTGGCGCAGGGCCTTGATCTGGGCCGGCTGGATCATGTCGCCCAGCTTGTGGCCGAAACTGTTGCGTTCGTAAGTGATCACCGCCGCCAGCTCGACATCGGACAGCGTCTCGCGGAACGCCTGCATGGCAGTGCCGGGCTTGCCGTTGAAGACGCGGTCGACGTGGCTGTCGGGGATGATCTTGCCGTTCATGTCGAGCAGCGGCCCGCTGACTATCTTGCTGCCGGCCAGCGCCGGGAAGACCGGGGGCAATCCCTGGCCCTCGGCCTGGTGGCAGGCGACGCAGACCTTGTCGTACACCGTCTTGCCCTCGGCGATCAGCTCTTCGCTGCTCCAGGCGCGGTCGGCGCTGCCGGCTGAGGCGACGGCCTCGGCCTTCTGTTGCTCCAGCCAGGCGAGATATTCCGGTTCCGGCACGGCATGGACGACCACCGGCATGAAGCCGTGGTCCTTGCCGCACAGTTCGGCGCACTGGCCGCGGTAGATGCCGGGTTTCTCGATCAGTACCCAGGTTTCGCGCAGGAAGCCGGGAATGGCGTCGCGCTTGACGCCGAATTGCGGTACCCACCAGGTGTGGATGACGTCGGTCGAGGTCAGCAGGATGCGCACCTTCTTGCCGACCGGCAGCACCACCGGCTTGTCGACTTCCAGCAGGTAGTGCTCGCCCTTGGCCTCGGCATTGGCAATCTGGGCGCGCGGCGTAGACATGGTGCTGATGAACTTGACCCCGGCCTCCGGGTATTCGTACTGCCACTTCCACTGCATGCCGGTGACCTTGAGCACCATGTCGGCGCGGGTCTTGGTGTCTTCCATGCTGATGATCGCCTGCACCGCCGGAATGCCCATCAGCACGAAGTCGATGAACAGCAGGATGGCAAATGGCACCAATGCCCAGAACCACTGCATGGCGCTGGTCGGTCCGGTGAAGGTCGACGGCGTGTGGCCGACGCTTTTCCGGTGCTTGATCATCGAGTAAATCATTATCGCGAACACCACCACGAACAGGATGGTGATGATCAGCATGAACTCGTTGTGGATGTGCAGCGTTTCCCGGGCGATCGGCGTGACCGGCTCAGGGAAGTTGAATTTGTATTCCGCCGACGCGGCACCCGGTAGCAGCGAGCCTGCAGCGAGGGCGAGAAACTGGAAGCGGCGGAGGCACGCTGACGCCAAGCTTGATCCGCCCGCAATAGAATGAAGCACTATGCTCCTCATTCCGTTCCCTCCCCTTGTGAGAACCGACTTGTCATCTCAGAATCCAGCATGCGTAATTAGTTCAAAATTATTCAATTCGATGAAATCCCGACTCCTCGCTCCTTTGTTATTCGCGCTGCTCGCCGCCTGTTCGCCGCCGCCGCCGGCCAGCTTCGCCAACACCGACCTGACCGGCGCCACCTTCGCCCAGCGCCTGGCGCTGGACGATCACCACGGCCAGAAACGTACGCTGGCGGACTTTCGCGGCAAAGTGGTGGTGGTCTTCTTCGGCTATACCGCCTGCCCGGACATCTGTCCGACCACGCTCTCCCGGCTGGCCGGGGTGATGCAGCAACTGGGGGCGGAGGCCGAGCGTGTCCAGGTACTGTTCGTCAGCCTCGACCCGGAGCGTGATAGCGGCGAGCGCCTGAAAACCTTCGTTCCCTGGTTCCACCCAAGCTTCCTCGGCCTGCGCGGCGATGCGGCGCAAACCAAGGCCGCCAGCGATGAATTCCGCGTCTTCAGCGCGCGCAAGGATGTTTCCGGCGAGCTCGGCTACGTGCTCGACCATTCCACCGGCGCATATGTCTTCGATCCAGCCGGACGTATTCGGCTTTACATCAAGGATTCAGCCAGCGTTGAAGAGATCGTCGCTGATATCAGGTTGCTGCTGAAGGGCTGAGATATATCTGTGGCCGATTCGGTTATGGATCGCTTTGTCAATGTGGGCTGCGGTATCGGGGGCGTGAACCGAATAGGAGCGGTATCTGGCTCATAAATCGTTTGATTGAAGCATGGGCACGATCCGAGCATTTTCGTGACTTCAAGAAAATGGTTTCGGGGAATATCGAGAGTTGTGATGGAGCGCGGCAAGTCGGCCTTTGCTGACTTTCGTCCTGTTGCAGTTGAACTGCTGCTTTGGTACGCGTTTCAAGCTTCCACTTGTGCGAGAGGAATGCCCAGCTCTTCTACAGGTGAATTTTTGAAATTTCCAAGTAGCGTTGGCAAGAGCGACGACAGGGAAACTATTACCCGCTCTAGAGGTTCAGTCGCTGAACTGGGGAAATTCCGAAACTGATGAAATAGAAAGTTCCGAATAGGGTATAGGGTTGTATCTAGGGTAGTGCCTTCATCCCTTCCAAGTTGTCGAAGGAGTTCGTTGCAAACTCCGATGACTTCCGAAAGGCCACCATCACAGCAACAATATGTGCCAACTAGTAGCTTTATGCGCTGTTTTTCCGACGTGTTTTTGTGGGCACCATCTAGTAAATCTTTAGTGGCATTGACGTCCTGTTGACAGGAAATGATCCTCTGCACGAGACTGGCCTGCTCATTTTTAAACACCAATTCCATCAGGTGCTCAACAATTTGGTATAGGTAAAAAAATTGAAATAGCGGATTTCCCTCAAATGGGTAGGCATGTGAGTAAATCGCAGTAAGTTGCTCCAGCTCACTAATCTCAGGTGAAACTGGCACAACTTCCAATCTAGGAGTTTGAACTCTATCACGCAGAACTCTTATGTTTTCTGGCGCAATAGATGTTAGCTGAAAGTATCCTAGGGCAGCTAACGCGGGGATCCATCTTGAAATTTCAAAATCGCAATCCAGCGTTTCTTTGCTTACTACGAAAATAGTGGTCGACTCCGGGAGCAGTTCATATATATGCACCGGAGCCTCGTCACCGAAAAACCGCAGTTTGGTATTAATGGCCGATTGTGAATTTAAAATGAACTTTATTGCTACGTAGGCATATCGCCAAAAGTGAACGTTCGACGCATGACTGTGTTCGTTGGAGTTAAGGGCGTTAACGGGTATGCACCACCCAACGCGACGATTTTTCGTTTTGTCAACAACTTGGAATATTTCGCTTTCAACTAGGTTTGCTTTTGAAAACAAGAAGACAAAGAATTCTTTATCTTCAAAGGCATTGTCAATGACAATAGGTGCTCTAACAGAAAGAGACAATCCAGTGTTGACATCCACTTCGGACTTGAATGTCGAGCTTTCTTCGTCGAAACAAAAATTTCGGAACTCGACAGACTTTCCTCCAGTGTCTACAAAAACCCCCATGGGATGCCTCAGAAATTCTGACTTTGGTATTTTCTTAAGGCGGTGCTCGCCGAACTAAGAGGATTCGCAAAACTATCGCCATCTTTGTTAATCAGGTCTCGAAAGAAATATTGAAAATATGAACGCTGAGCATTACCAATCTTCTTGGTATTTAATTTTATCCATTCTAGAGATCTGTTTATTTCTTCAAGAAACGCCTCAGGATCCTCTATATCAATTTTGGCAATCGTTTTATCAAGATCGTCAAAGTCAATGATCATTCCAAAGTCAATCATCTTACCAACAGCAGCCCCAAATCCAGACATTGCTTGAGGTTTTTTAAATACTTGGAGCGCAGTCTTGCCAAAAGGCGCACTATTTATATCTAGATAGTCGTCGCCAAGTCTAGCACTTCCGCAGATGCTACTAATATTGTTTACGAAGCCATGCCAAGATTTAATGTACGCCTTGAATAGATCCTTTGACTGGTTTTCTTTGGAAAGCTTTTCTAGGCTCGCAATATTTTCCAGAATATCTGATTTTTCGATTGGCAGCTCGTCTCGATCAAGATAGGCGTTGAAGCCCTCAACCACGTCTTTAAAATTATATTGATTAATTTGAGTTGCTGGGCGATCATCTGTCTCTCTAATAAGTTCAACTCCCTCGACGCCAGATTCAATGTAATCAAGATACAGAATTTCAATCTGCTGGCGTAATGACATAGGGGTCTGTCCGGTATTTAGCGTCAGCATTCGATAAAGAATCCCGATTCTATTTAGGCCAACATAAAATTCAACCCTGATTTTATTATTCATGACCCGAGATAACGATTCCCCATCACCAACTCGTTGCTGGTCGGCAATTAGGTCGAGAATCGTATAAGTACGCTGGAGACCATCTAGAATTACAAGATGATCTTTGTTTGCGGCGAGATGGTCGGGAAAGCTATCAATGTTCTGTTCATCAAATTCGGTAGATGCGGATGTTAACGCCAATACAACTGGCGGTATTACGCATTCGCGCAAAAGATCCTGTTTTAATAAACTGTAAACGGTTTTTGAAGACCCTACCCGGCGTCGTTGAAAGACGTTTTTCTTCGTGATATCGGCAGCGAGTTCGGAATACTCGCCAATAGTCATTTCAACCAGAATATTGGTTGCATTGATCCGTGAATCATGCAGGCTAGATAGCGGTTTCATTTAACAATCCTAAGAGCGTTTTGTTGGTTGTTGGTCTTAATTAGACACGCGACATTTGTCGCTTAGTATTGTGTCTACCCAGTACCCAGTCAAGCGCTTGCAATGGACAATTTTTAGTCGGCGGGGGGGCTTCTAGGCTGCTGGCGTCAACGTCCGCTCCGGCCGACTTGCACGCATTCACTATCGTGCAGATTTCCGAGCCTTGACGGTAGCGCCAACTCTGGTGGTCGCTTCAGCCGCCAAACGCCTTCCGTATGGCATCGAAGATGGATTTGAGCGGTGACACTTCCACGTCCAGGGTCTTGACCCCATCATCGCCCTTGAATTCATCGTAGACCCAGTCGCCATCGACGTAGGAGATGCCCGGCGGCGGGTTTCTTTCGCTGGGGGATTTACCGGACAAGGCCTGACGCATGTAGTCAATCCAGATCGGCAAGGCCAGGGTTGCGCCGAATTCCCGGCCGCCCAGTGATTTGGGCTGGTCGTAGCCCATCCACGATACCGCCACCACGTTCCCGGAATAGCCGGCAAACCAGCCATCGACCGCGTCGCTGGTGGTGCCTGTCTTGCCGGCCAGGTCGGTGCGTCCAAGGCGCTGGGATGCCTGGGCGCCGGTACCGCTGCTGACCACTTGGCGCAGCATGCTGTCGATGATGAAAGCGTTGCGGGCGTCGATGGCTCGTTGCTCTTCCTGTCTGGCCGGTGTCGGTGGCGCCTCCCACAGCACGTTGCCGCCGGCGTCGGTGATCTTCTGGATCAAGCGTGGGGTGACCCTGAACCCGCCATTGGCGAAGACCGCGTAGGCGCTGGCCATCTGCAGCGGGGTGACCGAGCCGCTACCCAGGATCATGGTCAGATTGGCCGGATGTTTGGCGGCATCGAAACCGAAGCGTTGCAGATAGTCCTGTGCATATTGCGGCGAGATGGCTTGCAGCAGGCGGACCGCGACAACGTTCTTCGAGCGGGCCAGGGCCTGGCGCAGGCTGATCGGGCCATCGTAGCCGTCGTCATTGCGCGGTTCCCAGGGCTGGCCGTCTTCGCCACCGGGCAGCGACAGCGGCGCGTCGTTCATCAGGGTGGCCGGCGAGAAACCCTTTTCCAGCGCGGCTGAATAAACGAAGGGCTTGATGATCGATCCCGGCTGGCGCCAGGCGCTGGTGACGTGGTTGAACTGATTGCGGGAAAAGTCGAAGCCGCCAACCAGCGCCCGGTAGGAGCCATCCTCGGCATTCAGGGCGACGAAAGCGGCGTCGACTTGCGGCATCTGAGCGATTGACCAACGGTCCTTGCTGTCCTGGCTGACGCGGATCACGGAACCGACGCGAATCTTGATATCAATTTTGGCGTTCGGCTGCAGGGCGCGGGCGGCAAAGCGCAGCCCGTTGCCGGTGATTTCCAGCGTGTCGCCGGAGGCGGGTTCGGCGCGCACGCGCTTGGCGGAGACTTCGGTGACGACGGCCGCGATCAGGTTGTCGCTGCTGGGATGTCTGGCCAGGATCTGCTCAATGGCATCCTCCTGCTCGTCCACATTTGCCGGCAGGTCGACAAATCCTTCCGGCCCGCGATAACCATGGCGCTGGTCGTAGGCCAGCACATTGCGCCGGACCGAGTCGTAGGCCGCGTTCTGCTCGGCCTTGCTGAGCGTGGTGTAGACGTTGAAGCCCTGGGTATAAGCAGCGCCCTGGTACTGCGCATAGAGCTCCTGGCGCACCATCTCGGCGACGTGGTCGGCATGTGCTTCGTACCGCAGGCTGTGGCCAACCTCGAGTGGCTGGGCGATGGCCTCGGCATATTGCGCCTGCGTGATCTTCCCCAGGCTCAGCATGCGCTTCAGGACGAGTTCCTGGCGGGCCTTGGCGCGTACCGGATTGACCGCCGGGTTGTGCTTGACCGGGTTTTGCGGGATGCCGGCCAACATGGCCGCTTCCGCCAGGGTCAGCTCCGGGAGGCGCTTCTTGAAATAGGTGCGGGCGGCGCTGGTAAAGCCATACGTGCGCTGGCCGAGATAGATCTGATTCATGTAGAGCTCAAGGATCTGATCCTTGCTCAATGCCGATTCGATGCGGTAGGACAGCAGCACCTCGGTCAATTTGCGCGTCAGGGTAATTTCCCGCGAGAGGAAGAAAGTACGCGCCACCTGCATGGTGATCGTCGAGGCACCCTGGCGCAGACCGCCCGTCAGGCCAGCCGCCACCGCCCGCGCCACCCCGCGGTAATCGACACCGCCGTGCTCATAGAAGCGCGCATCCTCGATCGCCAGCAGTGCATCCTTCAAGACCGGGGGAATCTCCTGGATCGGCGTGAAGTCCCGGCGTTCTTCGCCGAACTCCCCGAGCAGCGCGCCATCGGCCGTATAAATCCGCAGGGGTATCTTCGGGCGATAGTCAGTCACCAGATCGAGTGCCGGCAGCTTGGCCTGGATGGTCACCAGCATGGCGCTGACCAGCACCAGCAGCACCAGGACAACCACGGCGCTCAGCGCCAGGAGGGTGCGCCGCAGGTCATCGCGGTAATTGGCAGGGGCAAAGGGTAAGGCAAGAAATTTGACGGCTGTTGCGAAGAAACTCACGTGCTGGTCCTGGCTGAGGCGCCAACTCGGGCGCTTGAAGGCGCTGGCAAGCCAGTCACCGAAAGGCGCAGTTTAGCCGCAACGACGGCGATAAAGACGCCGGAAATTCTGCTTGACCGCGTCATGTCGATATAACTAAAATTATCGACATGAAATCTGACTACAGCCAAGCCATCCCCTCCCAGTGGGCAGTCATGTCCAAGATCTTCGTTGCCCTCGGTGACGAGCATCGTCAGCGCATCCTGCTGTTGTTCGAGCCGGGTGAGCGCCTGAATGTCGGGCAGATTGCCGAAGTTTCGACGCTGGCGCGGTCGACCGTGTCGCACCACCTGAAAGTTCTCCACGAGTCCGGCGTGCTGGCCTCGGAAAAGATCGGCAAGGAGGTGTGGTTCTGGATTGACCGCCCGGCCCTCGAAAGCACTTTCACCAACGTCCTCGATTATGTCCGGGAGAACACCTGATGCGTGCCCTGTTGCGGCCCCTCCTGCGCCTTGTGGCGCGCCTGCTGTTTCGTGTCGATGTGCAATTCCGCCAGTCGGATTTCTCGCACAAGAAGCTGCTCATCGTCGCCAATCACGAGTCCTTCCTCGATGGTCTGCTGCTCGGGCTGTTCCTGCCGGTCAATCCGGTCTTTGTCGTGCATACCGGCGTCGCCAACAATTTCTGGTTCCGCCTGCTGTTGTCGCAGGTGGATTATCTGGCCGTCGATCCGACCAGCCCGATGGCCATGAAACAGGTCATCCGGCTGATCGAGTCCGGGCGGCCGGTGGTCATCTTCCCGGAAGGGCGGATCACGCTGACCGGCTCGCTGATGAAGGTTTATGACGGCCCCGCCTTCGTTGCCGCCAAGACCGGGGCGACGGTGATTCCGGTGCGCCTGGATGGCGCTTCGCGCTCGTATTTCTCGCGCCTGTCCGGCAAGTATCCGAAGGAATTTTTCCCGAAAATCCGCATGATCGTCCTGCCCGAGGCACATTTTCCGATGCCCGAGGCGGCCACCGCCAAGCTGCGTCGGCGCCGGGCTGGCGAGCAGATGCGGCGGCTGATGCAGGAAATGATCTTCGCCTCCCACCCGCAACAGACCCTGTACGACGCTCTGTGCGATGCGGCCGAGATCTTCGGGCCAAAACGCCGGCTGCTCGAGGACATGAAGCAGATCGAGTACTCCTACCGCGACCTGATGAAGATGGCGCTGATCCTCGGCCGGCAGATCGAACGCCTGAGCCGGCCGGACGAAAAGGTCGGCCTGCTGCTGCCCAACCTGGTGCCGACGCTCGGCCTGATCTTCGGCCTGACCGCTCGCCGCCGGGTGCCGGCCATGCTCAACTACACGGCCGGCGTCGATGCCATGCAGGCGGCGTGCGATGCCGCCGAGGTGCGCTGCATCGTCACCTCGCGTGCCTTCATCGAGCAGGCGCGGCTGGGTGACAAGCTGGCCGGTCTGCGCAATGTCGAATTGCACTACCTGGAGGACATCCGCGAGCGCATCAGCCTCGCCGACAAACTGTGGCTGGTGCTGTGGGCGATCCATTTTCCGCGCGCCTTCGAGCTGCCGGCCTCACCGGAAGATGCGGCGGTGGTGCTGTTTACCTCCGGTTCCGAGGGCAAGCCCAAGGGCGTCGTGCTGCCACACCGGGCGCTGCTCGCCAACATCGCGCAAATTCGTGCAGTCATCGATTTCTCGGTCGACGACAAGGTGTTGAACGCGCTGCCGATTTTCCACAGCTTCGGCCTGACCGCCGGCGCGCTGCTGCCGGTGCTGACCGGCGCCAACCTCTTCCTCTATCCGTCGCCGCTGCATTACCGGGTGATCCCGGAAGTCGCCTACGACCGCGGCTGTACCGTGCTCTTCGGCACCTCGACCTTCCTCGGTAATTACGCCAAGTTCGCTCATCCCTACGATTTCTATCGCTTGCGCTACGTCGTCGCTGGCGCCGAGAAGCTCTCCGAAGCGGTGCGCAACCAGTGGTTCGAGAAATTCGGCGTGCGCATCTTCGAAGGCTATGGCGCCACCGAAACCGCGCCGGTGCTGGCCGTCAACACGCCGATGGCCTACAAGACCGGCACCGTTGGCAACCTGCTGCCGGGCATCGAGCACAAGCTGGTGCCGGTGCCGGGCATCGATAACGGCGGCATCCTGCACGTGCGCGGCCCCAACGTCATGGCCGGCTACCTCAAGGCCGAACAGCCGGGCGTGCTGCAGCCACCCGCTTCGGCGGTCGGCGACGGCTGGTACGAAACCGGCGATGTGGTCAGCATCGACGACGAGGGCTTCGTCCGCATCGTCGGCCGGGTCAAGCGCTTCGCCAAGATCGCCGGCGAGATGGTCAGCCTGGAAGTGGTCGAGAAACTCGCCGTCGCCAGTGCGCCGGAAAAGCAGCACGCGGCATCCAGTCAGCCGGACGAAAGCAAGGGCGAGGCGCTGGTGCTATTCACCACCGATCCGGCGCTCAGTCGTGAGGTGTTGGCGAGCAAAGCCCGCGAACTCGGCATGCCGGAATTGGCCGTGCCCCGGAAGATTCTGCAGGTTGAAGCCTTGCCGCTGCTGGGCACCGGCAAGATCGACTACGTCACCTTGAAGCAGATGGCGGAGGCGGCATGATGGGTTTCAGTCCCCAACGTCGCCGGTTGCTGCTCCTGCTCACCGGTGGCACGGCGCTGGCTGCAGCCGGTGCAACGCTGGCCCGGCCGGTCGTCGTCAATCCCTGCCGGGCGGCGATTCCGGTGCGCTTGCTCGACAGTCCGTGGCTGAAGCAGGCCTGGGCCGGCATCGATCCGGCTGGGCTGTGGGACTGCCACGTGCATCTGGCTGGCCTGGGCGATGGTGGCAGCGGCATCGAGATCGGGCCGCAACTGTCGTCGCCGCTGCAGCCGGTGCAGTACGCGCAGCGCCTGTTTTACATGAACGCCGGCTGCGCCCACGACGCCTCTGGCGCCGTCGACGCTGCCTACACGGCGCGGCTGCTCAATCTGTGCGACGCGATGCCGGCGGGCTTCAAGGTGATGCTGTTCGCTTTCGAGCGCTTCCATGATGCGGCCGGCCAGGCGCATCCGGAGCATTCGGCCTTCTACGTGCCGAACGCCTGGGCGGCGAAACTGGCGGGCGAATTCCCGGCGCGCTTCGAGTGGGTGGCCTCGCTGCATCCTTATCACGCGACGGCGGTGGAAGATCTCAAACAGGCAATTGCCGGCGGCGCCCGTGCAGTCAAGTGGTTGCCGGCGGCGCAGGGCATGGACCCGGCCGATGGCAAGTGTGACGCTTTCTACCGCGTGCTTGCCGAAAGCGGCACGCCGCTGATTGTCCATTGCGGTGAGGAGAAGGCGGTCAAGGGCAGCGACAACAAGGCTTTCGGCAATCCGCTGCGTCTGCGCCGGGCCCTTGATCTTGGCGTCAAGGTCATCGTCGCCCATTGCGCGACGATGGGTACAGACCTCGACGACGATGGTGCCGTGCGTTCCAGTTTCGATCTCTTTCTCAAGGCCATGGCCGAACCGCGCGCCAAGGGTTTGCTGCACGGCGACGTCTCGGCGATCACGCTGCGAAATCGCCAGCCGGCGGTGATCCGTACGCTGCTCGAACGTGATGACTTGCACGAGCGCCTGCTGCACGGTTCTGATTACCCGCTGCCCGGCATCCTGCCGCTGATCTCGTCAGCGACGCTGGCCCGCGCCGGCCTGCTGCCGAAGGACGCGGTCGCCGATCTCGACGCGCTGCGCGAGCACAACCCGCTGCTCTTCGATTTCGTTCTCAAGCGCCTGCTCAACTGGCAGGGGCATTCCTTTTCGCCGGCGGTGTTCAATACCCGCCGCATCTTCACGGGTCACCGGTCATGAGCGGACAATTCGGACTTCTCAAGCAAAAGCGTTTCGCGCCGTTGTTCGGCACGCAGTTCCTCGGCGCCTTCAACGACAACCTGTACAAGAACGCACTGGTCGTGCTGCTGACCTTCCAGGCGGCGCAGTGGACGACGATTCCGGTCGAGTTGCTCGGCAACCTGGCGGCCGGCTTGTTCATCCTGCCTTTCTTCCTGTTCTCGGCGACCGCCGGCCAGCTCGCCGACAAGTACGACAAGGCCTGGCTGGCGCGCCTCTCCAAGGTATTGGAAATCGTCATCATGGGCGTTGCCGCTGCTGGTTTCTGGCTGCATAGCCTGAGCTGGCTGCTCGCCGCGCTATTTTTGCTGGGGCTGCAATCGACGCTGTTCGGGCCGGTCAAGTATTCGATCCTGCCGCAGCACTTGCATGAGGATGAACTGGTCGGCGGCAACGCGCTGATCGAGGCCGGTACCTTCGTTTCCATCCTGATCGGCACGCTGGCCGGCGGGCTGCTTGCCGGGGCGGTGGCGCAGCCGGTGTGGATCGCTGTTGGCGGGCTGGCGGTGGCGGTGCTCGGTTACTTGTACAGCCGGGGCATTCCCGATGCGCCGCCGCCAGCGCCGGAGCTGAAGGTCAACTGGAATCCGCTGACCGAAACCTGGCGCAGCATCCGCTTTGCCAGCGGCAACCGCACGGTCTTCCTGTCGATTCTCGGTATCTCCTGGTTCTGGCTCTACGGCGCGCTGTTCCTGGCGCAATTCCCGGCCTATACAAAGAACGTGCTCGGCGGTGGCGAGGCGATGGTGACGCTGCTGCTGGCCATTTTCACGGTCGGCATCGGCCTCGGCTCGCTGCTCTGCGAGCGGATGTCCGGCAAGCATGTCGAAATCGGCCTGGTGCCGTTTGGCTCGATCGGCCTGACGCTGTTCGGCCTGGATCTCTATTTCGCCTCGCCGGTTGGCCTGGTCGGCACGACGGCGCATGAACTGACGGCGCTGCTCAGCCTCCCGGCGATCTGGCGTGTGCTGTTCGATCTGCTGATGATCGGCGTCTTCGGCGGTTTCTTCATCGTGCCGCTGTACGCGCTGGTGCAGACGCGTTCCGAGGCCAGCCACCGGGCGCGGATCATTGCCTCGAACAACATACTCAACGCGCTGTTCATGGTCGTCGGCGCGCTCGCCGCGGCGGCGGCGCTCGGTGCCGGGCTGTCGATCCCGGCGTTGTTCGGCATCGCAGCGCTGCTCAATGCGGCGGTGGCGGTGTACATCTACGGGCTGGTGCCGGAGTTCTTGCTGCGCTTTATCGCCTGGCTGCTGGTCAAGGCCGCCTACCGGCTGCGCTGCGAGGGGCTGGAACACATCCCCGAGCAGGGCGCGGCGGTGTTGGTCGCCAATCACGTCAGCTTTGTCGATGCAGTGGTGATCATGGGCGCTTCGCCGCGGCCGATCCGTTTCGTCATGGACCATCGCATCTTCAAGACGCCGCTGCTGGGCTTCGTCTTCCGGCATAGCGGCGCGATCCCGATCGCCTCGGCCAAGGAGGACCCGGCGCTGATGGAGCAGGCCTTCGCCGCTGTCTCGCAGGCGCTGAAGGATGGCGAACTGGTGGCCCTCTTTCCCGAGGGCGGCATCACCCGCGATGGCGAGCTGCAGCCTTTCCGGCCGGGCATCAGTCGAATTCTCGCCGCCGATCCGGTGCCGGTGGTGCCGCTGGCGCTGTCCGGCCTGTGGGGCAGCTATTTTTCGCGCATCGACGGGGCAGCGATGAGCACACCGTTCCGCCGCGGCTGCTTCTCGCCGATCGCTCTGCGGGCCGGCGCCGCCATCCCCGCCGGGCAGGCGACGCCGGAAAGACTGCAGGCCACCGTTCTTGCCCTGCGCGGCGAACGGCGTTAGGAGGCCGGTCGGGTCGGTGGCACGTAGGCGCGGTCGATCCGCAGTTGCAGCTTGCTGTCGCCGAGCTTGACCGTCTGGGCGGCACTCTGCTTGTCGCCGTCGCGGCCGATGGCGTCGCCGGTGCGCGACAGGCGCGCTTCGACAATCACCTCCGGGTGACCGGAAATGGCCTTGTCGGCGACCATGGCCGAGCTGTCGTCGAGGACGAATTTGGCCGGTAGATCGCCGACGCGCAGTTTGACGACGGCAAGCGGGAAACGTGTGCCATCGACCGGGCGGGCGAAGACAAATACCGTTTCGTCAGGCTGGCTGGCGGCGGCGATTTCTGGCGCGAGACTGACGGTGCCGCTGATCGCCTTGCCCGGTTCGGCATCGACCTTGCTGAGGCGGCGGGCTTCGGCGATGTTTTCGGCCAATACCTGGTGGTCGCCGGAGGTGGGATCGACGGTGGCCAGGGCGCGGTCCCAGAACTGCGTCGCATTGGCGAAGTCCTTGCCGTTGAAGGCGGCGGTGCCGGCGAGCCAGAGTGCGATCAGGTGATCGGGATTGGCCTCCAGTGCGCGTTTGACTAGGCGCAGGGGCTTGCCGCTGAGATCACCACCGTTGGCTGTGGCCAGTAGGTCGGCGTACTCGGCGAGGAAGTCGGCATTCTCCGCCAGGCCGGCCTCGGCCCGGGCGTAGGCCTCGATGGCTTCCGGCAGGCGCTCCATCGAGCGGTAGGAGCGGCCAAGCATGGCCCAGCCCTCGGCATTCTCCGGTTCGTTGACCAGCCGCTGTTGCAGGCCTTCCACCATCTGCTGGATCTTGGCCGGCGTCATCTCCTCCGGGCTGACCTGGAGCACGGGATTCAGCGCCCTTGGCGAGCCAAGATACAGATAGCTGCCGATGGCCAGCAACGGCAACAGCAACAGGACGGCGATGGCCGTCTTGCGGCTGGCACCCGGCGAGCTGTGGTTCGCGGTTGGCTCGGCCGTCGGCAGTTCATCGAGCAGGCGCCGGTGAATTTCCCGGTGCGTCTGATCATAGGCCTCGGCTGACAGGTTCCCGCTCTGCCGATCGTTTTCCAGTTCGCGCAGCTGATCGCGCATCAGCGCAATGTTGGTAGCCCGCCGTTCGCTGCTCTGATCGGGGGCGTGATTCTTGCGCAGCAGAGGGAACATCAGGATGGCCAGGGCCAGCACCAGAAGGGCGCCGGCAGCCAGGACGAAAAAGCTCATGGGATCATCCAAAAAAGTAAAAGGGGAGGAGGGTTGCTCCTCCCCTTCGATTGCCGTTATCCGGCGGCGTTCAGCCCGTGAAGAAGCCGATGCCGACGAGGACCAGCAGGATCAGGCCGACGCTGATCAACGCCAGACCGAGGATCACCGAGCCGAGGTGCATCTGGCGGGACGGTGCGGCAACCAGATACTGCTCCAGTTCGCCGCTATTCACCAGGCGCTGGTAGTGGGCCGGGTGTTCCTTGCGGAACTCTTCCAGCGACTGCGTGCCGGTGAACATCACGACGTCCGGCGGCGGCAGCTTGTCGGGGCGGAAGTGGTTGTTGAAGAAATGCACCGTGAACAGGAAGACGGCCGCCAGGAAGGCTTCCTCGCCATGGACCAGGGTGGCGACGTTGAACACCCAGCCCGGCAGGTAGGTGGCGGTGACGTGCGGGAAGGCCAGCATCATGCCGCTCCAGCCGATCACGTTGACACCCCAGAAGACCGCCCAGTAGTCGAACTTCTCGAAGTAGGTCCAACGGTCGAACTGCGGTTTCGGACCCTTGCCGAAGAACCACTTGAACATGCCCCAGCAGTCCGCCAGATCCTTCCAGTTCGGAATCAGCGAGTCCGGGCCGAACCAGCGGAAGCTGCGGTCGCGCAGCAGGCGCTGCATCACGTAGATGAAGTGGATGACGAAGATGCCGATGAACAACACGGCGGCGACACGGTGGATGATGCCGAGGATCTTCGGCCCGCCGAACATCTCGGCGACGACCGGAGCCCAGAAGCTGCCCGAGAACATGGCCGTGGTGCCGGTCAGGATCAGCGTCATGGTGATCAGGGCGAACACCAGGTGGGCCAGACGCCAGCCCCACGAGAAGCGCTCGAAGTGCTTTTCCGGGAGCCCCAGCTTGGCGGTCTGAATGTGCGGCACCGTCTTGCCGGCTTTGCGCTCCTGCCACTCGCGGTAGTACCACAGGCCGCAGTGCGCCCAGAAGAAGGCGAAGACGCCGATCAGCAGCGCCACCATGAACTTGGTGGCGATCCACATCTGCGGATATTTCTCGAAATCATGGCTGTTGGCGTGCGGGCCGAAGGAAATGAAGCCCTCGGTGGCCGGTGCGATGCCAGGCTTCTTGCCGTCGTGACACTGGCGGCAAGTTTTCAGGCGATTGTCCACATGGACCTTCGATTCCGGATCGTCGGCGCCAAGGATGCCATGGCTGCCGTGGCAGCTGGAGCAGCGGGCGGTGTAGGTGTAGCCCAGCTTGTTGACCTGGCCGTGATAGGTGTCGCGGTAGCTGTTCAGTTCTTCCAGGTGGCAACCGCCGCAGTATTCGACGTTCTTCAGCTTGAACGGGTCGGAGGAGGAGCCGCGGATCTCGTGGCTGGTGTGGCAGTCGATACAGACGGCGCCTTTCGGGTCGTCCTTGCCCATGGTCAGCTTGCCGTGGGCCGAGGTTTCATAGTCCTCGATCTGTTCCTCGTGGCATTGCGGGCCGCAGGTCTGCAGCGTCTCCAGGCGCCATTGCTCGCGTTCCGGCGTGCCTTTGAGCGGCACGGCGAAATCGTGGGAAGCGTGGCATTCGCTGCAGTAGGCCTTGGGGCGCTCCGGATTGTCGGCATCCGGGCGGGCGTGGAAGGATTCCTGGTAGGCCTCGATGTTCTGGGCGACGACGCCCAGACGCTCGCGGCCGGCCGGGCTGGCTTTTGCCTCATCCCACAGCTTGGCATGGCAGGTGGCGCAATCCGGCTTGGCGACGCCGGCAGCTTTCTGGTGCTGCGCCTTGTTGTCCACGATGTCGGTGTGGCAGTCGACGCACTGCATCTTGGCGTGCACGCTCTTGGCATGCTTGCCCTGGTTGACGGCCGGCAGCGGGCGTTTCTTGCCCGCGTCATCGACCAGCTGGATCTTGGGTGACTTGGTGTCGTGGCAGGTCAGACAACCGGCATTATCGAGGCTGGCGTTGGCCGGTGCTGGGGGTGGTTCGGCAGCCAGGACAGGGCCGCCACTGAGGCAGGCCATGACGGCGAGAATTCGTGATAGTGAGTTGAGCGAACGCATGATCTCCAGATCCTTTATTTTCTTATTGGTAGTGAGACCTCTCTCCGCATCAGAATGCAAAAGGGGGCCGGTAGTTTCCGCCCCCCTTTTTTGGGTCTTCACTTAATCAAAGCACAGCCTTACTGGAACCTGAAAATATATCGGACAGCTACAAAGTACGCTGATTGCTTTTCATCAAAGGTGACCTGGGTTCTGTCCGTGCCGCCATAGGTAAATGGCGTTCCGTTAGCGTACTGCCAAGACCAGTCATCCGTGTTCCATTGCTCGTGGATGAGATCAAAGCGAAGCTCCGAAGACTTCTGCACTTTATAGTTGGCGAACAAAGAAATACGAGCCAGGCGATTTCTAATGTCCGGGAGATTGTTCATCACGCCAGTACCCGTCTCCTGCGGGTATTCGCTACGTGTCTTTGACCACTGATAGTCGGCGCCGACGGATAGCTTGGCGGAAACCTTCCCGCGTACGCCGAGGCCGACGTTGTTGCTACGTTCTTTGAGGTCAGAGTTGTAGGTGGTTGCCGCCGTCGCGGTCAGTGTGGCTCCGCGCCATAGCTGCGCCTTCGTTTCATCGTTTGAATACCAGGCGTTCAATGACCAGTTGTCATTCAAGGCAAAGTTTCCATCGATGGAAAAAATCTGTGCGGAGCCATCAACGATGCCGTACGGACGGTTGGCTTCCGTCGAATAGTCATCGCTAGCCGAGTCAAATGAAACCTGCGTAGAAAAACGCTCGGTGGGCGACCAATCCATGGAAATACGCCATTTGTCTCGCACCCTGTCCGAAATGTGGAAGGGGTTCATGTAGTTCCGGGCGTTGGTCGCGTCGCCACCAACGCTGTTGTAGGCGGAGCCATCACGGTCGCTGCGAGAAAAAGAAAGAGCTCCGTTAACCGTTTCCGACATGCTCTTGCGAGCTTCAATGCGATATGTGGTTTCATCGACCTTGTCGCGCATTGCGACATATCGCTGTGCATCAAAGCCCCCGACAATGTTCCCGAAGGGAATGCTGCGTTTCTGCCGGCGATGGTCGACGCCCGCCGTTACTGCATAGCCATAGGGCAAACGATAAGTGCCCTCGAGCTTGCCGGCTGTCGTTGTATACGACTGCGGCGTCACTTTGGTGCCATTGGAGCGCACCATCGTCTCCGGGGTCTGGTCGTCGAGGTCGTCGTAGCGAAGATTGGCGACTAGCGAAAGATTCTTTATCGGGCGCGAAGTCAAGCCCAGCTGAGCCCGGGTGGTGATCAGTTTGCCATCAAGGGAATTAGGTGCGCCGGCCCATGAGAGGCCAGTAACACCGCGCGTCGGGATGTTTTCATCCTGGGTTGCGCGCCCATAAGATAGCTTGAACGTTGCACGGGTAGTCGGCGTAATGCTGTAACCGCCATCGGCGAAAATCTGATGCGCCTGATTGCCCAGGGGCAGGGACATATAGGTGGTTGTATTGGCAACGCCGCCGATGGTAGCGCGCACCAAGTCGTTATGGTTCGAATACCAACTTCCGTAGTACCCCCCTCCCAGTTGCAGCTTGCCGTTGACGTAATCCAGCCGTGCCTCGAACTGGCGTGTGGTGCTGTCAATGGGCTCGGTTATAAAGCCAACGACTGACGAGGTTTCGCTACGACGACCCCAGTTTCGTTCGCCGTTCTTTTCCTCGTTTTTGAAGCTGGCGGTGAAATCCAAGCCCTTCATCAGGTTTTTGTAAGCACGAACTCCGAGTGCATCGCGTTTGATCCCCAATTCGAGATCTGCGCCGCGTCCGGCTGTAATGGTCGCCGCATTCTGGAGTTCCGAACTCTTGCCTTGCAGGCCGCTGTTGAAATTCAGCGGATTGTCACGCGTGATCCGGCTGTAGTCGAAGCCGATGCCGAAGTCGCCTTGACGAAGGTAATCGACTGTCAGTTCGCGCGGATCGACGCCAAGGTTGCGGCCAACGACATTGAGCCAGGTACCACTCTCGTCATTGCGCGTCGAAATATCGACGTCGACAAGGCCATAAGGGCCGTTGTCGCGCATTCCGTCATATTGCCCCTGCTGCTCACGATCTGCCGACCAGTTGCCAATGCCGACGGAAATGCTGCTGTCCGGTTTGGTGTATTGATTGATTTCGGCATCGTCTGCGACGGCAAATCCGAAAGTCGAAAGAAGCGCCGTTGCAATCGTTGTGCGCCGGAAAACACTTTGCAATGAATTGTTCATGATTCCCCCCCCCTTTACCGGATCAGCCGATTGCCGCTTCCGGCATCCTGAGTGCTGTTGCTGCCGTGGATATTGGTATGGCAATTCAAGCAACCTCTTGCCATTGTTCCCATTCCTGCTCCGCCGGGGCTCGTACTAGTCGCGTTTGCCAGGTTTGCCGCAGCGCCGTGGTGACCGCCAGCAGGATCGTGACAGGATTGACAAAGGAACGGCGCGCGCGACTTCAGCATGCTGGCGATCGTTGTGCCATGCGGGTTGTGACAGATTGAGCAGTCCTCGGTAACCGGCTGGTGACTGAACAGGAAGGGCCCGCGCTTCTCCATGTGGCAGGTGTAGCAGGTGTCGTTGGTGGTGCCGCGCGCCATCATCTTCGGATTATCACCATGCACGTCGTGGCAGGAGGTGCAGGTCATCTTGCCTTCGATGATCGGGTGATGCGAAGGACGGCTCACCTGATTGCGCTGTTCCTTGTGGCAGGTAAAGCAGACTTCGGTCTGCGTCTGCTTGCTGCGGACCTTGTCGTGGCCATCATGGATCTTGTGGCAGGAGGCGCAGGTTACGTCGCGGTTGGCGTGCACGCCGCCTTGCCAATGGATGCGCTTGCCACCCTGGTGGCAGGAGAGGCAGGCGTCACTACGGGCAGCGGCTTCGTTCTTGGTGTTCTTGCCAAAAGCCATGTCTGGCTTGGGCGGCTTGTCGCTGCCCTTGTGATCGACGTGTGCCTTGCTTTCGCCGTGGCAGTTCGTGCATGTCGGGGTACGACCGTCGGCCTTGGTGCCATGCTTGGTCTTGCCAATGCGCAGCAACTCCGGTGCGTCCGCCTCGTCGTGGCAGCTTGTGCACTTGGCGTCGCCGGTAAGGACGATGTCCTTCGGCGCTTCCTTGGCCGGCGCCGGATTATCTGCGGCGAGCGCCTGTCCTGCCCCAAACATGGCGACACACGCCGACATGGCCAACAACTGTCGCAAGCCTCTCATATACACCCCCATTGAATAGACGTTATGACGCCGCCCGTGGGGCGGCGTTTTCTAGCTGGCGTGGATTACTGCGCCAAAATCCACTGCAGCAAATTCTTCAGTTCCGCCGGATCCTTGACCTCGATGATCTTGTGATCTTCCTCGGAACCGTCTTCCAGCTTGACCTTCGGGCCGGTGGTGGCGTTCTTGTGCATCTTCTCCATGCCCTCGGCTTCCTTGCCCTTGTACTTGGCGGCGATTTTCTGCAACGACGGACCTTTCTTGGTCTTGTCGATGGCGTGGCACTTGAAGCAGTCGTTCTTCTTGGCCAGGGCCTTGGCGGCATCCGCGTCGACGGCAATGGCGCTGCCCGAGAGCAGGAAGGCCATCAGGGAGGCAGCCAGCAATGGGGTGCGAACAGTTGGGAAGTTCATTTTCAATCCTTCGTATTCAGAGCACGGGGCAAAAAAAATCCCGTCGGACGCGAACTAGTCCATCTGGCCTAGTTTTCAGGCTGAATACTAGATTGGGGGCGAAATCCCCGACATCAGCAGGGGATTAAATACGGCATAGGAACTTTCCTATGCGCAGGCCTCAGAACTGCGATGCTTCGACCAGACCATGCGCGATGGCATAACGGATCAGCTCGGCGGCATTGCTCATGTTCATCTTCTGCAAGATGTGCGTCTTGTGAGTGCTGATGGTCTTGACGCTCAACGAAAGCGCCTCGCCAATCTCAGTCAGGCCCTTGCCCATGACCAGCATGGTGAACACCTGGTATTCGCGGTCGGAGAGTGCGGCATGCGGCAGTTTGTCATTGGCCGGGCGGATGCCGCGGACGAGCAGTTCGGCCACCTTATCGGTAACATAAACGCCGCCACCGGCCACCCGGCGGATGGCCGCCACCAGGACGTCGCCATCGCTTTCCTTGGTCAGGTAGCCGGAGGCGCCGGCATGGATGGCGCGCACGGCATACTGTTCCTCATGGTGCATGCTGAGCACAAGGATGGGGAGATGGGCTTTCTCGTCGCGGATCATGCGGATCAGGTCGAGTCCGTTGCGGCCCGGCATCGAGATATCGAGGACCAGCACGTCGCAATCACGGGCGCGGACGAGTTCCATGGCTT
Source organism: Betaproteobacteria bacterium HGW-Betaproteobacteria-7 (assembly GCA_002840765.1). Lineage (GTDB taxonomy): Bacteria > Pseudomonadota > Gammaproteobacteria > Burkholderiales > Rhodocyclaceae > Azonexus. The sequence continues at coordinate 37,384 of PHCE01000009.1, forward strand.
CCAGGCCGTTGGCGGCTTCGCCGGTGACCAGCAGATCGTCCGTATCGGCAAATATCTGCTTGAGGCCATCGCGAATGATGGCGTGGTCGTCAGCCAGCAGTACTCTGATTTGCTTCATGGCTTTCCTCTTCCGTTCCGGTATCCGGGATGCGTACGTCGATCAGTGTGCCCAGGCACGGTTGGGTGGTGATCGACAGCTGGCCGCCGAGTATCTGGGCGCGTTCCTCCATGCCAATCAGGCCGATGCCGGCGCGCCGCGAATCGGCGATGGCGAAGCCCTGACCGTCGTCGCGGATGGTCAGGTGCCATTGATTGTCGGCGCAACGCAGGTGGACTTCGACTGTCTGCGCCGCGGCATGGCGGGCAATGTTGGTCAGTGATTCCTGCAGGATGCGGAACAGCGCCGTGGCGACCGCACCGCCCTTGAGCGGATCGATGTCAGGTAGCTCGAGCTTGATGGCGAGGCCGGTACGGGCGGCGAACTGGTCGGTGTACCAGGTGGCGGCAGCGGCGAAGCCGAGATCGTCGAGCACCAGCGGCCGCAGCTCGGCCGAAATGCGGCGGACGGCGGTGATGGTCTGGTCGATCAGCTCCTTGATCGTCGTCACCTTGCGCGCCAGTTCCGGGTGCTCGGCCTTCAGGCGGCTGCCCAGCCAGGACACTTCCAGGCGCATGCCGGTCAGCGACTGGCCGAGTTCATCGTGCAGTTCACGCGAGATGCGGCTGCGCTCGCGTTCCCGGACGTTCTGGATGGCCGCCGACAATTCCTGCAATTGACGGTTCTTGTGCATCAGTTCCAGTTCGGCCTGGCGGCGTTCGCTCAGGTCATGAAATACCGCGGTCACCAGCGTCTCGCCCAGAAATCTGGCGGTCGACAGGCTGAGCTCGAAGGGCAGTTCGTTGTCCCGATGGTTGAGCGCGATCAGTTCGACCATTGGCCCGTCCTGCGCTTGCCGGGCCGTCGCCAGCAATTGCAGCAGGCGGCTGGCGACAGCGGGCGGCTGGCTGCGCGTGAAGAAGCTGCCGGCATCCTGGCCAATGGCGTCGACGAAGCGGGTGGTAAAGACATGCTCGGCGGCCCGGTTGAACAGGATGATCCGGCCCTCCGGATTCAAGGTCACGATCGGGTCGCGTACCGTCTGCACGGTCAGGCGCAATTGGCGATCGCTGGTTTTCAGTTCTTCCTCCAGGCGTTCGCGGCGCAGGATGCCCTTGAGCATCAGGGCTGCCGTCGTCAGCGTCAGCAGGATGATCACCGCGGTGCCGCCGCCGATGGTGCGCGCCACGCCTTGCCAGTCGCGCAGGGCTACCTCTTCGTTGACCGAGGTGGCAATGCGTAGCGGGTAGCTGGAGACATCCCGATAGGCGGTATGCCAGCGGCCCTCGCCGGGTTCGTCATGAATGACGACGCTGCCAATGCCGGCACCTTCAGCGGCCGGCGCCGGATGGTCGACGACCCCGGTGCCAAGCTGGGCGCGCCGATCAACCGTGCCGGCCAGCAGCACACCATCGCGATGCAGCAGCTGGATGCGATTGACGAAATTGAGATCGACGCTTTCATAAAGCGCTTCCAGGCGGCCAATGCTGATCGCCGAAACGACGACGCCGCGGAAGGTGCCGTCAGGTTCGTTGAGCCGCATGCTGATATAGAAGGTCAACTGGTCATCCACCCTGGCTTTTTCCGGACGGCTGACGAAGATCTCTTCGCTGTTCCGGTCCACAAAGTGGCGGAAGAATTCGCGGTCGCTCAGAGATAGCCGGCGGACGAAATCGGGGCGTGAGGAGTTGACATTGATGCCCTCGCGGTCGGCGACGAACATCGATTTGAGTTGCGGCAGGCCATTGCTGCGCGAGGTCAACAACAACTGCACGGCCGGGTGGTTCAGTTCGAGACTGCGCCCGATGTCGTTGGACAGGCGCTCGCGGACGCCTTCCATGGCCAGCTCGATGCCGTCGAACGTGCGCGCGGTCTGCTCGGCCAGCATCTTGCTGACGCTGACGATTTCGCGATTGGCGTGATTGAGTTCGCGGGTGCGCAGATCGATGATCAGCGCCGCTACGGCGATGACCGTGGACAACACAACCGTCCCGGTCAGCATGATCACGGCCCGGGACGATGCGCTCAGGCGCAAGGCTCTTTTCCGGGCAACCGGATCCTCTTTCAATTGCTACTCCATTTTCTCTGTTGGCCTGCGCCGGCTTTTTTTTGTCCGGCCGCGCACAAGTGCACTATTTAACAGGTTGTGCCGGTCGCGCCAAATCCCTTGTCGCCGCAAGGCCTGCCTCTGCGATGCCGAAGCGATATCGGCAAGTGCGGCGTATCGCCGGCGGGACCGCTAGAATGTCGTTCTTTGCCTGTTGATAACCATGAGTAACGCAGCCCAGATTCCCGCCGACCCTTTTGCCACGCTGGCCCAACCCGATCTCCAGCGGCTAGCCGCGCGCATGGCCCAGGACGTTTTTGCCGGCGTTTTCCGCTTGGCTGTGGCGCCAGACAGCGTGGCCGATGCCGGTGCCCTCGGCGAAATTTCTTCCCGTTGCTGGAACTGGAGCCAGGCGGCCGGCGACGACGCCGCCCGTGCGGCGCGCCTGGCCTTGCTGGTCAGCGGCCTCGACCAGTGGGGGCTGGCCTACACCCAAGCCTTCCGGCTGAATTCCATCCCGGCGCTGACGACCCTGATCGGCGGCTTGCGCACGCGTCTCGATGCCGCCGCTGATGCCCGTTTCCAGCAATATTTCGCCGCCATCAACGCGAGCGAAGCGGCCGCCATCGATTTCAAGATCGAACTGCGCCGCGCCATCCACCTGGCGCTGTGGCATGCCATGGCCGCCTGCGAGACGGTCGAGCAGGTCGAAGGCATCGTCCGGCCGCTGGGCAGCATGATGCTCGGCCTGAACGAGCAGATGCCTGAACTCGGCTGGCGCCTGCTGGCCGATGCCCTGGCCAGCATCCAGATCTCGCTGCTGGCTGAGGCCGGCAGTGCAACACCGCAGGCCCAGGAAGGTACCCAGCAGTTATTCGCCGCCTTGCGCCACGCCTTGCCGGCAGAGCGCTACCAAGCCATCCTGGCCTACTCCGGCCAGGCGGTGCTGGCCTGGCAGCAAGCGCAGCGTGGGCGCGACGGGCAAGGTGGCGCGGCGTGATGAACTGGCCCGCGCTCAAGGCTCGCCTCGATCTTTACGAAAAGCTGATGCGGCTGGACAAGCCGATCGGCATCCTGCTGCTGCTCTGGCCGACGCTGTGGGCGCTGTGGCTGTCGGCCAACGGCCGGCCGGAGTGGGCGGTGCTGGTGGTGTTCATGCTCGGCACCGTGCTGATGCGCTCGGCCGGTTGCGTGATCAATGATTACGCCGATCGCGATTTCGACCGCCATGTCGAACGCACCAGGGAGCGGCCGCTGACCGCCGGCCGGGTGAGCACCAAGGAGGCGCTGACGCTGTTCGTCGCGCTTTGCTTGCTGGCCTTCGCGCTGGTGTTGGCGCTCGGCCGGCCGTTGGTGATCTGGTTGTCGCTGCCGGCGCTCTTCCTGGCTGCCAGCTATCCCTTCACCAAGCGCTTCTTCGCCATTCCGCAGGCCTATCTCGGCATCGCCTTCGGCTTCGGCATTCCGATGGCTTACGCCGCGCATCTCGGCAGCGTGCCGGCCGAGGCCTGGTGGCTGCTGCTCGCCAACGTCTTCTGGGCGGTGGCCTACGACACCGAATACGCCATGGTCGACCGCGAAGACGACCTGAAAATCGGCATCAAGACCTCGGCCATCACCTTTGGCCGTTTCGACGTCGCCGCGGTGATGCTCTGCTACGCGGCGACGTTGATGCTGCTTGCCTGGGTCGGCAGCCGTTATGCGCTGGGTTGGCCTTTTTACATCGGGCTGGCCGTCGCTGCCGTGATCATGGGCGTGCATTACACCTGGATCCGCGACCGCCAGCGCATGCCTTGCTTCAAGGCCTTTCTGCACAACAACTGGGTCGGTGTGGCGATCTTCGCCGGCATCGTCGTCGATTACCTGCTTTCCGGAAGGAGTCTGGGATGAAAGTGCTATTTCTTGTGCTGGCGTTATTGCCGGCCATTGCCGTCGGTGAAGATACGCGCCAGGTGGCGTCCTTGCCGGAGGCGGCGCAGGCAAGCCTGCGCCAGGAAATGCAGGCCAGCCTGGTGGCGCTCAACGAGGTGCTGACATTGATGGCTGCCGGCAAGGTGGTCGAGGCTGGTGCGTTGGCTGAGGCCCAACTCGGTGTCTCGGCCATGGGCAAGCATCGCGGCAAGCCGTTCGCCGCCCGCCCGGGGCCGCACATGCCGCCGGCCATGCACGGCATCGGCATGGATGGCCACCAGGCTGCCAGCGAGTTCGCACGGGTGGCTGCCACCAGCGACCGCGACAAGGCCCTGGCCCTGCTGCCTAACCTGACTGGCGGCTGCGTCGCCTGTCACTCCTCCTGGCGAATCCGATGAAATATCACGACTTGCGCGACTTCATGGCGCAACTGGAGAAGACCGGCGAATTGAAGCGGGTTGCCGTTGAGGTCGATACCAGACTGGAAATGACCGAGATCTGTGACCGCGTGCTGCGCGCCCAGGGGCCGGCGATCCTTTTCGAGCAGCCGGTCAGTGGCAGCCGTCGGCACGAAATGCCGGTACTCGCCAACCTGTTCGGCACGCCCAAGCGGGTGGCGCTGGGTATGGGCGAAGAGTCGGTGCAGGCGCTGCGCGAAGTCGGCAAGCTGCTCGCCTACCTGAAGGAGCCCGAGCCGCCGAAGGGGCTGAAGGATGCCTGGGACAAGCTGCCGATCTTGAAGCAGGTGCTCAACATGGCACCGAAGAAGGTGAGCAATGCGCCCTGTCAGGAAATCGTCTGGGAGGGCCAGGATGTCGATTTGTCGCGCCTGCCGATCCAGCATTGCTGGCCAGGCGACGTGGCGCCGCTGATCACCTGGGGTCTGGTGGTGACCAAGGGGCCGCACAAGAACCGGCAGAACCTCGGCATCTACCGCCAGCAGGTGCTCGGACCGAACAAGGTGATCATGCGCTGGCTGGCACATCGCGGCGGTGCCCTCGATTTTCGCGAACACCAGATCGCCCATCCCGGCCAGCCATTCCCGGTGGCGGTGGTGCTCGGCTGTGATCCGGCGACCATCCTCGGCGCCGTGACGCCGGTGCCCGACTCTCTATCTGAATACCAGTTCGCCGGCCTGCTGCGCGGCGGCAAGACTGAGCTGACGCAGTGCCTTGGTTCAGGTTTGCAAGTGCCGGCTTCCGCCGAGATCGTGCTGGAGGGCCATATCCATCCGGGCGAAATGGCGCTCGAGGGGCCGTACGGTGACCATACCGGCTACTACAACGAGCAGGCGGAATTCCCGGTATTCACCATCGACCGCATCAGCATGCGCAAGAACCCGATCTACCACAGCACCTACACCGGCAAGCCGCCGGACGAGCCAGCGATCCTCGGCGTGGCGCTGAACGAGGTGTTCGTGCCGCTGCTGCAGAAGCAGTATCCGGAGATCACCGATTTCTACCTGCCGCCGGAAGGCTGTTCGTACCGGATGGCCATCGTCAGCATCAAGAAAGCTTATCCGGGCCACGCCAAGCGCATCATGTTCGGCATCTGGAGCTTCCTCCGGCAGTTCATGTACACCAAGACGATCATCGTCGTGGACGACGACATCGACATCCGCGACTGGAAGGAAGTGATCTGGGCGATGACCACGCGCATGGACGCGACGCGCGACACGACGCTGGTCGACAACACGCCGATCGATTACCTCGATTTCGCCTCGCCGGTTGCCGGCCTCGGTTCCAAGATGGGGCTGGACGCGACCAACAAGTGGCCGGGTGAGACCAACCGTGAATGGGGTCGGCCGATCGTCATGGACGACAGTGTCAAGCAGAAGGTCGAGGCGATGTGGGAGACGCTCGGGCTATAGGACTGCCGCTCAGGCCGGAGGCTGACGTAGCCACCTGAGCACGCAGGCGAACAGGCGCTCTGGATCGACCGGTTTGGTGATGAAGTCGTCCATGCCGGCATCCAGGCAGCGCTGCCTATCCTCGGCGAAGGCATTGGCGGTCATCGCCAGGATCGGCAGATGACGGCCGCCGTGCAGGGCGCGAATCAATCGGGTGGCTTCCAGGCCGTCCATATTGGGCATCTGCATGTCCATCAGGATCAGGTCGTAATCGCGCTCACTGGCCATGCGCAGGGCCTCGCTGCCGTCGGCAGCCCAATCGACGGTGATGCCGACATCCTCGAACAAGCTGAGCGCGACCTCGCGGTTGACCGGTTCATCCTCGGCCAGGAGCAAGCGGCAGTGGGCAAAGTCGCGGGCCAGGGCGGCTTCCGCCGATTCGTTGCTGGTCGCCACCGGGGCGGGGCTGCGGCTGTCCTGGCCCTTCTTCAGGCGGGCCGTGAACCAGAACGTGCTGCCTTGGCCGGGTTGGCTGCGCACGCCGGTTTCGCCGCCCATCGCCTGGGCCAGGCGGCGGGTGATGACCAGACCGAGGCCGGTGCCGCCAAAGCGCCGGCTGATCGTGTTGTCGGCCTGCTCGAAGGGGGCGAACAGCCGCGCCTGGGTTGCTGCGTCGACACCGGGGCCAGTGTCTTCGACTTCGAAGCGGACCAGCATGGCGTCGGGCTCTTCGTTCTCATGGCGGACGCGCAGGGTGACGCTGCCGCGTTCGGTGAATTTGATGGCGTTGCCGGCCAGGTTGAGCAGGGCTTGCTGCAGGCGCGTCGGATCACCGAGCAACGGCTGGGGCTGCGTGTCGGCATCTACCTGCAGCAGCAAGCCCTTGTCCCTGGCCTTTTCCTGCAGCATGGAGGCGACATTGGCGGCGATACTGGCGATGCTGACGCCGGTTTCTTCCAGTTCGAACTTGCCGGCCTCGATCTTCGACAGATCGAGAATGGAATTGAGAACCTCGCTCAAATGGCGTCCGGCGATCTCGATCTTGTTCAGGCGCTCGGCCTGTTCCGGCGGCAGGCCGGCACGGCGGATCAGGTGGGCCATGCCGGTGATGGCGCCGAGCGGCGTGCGGATCTCGTGCGACATGTTGGCCAGGAAGCTGCTCTTTGAGCGGTTGGCCGCCTCGGCCGCCTCCTTGGCCTGCTGCAGTGCGTGTTCGGCCTCCTTGCGGTGGCTGATGTCACTGATGAAGGTGATCAGCCGCTCCGGCTGCTCGTCGCAGGCCGGCCGGTGATAGAGGTTGATCTCGACCGGGATATGCCGCCCGTCGCGGGCTTTCTGCTCGCTTTCGAAAAGCAGAGAGCCTTCGCGGCGGGCCTGCTCGACGATGGCCGCGAAGCGCTCCGGCGTGATCTGTTCGTCAATGTCGGCTACCCGCATGCACATCATTTCGCTCGGGGTATAGCCGAGCAGTTCCGCCGCATGACGATTGACGTAGCTGAAGCTGCCGTCGCTCGGATCGACCCAGTGGATGCCGATGCCGACGCTGTCCATGGCGAACTGCGTTTCGAGTAGCTGGCGATGGGCTTTTTCCAGTTGGGCGGTACGTTCGTGCACCTTTTCCTCAAGCTGGTCGCGGTGACCGGCCAACTCGTCGAGCGCCTGGCGCAGCGGGGTGATGTCGTGGGCCATGCCGAGAATGCCGATGAGCGTGCCATCGGGCAGGAACATCGGCGTCTTGGTCGTTGAGAACAGGCCGCGATAGCCGCCGCGGGCGAAGGTCAGCCATTCCTCGTTGGTGCTCGGCTGATCGGCGGCCATGGCTGCCTGATCGTGGCGGCGGAAGGAGTCGGCCAGTTCGCGGGAGACGAAGTCGTAGTCCGTTTTGCCGATGATCTCCTCCTCGCGGGCGCCGAAAAAGCGCTCGAAGCTGGGATTGCAGGCGAGATAGACGCCGTCGCCATCCTTCAGCCAGATCAGGTCGGGGATGGTGGCGACCAGAGTATGTAAGTGGGTCTGCTGGCGCAGCAACTGCGCCATCGTTTCATTGAGCAGCCCGGCCAGGCTACCCAGCTCATTGTTCGGCAGATCGCCGGCGAGCGGCTGGAAACGGCCGGCGCGCGCCGAATCGACGGCTTCCATCAGGCGGCTCAGGGGGGCCGTCACCTGGCGCCGGAGAAAAATCAGACCGCTGATCATCACCAGCAGGGAGACAGCGGCCAGGGCGGCCAGGCCGGCGCCGACCAGCGTTGCCGTCGTGCTTTCCATGGCACCGAGATCGCGGGTGAAGATGAAACGGGCGGCGCCACCATCGGGCAGCATGGCTTCCGCCATGGTGTAGGCGCTACCCTGATGTGTGCCGAGGCGGGGTGCTTGCAGCCAGCCCAGGCCCTCCAGGCTTGCCGATGGCTGGCTATCGTTGACCAGGCCGGCGATCGTCTTCATGCCCGGTGACTGGAGCAGGGCGCCGGCCTCGATGGCAAACGGCAGCCCGGCTTCGGCAGCCAGGCGGTCGACCATTTTCTGATCCAGACAACTGCCGATCGACAGCCGGCCGGTGGTCTCGCCGCCGGCCGAACTGATCAGCTGTTCGCGAACCATGGCCAGGCCGGGAGCCGTCCGGCAAGGGGCGAAATGCACCTTGCCGCTGATGCTGGCGGGGCGACTGAGGAGGGGCTGCTCGGGTACCGGCAGGAAGGGGGCGTCGCTGCTGGTGCTGGCCAGCAATTGCGGGCCGCTGCTGCGTTGTGACCAGTACAGTGTGCGGCCCGCCGCATGGCCGGCAATCGGGCCATGCTGGCCGCTGACGATGATCCAGTCGAGGCCGGTGGTGCGGCCGCTTTCGCCAAGCGTGGCGGCGAGTTCGCCAGCGGGGGCGTCGAAAATGTCGGGACTGCCGCCGGCGGTGGCGAAATAGCCGTGGAACAGGTTGAGCGTCGCTTGCAGGCGGGGGGCGGCGGCCAGGGTGGCGGCAATGCTGGTCAATTCGTCGCCGCGATGTGTCAGTTCGGCGTCCAGGCGCTGCAGCGCCTGAATCAGCTGGCGCTGGCTTTCCTCGGCCTGCGATTGCTGGCGCAGGGTGGAATAGATGCCGCCGGCGACAACCAGAACGGCTATCGTCGCCGCCAACCAGAAGAGAAGCAGGCGCTGGGTCAGCGACAGGCGGGGCATGTCAGAAAATCGGCTCGACCCGCTCGACGTTGTCGCGGCTGACGGCGATCGATTTGACGACAACCTCGCGTGCTGCCGGCTTGCCGCCGCGGAGCAGGGTGATGGCCGCCTCGGCGCCCTCGCGACCGAAGGTCGGGTAGGTGAAACTGGCGGCGAGTTCGCCGTTGCGAATGGCCGTGCGCGCCTCGCTGATGTAGTCGATGCCGGTGATCGGAGTATGCTTTGGATCGCGGCCGGCCATCTTCAGGGCGAGGATGGCACCCATCGCCATGCTGTCGGACTGGGCGTAGATGGCATCGAACGGCAGCTTCTCGGCGAGCGCCTCCTCGATTTTCTGGATGGCCAGGGCGCGCTGCGAATCGGCCTGTTTGATGGCGACGACCTTGAGGCCCGGATACTTTTTCAGTTCTTCGAGGAAGCCCTCGGTGCGCAACTGGCCCGGGGTTGTGCTCGGGATGTGCTGCAGCATCAGGATGTTGCCCTTGCCGTTCAGGCGTTTGGCCAGATATTGCGCTGCCTGGCGGGCGATGGCGCGATTGTCGGCGGTGACGAAATGAGTGAATTCCTCGCCGTTGACCCGGCGCGACAGCAGGATCACCGGTATGCCGCGGCGGTGAATGCGGGCGATCGGCTCGCGCATCAGTTCGGCATCGCGCGGGCTGGTGATCAGGACGTCGACACCCTGACTGGCGAAATTCTCGATGTCCTGCACCTGGCGGGCGGTGTCGCCGCGGGCATCGCTGAAGACGAATTCGATTTCGGGATGGGCGGCCAGCGCTTCCCTCAGGTCGCGTACCTGAGCGGCCCGCCAGTCGTTGGCCATGGTGTCCTGAGCGAAGGCCACGACCTGTTTGCGCTTGCCAGGAGGGGCGGCGAGGACAGGAAGACCCGCCAGCCCGGACAGCCCGATCAGGGCGTAAAGGCCAAACCGTCTGCGTTGCATTGAAGACTCCCTTGTGCCGTTGAGGCTTGTCGTATCATCGTCGGTTCTCGCGCCGACCAGCGTACTGTAGCGCAATTGCAAGGGCATTGGCAGGGCGCCCTTCGGAGGATTTCCATGTTCGTTGCTGTACCCCTCGATCTGAATGACCCGGGACAGGCCGCCGCCTGGCTGGCGCTGCTCGACCACTATGCGCGTGACCCGATGGGCGGTGGCAGCGGCCTGACGGACTATGCGCGGCAGCACCTGGTCGGCCGTCTGCAGCAGTTGCCGGGCTTTCATGCGGCCCTGGCCATGAATGGTGACGAGGCGGTCGGCCTGATCAACTGCTTCGCCGGGTTTTCGACCTTTGCCGCCAAGCCGCTGCTCAACATCCACGACATCGTCGTGCACAGTGCCTGGCGCGGTCGTGGCATTGCCCAGCTGCTGCTTGACTGGGCGGCCAGGCGGGCCGGCGAACTCGGCTGCTGCAAGCTGACCCTGGAAGTGCTGGCCAACAACGAGAAAGCGCTGGCCGCCTACGCCCGGGCCGGCTTTGCCGCCTATGTGCTCGACCCGCAGGCCGGACACGCCCTTTTCCTGCAGAAACTCCTGAAGGAGGATGAATCATGAACAACCCGATTCCCGTCGCCGATCTCCAGGGCGTCCGCCCGTCGCTGGTGCAACTGACCCACATCATCTATGGCCTGCACGCATTGGCCGTGGTCATCGGCGTCACCTCGTCGGCGACCGTCGCCGGCGGCTTCGTCTTCGGCCTGCCCTCACTGGTCGCCGTCTTCCTTAATTACCTGAAGCGCGGCGACGTCGCCGGCACCTGGCTGGAAAGCCATTTCCGCTGGCAGATCCGTACCTTCTGGTTCACCCTGCTCTGGCTGGTGGCCTACGGCCTGCTGATCATCACCATCATCGGCATTCCGCTGGCCTGGATCCTGATCGCCCTGCTCGGGCTGTGGGTCGGCTACCGCGTGGTGCGCGGCTGGATCGCGCTGTCCGGCGTCCGGCCGGTCGACGCCTGACGCCACTGGCGCAGCATTTGCAGCGACAGGGCAAAGCTGTGGTGGATCTGCGCCTCGTCATAGCGATGTTCGGCGCCGACCGGGCAGGCGTTACGCGCCAGGCAGGCGTAAGCGCAGGCTGAAGCGGGACGCAGGCGCTCGTCGGCGCAACGCTGCAGATTGAAGGTGTCGCCGGCGGCACCGGCTGTGCAGGCAGCGATGCAGGGCTGCTCGCGGCAGTCGATACAGGGGCTGCCATGGTCGATGACCGCTGTCGGGGCGAAATCCGTGGCGCAGAGAATCACCGCGCGATAGGCGAACCAGCTGCCCCAGTGGCGATCGACCCCAATCATCATGGGCGAGGCATGGTGCCAGCCGGCCAGCCGGCCGAGTGCCTGCAGGCCGACCGGGGCATCGCCCGGATAGGGCAGTCGGTAAGTCTGGCCGGGCAAGTGCCCGGCGAAGAAGCGGGCGACGGTTTGCCGGCAATAGTCGTCGATCGGATGTTCGCCCGCCAGGCCAGCGGCCTGCACGCAATCCCACAGTTGCCGGCCGGCGTGGCCGAGCAGGATCAGCTGGCGTTCTTCCGGCAGAGGATTGAGACCGGCCAGGATATCTGCGGGCAGTTCGCCGACATTGAAGACATGCTGGCGGTTGAGGCCGGCGGCGGCGAAGAAGGCGGCGGGAAACGGCTGGCCGTTCATCGTTGTTCGGCGACCCAGGTGAGCAGGGCATCGATGGCGGCATTGCCGGCGCCGGCCCGCGGGTCGTTGATGAAGATGGTCAGCGCATAACGCCGGCCGCTGCCGTCGAGGGCATAGCCAGCGGCGGTCTTGACGCCCTCCAGGGTACCCGTCTTGATGTGGGCGCGGCCGGCCGGGGCGCCGCCGTTCAGGCGCTTCTTCATGGTGCCGTCGATGCCGGCCAGCGGCAGGCTGGAAACGAATTCGGGCATCAGCGGATTGCGCCAGGCGTCGAGCAGCAGGCTGTTCATGCTGGCGGCGCTGATCCGTTCGCGGCGCGACAGGCCGGATCCATTGTCCACCACCAGTTCGGGGAAGTTGAGGCGACGGCGGAACAACCAGTCGGCCAGACGCCGGCCGGCGAGTTCGCCGCTGGCGGCTTCGCTGTCGCCGGCGCCGAGGGTGAGGAACAGCTGGCGGGCCATGACGTTGTTGCTGAACTTGTTGATGTCGCGAATGATTTCGGCCAGCGGCGCCGAGTCGTGCCGGGCCAGCGGTGTGGCGATGGCCGGCAGACGGCCTTCACGGACCCCGCCGCGCAGACCGCCGCCGAGTTCGCGCCACAGCGCGCGGATCAGTCCGGCCGCCTGGGTCGCCGGCGGCAGCGGCGCCAGGTTGAGCGGGCGCTCGCCGCACAGGCTGGCGTAAGTGCCGGCAATTTCCAGGCGCTGGCCGTCGCGCTCGGGCTGCAGGCGCAGGGCGATGCGGTCCTTCCAGTCGCTGGTGCACGGGCCGCCGACCAGACGCAGGCGGTTGTCCACGCGCAGGCCGTCGCTCGGTGTCTCGAGCAGCACGCGGGCCTGGCCGTCGGCCGGTTGCAGCGTGAAGCGCAGGGCCTGGAAGTTGATCAGCAGGGCGCTCGGGCCGACGTTGTAGGGGCGCATCGGCTTGTTGTCGAAGGCCGCCGGGTCGAAGTCGATGGCGGCGAAGGCACTGCCGTCGAGGACGATGTCGCCGGCAATGCGTTCGATGCCACGGACGCGCAACTGGCGCAACAGCGCCCACAAATGCTCGATGGTGAAGCGCGGGTCGCCGCTGCCCTTCAGGTAGAGGTTGCCGGCGAGCGTGCCGTCGACGACGACGGCGTCGCTCCACACTGTCGTCTGCCAGGTGTAGGCAGGACCGAGCAGGTCGAGGGCGGCATAGGTGGTGAGCAGCTTCATCACCGAGGCCGGGTTCATCGACTGACTGGCGTTATGCGTCAGCAACGGCTGCGCGGCGTCGACCGGCTGGACGACGACGGCGACGCTACTCGCCGGAATCTGCGCTGCCGCCAGCGCCTGCTCTACCGTCGGCGGCAGTTCGGCGCGGGCGATCAGGGCGCTCAGGCTGAGTGCCAGCAGGGCGACGAGCCGCCTCATGCGCTCAGCGTCGGGTAGTCGAGGTAGCCCTGGCGGCCGCCCTGGTAGAAGGTGTCGCGGTCGACCGCATTGAGCGGCGCATTGCGGCGGAAGCGTTCGACCAGGTCGGGATTGGCGATCCATGCCTGGCCGTAGGCGACGGCGTCGCACAAGCCGGCCTGCAGGCGCGCCTCGCCCTTGTCGCGATCAAGGCCGCCGTTGCTGATGATCGGCGTCTTCGCCAGCGGCCGGAAATGGGCGCCGACATCGGCCAGGGCACCCGGTGTGTCGGCGATCTGCTTCGGCGACAGCGGTTCGGTCAGGTGTAGGTAGGCGAGGCCGAATTCGTTGGCGCGGGCGACCACGTGTTCCCACATGGGCACCGTGTCCTCGTCGACATGCAGGCCGTGGTGGCGGTTGAGCATCGGGTTCAGACGGAAGCCGATGCGCTCGGTCGGCATGACGCTGGCGACGGCATCGAGCGTCTCGACGAACAGGCGGGCGCGGTTGGCGTGGCTGCCGCCGTACTCGTCGCTGCGCTGGTTGGATTGCGCCGAGAAGAACTGGTGGAAGAGGTAACCGTTCGACGAGTGGATCTCGATGCCGTCGAAACCGGCGGCCATGGCATTGGCGGCGCCGCGGCGGAAGTCGGCGACGACGCCACGGATGTCCTCGCGGCTCAGGGCGCGCGGCGTCACCGTGTCCGGCTGGTCGGTCAGCGAGAACATCTTCCACTGTGGGTTGATCGCCGAGGGGGCGACCGGCGGCTGACCGTCCTGATATTCCGGCAAGGACAGGCGGCCGCAGTGCCAGAGCTGGCAGACGATCTGCCCGCCGGCGGCATGCACGGCATCGGTGACCAGGCGCCAGCCGGCCACCTGTTCGGCCGACCAGATGCCGGGGGTGTAGGGATAGCCGCGCGCCTGCGGCGAGACGATGGTGCCTTCCGAGACGATCAGGCCGGCGCCGGCGCGCAGGGCGTAGTACTCGGCCATCATCGGCGTCGGCACGAAGCCGGGGGTGTCGCAGCGGCAGCGGGTCAGCGGCGCCATGACGACGCGGTTGGCCAGTTGCAGGGCGCCGAGGCGCACCGGGGTGAGCAGTTGCAGGGACATGGCAATAAAAATGGGGGACGGTGAAGTCCCCCATTGTAGTGCCAGCGCCGCTTGCCTTCAGCGGCGATAGAGCTCGAAGCCGGAGATCAGGCGGTCGAGCTGTTTTGCCGTCTGCAGCAGTTCGTCGGCCGCCTGGCGGGCGGAACGGGCCGAGGTGGTGTTCTGCTCGATGAGGTCGGTGATCTGCTGCATGCTGCTCGCCACCTCCTCGCTGGCCACGCCCTGCTGGCGGGCGGCATCGGAAATCTGGCCGGCCATCAGCGTGACCTGGCTCGACGATTGGGTAATGCCCTCAAGGCCGGCGACGCTCTCGCGCAACTTGCCGATGCCGGTCTCCACTTCCTGGGCCGCCAGGTCCATGCTCGCCACCGCCTGGGCGGTGACCTGCTGGATCTCGTTAACCGTGGCGTTGATATCAGCGGTTGACGTGGTAGTCCGTTCGGCCAGCTTGCGGACCTCATCGGCAACGACGGCAAAGCCACGGCCCTGTTCGCCGGCACGGGCTGCCTCGATGGCGGCATTGAGCGCCAGCAGGTTGGTCTGGCTGGCGATGTCGGCGATGACGCGGGTGATGTCGCCGATCTTGGCGATCGACTGGTTCAACTGGTCGATGGTGGTATTGGACGAATTCACCGCCTCGACGACGCGTGTCGTCGCCACCATGCTCTGACTGATGTTGGCGTTGCTCTCGGTGACCTTGTTCTGCGAATCGCGAGCTGCGGTCGCCGTGTCATGGGCATTGGCCGCCACTTCCTGCACCGATTGGCTGAATTCCTCGGTCGCCGCGGCGACACCCTCGACGCTGGCTTGCTGCTGTTCCGACTGGCTGGCCACCTGGGCCATCTGCGCTTCGAGCAGCTTGCTGCGCGAGTCGATGGCCTTGGAAGCGCTGCTGATTTCGTCGAGCATGGCCTTCAGGGTGCCTTGCATGGTGGCCAGGTTGCACAGCAGCAGGCCGGTCTCGTCGCGACCGCCGACTTCGATCTCATCAGTCAGGCGGCCCTCGGCGATGGCGGCGAAGTGGGTGATGGCATTGCGGATCGAGCCGACGATCGACGACACCAGCAGGGCGCCGGCGGCGATGGCCAGCAGGATGGCGACGACGAGCAGGCCGACGCTCAGGTTGCGAATCTCACCGTAGTGTTCTTCCGCCGCCATGTAGCGGCGATTGGCGCTCTCGGCCAGATCCTGGACGAGAGCCAGGCCATCACGCTGCATCTCGGCGTAGAGCGGATTGATGTTGCGCAGCAGGACGACGTTGGCCTCGGAAAACTTGTTCTCCTTGAGCAGGTCGCGAGCGACGTTGACGCCCTCCCGGGAGAAACGCTCGCGCGTGGCGCCGAACTTGTCGAGCAGGGTTTTCTGCTGATCATTGAGCGGAGCGGCCTTGAGTTTGTCGAGCAGCTCGTTGATTTCCTTGCGATTGTTCAGCGTGTTGTCGACATGCAAGGCGACTGGGTGATCGTGCATGGCGACGAAGGCGCTGGCCGGATCGTGTTGCAGGCCGAGCATGATCTGCGAGCGATTGTCGGAGAGCAGGAACATCATCCGGTTGACCACGTTGGACGGCAGCAGGTTGTCGCGGTACATCGCCTCCAGTTGGTCGTCGGTGGCCTTCAGGCCGTTGAGCCCGACAAAGCCGATGATGGCCATCAGGGCGACCAGCGCCGCCATCGTTGCCCACAGCCGGCTGCGCAGGCTGAGACTGCGACGGGCGCTGGCGGGCAGCTTGCCCTTCTGGCCGGCGGCGGCATAGGCGGCTTCGGCGGCTGCCCGCTTGTCCCGGGGCGCCGGGGTGCGCACCGACATGTAACCGGTGGTCTGGTTATTGTTCTTGATCGGTACGACGAGCGCCTCGACCCAGTAAAAGTCGCCGTTCTTGCAACGGTTCTTGACCAGTCCGCGCCAGGGCAGGCCAGCCTGGACTGTCGCCCAGAGGTCCTGGAAGGCTGCTTCCGGCATGTCCGGATGGCGCACCAGATTATGGTTCTTGCCGATCAGTTCATCGCGACTGAAGCCGCTGATGTCGACGAACGCATCGTTGGCATAGGTAATGATGCCTTTGAGGTCGGTGCGGGAGACGAGGTAGGTACGGGCAGGAAAGGCAACTTCGCGCTGGGTGACAGGCTGATTATTTTTCATTTTTTTTAGGGGGTGAGGCCGTTGATTGGGGTTGGTAAAGGGGTTGGGCAACTCACCAGTCTAGCGGAAAATGCCCATTCAAGGCCCCGGGATTTTGAATAATCCTTTTGTCATTCAATGGCTTGGGTCCCGGTTTGTTGGCAGGACGGCTAGAAAATGCCGAGCGCCAAACCGCTGGCCAGCGCCTCGCCCAGTTCGCGACAGCGCGCCAGATCGGCGGGGTCGATGCTCTTCGCCTGCAGGATCGCTTCCGGCGTCTGCGCGTGGGTGCACACGATCAATGGCTCGGCAATCGCCTTCAGCCGCCAGCCGGTGGCGATGCGGGCGATCTGCCGGGCGGCGTTGCTGCCGTCGCTGCCGGCGCAGATCAGGCTGGCATACGGCCGGCCGTTGATCCGGTCGAGGGCGGCGTAATAGTTGCGGTCGAAAAAATCCTTGAGCAGGCCGGACATGGCGCCGAGGTTTTCCGGTGTGACGAAGAGATAGCCATCGGCCGCCAGCACGTGCTCCGCGCTGGCGTCGGCGGCATGCAGCAGTTGCGTCGTCACTGCCGCTTCGTCCGCGGCGCCGGCGGCCGCAGCACGGGCCATCTGCAGGCTGCCGCCGGTCTGCGAGTGATAGACGATGAGCAGGGTTTTCATGGGCGGTGGGCGTTGACCATACATTCAATATGCGCGCCGGCGGCAGGCAGTGCAAGCCGAGCGGTTGCGAAAATCTTGAGACTTGGCGCGGCGCTGGCAAGCGCTTGGGGCCGATGGTAGCGAAGGTAAAGTGATTGAGTGATACTCAGCGCATGACATGCGTTCGTCGTTGCTCCTTTCTGTTGCTACTCTGTTGTCTGGCCGGGCTATTGCCCGGGCCGGTGGCGCAGGCTGCCGAGCCGGGAGTGTTGCGGGTCCTGGCCTGGCCCGGCTATGCCGACCCCGATGTCGTCCGCGGCTTCGAGCAGCGGCACAAGGTGCGCGTCGAGGTGACGCTGATCGATTCCGACGCGGCGCTCTGGCAGCGGATGAGTGCCAGCGGCGGCAAGGATTTCGATGTTTTCGCGGTGAATACGGCGGAGTTGCAGCGCTATATCGATGGCGCTCTGGCGCAGCCCGTCGATCCGGCGGCCATCCCCAACATCAGCCGGCAGTTGCCGCGCTTCCGCCAGGTCGAGGCGATTCCCGGCCTGGTGCGCGGCGGTCAGGTCTATGGCGTTCCCTACACCTACGCCGAGATGGGGCTGATATATGACCGCAGCCAGTTCGTGCTGCCGCCGGATTCAATCCAGGCGCTCTGGGATCCGGGCTTGCGCGGACGGGTGCTGGCCTACAACGGCGGAGTGCACAATTTTTCCCTGGCGATGCTCAGCCTGGGGTCCGAGCAGCCTTTTCGCATCGGCGCCGAGCAATGGCGGTCGACGGTTGAGCGATTGATTGAGCTAAGGCGCAACGTACTCGGTTTCTACGCGCAGCCGGAGGACTCGGTCGACTTGTTCCGTCGCCATCGCGTCGCCCTGATGCTGGCCAATTACGGGACGCAGCAGTTGCGCCTGTTGCGCGCTGCCGGGGCTGATGTCGGTTACGTGATTCCGCGTGAGGGAGCGTTGGCCTGGCTGGATTGCTGGGTGGTGGCGAGCGGCGCCCGCGACCGCCAACTGGTCGAGGCCTGGCTGAACTACATGCTGGAGCCGGAGGTGAGCGGCCTGCTGGTCAGTCGTCAGAGCCTGGGCAGCACCATTGCCGAATCGGCGGAAAACCGGCCGCAAGACCACCTGCGCTGGCTCGAGGCGGTCGAGGATGTCGGCCGGCGCGAGCGGCTGTGGGTGCGCGTGATCTCCGGCGACCGCCTGGCACGGGTGCTGGCGCCATGAAGCTGTCGCCCATCCGGCTCGGCCTGGGCGGCCGCTTCACGCTGTTGCTGGCGCTGATCGGCATGCTGGCTTCCGGCTTGACCGGCTATTACGCCTTTTCGACCAGTCGTTCGCTGCTCGTCACCGCCGCCGAACAGCGCCTGCTGACGGCGACCCATGTGCTGGTTCGCCAACTGGTGGTGACGCTGGAGGGGGTGGTGCGCGATGTTCGTCTGCTGGCCGGCCATCCGCTGGCCGCCGAAGCCTTGGCGGCGGCCGTGGCGGAGGAACGGGGGCGGGCCGAGGCCGGTGTCGATGCGCTGTTCGCCGGCATGCTGGCGACGCGTCCGGAGTATTTCCAGATTCGCCTGATCTCGGCGGCCGACCACGGCCAGGAGCGCGTGCGCATCGATCGGGAGGGTGACGGCATGGTGCGTGTGGCCGGCGACGAGCGACAGGAGAAGGGGCACTACCCCTACGTTTATGAAACGCTGCGCCAGCCCGCCGGCCGTATCTACATTTCGCCGCCGGCGATCAATCATGAGGAGGGCGCGCACGCCGGGCTGGGCAAGCCGACCATGCAGGTGGCGGTGCCGATCCGCGATGGCAACCGGGTGCTCGGGCTGGTCGTCATCAGTGTGGACATGAACCGTATCTTCCAGCAGCTGTCGGCCGAACTACCGGACAAAATCGCTTTCATGCTGACTAATCGCCATGGGGATTTCCTGGTCCATCCCGATCCTGCCAAGACTTTCGCCTTCGATCGGGGGCAACGCGTGCAGGTACAGAGCGAATTTCCAGCGACCGTCGATCTGCTCAGCGGCGCCGCCGGCGATCTGGTGACGGTCACCGATATGCCCGGCCCGGAGCGGGCCGTCGCCGCCTTCGTCAAGTATCACTTCGGCGCCGAATACGACCATCGCTCCTTCATTCTCGGTCTGTCGCAGCCGCTGGCCGACGTGTTGGCCGACAGCGATACGGTGGGCACGGCGACGGCCCGCATCGTCGTCGCCTTCAGCCTGGTTTCCATCCTTCTGGCGATCCTGCTGGCGCGGGCGGTGATCCGGCCGCTCAATCAGATGCTGCGTTCGGTCGAGCGTTTTTCCTCGGGCAAGGCGCGGACGCCGTTGCCGGTGCAACGGCACGACGAGATCGGCGTGCTGGCGCGCAGCGTCGATTCCCTGCAGAAACAGATTGATGGGCAGATGGCGGTGCTGCAGGAGAAGCAGCGTGAGCTGGATCATCTGGCCAGTCACGACAGCCTGACCGGGCTGCCCAACCGTCGCCTGTTCCTCGATCGCCTGGCCCAGGCCCTGGCCCGCTCGCGGCGGACCGGCGAGCCGCTGGCGCTGCTTTTCATCGACCTCGATCATTTCAAGGAAATCAACGACCGCCTCGGTCACGGCGCTGGCGACGTGGTGCTGCGGGCCGTCGCCGAGCGCCTGGTGGCGGAAGTGCGCGAAATCGACACGGTGGCTCGCCTCGGCGGCGACGAGTTCATCATCCTGCTCGATGCCACCGAAGACCGGGCGGTGATTACCAAAATCGCCACTGCCGTGCTGGCCGTGCTGGCCGATCCGGTCGCACTCGCCGGCGAGTCCGTGGCCATCGGCGGCAGTATCGGCATCAGTTGCTATCCGCACGACGGCGCCAATGCGACCGAGATCATCGCCGCCGCCGACAAGGCCATGTACCGGGCCAAGCACGAAGGGCGCAACAGTTTCCGCTTTGCCTCCGGTGAGGCCTGAGTGATGGCCGGTTTGAGTGCACTGCCGCGTTACCGCGGCCGCTTCGCCCCGTCGCCGACCGGGCCCCTGCATTTCGGTTCGTTGGTCGCCGCCGTCGGTAGCTATCTCGATGCCCGCACGCAAGGCGGCGAGTGGCTGGTGCGCATGGAAGATGTGGACCGGCCGCGCAATGTGCCGGGCGCGGCCGAGCAGATCCTGGCCACCCTGGAAGCCTTCGGTTTCGCCTGGGATGGTCCGGTGCTCTGGCAGAGCCAACGCGACGCGGCCTATGGTGAAGCGCTCGACGCCTTGCGCCAGTGCAGGCTGGCTTATCCCTGTGCTTGTTCGCGCAAGGAAATCGCCGATTCGGCGACACGGCCGGCGGTCGATGGCGGGCTGGCCTATCCCGGCACCTGCCGCGGTGGTCTGCCGACCGGGCGCACCGAGCGCGCCTGGCGGCTGCGCGTCGATGCTACCGAGACGGCCTTCGTCGATCGTTTGCAGGGACGGGTGACGCAGTTTCTCGAGCCCGATGTCGGCGACTTCGTCCTGCGCCGGGCCGACGGCCTCTTTGCCTACCAACTGGCGGTGGTCGTCGACGACGCAGCGCAGGGCATCACCGACATCGTCCGCGGTGCCGACCTGCTCGATTCGACGCCGCGCCAGATCTGGCTGCAGCAATGCCTGGGTTTTCCCACGCCGCGCTACGCCCACCTGCCGGTGGCGGCCAATGCGGCCGGCGAGAAGTTGTCCAAGCAGACGCTGGCACCAGCGCTGGAGTCCGGCCGCGCAGCGGCGGAACTGATCCGCGCCCTGCGCTTTCTTGGTCAGCCGGCACCGGAAGAGCTCGGCCGGGCACGGCCGGTCGATGTCTGGGCCTGGGCTCGCGAGCACTGGCAGTGCGCGGCCATTCCCCGGCAGCGGTCTATTTCCCTGGTGGCGTGATTCCGGGGGTTTCTTCGTCGGCCTGCCAGTGCTTGGGGCCGTAACCGGTGATGCCGACCAGGGCGCGGACAACGCCATAGCTCAACCAGCGCAGAAAGCGCGAATGCCACGGCAGGCTGATCAGGTCTGCGCTGCACGTCTCGCGGGCACCGTCGAGCATGGCCGCCTGGATGCTGGCGCGCAGCTGGCCGGCGAAATCGCGGTCGTGGACGACGAGATTGGCTTCCTTGGCCAGCAGCAGACTGAACGGGTCGATGTTGGAGGAGCCGACGGTGGCCCACTCGCCGTCGATGACAGCAACCTTGGCATGCATGAAGCTCTTCTCGTACTCGAAGATGCGGATGCCCTGTTCGAGCACCAGGCTGTACAAGGCCTGGGTGGCGAAGCGCAGCAGCTGGTGGTCGGTCTTGCCCTGCAGCAGGATGGTGATCTTGACGCCGCGCTTGGCAGCCGCCTGCAGGGCAAGGCCGAAACGGACGCCGGGCAGGAAATAGGCGTTGGCAATGAGGATTTCCTCGCGCGCCGCTTCGATGGCCTCGATGTAGGCGTGCAGGATATCGTTGCGGTGGCGGATGTTGTCGCGGATCAGGAAGGCGGCCAGCTGCGTGCCGACGGGTTCGCCACGGGGGATGTCGGTCGCCGCCAGGCGGAAGCGGCGCTTCAGATTGACCCAGGCGACGATCTCCCACATGCGTCGCACGGCATGGTGCACCTGGCGCAGAACCGGTCCCTCGACGAGGACCGCGTAATCGAAACGCGGCCGCATGTCTTCCGGGGCGTTGTTGTCGTCGACGATATTGATGCCGCCGACAAAGGCCAGACGGCCGTCGATCACCACCAGCTTGCGATGCAGGCGGCGCAGGCGGTGACGGCGCATGTGGAAACGGCCGATCTCCGGCCGGTAGAGCATGGCGCGGACGTTGGCAGCGAGCAGCCGGGGCAGGAAGTCGGCGGCGAAATTGCGGCCGCCGAAACCATCGACGATGACATTGACCTTGACGCCGCGCGCCGCAGCACGACAGAGGGCGCTGGTGACTTCGTGGCCGATCTCGTCGTCGGCGTAAATGTAGCTTTCCAGGAATATTTCGCGGCTGGCCGCCTCGATGGCGACGAGCAGGGCAGGGAAGTATTCGTCGCCCGAGTGCAGTAGCGTCAGGCGGTTGCCGGCCAGGAACTCAGTTGCCATGCCTTGCCAGATGGGCCGAGAGGGCGGCGTGGTCGGAAATCTTCGACCACGGCAGGCCGTGGTGCACCTCGGTGCGCTGAACCGCAAAGCCGCGGATGTAGATGCGGTCGAGGCGGAACATCGGCATCGCTGCCGGGAAGCTGCGCACCGGCGGGCCACCGAGATTGCAGAATACTTCCTGCATGCCCAGGCTCTGTTCGAGCAGCTTGCCGGCGCGGTTGCTCCAGTCGTTGAAGTCGCCAGCGATGATCAGCGGCGCGTTTGGATCGGCCATGTCCTTGAGGTAGGCGGCAAGGGCCGCCAGCTGCTTGCGTCGCGAATAGCCGAACAGGGACAGGTGTACGCAGACGCAGTGGGCCGCCGGGCCTTCCGGCAGCTGGATCCGGCAATGCAGCAGGCCGCGCTTTTCGAACTGCAGGTGAGTGACGTCCTGGTTGTGCGAGTGCAGGATGGGGAAACGCGAGAGGATGGCGTTGCCGTGGTGGCCATGGTCATAAATCATGTTGCAGCCGTAGGCCGAGGCCTGCCAGATGTCTTCGGCCAGGAATTCGTGCTGGGCGCCGGCCGGCCAGTTGCCGTGTTTCTCGGCGTGGCCGAGGTGCAGTCCCTGGACTTCCTGCAGGAAGACGATGTCAGGATTCAGGTGGCGCAAGCGCTCGCGCAGTTCGTGCACCATCATCCGCCGGTTGAATTGCGAAAAGCCCTTGTGGATGTTGAAGGTGGTGATGTGCAGCGCCGGTTTGCTCATGGTGGCTCAGGAAATGGCCAGCATGCGGTCGAGCGCCAGCTTGGCCAGTTTGGCCTCATGCGGCGGCACCAAAATCTGGTTGACCACCTTGCCGTCGACCAGATTCTCCAGCGTCCATGCCAGATGCTGCGGGTCGATGCGCTGCATCGTCGAGCACATGCAGATGGTGGTTGCCATGAACTGGACGATCTTGTTTTGCGGCAGGACTTCCCGGGCCAGGCGGTCGACCAGGTTGAGTTCGGTGCCGACCAGCCAGCGCGTGCCGGCCGGCGCTTCCTTGATGGTCTTGACGATATATTCGGTCGAGCCGACGTAATCGGAGGCCGAGCAAACCTCGAAATTGCATTCGGGGTGGGCGATCACCAAGCCGTCCGGGTACTTGGCGCGGAAAGCATCGATGTGCGACTTCTGGAACATCTGGTGCACCGAGCAGTGGCCTTTCCACAACAGGATGCGTGCCTTTTTGATCTGCTCGGCGCTGAGGCCGCCCATTTCCAGGTCGGGATCCCAGACCACCATCTCGTCCATCGGGAAGCCCATATTGTGGCCGGTCCACCGGCCGAGGTGCTGGTCGGGGAAGAACAGCACCTTGGGACGCTGGGCGAAGGCCCATTCGGCGATGGTGCCGGCGTTCGACGACGTGCAGACGATGCCGCCGTGCTCGCCGCAGAAGGCTTTCAGGTCGGCTGCCGAGTTGATGTAGGTGACTGGGGTGACTTCCTTTTCGACGTCGAGGACTTCGCCCAGCTCGCGCCAGCAGCGCTCGACCTTGGCCAGGTTGGCCATGTCGGCCATTGAACAGCCGGCGGCGAGGTCGGGCAGGATGGCCTTCTGGTGCGGGGCGGTCATGATGTCGGCGACTTCGGCCATGAAATGCACGCCGCAGAAGATGACGTATTCGGAATCGGTCTGCGAGGCCAGGCGGGACAGTTTCAGCGAATCACCGGTCAGGTCGGCGTGCTGGTAAACGTCGGCGCGCTGGTAGTGGTGGCAGAGGATCACGGCTTTCTTGCCGAGCTTGGCGCGGGCAACGCGAATGCGTTCCTGGCAGGCGTCGTCGGAAAGCGAGTTGAACGGATCGAAGGAAATGGTGGCAGTTTGCATGCGTGTCTCTGGGGAAGCGGAGGCCGGAAAGGGCGGGATTATCCCTGATGCCAGGGCAGGCCGGCATGCCGCCAGCCACCGATCTTGTTGCGCTGGCCGTGGGCATCCTTGTCGCCCTCGAAGCCTTCGAGAAGGTTGTAGCAGTCACCGTAGCCGGCCTCGGTGGCGGCAGTGGCGGCGCCAATCGAACGGACGCCGCTGCGGCAGAGGAAGATCACCAGGGCCTCGGGATCGACCTGGCGCTTCAGTTCGGCGACGAAATTCGGGTTGCGCACGCCGCCTGGATACTGGTTCCACTCAATCTCGACGGCACCGGGAACGCGGCCGACCCAGTCCCACTCGGCACGGGTGCGCACATCGACGATGCGGGCCCCGGGCGCCAGTTGCAGCAACTCGTAGGCTTCACGCGGCGTCAGTTCGCCCTGGTACGGGCGCTCGAGGGCGCGGCCGCGGGTCTGGGCCAGGGTGAGGAGGTCGCTTAAGGTTCCCATGTTGGTTGGCTGCTAGAATCGAAGTCCCACAGTATAGGGCAGAAGAAATGGCACGAGCAGACAGCGAACTGACGACGGCGGAGCGTTCCGGCGTCGCCCAGCGGGCCACCTGGGTCAGTGTCGCCGTCAATCTGGTGATGACCGTCGTCCAGCTGATCGTCGGCTGGCTGGCTCATTCGCAGTCGCTGATCGCCCATGGCCTGCATTCCTTCTCCGATCTGCTCTCCGACTTTCTCGTCATCTACGCCACCCGGCAGAGCGCCCATCCGGCCGATCAGGCGCATCCCTACGGCCATGCCCGGGTCGAGACGGCGGCGACGTTGGTCCTCGGTTTTTCGCTGGTGCTGATTGGCGGCGGCATCCTCTGGGAGTCGGGAATGCGTCTGCAGCACGTCGAGGTGCTGCCGGCCGTCGAGATATCTGCCTTCTGGGTAGCGGTGGCCACCGTGCTGGCCAAGGAGGGTCTCTACCGCTACCTGATCGCTGTCGGCAAGCGTCTGCGTTCGCAACTGCTCATTGCCAACGCCCTGCATACGCGTGCCGATGCAGCTTCGGCCCTGGTTGTCGTCGTCGGCATTGGCGGCGCCTTGATCGGCTGGGGGTTTCTCGATCTGCTGGCGGCGGCGCTGATGGGGTTCATGATCCTGCGCATGGGGGCGGAGCTGGCCTGGGGGGCGATCAAGGAACTGATCGACACCGGTCTCGACGAGTCACGCGTCGAGGCGATCCGCGGCAGCCTGCTGGCGACGCCCGGTGTGCTCGGACTGCACGAACTGCGGACGCGGCGCATGGCCCATCAGGCGCTGGTTGATGCGCATGTGCTGGTCGATCCGCGGATCAGCGTCTCGGAAGGCCATCGCATCGCCGAATCGGCACGCGCCCGCGTCCTGCGCGAGCATCCGGAAGTGCTCGATGTGCTCGTCCATATCGATCCGGAAGATGATCTCGACATCGATCTGGCCAGCGTCGCCCGCCTGCCCGGCCGCACGGCGCTGCTCGCCGAGTTGATGCCCCTGCTGAGCGGCTTGCCGGAGCCGCAGCGGGTCATCCTGCATTATCTGAATGGTGGCATCGAGGTCGAGCTGTTTTTCGCTCATGCCGACTTCGCCGATGCCAGCGATCTGCAGCGGGCGGAAAGGACAGTGGCCGAGCGCTTGCAAACGCATCCGACCATTCGTTCGGCACACGTCAATTGGCGTTTTGCACCAAAATAGGGCGAAATTCCTTGCGATGCACCAACGGTGTGCACAGAAAACTCGCGCTAGCCCAGCATCTCATTGTGGCAAAATGGAAAACCAGCTTCTTAACTGTTGGCACGCTTTCTGCTCAGCCGACTGCGTTGCGTTTTTCCATTCTCGCCGGAACCGCCGGCAACCTGTTTTCTTAGGAGACTCAAGCTCATGGCAACCCCGCAAGACGTGATCAAGATGATTAAGGAAAACGACGCCAAGTTCGTCGATTTCCGTTTCACCGATACCCGTGGCAAGGAACAGCACGTCACCGTGCCGGTCTCCGCCTTCGATGAAGACAAGTTCGAGAATGGCCACGCCTTTGACGGTTCCTCGATCGCCGGCTGGAAGGGTATCCAGGCTTCCGACATGCAACTGATGCCGGATGCTGCCACCGCCTACATCGATCCGTTCTTTGACGAAACCACCATCGTCCTCACCTGCGACGTTGTTGATCCCGCCGACGGCCGCGGCTATGACCGCGATCCGCGCTCCATCGCCAAGCGCGCCGAAGCCTACCTGAAGTCCTGCGGCATCGGTGATACCGCCTACTTTGGTCCGGAACCCGAATTCTTCATCTTTGACGGCGTCGAGTGGTCTGTCGATATGTCCGGCTGCAACCTGAAGATCCATTCTTCCGAAGCTGCCTGGAACTCCGGCGAGAAGAACGAAGGCATGGGCGCCACCGGCCACCGTCCGGGCGTCAAGGGCGGCTACTTCCCGGTGCCGCCGGTCGACAGTCTGCACGACATCCGTTCGGCCATGTGTCTGACCCTGGAAGCCCTGGGCGTGCCGGTCGAAGTGCATCACCACGAAGTCGCCAACGCCGGCCAGTGCGAAATCGGTACCCAGTTCTCGACGCTGGTCAAGCGCGCCGACTGGACCCAGATCCTCAAGTACGTGGTGCACAACGTGTCGCACCAGTACGGCAAGACCGCCACCTTCATGCCGAAGCCGATCGTCGGCGACAACGGCTCGGGCATGCACGTGCACCAGTCGATCTGGAAGGACGGCAAGAACCTGTTCGCTGGTGACGGTTATGCCGGTCTGTCCGATCTGGCCCTGTTCTACATCGGCGGCATCATCAAGCACGCCAAGGCCCTGAACGCCATCACCAACCCGGGCACCAACTCCTACAAGCGTCTGGTTCCGCACTACGAGGCCCCGGTCAAGCTGGCTTACTCGGCCAAGAACCGTTCGGCTTCGATCCGCATCCCGCACGTCGCTTCGACCAAGGCACGTCGTATCGAGACCCGTTTCCCGGATCCGATCGCCAACCCGTACCTGTGCTTCGCCGCGCTGCTGATGGCCGGTCTGGACGGTATCCAGAACAAGTGCCACCCGGGCGATCCGGCCGACAAGAACCTGTACGATCTGCCGCCGGAAGAAGACGCGAAGATCCCGACCGTTTGCGCCTCGCTGGAAGAAGCCCTGGCTGCGCTGGACAAGGATCGCGAGTTCCTGACCAAGGGTGGCGTTTTCTCCAACGACTGGATCGATGCCTACCTCAGCCTGAAGATGGACGAAGTCAACAAGGTTCGCATGACCACGCACCCGGTCGAGTTCGAGCTGTACTACAGCTGCTGATCCTTAGGGACACTGCGAAGGGCGGGGATTTCCCCGCCCTTTTTCTTTGCCTGTCCCGACAGCCGTTAACCGGGTACACTTCATCTGTTGCTAGGAAGGATGACGATGATACGTATTGCGCTAGCCCTCCTGATCGGTGCCGCGAGTCTGCCGGCAGCGGCCCAGACCATCTACAAGTGTGTCGATGACCAAGGTGGTACGCTGATTTCGACGACCCGCGCCAACAAGGACTGCAAGGCGGTGGTCAGTTCCCCGGAGACCTCAGTGCCGGCGCCGCGGCAGCGCGCCGCTACCGCCGCGGCCAATCCGACGCCGGCCAGTTTTCCGCGCGTTCAGGAAGATACCCAGAAGGCCCGTGATAACGACCGCCGGCACATACTCGAGCAGGAACTGGCTGGCGAGCAGCGCAATCTCACCCTGGCGAAGCGCGAACTGGCCGAGCAGGAAGGCCTGCGTGGCCCCTCCGGGGCTGGCGGGATTGACCGCACGGCGCCGTACCGCGACCGCGTCGCCCAGCACGAACGCAATATCGTCGCCATCCAGAAGGAATTGAGCGGCTTGCGCTGATTGGCGCAGCGCGCTTCCTGTCGACCTCCTTAGCCGTTTCCGGACATGAACGTCACGCATGCCTCCTACGCCGGCCTTGATCTGCTGGCCTCTGCCGTGCTGCTGCTCGACGCTGGGCAATTGATCCGCTACATCAATCCGGCCGGCGAAAACCTGCTGGCGGTCAGCGGTCGGGCGATCACCGGCCGCACCCTGGCTGATGTCTGCACCTGCTCGACGACACTGCAGGCGGCGCTCGACAACGGGCTGAACAACAACTGGGGCTATACCGGCCAGAATATCCAGCTCCGGCGCAGCGACGGCGAACTGTTGCACCTCAACTGCACGGTGACGCCGCTGCGCCCGGACATCGCCGGGGGCATGCGTCTGCTGCTCGAACTGCAGCCGATCGAACACCATCTGGCGGCAACCCGCGAGGAACGCCTGATCGAGCAGCAGCAGGCGAGCCGCGAGCTGATCCGCAACTTGGCGCACGAAATCAAGAATCCGCTGGGCGGCATCCGCGGTGCCGCGCAATTGCTCGAACACGAACTGGCGCATTTGACCAACGCGCCGTCGCTGAAGGAATACACCCAGGTCATCATCAAGGAGGCCGACCGGCTGCAGGATCTGATGCAGCGCCTGCTGACGCCGCACCGGGCGATGCTGCCGACGACGGTGAATATCCACGAAATACTGGAGCGCGTGCGCAGCCTGCTGACCGCCGAGTTTCCCGGTTCACTGGCCATTGCCCGCGACTACGACACCAGCCTGCCGGAGTTGGTCGGCGACCGTGAGCAACTGATCCAGGCGGTGCTCAACATTGCCCGCAATGCGGCCCAGGCGATGAACGGCGACGGTGAGATCGTGCTGCGCACGCGCGCCCTGCGTCAGGTGACGCTGGCCAAGAAGCGCTATCGCCTGGCCTTGGAAATCAAGGTCATCGACAACGGCCCCGGCATTCCCGAGGACATCCGCGAGCGCATGTTCTATCCGCTGGTTTCCGGTCGCGAAGGCGGCAGTGGCTTGGGTCTGACCATTGCCCAGAATTTCATCCAGCATCATCACGGCACCATCGATTGTTCCAGCCGGCCGGGCAATACAGTGTTCACGCTGCGCCTGCCGGTGGAGCAGGCCTGAGTCTTGCTTTTCAATGGCTTGTCGCCACAGTGAATGAGCCAAAATAATATGAAACCGGTCTGGATCGTAGACGACGATCGCTCCATCCGCTGGGTCCTGGAAAAGACTCTGACCCGCGAGGGCATCCCGTTCAAGAGTTTTGCTTCGGCCAGCGAGGCGATTTCCCAGCTGGAGCAAGGCGTCGAGCCGCCACAGGTGCTGATGTCCGACATCCGCATGCCAGGCCAGTCCGGGCTGGAGCTGCTGCAGGAAGTGAAGACCCGTTTCCCGTCGGTGCCGGTCATCATCATGACCGCCTATTCCGATCTGGAAAGCGCTGTCGCCGCCTTCCAGGGAGGTGCCTTTGAATACCTGCCGAAGCCGTTCGATGTCGACCAAGCAGTCGAACTGATCCGGCGCGCTATTGATGAGTCGATGCACCAGAGTGGTGCGATGGAAGAAGAGGGTTTGGTGCCCGAGATTCTCGGTCAGGCGCCGGCCATGCAGGAGGTCTTCCGCGCCATCGGCCGGCTGGCCTTGTCGCATGCGACAGTGCTGATCACCGGCGAATCGGGTTCCGGCAAGGAACTGGTGGCGCGTGCCCTGCACCGGCACAGCCCGCGCTCCGACAAGCCATTCATCGCCATCAACACGGCGGCGATTCCGAAGGATCTGCTGGAATCGGAACTGTTCGGCCATGAACGCGGCGCCTTCACCGGCGCTCAGGCCCAGCGTCGTGGTCGTTTCGAACAAGCCGAGAGCGGCACGCTGTTCCTCGATGAAATCGGTGACATGCCTTCGGAACTGCAGACGCGCCTGTTGCGAGTGTTGTCCGATGGCCATTTCTACCGGGTCGGTGGCCACTCGCCGATCAAGGCCAACGTCCGCGTCATTGCCGCCACCCACCAGAACCTGGAAAGCCGGGTCAAGGAAGGCCTGTTCCGCGAAGACCTCTTTCATCGCCTGAACGTCATCCGCATTCGTCTCCCGTCGCTGCGTGAGCGCCGCGAGGACATCCCGCTGCTCACCCGCCACTTCCTGCAGAAGAGCGCCCGCGAACTGGGCGTCGAAACCAAGCGCCTCTCGGAAGCGGCGCTCAAGTATCTGCAGGGCCTCGATTTCCAGGGCAACGTCCGCCAACTGGAAAATCTCTGCCACTGGCTGACCGTGATGGCACCGGGGCAGCAGGTCGAGGTCGGTGACCTGCCAGGTGAACTGCGCGAGTCGGTGCCGGTGAGTCTGGCCACCGATTGGGAGAGCGCTCTGGAAGGCGAGGTCGATCGCCTTCTGGTTCGTGGTGTGCCGGATGTGCACGGCGTGCTGGCGCAGACCTTCGAGCGCATCCTGATCTCGCGCGCCCTGGCCCATACCGGCGGCCGGCGGATCGAGGCGGCCCAGGCGCTCGGCATTGGCCGCAACACCATCACGCGCAAGATTGCCGACCTCGGCATCGACGGCGGAAAGGAAGCCGCTACGGAGTAAAATCCGTGGCATGCCCCTGATTGACCTCGTCCTGCTCAAAGCCCGGCTCGCCGAACTGGCCGGG
Organism: Betaproteobacteria bacterium HGW-Betaproteobacteria-7; assembly: GCA_002840765.1. Taxonomy (GTDB): domain Bacteria; phylum Pseudomonadota; class Gammaproteobacteria; order Burkholderiales; family Rhodocyclaceae; genus Azonexus. The sequence continues at coordinate 67,793 of PHCE01000009.1, forward strand.
CGTTTTGACGTGGACGCGCTGGACTCCTGCGATTCGACGAGCAGCGAGCTGCTGCGCCGGGCCGACGTCGGCGTGCCGGCGGGCACGGTGATTGTTGCCGACCGCCAGCTGGCCGGCCGTGGGCGGCGCGGCCGGGAGTGGTTGTCGGCGCCGGAAAGCAGCCTGACCTTTTCCGTGCTCTGGCGCTTTCCCGGCAGCATGGGGCGGCTGGGCGGACTGTCGCTGGCCGTCGGCGTCGCCCTGGTGCAGGCGCTGGAAGGCCTGGGCGCGCGCGGTGTCGGCCTCAAGTGGCCGAACGACCTGTTGCTGGCGACGGCCGAAGGTCAGGCCAAAGTGGCCGGCGTCCTGGTCGAACTGGCCAGTGATCGGCGCGGCTGCCAGGCGGTGATCGGGATCGGCATCAACCTGCTCCAGCCATCGGGCGAACTGCCCCAGCCGGCGGCCGGACTGGCGCAGGCGGGGCTACCGGAAATCGACCGCCACCTTCTGCTGGCCGCCATCTTGCGCGAGTTGGCCGATGTCCTCGATCGCTTCGCTGCCGATGGCTTCGCCGCCCTGCGTCCGCAATGGCAGCAGCGCCATGTCTGGCAGGGACAGCTTGTCCGAATTATCGGCGAAGCCGAGCCGCCACTCGTCGGTACCTGCCTCGGCGTCGACGAAGATGGTGCCCTCCTGCTCGACACCGCTGCTGGCACACAACGCATCTACAGCGGCGACGTCAGCCTTCGCCCCGAAGGAAGTACCCTTGGGGTGCGCCCCGGATGATCCTCTGTCTCGACTGCGGTAATAGCCGCCTCAAGTGGGGCTTGCACGATGGTGCCGAGTGGCTGGCGCAGGGCGCGCTCGCCCATGACGAGATCGCCGCGCTGGCCGGCTTGCTACAGCGCTGGCCGCAGCCCGGGCAAGTGTTGCTGGCCAATGTGGCGGGTCCGGCGGTTGGCACGAGCATTCGTCGTAGCCTGGGCAACTGGGCGGATCGCCTGCAGGAAGTGCGGAGCACAGCCAGTTGTGCCGGGGTGAGCAACCACTACGTGCAGCCGGAGCGCCTCGGCGTCGATCGCTGGTGTGCCCTGATCGGTGCCTGGGGGCAGACGCAGGCGGCCTGTCTGGTGGTGATGGCGGGAACGGCGACGACGATCGATACGCTTGATGCCGGCGGCAATTTTCTCGGTGGCCTGATCCTGCCCGGCAGCGAATTGATGCGCCGGGCCCTGGCCCGTGATACGGCCGGACTGCCGCTGGCCGACGGCCACTGGTCGGCGGCGCCGCGCTCTACCGAGGATGCCATCACAACCGGCGCCATCGAGGCGCAGGTCGGCGCCATCGAACGTGCCTTCGCCCGCCTGGGCGCGCCGGCGGCCGTTTGTCTGGTTTCCGGCGGCAATGCCGATGTCTTGCTGCCGCGCCTTGCCATGCCCAGTGTCCGGGCGCAGAATCTGCCACTTGAGGGATTGCTGCGCATTGGCCGCAGCCAATGAGAAATAAATAACGACATGGGGATGGAGATTGTTTCAGTAGCCGACCTGAAGCTTGGCATGTTCGTCGTCGAGCCCGATTGCCCGTGGACGGATCTGCCCTTTGCGCTGCAGGGCTTTGTCATCTCGTCGCCGAAGCAAGTCGATATTTTTCAGAGCAAATGCCGTTTCGTCCACGTCGACTACTCGCGCTCGCTGAATGAGCATTACCGGGAAAACAAGCGTGAGCGGGATGCTCCCTTGCGCGCCGCGCCCTTCGCCCGGGTGGCAACGGAGGATGCGGCGGGACGACCGCAAGGCCGGTCAGCATTCACCTTGCGGACGGTGGACGAAGGGCTGCGGACCCGGCGCCAGCGCTTCCTCGGCTTTCTCCAGCAGCAGGACGGCAGTGAGTACGCCCGCGAGCTGAGCAGCGAACTGGATTTCATCGAGCCGCGTTTCGACGACTTCCAGCATACCTTGCACAACACCTTCAAGCACGTCGAGGCCGAGCAGAACGTCGATCTGCGCCAGGTGCGCGAAGGCCTGCACGACATGGCCGGCAGCCTCAAGCGCAACCCAGATGCCTTGGTCTGGCTGCTTCGTCTGCGCCAGATTGACGAATACAGTTTTGATCACGCTTTAGATGTTGCCGTTTATCTGCTCATGCTGGGCAGCCATATCGGCTGGCGTGGCCAGCGCCTGATCGAACTCGGCCTGGCCGGCTTGCTGCAGGATGTCGGCAAATCGCAACTGCCTCAGGAGTTGCTGACCAAGGCCGGGCAGCTATCGACAGACGAACAGGCGCTGGTCCGCTCGCATGTCGCCAGCTCGCTGGAAATCCTTTTTGCCCATGCCCATTTGTCGAGTGAGGTGCTGGTCATCGTCTCGCGGCATCACGAGCGCTGGGACGGCAGCGGCTACCCGCGGGGCCTGAGTGGCAACCAGATCGGCCTGGGCAGCGAGATGGCCGGCCTCGTCGACTCTTTCTGCGCCATGCTCAAGCACAAGCCCTACCGTAATGCGCTGGGCCATCAGGGAGCGCTCGAGAATATCTACAACCAGCGCAACCGCCAGTTCAATCCGGCGTTGCTCGAGCAGTTTGTGCAATGCGTCGGGCTTTACCCGATCGGCACGCTGGTCGAACTCGACAGCGGCGAAATCGGCGTCGTCATCCAGCAAAACCGGGTTCAGCGCTCGCGGCCGCGCGTTCTCCTCTTGCTCGACCGGCAGAAGGAAGCCATACCGGGCTACAAGGTGCTCGACCTGCGCGACAAGTCGAGCCAGAAGCTGCACGTCGCCCAAACCCTGCCGCCCGATGCCTACGGACTTTCCGGTGATGACTTCTACCTCCGCTAGCGACCTCGGTCGGATCGACCTGGCGTCTTTCGGCCTGGCCGATGAGGAGTTGTCGTCATTGCGGGCAATCACTGCCGACTGGTCGGCGGCGCTGAACGAACTGTTCGCCGCCGGGCGCGAGGAGCCGCAGCTCGCTGATTTCATCGCCCGCTGTCGCAGCCTGCCCGGCGAACTGGGCGATGCGCGCTGGCAGGAGGCCTGGTTGCGCGACTGGCAAAAGCTGAATAGCCAGGGCTATCCGATGCAGATGCTGTTCAACCTGCTGAATACCGCCTTCGATAACTGCGAACGTAACGTGCTTGGCGGCGAACGCCTGGTGCCGCGTCTGCGTGTCGACCTGCTCTCGCTGTTGCGTCGTGCGCTGATGTCGGCGCTTAGTTGCGCGGTCGACATGATCGAGGAAGGCATCCTGCAGGCGGCAGGGATACCCGGCGAACTGGCCGCCGTACGCTACCTGTGGGAGGGACTGGGAACAGGACAACGCTATGCCGTTCTCTCGGTTTCCGTGGTTAATCGCGATGCCTTCGTGCACCTTTCGGCGGCTGATCTGCAGAGCCTGCCCGGCCTGCTTGCCGGCCGCCTGGGGCAGCTACTGCGGGCCGAGGATCGGCTGTTTGCCGGGCGTGAGGGCGAATGGCTGCTGATCTTGCCGAACATCCGCTCGCTGACTCAGCCGGCGCTCGCCGGGGCCTACGTGCAACGTGATTTTTCCCGGCCCTTCCGGCTGGGCAGCGGCAAGGCCCTGTACTTCGATGTGGCCATCGGTGCTGCCGTCATGCCCGATCACGGCAGCGATCCGGAGGCCGTCCTGGCGGCCAGCCGCATTGCCCGCTGGCACCTGGCCGGCGGCCGCGATGCTTTCGCCTGGTTCCTGCCGGAGATGCAGACCGACTGGCAGCACCGTTCCGAGCTGGCCGACGAACTGAAAATTGCGCTTTCCCAGGAAACGCTGGACCTCTACCTGCAGCCGCAGATAGAGACGGCCAGCGGCCTATGCGTAGGGGCTGAATTGCTGCTGCGCTGGCAACGCGAAAGTGGCGAATGGGTCAGTCCACAACTGGCGATGGAGCTCGTCGATGAAAATGGCTGGCGCCGTCTGTACACCGACTGGTTATTCCGCTATGCCCTGCGCCTGTCCTCCGACCTCGCCGCCGCCGGCATCGAGTTGCGCCTGGCCCTGAACCTGACCGCCGACGACCTGGCCGACGATGATCTGGTCGAGATGATCGCTCAGCGTCTGGAAACCTGGCAGATCGGCGGCGAGCGTTTTACCCTGGAACTGACCGAGTCGGCGATGCTAGCCAGCCCGGAGCGGGCCCGCGAGATTTTCTCGCAACTGCGCCAGCTGGGTTTCCGCCTGGCGCTCGACGATTTCGGCACCGGCTACTCGTCGCTCAGCCACTTGGTCAGCCTGCCGCTGGATGAGCTGAAAATCGATCGTTCCTTCATCGTCGCCATGTCCCGCTCGCCGGAACATCGGCGCGTCGTCCGCACCATCATCGACCTTGCCCGCGATCTCGACATGATGCCGCTGGCCGAAGGGGTGGAACGCGAGGACGAGGCCGAGATGCTGCGGCAGATGGGTTGCCATCGCATCCAGGGCTACCTCTATGGCAAGGCAATGCCGGAGAACGAGTTCATTGCCTGGCACAACAACTATCATGCCTGATCTGCGCCACCGCTCATCCGCTGTGCCGCCTTGTTCGAGGGAGATTCCATGTTCGATCCGGTAATCAACAGCCTGCCGGCCTTCGCCGGCTTCTTCGCCACCGCCGTTGGCCTGCTCGCGGCATTCTCCGCCCTCTACCTGCTGGTTACCCCGTACAGCGAAGTGAAGTTGATCCGCGAGGGCAATGTCGCCGCTGCCGTCAGCCTGGCCGGCGCGCTGCTCGGCTATGCGCTGCCGATCGCCGTTGCCGTCGTCGTCAGCCACAACCTCTACGTGATGATCGGCTGGGGCGTCGTCGCCTGCATCGTCCAGCTGTTCGTCTACATCGCCGCCCGTCTGGCACTGCCGCAGATCAATCTGGACATTCCCCAGGGCAAGCTGGCTTCCGGCATCTTTCTCGCAGCGCTTTCTGTCGTCGCCGGCATTCTCAACGCCGGCTGCATCGCCTGACTTTTTCCCAAGGAGACTCGCATGGCCCTGATGGACTTCATCAAGAAGCAGTTTATCGACATCCTGCAGTGGACCGAGGACGGCGATGGCACGCTGGCCTGGCGCTTCCCGATGGCGGAAATGGAAATCCAGCACGGCGCCAGCCTGACCGTGCGCGAGTCGCAGATGGCGCTGTTCGTCAACGAAGGCACCGTCGCCGACGTCTTCGCTCCCGGCATGTACACGCTGACGACCAACACGCTGCCGGTGCTGACCTACCTGAAGAACTGGGACAAGCTGTTCGAATCCCCGTTCAAGAGCGACGTCTACTTCTTCTCGACGCGTACCCAGCTCGACCAGAAGTGGGGCACGCCGAATCCGATCACCATCCGCGACAAGGAATTCGGCATCGTCCGCCTGCGCGCCTTCGGCATCTACAGTTACCACCTGGTCGATCCCAAGGTGTTCTACCAGAAGATTTCCGGTACCCGCGACAGTTACGGCCGCGAGGAACTCGAAGGCCAGTTGCGCAATACGCTGGTCGCCGGCCTGACCGATCTGTTCGGCGAATCCGGCGTGCCCTTCATCGACATGGCCGCCAATCAGGACGAGTTCGGCAAGGCGATGCTGGAGAAGGCGGCGCCGATGTTCGCCGAATACGGCCTGGCGCTCGATTCGCTGGTGGTGCAGAACGTCTCGCTGCCGGAAGAATTGCAGAAGACGCTGGACCAGAAGATCAGCATGAACATGATCGGCGACATGCAGCGCTACACCCAGTTCCAGGTCGCCAACAGCATTCCCGATGCGGCCAAGAACGAGGGCGGTCTGGCGGCGATGGGCGTCGGCCTCGGTGCCGGCGTCGGCTTCGGTCAGGTGGTCGGCCAGTCGATGGCTGCGGCGCTGCAGCCCACCAGTGCGGCTCCGCCCGCCGGCGGCACGGTGTCGGCCGACGAGGTCGTGGCGACGCTGGAAAAGCTGCACGCGCTGGTCGGCAAGGGCATTGTCAGCCAGGCCGAGTTCGAGGCCAAGAAGGCCGAGTTGCTGAAGAAACTGACCTGAATCTTGCGCCACCGCTTGTCTTCCCTCTCTCGCCCGTAGGTCCATGGCGCTGAACGCCACCTGCCCGTCCTGCGGCGCGCCGGTCGTCTTCCGCTCGGCGTCGTCGGTCTTCGCCGTCTGCGAATACTGCAGCAGTACCCTGGTCCGCCACGACCTGGCGCTGGAAGACATCGGCAAGATGGCGGCGCTGGTCGAAGACCGCTCGCCGCTGCAACTGGGCAGCGAGGGCAGCTACCGCGGCGTGCATTTCGCGTTGATCGGCCGCATCCAGCTGAAATACAGCCAGGGCTACTGGAACGAATGGCACCTGCTGTTCGACGATGCGCGCACCGGCTGGCTGTCGGAAGCCGGCGGCGAGTATGTGCTGACTTTTGCCCAGCCGGTGATGGAGCCAATCCCGGCCTACGAGGAATTGCAGATCGGCCAGCGCTTCGTGCTCAGCAGCCAGGTATGGACGGTCAGCAACCTGGAGCACGCCGAATGCGTCGCCGGCGAAGGCGAACTGCCATTCAAGGTCGGTGCCGGCTATCCGCTGCTCGCCGCTGACCTGCGCAGCGCCAGCCAGTTCGCCACCCTCGACTATTCCGAAACGCCGCCGCTGCTGTTTCTCGGCGAGGCGGTCGATATCCGCAAACTGCAGTTGTCGGGACTGCGCGCCGATCTGGCGGTGACAGAGAAAACGGTCAGCGCCCAGGTCTTCCGCTGCCCGTCCTGCGCCGCACCGCTACAGGCCCGTTCGGCCGACATCGTCGCCGTCGCCTGCGCCAGTTGTGGCGCTGTCGTCGATACCAGCGATGCCAATCACCGCCTGCTGTCGCAGGCGCTCAAGCACAACGATGAAACCTGGGAGCCGCGCCTGCCGCTGGGCAGCAAGGGGAAGCTTGACGGCCAGCCGTACGAGGTCATCGGTTTCCTGGTCAAGCGCAGCCGCGTCGACGGCATCGCTTACGATTGGCGCGAGTACCTGCTGGCCGGTGAACTCGGCACCTATCGCTGGCTGACCGAATACGACAACCACTGGAATGTCGTCGAGGTGCTGGCCCAGCCGCCGGCCGGCGCCGGCGCTCAGGAAATTGCCGAGGTGCGCTGGTCGGGTGAAAGCTTCCGCCATTTCGCCAGCTCACCGAATGCCGAAGTGGTCTATGTGGTCGGCGAATTCACCTGGCGGGTGGAGCGTGGCGAGCGCAATCGCGTCGTCGATTACGTCGCGCCGCCGCTGCTGCTGTCGCGCGAATCCACCGAGTTCGAGCTGTCCTGGTCGCTTGGCCGTTACGTTGAGCCAGCGGAGATCGCCAGCGCCTTCCGGCCGCCACGGGCCTTGCCGGCGCCGCTCGGCGTCTATGCCAACCAGCCGAATCCCTGGCTGGAAACGCATCGCCGGGTCTGCCGCCTGTTCTGGAAGCTGGCCCTCATCGCCATCGTCCTGCAGTTGTGGTTCTGGCTGTTTTCCGGAGGCCAGCATCTGCTTCGCGAATCCTTCGAATTCACCCCGCAGAGCGTTGCCGAGTCCCGCCAGACGCGCGAGTTCATGGTCAGTGGCAAGCCGCGCAAGCTGGCCGTGCGCAACACCACCTCGGTTGATAACAGTTGGCTCGGCCTCGACCTGCTGCTGGTCAACAAGGCCACCGGCGAGGCCTGGCCGGCGGCGCGGGAAATCGCCTACTATCACGGCAACGACGACGGCTACTGGTGGGAGGGCAGTCATGAGGACGAGGTGGTGTTCCTGAACGTGCCACCCGGAACCTATTACCTGACGGTCGATGCCGAACTGCCGGCGGAGCGACCGGTGCCGGTGCGCACCCAGCTTGAGGTGGCGATTGCCAGTGCCGGCTGGTCCAATTTCATCCTGGTGATGGTTTTTCTGACCGCCTTCCCGGTATTCACCCGCATGCGCCAGGCCGCCTTTGAAGTTCAGCGCTGGGCGGAAAGCGATCACGCTCCGGAGAGCAGCGAGGACGACGACTGATGCTGCCGAAATTCAATCTGGCGGCGGCCGTGCTGGCACTGGCCCTGTTCGCGACAGCCCAGCAGCAGGGCTGGAATGTCTTCGACGATGTCGCCAAGCCCGGTGACGCTCGCGGCAGCAGCAGCCGGACCAGCCACAAATGACCGCCGGCGCGACGCTCCGTTCCCTGTTCGTCGCGCTGCTCTTCATTGCCCTGCCGTCGACGGCAACAGCACTGGAAAAAGTCACGCTGCAGTTCAACTGGAAACATCAGTTCCAGTTCGCCGGCTACTACGCCGCCCTCGAACAGGGCTATTTCCGCGCCGCCGGTTTCGACGTTGTGCTGCGCCAATTGCCCGACGGTGGCGATCCCGTGGCGGCGGTGCTCGGCGGCCAGGCCGATTTCGGCGTCGCCGCCTCGGAACTGGCCCTGCACCGTGGCCAGGGCAAACCGGTGGTGGCCCTCGCCGTGATCGTCCAACATTCGCCGCTGGTCTTGCTCGCCAACCGGAAGCGGGTACCCACCATCGAGGCGTTGACCGACAGTCGCATCATGCTGCTGCCACATGAAACCGAATTGCTGGCCTACCTCAAGCGCCAAGGTGTCGCCCGCCATACGGCCCTGCCGCACAGTTTCAATCCCAACGATCTGATCGAGGGCAGGGTCGACGCCATCTCCGGCTATTCGACCGACGAACCCTTCCTGCTCCGGCAACAGGGCTTCCCCTATGTCGCCTTTTCGCCCAAGGAAGCGGGGATCGATTTCTATGGTGACACCCTGTTCACCACCGCTGCCCGGGTACAGACTCGCCCGGCCTCGGTCGCTGCCTTCCGCGCTGCAGCTCTGCGCGGCTGGGTCTATGCGATGGAGCATCCGGAGGAGATCGCCGACCTGATCATCCGCCGCTACGGCAAGCGGCACAGCCGGGAGCACCTGCTGTTCGAGGCGGCCGAAATGCGGCGCCTGATGCAGCCCGATCTGGTGGATATCGGCCAGATGACCGATGCCCGCTGGCAGCGGATCGGTATGACCTACGCCGAAGTGGGCATGTTGCCGGCCGACTTCTCGCTCGCCGGACTGGTGTGGAGCCAGGAGCAGCGTCGCCTGCCGGCCTGGGCGTGGACGGCTCTGGTGCTCACCGGCCTGTTGTTGCTGATGGTGACGACCTCGGCCGCCCACTATGCCCGGCTGAGCCGGCGCCTGACTGCTGAGATGAAGAGCCGGGCTGCCGCCGAGGCCGCGCTGCGCAACAGCGAAGAGCGCTATCGACGGCTGGCCGAACAGAGCCAGGACGTGATCTGGACCGTCGATCTGGAAACCCTGACTTATACCTACGTCAGTCCGGCCGTCGAAAGCGCCCGCGGGTACACGCCGGAGGAGGTGATCGGCCAGTCGATCGCCGATTCCCTCTCGCCGGAGTCATGCGAGCGGGTGATGACGATGCTTGCCGATCATCGCCAGCGGCTGGCCGCCGGCGATGCGACGGCCATCTCAGGCATGGCCGAGATCGAGCAATGGCACAAGGATGGCAGCTTGGTAACGGCGGAAGTCATGGCCAGCTTCCTGCTCGACGATGCTGGCCAGCCGGTGGCAGTGCTCGGCATCTCGCGCAGCAATGCCGAGCGCCGGGCGGCCGAGGCGCAGTTGCGGGCGATCAACGAACGCCTGCGCCAGCAGCTCGACGAAATCCAGCAGTTGCAGGCAGCGCTGCAGGAGCAGGCGGTCCGTGACAGCCTGACCGGCTGCTTCAACCGTCGCTACCTCGATGAGACGCTGGAGCGAGAACTGTGGCGGGCGCGCCGCGAAGGCTACCCCCTGGCTGTGGTCATCCTCGATCTCGATCACTTCAAGCAGATCAACGACACCTACGGCCACCTGGCCGGCGATGAGGTGTTGCGCGTGCTCGCCGAGCGCCTGCGCGACGACATCCGTCACGAGGACGTGCTGTGCCGTTACGGGGGCGAGGAGTTCGTCATCCTGATGCCGCGTATGCCGCTGGTCATCGCCGCCGAGCGGGCCGAACGCTGGCGGGCATCGATCGCCGCCATCCGCGTCCGCTTTGGCAGTTTCGAGCTGCGCTTCACCTCATCGGCCGGCGTCGCCGCCTATCCCGATCACGCGCGCATGCCCGACGATCTCATGCAGTGCGCCGACGTGGCCCTCTATCAGGCCAAGGATGCCGGTCGCAATCGCGTCGTCGTCTTCGCCCAGCAGCCGCCGGTCTGAGTGTCGCTCAGCCGGCGTTGACGGCGAAACACAGGTATTTCATTTCGAGGTATTCGTCGATGCCGTATTTCGAACCCTCGCGGCCGACGCCGGACTGCTTGATGCCGCCGAAGGGCGCCACCTCGTTCGAGATCAGCCCGGTATTGATGCCGACCATGCCATATTCCAGCGCCTCGCCGACGCGCCAGCAGCGACCGATGTCGCGGCTGTAGAAATAGGCGGCCAGGCCGAACTCGGTGTCGTTGGCCAGGGCGACGGCCTCGGCCTCAGTCTTGAAGCGGAACAGCGGCGCCACCGGGCCGAAGGTTTCCTCGCGGGCGACGCTCATCGCCGGCGAGACATCGGCCAGCACCGTTGGCTGGTAGAAGTTGCCGCCGCGTTCATGGCGGGCGCCGCCGCAAAGAATGCGCGCCCCCTTGGCGACGGCGTCGGCAACATGCGCTTCGACCTTGGCCAGGCCGGCGGCGTTGATCAGCGGCCCCTGGCTGACCCCTTCCTCGCTGCCGGGGCCGACCTTCAGCTGGCGCGCACGTTCGGCCAGACGACTGGCAAAGGCCTCGTAGATGCCATCCTGGATCAGGAAGCGGTTGGCGCAGACGCAGGTTTGCCCGGTATTGCGGTATTTGGCGATCATCGCGCCGTCGACCGCGGCGTCCACATCGGCATCGTCGAAAACGATGAACGGGGCATTGCCGCCCAGTTCCAGCGACAGCTTCTTCACCGTTGGCGCGCACTGCGCCATCAGCAGTCGGCCGACCGCCGTCGAGCCGGTGAACGACAGCTTGCGGACGATCGGGCTGGCCGTCAGCTCGCCACCGATGGCCACCGGCTGGCCGGTAATGACATTGAAGACACCGGCCGGCAGCCCCGCCTGCTCAGCCAGTACGGCCAGGGCCAGGGCGGTCAGCGGCGTCGCCTCGGCCGGTTTGACCACCACCGTGCAGCCGGCGGCCAGCGCCGGCGCCACCTTGCGGGTGATCATCGCCAGCGGGAAATTCCACGGCGTGATCGCCGCACAGACGCCAATCGGTTGGCGGACGACGAGTAGCCGCTTGTCGGCATTCGGGCTGGGAATGCTCTCGCCGTAGGTACGTTTGCCTTCTTCGGCAAACCATTCGATGAAGGAGGCGCCGTAGGCCACTTCGCCCTTTGCCTCGGTCAGCGGCTTGCCGCCCTCGGCGGTGATCAGGCGGGCGAGGTCATCGGCGTTCAGATTGATCAGGCGGAACCATTCGAGCAGCACCGCCCCGCGTTGCTTGGCCGTCAGCGTCCGCCAGGCGGGCAGGGCGGCAGCGGCAGCGGCGATCGCGCGCTTGGTCTCGCCGGCGCCACAACAGGGGACCTCGGCCAGCCGCTGGCCGCTGGCCGGGTCGAGCACGACCAGCGTCGCTCCATCGTCGGCCGGCAACCATTGGCCGCCGATCAGGTTGGCGGAGCGCAGCAAATCCGTATTGTCTAGATTCATGACTTTGAAAATTCCCGTGAAAACGTTAACTTGGCGGGCATAGCGGACAACTCTCGCCGAAACATGCACATCCTGACCACGATACTTGCCGTCCTCGCCGCGCTGGCCCTGGCCGCCTGCGGAACGCCGGCCAGCCGGCCGGATACCTCGGCGGGAACTATAACGCAGCCCCGGGCGGTCAGCGAAAAGGGCAACGAAATCGCCCTCTACGCCCTCGGCCTGATCGATACCGCTTACCGCTTCGGTGGCAAGAACCCGGAAGCCGGCCTCGACTGCAGCGGCATGGTCAGCTACATCTATGACCGCGCCGTCGGCCTCAAGGTGCAGGGCAGCGCCGCCGACATCGCCCGTCGCGGCCGGCCGATCGACCGTGTCGCCCTGCGTCCAGGTGATCTCGTCTTCTTCAACACACGCAACCGCCCGTACTCGCACGTCGGCATCTATCTCGGTGACGACCGCTTCGTCCACGCGCCGTCGACCAACGGTCGTGTGCGTATCGATGCTCTCGCCAACCGCTACTACGCCCAGCGCTTCGAAGCCGCCCGGACCTTCTTCGATTGATCCCGCGGCGACGTTGCATTGGACGGCACCGGCGGCAGAAGGTAGAATCCGACCTCCCAAGCGCCCATAGCTCAGCTGGATAGAGTACTGCCCTCCGAAGGCAGGGGTCGTGCGTTCGAATCGCGCTGGGCGCGCCAGAATTCTGTATTGCAGCAAATGAAAAGACCGCCTGTCAGGGCGGTCTTTTCATTTGCTGCGTTCGGATAACGGAAATCGCAGTGTCAGCTTGCGGGAGTTGCCGCCTCTTCGTTCAGGCTGATCAAGGCGAACAGTTTGGGGTCGCGCAGGGAGTAGTAGATGCGGCTGGCCTCCTTGCGCGAGCGTACGACCTTGCGGTTATGGAGGACGCTCAGGTGGCGGGAGACATTGGGTTGCGAAGACCACAGCGCGTCGCAAATGTCGCTGGCCGAGCGTTCACCTGAGGAGAGCAGGTGAACGATGGCGAGTCGCAGGGGGTGGGCAAGCGCGGCAATGAGTGCTGCTGTTGTTTCAAGCTCGTCTTTTTTCCAGCCGGCCAGGCTGCCGACGGCTTCGTTATTCCCGTTGTGGGTGAATGACATCTTGTCTCCTCAATCGCTTGATTACGCTCTCTGGGTGGTGCATTCCGGGCGGGCGGCGTCTTTGCTCGCCGGCAGCGTTCATGTGGGAATCAGGCCAAGCTGCTGGAACATCAGGTCATCGTTGGCGGCAGGGTTGTTCTCGGTGGTCAGCAGTTCGCTGCCGTAGAAAATCGAATTGGCGCCGGCCAGGAAACACAGGGCCTGCAGTTCGGTACTCATTTCGTGGCGTCCCGCGGACAGGCGGATTCGCGATTTCGGCAGCAGGATTCGGGCAACGGCGATGGTGCGCACGAACTCGAAGCTGTCCAGCCTGGCGGTGCCCTCCAGAGGCAGCCCGGGAACCGTCACCAGATGGTTGATCGGAACCGACTCTGGTGGCTTGGGCAGGTTGGCGAACTGAACCAGCAGGCCGGCGCGGTGGCGGCGGGTTTCGCCCATGCCGACGATGCCACCGGAACATATCTTGATGCCGGCCTGGCGAACCTGGTCTATCGTCTGCAGGCGGTCTTCATAGAGATGAGTGGAAACGATCTGCGGGTAGTAGTCGGCCGCCGTATCGAGGTTGTGGTTGTAGAAATCGAGCCCGGCATTCTTCAGGTGTTCCGCCTGACCTGGCTTGAGCATGCCGAGGGTCAAGCAGGTTTCCAGTCCGAGCGCCTTGACCGCTTTGACCATTTCGATCACCAACTCGAGGTCCTTGTCCCTGGGGTTGCGCCAGGCGGCACCCATGCAGAAGCGGGAGGCACCGCGAGCCAGCGCTTCCCTGGCGGCGGCGAGCACCTCGGCCAGCGGCTTTAGCGGTTCGCGCTCAACCGTGCCGTGATGGGCGGATTGCGAACAGTATTTGCAATCCTCGGAGCAGCCGCCGGTCTTGATGGAGAAAAGCGCCGAGCGCTGGATCTCGTTGGGGTTGAAGTGCAGGCGATGCACGGCCTGTGCCTGCCAGAGAAGGTCCATCAGGGGTTGGGCGAAGAGCGCGAGGGCGCCTTCCTCGGTGCGCAGGTTAGCCGCTGGTCGTTCACCTGGGCGGCTCTCCTGGCCCGGCGACTGCCAGTTTCGGGTCGACTCTTTCAAGGGGGTGGGGCGTACGGTCATGGGTGCGTGTGTGGGTGTGGCGATGTTGGTCATTTTTCCCAGCGTTTGTGGCCGACAAATTCTTCCCAGTCGAGATAGCCATCGCTGTTCAGGTCGCGTTGGGGAAAGCGCTCGGTCAGATAAGCTGAATCCTGTTCGACCTCCGGCCGTGACAGCTTGCCGTCACGATCCTTGTCCAGGATGGCGAAGCGCTCCGCCGCCTTCTGCTTTGCCAGGCGGGCAACGTCACCCTTGCGCCCATCCTGGTCAAGCTTGGGGACCATGGTCTGGGCAAGGGCGGCCGGCGGCAGCAGAAAGCACAAGAGAACGGCAGTCCGGGCGCAACTCATGCGGCCCCTCGCCGCAGATGTTCCGGCAAGGCACTCAATAGAGGCTTGTACTTCATGTCTTCGTGCAGGATGTGATTGCGCCACCAGCGGGTCAAATAGCTGAACAGTTCGCGGGCACCGACGATGCCCAGCGAGGCGCCGTAGCAGGTCTCCGAAATGATTTCGCAAAACTGCAGGTGCTCCTGACGGTGAGTTTCAAGTTCCTGATAATTGGCGGTCGCCATCAGTTCCTCTTCCTGCCGGAAGTGGTACTCCGCGTATCGGACCAGCGCACCGAGGATGTCCACCATGGGTTCCGAGTTCAGATCTTCGGACGTGCGTTCGGCGAGCCGGTTGATAAGGCTGGCCAGTTGCTGGTGATGTTGGTCCATCAAGTCCACGCCGACACTGAAGCTCTCGTTCCAGGTGATCGGATGGGTTTCGTAGCGGGGTGTCAACGTGCCACCTCAAAAGTTGGCTTTGGCCGGATTCTCACTGGTGGGAGAAAAATTCCGGCTTTCGGGAGAAAGGCGACTCCGTCCGAGTTCGCCCATCGAGCGCAGGTGGGCAGCCGCACGGCTGAGGCTGGCGGCTGACTCCTGCTGGTGGGCGACGATCGTGGCGAACTTGCCATGTAATCTGCTGGCGCAGGCAACGTAATCGCCCAGAGGGTCGGCAGAGATGGCTGGCGGGGTGCTCGGTCGGTTGCTCATGGTGCTTTTCCCTCGGTTGGTATGCCCTAGGTAATAGCAAGACACAGACCAGCTCGTTTTCGGTTCCGCCGGCTGCCGTCCTGGTTCATCAATGCCGGCTCGGGACTTGCTTCCCGCTAAACATGCAAATAACTGATCAGCAGATATATTCCGTCCGTACAGACAAGGAGGGCTCGCGGTCTGCCCGCGCGCGAATCCATCGGCGCGTACTGGGGGTCTTTGCGCTGATCGTGTTTTTAGGGAGCGCGATTGTTTACTGGATTGACCAGACCGAAGTTGCCCGCCACAAGCGTGAGGCTGTCGAGGTCGCTTCCCTGCATGGCCACCTGTTGCAGCAGCAACTGCTGCGCTCACTCTCCCTGACCTATGGACTGGCGGCACTTGTGCGCCAGGGAGACGGCGAGATCGAGGATTTCCATAAGCTGGCGACGGAGTTGCTGAGCGTTTCGGGGAGAGCCAGTGCAATCCAGCTGGCACCTGACGGCGTGATCCGGGATGTCGTTCCGGAAAAAGGCCATGTGGCCGCCATCGGCCACAACTTGCTGGCGGATCCAGAGCGGAACAAGGAAGCCTTTCTCGCCCTGAAAACCCGGAGCCTGACGCTGGCCGGTCCTTTTGAGCTCAAGCAGGGGGGCCAGGCGATCGTTGGTCGGCTGCCGGTTTTTCTGAATGCCGAGCAGCCGAACGAGCGTTTCTGGGGGTTTGTCACGGTCGTTGTGCGCGTTCCGGACTTGTTACGCGGGGCTGCGTTGGCCGATCGGGGTGAAGCGGAGCACGTCTTTTCCCTGACCCGTCCCCATCCGGACGGCGGCGAGGTGCAGCGTATATGGTCGTCCGGGAACGAAGCGATGGTGGATCCGGTGTACTTTCCGGTTGCGGTTCCCAACGGCGAGTGGACCTTGGCGGTCACGCGCACTGGCGGCTGGCATGCGCCCTGGACAACGCTGCTCTGGTTGATGCTGGCAGTCGCAGTGATCGCTACGCTAACCGCCTCATTCTCGCTGCATATCCTGCGGCAGCCGGCGCGTCTGGCAAAAGAGATCAGCCGCCATACGGCGGCACTCAATGAAGCGAATACCAGCCTTCAGGCCGAGATTTCCCAACACTGGCAGACTGAGCTGGCCTTGCGCGAAAGTGAGCGCCGCCTTGAACAAAGAGTCGTCGAGCGTACCGCTGAACTTGAGCGTTTGAATGAGGCACTGATGGCGGAACAGGCCCAACAAAGGCAACTCATCGCCAAGCTTGCCGGTGCCCGCAGCCAGTTGCTGCAGTCTGAAACGCTCATAGCAGTCGGCCAGTTGGCCGCTGGCGTGGCTCATGAAATCAACAATCCGATGAGCTTCGTCATGGCCAATTTTGGTGCCGTGCAGCAACACGTCTCGGTGCTGCTTGAAGGTCTGCGCCGCCAATCGCAGGCGCTGGCGCCTCTCGTGCAGCAGCATCCGGCGCTGCGCGAACAGTTGGTACAAATTGAGCAGGAGCTCGATCTGCAGTTTTTTGCCGACGAGTTGCCCTCTCTTGTGGACGATACCTTGGCCGGCCTGGCAAGAATCAAGCAGGTCGTTCAGGATCTGCGCGAATTCAGTGCCGTCGACCAGGGAGGCTGGCAGCTGGTTGACTTGAATGCCAGCCTGAGAAGGGTGGCGCGGCTACTGGCCAATCGTCTGGAAGGACGTATCGAGGTGCACTGGCAACTGGCCGAGATCCCGGCAGTTACCTGCCAAGTGGCGCAGGTCAATCAGGTTTTTTGCAGCATCCTGCTCAATGCTGCGCAGGCTATCGACGGCAATGGCCAGATTGTCGTCACCACGCGTGAAGATAGAGGCTGGGTTGATATTGCGATTGCTGACAACGGGCCAGGTATTGCCGAGGAAAATCTGGCGCACCTGTTCGAACCTTTTTTCACCACGCGCCAGGCGGGCCAGGGGAGCGGACTCGGGCTGACGGTTGCCTATCGCATCATCGAGCAGCATGGCGGATCGATAGCCGTCACCAGCCAGGTCGGCCAGGGAGCCTGTTTCACCATAAGTTTGCCGATCCGCCAGGAAGGCCTGGCGTCCAGGCTCTAGGCGCCTCCGGATGTGATTTCAGTCTGCTGAGAGTTCAGTGGGCGACGAGACCGTAGGCGTGATGTGGGCATACCTCGCATAGGCGACCTGGTTTTTCGCCCTGCGTTACGCGTTGCCGTGTCATGCGGAAAGCCGGGCTTTGCCAGGCATCGGTAAAGGTGGTCTGGGTCAGATCAGCGGCGTAGGAGTATCCGGAATGGTCCTGGGCGCACGCGACGAGATGGCCATTGGTGCGAACATGGGCCTCGATGAATGGCGCGAGGCAGTGGCAACGACCCCGCGAACGCGCGTCGCGCGGCGAGACGCCGGCAGGGAGGAGCACCGGTGTATAGGCAACCAGGCCGGGCAATTCATCCAGGTGCCCGAAGATTTCTCTCATCGCGTGTCGGCAACGGCGATTATTGGTGCTGACAGACAGTTCGCACCGGCGGCCGGATGACACCTGATACTCGTCACGGAGGGCGACCAGGCGGGCGATCTCGCGACGGAAATAATCGGGGTCGGCGTCGGCAATGGCCTGGGCGCGGGCGCGCCATTTGCCGCTGCCCTGGTTCAGGAAAATCACCAGATGATCAATCCCTTCCATAATGCATTGGCGAATCAGCGCTTCCGAGGTGCTGAGCAGATCGACATGAAGCACCAGGTTTTTGTAGGGGCAGTGGGTGCGGGCGAAGCGTATGCCAGTGGCCAGCCAATCGCATTTTTCGCTATTTCCCAGACTGGAAAAAACCAGCTGACCTATCGGCAGGGTGCCCAGCTCACGTGCCAGGCAACGGAAGAAATTCCTGTCCATGATGCCGCCCTCGGAAAACCCCGCACGGGCAGAGCGCAGTGCTTGCGGCGTAGTCAGATCAATGCGCACGGAGGGTGGGAGTGGCGGCCGCTCATGGATGATATTGACCAGCTTGCTCGACATTGCCTGTGGCGATGCCACGCCTTCTATTCTTCCCGCGAGGGGGGAAAACAATTCGTGAATGCTTTTTTTCGGGTGAGGCGATTCACGACGACGGCTGCCTTGAATCAAGTGCTGGGCCCAGACGTCATCAGCGCTATGTACATGGCCCATTGCCAAGTGGTCGCCGCGGGCGATCAGCTCGCTTGCTTCGGCCAGGCCAAGCCCCAGCAGAGTGGCGGTTTCCTCGGCCCGCAATTGCTGATTGAGGCGGGAGATCAGCAACAGTTCCCGGGATACCTCGGCTGGAAAGCCCTGGCGTGCGCCATCGCGGCTATCGAGGAAAAGCTGGGCAATGAATGTGTTGAGGTCGCGGCTCAGCCATAGCGACTGAATCTGGCCCAGCAGATGGGGCATGCTCTCAAGGGCTGCCCGTGTGTCAATCGGCGTGGGAACTCGCGGACCGGAGGTCGGTGGCTCGTTGGTTGACTCGCCGAAATTGATATCGATCTCCGGCAGGGAGAGTGCACCGGCAGGGCGGGACGCCTCCCCCTCGGCTTTACGCGGCAAGCTGTCTGCCGGCTGGTCGGCAAGGTGCAGGGCAAATGACGCGTAACTGGACACAGGGGTTTTCACGAGCGTTCTCCTACAATCCTCGGCGCCTGGGCTACAGATTTTCTTGCGGAAACTGGCAGTGACGCCAGGGATTCGGTTGCCGGAGTGCCCGCGCCTGGGTGTGTGCCGGTTTCCCGAAAATGGTAAAAATAAAGGTCATATTCCCGCTTCTGGCAGTGCCGAGGTGCCGAGGCACCCCGCATGCCATCTGATCTGGGGCTTACTTCTTGGCCCAGGCGACGCAGTAACCCTTAGGGGAAATCTCGTTATCGCCGGGGAAAATCTTGCAAGCGTTCGGCTCGACAAACTGGACGCAGTTTGAGCACTGTTTGTCGCCTTCCGGGCTGTCCTTGTACTTCATGCTTGAGCGCATGCCGTCATTCTTGGCAGCCATGGCGACCACCGGGATCATGGCGAGTGAAAGACCACCGTACTTCAGCAGGTTGCGGCGCGATTGATTCATGTTGTCGAACTCCTCATTGCGTATCCCTTGCGGGATGAAAATGGAAAGGCGGCCCTTTGGCGAACCGCCATCGCCGCTTGCTGCTTCGGGGGGGAAGAAGCATGGGAGGCACGGCGACATCCTTCTGATAGCAATCTGTGGGCCAACCCATCGCCAAGCAGGCAAGGGGTTCATCCTGCTTGCCTTGCGCGGCAAAGGCGTAGCATGATGACCAGTCGAATACCTCCCACAGAGAGCCGCCGCGCAAGCATGAGAAGAACGAAAATATGGGTTCGTCTAGTGATCGCCATCCTGATCTCGGTGCTGCTCTCGGGTGCCGGAATGATCTACTGGGCCACCCAGGAGCAAAGAAACCTGGCTATCGCCCAATCGCGGGATTTCGCCATCAGCGTCCATCAGATGACCCTGGCTGGTCTTACCGGCATGATGATCACGGGCACCATCGGTCTGCGCACCATCTTTCTTGATCAGATCAAGGAAACCAACCACATCGAGGCCCTCAAGGTCTTCCGTGGCGATGGGGTGATCAAGCAGTACGGCCTCGGATTCGATGGCGAAACCGCCGCCGATGCCCTGGAAACGAGTGTTCTGGTCAGCGGTGAGTCGTACTTCAGCGTCATTCGCAATAAAAATGGGGAAGAGCGCCTGAAGGCCATCATTCCGGTCAAGGCTGCCGAAAACTATCTCGGCAAGAACTGTCTGTTCTGCCATGAGGTTCCAGCCGGCACCGTCCTCGGGGCGGTCAGTATGGAAATTTCGCTCTCGCGGGCCAGCGAGACGGCCAGCAGTTTTGGCCGGCGCGCCCTGCTGGTCGGCGCGCTGGTTTGCCTGCCGCTGACGGTGTTCATCTGGTTGTTCATTGCCCGTCTCGTCAGCCGGCCGCTGCAGGAGATGACCGAAGGCTTGAATCGCATCGCCGACGAAGACCTCGAACATGCCCGGCCGTTGCCCGTTCTCCATGCCGACGAAGTTGGCGAAGCATCGGCTGCCTTCAACCGGGTCATGGAAAAATCCGGCGAGATGATCCGCCAGCAGCGCATGGCCCGTATCGTTTTTGAGAATTCGCTGGAAGGGATTACCGTGACCGATGCGCAATCGCGCATTCAACTGGTCAATAAAGCATTTACCGACACGACTGGCTATCAGGCGGAGGAGGTGATCGGCCAGACGCCGGCAATTCTCAAATCGGGAAAGCAGGGAGCGGACTTCTACCAGGCCTTCTGGAGCGCCCTGCAGCGTGATGGCGAATGGCGCGGAGAAATCTGGAACCGGCGCAAGAACGGGTCGGTATATCCCGAATGGTTGAACGTCAGCGCCGTGCTCAACCCGCAGGGCGAGGTTGAGCACTACGTGGCGATTTTTTCCGACATTACCGAGCGCAAGGAGCGTGAGGAGGCGATGACCTTCCAGGCGTTCCATGATGCTCTGACCGGCCTGCCCAACCGCTTGTTGTTCAAGGATCGTCTTGATCAGGCTTTGGCTCATGCCCGGCGCAGCAAGAACCGGATGCCGGCGGTGATGTTCCTGGACCTCGACAAGTTCAAGCAGATCAACGATACGCTGGGCCACGACATCGGTGACGTGCTGCTGAAGGAGGTGGCTGCCCGGCTCAAGGCATGCGTGCGGGCGACCGATACGGTTGCCCGGTTTGCCGGCGACGAGTTCACCATTCTCCTGCCGGAAGCCGCTTCCCCAGCGGATGCGGAAACGGTGGCCAACAAGATACTGGCCGCCATGCAGCAGCCGGTCAGCCTTGGCAGCGAGGAACGAGTGGTGACGACCAGCATCGGCATCAGTCTCTATCCTGCCGACGGTCGGGATGGCGAAACCCTGATGAAGGCGGCAGATGCCGCGATGTACCAGGTCAAGCGGGCCGGGCGCGCGGGCAGTTGTTTCTTTTCGCCGGAGCTTAGCGATTCACCAACACGTCGGGCAGACCTGGAGGCGCGCCTCAAGGATGCATTCATCAACCGCGAGTTCGTCCTTCACTATCAGCCTATCGTCGATTTGCAGAGTGGCGTCGTGCATGGCAAGGAGGCGTTGCTGCGCTGGCGTGTCGGGGAGAACGAACTACTGATGCCGGAAGACTTCATCGGTCTGGCCGAGGAAGTCGGGCTGATGGTCAAACTTGGTGAATGGGTTCTCGAAACGGCCTGCATCCAGGCCCGGTTGTGGCAACTTGAGGCACAGTCGGTGCGCGTGGCCGTCAATCTGTCGGTCAGCGAATTCAAGCGCCCGGATCTTGTCAGTGTGGTTCGCGATACCCTGCGCCGTGCCGGCCTGACGCCTTCCTTGCTGGAACTGGAAATTGCCGAACCCATCGTCATGCAGGATGGCGAGTATGCCCGCAAGGTGTTCAGAGAACTGGCTGACCTGGGCGTCATGCTCAGTCTGGGGAATTTTGGTACCGGCTTCATCAGCCTGTCGGTTCTCAACAGCTTGCCGCTGCATGCCGTCAAGGTGGATCGCAGCCTGATCCGCGAACATCTGCAGGAGGGTAGTGACAGGACCATTCTCGGTGCGGTCTTCGGTCTGGCCAATGCCCTGCATCTGACGGCGGTGGCCGAGGGGCTGGAGAGCATCGAGCAACTGGCGTTACTGCATGGCTTCAGCTGCGAGCGGGCTCAGGGCTATGTGATTGCTCGTCCGGAGCCTGAGGGCGCCTGAGGCAGCGCCATTTCACGGTTTGGGTGGATGCCCGATCTGAGGCTGGCTGTGGCAGCGTTCACAGGAAAAAAATGTGACGAAAGCCACTCGGTCGTGGCACTTGCCGCAATATTCGCCGCGGAAGATGTTGCTCATCAGGATTGTCGAGCCGCCCGCTTGGGTTGGAAAGGGATCGGGGTGGCAGTTCGAGCAGGCCAGCCACTCAGTGTGCGAACGATGGGGAAAACGCACATAGGGCATTTCCTTGGTATTGCGCATCAGCACGTCGAGATCGAGTACCTCCATCTTCGCCTGCTCGCTGAGGCCGGCCCGCGGTTTGATCAGCCCGCGGTTCAGAGCCTGCATCCAGTCGGGGAAGCCATTTCGATCGAAAGGCAGATGCCGGGTGGCTTCCTCGATATTCTGCAAGCGGTGGTGATCCGGGTTGCTGGGGTCGAGCAGGCGAACCGAGTCGATGGCCTGTCGGGCGGCAGACGATTGGGCTTCGGGCTGTGTGTGGCGGAGCACAGGTGCCGGTGGCGGAGATGGTGCGGCACGTAAAAATGCCTGCGCGTGCGGAACAAGTAAGCCGGCAACGAGTACGACGCCAAGAATGCGCCAGGCCAACATGCCGCTAATTCCCCAGCAGCCGATGTAGCAGGGCCTGCAGCTTGCCAGTCAGCGTCTGCCGGGCAGCGCCTTTCCGGGATGAGCCATCCGTCACTGGCGGCAGCGGTAAAGGGCACGCAGGGCGGCTTTCGTGCTGCTCTATCGCGGCCTTGATGCTTGCTCTCAGCAATCCTGCCTTCAAAGGTTTGGCAGCGTGCCGGAAAATTTGCCCCTGCTCGATCAGCCGGTCAAGCGCTGGAGAGGACTGAGCACTGACGACGATGCTGAGCAGAGTGGGGTGCTGGCGCTTGAGCAGGCAGAGCAGGTGCGTCAGGTCCATGTTGCCGAGTTTGCTGCCACTGACGACGATCGCGACCGATTCCTCCCGCAGTACGCGAAAGGCGTCCACCGGACTGCTGGCGTGGATGACCCGGGCCAGGTCCCCGGCGCTCATTTCGACCGCTGAATGCGTTTGCTCGTCCTCGTCGAGAACGAGAACGCCGGGCAACTGAAGCAGTTGTCCTCCTGGCGCGGCCAATTCCCGAACGTGGGAATTGCTGTGCGCCGGCTCGCCGAGCTCTGTCGAGCCTGGATTGCGGAGGAGGGCGGGGCTAAAGGGAATGATTGGCGGCAAGGAAGAGGTAAAAATTCACGGACTGGGGGAAAAAGTTCGACCACTGCACTATTACTTTCGTACTATATGCATTCATTGTGCCAGTTTTGAGGTTGCTGGCCAGGAGGGCTGCATTGATGACTTTGAGTTTTGCGCGCTACGCGGGGCTGGTTTGCGGTCTGTTTTTGGCTGTCCTGTTCGCGGCACTGTCTTGGTTTTTGCTCGATGGACTTGAGCAGCAACGACGCAGTGAGGCGCGGAATATCGCCCAAGGTTTCGCCCTGCGCATGATGGAGCGTTTTGGCGAATCACTGGGGGCTGTCTATCTGCTGGGCGGCACGCTTGATCGCAAATCCGGCACGGTACGGCAGTTTGATGAAACGGCCATTGAATTACTGCGCGACTTCCCGCTGGTTCGCGCCCTGCAGCTTGCACCGGGCGGCGTGATCACCTACGTCAGTCCGCTGAGTGGCAATGAGGTGATCGTCGGCCACGACCTGCTGGTCGACAAGACCCGCAATCGAGAAGTGCACTTGGCGATCTCGCGGCGCCAGATGGCGGTTGCCGGACCGTTTGAACTTCGCCAGGGCGGGCTCGCCATCATCGCCCGCTATCCGCTGTTCATACCCGCTGCCGACGGGCGTCCCCAGTTCTGGGGGCTGGCCATCGGCGTCGTCGATTATCCAGCGTTGCTACGTGCCGCAGGTGACAGCGACTTCGAGCGCATAGGTCTGGCCTATCAATTGTGCTGGGTGTCGCTGGGGGAGCAGGCCTGCAAGACGCCTGAGGGTGTCGACGAGAATGTGGCGGCAAACGCCGAGAGGCTGCGGATTGGTTCGTCATATGCCGACTGGCGGCTGGCGGTGCACCGTGAGGCAGGCTGGCTGACGGCATGGGAAGTGGCGCTGGCCATGTTTCTGGTTGTCCTCGGAGCGCTCCTCGGGGGCTGGCTTGCCGGTCGCCTGATTGCGGAACGCTGGTGTCTGCCGGAAGAAGACGAAGGGCTAGCGACGACGGTCAACTAGCGAGATCAGCTGTGGCACAGCGGGTGATGGGGCAGTGGCGGCCAGCGGATAGCTCGGCATCCGGATGATCAGTTCCTCGAACTCGAGCGCCGGAACCGGTCGCGAGAAGTAGTAGCCTTGCAGGATATCGACGGCGTTGTCGCGCAATAGGGTCAGCTGCTCGATGGTCTCCACGCCTTCGGCGATGATCTCGAAACCGAGCGTGTGCCCCATGGCGACGATGGCCTTGATGATGGCCTGGGCATTTTCGTCCTCGGTCGCATTCATGACGAAGCTGCGGTCGATTTTCAGGGTATCCAGCGGGAACTGGTTCAAGTAGCTGAGGCTCGAGTAGCCGGTACCGAAATCGTCGATCGACAGCCGGATGCCCAGATCCTTGATCCGATTGAGCGTGCGGATGCCCAGCTCACTGTCGTGCATGATTGAGCTTTCGGTCAGTTCGATTTCCAGATAGCGGGGGTCGCAGCCGGTTTCGGCGAGAATCTGCCGAATGTCCTTGATCAGGTTGTCATCGGCCAATTGAACCGCCGACAGATTGACTGCGACGAACAATTCGTTACCTGTGCGCTGCCGCCAGCGCATGTTCTCCAGGCACGCCTTGCGCAAAACCCACTTGCCGACCGAGCGAATGAGCTGCGTGTCCTCAAGCAGAGGAATGAAAACTCCCGGGCTGACGGCGCCAAGTTCTTCGTTGTGCCAACGGAGCAGCGCTTCGGCACCGGCAATACGGCCATTGCGGGCATTGACCAGGGGCTGGAAAAAGACGGAAAGTTCGCCGCGCTCAAGGGCGTGATGGAGTAGCGACTCGGTGCGCATGCGCTCGCTGGAGCGAGCGTTCATCTCCTGCTGGAAGAAGCGGAAGGTGTTGCCACCTTGTTCGATAGCCGCATACATCGCCGAATCGGCGCAGCTGACCAATCCTTCGACGGTTTCAGCATCGTCGGGGAAAATGCTGATGCCGATGCTTGCCGAGAGATGTATCTCGTGGCCATCGATCGGGATGCCCTTGCGCAACCGAGTCTGGCAGATGACGGCAATGGCTGCCGCATCGCTGTTGGACTCGATGTGGTTGAGAATGATGGCAAACTCGTCACCGCCCAGGCGGCAGAGCTTGTCGCCGGAGGTGATGCTGTTCTTCAGGCGGTTGCCGGCCTCGATCAGGATGCGGTCGCCGACGACATGGCCGAGGGTGTCGTTGATCAGCTTGAAGCGGTCGAGGTCGAGTGTCAGTACCGCGAGTTTGTTGTGCCGGCTGCTGTCGGCGCGCAGGCAGTGTTCCAGTTGATCATGGAAATGCGCCCGGTTGGGTAGCGCGGTCAGGGTGTCGAATTGCGACAGGAAAAGGACCCGCTTCTCGATTTCCTTGCGGTTGGTGAGGTCGGAAAAGACGGCGACATAGTTGCTGATGCTGCCGTCCGCCTGGCGCGCGACACTGATGTTGAGCCACTCTGGATAAAGCGTGCCATCCTTGCGCCGGTTTTCGATTTCGCCGTGCCATTCCCCGGTGCTTTGCAGCGACTCCCACATGGTTTTGTAGAAACTCTGGTCCTGGCGACCGGAGCTGAGCAGGTTGGGGTTCTGGCCGATGACCTCCTCCGGCGCAAAACCGGTGACCGTCGAGAATGCCTTGTTGACGAGCAGGATGCGGTTGCGCGCATCGGTGATCATGATTCCCTCGGCGCTGTTCTCGAAAACCCGGGCAGCCAGCTCAAGCTGTTCGGAGGCCTGGCGTTTCTGTGTTTCGGCAGCGATGCGTTCGAGCGCCTGGGAAACGTTGTTGGCGAGATCCTCGAGCAGCTGGCGCTCCTGATCGCTGAGCCCTTGTGGCTGATCATCGATCAGGCCGATGACGCCGGGGGCGGCGGCGCCCGTTCGCAGCGGCAGCAGGCTGACGCTGTGCAACCGACGGGTGCTCAGTTCATCGACCAGCACGATGTCGGCCAGTTCGCTGGCCTTGCCGAAATAGGATATGCCCTGCGCCAGGCGCTGCGGCAGGTCGAGTGCCGCGGCCAGGCGACCGATAAGCTTTTCGGCATCCCGGCAGCTGTCGCACAAGAGCAGCGGATCCCCGGGTCCCGCCTGGATCCAGGCGATGGGAAAGTCTCCACTGGCGCAGAGCAGCTCGGCAACCTGCTCAAGCAACTGCTCGGCATGATGGGTGCGGAAGATGGCTTCGTTCACTTCGCTGATGACGGTGAGGAAACGATTGAGGCGTGCCACCTGCTGCTCGGCCTGCTTGCGTTCGGTGATGTCGAGAATGATGCCGACAATGCCGCCTTTGTCGCCATCGGTGTGATGGAACACCGCCTTGTGGAACATCACATCGCGATCTCGCCCTTCGGCATCGCGGACGGCGGATTCATAAATCTGAGTGCCGCCGCTGGCCAGCAGCTGCGTATCGGCTCTGTTGTACATGCGAGCCAGGGCAGGCTCGGCAATGTCGAATACGGTCTTGCCGGTCAGTGCCTCGCGGCTGAGGCCCATATATTTCTCGAAGGCGTGATTGACGCTGGTGTAACGTCCTTTGGCATCCTTGAAAAACAGGGGGCTGGGGATGGCATCGATCAACTGCTCGAGGAAGTGGAGATGCTCACGCAGGCTCTGGTCGAGCCGTTCCTGTTCAGTCACATCGCGGCCAAATTCCAGGATGTATTCGGGTGCGTCGTTCTCGCCGGGCAGCACGGTCTTGCGCACACTGATCCAGCGTGCTGCCTGCCCAGGCATACGGTACTGCTCGATCGCCAGTTCCATTGGCTGGCGCTTCTTGATCACCAGGTCATCGGAGAGGTTGAGACGCTGAGCCAGTTCCGGCTCGTAGATTTCTTCGTTACTGCGGCCGACCAGCGTGTGCCGGCTGCGCGCGAAAATCTCCTCGCCCGAGCGGTTGATGCGGACGATGCGCCGGTCGCTGGCACGCTTGATCACGATCATGCCCGGAATGTGCTCGAAAATGCTGTCGAGCAGGCGGTGCGAACGCTCAAGCATTTTCTCGGCCTCGAGTCGATCGACGATTTCCCTTTGCAGGGCAAGCTTCTCATCCTCCAGCAACTGGTTGGTGAGGCGGATCTTTTGTTGCAGGAGTGCCGGACGTTTGAGGGCGAACAGGACCACTATATAGAGCGCCAGGCTGGCGATGAGCAGGAAAATCCAGTCGCCGATGGCGGCTGCCAGAGGTAGCTGGCGGGCTGCCTCGAACTGCAATTCAATCTCTCCGGGAAGGCGGATGTTCCTGCTTGCAAGTGTTGCCGAGTCTTCGCCATATGTATCGAAAAGCAGCGTTTGTTGCGTTCTCGCCGGCGTCACGTAACGGACGCGGATAGCCAGATTCTCAGTTGTCAGAAGATTCAGCTGGGCGGTCCGGGCAAGGGCGGAAAAGGGTTGGGTGATGGTTATCTGGCCCCAGAATCGCGTGCGTCCTTCCGGCGAGCGATTGATCATCGGCTGGGTGACCACCAGTTGCTGATCGCGTACGCTGATCGTCGGCTCCCCCATGGGTGCCGGTGCCCTCCAGGTGCCATTCATGCCGGCTGCAGCCAGTTCGAGTTGGCTTGGGGGCGCGCTGTGATTGGCGATCAGCAGCCCGCGACTGCCCTCCGGCTTGATCTCGAGTTGGGCTGTCGAGCCAAGGATGCGCAGGATGTTTGAGGAGGTGCGCGACAGCAGCTCGGCATCGCCTTGATCAAACGCGTCACTCAGCATCGTTGTGGCGCTGATCGTCTGGTCAAGGGCGTGGGCAACCACATTGGCGACGGCCTCAACGCGCAATGCCGCCCGCTCATTCGCCGCGTTCGCGACCTTGTCGTGCTGCAAATGCAAATTGATGGCGACCGGCACAGCAAAGCCAAGGGCGATTGCCGCTGCTGTCAGGTAGCTCGCCTCCTTGGCGCGGTTCGCCAAGCGTTGCCAAATTTTCATTAAGTCCCCCCGTTGCCCGCGGAATCGTTCCACGGCCCTGCCGGGTATACCTTTAGCAAAAACGACGCCAGACTATTTTGCGGCAGCGGCTTCCTGGCCGACCGGATGAAAGGCCCGGTTGATATAGGCAATGATCGCCCTGATCTCCTTATCTCCAAGTACGGATTTCCAGGCCGGCATGGAGGTGTTGGGTAGTCCTTCGCGGATGGCATGGGCCAGCGTTTCGCGGGTTGCCTGGCGCATGAATGAAGGACTGCGCAAATCGCGCGGCGGTGGCTCCATGAACTTGCCGATCCAGTTCTGGCCGCTACCGTCGGCGCCATGACAGAAGGCGCAGTTGTCCTGAAATAGGCGCTCGCCACGTCGCTCCTGGCGGCTCATGCGGACAATCTTTGGGGGAATGTCGTGCAGTGCATAGGGGCTGGCGCTGGTCATTGCATCAACCTTCGGTGGGTTGGCCAGCGAGAAGTGATTTCGCGGGTAGGAGACCGGGCGCGATTCCCACGTTATGTCGTCTTCACCGGCGGCACCACGGTCGTGACAACTGATGCAACTGGCCAGGTAGAGGCGTTTTCCGGCTACCTCGCTGGCGCTCAAGTTTTCCCAGGGACGGGAAAGCGGAATCTCACCTTTGGCGAACGGGAAGGCAATTCGGTAACGCTCATGTTCCGGCCAGCCGTTCTCGACCGTGTGGTAACGCGTGTTGTCTGCCTTGCGGCGGACGAACTCGTCGACGATGAAAGTGGCGACAGCAGTCATCTCGCTGTCCGAGATGATCCCGCTGAACGCCTTCATTGCCGTACCGGGGCGCCCTTTGTGAAGCACGCTCTCTATCTTCGCCACGTCGAGAAGTTCCGGGCTGGCCTGTTTGAAGTTGCTCGGCTTGGGGTTCAGGTAGGTGGCGGCCAGCGTATTTCCGTCACCAGAATAGCCGTGGCAGAAATAGCAGCGGTAGTTGTAGACGGCACGCCCCTGTTCAACCAGGGAGGTCGTAGCGGCGACGGGAAGGGCAAGCCAGGCGCCAGCCAGCAGCGCCAGAACGGGACGAATAAGCATGCTTCTGCTCCGGACGAAGTTGTTTATTTTCCCTGCTTGCCGCGGCCCTGCTGGACAAAACGGCGGAAGACGAACTCGCTGACATCGGTCATTTCCTGCTCGCTGAGGACTTTGCTCCAGGCGGGCATTTCGGCGCCGAGTCGGCCATCGTGCACGGCCGTATAGATGGCCGGCCTGTTGAAAGCTAGCCGGAAATTCGGATCGATGAAATTGCGCGGCTTCGGATTGATGAAATAGGCGCGCGGTCCCTTGCCGTCCCCCTTGGTGCCGTGGCAGGTGGCGCAGTTGGCCATGTACATTTTCTCGCCCCTGGCCATATTGCCGGTCAGTCCGTTGGCAAACGGCAGAGCCATGCCCTCCGCTGCCTGCTGGTCCTGGCGGCCGGAGTGGGCGTTGGTTCCGGAGATGCCGCCGCTGGCCGGCAGCATCAGGCCGGCCCGGATGTAATCGACGACGTTGTTGATGTCGCTCGCCGGCAGGCGTTTGGCGAAAGCCGCCATGGCCGTATTCGGGCGCCCGTTGTTGACGGCTGCGAGCATGCGCTCACGGGTCAGTTCAGCGCGGGCTCGGGGAGTCGTGAAGTCGCGAGGGGGAATCAGACCACTGGCGCTCGGTGCCCCTTGTCCCCGTTCGCCGTGACAAACCATGCAGTTCTGAGCGTAGACGACGCGTCCGCGCTGTAACTTTGGATCAAGCGAAACCTGCATGAAAGTCGCCCGAATGTAATCGGCCAGGGCGGCCATTTCCTTGTCGTTGAGTTGCGTCTTCCAGCCGGTCATGGCAGTTCCCGGCTTGCCGTGAGTGATGATGGTGATCATCGTCTCCCGAGTCAGTTCAGGGGCGCGGGTGAAGTCCTTGGGCGGGGGAACGAGACTGTTCTTGGCCCGGCTGTTACCGTCGCCGCGGTCGCCGTGACAGACCGAGCAATAGTTGTGGTAAAGGACGTCGGCGCGTATCGAGGCCTTGCCGGGAGGGCGCTCGGTGGCGCTGGTGTTGGTGCTGATCAGCCAAAAAAGAAAGACCAGCATGCTGCTGGCGAGGGGGGAATACCGGGTCATCACGTCACGCTCTCCGATGAACTTCGTTTTTGATTACTTGACCGCAGGAGACAAGCAATATTCAGGCCGATATGGCTTTGTGATGGCATGGCTATTGCTAATACCAACCCAGGTTTTTTCAATGCTGTTCACCGGTCTGGAATGCATGAGCTTTTCGTGGATCTTCTTCGCGTTGCTGCTGGTTCTGGCTTCGACTGCCCATGCAGCGGATGTGTCAGTCAAGGGGGGCGGCAAGGAGCGTCAGCCACTGAACGGGCGTGAGGTTTATGTTCGCTCATGCGCCATGTGCCACTCGACTGGTACTGCTGGCGCCCCGCGTCCCGGCCGTGATGAGGATTGGGCGGAGCGCGCGAAGAAAGGGCCGGCGGAGCTGATGGTATCGGTTTTGCGTGGCAAGGGTGGCATGCCGCCTAAGGGCGGGAATGCTTCGCTGACGCGGGGTGAGGCCTACCTGGCGTTGGATTACATGTTGAATGGCGAGAAATAGTTTCAGTTTCCAGACAGGCTGCCGGGCAAGAGTACAGCTCCCTGTGCTTGATCACCTCCCTGAACATTTGTTCCGGTAGCCATTTGCCCGCAACCCGAGGAATCGGGTTGCGGTTTTTTTATTGGAGTTTGGTTTGTTCCTGCGAATTGCCCCTGTGCTGTTAACGCTTGCCTGTCTGAGTGGGCAGGTGCCGGCGGCTGACATCCGCGGGACGCCTCACAACCTGACCCAGCAGGGAGCCTCGGTTGAAGCGGAGGAGGTCTGCGTGTTTTGCCATACCCCCCAAGTCTCGGCCGATAGTGCGGCGCGCAGCGGTATTCTGCTTCAGCCGGCATGGCAGCCCTCACTCTCGGCTAGCCACTCTTTTGTGTTGTTCGACGATATTGGCCGCCTGCAGTTCGGTGACAAGCCGGCGGTCGGTTCGCAGTCGATCGCTTGCCTGTCCTGCCATGATGCGAATCAGGCATTTTCCGTACAGGCATCGGAAACGGACCACCCTTTCGGCATTCCCTATCGAGGTTATTCCCGTGGGCGGGAAAGATCCGAGGGCGAGCGCGAGTCTGCCCCCGTGCAGCCCGCGCGGGAAGCCAAAGAACTAAAGTCGCTCGACGATTTCCGTCTGCCTAGCCACGGGATCGTGGATAACCGAACGGTCTGGTGGGTGTCGGCCTCCGGGGTGACGCCGTTTCGCACGCGTGCAGATTTGCCGCTGTATGCGCGCCCTTTGCCTGCCGGTGAAGTACCTTTTGTCGAATGTAGCAGTTGCCATGATCCACATGCGAGCAGCCAGTTGTTCCTGAGAGTGGACAACGCGGGCAGTCGTCTATGTCTGACCTGTCATGACAAGTAATCGTAAATTTCAAGAACTGGGGGTGGATATGTTTGCCATTAATGGAAACCGAGCGGGCGGCAAGATCGCTGCGTTGATGCTGGCCTTGGCGCTGCTTGGTGGTTGTGCTCCGGTCCAGGAGCGTGGCGATGCGGGGAAGGCCGATTTGCTGATCTACCCCCCGCCGCCCGATGAGGCGCGCTACGCCTATGAGCGGACGATCTATGGCAGCGCTGATGTCACACCGCGCAACAAGGATGCTGCCCTGAAGCGGGCATTGACCGGCGAACTGGAAACCTCGGAAGGCCTGGTCAAGCCATATGCGGTGACCGTGCATCGCGGGCGGGTTTTCGTCAGCGATTCGGCCGATCGATTCGTCAAGGCCTTTGATGTGCCGGAAGGCCGTTATTTCAAGATCGGTGATGACCCGCTGGGGCCGCTGACCAAGCCTCTGGGACTGGATGTGGATGCCGCCGGCAATCTTTATGTGGCTGATGGTACGGCTAAGACGATCATGGTTTACAACCGTGATGGCAAGTACCTGCGCCGGATCGGCGGACCGAAAATCTTCGAGCGGCTGTCCAGCGTAACCGTCGATGTCGCCGGGGCGCGTCTCTTTGTCACTGATATCGGTGGCGTCTCTTCGGACCAGCACAAGATTCACGTTTTCGACATCAACGACGGCAGCCATCTGTTCGATCTTGGCAAGCGGGGCATCGGGCCGGGAGAGTTCAATCTGCCGCGGGATGTGGCAATCGGGGCCAATGGCCAGATCTACGTCGTCGATGGAGGCAACTTCCGGGTCCAGGTCTTCGATCGCAACGGCAAGTTCATGACCAGTTTCGGCTCGGTCGGCAAGCAACTGGGCAATTTCGCCCGGCCCAAGGAAATCGCCACCGATCCGGCCGGCAACGTTTATGTCGTTGATGCGGCCTTCGGTAATTTCCAGGTATTCACTGCTGATGGCGATTTGCTGATGTTCATCGGCGAGCGCTCGGAGCGGGACGGCCCGGGTCGATACATGCTGCCGTCAGGCATCTATGTCGATGAAGATGGTCGCGTCTACATGGTCGACCAATGGTTCAAGAAGATAGACGTATTTCGGCCAGCGGCGCTCGCAGCTGACGCGGGTTTCCTGGTCAAGCGGCCAGCCACTGGCGCTGATGGGAATTCCGGGGCGGCTTCCCGGCAGTGAGAACTGGCGATTCCTGAGAGCGGGAAATTCCCGATTTTTTGTATGGGTATTGCTTCGGTGTTTTCGGTTAATTGCTTGAATTTATTGAGGTTTGTTTGGCTGGCACGTGGCTTGCTAAATAGTTGTAGGTCGGGCCGGCTGGCTCGTTCTTGATCAATTATTTTCGGTCGGGGGTTTTTATGTCCAATCAAACCAGGGAAGCACGTGGCATTGCCAGGCTTGTGGTCAAGGTGCTTACGCTCGCCGCGTTCGCTCTTGGCGCAGTCGGGGCGCATGCCGGTATTGCCAACACCAAGCACAATCTCGGCGCCGATAACGCTGCCAACGAAAACTACATGACGACCGGCACCACGGAAATCTGTGTTTTCTGCCATACGCCGCACGCGTCGAACACCGCCGTCCAGGCGCCGTTGTGGAACAAGCCGGTCGCCGCCGGCACCAGCTACACCACCTACACCACCGCAACCTCGGCGACCATCGACGGCTCGGTCGACATGTCCGGCATCTCGCTGGCCTGTCTCTCCTGCCATGACGGCACCCAGGCCATGGATACCATGATCAACAAGCCGGGTTCGGGTGGCTATGCCGCTGCCGGCGCCGCTATCACCGGTGGCGTGTGGACCGGGGCTCGCCAGAGTTCAGGGGCGATGACCAATGCCGGCGAATTCATCTCCATGCTCGGTACCGATCTGACCAATGATCACCCGGTTGGCATTCAGTATTGCGGCGGCGGTGTTTCCACCGGCGGCGCCGTCACCACGGCAGCGTCCACCGGTAGCTGCCGGGATGCCGATTTCAATGCGCCGGCGAACGGCCTCATCGGTGGTCATCGTGCCTGGTGGGTGGATACCTCAGCCGGTGCCAACGGTTCGCGTCAGAAGACCGACATGATCCTCTACGCTCGGGCGCCGACCCTCGCCGGTGACGCAACCAGCGGCCAGTACCAGCCGTTCGTCGAGTGTGCCAGCTGCCATGATCCCCATACCGAGAACGCCACCTTCCTGCGCGTTCCCAACACGCAGAGTGCTGTCTGCCTGGCATGTCATAACAAGTAAAGGTTGCGGGCAACCGCACCAGTCCTGGCAATCGGGCCGGCCCGCAAGGTGTTCGGCCCTTTTTTTTCTGGAGGTAATCACGTGAGCAAATATCCCCAAGCCTGCTGTCGCCTTGGCCTTGCCCTGTTGGCGATACTGCCAGCGCTGCCGATGGTGCATGCGCAGGCAGCGGTCACTGCGCAACCTCATGCCGCCGAAGCCAGGCCAGCCGAGGCGGCTGTTCGCAAGGATGCCCATGATCGTGTCTTTGCCATCATCAACGGCCGAGCCGTGCCCACTGCCGATTACGAGAGCGCGTTCACCACGCTGGTTCGTCAGCGGTTCTATCACGGCCAGATCCCCGAAAGCGAGCTGGCCGGCGTCCGCGACGAAATCAAGCACAAGCTGGTGCAACGCATCGTTCTGCTGGAGGAGGCAGAGCGCCGCAAGATCGCTGCCGACGAGACATTGATCGAGGAAACGCTGGCCGGCTACGAAAAGCGCTACACCAATAGTCCGCAATGGCAGCAGAACCGTGAGCAGTTGTTGCCGGAATTGCGCCGCCAGCTTGCCGAACAGAGCCTGATCGCCCAGTTGGACAAGCAGGTCCGCGATTTGCCGGCGCCAACCGAGGATGAGGTGCGCGCTCACTACGACAGCCATCCAGAGCTGTTTACCGAGCCGGAAAAACTGCGCATGTCGGTGATTCTGCTTGCTGTCGATCCCTCGTCGCCGGCGACCGCCTGGCAGGCCACGCGCGAGGAGGCCAAGGCGATCTACGGGCGTCTTGTCAACGGCGCCGATTTCGAGGAAGCGGCGCGCCTGCACTCGAGCGTGTATGCCGAGAAGAGCGGTGACATGGGCTATCTACATCGCGGCATGCTGCCCGAGCTGATTCAGAAGAAGGTGGATCAATTCGAGGTCGGCAAGGTCAATGAGCCGCTGGATACCCTCGAAGGCGTCGCCATCTTCCGCCTGGCCGAACGCCTGGCAGCCAACAAGCGTGATTTCGTTGATGTCGCTGTGCGCGCACGGGAATTGCTCATTCGTGAACGTCAGGACGCGGCATGGAAAAGCCTGATCGAACGCCTGGTTGCCAAGGCCGACGTACGTTTCATGTATACCGCATCCTCCGATCGACATGAGGCTACCCAAAAGTAGCCCTATTGGGTTCACTGAAGGTGGGCAAGCACGGAAGGCGCCGTTCCCAAGTTTCTGGCACCAGTTACCTAATCGCGGGTCTGGCCGGTGGTGCTTTTTCCCTTGCTCCGTCAGCCTTGGCTGGCGAAAGTGTGGTTCAGGGCGGCTTGCCACCCATGCGCGAGAGCGTCGGCGCGGTTCAACTGGCGATGGCCAATATCGCGACGCGGGAGATTGAGGCAGCCAGAGCCGTTGCCACCCCGCTCACGGCGCAGTCACCGCCCGCTGAGCGGGCCGGGGAAGAGAAGGAGATTTATCCGGACTGGTTCTCGGAAACAGATCACCCGGTTGCGGCGTCCGAACCCGTCCTCAAACTGGCGCAGATGCTGGTTGCTCCCTTGCCGGGTGGCCGCAATCCGCAGTGGATGACGCTCCCCGATCAGGGGCCGGCCTTGCGCTCATCGCGCACACTATCCCCCCGCATGCCCGGTGCCGCGGGTGTTGGCCTGCCTGATCCACAGCGGCTACAGCAGCTTGAGCCGGCGTCTGCGCCGATGCCGGATGAGGAGATAGCGGCACAGTCCGTAGTGAGCCCTGTCTCGCCTCCCTCAGGAAATGCCGAGGCGGCGGGAAGCAAGTCAGAAAAGGAATCCTTCAACTTGTACGGTTGGGAGGTGCCACCGATTCGTTGGGGCGGTAGCCTGGGTTATTCCTATCAAAAGAGTTCGAGCAATACCGGTCATGCGGCCGCCTCGCACGGCACCTTTGCCAACCTGAGCGCGTCCAGTTATCTCTACGCGCCGTGGTTTGCCCGCGTCAGCGGGCGCCTGGGCATCACCCGCAACTCGACCGACAGCAGCAGCAACAGCTTCAGCGGGAGTGAGGCGCACAGCAACGCGAACGTTGTCGGTGGTGGCGAGATCAATATGTTCTCGAGTAGCCGTTTTCCCTTCCGCGCTTATTTCGATCGCTCCGATACCCGCACCAGCGGCACCATTGTCCGCAACGATTACATCAGCAACCGCTTCGGCTTTACCCAGAACTTCCGCTCGGTGGATGGCCATCAGGGGGGCAACCTGATGTTCGACCGCAACATCGTCAATAGCAGCAATGGAGCGCACGACGATGTGTCAGCCCTTTCGGGCAGCTATTCGGTGCAGACCGGCATCGTTCAAAACAACGTCAATGGCCGCTATTCGCTCGGCGAGCGCAGCAATAATGGGGACCGGGCTCGCCTGATCGGCGTGAACAGTTCGCACATCGCCAATATCAACGACACCCTCAACCTGGGGGCGACGATGAACTATTCGGATACCGATATTCGCACTGCCAATAGTTTCGGCCCGTCCAGCAATAGCCGGGGACGTTACCTGCAGCTATACGGTTATGGCTCCTGGCTTCCGGATTTCGAGGACCTTGAGGATCTGCCCTTGACGTTGACCGGCGGGCTGCGCTATTCGGCGCAGGATACGCAGTTCGGCGACGAGGCTTTTCGGGCGCAGAGTATTGGCCTCAATAGCGGGGCGCTCTATCGCCATAACCGCAATCTGAGCCTGACGGCCAACGGCGCCGTCAACCGGTTGACCCTATCGCAAGGTGAGAGCCAGCTATTGACGCAAGTGGGTACTGGACTCAATTACGTCGGCGATCCTCTCACTTTTGGGAATTTTTCTTATAACTGGAATAGTGGCCTCAACCTGAACTGGCAAAGTGCGGTTGCCGAGACGCCCTCCAACAGCATGCTGAGCGGCCAGTTCACCCACACCTTGTCGCGCAACTACGCGGTTCTTTCCGGGCAGAATCTGTCGCTTGCTGTCACCCAGGCGATCAACGTCAGCAATAGCCAAATGGTCGGTGACACGCGTTCCCTGACCCATACGTTGTCGGCCAATCTCGGCCTGAATGCTGGCGAGCGCTTCACGGGATCGCTGAGTGCCATGCTTTCCGATGTGCGAACCACCGGCTTCTCAGAGCAGGAATATCGGGTCATCAATATCGGATTCTTCGGCCAGGGGCAGATTTCCCAGGTTTCCAACGTCAATATCAACCTGATGTTCAATTGGGCAGACCAGACTTATCAGACAGTCGACGGTTTTGGCCTGCCAATCAACCAGAACACCGAGCGGATGACCATCAACGGCTCGGCTGCCTACAGCCATCTGCGCTTCGCCGGCGTGCGCGGACTCCGCTACAACCTGATCTTCGTAGCCGACACGCGGCTGCGCGATGAGCGGCTTTTCGGCAACGTCAATGGCGACGTTGATCGAGCTCGTTTTGCGCTGACCAATCGACTCGAATACCGCATCGGCCTGCTCGATCTGCGCCTGTCGTTGGTCAATAACGACGTGGGTGGCAAGAAAAATGCATTGCTGTTCTTTCAGGTGTCCCGGCAAATCGGTTCGTACTGATCTCCGAGCAGCCAGCTGACCAATGCGAAAACCAAGAGGATGTGTAATGAGAATACTCTCAAAGCTGAGGGCGGGAATCGCGATCACCATCGTCGCAATCCTGTCGGCGGTGATGTTTGTCGATATGAACGAAGCCCATGCTGAATACGGGGATGTCGTGATCAACAATTATTCTGACGCCGCCGGCATGCGCCCGGTCGTCTTTCCCCACTGGTTCCACCGTATTCGCTTTCGCTGCAAGGTTTGTCACGCAGACCTGGGGTTCAAGTTCCAGGCGGGCGGCAACGAAATCAACATGGTCAAGATCATAGATGGCCAGTTCTGCGGTGCCTGCCATAACGGCGATATCGCCTGGTCGGTCGAAAACTGCAATCTTTGCCACTCAGGCACGCCCAAAACTCCGACGCAGGTGCATGAAAGTACCGTGCAGAAGCTGGTGCAGCCAACCGGCGCCCCGAAGAAATGAGGGAGAACGCCATGAGAAACTTCAAGAAATTCATTGTTGCAGCAGCCGGTCTGATGTTCGTCGGTGCTGTCCTCGCCCAACAATCGGGAAAAGACGTTTACACCAAGGTTTGCGCAACCTGCCACGCCAACGGTTTGGCCGGGGCGCCGCGTTACGGTAATGGTGGTGACTGGGCGCCGCGCGTCGCTGGTGGTACGGCTGGTCTTTACCAGAGTGCCCTCAAGGGGACTCCCAAGGGTATGCCGGCCAAGGGCGGGCATCTGACCCTGCCGGACGGTGAGGTGAAGGCAGCCGTCGATTACATGCTGGCTTCTGTCAAGGATGCCGTGAAGGCAGCCGAGCCGAAGAAACCAGCCGTCGAGCCGAAGAAGCCCGAAAGCAAGCCGGCACCGACGGCGGCACCGATCGCGGCGGCGCCGACGCCGGTGCGCGCGCCGGTGCCCGTTCAGGGCGTCGCGGTCACCACGGCCAGTGCTGAAGACATCAACGCCTTCAATCGGCTACTCAAACCGGCCAGCAAGCGCAACCTGCCGCCGCCGGAAGATGGCATCCACGATGCGGCCAATGACGGTACCCATGCGCTGCAACCACCACAGGCTGCTTTTGCCAGTCTGCCGAAGAGCCTTTCCGGTAACCGCATCAACTGGGTCGAGGCACTCAATCAGAAAAAGATCAATCCGCGCTACGACCGGGTTGATCCGACTGCCGAGCCGATTGTCATGGATCTCAACATTGTTCGGGAAGTCAAGGGATCGATGCCGGACGTCGTTTATCCGCACAAGCAGCATACCGAATGGCTCGACTGCTCGAACTGTCACCCGGCAATCTTCGTTCCGCAGAAAGGCGCCAACCAGATCAGCATGGCCGCCATCCTGCTCGGCGAAAAGTGTGGCGTCTGTCATGGCAAGGTGGCCTTCCCGGTCTCCGAATGCCGGAACTGCCATTCGAAGAAAAAGGATGTGGCCGCGACGGCGGTGCCGGCCTCTGCCGCCAAATGATCTAAATCCGGGAAGCGCCTCAGGCGCTCCCGGCAACTGGAAGAAACGCATGAAAAGACTTATCTGCAAGGCTGGTTTGTTCGGTGCAACGCTGGTCGTTGCCTCGACTGTCTTGGCGCAGAATACCGCTGCCCCGGCAGCCAGGGAGAGTGCGGCCACCAGGCTCTCGGCCGGCAAGATTGACAAGGAACAGTTGCTGTTCAACATGGAGTCGGTCAACAAACTGATCGAGTCCTCTTCGGCTGCCCGCCAGATCGAGAGCAGCAAGGTGCCGGAGGCGCTGACGCGGCG
Organism: Betaproteobacteria bacterium HGW-Betaproteobacteria-7; assembly: GCA_002840765.1. Lineage (GTDB taxonomy): Bacteria > Pseudomonadota > Gammaproteobacteria > Burkholderiales > Rhodocyclaceae > Azonexus. The sequence continues at coordinate 106,446 of PHCE01000009.1, forward strand.
CGAGCGGGCGCGCGACATCTACAAGGCCGCCCGGGCTTCGCTCGAAGCCGGCAACCTTGAGCGGGCGAACAGTCAATTGACCGAGGCGCGTGGTGAGTTTTTCGATGCGGTACGCCTGGCGGCGCCGGAGGAAGTGACCGTCAAGAAGCAGGAAGCTGATTACAAGGCTCGCCTGGACAGCGTCAACGCCCTGCTCGGCGCCTATCGCCGGGTGGCCAGTGAAAAGGGAAGCGGCTCGAAGACTGTCAACGAAACCGTCGCCTTGATCGACCGTTCGGTAGCGGAAGGTCAGCGTCTGGCCCAGGCCGGCAAGTTCATGGAAGGGCGCATCGAACTGGATCGCGCCTACCTGGTGGCCAAGGCTGGCATCAGTACCCTGCGCAGCGGTGACACGCTGGTTCGCTCGCTTAATTTCGCCAACAAGGAAGAGGAGTATCACTACGAAATCGACCGCAACGATACGCACCAGATGCTGATCAAGGTGCTGGTCGAGGAAAAGCGGGCAGCCAATCCTGCGCTCGATCAGCAGGTGCAGGGCTTCCTTGGCAAGGCGCGCGAACTGCGCAGTGCGGCCGAGGCGGCAGCTCTTCGTCGTGATCATGCCAAGGCAGTCAAGCTGCTTGAGGAGTCAACCGCCGAGCTGGTGAGAGCCATCCGCAATGCGGGTATTTACATCCCTGGCTGATTCTGGCGGATTTGCTTGCCGATGGCTTCGCAGCTTCACGCTTGCCAGCGGTCTGCCGTTGGTCCTCCTGGGGGCTCTGTTACCAGCCGATGGCTGGGCGCGGGAGTGGTTGCCGCTGCAGAACGACGGCATTCATGATCCGCGCTCCCGCGGCCTGAAAATCCTCCAGCAGCCAGGCGAGGCCTTGCAGAACCTGGCGCCCGATCATGCCGGCAACATGGTGCGCTGGGTGCAATCGCTCGACAAGGGCGAGATACGTCCGCGTGAACGTCTTTATCCACAGACCGAGATACGCAAGCTCGATCTCGACATCATCATGGATGTCAAAGGCGGTATGCCGGCCGTACGCTTTCCGCACCGGCCGCACACCGAGTGGCTTGATTGCGTCAATTGCCATGACGGTCTGTTCGCCGAGAAGATCGGTGGCACCAAGATTTCCATGTACAAGATATTGCAGGGTGAGCAATGCGGCGTCTGTCATGGCGCGGTCGCCTTTCCGCTGACCGAGTGCGGGCGGTGCCACAGCATTCCCAGGCCAGGCGCCAGCAAGCCTGAAATTCCTCCGGGGATTGATCCGCGTATTCATCTCCCGCCAGGGAAGGTCGGTAAATGACCCGCCGTCCGCGCCTTGGGCAGTCGGTCGTGGCGATCCTCCTGGCAGCGTTGCTGATGTTGGTCGCCATGCCCGACAGCCGGGCCGAGTATGCCGATGTGGTGATCAATCGCCAGTCGGAGAAAAACGGTATGCGGCCGGTCATCTTTCCTCACTGGTTTCATCGCATCCGTTTTCGCTGCAAGGTATGCCATGCCGAACTGGGATTCAAGATGCGGGCGGGCAGCAACCCGATCACGATGACCGATATCATTGACGGCAAGTTCTGTGGTGCCTGCCATAACAACGATATTGCCTGGGCTCCCGAGAACTGCGACCTCTGCCATTCGGGCAAACCCGGCCTGTCAACCGGGATTTTTGGCGGGCACGAGACTTCCGGTCCCGGTCGCTGGTAAGGAGACGATATGAGCGGATGGAACGAATCGCGCCGTACCTGGCTCCGTGGCCTTGCCATGGCGCCCTTGCTGCCCCTGCTGCCGACCAGGTCAACTGCCGCTGAACCACGCTCCTTGCAACCCGGGCGGGTGTGGAATGGCGGTCGTATCGTTCAGCGCCCCAATGCGGCGGGATTCCCGGATCCGGGAATGGGCGGCATCGGGCCGATCACCCTTTTCGTTTTTCCGGTGGCGGTCGCGGTCGCGCCGACCGGCGACATCTACCTGGCAGATGCCGGGCTGGGCGCAATTTTCCGGATCGATCCCATGCTCGAAACCATGCGGGCGATCAGCGGCATTCGCGCCAGTCAGCAAACACGCCTGGCGGTCACCGCCGACGGCTCGCTTGTCGTTGCCAGTGGCAGTGCCGCGCCGCTGGTGCGCATTGATCGAAGTGGGCGGCTGGTCCAGTTCATCAATCAACTGCCGGGAGCCGGGACTTATTACGACGAGATTGCCGTCGATCAGGCCAGTGGTCGCTACTACGGCCTGGACAAGGTACAGCGTCGACTCGAAGAAGTGATGCCGCATGGTCATGGTGGGGTGCTGCTGCCGCAGCAAGCGGTGCCCGAACTGCCCTCAGCCATGGCCATGGCTGAGGGGCGTATTTACCTCGCCGGGCGCGCCTGCCAGTGCATTGTCGCCGTGGATACTTTCGGCGGTCGCGACGTCGAAGTGATCGCCGATGAGGCCGGCCAGTCCATCGGGCTGGCTGCCGGCGACGGCTGGCTGGCCGCGCTCGATGGCCGGGAGCGCGTGCTGCGTGTATGGCGTGGGGGCGCCCTGGTCGCCGAAAGCGAATTTGCCGGCCTTGGACTGATCGACCCGCGCGGCCTGGCCATTGCCCAGCAGACCCTCTACGTCGCCGATGGCGCCAGTCGTCGTCTGCTCAGTTTTCGTCTGCGCGCATGAGGTGGCCCGCCATCCTGCTGCTCGTCTGCGGCCTTGCCGGTTGCGCCAGCGAACCGCTGGTCTTGCGTCTCGACCCCGGTTATCAAACGACCGGGCAGCGACTGTACTTTCCACCCATCAGCGACGAGGAAGTGCCTCGCTATGTCTATGTCGGCGAACTGACCGGCGAGCAGAACTTCGTCGAAGCCGAAGGCAAGAAGAAAAATCGTTTCATCGAGGCGCTCAAATGGCTGGCCGGCGTATTTGATCGGCCTAATCCGGTCGTTCTGCAACGTCCCCAATCCGGGGTGGTCGATGACAATGGCCGAATACTGGTTACCGACGTCAGTCGCTCGGCCGTGTTTGTCTTCGATCCCGCCAAGGGGGTACTCGACGTCTGGGAGTTCGCCCAGGGCTTTCGGCGGTTTATTGCCCCGACCGGTATTGCCCTTGGTCCGGCCGGTGGCGTTTTCGTGGCCGATGCCGATCTACGCCAGGTGTACCTGCTGGATGCCGAGGGCAAGGGGACGCTGGTGATCGATAGCGACCAGCTTGCCCGGCCGACCGGGCTGGCCTGGGATGCCGGCGACGGACTGCTTTACGTCTCGGATACGCAGGCCCACCAGATCAAGGTTTTCGACGCGACAGGACGCTTGTTGCGCAGTATCGGCCGGCGCGGCGAAGGGCCGGGTGAATTCAATTTTCCGACTTATCTGAGTCTGGCCGGTGATCGCCTGATTGTTTCTGACACGATGAACGCCAGGGTTCAGCTGCTGCCCGTGGACGGCAACGGTGAGCCGAAGATTCTCGGTGAGCGGGGTACCCGTCTGGGCAACTTTGTCCGCCCCAAGGGGGTGGCGGCCGACTCGGAGAACAACATCTACGTCATCGAATCGTATTACGACCATTTGCTGATCTTCGACGAACAGGCGCGTTTTCTGCTTCCAATCGGTGGGGCAGGCAAGGAGGCAGGGGCTTTCTATCTGCCGTCAGGAGTCTGGGTTGATCGGGGAAATCGGGTGTTTGTGGCGGATACGTTCAATGGTCGGATTGCAGTCTTTCAGTTTCTCGGCGGGGGCGTAGAAAATGGCCGCGAGTAGCCTGCGTCCTTGGCGGCTGAGGCTATGGCAGTTGGCCGGCCTGAGCTTCTTCATCGTCTTCATCAGCCTGCGCTACGGCCTGGAGCCGGTGCAGGCGGCCCGCGTCTCCGATATCCGCGGCACCAAGCACAACCTGTCGGCGGCGACCGACGGCTCCGCCTACAGCCATCCGACGGCCGGTCCCGGCACGACGGTGCCGACGCGCAACATCAAGGCCAACACCGAAACCCAGCTCTGCGTCTTCTGCCACACGCCGCATGGCGCGGCGACCAGTGCCACGCCGCTGTGGAACCGCAAGCTGGCCGGCGACGGCTATACGCAAAGCTATGTGCTGTATGACTCCAACACCCTCGACGCCAAGCAGGTGCAGGGCTCGCTCGAACAGCCGGGCGGCAGTTCCAAGCTCTGTCTGTCCTGCCATGACGGCACTGTGGCCGTCGGCAACGTCAACGTGCTCAACGGCACCAGCCCGACGAACAATCCGCAGGCGAACAGCACCATCGCTACCACCGGCGGCCCGAACATGCCGGTCGGCTCGGGAGCGCTGACCGGTTTCACGCGCAATCTTGGCACCAATCTGAGCAACGACCACCCGATTTCCGTTTCCTATAACGAAGCTTTGGTCTTCCGCGACGGCGAATTACGTTCGCCGACCGCCAATCCGACGCTCGTTGGCGTGCGCAGCCCGGGCAACAAGCCCAAGCTGAAGCTGGAGAACACCGGCACACCCGGTGATAACCAGGCCCAGGTGCAGTGCGCCACCTGCCACGACCCGCATATCCGCGAAACCGACGCCAGCAAGGGCAACCAGAAGTTCCTGCGACTCAACCGCTTCCAGGAGAAGCAGCACTCGGTAGCGCCGGCCGCCTTCGATCCGGCCGACAACACCGGCGATATCATCTGCCTGGGCTGCCACGACAAGGGCGGGGCTTCCTGGTTGTTCTCCGCCCATGCCCATCCGGATGTTGCCGACGAGACCTACAAGGCGACGGCCACCACCCAGCGCGAGTTCCCCACCAACCTGCCGGTTTGGAAGGCGGCCTGCCTGAACTGCCACGACACGCATACCGTGCAGGGCGCCCGCCGCCTGCTGCGCGAAGGCACTGACAGTGCCTCGTCGCCGAAGTCCGGCGGCGATCCGGCGCTCGAACAGGTCTGCTACCAGTGCCACACGACGACGGCAGCCAGCGTCGTTACCACGGTCAGCGGCGGCGCCCCCGACATCAAATCGGATTTCGACCTGGCCCGCCGCATGCCGATCACCGTCGGCTCGCCGGAAGTGCACGATCCGAGCAGCACGGCGAACCTGACTGCCTTCAATCTCGACTGCAGCCAGGCCGGCACGCAGTGCGGCAAGGATCTGATCGAATCGCGAGAAAACCTCGGTCTGAACAACCTGAGCAACCGCCACGCCGAATGCACCGACTGTCACAACCCGCACCGCGTCATCCGTTCACGCAATGGCCTGCCCGGCGCGTTGACCGCGGCCAACACGCAGACGACGATGCAGAACGGCGCCAGCGGCGGTGTGCATGATCACCGCGATGTTGCCATGACCCACACCAACATCATCTCCGGCGTGCTGCGCGGTGCCTGGGGCGTCGAGCCGACCTACGGCTCGGCCAGTTTCCACGCCCTGCCGACCGGCTATGACATCAAGCGCGGCGATCCGGGCAGCAATACGGCGACCGATGCGGGTCAGCCCTACGTCACCCGCGAATACCAGATCTGCCTGAAGTGTCACTCCGACTTCGGCTATTCCGACAACAACCAGCATGCCCTCAGTGGCGGCAACCGTCCGTTGCTCGGCGCGCCCGGCACGCCGAGCGGTACCAACGGCCTGACCATGTATACCAACCAGGCCAAGGAATTCCAGTCGCCGGCCGGGCATGCCGGGGGGTCCAGCGGTAAGACGGTGGGTGCGGACGGCGGTGCCGGCAGTGCCTACGCCAACAATAATCACCGTTCCTGGCATCCGGTAATGGCACCGACCGGGCGCAACAGTACCGCGCGCAATCTCGATGGGGCCGTAACCAGCGCCTGGCGGACGCCATGGAGCAATGCCGTGGGTACGCAGACCATGTACTGCACCGACTGCCACGGCTCGAACGTCACTTCCGGCACCTCGGTGATCCCCGAGACCGGCAAGCCCTGGGGGCCGCACGGTTCGACCAACAACTTCCTGCTCAAGGGGGCATGGACCAGCGAGTCCAACCAGAGCACCTCCTTCTGCGTCAAATGCCATAGTCCGACCAGCGCCACCGGCTTCCATGACAACGGTGACAAGGACAACCTGCACGTTTATCACAACACCAAGGTGCCCGGCCTGGAATGCACCTGGTGTCATGTGGCGGTACCACACGGCTGGAAGAACCGCTCGTTCCTGGTCAATCTGAATGACGTCGGCGAGGAGGCGGGTTTCGCCGCCGGTTCCAGTCTTGAGGTCGCCTTCAACGGCAATTCGGGCAACTACACACGCGAACCGTATTACCTGGAAGCCAAGTTGAAGATTCGCACCTTTGCCACGCCGGGGAACTGGACTGCCGGCAACTGCGGCTCGGCCGGCAAGACGGGTGCCAATCTGATAGCCAATAGTAGCGGTGGAACCAGCAACAGCACCAGTACCGGCCGAACGTGGATGGAAAACACCTGCAATCCGCCGCCATGATGCGCTGGCTCGGCCTGCTCGGCTCCCTGCGCCTGACCCTGGCCGGCTTCCTGTTGCTGGCCATCGGCATTCTCGTCGCCTACTTCAACGAAACCCACACCAGCCCGTGGCTGGTGGGAGCCCTGCTGCTGCTGGCCGGCAACCTGCTCGCCGCCATCCTGACTCGGCCCTTTTTTCGCCGGCAGAAGCCGTTGCTGCTTTTCCACCTGGCCCTGCTCGCTCTCATCGTGCTGATCGCCGTCGGCCGCCTGAGTTATTTCTCCGGCCAGGCGGAAGTCCTCAGCGGCACGGAATTCGACGGCCAGTTGCGCGTCGTCGAGGAGGGTCCGTGGCATAGCCGGGGCTACGACAAACTGCGTTTCACCAACGAGGGCTTCACTATCGCCTACGGCGAAGGCCTCTACCGCCTGCCGACGAAAAACCGGGTCAGCTGGACGGACAGCGACGGCCAGGCGCAGAGCAAGGTGATCGGCGACGACGTGGCGCTGATACTCGACGGTTACCGCTTCTACACGACGCCGAACAAAGGCTTCGCGATGGTTTTCGACTGGCTGCAGCCAGGCCAGGCGCCGGTGCGCGGTGCCGTCCTGCTGCCCAGTTATCCGGCGCGGGCGCTGGAGCAGGCCAACGAATGGCGTCTGCCGGGCAAGCCGGAGCCAGTGTGGACCATGCTGCAACTCGACGAGGAAGTGCTCAAATTCGATCAGCCCGGCCAGTTCGTGCTCCCGGCAGACTATCGGGTGGTGGTACGGCATGGCGACCAGCGCCTTGAACTGCCGCCGGTCAAGGGCGGGCAGACGGGCGACCAGCCGCGTTTCGTCGATTTCCCTGAAGGGCGCCTGGTGTATGTCGAGATGCGCTCATGGATGGGCTACCTGGTGACCTACGATCCGACGCTGCGCTGGCTGCTGGCCGTCGCCACCCTGGCGGTGCTCGCCCTCGGCTGGCATTTTTGGCGGAAATTTGCAGCGACGCCGTGGGATGCCTGAGCTGGCATCCCAATTGCGTGCACCTTTCTCATTCATTGGAAAACCGGGCAGGAGAGGCAATTGGATTTGTTCATGGAGCTGAGTGTGCTGTGGGCCGCGGTGGTCGCCTATGTGCTGGCGGGCAGCCTGGCGATTTTCGGCGTGCTGCTGAAAAAGCGCCCGGAGAAGGCAATTCTCGGCCTCATGGTGGCCGGCCTCGTGCTGCATACCGTGGCCATCGCCGTGCGCTGGGACCGGCTCGACCACGGGCCTTTCGTCACCATGTTCGAAATCCTCTCGAGCAACGTCTGGAGCCTGATGCTGGCCTTTGCCATCGCCTACTGGCGGCTACCGGCGGTGCGCCCGGTGGCGGCGCTGGTCATGCCCATCCTGTTCACCATGATGGGCTGGTTGATGACAGTCAGCCCCGGCGAGGCGCATCTGCCGCCGACCTATCACACCGTCTGGCTGTTCATCCACATCGGTTTCGGCAAGGTCTTCCTCGGCGCCGTACTCGTTGCCGTCGGTCTTTCCGGCGTCATCCTGCTGCGCCAGACGGGCGCCGGTGGCAACTGGTTCCAGCGCTTGCCTACGGACGAACGGCTGAGCGAGCTGGCCTACCGCTGCATGGCCATCGGCTTCGTCTTCGAGACCCTGATGCTGATCGCCGGCGCCATCTGGGCGCAGGATGCCTGGGGCCGCTACTGGGACTGGGACCCGCTGGAAACCTGGGCCTTCATCACCTGGCTGATCGTCGGCGTCTCGCTGCATGCCCGGCTGACCTTCAACCTGTCGCCCCGCCTCGGCGCCTGGCTGGTGCTCGCTGTCTTCGTCTCGGCCTTCCTGACCTTCTTCGGCGTGCCCTTCATCTCGCAGACGCCGCATCAGGGAGCCGTCTGAGATGCGGCCGGATATGGTGCTGACTTCCGCCGCGCTGACCGCCCCACAGATCTCGGCGCGCCCGCTGGCCACCGATCAGACGCTGGTTCGTTCATGGTGGCTGCTGGCGCTTCTGGCTCTTGGCGTGTCGACGCTATGCGCCGTCCTGCTCGTCGTGGCGCGCACCCCATTCCTGGGTTTCGGTGCCGAAATGTTCCGTACGGCGCTCGTCCTGCACGTTGATTTTGCCGTTGTCGTCTGGTTCCTCGCCGTTGCCGCCGGGGTATGGCTTTACGCCATCCCCGTTACCTGCTGCCAGTTGGCTCGGCTGGCACGGGCCGGTGTCTGGCTCGCCGCCAGCGGCATGCTGGCTATGTTGCTGGCGCCGATCGATAGTGTTGCCGCGCCCATCCTGGCGAACTATGTGCCAGTACTCGACAGCACACTTTTCTACCTTGGCCTTGCACTCTTTCTCGGCGGGATTGGCCTGGCGGGGCTGGCCTCTCTGGCCACTCTGGCCAGCAATGGTCTGACCATGGCCGAGGATGAAACGTTCGGCGACTGGCGCTGGGCGGTGGCCACGGCCATCATGGCTTTCTGGGCGGCCATCGCTGTCTTCATGCTTGCCTTGCAGACCAACGGCGAAGGTGCTTCGCTGGATAGTCGCTTGTGGGGGGGCGGGCATGTGCTGCAGATCGTGCATACGCTGATGCTGATGGCTGCCTGGCTCTATCTGGGACGCCGGGCACTTGTTCTGTCAGGTCTGCGCCGGGGCTTGCTGTTGCTGCTGCTGGCCAGCGAGTTGCTGGCGGTTCTCATCGATCTGCTGATCGTCATCCTGCATCCCGTAGATAGCCTTGCCTACCGTCAGGGGTTCACCGAGGTCATGCGCTGGGCCACCTGGCCGGCGCCGGTGGTGCTCGGCGCTTATCTGGTGTTCGGCCACCTCCGCTTGGCCAGGGCGCGCCGCTTGTCTGCGGATGAGTATTGCCTGCTGGCTTCGGTCGCGCTGTTCGTTCTGGGCTGCCTGGTCGGCGCCGCCATTCGTGCCGAAACGACTGTCGTGCCAGCGCATTATCACGGTACGGTAGGTGCCGTGACGCTTGCCTACATGCTGTGGGCGCGTCGCGGACTGCGCCGCCTGAAGGTGGCGCCACGCGGCAGCTTGTGGTGGGCGGCGCAGCCCTGGGTCTATGGTGCCGGCATTACCCTGATGGTCCTCGGACTGACCTGGGCCGGACAATTTGGCGTGCCCCGCAAGGCACCTCACGTTGATACCGTGATCGCCGATGGGGCTCATCACCTGGCGATGGGGCTGGCCGGTACCGGCGGACTTCTGGCGACTGCGGGAGCCGCTGTTTTCGTGCTCGGCTGGTTGCGTTGTCTGTGGTTGAAAAGGAGATCCTAGATGGCTACTCAGGAAATATCCCTGAAAACCGGGGGGCAGGAAGCGGCGAAAGAGCGCTTGCCGTTGCTGCTGCTTCTGGGGGCAATGTTGGGCGCCTTGGCGCTTGTCTTTTTTGGCTGGGAGCAATCCGCCCTGAGTGACGGTATTCAGCCGGTCAGACATGCTGAGCAGAAGGCCCGGGAAGAGTTGGATCGGCGCTTCGGTGAAGGCGTCATAATGTTGCACGCAAAGCAGTACGAACATGCGCTGACCGCTTTTCATCGGGTGCTGGAGCTCGATCCGCGGATGCCGGAGGCGCATGTCAATGCCGGGTATGCCTTGCTGGGCATGGGGCGTTTCCAGGCGGCAGCGGATTTCTTCGATACGGCGACCAACCTGCGGCCGAATCAGTTGAATGCCTATTACGGTCTGGGTGAAGCGCTGATGGCCATGGGCGATCGCCAGGGAGCCCTGCAAGCGATGGAGACCTACCTGCATCGCAGCCCGCCGGACGATCCCTTCCGGCGCAAGGCCGAGGCGGCCATCTGGGAGTTGCGGGCAGCGGCGGCTACCGAGGGCGGCAAGTAAACCTCTGCGGCGCGGCAAGTGGAATGGCACCGGGCATGGCGCTTTGCGTGCGCAATGGGCTGCCCCGATGGGCTGTGCCCGGCGGCTTGGTTCCTGAATTCGAGAATTGGCTCCCGCATTCGGGATGATCTGGCGAGCGGAGGGCTTGAACAAGGTGGGCTGACAGCGCGGCAGTTGGCGTTGCTGGCCGAGGGGCGTGTGGAACTGATCTTGCTAGAAATGCCTGACTTCCATATGGAGCAAGATCCATGATTCCAGAGTTGGGGCACATCGCCCTGATTATCGCGCTGACCGTTGCCGTGCTGCAGGGCACTTTGCCCCTGCTCGGTGTGTTCACGCACAACGGACGCTTGATGGCCCTGGCCAGGACAACAGCATTCGCCCAGTTCGCCGCCCTTGCCTTTTCCTACGCTTGCCTGCTGCAGGGTTTCCTGACTAACGATTTCTCGGTGCGCTACGTTGCCGAGCATTCGAATACGCTGCTCCCCACCTTCTACAAGGTGGCCGCCGTCTGGGGCGGGCATGAAGGCTCGATGCTCCTGTGGGTACTGATCCTGGCCACCTGGACGGTGGCTGTCGCGGTTTTCAGCCGGCGCCTGCCGAAGGAGATGCTGAGTACGGTACTCGCCGTCATGGGCCTGATCAGCATCGGTTTCCTGGCTTTTCTGCTTTTTGCCTCCAACCCTTTCGAACGACTCCTGCCGGCTGTTGCCGAAGGGCGGGACCTCAATCCGCTGCTTCAGGACCCCGGTATGGCCTTCCATCCGCCGATGCTCTACATGGGCTATGTCGGCTTTTCGGTGGCTTTTGCCTTCGCCATCGCGGCGCTCATCTCCGGCCGCCTGGATGCCGCCTGGGCCCGCTGGTCGCGGCCGTGGACGACGGTGGCCTGGGTATTCCTGACGCTCGGTATCGCCCTCGGCTCATGGTGGGCCTACTATGAGTTGGGCTGGGGTGGCTGGTGGTTCTGGGATCCGGTGGAGAATGCGTCGTTCCTGCCCTGGTTGATCGGCACCGCCTTGATTCATTCGCTGGCGGTGACTGAAAAACGTGGCTGTTTCAAGAACTGGACGGTGATGTTGGCCATCATGGCCTTCTCGCTCTCCCTGCTCGGTACCTTCCTCGTCCGTTCCGGCGTGCTGACTTCGGTGCACGCCTTCGCCACTGATCCCAAACGCGGCATCTTTGTGCTCGTCTTCCTGTCCATCGTGGTCGGCGCCTCGCTGCTGCTCTTTGCCTGGCGGGCGCCCAAGGTCGGCCTTGGCGGCAGTTTCCGCATGCTGTCGCGCGAATCCCTGCTGCTGGTCAATAACGTGCTGCTGGCGGTGGCTGCCGGTGCCGTGCTGATCGGTACGTTGTATCCGCTGTTTCTCGATGCCCTTGACCTGGGCAAGATTTCTGTCGGGCCGCCGTATTTCGAAACTGTTTTCGTACCGCTGATGGCGCCGATGATCCTGATCATGGGGCTGGCTCCTTTTGCCCGCTGGAAAGCGGCTGCCGCCAGCGATTTCCCCCGGACCTTGTGGCTGCTCATGGGGGTGTCGCTGCTGGCGGGCATCGTCGTTCCATTGCTCATGGGTAGCTGGACCTTCCTTGCCGCCTTGGGCGTATTTCTCGGTGTCTGGGCCATCCTGGCCAGTTTGCTGGCGCTGCTGGCCCGTGGGGTTTCGCGCCTGGGCAGCATGTCGCTGGCCCAATGGGGAATGGTGCTGGCCCATCTCGGTGTTGGTGTATTCATTCTCGGCGTGACCTTCGTCAAAGCCTATGAAACGAACAGCGACGTCAAGATGAGTGCCGGCGAGTCGACGACGGTTGGTGGGTATACCTTCACTTTCCTCAGCATCAACGAGGTCAACGGGCCCAACTACATCGCCGCCCGGGCCCGTATTGAAGTCTCGCGCAATGGCCAGTTCGATCGTGTCATGGAGCCGGAAAAGCGCATCTACAATGTCCAGCGCATGCCGATGACCGAGGCGGCCATCGATACCGGGCTGTTCCGTGACCTGTACGTTGCCCTTGGTGAGCCGGTCGACCAGAACACCTGGATCGTCCGCGTCCAGCACAAGCCGCTGGTGGACTGGATCTGGTGGGGCTGCCTGCTGATGGCTATCGGTGGTGGCCTGGCCGCCGCCGACCGCCGCTACCGCATCGCCGCCCGGGCCAAGTCCGATGCCACAGCGATGTCATCAGCCAAGGCCTGAGGCGAGAGATGCGGCGTTTTCTCATTCCACTGGCCATCTTCATCGTTCTCATCGCCTTCCTGGCGGTCGGTTTGCGCCTGAAGCCGCGCGAAGTGCCGTCACCCTTCATCGGCAAGCCGGCACCGGCCTTTGTGCTCAGCCAATTGCATCAGCCGGCGAGCAATTTCTCGCCGGTCGACATGGTCGGGCAGGTGTGGCTGCTCAATGTCTGGGCTTCCTGGTGCGTCTCCTGTCGCCAGGAGCACCCGATTCTGATGGATCTGGCGCGCCACAACGTGGCACCCATCATCGGTCTCGATTACAAGGACGAACGGGAGCCGGCCAAAGCCTGGCTGGCCGAGCATGGCGACCCTTACCGCTTGTCGATCTGGGATCGCGAGGGGCGGGTGGGGATCGATTACGGCGTTTACGGCGTGCCGGAGACGTTTGTCATTGACAAGTCCGGCGTCGTCCGGATGAAGCACATAGGACCGCTGACCCAGACGGTGGTCAGCGAAAAAATCATACCGCTGGTGAAGGAGTTGAACGGTGCGTAAATTGATCACACTGATTTTGCTGGTCTGCAGCCTGTCCTCTTCATTTGCTGGCGAGGCGGCGCCCGTTGCCGCTGATCCGGCGCTCGAGGCCAAGGTGCAGTCGCTGTCCGAAGTCTTGCGCTGCCTGGTTTGCCAGAACCAGAATCTCGCCGACTCGCATGCCGATCTGGCCATCGACCTGAAAAATCAGGTGCGCGAAATGTTGCGCGAGGGCATGACAGAGAAACAGGTCATCGATTACATGGTCGAGCGCTATGGCGATTTCGTCCTCTATCGCCCGCCGCTGAAGAGTACAACGTGGTTGCTCTGGGGGGCTCCGTTCCTGCTGTTGCTCGGCGGCCTGGCTGGTCTGTTCTGGCTTCTCAAGCGGCGCCATGCGCATGCCGAGGAGCCGCTCGATGAACTGGATCGACAGGCGGCTGCCCGTCTGTTGCAGGGGTGATTCCGGCATGGAGCTGAATATCTTTGTAGTTGTCGGCGTTGTGCTGCTGCTTGTCGTCCTTGGTGCCATTCTTGTTCCTTTGCTGCGTCGTCCGGAGGAGGAGGGGGCGGGCGGCAGCCAGAGTCAAAGAGCGTTGAACCTGCTTGTCCTACGGGACCAACTCGCCGACCTGGAACGGGACCTGAAGGAAGGCCGCATAGCTGAGGCGGCCTACCGGCAGGCGCGGGAGGAGCTGGAGCGCCGGGCGCTTGACCACGTGGCGGAAGCGCCCAGGCAAGCTTCGGCCGGCGGACGGCAGACGCTGCTCGCTTTGGCCCTGATGATCGGTGTTCCCGTCACCGTCGGCGCCTTGTACTGGACGTTGGGGGTGCCGGCGTCCGTGGCCCCGGCTTCGCAGGTGGCTGCGCCGCAGGATGGCGAGCATTCGTTATCGCAGGAGCAGATCCTCGCCATGGTCGAGCGCCTGGCGCTACGTCTCCAGGAAAACCCCAGCGACGGCGCCGGTTGGCTGATGCTGGCCCGTTCGTATGCGGTACTCGGTCGCTATCCCGAGTCAGCGGCTGCGTTCAGCCGGGCGCTCGGCATGCTGCCGCCGGATGCACAACACTATGCGGATTTCGCCGACATCGTCGCCATGACTCAGAGCAAACGTCTGGCCGGCGAACCGGAAAAACTGGTGCGTCGGGCACTGGAGATCGATCCACAAAACATCAAGGCGCTGGCGCTCTCCGGAACGATTGCCTTCGACCGCCAGGATTACTCCCAGGCCATCAGCGAGTGGCGCAAGGTTCTCGAACGGTTGCCGGCGCAGTCGCCGGTGGCTGCCGGCATTCAAGGCAGCATTCGTGATGCAGAGAATCGCATGGCGATAGCCGGGCAGCAGAACGCGGCGCCGCTTGTCAGCAAGGACGAAGTGCCTGCAGCGGTTGCCCGGGTCGAAGGCATCATCGAGCTTGATCCGGCATTGCGGGCGTCGATCAAGCCGGATGACACGCTGTTCGTCTTCGCCCGGGCTGTTGATGGTCCGAAAATGCCGGTTGCCATGCTGCGCGCGCGCGCCGGCGAGTTGCCCCTGCGTTTCAAGCTCGATGACAGCATGTCGATGGCGCCGCAGTTCAAACTGTCCTCGGTCGCTCAGGTTGTGGTCGGCGCGAGAGTCTCGAAAAGCGGCGATGCGTTGGCTCGGCCTGGTGATTTTGAGGGACTTTCGGTGCCGGTTCCGGTCGGTGCAGGCAATGTTAAGATCGTGATCAAATCCACTGTTCGCTAGGTAAGTCCCGCGCTCGCTTTCGGGATTTCGCCTGGCCTTTCTCGCCGGGGATGAAATGGTCTCAAGAATTCCTTTGCTGGCTGTTGTTTGCCTGTGGTTCGGAGCGAATTTGCCGATCCATGCGCAGACCAGTGACAAGGCCCTGCTGGAGGAGAGTCGGGCCGTCGCCAACCTGATCGTCAACCAGGTTCGTGACGAGCTGGTGCGGGAGATGGAGCGGACCAGCCCGATGCGGGCAATTACGGTTTGCAAGTACAGCGTTCCGGAGATTGCCTCCAATATTTCCCGTGAGAAAGGTATGCGCGTGACCCGGGTCAGCCTGCGACCGCGCAACCCGTCTCTTGGCGAAGCTGACGTTTGGGAACAGAAGGTTCTTCTTGATTTCGAGAAACGCGTAACCAAAGGCGAGAAAGCCGATGTGCTCGAATACCACGAAGTCGTTCGCGAGCCTGCCGGGATGGCTTTCCGCTACATGAAATCAATTGTCGTCAGCGCACCTTGCCTGCTCTGTCACGGCCCGACAGAACAGTTGTCGGAAGGAGTGCGTGCCCAACTGCGACAGGAGTACCCAAATGACAAGGCAGTGGGCTATCGTTTGGGGCAGGTTCGCGGTGCAGTTTCCATCAAGAAGCCGCTCTGAGCGGCGCAATTTCTGTTGCTTTGGACTGCTGCTGCCGCTTGCGCTCCTGGCCTGCGACAGAAGCGGTCCTGATCAATCTGCCAAGCGCACTGTTCAATTGCCTGCGGCAAGATTGCCGATTCTCGATTCGCCCGAGTACTTTTCCTTCGACAAGAGACCAGGTCCGTGCCTGATTAATTTCTGGGCGACATGGTGTCCGCCGTGCCGGGCCGAGATGGCCTCCCTCAACCGCCTGTATCAGGAATGGCGGGGGCGGGGGCTGAAGGTTCTGGCGATATCAGTCGATAGCGACCCGCATCTGATCCGCGAGTATCTCGTCGCCACGCCACTGGATTTTCCTGTTCTGCTCGATCCGGGGGGAGAGCTGAGCAAGGGGCTCTTTCGGGTTCAGGCCTTCCCGACGACCTGGCTGGTTGACCTTGATTCTGCGGTCCGCGATGTCTGGGTTGGCGACCGCGACTGGGATGCCGCGGCCAACCGCGCTGCAGTCGAAGCCTTGTTGCGCCCGACGTAATCGCCTACTTCGCTGATTCAATGACGCTGAGAGCTTTTTTCGCTTCCTGGTGTCCTTGCGCAGCTGCCTTGCGCATCCAGCGCGCCGACTCTGTCCGGCTGTCGATCACGCCCTTGCCGGCGAGAAAGAGCAGCCCCAGGTGGTATTGAGCTTCCGGATGGCCAGCGCTCGCTGCCTGGAAGTACCAGGTGGCAGCTTCCCGGTCGGGGTCGGGTACAGTTCTTGCGGCTTGATTTCCAAAAAGATAGGCAGACCCCAAATGAAACATGGCATCGACGGAACCCTGGTTGGCGGCCTTTTTCCAATAAAAAACCGCTTGCTTCTCATCTTCGGGAACGCCGTGTCCCATATAGTAGAGCAGGCCAAGACGAAACTGGGCTGTGCTGTTACCCGCATTGGCCAAGGGGGCTAATAGTTGAGCCGCCTGACGCATCTGTCCCGTATCAATGGCGCGGATCGCTTCGCTGAGCTGATCGGCCTTGGTCAGGGGCGAAAAGAGCACTGCCAGGACGAGAATAGAGGTACGTACCCACATGTTCATTCGATAACTTGGTTGTCGTGTTCTGATTTGAGGGGGTGGGCAGTCGATGAGCCCCGAATGGGTGAGGTCCTTGTGATGAATCGATTCTTAGCAAGAAGCAGGCCGAATTGTGCGAAAGGTCTTCAACGTGGCCGATGATCTCAGTCCAAAAGGTATCGGCGATAGACGCAGGCGTTCCCGTTTGCCGTTGTTTGGCTCACTGCGCGGCAAGGGCTGGCTGTTCACCTGTGTTCTTGCGGCTTATTTTCTCGTTGTCAGCGTAATCATTGCGTTCGAGCGGAACACGATGCTCGAGTCGGTCAACCTGCTGCAAAGCATCAATGAGCGTGAAGAGTATCTGGTTGGTCTCAACTACGCCGTGTCGCGGGCGGTCATTTCGGTCAACGAGAACTACTTCTCACCCGATGTGGAGGCCTCCGGGAAAATGTTGGCGCTGGAAGTGGAAGCCCTGCTACCCGGATTGATCCGCCTGCAGTCGGTTTATCCGGAGCTGACGCATTCACGCCAGGAACTCGAGCGTACGGCCAGCGAACTGGTTGATATGCCGAGCCGCGCGACCATCGCCGATCTGCGCGCCTCGATGCATCATCTGGTGCTGGAGTTGGATAACGTAACCAACGATGTGGCCACCCAGAAGGCGAAGTTTGCCGAGCGGTACCACGAGGCCTGGGAGCGTCTGACTACCGAGTGGATGGCTTTTGGCGTGCTCGCGCTGATCCTGGTGGCGCTTGTTTTCAAGGTTTTTTTCCGAGGGCTGTCGCTGGATATCGATCGCGTACGCATTCATGCCTCGCGCGTGCTTCTCGGGCAGCCAAGTGCCAAGCTGAAACATGCGCGCAAGGATGAACTGGGTTTGCTGATGGATGCGGTGAATTCAATGCAAGATGAGCTGGCACGCCGCGAAAGCGAGCTGGAATTGACGCGTCAGCAGAGTTTTCACAAGGAGAAGATGGCGGCAGTCGGCTCACTGGCTGCCGCTGTCGCGCACGAAATCAACAATCCGTTGTCAGCCATTGTTGGGGTGGCTCAGGCGATGGACAACGAATGCAATGCGTCACATTGCGAGCGTTATGGCGATGCTTGTCATCCCGGGATGATTCTCGAGCAGGCGACACGAGTGATGAGCATCACCCGGCAAATCAGCGAGTTTTCCGTACCGCAGTCGCAGGAGGCTGAGTTGTCGGATCTCAATAGCATCCTGCGCAGCACAGCCAATTTCGTGAAGTTCGACCGGCGCTTCCGGCGAATCAAGGTGTCTCTCGAACTTGATGGCGAACTGCCGGCTGTTGTGCTCGTGGCTGATCACATGGTGCAGGTGGCAATGAACTTGCTTATCAATGCTGCAGATGCATTGAAGGATGTGGAAAGCCGCCAGCCGGAAATTCGTGTGCTTACGGCCCGGAATGGTGACCGGGTGCTGCTTCAGGTTATCGACAATGGCTCGGGAATTCCGCACGAGATTTTGCCGAGGGTGTTCGATGAGCGTTTTTCCACCAAGGGACCAGGCCGTGGGAGTGGTCTCGGACTGGCGGTCTGCAAGTCACTGTTGGAGCGGGCGGGGGGGCAGATTGCGATTAATTCCGAGCCGGGACTGGGGACCATCGTGGAAGTCACGCTGCCCGTGCCGCTCCTCGGTGCAGATTGTCGCTAGCGTGAGGGGAGAGGGAATACTTAAATGCATGTATTGATTATTGATGATGAGGCTGCGCTTCGTCAGATACTGGCATCGGCCCTGAGCAAGGCCGGGCACTCCGTCGATACGGCGGCAGGGGTAAAGGAGGCATCGGCCAAACTGGTGCGTGGAGATATTGACGTAGCCCTTTGTGACATCATGATGCCCGACGGTAACGGAGTCGAACTGGTGCGTAGTTTCCGCGGCAGCGGTATCGACACCCAGTTCGTCATGGTGACCGCTTTTGCTTCCATGGAGACGGCTGTCGAAGCGTTGCGTGCCGGGGCTACCGACTACATGGTCAAGCCCGTTCGTAGCGAGGAGATGCTGCATCGTCTCGAACAAATTGGCTCGATGCGTGGGCTGAAGGCAGAGAACCAAGCCTTGCGTCAGATGGTGGCGCGCGAGCGCGGAGTGTTTCATTTCAACTCGCGATCGATGGTGGAGATGGAGCGCCTGGTGTCGAAGGTGGCGGTGACCGATAGCACTGTCTTGATAACGGGCGAGAGCGGTACCGGCAAAGGGGTGACGGCACGCAACATTCACGAGATGAGTCCGCGCAGCGAGTTTCCCTTCATCCCGGTCAATTGTGGAGCGATTCCCGATAATCTTCTCGAAAGCGAGTTCTTTGGCCATGCCAAGGGTGCTTTCACCGGTGCCGACCGGGCCCGCAAGGGGTTGTTCACCCAGGCTGACCGGGGGACCCTGTTTCTGGATGAGATTGGCGAATTGCCATTGCATCTGCAGACCAAGTTGTTGCATGTGATCGAGGACAAGGAAGTGCGTCCGCTGGGCGGTGACCAGGCACGCCGGGTCGATGTCCGCATAATTGCAGCGACCAACCGAAATCTGGCGGAGATGGTCAAGGACGGCCGCTTCCGCGAAGACCTCTATTTCCGCCTTTCAATGTTCCACATCCTGATCCCCCCGTTGCGCGATCGGCAAGAGGATATCGCCAGGCTGATTCATTTCGTTTTGCAGAACCTGGCGGTCGGTCAAGGCAAGAAAGTCATGGAACTGGATCCGATCGCCGAGGAGATTCTCGTTGAGTTTTCCTGGCCGGGGAATGTTCGCGAACTCGAGAACGTCATCAATCGGGCGCATATCCTGGCCGATGGCGAGCGCATCACACTCGCTGATCTGCCGCCGGATATCGCCCGCTCGGTTCAGTCTCGTGAAACCACGGGCATCGAATTTGCTTCGAAAGCCGGGCTGCGTGAGCAGTTGCGCCACATCGAGGCCGAGATCATCGCCCGGGCCTTGCGCGATGCCGGCGGCGACCGCCGGTTGGCAGCACAGCGGCTGGATATTGGATTGTCCAGTCTGTATCGCAAGCTTGAAGAGATGGAGGCCCCTGGTGCGGGTAGGAATGAGGCGTAGAGCAAGGAATGACTTATGAGATTCGGCGGCATCGCTATCGTCCTGATTCTGACGCAGTTTGTTGCCGGCAGCGTCTGGGCCGGGGCAGAAGAAGATTATCAGGCAGGCTTGAAGAGTCATCGCGATGGCGATGTCGTCGGCGCGATGACGCCCTTGCGTGCTGCCGCCATGGAAAACCATCCCAAGGCTCAGGCGTTGCTGGCAGAGATTCTCGATCGAACTGATTTCGACGAGGATGCCCTGGCCCTTTACCGCAAGTCAGCCGAGCAGGGCGATCCGGACGGGATGTTCGGTCTGGGAGCGATGCTGGTTTCGGGTGAAGGTGGCAGCAAGGACGAGCCAGCCGGCCGTGCCTGGATATTGAAAGCCGCCGAAGCTGGCCAGGCGCTGGCCATCAACGTCGTCGCGCAGGCCTACCTGAAAGGCGAGCTGGGCTACAGCGAAGCCGAACGTGCCACGCCGGAGGCTCTGGCCTGGATCCGGCGGGCCGCGGCGAATGCTTACCTGCCGGCGATCGATGCCCTGGCTGCCGCCTATGCCAGCGGAACTGGCCTGGCGGTCGCGGTTGATCCGGGTCTGGCAGAAGAGTACCGCGCTCAAGCCAACAAGATTCGCAAGCTCGAGCCCACACAGGGCAAGAAGAAACAGCGGCGTTTGTAGTGCGCTGCTTATATCAAGACAAAGGTAACGCCATGCATTTACCCAGGATGATCTGGCTGTCGCTGTTTCTGGCGATGAGTCATGTGCCGCTGGCATCGGCCATGAATCTGGCCCGTGGCCAACAGTTGTACAACCTTCACTGCGCGGCATGCCACGGCGCGCGCGGTGAAGGGGTAATGCCGGAGGCACCGAAATTCCGCCTCGGAGAACGATTGGAGCAGCCGGACATGAGCCTGCTTCAGTCGGTGAAAACCGGTAAGAAAAGCATGCCCCCGTTTTTCGGCATCCTCCAGGATGCGCAGATCCTTGATGTATTGGCTTACGTGAGAACACTGAGATGAAACTGAAATTATTGCTCTGCACTTTGGCCATGCTGACGCATGGCACCGCGAGCCTGGGGCAGGCCGCTGACAAGAGCGGAGTGCGGGTGGTCGATTCCTTCGAAGTCGGAGAAAGCGTCTATGTCCGCGCCCTGACTGTAGAGAAGGCAACCAACACGCTGTGGGTAGGGACTTCTGTCGGTGTCCACGAGATTGATCTGAAGGCCAGCAAGCCGCGCAATACCTTCACGCGCCAGCATGGCCTGGCCAATGAGTATGTCTTTGCAATCGGCATCGACAGCCAGGGGTATAAGTGGTTTGGCACCAATGCCGGTGGCGCATCGCGTTACAAGGACGGTCAGTGGAAGACCTATTTCCCAATGCATGGCCTTGCCGACTACTGGATTTATTCCTTTGTGAACGACAAGTCGGGAAACCTGTGGATTGGCACCTGGGCCGGGGTCAATTATTTCAATGTCAAGACGGGCAAGTTCAAGACCTACGTCAAGGAGCTGATCAACGAGTGGGTTTATGGCCTTTCCGTAGACAAGGACGGGCGGGTCTGGTTTGGTACCGAGGGTGGGGTGAGCATGTTTGACGGCAAGCGCTGGCGCTCGTGGACCCACAAGGATGGCCTGGGTGCCGATAACATCGGCAATCTCCAGGCCAGCACCAACACTGGCCTGGGTACCCGGTCGCGGCATGACCTGACCACACAGGTCGAGGGACTGGGTTCCTTCAATCCCAACTATGTCTTCTCCATCCATGCCGATCCGGCGGGCACCATCTGGGCCGGCACCTGGGGCGGTGGCGTATCGCGCTACGACGGCAAGCGGTGGACCAACCTGACGACTCAGGACGGACTGGCGGGCAACATCGTCTATGCGATGGTGCAGGACGACAAAGGCGTTTTCTGGTTTGGAACAGACAAGGGCTTGTCGCGCTTCGACGGCAAGTCATGGAAAAACCTGAGCAAGGCCGATGGCCTCTTCGATATGCATGTCTATGCCGTAGCCGTAGCGCCCAATGGTGATATTTGGGCTGGCACCAAGCGCGGCGTGGTTCGCATCGCTGCGCAATGATCATCCGCACTAAAGGAATTTCATGAAACACGCTTTCTCTCTTGGCCAGTCAGGGCAACTCCTTGCCGGGTTGCTTCTGGCCGCGCATGTTGGTTCCGTTTCTGCCCAGGCGCCGGCGCCGATACATCCGCCCATGGGTGGCGTGCCGCATCCGCCGGTTGCCCAGCAGCCAGTCGAGCGCGAGGGCAAGGTAACGGTCGACCCGGCGGCCAAGTTCACGCATTTCCGCGTTGGTAACAAGAACGTCAAGTCCATCTATCTTGATGGTCCGGTGGTCTGGGTTGGAACTTCCGGTGGCGTCGTGCGCTACGACACGCGCGATGACAGCTTCAAGCTGTTTGACGCGCGCAACGGCCTGCTGTCGAACGGCATGTTTTACGTCGGCCGGGTCAAGGGGATGATCGCTGTCGGCACCTATGGTGGCGGTCTTTCGCTGCTTGACGAGAAGAGCGGGAAGTGGAAAACCTACAACATCCCGGAAGGTCTCGGTGACGCCTTTGTCTACGATGTCCTGACCGCTTCCAACGGCGACATCTGGATCGCCACTTGGTCAGGGGTCAACCGTATTCGCGGTGGCCATCTTGATGACCGCAGCAAATGGGATCTGTATACCGTTGAGAATACTCGTGGCGGCGTGCCGAACGATTGGGTCTATGGACTTGCCGAAGGGCGCAACGGTGAAATCTGGCTGGCCACCGAAGGTGGGATGGCTCGTTACGCCAACAGGAAATGGGAAAACTGGAACCACGCCAAGGGGCTCGGTGCGCCATTTTCCAAGGTCAAGGACGACATTGCCTTCAAGAACGATCCGGGCAAGCAATCGACGCATCACGCCAAGCAGAAGCAGGAGATGGGGTTGCAGGGCGTTGATGTCGCCTACAACCCGAACTATGTCGTTTCGCTGGAGGTCGACAGCCAGGGTTCGGTCTGGGCTGGGACATGGGGTGGCGGCCTGTCACGCTTCGATGGCAAACGCTGGGTTAACTACACGACTGCCGAGGGCTTGCCGGGCAACCACGTATTCATGTTGCATAAGGATGGCGCTGGAAAGCTGTGGATCGGCACCAACAACGGTCTGACTTATCTCCAGCCAACGACTGGCAAGTTCGCCAAGGCTTTGACCACGGCTGATGGACTGTTTGCCAACAACGTATTTGCCATGGGCTCATCTGCCAAAGGCGATCTGTGGGTAGGCAGTTTTGGCGGTGTGGCTCATTTGCGGCCGCTTGCAAAGTAAACGAACATGGGCGGCCGGATCAAAAGACAGGAACGCCCATGATTTGTAGCGCCCGGTTAAGGTGCTGGTTGGCAGTCTCCATGTCCTTGATCGCAGTTTTGTAGTCGTTCGCGCTGGCCTTGGCCGTAGCCTCTTCCTTCATCTGGCCGGCCGAATGTACGAAGCCGTCAACAAGGTTGCGCATCTCCCCCTGGGCCCGTCCTTCGCGCGTCAGCATGCCGACCAGAATTTGGTTCGAGTGATAACGCTTTTGCTCATAGTCGAATTCTTCGCGCGGGGAACTGAAATTTAGAGTCAGTACGACTTCCTGTCCTTCACGAAGGCGCGAAATCTCGCTGACCGCAAGTTTGTAAGCCTCGTCCATCCGCTTGTTTGCCGCTTCGAACTGTTCGTTCTTGAACAGCTTGCGCGCTTGGTCGCTCAACTGATCGAGGCTGACCATCAAGCGTCGGGCTCCCAAAGATGTCTGCGGCGAAACGACCATCTCCTCCAGGGCGCGACGATAACTGGCCAGCTGGTTGGTCTGTTCCTCAAATTGCTTTTTCCTGGCAACGATGCTGGCGCTCCGGCTGTTGGCCAAAGTGCTGCTGGCTTTCGAAAGACTGCGCAGCGCCTCGTCGAGTTTCTCTATGGCTTCATCCGCCTGCCGCAGCCGCATCGCTTCTCTGGCCTGATTGAGCAAGGTCCGACTGACGTTGATCCAGGCAGCCGCTTCTGGGTTATCGTTTTCGTTGGCGGCCTTTATCGTTGGCGTGTTGATCAGCGTATCAATGAGTCGGGATTTCTGCTCGGCCAGTAGTAGTTTGCGCGAGAGATCGTCAGCCGGTGGCGTGATGTGCGTTGTATCCGCCCAGGCGGTAAGGGTCGCAATCAACAGCACCAGTGCGAAATGGCATGCCTTCTTGTGCATGGGTAGTGGTCCGCCTCGTTGGATTGGTTGCTGGCACCAGGCATTGCACAGTGCTGCAACTGATGTTCTTCAATTCACGGTCGGGAGGGGATAAGCACAAATCAGGCCGAGATTCGGCTGCATTCCTGTTGCCAGACATTCGCTGAGCGGGCAATCAGTTGTTCCGTGGCGGATATGACGAGCCTTCTGAGTCACTGCCGGCAGGGGGGCGCGACATGTGTCGCTCAAGCGAGTCAGCCAATTGCCGCAGGCTTTCCACCGGACCGGTCTGCGCGTGACGCAGTTCCTCGGCTACGCTTTCGTCGATGGCGCCTAGTGCGCCGAAGCGCTTGTCGGCCTGCAGCAAGGCATCTAACTGTCTCGTTGCACGAAGCCAGAGGGAGGCGAAGGCGATGGCAACCGAAATCAGCGTCACGAAGAAGAAAAGCACTACGGGGCGGGCGATCTGGCTCGCCATGATCAAGTCGCTGGCCTGCATTTCCACCAGCAGCCTGGGGGTCAGTTCTGTTTCTGGTCCGGTCCAGGATAGCGTCGCGCTTTGTTCGCCATTCTCTGGTTTGGCAAAGCCTGCAGAAGTCTTTGCCAGGCCTTCCTCCCCATCCGAAGAAGCCAGTGCCTTGCCTTGCCACCACAGGCTCAGACGGGTTCCCGGATAGGTAATCTGAGTCAGCATGGCATGATCCATCGGCTTGAACAGCACCAGATAGCCATTTTCCTTGCCCAGCCAGATGAATTGACGGATTACCAGATAGAGTTTTCCGTCATCGGCGTTTTGGATCCATGTGTTCAATTGATTGGGGGAAAGCTTTACTTTCGGGTCGACATGTCGGGCATAGTCGTAGGCGGCAATGACCTCGCCGTTGGTTTTCTCGATTCTGAGTGAGGGGAACTCGATGCTGCTACCGTGAGAAATCAGATAGGTCAGCAATTTTTCGTTGCGCTGGCCAGAAGCATCGAGGATTTCCTGTGCCTCAATCCGGGTTTTTAGATTGAAAGCTTCGCGACCCCAGCGTCGATCCAGATCGGTGAGAACGACCGCGTAATGTTCTCGCGCACTAGCCAGCTGGATGGCACGGGCACGATCGTTGGCCAGCTCCTTGATCCAGGTGGCAAGCGCGACGAGACAGAACAACACGAGCAGCAACAGGCCGCCCAGGCGAAGTGCGATCTGGCCGGTCAATGGGCGTTGCATGTGAGATGTCAATCCCGCCTGCCGGCCCAGCGGTCGATGATCATGGCATCGATGCGGAAGTGCTCGGCCGCGGGATTTCCTGCCTGCGAGTCGATGAAGAATATTTCGGTTTCGCGCAGTTGCTTGTTCGAAAATGAACCATCCTTGCTGTACTGCCTCGGGAATTTCTTGAGTACCGCGACCAGTTTCTGACGCTCGTCCGGATTGGCGATGCCCAGCGCATCGGCAAACTCCTCGGCGCTGTGGGTGGCGATCCAGGCCAGGGTGCGTTTGATGATGCGCAGCATTGTCTCGGCCTTGCTGCTGTCGACCTCGATTCGGTCACTGCGACCAATCAGCGCTCCGCGCAGAAAGCCGCTGCCGGAAAACTGGCGCATGGTCTCCGGGTCGCCCAGGTGAACCAGCGGAAAGGCGATACCGTTGGCTTGCAGGTGGCTGGCATGCGGTTCATCACCGATGACGGCATCGACACTGCCAGCCTTTAACATCAAAGACTCCGACTCCCAGCGGCGACCGATGCCAACCATGTGGTAGCTGCCCGGCGGAACTCCGCCTCGCCGAAACAGCAGTTCAAGCACCTGCTGCGAAGTGCTCTTGCTGACCGTTGAGTTGCTGTGCAAGCCGATCGTTCGACCCTTGAGATCGGCAATCGACTTGATTTCGCCTTTCAGGCCTTGGCGGACCAGCAGGGCATACAGAGGCAAATCGTTGATTGCCGCGAGAGCCACAACGCGTTTGTCACGCAAATGTACCGACATGGCGGCAGGTAGGCCAACAATCGCAAAATCGGTGTTGTTGTGGAGCATTTCATCGATGGCGCTAGGGCCGCCAGGGGCAAAAATCACTTTGACCTCTGCGCCTTCAGCCTTGTCTGCGCCGATTTTTGAAATCAGTTCCGCCGGAAAATAGGAGGCGGCACCTGGTCCGGGGATGGCGATCGATATCCTGAGCGGCTGTGCATGCAGTAGACCGGAAATCAGCAGCAACTGAGCAAGTACGAAAGCGCGTACCCAAAAAAATCGCATGGTTAGAGGGCTCTTATTCAGTATTTACGTGATTGTAGTCGACCAAGGACGCTCAATTTTCCCTCTTTAAGAGGGCGCTAGTCACGCTAGCTGTAGCCGGATTCCCTCGACAACTTTTCCGTCTTGGTTCAAATGCAGCGGATTTTCCGGGATGCATCGGTTTTGGTCGATTGAATCGATATCTGGTAGTTGCAAGACTGGACTGCCAAGCGGCCAGATTACTGCGAAAGTCGCCAACTAAACAACATTTAAATCATCAAACTATCTAAAAGTTGTTTCCGCCAAAGGCCGCTCTGGGCGCGCCAATTGGTCAGAAAATGGGCACTTCAGCTAAGTGCCTTTTCCCTTTAGCGATGGGATCGGTGTCGTCATGACATCCTTGTGCCCGGGCCTGCCCGGCCAGCAAGGGGCGCGGCGGCAGTCTATGCTGTATCTATGGCCGATTCCGCCCCGCCTCCTCTGGCAATATATCTCGAATGCGTTTCCTGGCCGTTGGTGAAGCACCACCAGCGGCATGGCGCCCTGCGCTTCGATGCGGCGGCGAGTGCTTACCTGGCAAGTCTGGTAGCAAGTGAGCCGGCATCACATTTCTGTATTGCCACCGTGGCTGACGATCCGATTGCTGTGGCCGGTCTGCTGCATTACCGATTGGCGCCCGACGATCTCCACTTTGTCCATATCCTGGTCCGTGACGACTGCCGGCGGCGCGGTATCGGCCGCCGCATGATCGCCGAGGTTGTCTTGCATCCGACCTGCATCCAGCTTTCCCGCGTTCACTGGCCGGCCGTCACTGGCGAGTGCGCCGGGCTGCTTCACCATCTGGAATGGCTGCGCGACAACGTTCGGCGCCTGTGCGGAACGCCATTCGAGTTGCTGATTGACCGGCCCGAACGTGCGAACTCAGTTGGCGAGCGGAGCGCTCGCTGACGCCCACGGGGGGAGGGTAGTTCGCTAGCGATGGCCCCGATGCCCGCGGGGGCCGCGATGTCCATGGTGCCAGTGCCCGTGGTGGCGGGGATGGAAGAAGGGAAGCGGGACCACCACTGGCGGCCCGTAAACGCGTGGGGGGTGGTCGTAGTAACGGGGTGGGTCATAAGGGACGACGGCGCACCCGGCGAGAAACGAAAACAACAGGCCAACGATAGCGAGACGGCGTAAAGGATGTTGCAGGCTTTTCATGATCCTCTCCTTGCGCTTTGAACTCGCTCAGTAGACCGATGATGTGCTGCCTTCTATCCGGCAATTACGATTTGTTACGCTGGGCGAGGGAAGATTCGCGTGCGCCTGCCAACAAAAAACCCGCATCGACGCGGGTTCTGTGGTGTTGCCGGACTTGTGGAGACAGGCGGGATCGAACCGCCGACCTTCTGATTGCGAACCAGACGCTCTCCCAACTGAGCTATGCCCCCAAGGCGACCAATTCTAGCGCAATCATCCGTGCTTCTCAAAGACGAGCGCCGTTCTGCGCCGGAACCTCTGTCGAGCGATGTGCTCTCAGCTTCACTACGGCAAATCAGACGAGGGAGCGCGACCATGGATCACTGCGAACTGGGCAGCAAGCGCTGCCAGCCGTGCGAAGGCGGCGTGCCGGCGCTGTCCGGCGAGGAGGTCAACCGTTTGCTGGTCGGGCTGCTCGGCTGGAGCGTCGGTGACGGGAGGCTGAACAAGCTGTTCATGTTCCGCAATCACTACGAGGCGATGGCCTTCGTCAATGCGCTGGCCTGGGTGTCGCACCGCGAGGATCATCACCCGCAGTTGACGGTGGGCTACAAGGAGGTGCGCGTCGAGTACTGGACACACGCCATCGGTGGGCTCTCGGAGAACGACTTCATCTGCGCCGCCAAGCTGGAAAAGCTGCTGCTGTTGTAGGTTCCGTTCAGCTCTGGCCGGCGCCGGCAACGGCCCGGCGCAGACGGTCGGCGACGGCCGCCCAAGCGGCAGTGTCCGGCAGTGCTTCGACCACGATCAAATCGACGCCGGCATGATCCATGTCGCGTAGCGCGGCATACAGGTCGTGGGCATAGCCGACCGGATCGGCCGGCAGCAGGCGCCAGTCGTGCGGCATGCCGGCCTGTGGCGGCTGGTTGCTGCTGAGCACGCCGCAGCGCCCGCCGCGATGGCGCTGGGCATTGAGGAAGTCGAGCAGGCGCTCGCCGGTGATCAGGCGCATCGGCGTCTGCGGCGCGTAGTGCGCCTCCAGCGAGCCGGAGACCCGTGGCGCGCCGTGCGCCGTGACGATGGCCGGCTGGCGGCCGAGCACGGCGGCCAGGTGCAGCGGCGAGATGTGGCCGGGACGCAGGACGACCGGCTCGCCGCGTGAGCAGTCGATGATCGTCGATTCGATGCCGACCGAACACGGGCCACCGTCGAGGATCAGCGGCACGCTGTCGCCGAGTTCTTCGTTGACATGGGCGGCGGTGGTCGGACTGATGCGGCCGAAGCGGTTGGCCGAGGGGGCGGCGATGCCGGCATGGTCACCTGTGGCCGCGGCGAAGCGGCGCAACAGTTCAAGCGCTACCGGGTGGCCGGGGACGCGCAGGCCGACGGTGTCCTGGCCGCCGGTCACCGCATCCGGCACCCAGGCCTGTTTCTTCAGGATCAGTGTCAGCGGGCCGGGCCAGAAAGTTTCCATCAGTTCCCAGGCGACGTCCGGCACCTGTTCGGCCCAATGCTCGACGGCATCGTGGCCGGCCAGATGGACGATCAGCGGATGGTCGGCCGGGCGGCCCTTGGCGGCGAAGATCTTGGCCACGGCCGCCGGATTGGCGGCATCGGCACCGAGGCCATAGACGGTCTCGGTCGGCAGGGCGACCAGTTCGCCGGCGCGCAGCAGGTCGACGGCGCGCTGGTAGTCGGCGTCCGATGGGGTCATCAGTCCCTGATGCCGATGGCGGCGCGGGCGGCGAGGGCGGTTTTCTGCACGGCTTCGGCGTTGTCGCCGATGACGGTGAAATGGCCCATCTTGCGCCCCGGGCGGGCGTGGTGCTTGCCGTACAGGTGCAGCTTCAGGTTGGGCATGGCGTGGAGCGCAGCCCAGTTCGGTTCGCGGTAGATATCCCCGTCGTACCAGAGGTCGCCGAGCAGATTGACCATCGCCGAGGCCGAGTGCGCCCGTGGCTCGCCCAGCGGCAGACCGCATAAAGCGCGCACCTGCTGCTCGAACTGGTTGGTGACGCAGGCATCGATAGTGTAGTGGCCGCTGTTGTGCGGACGCGGTGCCATCTCGTTGACGATCAACTGACCGCGGCTGACGAAGAACTCGACACCCATGGTGCCGATGTAGCCGAGCTTTTCGGCGATGCGGGCGGCGACATCCTCAGCGTCGCTCTTGATGCAGCCGGTGGTGCGCGCCGGCACGATGGAGACATCGAGAATACCCCGGGTGTGCTGGTTCTCGCCGGTCGGGAAGCAGGCGACCTTGCCGTGTTCGTCGCGGGCCAGCACGACCGAGACTTCGTAGTCGAGCGTCAGGCGCTGTTCAAGTACGCAATGCTCACCCTTGAAATGGCCGAAGGCGAGGAGCGCTTCCTCGCGATTGTTGACCGTGGCCTGGCCCTTGCCGTCGTAACCGAAGCGGGCGACTTTGAGGATCGCCGGGAACAGGTCGTGCGGCGCCTTCTTCAGGTCGTCTTCCGTGTTGACTGCGATGAACGGGCCGTGTGGAAAACCGTTGTCGCGCAGGAAGGACTTCTCGGCGATGCGGTTCTGGCAGACGGCGACGGCCGCCGCCGACGGGCGTACCGGGACGAACTTGGCCAGATAGTCCAGCGTGCCGGCCGGGACGTTTTCGAACTCGGTGGTGATCGCGGCGCAGCCGGCGGCAAATTCGTCGAGGGCGGCGTAGTCTTCGTAGGCGACGCAGAAATGACGTTCGGCGATCTGCCCGGCCGGGGAATTCTTGTCCGGATCGAGCACCCAGACCTGGTAGCCCATCTCGTGGGCGGCGGTGACGAAAAAGCGGCCCAACTGGCCGCCACCGAGCATGCCCAGCGTCGCGGGCGGCAAAATCATCGCGCTCATACTTCCGGCAGCTTCATGCCCAGCACTTTGTCGGTCTGGGACTGGCGAAAGGCCTGCAGGCGGTCGTTCAGCGCCTTGTCCTCGTTGGCCAGCATGGCGACGGCGAACAACGCGGCATTGGCGGCGCCAGCCTCGCCGATGGCGAAGGTGGCGACCGGGATGCCTTTCGGCATCTGCACGATGGAATGCAGCGAATCGACGCCGGACAGGGCGCGCGACTGGACCGGCACGCCGAGTACCGGGACGATGGTCTTGGCGGCGAGCATGCCCGGCAGGTGGGCGGCGCCGCCGGCACCGGCAATGATCGCCTTGAGGCCACGCGGAGCGGCCGTTTCGGCGTATTCGAAAAGCAGGTCCGGGGTGCGGTGGGCGGAGACGACGCGGGTCTCGAAAGCGACGCCGAAGTCCTTGAGGATCACCGCGGCGGCCTGCATCGTCGGCCAGTCGGAGTCGGAGCCCATGACGACGCCGACGACGGGGTTCTTCGTGCTCATAGTCCAGCCTTTCGTTCAGCGGCCTCGATGGTATTGGCCAGCAGCATGGTAATGGTCATCGGCCCGACACCGCCCGGGACCGGCGTGATCTGGCCGGCAACTTCCAGGCAGCCGGTGAAATCGACGTCGCCGCACAGCTTGCCATCCGGCAAACGGTTGATACCGACGTCGATGACCACCGCGCCCGGCTTGACCATGTCGGCAGTGACGAACTTCGGCTTGCCGACGGCGGCGACCAGGATGTCGGCGCGGCGGGTATGGCCGGCGAGATCCTTGGTGCGCGAATTGCAGACGGTGACCGTGGCGCCGGCGTTGATCAGCAGCAGCGCCATGGGTTTGCCGACAATGTTGGAGCGGCCGATGACCACGGCTTCCTTGCCGGAGAGATCGACATTGCCCTTCTCGAACATCTTCATGACGCCGTACGGCGTGCACGGGATGAAGCGCGGATTGCCCTGGGCCAGCGCACCGACGTTCTCGGCGTGGAAACCGTCGACGTCCTTGTCGGCGGCAATGGCTTCGAGCACTTTCTCTTCGTCGAAGTGCTTCGGCAGCGGCAGTTGTACCAGGATGCCGTGGATGTTGGGGTCGGCGTTCAGCTCGGCGATCTTGGCCAGCACGGTCGCCTGATCGACGGTCGCTTCGTAGGTGATCTTCTCGGAATGCATGCCGATGGCCAGGCAGCCATTGACCTTGTTCTTCACGTAGACCTGGGAGGCCGCGTCCTCGCCGACCAGAATGACCACCAGGCCGGGCTTGTGTCCCTTGGCCGCGAGTGCTTCCACGCGCGCCTTGAAGCTTTGGCGCAGCGCGTCAGCCAGCGCCTTGCCGTCGATAATTTGTGCCGTCATCGTCGCATCCAACAAAAAAGAAAAGGGGAAAGGCGGCTGCCTTTCCCTTTGAATTGGCGCGAATTTTACCAGAGTTAGTCGATGAATTTTCCGGACTGCTGGCTATGGTTTGGCGGCGGGTTGCGCGGCGCTCCGCGATTCATAGGCGGGTGCAGCGACGCTTGCCGACACGCGGTTGAAACGCATCACTTCGCCGGAAACCGGATGGAAATAAGCTTCAACGATGCTGCCGTCCTTGTGTACCGCGTAGAACTCGTAGCAATTGCCGCGCGAAATCTTGAATTTGACCAGGGCATAGTCCTTGTCCCCGAAAGCCTCCCTGATTTTCGCCTCCGGCATCCAGGCGCTACGCGGCGCGGTGGCACAGACGAGCTTTTCGCTCGGCGGGCTGGCATGCACTGCACCGGCGGCGAGCGCCCCGAGCAGTGGCAACAGCAGGCATTGGCGTAACCCTCGTTTCATTGAGCCCCCTTTTGAGCGTCGTAATAACCGAGCGGACGATAAGGGCACCAACTTAAGTGCGTCTTAACGCCCAATCAGCAGGGAACTCAGGCCAGCGCCTTTTGCTGCGTCAGGCCAGCGCGGACTCTGCTTGGCCAACTGCCGCCCGCCCTGCCTCAAAGGCCCGGCGGTTCAGTTCGACCAGCTTCTCGCCCTTCTTCTGGAAACGTTTGAGCACGCAGTCGAGCAGCGTCTCGGCCGGGAACGGCAGATGGTCGGCGATGGCGCCGAGCATCACCGTGTTGCCAAGACGGATGTCGCCGAGTGCCTGGGCAATCGAGGTGGCATCGAAGGCGACGACCTTGTTGCCGGTCTTGCGGATTTCGGCCAGAGGATCGTCCGGGTAGTCGAAGAGGCCCAGTTCGACTACCGGCGGCACCAGGCGCGCCGTGTTCATCAGCGTGATCGCGCCCGGTTTCAGCATGTGCTGCCAGCGCATGGTTTCGGCCGATTCGAAGCCGAGCAGCACATCGGCGGTACCCGGCGTGATCTGCGGCGACAAGACCCGCTGACCGAAGCGCAGGTGCGAGGAAACGACGCCGCCGCGCTGGGCCATGCCGGCGACTTCCGTCTTCTTGGCATCGTGGCCCATGGCGATGGCGGCTTCGGCGAGGATTTCGGTGGCGGTCATGACGCCCTGGCCGCCGATGCCGACGACGAGAATGTTGGTGGTCTGGCTCATGCGCAGGCTCCTCCCTTGAGCAGCGTGATCGGTGCCGTCGGCACATGATGGACGATGGCCTTCGGCGCACAGGGCTGAACGCACAGGCCGCAGCCGGTGCACACCGAGGTTTCGATGCGGACGAAGGCGAGATCGACTTCCTTGCCGCTGGCCTTGACTTCCTTGCCGCGCCGGGTGACGTGGATGGCCGGGCAGCCGACGTCGATGCAGTTGCCGCAGCCGGTGCACTTGTCGTCGATGACTTCGAAGGGCTTCAGCTTGTGGTAGTCCTTGATCAGCACGCAGGGCTGGTCGGTGATGATGACCGAGACGTCCGGCACCTTCACTTCCTCGCGGATGGTCTTGAACAGCACCGGCAGTTCGTAAGGATTGACCACGTGGATGCGCTCGTCCTTGACGCCCAATGCTGCGACCAGCTTGGCGAAGTCGATGCGCGGCGCTTCCTCGCCGTGGATGTCGCGACCGTTGCCCGGGTTGTCCTGGCCGCCGGTCATGCCGACGGCGCGGTTGTCGAGCAGCAGCACGGTGACATTGGCCTTGTTGTAGACCATGTCGAGCAGGCCTTGCATGCCCATGTGCAGGAAGGTCGAGTCGCCGATCACGGCGACGATGCGCTTGTCCTTGTCGGATTCGCCGCGGCCCTTGTCCATGCCGAGCGCGACGCCCATCGAGGCGCCCATCGAGACGCAGGTGTCCATCGCCTGCCACGGGTGACCGGCGCCCAGTGTGTAGCAGCCGATGTCGCCGGAGATGTTCAGATTGCGCACCTGCGACAGCGTGTAATAGACGCCGAGGTGCGGGCAGGCGACGCACATGGTCGGCGGCCGCGGGAACACCTGCATCGGGGCGAAGGCCGTCATCGCCGGCGCCGGTTCGCCGAGCAGTCTGGCGATTGCCGGCTTGAGCACGTTCGGCGACAGTTCGCCCTGCAGCGGCAGTATCTCCTTGCCAAGCACCATGATGCCCTTCGCCTTCAATTCAGTTTCGACCAGCGGCTCGACTTCCTCGACGACGACAACCTGGTCGACCAGCGTCGCCAGTTCGCGGCATTTCTCGACCGGCACCGGCCAGGAGAAGCCGAGCTTCAACACCGGGGCGTTCGGGAAGGATTCCTTGACGTGCATGTAGGCCGGGCCGGAGGCGATGAAGCCGACGCGCTTGTCGCTGCCGTCCTCAATGAAATTGAGCGGCGAGGTCTCGGTGGCGACGCGCAATTCGCCATCGCGCTGGAACATCAGCGGAATGCGCTTGCCGGCATTGCCCGGCACCATGACGAAACGCGCCGGTTCTTTCTGGAAGCCGGCGCCGCTGTGGGGCACACGCTCGCCGACGGTGACCAGCGACTTCACATGATTGATGCGCGTCGTCATGCGCAGGATCACCGGCACCTGGAACTGTTCTGACAGTTGGTAGGCGGCCAGCGTCATCGCATAGGCCTCCTGCGAATCGGCCGGTTCGAATACCGGCACGTGGGCGAAGCGACCCCAGTAGCGGGAATCCTGCTCATTCTGCGACGAGGAGAGGCCGACATCGTCGGCGATGGCGATCACCAGGCCACCGACCACGCCGGTCAGGGTCAGCGTCATCAGCGCGTCGGAGGCGACGTTCATGCCGACATGCTTCATGCAGCAGAAAGCGCGTGAGCCGGCATAGGAGGCACCGATGGCGACTTCCAGCGACACCTTCTCGTTGACCGACCACTCGGCGTAGAGATCCGGATAGGTCGAGACCACTTCCATCATCTCGGTCGACGGCGTGCCCGGGTAGGCAGCGGCCACCTTGACGCCGGATTCCCAGACGGCGCGGGCGACGGCTTCGTTGCCGGACATGAGGTGCCGGCTGGCCGCCGGGGCGGGCATCACTACTGCCATGTTCGCTCCTGTGTTCAATGCAAAACCATCGATTATAAGAGTCGGGCCTACACCTGTCTTGATACAGCGCAATTGCCGGCGCTATTTAAAAATGTCTCACTTTGCCGCGAGCAAAAATTGCTCTAAGGGAAACTACGGATATTGCACGATACGAATTTTGTTTTTACAATACGAAACGCCGGCATAGGGAAATCTCGGATAAACAGAGCTGCCCGCTGGCCCCCTTTAAGCGTTAAAGTTTGTTTTGCCCAACAGGCAAAACAAAACAACACAGGAGACAAACCATGGCCGATCTGCCGAATTCCCCGCCTGCCGATAACGATCCGCAGGAAACCAAAGAATGGATGGATGCCCTCGAGGGCGTCATCACGCAGGAAGGCGCCGGTCGCGCTCACTTCCTGATCGAAAAACTGATTGGCCAGGCGCGTGAGGACGGCATCGACATCCCGTACTCGGCCAACACCGAATACATCAACACCATCCCCGCCGACCAGCAGCCGAAGTATCCGGGCAACCCGGACCTGGAGATCAAGATCCACTCCTACATCCGCTGGAACGCCATGGCCATGGTCGTTCGTGCCAACAAGGACACCAACGTCGGCGGTCACATTGCCTCCTTCGCTTCAGCCGCCGCCCTCTACGACGTCGGCTTTTCGCATTTCTGGAAGAGCCTCGACCACGACACCGGCGGTGACCTGATCTTCTTCCAGGGCCACTCGGTTCCCGGCGTCTATTCGCGCGCCTTCATGCTCGGCCGCCTGACCGCCGACCAGATGGACAACTTCCGCCAGGAAACAGGCGGCAAGGGCATCTCCTCCTATCCGCACCCCTGGCTGATGCCGGATTTCTGGCAATTCCCGACCGTCTCAATGGGTCTCGGCCCGATCCAGGCGATCTACCAGGCGCGCTTCATGAAGTACCTCGCCTCGCGCGGCCTGATCGATGCGAAAAAGGCCGAGCAGCGCAAGGTCTGGGCTTTCCTCGGCGACGGCGAGACGGATGAAGTCGAATCGCTCGGCGCCATCGGCATGGCCGGTCGTGAAAAGCTGGACAACCTGATTTTCGTCATCAACTGCAACCTGCAGCGCCTCGATGGCCCGGTGCGCGGCAACGGCAAGATCATCCAGGAACTGGAAGGCGAATTCCGCGGCGCCGGCTGGAATGTCATCAAGCTGGTCTGGGGCACCCACTGGGATGCGTTGTTCCAGCGCGACAAGAAGGGCATCCTGAAGAAACGCATGATGGAACTGTGCGACGGCGAGTACCAGACCTTCAAAGCGAAGAACGGCGCCTACGTCCGCGAGTACTTCTTCAACACGCCGGAACTGGCCGAACTGGTCGCCGACTGGACCGACGACGAGATCTGGAATCTGAATCGTGGCGGCCACGACATCTTCAAGATCTTCACCGCCTACAACGCCGCCGTCACCCACAAGGGCGCGCCGACGCTGATCCTGGCCAAGACCATCAAGGGCTTCGGCATGGGCCAGGCCGGCGAGGCGATGAACATCTCGCACCAGCAGAAGAAAATGGACAAGGAGCAGATCGCGCGCTTCCGCGACCGTTTCGCGCTGCCGGTGCCCGACGACAAGCTGGAAGAGCTGCCCTACCTGACCTTCGCCGAAGATTCGGAAGAGTACAAGTACATGCGCCAGCGGCGCATGGACCTCGGCGGCTTCCTGCCGTCGCGCCGGCGTAAGGCCGAGCCGCTGCAGATTCCGGCGCTCGAGACTTTCGCCGCGCTGTTGAAGGCTTCCGGCGAAGGCCGTGAGTTGTCCACGACCATGGCCATCGTCCGCATCATGAACATGATGTTGAAGGACAAGAATGTCGGCAAGAACGTCGTTCCCATCGTGCCGGATGAATCCCGCACCTTCGGTATGGAAGGCATGTTCCGCTCGGTCGGTATCTGGAACCAGCAAGGCCAGAACTACGTGCCGGAAGACCATGACCAGCTGATGTTCTACAAGGAATCGACCACCGGCCAGGTACTGCAGGAAGGCATAAACGAGTCGGGCGCGATGAGCGACTGGATTGCTGCTGCCACCTCGTATTCCGTGCATAACGTGCAGACCATTCCGTTCTACATCTGCTACTCGATGTTCGGCATGCAGCGCGTGCTCGACCTCTGCTGGGCGGCGGGCGACCAACGCGCCCGCGGCTTCCTGATCGGCGGTACCGCCGGCCGCACGACGCTGAACGGCGAAGGCCTGCAGCACGAAGACGGCCACAGCCTGATTCTCTCCAACCTGATCCCGAACTGTGTTTCCTACGACCCGACCTTCCAGTATGAAGTCGCTGTCGTTACGCAGGACGGCATGCGCCGCATGTTCCAGGAGCAGGAAGACGTCTTCTATTACCTGACGGTAATGAACGAGAACTACGAGCACCCGGAAATGCCGGTCGGCGCTCTGGCACCATTTTCCGCGAAGTCATCGCCGCCGCCGAACTGCTGAAGAAGGACTGGGGTGTCGAGTCCGACCTGTGGGGCTGTACCAGCATGAACGAACTGGCCCGCAATGGTCAGGACGTGCAACGTTGGAACCTGCTGCATCCGCTGGAAGAGCCGAAGCTGTCGCACGTCGAGCAGAAGCTGGCGGGCGCCAAAGGCCCGGTCATCGCCTCGACCGACTACATCAAGCTGTTCTCCGAGCAGATCCGTCCCTTCGTCAAGGCACCGTACGTCACGCTGGGCACCGACGGTTTCGGCCGTTCCGACACCCGCGAAAAACTGCGTCACTTCTTCGAAGTCGATCGTCACTGGGTGACGCTGGCTGCCCTCAAGGCGCTGGCTGACAACGGCGAGATTGCCCGCGAAAAGGTCGCTGCCGCCCTGGTCAAATACAACCTGGATCCGGCCAAGCCGAATCCGATGTCGGTTTAAGGGAGGAGACGACAATGAGCCAACTCATCGAAGTCAAAGTCCCCGATATCGGCGATTTCTCCGAAGTGCCGGTCATCGACCTGTTCGTCAAGGTCGGCGACACGATCAAGGTTGACGACGCCATCGCCACGCTGGAATCGGACAAGGCCACCATGGACGTGCCGTCCACCGTCGAAGGCGTGATCAAGGAAGTGCTGGTCCAGGTCGGTTCCAAGGTCAGCGAAGGGGCTGTCCTGATCAAGGTCGAAGCCGGTAGCGCCGCTGCCGCCGCACCGGCCCCGCAAGCTGCCGCTGCGGCTCCGGTCGCCGCACCAGCCGCTGCCGCCCCGGCAGCCGCCGGTGGTGCTGTGGTCGAGGTCAAGGTCCCGGATATCGGCGACTTCTCCGACGTGCCGGTGATCGACCTGTTCGTCAAGGTCGGCGACAGCATCAAGGTTGACGACGCGATCGCCACGCTGGAATCCGACAAGGCGACGATGGACGTGCCGTCCACCGTGGCTGGCGTGATCAAGGAGGTGCTGGTCCAGCTCGGTTCCAAGGTCAGCGAAGGGGCTGTGCTGATCAAGGTGGAAACCGGTGCCGGCGCCGCTGCCCCGGCC
>PHCE01000028.1 GCA_002840765.1 Betaproteobacteria bacterium HGW-Betaproteobacteria-7
CTTCGCCGTCGTCTTCTTCCACAACGCCAAGGAACAGATCGCCCGCGGCGCCGGCCCCTTCTTCTACCTGCCGAAGATGGAAAGCCACCTCGAAGCCCGTCTGTGGAACGACATCTTCGTCATCGCCCAGGACCACATCGGCCTGCCGCAGGGGACCATCAAGGCCACGGTGCTGGTCGAAACCATCCTCGCCACCTTCGAGATGGAAGAAATCCTCTACGAACTGCGCGAGCACTCGGCTGGCCTTAACGCCGGTCGCTGGGACTACATCTTCTCCTGCATCAAGAAGTTCAAGAAGAACAAGGACTTCTGCCTGGCTCAACGCGGTGCCATCACCATGGAAGTGCCCTTCATGCGCTCCTACGCCCTGGCTCTGGTCCAGGCCTGCCACAAGCGCGGCGCCCCGGCCATGGGCGGCATGTCGGCCCTGATCCCGATCAAGAACGACCCGGTGGCCAACGAAAAGGCGCTGGCCGGCATCCGCCACGACAAGACCCGCGACGCCAACGACGGCTACGACGGCGGCTGGGTCGCCCACCCGGGCCTGGTGCCGATCGCCATGGAAGAGTTCGTCAAGGTGCTCGGCAACAAGCCGAACCAGTTCGAAAAGCAGGTTGAAGGCAAGTTCGGCCCGGCCCAGTGGCTCGATTTCAAACCGGAACAGCCGATCACCGAAGCCGGCCTGCGCAACAACATCAACGTCGGCATCCACTATCTGGGTAGCTGGCTGGCCGGCAACGGCTGCGTGCCCATCCACAACCTGATGGAAGACGCCGCCACCGCCGAAATCAGCCGCTCGCAAGTCTGGCAGTGGGTGGTCTCGCCCAAGGGCATCCTCGACGACGGCCGCAAGGTCACCGTCGACATGGTCCGGCCGATGATCGCCGAGGAACTGGCCAAGGTGAAGACCACCGTCAGCGCGCAAGGCGAAGACACCGCCTCCTACGACAAGGCCGCCGAAATCTTCGACCGCATGTCACTGACCCCGGATTACCCGGAGTTCCTGACTCTGCCGTTGTACGAGGCGATGGCTTAAGCAGCACCTGGAAAAAGGCGCAACAGACGCCCGACCCCGACAGAGAACGCCCCGCTTCGCCGGGGCGTTTCCTTTGGCACCCAGGGAGCTGACTCCGGCGGCGGCTCATCGGCGCCAGCGTGTTAACATCCGCCGCCATGACTTCCTCCCGCCTTCCCCCCGCCATCCTGCTCATGGGCCCGACAGCCTCGGGCAAGACGGCGGTCGCCATGGCGCTGGCCGAGCGCTTTCCGGTCGAGCTGATCAGCGTCGATTCGGCGCAGATCTTCCGCGACATGAACATCGGCACGGCCAAGCCGGATGTGGCGACACTGGCCCGCTATCCGCACCGGCTGATCGATCTGATCTCGCCGGAGGAAAGCTATTCGGCCGCCCGCTTCCGCGCCGACGCGTTGTCAGCGATGGCGGAAATCACGGCGGCCGGCAAGGTGCCGCTGCTGGTCGGCGGCACCATGCTCTATTTCCGCGCCCTGCTGCACGGTCTGGCCGAACTGCCGCAGGCCGATGCGGCATTGCGCGCCGAGATCGATGCCGAGGCCGCCAGCAAAGGCTGGCCGGCCATGCATGCCCGGCTGTCGACGCTCGACCCGGCCACCGCCGCCCGCCTGCACCCGGGCGACAGCCAGCGCCTGCAGCGGGCACTGGAGATCTGCCTGCTCAGCGGCCGGCCGATGTCGGAACTGCTGGCGGCAAGCGAAAAACAGACAGCGCCCTATGACTTCCTGTCGCTCGCCCTCCTGCCCGCCGAGCGCGGCGTGTTGCACGAACGCATCGCCCGCCGTTTCGACGAGATGCTGTTGGCCGGGCTCGACGAGGAGGTTCGACAGTTGCGGACGAAATACGCGTTGAGCGTGAACCTGCCCTCGATGCGCTGCGTCGGCTACCGCCAGGTCTGGGAAGCGCAGGATGGCCTGATGCCGCGCACGGAAATGCGCGACCGTGGCATTTACGCCACCCGCCAGTTGGCCAAGCGCCAGATCACCTGGCTGGGCAACTCCTTCGCGGCCGAGAACTTCGACTGCCTCGATCAACAACTTGCCGCCCGGATCGCCGGGCGGGTGGGCGCCTTTCTCGGCGCCTAAGCTACCGCCGGAGCCGCTTCCGGCAGCGCTTCCTTGCGCGCCGCCAACAGCGTGTAAACCGTCGGCACCACGAACAGCGTAAAGAAGGTGCCGAGCAGCAGGCCACCGACGATGACCCAACCGATCTGCTGGCGCGATTCGGCGCCGGCGCCGCTGGCCATGGCGAGCGGCAGGGCGCCCAGCACCATGGCCCCGGTGGTCATCAGGATGGGGCGCAGGCGCAGCGTCGCCGACTCGATCACCGCCTCCTTCAGTTCGCGCCCCTTCTCCTGTAGCTGATTGGCGAACTCGACGATCAGGATGCCGTGCTTGGTGATCAGCCCGACCAGGGTGACCAGGCCGATCTGGCTGTAGACGTTGAGCGTGCCGCCGGTCAGCCACAAGGCCAGCAGCGCGCCAGCCATGGACAGGGGCACGGTGAGCATGATGATGAAGGGGTCGCGGAAGCTTTCGAATTGCGCCGCCAGCACCAGGTAGATGAAGGCCAGCGCCAGGACGAAGGTGATCGCCAGCGAGGACGATGACTGGCGGAATTCACGCGACTGGCCGTTGTAGTCAGCGGCATAGCCGGGCTTCAGCATCTGGACGGCGAGATCATCAAGGTAGCTTAGCGCCTCGCCCATCGTGTAGTTGGGCGCCAGGTTGGCGGTGATGGACACCGCCCGGCGCTGGCCGAAGTGGTTGAGTTCGCGCGGCGCCACCGTCTCGTCGAGATCGACCAGATTGTCGAGGGCGATCATGCTGCCATCGCGGCCACGCACGTAGATGTCGCGGATGTCATCCGGGTTGCTGCGCTCGACATCGGCGACCTGGACGATCACGTCGTACTGCTCGCCATCACGCTTGAAGCGGGTGACCTGGCGACCGCCGAGCAGGGTTTCCAGGGTCCGCCCGATGGTCTCCACCGGCACGCCGATATCGGCCGCCTTGTCGCGGCGGACGATGACCGAAAGTTCCGGCTTGTTCAGTTTGAGATCGGTATCGACGTTGGTCAGTCCGGGGTTCTTGCGCAGTTCGGCGAGGAACTGGTTGGTCACCTCGTCCAGTTCGGCGTAGGAGGCCGAGGTGGCGATGACGAAATTGATCGGCCGCTCGCGCGGGCTCTGGCCGAGTGATGGTGGCGTTACCGGGAAGGCGAGCACGCCAGGGATGGCGGCAAATTTAGGGAACAGTTCCTTGGCGATGTCTGGCGAGCGCCGGTCGCGCTCGGCCCAGTCGGTCAAGCCAACGAAGGAGATACCCTGGCTTACGGTCGGGTTGCCGGCGACGACGAAGAAGCGCTCGACATCCCGGGTCTGGCTGTAGATGCCTTCCAGCTGGCGGGCGTACTTCTCGGTGTAGTCGAGCGTCGCCCCATCCGGGCCGGAGAACACACCGAGGATGACGCCACGGTCCTCGATCGGCGCCAGCTCGGATTTCAGCGCCTTGAGCAACAGGCCGCAGGAAGCAGCGACGACGAAGAAGCCGAGCATGACCAGCCAGCGGCGGTTCAGCGCCGTCGTCAGCACGTGCCGGTAGCCGTCGTTCAGCCAGTTGAGGAAGCCCTCGATGGCGAGGAAGGCCTTGCCGTGTTTTTCCTCGTGCTTGAGCAGTACCGAGCACATCATCGGCGACAGGGTCAAAGCGACGAAGCCGGACACCAGCACGGCGCCGGCCAGGGTCAGGGCGAATTCGATGAACAGCTTGCCAGTGCGCCCGGTCATGAAGGCCACCGGCGCATAGACGGCGGCCAGGGTCAGGGTCATGGCGACCACGGCGAAACCGATTTCCTTAGCCCCCTGCAGCGCCGCCTGCAGGCGCGGTACGCCTTCTTCAATGTGGCGATAGATGTTTTCCAGGACAACGATGGCGTCGTCGACCACCAGGCCGATGGCCAACACCAGGGCGAGCAGGGTCAGCGTGTTGATCGAGAATCCGAGCACGAACATGATGGCAAAGGCGCCGACCAGCGAGACCGGGATGGTGACCAGCGGAATCAGCGTCGCCCGCAGATTGCGCAGGAAGAAGAAGATGATTGCCAGGACGAGCAGGATGGCCTCGCCGATGGTCTTGAACACCGACTCGATTGAACGATCGATGAATATCGAGGAATCGTAGGAAATGTCGGCGCGCATGCCTTCCGGCAGTTGCTTGATCAGCTGCGGCAATTCGGCGCGCAGCGCCTTCGACAGTTCAAGTGGATTAGCCGTCGCCTGCTTGATCAGGCCCAAGCCGA
Organism: Betaproteobacteria bacterium HGW-Betaproteobacteria-7; assembly: GCA_002840765.1. GTDB lineage: Bacteria > Pseudomonadota > Gammaproteobacteria > Burkholderiales > Rhodocyclaceae > Azonexus. Next base: position 4,334 of record PHCE01000028.1, read on the forward strand.
CCGCCGAGCGGCCCTTGAAGCGCACCGTGCTGCGTTCGGCGGCGGGGCCGATCTCGACGCGGCCGAGATCACCGATGCTCACCGGATAACCACTGGCCATCTTGACGATGACGGCGGCAAATTCTTCCGGTGTTTTCAGGTCGGTCGTCGCCACCACGGAAAACTCGCGCTGGCGGCTTTCGATACGGCCGGCCGGCACCTCGACATTCTGCCGGCGCAAGGCGTCCTCGACGTCGGCCGGCGTTAGCTGGTAGGCCGCCAGGCGCTGCTTGTCGAGCCAGATGCGCATGGCGAACTTGCGCTCGCCAAAGATGCGCACGTCGGCGGCGCCGGGCAACGTCTGCAAGCGCGGCTTGACGATGCGGTTGGCGACGTCGGTGACTTCCAGCGGCGAATGCTTGTCCGACGAGAAGGCCAGCCAGATGACCGGGTTGGCATCGGCCTCGACCTTGGCGATGACCGGCTCGTCGACCTCGTCAGGCAGCCGGTTGCGCACCCGCGAGACACGGTCGCGGACGTCGGAAGCGGCCGAATCCGGCTCGCGCTCGAGCTTGAAGCGCACCGAGATCTGACTGCTCTCGGCCCGTGAAATGGAAGTGATGACCTCGAGGCCCTCGATGCCAGCCAGCGAATCCTCAAGCGGTTTGGTCACCTGCGACTCGATGATGTCGGCCGAGGCGCCTCGATAAGTCGTCGTTACCGTCACCACCGGCTCGTCGATTTTCGGATACTCGCGTACCGACAGCCGGTCGTAGGAGACGATGCCGAGCAGCATGACGATCAGCGACAGGACGGTGGCGAACACCGGCCGCTGGATGCAGACCTCGGAGATTTTCATTTGCCGGCCGCCACCGGCGCGCTGGTCGCCGGCGCCCCTTCGCCGACTGCCCGCACTGCCATGCCCTCGCGCAGCTTCAGCTGGCCGGCAGTGACCACCACGTCGCCGGCTACCAGACCCTCGACAATCTCCACCTGCGCCGTCCGCCGCACCCCGAGGCGTACCGGCACGCGCGTCGCCTTGCCCTCGACCACCTTGAAGACGGCCGGCTGGGCGCCTGGAATGATCGCCTGTTCGGGCACCATCAGTGCCGCCTGGCGCTCGCCAAAGAGCAGGCGGACACGCACGAACATGCCGGGGCGGAGTTTGCCGTCGCGGTTATTCAGACGGGCACGGGCCGACAGCGAACGCCCGCCCTGATCAATCAACGGATCGACGGCTTCGAGCACCGCCGGGAACCGTTCGCCAGGCAGCGCATCGCTGGTCACTTCCAGCACCAACCCCTTGCTCAGGCGACCGATATAGCTTTCCGGCAACTTGAAATCGGCACGCAGGGTGGCAATTTCCTCGATGTTAACCAGATCCGCACCTTCCTTGACGTAATCGCCGACGCTCACGTTGCGCAAACCAACTACACCAGAGAACGGCGCCCGGATGCGCATCTTGGCCAGCTTGGCGGCCGCCAGGCTGACCGCCGCTTCCTGAACCTTCAGTGTGGCGCCCGAACTTTCCAGCGCCTGCTGACTGAGGAATTTCCGTTCCAGCAATTCCAGATTGCGCCGATGCGTACTTTCGGCCAAGGCCAGATTGGCCTTCGCCTGCTGGAGGTCGGCCTCCTGGACGCTGGCGTCGAGGCTGATCAGCGGCGTCCCCTTGGTCACCACCGCACCGTCGGCAAAATTGATCGTCGCCACGCGTCCCGCGGTTTCCGGACGCAGCACCACCGACTCGGCTGATTTCAGGGAACCCACGGCCAGCGCATCGTCGGCGAAATCGACGGCCTTGATCGTCGCCACCTCAACGGCCAAAGCGAAGCCGCCGGCCGGCGGGGCGCTGCCGGGGGAGGCCGTCGCCGGCACCGGCGCCCGATTGGCGCTATAGGCGAGATAGCCGACAGCCACCAGGCCGAGCAGGGCCAGAGCGACGACAGTGGAAGGCAATTTTTTCTTCATGGCGGAAACCAGTGCGGGGGCCGGCTATACCGCCGACGAGAAATGACGATTGTAGCGAAGGGATAGCAAGCGTCCCAAGCAATTGCGTGGCTCCGACGCCCTCAGTCGGACGCGTCCTCCAGTGGACAGTCCGCACAGTTAAGGATTTCCGCAAAAACGGCACGACAGGCGGCTTCGCCCTTCCCCGACCAGCCATCCGCCAGCGGCATCACACGCACCACGACGACACCGGCCCGCAGCATGCCAAGATGCTCGGCCACGCCGCGCGCAACGTCGATAATGCGGCGCCGGTGCTTGCGGTGCATGCGGTCGTTGACTTTGACCACGGCACACCGCCCGTTGTCGGGGCGCAGCACAGCGAGCCGTGTACCGAGCGCGAAGCGGTTGCTGGCGGCGGTGAAGCGGCGGGGATCGAAACGCTCGCCGGAGGCCGTGCGCCGACCAGAGAAGCCGTCGCCGTAAAAGCTGGCGTCGCCGCGCAGACCAGGAAAATCGGCATCGAGAACGGCGGCAGTGCCGAAGCTGGCCGCCGTCGGCTCTATGGCTCCGTCGTCGGCCGCTACCGGCAGTGGCAAATGAAGCAGAAGCAGGCCGCCGCCGATGGCGACGATCCGCAGCAGACGATCAGACCACCAGAGTCTGCGCTTCGTCACCCGAACGGGCCCGGATCTGGCCAATGCGATAGACGCTTTCGCCCTGGGCCCGCAATTCGGCCATCGCCGCCTCGGCATCGGCAGCGGCGACAACGACCACCAGGCCGATACCGCAGTTGAAGACACGGTGCATTTCGTTTTCGGCGACATTGCCTTCGGCCTGCATCCAGTCGAACAGCTTGGGCCGCGGCCAGGCGGCCTTCTGCAGTTCGGCGACAGTGTTTTCCGGCAGCACGCGCGGCACGTTCTCGAGGAGGCCGCCGCCGGTGATGTGGGCCATGCCCTTGATGTTTACCTTTTCCATCGTCGCCAGCACTTGCTTGACGTAGATGCGGGTCGGCGCCATGACGACGTCGGCCAGCGTGCGCTCGCCGTCGAACTTGGCGTTCATGTCGGGATTGGAGCGTTCGATAATTTTGCGCACCAGCGAGTAACCGTTGGAGTGGGCGCCGGAGGAAGCCAGGCCGAGGACGACGTCGCCCGGAGCGATGGACTTGCCATCAATCGCCTTGGATTTTTCAACAACGCCGACGGCAAAGCCGGCCAGATCGTATTCGCCGGCCGGGTACATACCCGGCATTTCGGCGGTTTCGCCACCGATCAGCGCGCAACCGGCCAGTTCGCAGCCTTTGGCAATACCACCGACGACGGAAGCAGCGGTATCGACATCGAGTTTGCCGCAGGCGAAGTAATCGAGAAAGAATAGCGACTCGGCGCCCAGCACCAGGATGTCATTGACGCTCATGGCGACCAGATCCTGGCCGACCGTGTCATGGCGGTTCAGGTCGAAAGCCAGGCGCAGCTTGGTCCCGACGCCGTCGGTACCGGAAACCAGCACCGGCTCCTTGTAGCGCTTCGGCACTTCGAACAGGGCACCAAAACCACCAATGCCGCCGAGCACGCCTTCGCGCAGGGTCTTTTTGGCCAGCGGCTTGATACGCTCGACGAGAGCATCACCGGCATCGATATCGACGCCGGCATCACGGTAGGAGAGGGAAGTGTTCTGGGTCATGGTCCGGGAAATGTGCCAGGTGCGGAAACATCCGCTGGAAAGAACGCGATTTTACCCGAAACCGGCGGACCTCCCTAACCCGCCGGATCACACTGGCCTATCGACTCAGAGCTTGAACTCGCCCACCGCCGACTTCAGGCTCGCCGCGAGTTGCTCGAGCTGGGCCGCCGAAGCAGAGACCTGTTTGATGATGACGCTCGTCTCCTCGGTCATCTCGGCGATGCTCTCAACATTGCGGGCGATCAGGTGACTGGCCGAACTCTGTTCGCGCAGCGCCGAGGAGATGTCGTCGACGGCGGCCAGCACCTTCTGCACGCCATCCTGGATCTTTTCCATCGAGGTACCCGTGGTGCTGACCATGTGTACACCTTCGTCGACCAGGACGCTGCCATGGGCCATGCCGGCCACCGCGTCGTCGGTGCCGCCCTGGACCGACTGGATCATGGCGGCGATTTCCTGGGTCGAATGGGAGGTGCGTTCCGCCAGCTTGCGGACTTCGTCGGCGACCACCGCGAAACCGCGCCCCTGCTCGCCGGCACGGGCGGCTTCGATAGCCGCATTGAGGGCCAGCAGGTTGGTCTGATCGGCAATTTCCTTGATTACATTGACGATATTGGAAATCTGGTGCGACTGCTCGCCCAGCGAGGTGATGACGCGGGACGAATTGCTCACCGCCGTCGAAATCTTGTCCATCTCGGCGATCACCGCGCGCACGGCACCGGCACCCTCCTTGGCCAGCCCGCCGGTCTCTGCGGCATATTTCTGCGCCCCCGAGGCGTTTTCGGAAATCTGCCCGACGCAGACGGTCATTTCCTCGATCGACGAGGCGACTGCTGCCGACGAATCGCTCTGTTTCTCCGAGGCGTGCAAGACCTGCCGCGACGAAGCGGACAACTGGCGGGCGTTCATGGCGAGTTGGTCCGAAGTCGAGAGAATGCGACCGATCATGCCCTTCAGTCCGACCTGCATCTGCTTGGTGGTGTACAGCAGGCTGCTGTCATCGCGATCCCGGGTCACGATCTGGGCAGTCAGGTTGCCACTGGCGATCTGCCGGATGATATCGATGACATAGGCCGGCTCGCCGCCCAACTGGCTGAGCAGACGGCGGACGATCAAGCCGATGACGAAGAACAGCACCACTTGCAGGATGCCTTGGCCGATCCACATGCCGATATTGATCGCCTCGATAGCCGCCATGTCGTCCTGAACGTCAATGGTCACGCTGGCCGCCCCGACCACGGCGCCTTCGTCGACGCCATGGCACTCGAGGCAGTCGATCGAGCGGAAATTCTTCTTGGCGATGTAGGGCACAACCATGCGCAACGTCGCTTCGTCGCCCTTGTGCACCAGCAGGGATTCGATATTGCCGGTGGCCAGCACGCGGTTGTCGAGATCGTCGACCGCCTTCTCCTGCGGCAAGCCGCCGTCGAATTCGTCGTCGATGCCCTTGCCGCGGATCACCCGGAGTTCCCTGACCAGCTCCGACTTGCCCATTTTCTCGATGAACTGGGCGCGGGCCTTGGGGTCGCTGATCACCTCGTCGGCGCCACCAGCCTTGATGATCATCAGGACATTCAGGCCATTGATCGCACCGTCGGCGACGGTCATCGCCCGTTCCTTGGCGGCGTGCAGCAACTGGTCTTCAAACAGGCGAAAAATCCACTGCTGGGCGCCAACCAGGACGATGATCAGGAACCCCTGGATCAACAGCTGCAGCTTCAATTGCAGGCCGATCCTGCCCCACCAAGCCGAAATCCCGTTCATGATGACCATCTCCTCTGGGGTGAAGTCTTTGTAAGTTATTTGTCGAATGCGCCGCACAAAGGCTGACGACTTCAAGTCAGTCGCCGCCGATCATCTCATGAGCAAATAGCGCCAGCAAGAGGCGAGAAATACTTAACAAGTCACTGATATTCCAAGGAAATCAGTGTAATTAAGCACTAATATTCCAGACCCCTAAAAGACGACCAACAATGACATCAGGCCTGCCCTGCGCCTTGGCAAGATCTGGCAGCGGATATGCATCAAGCGCCAAGATGCCGGGTCCGGAGCTGCTCAGGCGATTGCCCTGTCCTCAAACACCCGCCGGTCACACGCCTGCGCCTCTGCTAAAATCGTCGGTCCGATTTTTCGGCGCGATGGCGCCCGCCCAGTGGAGCAAAAGCATGTACCAGTCCCCCCTGATCCAGGATCTGCATGAGCGCGGCCTGATCGCCCAGATCACCGACGCTCAGGCGCTCGACCAGTTGCTGACTGAGGAATCGGTGACGCTCTATTGCGGCTTCGACCCGACGGCGGACAGCCTGCACCTCGGCCACCTGGTGCCGGTGCTGATCCTCAAGCGCTTCCAGGAAGCCGGGCACAAGCCGATCGCCCTGGTCGGCGGGGCCACCGGCATGATCGGCGACCCGAGCTTCAAGGCCACCGAGCGCAAGCTGAACACGCCGGACGTGATCGCCTCGTGGGTCGGCAAGATCCGCGATCAGGTCGCCCCCTTCCTCAAGTTCGACGGCGCCAACCCGGCGATCATGGCCAACAACCATGACTGGTTCGCTGGCATGAACTGCCTCGAATTCCTGCGCGACATCGGCAAGCACTTCTCGGTCAACGCCATGATCAAGAAGGAATCGGTACAACAGCGCCTGCAACGCGAAGACCAGGGCATTTCCTACACCGAGTTTTCCTACAGCCTGCTGCAGGGCTACGACTTCGCCGAGTTGTACAAGCGCCACGGCTGCGTGCTGCAAATCGGCGGTTCCGACCAGTGGGGCAACATCGTCGCCGGCACCGACCTGACCCGCCGCCTGCACCACAAGCAGGTCTATGGCATGACCGTGCCGCTGATCACCAAGGCCGACGGCACCAAGTTCGGCAAGACCGAATCCGGCGCCGTCTGGCTCGACCCGAAGAAGACTTCGCCCTACGCCTTCTACCAGTTCTGGCTGAATACCTCGGACGCCGACGTCTACAAGTTCCTGAACTTCTTCACCTTCCTGCCGGTTGCGCGCATCGCCGAGATCGAGGCCACCGACAAGGCCAGCGGCGGCAAGCCGGAAGCTCAGCGCATCCTGGCCGAGGAAGCCACCCGTCTGGTGCATGGCGAAGTCGCCTTGATGGCCGCGCGGCGCATCAGCGAATGCCTGTTTTCCGGCCAGTTGGCCGAGTTGACTGAAAACGACCTCGAACAACTGGCCCAGGACGGCATGCCGGGGGTGGAGATCGGCAAGGCCAACGCCAGCCTGATCGACGCGCTGGTGGCCGCCGGCCTGGCCAAGTCGAAATCGGAAGCGCGGACCTTCATCCAGGGCGGCAGCGTCGCGATCAACGGCTACAAGGTCGAGGCACTTGACCACAGCTTTAGCGCCGACGAACACCTGTTCGGCCGCTTCACCATCCTGCGCCGCGGCAAGAAAAATTACGGGCTGGTCAGCTGGCAGTAAGCTCCCGATGCGCCAGCTGATTCTTGACCTGCTGCCGGAAAGTCCGCCCTCGCTGGACAACTTCGTCCCCGGGGGTAATGCCGAAACGCTGACCATGCTCACCGGTTGGCTGGCCGGCGAACCGGCGGATACCGCGTTCTGCCTGCACGGCGAGGCGGGTTGCGGCAAATCGCACCTGCTGCTGGCCAGCCGCTTCCGCTATGTCGACGCGGCGCACAATCCGGCGCTGGCGGGTGTGGCCGGCGACGAGACGCTGGCCGTAGATAACGTCGATCAGCTCGATGCCAATGGTCAGGTCGCGCTGTTCGCGCTGTTCAACCAGATCAAGGCCAGCGGCGGCCGCCTGCTGACTGCCGCCCCCCAACCGCCTGCCCATCTTGCCCTGCGCGAGGATCTGCGGACCCGCCTCGGCTCCGGCCTGATCTACCGCTTGCTGCCGCTGACTGATGCCGAGAAGGCTGCCGCCATCGCCTGTCAGGCCCGCGAGCGGGCGCTCAAGTTGACGCCGGAAATCGTCAATTACCTGCTACGCCATGCCTCGCGCGACATGCGCACGCTGTCGATGCTGATCGTCGCGCTCGACCAATACACCCTCGAACAAAAGCGCCCGGTCACCCTGCCGCTGCTGCGCGAACTGCTTTCACAGGAACACGCCGAATGAATCTCGCCCTCTTTGATCTCGACAACACACTGCTAGCCGGCGACTCCGACTTCGAGTGGGCGCAGTTCCTGATCTCCCGCGGCGTCGTCGACCGCGAAATCCAGGAAGCGAAAAACATCGAGTTCTACGAGCACTACAAGGCCGGTACGCTCGACATTCAGGCTTTCCTTGCCTTCCAGCTGCAACCGCTGGCCCGCCACGAACGGCCGGAGCTCGATGCCTGGCATCGCGAGTACATGGCCCGCCACATCCAGCCGATCATCTCGCCGGCCGCCCGCCAACTGGTCGCCGAGCACCTGGCCAACGGCGACCTGTGCGCTATCGTCACCGCCACCAACAGCTTCGTTACCGGGCCGATCGTCCGCGAATTCGCCATTCCGCACCTGATCGGCACCATTCCGGCGGCCGATGTGAACAGCGGCGCCTTTTCCGGTGCACCGACCGGCACGCCCTCCTTCCAGCGCGGCAAGATCGTCCGCGTCGAGCAGTGGCTGGAGAGCCTTGGCCTGTGGTGGGGCAGCTTCGCCGACAGCTATTTCTACAGCGACTCGCACAACGATCTGCCGCTGATGGGCAAGGTCAGCCAGCCAGTCGCCGTAGACCCGGATGACAAACTGCGTGCCCATGCCACGCAAATGAACTGGAAAATCATCACATTGCGGTAGAATCCGCGTTTTCCGCAGGACAGGGAGAGCGCCCGCGGCGCACCGTGGATATGCGCACTCCCCCCTCCACAGCTAACGGCAATTCGTGATCCGAAAATTCATTTCCCGCGTTTTCAGCGGCAAGAAAGCCCGGCCCGGCCAGCATGAGCCGGCCGTCATCCCCGTCTCCACCCACGGCATCACCCGCGACCGCATCAGTTCGGGCAGCCGGCGCGTCTGCGAAACACTGCAGGAAAACGGCCACAAGGCCTACGTCGTCGGCGGCGCCGTGCGCGACCTGCTGATTGGTGCCGAGCCGAAGGACTTTGACGTCGCCACCGACGCCACGCCTGAGGAAGTACGCCGCGCCTTCCGCCGCTCGCGCATCATCGGCCGCCGCTTCCAGATCGTCCACGTGATGATGGGCCAGGAACAGATCGAGGTCACCACGTTCCGCGGCCAGCTCGGCGAAGACACCAAGAAAGACGAACACGGCCGGGTGCTGCACGACAACGTCTTCGGCAGCCAGATGGAAGATGCGGCGCGCCGCGACTTCACCGCCAACGCGCTGTACTACGACCCGACCACCGAGGCCATCGTCGACTACCACCACGGCGTCGGCGACCTCAAGGCGCGGACCCTGCGCATGATTGGCGAGCCGCGCGCCCGCTACCGCGAAGACCCAGTACGCCTGCTGCGTGCCGTGCGCCTGGCGGCCAAGCTGGGCCTGTCGATCGATCCCGAGGCCAAGCGGCCGATCCGCGAGATGGCCGTACTGCTGGAGAACGTGCCGGCTGCCCGTCTGTTCGACGAGATGCTCAAGCTGCTGACCTCCGGCCACTCGGTCAAATGCATCACCCAACTGCGCGACGAGGGCCTGCACCACGGCCTGCTGCCGATGCTCGACGTCATCCTCGAACAGCCGATGGGCGAGAAATTCGTCATGCTGGCCCTGGCCAACACCGATGACCGCATCAGCCGTGGTAAAGGCACCTCGCCCGGTTTCCTGTTCGCCTGTCTGCTCTGGCACGAAGTGCTGGCCCACTGGGAAAAGATGAAGGCCGATGGCGAAGCGAAGATCCCGGCGCTGTTCCAGGCGATGGACACGGTGCTCGACGTGCAGGGTGAAAAGCTCGCCATCACACGACGCATCGCCGGCGACATCAAGGACATCTGGCTGCTCCAGCCGCGTTTCGAGCAGCGCGCCGGCAAGCGCCCGTATTCCCTGCTTGAACAGCCACGCTTCCGTGCCGGCTACGACTTCCTGCTGCTGCGCGCCGAATCGGGCGAAGTGGACAGGGAACTGGGCGAGTGGTGGACCCGCTTCCAGAGCGTCGACGGCGAAGAGCGGGCGCAGATGCTGCTGCCCGAACAGGCCGGCGACAAGAAGCGCCGCCGCCGGCGCAAGAAACCGTCAAACGCCGGCAGCGCGCCGGCCGCTGAATGAGCGCTGCCTACATCGCCCTCGGCGCCAATCTCGGCGATCCGGCGAGCACCCTCCGCGCCGCCTTTGGCGCCCTGGCCAATCTACCGGACAGCAAGGTGATCCGCTGTTCGTCGCTGTACCGGACGGCACCGGTTGGCATCGTCGATCAGCCGGAATTCGTCAATGCTGTCGCCCTGCTTGAAACGAGGCTGATGCCACAGGCCCTGCTTGAGGAACTGCTCGACATCGAGCGCCGCTTCGGCCGTCTGCGCGCCGAGAAGAACGGCCCGCGCACGCTTGACCTCGATCTGCTGCTCTACGACGACCAATATCTCGACCTGCCCGAACTGACCCTGCCGCACCCGCGCCTGCATCTGCGCGCCTTCGTCCTGCAACCGCTGGCCGAACTCGCCCCCGACCTGCGCCTGCCCGGCCGCGGGCACATCACCGCCTGGCTGCCGGCCGTCGCCAACCAGGGCATCGTCCGTCTGTGACCCTGTTCGGGCTGCACGTTCCCGTCATCTGGCAGACGGTGGTGCTGCTGGCGCTGTCGAACGTGTTCATGACCTTCGCCTGGTATGCCCACCTCAAGCACCTGAACGAGAAGCCGTGGTGGATCGCCGCACTGGTCTCCTGGGGCATCGCCCTGTTCGAATACCTGATCCAGGTGCCGGCCAACCGCATCGGCCACACCGAGATGAGCCTGGCCCAACTGAAGATCCTGCAGGAAGTGATCACCCTGACGGTGTTCGTGCCCTTCGTCATCTTTTACATGAACCAGCCGCTGAAGCTTGACTATCTGTGGGCTGCCCTGTGTATCCTTGGCGCCGTCTATTTCGTCTTCCGGAACTGAATCCCCCATGTCTGCGCAAGTCACCACCCGTCGCCTGACCCAGGCCGATCTCGCCAAGCTGTACGCCGCCGGCGAGAAGGTCGTCATGTTCACCTGCTACGACGCCAGCTTCGCCCGTCTGCTCGACGGCGCCAGCGTCGAGGTGCTGCTGATCGGCGACTCGCTGGGCAACGTCATCCAGGGCCACGACACGACGCTGCCGGTCACCGTCGCCGACATCGCCTACCACACTGCCGCCGTCAAGCGCGGCAGCGACCGCCCGTTCATCATTGCCGACATGCCCTTCGGCAGCTTCCAGGAATCGCCGGAACAGGCCTTCCGCAACGCCGTCACGCTGATGGCCGCCGGCGCCCAGATGGTCAAGCTGGAAGGCGGCCGCGAGATGGCCGCCACCGTCGAATTTCTCGTACACCGCGGCATCCCGGTCTGCGGCCACGTCGGCCTGACGCCGCAGTCGGTACATGCGCTGGGTGGCTACAAGGTGCAGGGCAAGGGCGAAGCCGCCGCGCAGCGGCTGAAGGACGATGCGCTGGCATTGCAGGAAGCCGGCGCGACGATGATCGTGCTCGAAGCCATTCCCGCCGTACTGGCCGCCGAAGTCACCGCCGGCCTCGCCATCATCACCATCGGCATCGGCGCCGGCAAGGACTGCTCCGGACAGGTCATGGTGCTGCACGACGCCTTCGACATCCCGCCGGGCAAGAAGGCCAAATTCGTCCGCAACTTCATGGCCGACGGCGGCAGCATCGCCGACGCCGCCGCCCGCGCAGTCGCCGCCGTCAAGGACGGCAGCTACCCCGGCCCGGAACACACTTACGCCGCTTAAGACCACCATGCAAATCCATTCTGCCATCGCCGCCCTGCGCGCGGCGCTGACCAACCGCGGCCGTGTCGTTTTCGTGCCGACCATGGGCAACCTGCACGCCGGACATATCAGCCTGATGCAACAGGCGCGGGCGCACGGCAACACGGTGGTCGCCAGCATCTTCGTCAATCGCCTGCAGTTCGGGCCGAACGAGGATTTCGACAAATACCCGCGCACCTTCCAGGCCGATTGCGACAAATTGCAGGCAGCCGGCGTCAATGTACTGTTCGCGCCTACAGAAGCTGACCTCTACCCGGAACCGCAGGAATATTTCGTTGAACCGCCAGCGATTCAGAACGTGCTCGACGGCGAATTCCGCCCCGGCCATTTCCGCGGCGTCGCCACCGTCGTCAGCAAGCTGTTCAACTGTGTCCAGCCCGATGTGGCCCTGTTCGGCAAGAAGGACTACCAACAGTTGATGGTGATCCGCAACATGACCCGCCAAATGGCCATGCCGATCACGATCGTCGGCGGCGAGACGGTGCGCGCCGAAGACGGCCTGGCGCTGTCCTCACGCAATGGTTATCTGTCGGCGGCCGAACGCACCGAAGCGCCGCGCCTCTATCGCCTGCTCAACAACATCCGCGCTGCCATTCGCGGCGGCGCCAACGACTTCGCGGCACTGGAAGCGCAGGCCATCGGCGAACTCGCGGCCGCCGGCTGGCAGACCGATTATGTTGCAGTGCGGCAACAGGCCGACCTGGCCCTGCCGAAAAGCGTAGACGTCCCGCTGGTGGCGCTCGCAGCCAGCCGCCTGGGAGCGACTCGGCTCATTGATAACATTGAAATTTGACGCACTTGTCGCCGCCATAATTACCGGCGTTGACAGAGGGGCCATTGTCGCTACAATGCGCTTCCCCCAACTTTCTGGATGAGTGAACCCATGCAGAGAACGATGTTGAAATCCAAGCTGCACCGCGTGACCACCACCCACGCCGACCTGCACTACGAGGGTTCCTGCGCCATCGACGAAGATCTGCTCGACGCCGCCAATATTCGCGAGTACGAACAGATCGACATCTGGAACGTCAACAACGGCGAGCGCTTCACCACCTACGCCATTCGCGCCGAACGTGGTTCGGGCGTCATCTCGGTCAACGGTTCGGCCGCCCGCCGCGCCGCCCCCGGCGACATTCTGATCATCGCCACCTTCGCCGCCTACAACGAAGTCGAACTGGCCAAACACGAGCCCGACCTGATCTACGTCGATTCGCAGAACCGCATCGTCCGTCGCGGGCACAAGATTCCGGTGCAAGCTGCCGCCTGATCCCGCCCGTCGCCCGCTCATGGAAAACCCGCCGTTGGCGGGTTTTTCTTTTTGGGTACAATGCTCCGCAAAGTTTTACACAAATATAACGGAGACAAACATGGGCGTCATATTCGCCAAGACCGCCAAGGGGCAGGAGGAGGTCGCGACCAAGTCCGGCGGTCTGACTCCCCGGCAGCGACGGGTACTGATCATGGTCGATGGCAAACGCACTGTCGACGAGCTGCGCGACATGCTGCAGGCCGATGACCTGCAGCACACTCTGGGCATGCTTGAAGAAGAAGGCCACATCGCCATGGCCAGCATCCGGGAAGAGGCGACTGGCCAGTTGCAGCCGCCGCCCCCGGAAGGATTGCCACCGATCACCGCCTTCCGCCCGGAACCGGATCCGCCGAACGTCAAGGATATGGATATGGCGCGCAATTTCATGCAGAACACGCTGAAGACCTTCTGCGGCCCCTTTGCCCACCTCGACATCGTCGAACGCGCCTTCGCCGCCAAGACCCACTATGAACTGCGCCTGCAGTTCGATCCGTGGTTCCATGCCATCGTCCAGACGCGTGAAGGCAAACGCCGCGCTGAGGAATTGCGCGGCATGCTGCTCAAGGTAATCTGAGCCGCCTGCCGGTAATGACCGGCAGGCCGAACCTCCAGAAAAAATTACTCGGTAGTTGCCTTCGGCTTGCGGCTACGTGACGAACGCGGCTTGCGCGCAGCCGGCTTCGCTTCGCTGACGACAGGAGCGTCGGCCACCGCTGCCTCGCTTTTCGTCTCGGCCACGGCTGCCGCCTTGCGCGGCCGACGTGTCGTACGCTTGCTGCCGGGCGCCGGAGTTTCCGTCGGCCCCACCGGTTCTGCGGGAACCGCTACTTCGCTGACACTAGCCGCCACCTCGGGCTGGCTGGCGCTTTCCGGGCGGCCACGCCGGCGACCACCACGCGAGCGGCTACTGACCGGTGGAGTGGCCTCGCTCGGGATTTCCGGCGACGACTCCGCTGCCACTTCGACGACCTGTTCGGCCGCGGTGCTTTCGCCAACCGGCGTTTCTTCCTTGCGCTCGCCCTCCTTGCGCGTCCGGCTGCGGCCGCCGCGCCGGCGGGCGGGCGGTGCCTCGGCCGCGGCCGGTTCTGCCTCACCCTCGCCCGTCGCCTCCAGGGTTGGCGGCAGTTCGGCGCCGGCCGGCATTTCCGTGTCCACCGCGGCGACACGTCCCGCCACACGGGTCACATAGGCGCCCTTGTCGTCCCGGCCGAAACCGAGCAGACCGCGACTGGCCGCTTCCTCGAGCAGGTTACCGAAGCTGCGGAAGCCGTAGTAGCTTTCGTTGAAGCCCGGATTGCGGCGCTTGACCACTTCCTTGAGTACCGATGCCCAGATGCGGTCGCTTTCGCCACGGTCGGCCATCAGGTCGGCGAAGGTGGCGGCGACCAGGTCGACGGCCTTGCTCTTGCGTTCCTCGGCCTTGGCCTTGCCGGCCTCGTCTTCCGGCGAGCGCTTGCCCGGCTCGCGTTCACGCCGCTGGCTGGGACGGCGGGCCTCGCGGTCGCGCACCAGGTCGTCGTAATAGATGAATTCGTCGCAATTGGTGACCAGCAGGTCGGAACACGACTGTTTGACGCCGACGCCGATGACCCGCTTGGCGTTTTCGCGCAGCTTGGAGACCAGCGGCGAGAAGTCGGAATCGCCGGAGATGATGACGAAGGTATCGACGTGGGCCTTGGTGTAGCAAAGGTCGAGCGCGTCGACGACCATGCGGATGTCGGCCGAGTTTTTGCCGGACTGGCGCACGTGGGGAATTTCGATCAGCTCGAAATTGGCCTCGTGCATGGCCGATTTGAAACTCTTGTAGCGATCCCAGTCGCAATACGCCTTCTTGACGACGATGCTGCCCTTGGCCAGCAGCCGTTCGAGCACCGGCCGGATATCGAATTTGTCGTACTGCGCGTCACGGACGCCAAGGGCGACGTTTTCGAAGTCACAGAAGAGCGCCATGCTGGCGATGTCGGCATTGTTGGCCATTGTCGTGCTTTCAACTTGAGGAAGCCGAAGTATACCGCCGGCCATCACCTCCTCCGCTGGCGACGCGCCATCTATTTCCAGCTACTGGCCAATTTTTAGCAGGCATCAAAGCCCGACCTCTGTACTCGGAAATACCATCGCCTCGCCAAACAATTTCCGAAAGGGGGAAAACAATGAGCGGCGCGTTCACCAAATCGATGGCGCGGAACATTTTCTACGGGGGGACGGTTTTCTTCTTCCTGTTGTTCCTGGCGTTGTCATTCGATACACACTCGCAACTTCCGAAACGCGACATGCGGCAGAACATCACGCCACAAGTCGCCGAGGGCAAGAAGCTGTGGGAAGTCAATAACTGCATCGGCTGTCACACGCTGATGGGCGAAGGTGCGTACTTTGCGCCGGAGCTGGCCAACGTTGTCGTCCGTTACGGCGACGAAGGCGTCAAGGCCTTTATCCAGAGCCGTCCGAAGGAGGGGATCCCGGGCCGCCGCAGCATGCCGCAGTTCAACTTCACCGACGAGCAACTGGACGCCATCGTGGCTTTCCTGAAGCACGTCAATTCGATCAACGATGCCAACTGGCCGCCCAACGACCAAGGCTGATCGAGAGGAGATAACGACATGCAATATCAATCACAAGCGGTTGCAAAACCCTACTTCATTGCCGCCATCGGACTGTTCCTCGGACAGATCCTGTTCGGCCTGATCCTCGGCCTGCAGTACGTAATCGGCGACTTCCTGTTCCCCGAGATTCCCTTCAACGTGGCCCGCATGGTCCACACCAACCTGCTTATCGTCTGGCTGCTGTTCGGCTTCATGGGCGGCGCGTACTACATGATCCCGGAAGAAGCGGAAACTGAACTGCACAGCCCGAAGCTGGCGCTGGCTATGTTCTGGATCTTCCTGGTCGCGGGTGCCGCCACCATCGTCGGCTACCTGGCCGTGCCGTACGCGACGCTGGCTGAATTCACCGGCAACAACATCCTTGAAACGATGGGCCGCGAGTTCCTCGAGCAGCCGCTACCAACCAAGCTCGGTATCGTCGTCGTTGCCCTCGTTTTCCTGTTCAACATCACCATGACGGTGTTGAAAGGCAAGAAGACGGCGGTTGCCACGGTGCTGTTGATCGGCCTGTGGGGCCTGGCGATTTTCTTCCTGTTCGCCTTCTACAACCCGGTAAACGTCGTTCTCGACAAGTTCTTCTGGTGGTGGACGGTGCACCTCTGGGTGGAAGGCGTCTGGGAATTGATCCTTGGCTCGTTCCTCGCCTTCGTGCTGATCAAGACCACCGGTGTCGACCGCGAAGTCATCGAAAAGTGGCTGTACGTCATCGTCACCCTGACGCTGATCACCGGCATCATCGGTACCGGTCACCACTACTACTGGATCGGCACGCCGGAATACTGGCAGTGGTGGGGTTCCATCTTCTCCGCTCTGGAACCGATTCCGTTCTTCGCCATGACCGTCTTCGCCTTCAACATGGTCAACCGTCGTCGTCGCGACCACCCGAACAAGGCCGCCGTGCTGTGGGCCCTGGGTTGTGGCGTGATGGCCTTCCTCGGCGCCGGCGTTTGGGGCTTCCTGCATACCCTGGCTCCGGTGAACTACTACACGCACGGTACGCAGATCACCGCTGCCCACGGTCACATGGCGTTCTACGGTGCCTACGTGATGGTGGTGCTGATGATGATCTCCTACGCCATGCCGATTCTTCGCGGCCGGGCTGCCAACAGCAACAAGTCGCAAGTCATCGAAATGTGGGCGTTCTGGCTGATGACCATCGCCATGGTCTTCATCACGCTGTTCCTGACCGCCGCCGGCATCCTGCAAGTCTGGCTGCAACGCGTCTCCGACACTCCGCTGCCGTTCATGGTGGGACAGGACAAAATCGCGCTGTTCTACTGGATGCGTGAATGGAGCGGTGTGGTCTTCCTGATTGGTCTCCTCCTCTACATCGCCAGTTTCTTCATCGGCGGCAAGGAAGAGAAAGCCGCTTAAGAAGATTCATCAAGGTAGCATTTGCAGCGCGGGTCGAAAGATCCGCGCTTTTTTTCGTTTGTCGCGCCTGATACGCCGACCGCTACCGCCTGATAGTTTTCGACAAGAGGCGGGATTCAACCTATAAATAGCTTAATTACCAATTAAAGGTAGAAATACGCCTTTAATTGTCATCACATAACCACGTTATATGTTCTACAATCGGCTGAATTAGGGCGCTAATTTAATTTATTCATTATTAACGGCATAAAACGGGCGCTTAATGTAATTATTATCCTGAGGCCATCATGACAACAGTCAATTTGACACCGGATGAGATGGAAGCAGCTCTGGGCGAGAAGCTCAGGACCCTTCGGTTGTCGCGAAACCTTGACCAGAAAACCCTGGCCGAGCGCGCGGGAGTCAGCGTTCGCGCCCTACGCAGCCTGGAAGGCGGTCAGGGCTCGACGATCAAAACGCTGGTCTGCGTGCTGCGTGCGCTTGGGCGGCAGGAGTGGCTCAACACCATCGCTCCCGTGGCCACCATCAATCCATTGGCGCTGACCCGCGAAGCCCAGCCTCGACAACGCGCCTCTCGCCCACGCCGCCTCCGCAGCACGGACAAACCCGTTTAAGGCCCGCCATGACCGCCACCAGAAAAACCCGGCCGTACAAGCACGTCCCGGCCGTTGAGGTCCATCTCTGGGGCATGCACATCGGTTCCGTGGCGCTGGATCCAACCTACGGCTACTACGTGTTTGCCTACACCCGCGAGTTTGCCGCCAGGGGGATTGAGCCGGCGCCATTGCACATGCCTGTCGCGACGGCGGAGCCCTACCTGTTCACCGACTTGCCGGAGGCCACCTATAAACGTTTGCCGGCGATGCTGAGCGATGCGCTGCCTGACGATTTCGGCAACGCTCTGATCAACCGCTACATGGCCGACCAGGGTATTGCCGCCCAGGACGTCACGCCGCTGGACCGGTTGGCCTATATGAACAGCCGGGCCATGGGAGCGCTGACCTTCAAGCCGGCGCGCGGGCCGGTCCGGCACAAGCCAACAGCCATCGAACTGAGCTCCCTGGTCGACCAGGCGCGGCGGGCAGTGACCGGCGACATGGCCGATGACGACCATACCAATGCGGCATTGCGCAGCATCATCGACGTCGGCACCAGCGCCGGTGGCGCCCGGGCCAAGGCAGTGATCGCCCTGCACCCGGAGACCGGCGAACTCCGCTCCGGCCAGCTGGATGCACCGGACGGCTTCGAGCACTGGCTGCTCAAGTTCGACGGCATGGGCAAGGACCAGGAGCTGGGCACCACCCAGAACTACGGCCGCATCGAGTACGCCTATCACTTGATGGCGCGCGCCGCCGGCATCCGCATGACCGACTGCCGACTGCTCAAGGAGAATGGCCGGGCACACTTCATGACCCAGCGCTTCGACCGCGCCGGGCAAAACGTTCGCCATCACCTGCAGACGCTCTGCGCGATGGCCCATGTCGATTACAAGAAGCAGGGCACCAACTCATACGCCCAGCTGTTCAACACCATCGGCCAACTGGCCTTGCCTTACGAAGACCTGGAAGAGGCCTTCCGGCGCATGGTTTTCAACGTCATGGCCCGCAACTGCGATGACCACACCAAGAACTTCTCCCTCCTGCTGCGCCAGGGTAGCGCCGCCTGGGAACTGGCGCCGGCCTACGATGTTACCTTCGCCCACAACCCGACCGGGGAATGGACGCACCAGCACCTGATGTCGGTGAATGGCAAGTTCAAGGGCTTTACGGTGGCTGACCTGCTCGCGGAAGCTGAGCGCTTCGGTGTCGGTACGGCCAAGCGGGTGATCGAGACGGTGCGCGCAGCCATCCTGTCCTGGCCTCAATTTGCCCAACAAGCAGAGGTCCCGGAAGGGCAAATGGCCGAAATCCAGGCCCTGCTCCTGCCCTTGCCCTGACGGTGCTCAGCGCGCCTCTTCCACCGCCTGGCGCAAGCGCGCCTCAAACTCCTCGGCCAGCGGCAACGTTGCCGCCCGCGGCGACAAGGCCGGCAAAACTATCGACGGGCGGAGAAAGCCGAGACGGGTCACCCCCTCCTCGGTAAACACGCTGAGGCGCCAGGGCAACGCCAGCCCCAGCCGCATCTCGATCGCCAGCAGCCCCTCCGTCAGACGCGGACTGGCGACGGCGAACACCTTCAGTTCCTCGTCGCACGCCAGGCCCCTGTTGCGCAGGGATTCCCCCTGATCATCTACCTGCAGCACGACAAACCCCAAGCGCAGCAACACCTCACCCAGATCGACCGAGGCCTCGTAGAACGACTTGTCGCTTTCAACAGAGAAAATCATCACACACCCTTGCTGGTGAAAATTTGGCAGGCGCAAGGGTAACGCAGGCGCCGGTTCAGGGGCCAGGCATCAGCCGCAAACCCAGCCAGGCGACAACAATGACCGCAATCACCGACATCGCCAGCGAAACCAGCACGAAGAAAGGGATGCTGACCCAGTGCCCCTGAAAGGCCTGCGAACTGAGGTAGCCGGCAGCGAACGCCAGGCCATCGACAACCAGCCAGCGCCTCAGGTACGTCAGCAACCAATGGGCATGCGCCTGGTTGTAGCGCCAGGCGGCGCTCCGCTCCAGCAGGTTGCCGCGACCGACGTCGCGGTACAACCAGGTGAAGAAAAAATAGCGGTAAAGGAGCGAAGAACAAAAATCCGACTTCATGGGATGCTCCGCAGTGGAGACGCAGAGAAATGCTGACCAACGACGTGCGAATTTGACCGGCATGGCGCGAATAGATTCATGCGAATGGCGAGTACGGCGCAGTCAGCCTGAAGCGTAAAATTCTGCGGGTACTCAAATCGCGGATAAATTCATGTCAGCTTCCCTGATCCTGCGCCCGCTGGAGCGCGAAGACCTGCGCTTCGTCCATGAACTGGACAACAACGAGTCGGTCATGCACTACTGGTTCGAGGAGCCTTATGAGGCCTTTGTCGAACTCGTCGATCTCTACGACCGACACATTCACGACCAGAGCGAGCGCCGTTTCATTGCCGAAGTCGGTGGCGAGCCGGTTGGGCTGGTCGAGCTGGTCGAGATCAATCACATCCACCGCCGGGCCGAGTTCCAGATCATCATTGCCCCTGCCCATCAGAGCAAAGGCCATGCAACCGCCGGCACGCGGCTGGCGATGGATTACGCCTTCACCGTGCTCAATCTCTACAAGCTCTACCTGATTGTCGATTGCGACAATGCGCGCGCGGTGAGTGTCTACACCAAGCTCGGCTTTACCGAGGAAGGGCGGCTGCGCGACGAATTCTTCGTCGATGGCGAGTATCGCGACGTGCTGCGCATGGCGATTTTCCAGCCGGAATATCTGCGACGGCGTAAGGGATTAACGACTGTCTGAGGGGCGCACCGGGTTGCTTGGGCAAGATTAATTTCCCGCTGTCGTGGCCTGCCGGCTGGCAAGGCAAAAAAAACCGAACGGCAGAGCCGTCCGGCAAAAAGGAGGGGGGAGAACGAGTCTCCCCGCTACTCAGGGGTTAGTTAGCCGACAGGGTTGGACCATACTTGCGGTCCACTTGCGGAATATGCTGCTTCAGCCAATCACGCAAGAAGGCGGTGGTTTCCTCGGTAATTTCGGCCTGACCGGCACGGAACTGCTGCTGCAGATTGAGGCAGGTATTCACCAGCTTTTCGTGCTCCTGGCGGTGCTGATCCAGGGCCGCATAGTTGGCCTTGCGCATGTTTTCCTCCTCGGCCGAGAAATGTTCGGCCACGAATGCGATCAAGCCATCCAGGGCTTTGCCGATGGTTCCACGCTCGCCTGTAGAAACCGAGGCATGCAACCTGTTGAGCAGCCCGAACAGGTGCTTGTGCTCCTCATCGTGCTGGGCGACGCTGGTGCCGAATTCCTCTGGGGTCCAATTGATCAAAGACATGGTTTGCTTCCTTCTGAAATCAGGTTATCGATGACGCCTGTACGATCGACGCTCCCGGAAAAGCGATTGGCGCATCAGGAGTGGCGAAAGCACGAAGCGGAAGTAAGCCTAAGCAATTCGAATGACCCGCACAATAACGCGTTCGTCATATACCAAACGGCAGTGAAAGACGCATTGTTCCTTTTATTCAATGACTTGAATAAATCACGTCAATTCCCTTGTCGGGCCATAGCGACAGTTATTTGCAGGGCGATGTCCTGACCACGGACAACGACTCCCTGCGCAATATGCGCATCCCACGGTGCGGTGAACCTGGCAACGGTTAGCAGATTTGTCGCGAGCCGATGCTCCCGGAGCTAAGGTAGAGGTGCCGGGCGATGCGCCGCTTCATCGCAAGGGTCACCAAAGAAATACCGCTTGCCATCCTTGGTGCCACGATTTGAAACGCCGCCGTCTCGGGCGTGCCTTTCGCTAACGCTTGCGCACGCAGGTTGGCCTGACACGCTTTGTACGAAAAAACGACAGCGCGGCCAATGGCGCTGTTTGGGTGATATGCGGATTGGCTGAAATCGGAGCTTACTCAGCACACCGAATCATGGCGAGGGGGTAATCCGGAAGAGACCCCGGCCGGGAAGGTATACGAACCCAGGTCGGCCAGGCTTTGCCCGCGCTTCTTAGGGCATATCAAGTTACCGGCGAAGCGGGATGGCTATCATCGGCGACATGAATACTGCCGTTGCCACCGCTCCCGAACCTGCTTCGCCTCGCCTGCCCGGTGATCTGGCGATCTGGTTTTTCATCCTGGCCGAGATGCTGGCCTTTGCCGTGTTCTTCTCTTCCTATGCCTTTGCCCGCTCGGCCGATCCGGAGTTATTCAACTTCTACCAGCAGACACTGGATCGCAATGCCGGGGCGTTGAATACGCTGTTGCTGGTGACCGGCTCGTGGTTCGTCGTGCTCGCCGTGCAGGCTGCGCATCGCAATGATCAGGCGGCGGTGCCGCGCCATATCGCCCTCGGCATGCTGTGCGGGGCGGGCTTTCTGGTGGTCAAGGTGTTTGAATACGCCGAGAAGTTCGGGGCTGGCATTTCGTTGTCGACCAACACTTTCTACATGTTCTACATCTCCCTGACCTTCTTCCATTTCATGCACGTGATCCTCGGCATGGTGATTCTGGCGGTGATCTGGACGCAGGCGCGCAAGGGCGCCTACAAACCTGGCCACTGCAACGGTCTGGAAAGCGGCGCCGCCTACTGGCACATGGTCGATCTGCTGTGGATCATCCTGTTCCCGCTCGTTTATGTGATGCGTTGATGATGAATGCCCTGAAAAACCCCGCTCACCGCGCCTGGCTGGTGCTGATGGTCGCCACCGGCATCACCTGGTATCTCGGCGAGGTCGGTGCCGCCGGCACTGCCGCCATCGTCGCCATGCTGGTCATCGCCTTCATCAAGGGCCGGCTGGTAGTTCTCGATTTCATGGAGCTGCGCGGCGCGCCGCGGCTTTGGCGTACCCTGCTCGAAGGCTGGCTGATTGTCGTCGGCAGCCTGATTCTGCTGGCTTACTGGATATCTCTCAAATGAACGACCTGCCTTTCTACGAACCTTCCGGCAACGAAATCGCCCTGTTCGAGCACGCCTATCGCCAGCGCCTGCCGCTGCTGATCAAAGGGCCGACCGGCTGCGGCAAGACGCGTTTCGTCTCGCACATGGCGGCGCGCCTGAAGTTGCCGCTGTACACGGTGGCCTGCCACGACGACCTGACCGCCGCCGACCTGGTCGGCCGCCACCTGATTTCCGATAAGGGCACCTACTGGTGCGACGGCCCGCTGACCCGCGCCGTGCGCGAGGGCGGTATCTGCTACCTCGACGAGGTGGTCGAAGCGCGCAAGGACACCACCGTGGTCCTGCACCCGCTGGCCGACGACCGCCGCATCCTGCCGATCGACCGTACCGGCGAAACGCTGGAGGCGCCGGACAACTTCATGCTGGTGATTTCCTACAACCCCGGCTACCAGAACCTGATGAAGGGCCTGAAGCCCTCCACCCGCCAGCGTTTCGTCGCCATGCGCTTCGACTTCCCCGGGGCCGAGCGCGAAATCTCGATCCTGATCGGCGAGACCGGCTGCGACGCCGATCTGGCCAAGCGCCTGGTCGGCATCGGCAAGGCCTTCCGGGCGCTGAAGGACCGCGACCTGGAAGAAGTCGCCAGCACCCGCTTGCTGGTCTATGCGGCGACGCTGATCAAATCGGGCTTCGATGTTTCCGCCGCCTGCCGCGCGGCGCTGGTCGAAGGTCTGACCGACGACGAGGAAACGGTCGAAGCGCTGATGGAAATCGTCAATGCCACTTTCGGACGATAACTTCGGCGTCGTCGAGGAAAAGGCCGGCCAGGCGCTCGCCGTCCTCGCCGAGTCGTTATTCCTGATCAACCTGATGTTGCTGCCCGGGATCGCCTTCGTCATCCTCGCCGGCCTGTGGCTGAAGCACCGCGACAGCGCCCCGCCCCTGGCCCGCCAGCACCTGCGCCAGGCAACGCTGGTCAGCCTGTGGGGCGGGGCGCTGATCGTCATCCTCGGCGCCATCATCATCCTTGCCGGCGGCCTCGACGCGGCTTGGACCTGGGTGCTGCTGATCCTCTATTTCACCTGCATCCACTCAATGCTGATCCTCCTCGGCATGTATGCGCTGATCAAGGCGATGGCCGGCCAACGCTGGCGCTTCCCGCTGATCGGCCCGCGCTTCGAATGAAAAAACCACCACTCCAACGCTGGCGCGCACTGACCCAGATCGGCTTCTTCGCCCTGTTCACGCTGACGCCGATCTTCGATCTGCTGCGCTACGACCTGGTCGCTGGTCATGCCTATTTCCTGACCCTGCAGTGGCATCTCGGCATCGATGCGCTGATCGCCGGTCAAGTGACTGCCGACACTGCAGCCACCAACCTGCTGCTCTATCTGTTCCTGCCGCTGCTCGGCGCCCTTGGGCTGGTCATCGGTGTCGCCTGGAAATGGGGTCGTCTCTACTGCGGCTGGCTTTGCCCACACTTTTCCGTGGTCGAGACGATCAACCGGCTGATGCTGGTCGCGACTGGCAAGCATTCGCTCTGGGACCGGCAGAAGACGCCACCATGGGAGCCGGATGGCAGCCCGACGCCGCGCGACGCCCGCTACTGGCTGCTGGTGGTGCCGGCGGCCATCGCCTTCGCCTTCGCCTGGGCGGTCGTCTTCCTGACCTACCTGATGCCGCCGATGGGCGTCTATCACGGCCTGTTCACCGCCACGCTGAGCCGCAACGAGGTGATCTTCCTGGCAGCGACGACGACGGTGTTCAGCATGGAATTCCTTTTCGCCCGCCACCTGTTCTGCCGCTATGCCTGCGCCGTCGGCATTTTCCAGAGCTTCGCCTGGATCGCCAACAAGAAGGCCATGGTCGTCGGCTTCGACCGCGGCCGCCTGCCGGAATGTGCCGACTGCCTGCATGGCCAGGGTTCGGCCTGCGACGCGGTGTGCCCAATGCGCCTGAAGCCGCGCAACGTCAAACGCTGGATGTTCCCGTGCACGCAGTGCGGCCAGTGCGTCTCGGCCTGCGCTACGGTCAATCGCGACAAACCGGAAGGGCAGTTGCTGCGTTGGGTGAAGAACGACGAAGCCCAACGCAACGAGGCGCGTTTTTCAGCCTTGTCTAAGACCGACGAAGACGCCGGCGGGAAAATCTGAGTCATGGAAGAATTCGTCGGCAAACTCTGGCACAACTGGGTCACCAAGGCGGCAGGCGGGTATTTCCCGGCGGCGGCGGTCAAACTGGCCGAGGTCGAGAAGACGGCCGGCATTCTGTTCCGCGCCTTCGGCGGCGACCCCGGCCTGAAGATTGGTTCTGCCGCGGCCGAGGCGCACGGCGCCCGCCGGCGCTGGCTGGATCGTCTGGCCGGCAGCAATGAAAAGCAGGCACTGGCTCGGCGCGATGCGGAAACCCTGCGCCTGCCGCCGGAAATCGCCGCCTTTCCTGATCCTGCGCTAAACCGCGACCTGTACCTGTGGCTGGCCGCCCAGGCCGCCTGCGACGTATCGCCCCGGCAGCCGTGGTTCATCCGCAACCAGCGCGCCAGCGCCGCCGCCCTCGCCCGCTTTCCCGGTCTGGCACCGCGCTACGAACGGCTGGTCGCCGCCCACCTGGCCGCCCGCATGGCACCGGAGCAACTGCAGCCGGACGAGGCGGCACAGGAAGCCGCCATCCGTCAGGCACTGTTGCAGCCCGGCTCGGCCGACGGCCTGCCGCCGCTGCACGCACGCAAGTCGCGCCCGCCGCAGCCGGTGCTGCTGTGGCTGATCGCCGCCGAGGAGAATGTGGCCGCCGGCCAGGTTGCCGACCCGAACGCCGATCTGCCGCCGGAGGGCGGCGCCCGGGCCGAGGCAACGCCGGATGCGCACAAGGCCGAGCAAGTCGCGCCGCCGGACAACAAGAACCCGATGCTGGCCATGTTCCGCGCCGAAAGCGTGCCGACCTGGGCCGAGTACGTGCGCGTCAATCGCGCCTATGACGACGACGAAGACCCGAACGCCAGGAACACCGCCCGCGACCTCGACAAGCTGTCATTGACCCGCGATGGCGAAGCCGCCGTGTCGCGCGTCCGCTTCGACCTCGACCTGCCGTCGGCGGCCGAGGACGATACGCCGATCGGCCCCGGCATCGCGCTGCCGGAATGGGACTATCGCAAGGGCCTAATGCTGGAGCGGCATTGCCTGGTGATTCCGATGATCGCCCGCGACGCCGGCCGCCTGCCGCTGCCGCAGGACCTGGCGGCGACCGC
Source organism: Betaproteobacteria bacterium HGW-Betaproteobacteria-7 (assembly GCA_002840765.1). GTDB lineage: Bacteria > Pseudomonadota > Gammaproteobacteria > Burkholderiales > Rhodocyclaceae > Azonexus. The sequence continues at coordinate 29,852 of PHCE01000028.1, forward strand.
CAAGAAGCTGCGCGGCCAGTTCGCCGCCCTGGCGCCGCAACGGCGCTGGCTGAAGGCGCAGCCGGACGGCTCCGAGCTCGATGTCGATTCCTGCGTGCGCAACCATGCCGACCGCGCTTCCGGCCATACGCCGGAAACCGGCGGCTATCTTTCCCAGGCGCGCTGCGAGCGCGATCTGGCCTGCCTGCTGCTGGCCGATTTGTCGATGTCCACCGACGCCTGGATTTCCGACAGCCACCGCATCGTCGATGTGATCCGCGATTCGCTGCTGCTCTTTGCCGAGGCGCTGACCGCCACCGGCGACCGTTTCGGCATCTACGGCTTTTCTTCACTGCGCCGGCAGAACATCCGCTTCCATTTGCTCAAGGATTTCAACGGCGCCTACGACGCCGCCGCCCGCGCCCGCATCGTCGCCATCAAGCCCGGCTTCTACACCCGCATGGGTGCCGCCATCCGCCAGTCGGCCAGCATCCTCGCCGAGCAGCCGGCCGGCCGCCGACTGTTGCTGATCATCACCGACGGCAAGCCGAACGATCTCGATCTTTACGATTCGCGCTACGGCATCGAGGACACCCGGATGGCCGTGCATGAGGCGCGGCGCATGGGCCTGACACCGTTCTGCGTCACCATCGACCGCGAGGCCGGCAGCTACCTGCCCTGGCTGTTCGGCCCGGCCGGTTTCTGCGTCATCCGTAAGCCGGAAGAACTGCCCCGCCGCCTGCCAATGCTCTACGCCCAATTGACGAGGGACTAGTCCCGATGACGTATTGCTAGTGAACTACACCAATGGGAGCATGGATCGGGTTCCATCGAAGTGAGACCCCCATGCAGTCACATCCCCCCATCAATATCGAAGCACTCCTCACGCACGTGCCGTTGTTCAACGGCCTGGCGCCCGAGGAAATCTCCCGCATCGCCCGGGCCACGCGGGAAATACATGCCAGCAAGGGCGACATCCTGTTCCACAAGAACGACCCCTGCAACGGCTTCCACCTGATTGTCTATGGCCAGGTCAAACTGGCCTTCACCTCGGCTCAGGGCACCGAAAAGGTAGTCGAGATCCTGATACAGGGTCAGAGCTTCGGCGAAGCGCTGATGTTCATGGAAAAGCCCTACATCGTGTTCGCCCAGGCGCTGACTGACTCGCTACTGCTGCATGTTTCCAAGGCGGCGATCTTCGAGGAACTGCAACGCGACCACAATCTGTGTCGCAAGATGCTCGCCGGCATGGCCATGCGTCTGCACCAGTTGATGAACGACGTCGAATCCTATTCCCTGCATTCCGGCAAGCAGCGCATCATCGGCTACCTGCTGCGCGAACTGCCGGACGACGAGCCGGACAGCATCAACGGCATCAACGTCACCATCACGCTGCCCACCAACAAGGGCGTCATCGCCTCGCGCCTGAACCTGACCCAGGAACATTTCTCGCGCATCCTGCACGAGCTGATCGACCTCGGCCTGATCCTTGTCGAAGGCCGCAAGATCCATATCCCCAGCGTCGCCAAACTACGCATGCACGAAGGCTGAGCGGTACCGGCTTCAGACGTGAAAAGGGCGGGGATTTCCCCGCCCTTTTTTGCTGCCGGCGAACGCTCAGTCGGTGATCAGCTTGCCGCTGTTGAGCAGATTCTGGATGATCGCCTGATCCATCGACTGCCCGACCACAGGCGTAACGCCGGAGGTCAAATCAACTCCTTCCAGGACAATCTGTTGCGTTACCCCACCGGCGGTATCGGGGCGGACATTGATGATCGTGTTGCTACCCGACTTCTCGAAATCGAGATACTGGTCAATGGCGCTAGCCGTAGTTGCTGACCCGGAGAGCAAATCGCGCAAATCCAGGACATCGCCACCGGCCGCTACCGACGCGGTATCGAACTGCTGGATCACGTCAACCGCAGGCAACTCAACAGATCCCTGATCGCTGAACGACCACCGGAAGACATCCACCCCGCTGCCGCCGACCAAGGTGTCATTCCCGGCACCGCCAATCAAGATATCGTTGCCAGCCCCACCATCGATCATGTCATTGCCAATGCCACCGGTCAGCACGTTGCCATTGCTACCCCCCAGAATGCTATAGGCCTCACTGCCGTCACTATCCTGAGTGACGATAGTCATCGTCGGCACAAAGTTCGCCGGTAGGTGTGACGTAGCGGTTGACAACCAAAGCTGATCGGTAAAGCCCCCTGCAGTGTAGGCATTTTCCAGGAAGGCGGTATCCAGCATGAAGATGGCACTACCATCCGAAGCAAACCCGGAAGAGGGTACGGCGGACAGGGAACCGGTATCCGTATCCAGGACATACAGCGCAGCGCCCGCCGGGAAGCCGCTGAGCGAAATAGCGCTGAAAGATTCGCTGCCATCAACGTCAAACAAGTTAGCGAACAGCTCAACCGGATAACTGTTGCCCTTCTGAGGTACGGGCGAGAACGACAGGTAGTCGACCTGATAACCGTCCTTGTTGCCATAAAGCGCCCCATCGGTGATAACCATCGAGCGAATTTCACGGCTGACGGTAAAGTTCAGCAGGTCGCCACCATTGCTGAATGCATCGCCATCAATGGACGTCTGCAAGGAAACCTGGGTGACCGTGCCAACACTGCTGGCATCCAGACCAGAAATGGACCATGTTCCATTGGCGTTGATCACCGCTGTAGAGGAGAGGGTGCCCAATGTTCCCTCAATCGTCAGAATTACGGAGGCCGTAGTCGCACTGATGGTGCTCTTCCCGACCACCTGCAAGGTGCCGGCTAGCGCCACGGACGACAGATTCAGTCCGCTAGCATCCAGCGTGCTCGCAATACTGACGGTCTCGCCGTCCGAGTTTTTGACGTTCATCGAAATGCCATGAACGCTCGCAGCATCCGTAAACTGGAAGGTAAGCGACTCGCCCGGATCAATCCGATTGTCACCCTTACCCTCGGACTGGACGCCAATACCTAGTCCATTATTTGAAACCAGCGTGCCACCGGAAGCGGTCACAGTGATTCCGTTGGGTGCGGTATAGGTGCTGCCACCAGAATTTGGCACCGTGAAGACATAGGACGCCCCGATCACAACTCCCGAACTACCAACAGCGTCCGCCACAGCAATGATGTCCAGCGTTGCGGAAGCGGTCGTCGACTGTGGATCGGATACGCCATTAGTGGAACCGTTATCGACGATATCGTAGGTAAATGTGACGCCACTATCGTCATTCAATGCCGGGGTGAAGTTCCAAGTACCGTCGCCATTGTCTATCAGCGTGCCACTGCTGGCAGTAAGGTTCGCCACCCTCAACGCATCGTTCTCAATATCCGACGCGTTGGCCAGCAATTCGGCTGCAGTGATTATCCGAGTACCATCCTCCAGCATTGCTACGAGCGTAACCGGCGTAGTCGTTGGCGCATCGTTGACATTTGCGACGACCACATTGAAGGTGTCCGTGACCGTGCCGCCGTTGCCATCATTGGCAAGCACATCGATCGACAGCGTGCCAACGTCACCGTTGAGGGGCGTCCCGCTGAAAGTACGCGTCACCGGATCGAAGCTCAGCCAGGCCGGCAGTGCCCCGCCACCCGCCAACTGCGCGCTGTAGCTCAAGGTATCGCCAACATCCACGTCAGCGAAGCTGTTGGCGGCAAACTGGTAATTGAACGCGGCGTCTTCGGTCGCGTTTTGGTCGGGAATCGGGTTGGCCACCGTCGGTGCGTCGTTGGTGTTGGCAACAACCACATTGAAGGTATCCGTCACCGTGCCGCCGTTGCCATCGTTGGCGATCACGTCGATCGACAGCGTGCCGACGTCACCATTGAGCGGCGTCCCGCTGAAAGTACGCGTCACCGGATCGAAGCTCAGCCAGGCCGGCAACGCTCCGCCACCCGCCAACTGCGCGCTGTAGCTCAAGGTATCGCCAACATCCTCATCAGCGAAGCTGTTAGCGGCAAACTGGTAATTGAACGCAGCGTCTTCGGTCGCATTTTGATTGGGGATCGGGTTGGCCACCGTCGGTGCATCGTTGGTATTGGCGACAACCACATTGAAGGTATCGGTCACCGTGCCGCCGTTGCCATCATTGGCAAGCACATCGATCGACAGCGTGCCGACGTCACCATTGAGGGGCGTCCCGCTGAAAGTACGCGTCACCGGATCGAAACTCAGCCAGGCCGGCAGTGCCCCGCCACCCGCCAACTGCGCGCTGTAGCTCAAGGTATCGCCAGCATCCACGTCAGCGAAGCTGTTAGCGGCAAACTGGTAATTGAACGCGGCGTCTTCGGTCGCGTTTTGGTCGGGAATCGGGTTGGCCACCGTCGGTGCGTCGTTAACCGGGAGAACGGTAATGTTCAGCGGAAGCGCTACTTGTGCCGAATCGCCGTTGGCTGTCTCTGTTGCCGTGGCAATGACGTTCAACGGAATCGATCCATTGAAGTTGGCCGGAGGTGTCAGGGTAAGGTTGGCTAGATTCCAGCCGGTAATCGTGATGTCTGCTCCAGTTGCCAGCACGGTGTTGGTGCCATCGCTCAAGGTTGCGCCATTCGGAACACCCGACAGGGCAACTGCCAGAATCTCGGAACCATCGATGTCAGCAAGAGCAGCCGCGACAGCCGGCAGGTTGACCGGATGATCTTCAAATCCAGTTGCCGGGGTCAGTTGAAGAACGATGTTATCGAGGACCGCGCCGACACTACTTGAGTCATTCGCCCGCAACTCGAGCTTGCCTGTCCCGGTGATTTCCGAGAGCAAGGTGAGGTTGTAAGGGGAGAGCGTTGTCGAACCGGGAGCAATCTCCGCTACCTTCTGCCCGTTCCATAAAACGCTGAACGAGCAATTCGCTGCAGATTGACCAGAGCGCAAAGCACTTTCAAACGAAAGCGAGTAAACCTCGCCAGCCTTGACCGCCATCGTGGTGTATAGGTTCGAAGCATCACCGGACCGCGCTTCCAGCTCGATTACTTGATTGGTACTGCTACCGCCGAGGTAAACACTTGCGTCACCGATTTCCACAATGCCGCCCGCATTGTCCGTGCGCCAAACGCCTCCATTCAGCGAAGTGACCGCAACGTTGCTCCATCCAGCAACACCGCTCTCTTCGAGATTGGTTGAAACGGAATAGGCCTTGGGCGTCAAGGTCAGCGTCGGCGTATCGGCATCCGGCGTCACGTTCACCATCAGTGTATTCGGTGTGGCATCAAACCCAGCGCCATCATTGACCGAGAAGGTGAAGCTGGCGTACCCAGTACCGCTGGCGTTGGCCACCGGCGTAAAGACCAGATTGCCCAGGTTGGCCGCCGCAACTACATCTCCCGCACTGACTGGCGAACCTGAGAGCATCAGCGTCCCGGCCGCCGGTAGACTGTCGATTCGCACGCTGGCGAAGGCATCGCCGTCAATGTCAGCGTAGCCGAAGTCAGCAGCGGCAAAGGTCTTGCTGCCGTCTTCAATGATCGTCACCGTGTTGTCAGTACCGCTTGGCAGGTCATTGACTGGCGAAACGCTCAAGGTCAGTGTGCTGCTGGCACCGGTATTGGTGGTGTAGGTGATCACCGGCACCGGACCGTTGTAGTTCGGCGCGGCATTGAATCGATAATCGCCGGACGAAAAGATCGTGATATCGCCAACACCAGGAATGATCGCGTTGGCGCCCACCGAGTAGATTGAGCTGTTGATCTCAAAGCTGGCGATCCGCAACGTATCGTCAACATCGCTGTCATTGCTCAGCACATTCCCCCAGACAAAGGTGTCTTCATCGATGGTGACCGATTCCGGGTTCATGATGCTGGGATCATCAACCGGATTGACCGTGATGTTAGCGGTGGCTGTATCAAAGCCCCCGTTGCCATCCGTGATGGTGTAGCTGAACGACGCCGGGCCAGAATAATCCGCCGCCGGGGTGAACACGATGTTGCCACCGACGATGTTGACGCTGCCGTTAACCGCGCTCTGGGCGCTGACGAACATCAGGCTGTCGCCTTCAATATCGCTGTCGTTGCCGAGCAGCGTGGCCGGACTGATGACCAGCGGCTGGTCCTCGCTGGTGACCAGGCTGTCATTCACTGCATCAGGCTGGTCATTGACCGGCGAAACCGTCAGGGTCAGGGTGCTGCTGGCCCCGGCATTGGTGGTGTAAGTGATCACCGGTACCGGACCGTGGTAGTTCGTCTCCGGATTGAATCGATAATCACCGGACGAAAAGATCGTGATATCGCCAACACCAGGAATGATCGCGTTGGCGCCCACCGAATAGATTGCGCTGTTGATCTCAAAGCTGGCGACCCGCAACGTATCGTCAACGTCGCTGTCATTGCTCAGTACATTACCCCAGACAAAGGTGTCTTCATCGATGGTGACTGACTCCGGGCTCATGACCGAGGGTTGATTCACATCGTTAACCGTGACCTGGACAGTGGCGCTCGAACTGCCACCACGGCCATCACTAATGGAGTAAGTAAAACTATCCATTCCGGAAAAACCGCTGTTGGGGGTGTAGATCGGGTTGCCAGTGATCGGATCGATCAGCACCACCCCATTGACTCCTTGGGTCACCGCGGCGACGGTCATTGCGTCACCGTCCACATCGCTGTCATTGCCGCGTACGGCAATCGTCACGGGGCTGCCTTCATCGGTGACGGCCAGATCATTCGCCGCCACCGGGGCATCGTTGACCGGATTCACACCAATGCTTACGGTGCTGGTGGTGGTACCGCCGTTACCGTCGCTGACGGTGACCACGAAGCTATCACCGCCGTTGTAATTGGCGTTGGGGGTGTAAGTGAAGGTACCCGTGGCCGGATTTAGCACGACAGTGCCGTTGCCCGGGTTGCCGCTGACGACATAG
>PHCE01000010.1 GCA_002840765.1 Betaproteobacteria bacterium HGW-Betaproteobacteria-7
CGACGCCCCCGGCCAACTGCGCACCCGTCTCTCCACCTCAGAAAACGCCAGCCAACTCAGCCTCGGCCACCTCATCCACCACGCCCCGGAAAGCGCCACCCGCGGCGCCTGGCGCGGCGCCGGCTTCGAACTCAGAACCGACGCCTGGCTTACCCTGCGCGCCGGCGAAGGCATCCTCCTCTCCACCACCGCCCGGCCCAACGGCCAGAGCACCCAGATGGACGTGATCGAGGCTGTCGGCCAACTCAAAGCCGCCGAAGAAACCGCCAAAGCCCTCTCCGACGCCGCCGAGAAACAAGGCGCCCAGCCGCTCAAGGCCAATGCCGAGCAGAGCAAATTCATCAAGAGCATCGACCCCAAACAGGACGGCAAATTCGCCGGCAGCATCGGCGGCCAGCCCGCCAAGAAAGCCACCCCCGGTAGCCGCGACCCGGGCGATCCCACCGAACGCTTCGCCCAAGCGCACATCGTCCTCGAAGCCCCCAGCGACATCAGCCACAGCAGCCCGGCCAGCACGCTCCTCTACGCCGGCCAGCACCTGCACCTGACCAGCCAGCAAGACCTCCACCTCGCCGCCGCCCACACCCACGCCCTGGCCATCGGCCAGAGCGCCAGCTGGTTCAGCCACGCCGGCGGCATCAAGAGCATCGCCCAGGCCGGCAGCCACACCCTCCAGGCCCACACCGACAAGATGGAAATCCTCGTCGACCAGTCAGCGACCCTGACCAGCAGCAACGACGAGATCCACATTCTGGCAAAGAGCAAAATCGTCCTTCAGGCCGGGCAATCCAGCGTCACGCTGGAAGGTTCGAACATCACCTTCGCTTGCCCGGGGATTTTCTCGGTGAAGGGCAGCAACCATGCCTTTGTCGGGCCGGGGAGCGGGCCTGCACAGATGGAGAAGCTGCCGGATACGAGGGTGAAGATGTTCGATGAACAGGCACGCGCTATCAACTCGCTGACCGGAGAGGCAATTCCCGATCTGCCCTACAAAATTGAAACTGGCGATGGTGACGTGCTCTACGGCTTCACCGACGCTGAGGGCAAGACCATGCGTATAGCGTCGATGAATCCTGAGCAGATTAAGGTGTATTGGGGAGAATTGCCGCCGGAAGACTTGATTGTAGATGGAGTGGGGCATGGATAAGTCAAAGCCGTTTCAGCCCACCACGAATGATCGTCGTGGCAGTGTCGCTGATGACAAGCTGACGCCGTCATCGGAAATGCATATCCTCGTGGGTGGGCCTTACACCCTGGAAGGAACACAGCACCGCTACGGTCATACGGCGATCCGCGTCAAGATAAGGGGTTCTGACACTACCTACGACTTTGGAAGGTATGGTCGGGTTACGGGGGACTTTGGTGCCGAGGGTGAAGGCATTCTGCGTGTCTGGTCTAATTTCTCACCATATATTGCGGGTGAGAACGCCACGGGCAGGCGAACGACTGGGTTTGTCTTCTTGATTTTTGATCACCAAGCATCGGCAATCAACAATTACTACAAGGCCATCATTGATGCTGCTACCCCACGTCCTGAAATGGAGAGAGGTCGTTCTGGCCTCAAGGTTTATCGTCTTGCGGCGAACTACCATGCCCTTGGTTACAACTGCACGACTCTCAGTTTGGATGGGGCGCAAAAAGCAATTCCGAATTTTGAAGAGGGTAGTTCTGCGTTCAACAAACCGGAGGCCGTGATGACCCTAAGCGAACGATTGGCGATGAGAACTGTGGGTGGTGGGACGCCTGCAAGGATATTTTTACCAGCTAATCTCGAAACCTTCCTTATGACGAAGCCAGCACAAAAACCTGCGCGCGTCGATACCTATGCCGGGACAAAATAAGGCGTTCAATCATGGGCAATAAACGTGTTTTCCAGTATGTAGTCATAGTGGCCCTCTCGTTCTGTTCCGGCGCATTCTTGACCTACCAAATCATCAAGGAGCAATCCATGCCTCTCGTCCATAAGCTTCAAGCCCCACTGCTGTTCAATGGTGCTGGCGCAGCTGAGCATCAATACATATTGCCCGCGGGCACAAGTCTTTATTTCGACCAAGCGTTTCCCGAGGGATTCGTACGGTACAAGGTCTATTTCAATGTTGAAGGTGTTCGTCTCGATTCCCAGGAGGCAACAGACAAATTCTGGCTCGACCCGCTAACAGCATTTCCTCCTGATGAAAGTGAAATAAAAAAGCTATTGGCGGGATATCCACTTAGCAAAAGTGAACTTGCTGCGATTTTGAAATCTGGCTACCTCACCAAAGATGAGATTCGGGAACTTCTATTGGAATACAGCAAATAGCCATCACAGCACTGGAGCGGCGGTGTCGACGGGGTAGATGACTGCATCTCGGCGCCGAAGCTCTAATTGTCGGGAGGACGGACCATGTCAGACGAAATTATCGGCTCGGAACATGCGATGTACGGTATTCGCCTGATGATCCAGAAAGGTCGCGATCTGGGCTATCACGTGAAAATCGAGCGGCGTAATATCAACTATACGCAGTGGTTCGGCTTTGCCCTGCACGGCGGTCAGGCGGAAGCCCTGGTCGCTGCCCGGGCCTGGCGCGATGCGCAGACCCGACAGCACAAACCGCTGACCAAGCAGGAATTCGTCTCGCAGATCCGGTGCAACAATTCTTCGGGAGCCGCCGGTGTCATCCGTACCACCCGGCGCAGCAAGAAGCGTTCGGGCCAGTTCTGGTCCGCCGATTACTGGATTGCCCGACCGCCGCGAAGCATCAAGGTCAGTGCCTGCTACTTCTCGATTTCCCGCTATGGCGAGGAAGGCGCGAAGGCATTGGCCGTTGAGGCTCGCCGGGCGATGGAGGCGCTGTGTAGCGGCTACCACGCACCGCATGTGCCGGTAGCATTTCAGTTGGGCGCGGCAGAGGAGGCGCCCGTCAGTGATCTGGCGGAAGACAGAGCGGAAAGTCGGCGAGCTACCGATTAGAGCCAAATACATCGGCGCTTTCACCGCCTCGTCGTTCATTGCGATCAGAGCGACAATCGCTGAATCAGCCATGCCGGCCAGGTCAGCTGTTACATCCCTGTAACTGACGCCCGCTAAAGTCAGGCACTCACCCTGTGCCATTTTCCCGATGCCACACCGCACCCTGCTCCCACTTCTGCTCTGCCTCGTCTGCGTCGACGCTTCGGCTGCGCCGGCGGGCATCTTCGCCTTCACCGACGATGATGGCGTCGAGCATTTCAGCAACATTCCGAACGACGGGCGCTACCGGATGTTCCTGCCCGACCGCCTGGCCCCGGCGCGCGAGGCCTTGCGCCGGCCGCGCGGCATCTTCGCCCTGCCGGCGGAAAAGCGCCCCTTTCATCAGGAGATTGCCCGGGCCAGCCTGGATACCGGCGTCGCTATCGAATTGCTGCATGCGGTAATTGCCGTGGAATCCGGCTATCGGCGGGACGCCGTGTCGCCCAAGGGGGCCAGCGGCCTGATGCAGTTGCTGCCGGGAACGGCGCGACGCTATGGCACGAGCAAGCTGTTCGACCCCGGGGCCAACGTCCAGGCCGGCGCCCGCTACCTGCGTGACCTCCTGCGCCTGTTCGGCAACGACCTCGAATTGGCGCTGGCTGCCTACAATGCCGGGGAAAACGCCGTCCTGCGCCACGGCCGGCGTATTCCGCCGTACGCCGAAACCCGCCGCTACGTACCCCTGGTCGTCGCCCACTACCGCCAGCTCGGCGGCACCCTGAGCGAGTGACGGCGGATCAGAAGTTCAGGCGCAGGTTCAGCGACCATTGATCGGAGGTGAAATCGCGACCCCTCTGATTTGCGTCGCGCTCGTCGCGCTGATAGGCCAGATTGACGGCCAGCCGGTCGTCCGGCAGCCAGTCGACTGAGGCGCGGGCACTCTGCAGATCTTCGCGGCGTTGCGGCAGGCCGGGGAAGATCGCCCCTTCGTAACGCCGTCGTTGCCAGTCGTAAGCGAGCCGGGCGCTGACCCGGTTGGTCATCTGCCAGGCCGGCTGCAGACTGACGCCATCGCTCAGGTAATAGCTGCTGGCGAAATCCTGATAGACGCCGACCTCGCGCCGCACGGCGCTCGTCAGGCTGAGCCGTCCGCTCGGTTGCCAGACGTGTTCCAGGCGACCGATGGTTTCGGCGTAATCGCGTTGATCAAAGTAGTCGTGCGTCCGCTTCTGCCGGGCCAGCCGCGCACTGAGCGACGACTTGCCGGTCAGCGGCACGGTCAGGCGCATTTCCAGCTCGCGCTGACGAAAACCGTTGTCGTATTGCGAGTTAAAGGGTGCCGGCACAACATCGAAACCGATGCGCTTGCGGCCGGTGTACTCCCCCCTGCCCGTGCGCTGGACCAGTTGCAGACTGGCACCGGAGCGCCAGACGTAACGCGCACCGAGATCGCCGCCGTCGAGTTCGTAGCTGCTCTCCTGGCGGAAGAACTCGCTGTTCTGCTGCTTCTGGCGACTGATCGCCGCCAGCAGATGCAGCCCGCCGCCGGCATGCCAGTCGGCATCGAAGCGGCTGTTCTCGGTCTCCCGGATGTTGCGGCGCAGTTCCGGCTGGACGGCGGTGTAATCGACGAAGCTGTTCAGATTCTCGGTGCGCACGTGCGAAAGCTGGCCGACCAATGCTGGGGTGAACGTCCACTGCCAGAGGGCATTGAGGTTGCGGGCGGTGAAGTCGAGATAGCTGTTGCGATCGTAGCGATAGTCGATCAGCGAGACATCGAGAACGAAGCGTTGCTGGGCCAGCGGCTTGTTCAGCGCCAGGTTCAGCGAACTGGTGAGGATGGTATCGCGCTCCGGGTCCCTGTCCGTGCGGAACAGATTGCTGTCGGAAAGCAGGCCCAGACCCAGGTACACATTGAAGGTATCGGCGCTATCGGCCAGCGCGCCGCCAGCCCAAGCCAGGACGATCAGGCAGACGGATTGTCGGATGCGGGGAAGCTTGATCATTGTCATCTTGGCGGGTCGCTGCGGAGCCGCCGGAGGGTGAGTTCAGGCGTCGGTTGGCCCGGTCGAAAAGCGATAGCCAATGCCGCGCACCGTTTGCACCATGGCGTCCAGCTGGTGATCCTCGAGCACGCAGCGCAGGCGCCGGATATGCACATCGACCGTACGCTCCTCGATGTGCAGACGGCCACCCCAGACATAGTCCAGCAACTGTCCACGGCTGTGCACCCGCTCGGCGTGTGTCATCAGGAAATGCAGCAAACGGAACTCGGTGGGCCCCAGAACGATCGGCGTCTTGCCGGCCAGCGCCTTGCGCGTATGCGGCATCAGGCGCAGACCGCCAAGCTCGACACCCTCTTCAATCGACTTGGCATCGCGACGGCGCAGCACGGCCTTGACGCGGGCAACCAGTTCGCGCGGCGAAAACGGCTTGGTCACGTAGTCGTCAGCGCCCGCCTCGAGCGCGGCGATCTTGTCGACCTCCGCACTGCGTGCCGTCAGCATGATGACCGGCACCTCGCGACAACGCTGGTCGGCGCGCATGTGACGGATCAACTGGAAGCCCGACATCCCCGGCAGCAACCAGTCGAGCAGGACGGCTTCCGGCCGCTCCTCCCGCAGCAGCTTCCAGGCCTTTTCGGCATCGTCTACCGCATTGACGACAAAGCCGGCATGGCGCAGGTTGACCAGGATCAGCTCGCTGACGTCCGGTTCGTCTTCAACGAGGAGTATTCGTGCGGACATGGGCAGGGCCAATTCAGTTGGGTCAGGGACAGCCACCGAGGATAAGCGGCGCAGATTACGGGAAGATGATGTTTAGATTTCCTGGCATGCCTCTGTCACCAGTACTGCCAGGCAGCGGCGTACAACACCCAGAGACCAAGACTGCCATTGGTTACCGCGTGGGCGACAATTGCCGGCCATAAACAACCGCTGCGTCGATAGAGCAAGGCATAGACCAGGCCGGCGATGATCCCGGCGGCCCACAGACTGTGTTCGAAGCCGAAGGCGAGGCTCGACAGCAGCACCGCTCGCAGGCCAACTGCCGCCGGTGCCAGGGTGGCGAAATCGCTTCGCTCCAGCCAACGCATCACCAGCGAACGCCAGAACAGCTCTTCGATGAAGGGTACGACCAGCGCCGAACCAAGCAGGCGGGCGATAGCCAGCGGCCACAGCAGGCTGCCATCGGCGGCCAGCGGCACGAAACCCGAACCGCCCCCACCGAGAACGAACCGTCCGCCATCCAGCGTCAACCAGACGATCAGCACGCCGAGGCCGGCCAATGGCGCGGCCAGCAGCAGCGCCGCCGGCCGGCAGCGCAACACATGCAACTCTTCATATTGGCGCCAGAAAAGCAGCAGGAGCAACGCCGCTACGCCACTGCGCAACCCGTAAAGCCAGCGCGGGTCAAGCTCATCGCCGAGCAGCCCGGCCAGCAGCGGCTCCGCCATCATCAGCCCGATGAAGGCGGCAAATGGCAGCAGGCGCGCGGCAGCCGGGCCGATGGCGAACGGCTTGGCGGTGACGCCGGCAATCATGGCCGCGCGGTATCGTTGGCCAGACGGTCGCGCAAGTCCTCGACAGCGTTCTCGACGGCGACCCGGCCCAGGCCGGTCAGCGGCTCGCGTTGGCGGAGGGAATCGAAGCAGCCCTTGTTCTCGTAGAGCGTCAGCACTTCCGTCCCGGCTTCGCGCAAGCCGGTGACCTGCGCCGTACACGCGGCATGCTGCTGCGTGCGTTCGCCCAGCTGCGCCTGCAACTGGCGATTTTCGGCGCCACTGCTGCGCAGCTGCTCCTGGGCGGCGGCCAGATCGGCTTCCAGCCTCGCCACCCGGGCGCTCAGCTCGCTTTCCCGGCTGCGCAGCGTGGCCACCTCGCGACCGAGGCCCGCCGCCCGCCGCGCATCATCAGCCGCCTGGCTCCGGCTGCTTTCGAGCTCCAACTCGACCCGTGCCTTGTCGGCAGTCAACTGCTGCTTTTCCTGTTGCAACTGGCGCTGCACCTGTTGCAGGCGGCGCATCTGCGCCTTGTTGGCATCGGCCGGCTGCTGGGCAGCAGCGACGACGGGCAAGCCGGCGAAGACGGCGGCGAGCAGCAGGGTAAGTAGCTTAGAAGCGCACATTGACGTCAGCCTGCAGAACATCGACCGCATAGCGGTAACTGGTGTTGGGAGCGAAGGAATCGATCGATTCGGCAGAGAGCCAGCGCATACCCAGCCAGGCGTTCTGCTGGACGCCGTACTGGAAGCCGATCTGGTAGCCCTTGAGGTTGGTGCCGCCGAGACCGAAATCGGAATCGGTGAAGGCGTCGAGCACGGCGTCCGAACCCAGATAGCGGTAGGAGAAGCTGGCCTGCCAGTCGTGCAGGTTCTCCAGCTTGGGCATGCCGACGGTCAGCCGGTACTGGTAGCCGTAATCCTTGCCATCGGTAATGTTCAGGCCGGTGCGGCGCTGCATTTCGCCGCGGTCGAACTGGGTGTTCTTGACGTAATCGGCGGTCAGTACCACGTGCACCGGGTCGAAATGGGCCAGATCAAGCGAGGCGGTCAGGTTGACTGGGCGGAAGCGCGAGGCCAGGCCCCAGATATTCGGCGCAGTGCCATCGGTCCGGTTGCGGTCGGTGTAGAACAGGGTATTACCCTTCTGGCGCAGACCGCGACCGTACTCGTACTGACCGAACTGGGGCACGAAATTGAGCGCTGGATCGGCTTCCAGCTCGCCTTCGATGCCATCGAAGCGATACATGGCGGCGCCCAGGGTCAACTGGCTGCGGTGACCGAGCTTGAGCCGGGCGCCGGCCTGCACACCCTGCATCCAGCGACTATCCGAAGCCGTTGGATTGCTTTCGCGGATGGGGAAGGCACCGATAGTCAGGAAGGGACGCACGGCACCTTCGGCGAAGACCGGCTTGAAGGTGGCGGCTACCCCTTCGAAACTGAGATCCTCGTCCCAGACGAGATCGGTTGAAAACCACGGGTTGGGAATCCGGCCGCCGGACAAGGACAGCCATTCGGCTGGCTCGTATTTGAGATAAGCGCGATCGACGTGCAGCGCGTATTTGTTGAAGTCCTGGCCGAGGGTCTGGTTGGTCGACACGCGGTCGGTCGCCGAGCCGGTGGCCAGCCGGATGGCCGCCGACCATTCTTCGGAAACCCGCGCCTGCATGCCGAGCCGGGCACGCAAGCGGAGGCGGTCGCGGTCATCCTGGGTATTGGCCGTCGTCCCACGCGTGTTGTCGGCGGCGAGAAAACCGGTCGCCCGGGTGCTGCCGCCGAGAGTCGCAAAAATGTAGGCCAGCGGATCGGCGTTGCTATCCGCATGCTCTTCGTTCTGGTAACGCAGCCGCAGGTCACCTTCCCACTTGATTCGATCCAGCCAGGACGGCACCGCATTGGGCTCCGCCCAGCGTTCCTGCTTGGCCTGGGCCAGCACTTCCTGGCGCAACTGATCGCGGATTTCGTTCTTGACCGTTTCCGGTACGTACTGGACGCGCACGGTGGCCGGCGTTGCCGCTTTCTGCTTGGCAGCGCTCCGGGCGGCGCTGGCCTGGGCAGCCTTGACCAGTTCATCGGCCTTTTCGCGGGTGAACACACCACCATCGACCAGGGCGTCGATCAGGTTGAGCGTTGTTTCGCGCAGCATTTCCAGTGATTCGCGCTCGTCGCTGGCGCTGGCGGCCGCTGCGTTGCCGACCAGGGCCAGCGCCAGCAAGCTGGCGATTAGGCGTCGCTTGGGGGTGAACATCGGTTTCATGAAGTCCTCTCTGCTTTCGAATTCGGTGGGGCTCAGGCGCCCCGGCTGGTGATGCGGATGCGCCAGGGTTGCGGCACGTTGTCGGGGGGGGCCTCGCGGATCGGCGGCATCTGCATCAGGGCTTGGCGCAACAGGCCGTCCACCGACTCGTTGCCGGTGCTCTGCCCCAGTTCGGCGCGCTCGATTGAGCCGTCCTGGCGCAGCCACAGGCGGACGACGATGCGGTAGTCGGCCTCGCGCAAGCGGCGATTGCGGCTCAACTGTTCCTGCAGGTGGCGTTGCAGGCGGCTGGCGTACAAGCCCTGCTGCATGCCACCCATGCCGACCTTGCCACCGACGTAGTCGCTGCTGACGGAACCGGCAGCGAAAGGTCCGTCGCCATCGCCGGCGGCGCCTTCCATCTTCAGCGGCTCGTTCTGCGCCGGTTGCGGCGCTTCCATCTTCGGCGGCTCGATCTTGGCTTCCTTGAGGTCCTTCGGCGGCGGCGGTTTCTCTTCCTTCGGCGGCGGTGGCGGTGGTGGCCGGTCGGGAATCAGGGTCAGGGTCGGCGGCTTGCGCGGCTTGCTCGGCGTGCTGTCGAGCAGACCGGATATGCCCCAGCCGATCAGCGCCAGCACGGCGATGCCAGCCAGGGCAGCGAGCACCACCGGCCAGCGGGCACGGCTTTCCTTTTCCATCAGTTGCCGATCCGCGAGGTGATCAGGCCGACCGAGCCGATGCCCATGGCCCCGGTCAGGTCGAGCACTTCGACGACACGGGCGTAATCGACCGCCGGATCGCCCTTGAGCACGACGGAAGCCTTGGGATCGCGGGCCAGCGTCGCCTTCAGCTGGCTTTCCAGTTCGGCCACGGAGACGCCGACGCCGTTGAGCAGCAGGGCGCCGTCCGGACGGATCTGGATGATCTTGATCTCGTGCTGCTCGGTGCTCGGTTTGGCCGACGGCTTGGGCAGGCTGATCGACAGCCCCTGCACCGAGGCGGTGGTCATGATGATAAAAATGACCAGCAGCACGTAGGCCAGATCGAGCATCGGCGTCACGTTGATGGTGTCGTAGGGTTTGGATTCGGTCTGGACGTGCATGGTCTTAGCCCGGTGTGGCCCGCGTCGTGGCGAGGCCGAGGTCGGTGATGTCGTTGCGCTTGAGCAGTTCCATGATTTCCATCACCGTGGCGTACTGCACCCGGGCATCGCCCTTGATGACGATGGACAGCTGCGGACTGGACGCCTTGTACTGGACGATGCGGGTTTCCAGCTGTTCCATGGTGACCGGATAGGCATCGAGGAACAGGTCGCCATTGCTGGCGATGGTCACCGCCTTGGTCTGCGGCTTGGCCAGGCTGGCCACCGCCTGCGTCTTCGGCAGATCGACCTTGACGCCCTGCACCGAGGCGGTGGTCATGATGATGAAGATGACCAGCAGCACGTAGGCCAGATCAAGCATCGGCGTCACGTTGATGTCGTCGTAGGGCTGGTTTTCTTCCTGCAGCTGCATGATCAGGCCCTCACCGCGAATAGAGTTCGGCGGCGCGCGTCACGAACTCGTCGGCGAACACCTGCACGTCGGCCGAAACGTTCTTGATCTGGCTGGCCAGCCAGTTGTAGCCAAACAGCGCCGGGATGGCGACGGCCAGACCGGCGACGGTGGCGACCAGGGCGGCGGCGATGCCCGGCGCGATGGCGTTGACGTTGACGTCACCGGCAGCGGCAATGGCCGCAAAGGTGATCATGACGCCGACCACGGTGCCGAGCAGGCCAAGGAAGGGGCCGCCGGAAATGGCGATGGTGAGCAGCACGATCTGGCTGTTCAGGCGCTGGTTCTCGCGCACCATGCCGGCATCCATCGAGGCGCGGATGGCATCGAGCGAGGCCCCGGAGAGGCCGTCCTCGCGGCCGCGGGCACGGAAGCGCTGGGCCATTTCCTGGATGCCGATGGCGTACAGGCGGTAGATCGGCGAGTTGGCGACCGACGGATCGCCCTGCATCGCCTTCGCCTCGGTGGTATCCGGATCGAGCAGGCGGTCAGCCTCCTGGCGGAAGCGATCAATGAAGCGGTTGTTGGCCGATTTCACCAGGCCGAGGAAGTGGGTCTTGCCAACCATCACCAGAACGCTGATGACGAACATGATGCCGAGGATGATGATGACGATCCAGCCGTCAATCGTCACCGCACTGAGCAGGATGTTCATGTAGGACAGTTCTTCGGCGGGCTCGGCGTCGCTGGTCAGCATCAGCGTATCGGGCTGCTGGCTGCCGTAAAGGGCGAGCAGGTAATCGCTGGAACGGGCTGTGGCCGCCAGGGTGACTTCGTCGATGTCGCCGCGGAAACCGCCGCCGATGCGCAGGTCGCCCTCGACATCAGCCAGCGCCACCTCGCCGGCGACCGCTTCCAGACCATCGACATAAAGCGTCAGCTTGCCGCCGATGACGGTCAGCACCACGTGCTGCCAGGTATCCTCAAGCAGTTGCGTGGCCACTGCAATTTCCTTGCCGTCCGCCGTCGCCGTCAGCTTGCCGGCGCGCAGGCCGAGGCTTAGGCCGCGGCCACCCTCGCCCTGGGCGAAGAGCAGGCCGTCGCCGGCACTGCTACCGACCGCCGGCTTGACCCAGGCAGTGAAGGTGAAGCCGTTGGCGGCAACCAGCTTGAGGGCCGGCGCTGCTGGCACGACCAGCGGCTCTCCACCCGCGAAACGCAGGGCATCGCCGAGCGGGCCGGCGACGCGCGGTGCCGCGAAATCGGCCGGGTGATGCGCGTGGGCGGTCGCGTCGCGCGGCGTCCCGGCGCTTTCCGAGAAATGCAACACCAGCGTCTGTTGCTTGTCGTAACTGGCCTTGGCATCACTTGCCGGTGCTGCCTTGTCGTTGCCCCAATGCAGGTGGAAGGCATCGCTGCGCGCCAGCGGCACCAGTTTCGGCTGCTGCAGCCAGATCACCGCCAGTTCATTGACGGCATCGAACTTCTCGAGGTGGAAGGACAAGGGCGTCTTGCCATCGGCCGCCGAAACACGCAGGTCGCTGCCATCCGGCAGCGCCTCGGCAAACGGGAAGTTGCCAGAATGCAGGCGGACGGCAATCGGCACCTGGGCGGCGCCTTGTTTCAGCTCCACCCCGTCGGCCGTGGTGTCGATCACCGTTTTCCGGGCATGCTCCCAGTCGTCGGGAGCAAAGGACTGGGCAGCCGCCGGACCTGCACAGAGCAGACCGGCGACAGCCAGCAGGGAAAGGATTCGCTTTTTCATGAACAGTACTCGTGGTTTCTTGTGGAATCGGTCGGGGTTGTCGGGAAATCAGCCAGGAGTGGCGCTTTCATCGCATTCGCCACGCTTGCCGTCGCGCGTCTCGCCGCACTCGAGCACTTCGACGGTCAGCAGACCGGAAGCGTCGTCACGGCGGCCGGCGGCAGTCGGCGCCTCCTCCAGCAGGCGGTTCTCGTTGTTCGTCGTACTGATCGCCGCCACCGGGGCAGCAGCCGTGGCCGAAGCCGGCGCTCCGCTGACGGCGCCACCGGCCTGGATGTTGCTGGCGTTGAGGATGACCTGAGCGCCGAGGGTGATGTTGCCGGTACTGCGCAGCCCGGCATCGCCGGCGTCGATCGTGCCGTCCGGGGCGAACAGGTACATGTTGGCCGGCGGCGTATCGTCGCGCGAAGCCAGCGTCCCGATACCGGAACCGGCCACCGAATTCGACGCGTCGAGCACGATCTGGCCGTCGCGTACGACGAGCACCGGCGGCGGTGTGGCACTGACCGTCTTGGCGCCGTCGCCGGCATTGATGATGCCCCGGTCGGCCCAGACAAGGATGTCGCTGCCGCCGAGGGTAAACACACGCTGCTGGTTGACCAGGAAGTCATCACGAAGCATTGCCTGGATGCTGCCACCACGGAAGGTGAACAAGCCCAGGTCGGAGGGCTTCTTCTTCGCTATCGTCTTCTCGTCCGGCGAGGCCAGACCGACGGTCACACCACCGGCCGGTGCCAGCAGTTCGATCTTGCCATCCTGCTCGGTCTTCACCGTGCTGTAGAAGAGATCGATATTCGCCGGCTTGAGCGTCGCGCTCGGGAAAAGCGCGGCGATGGCCGCCCGGCCCTCGGCGTAGCCGGCATAGCCAGCACCGGTCTGGGCGGCAAGGCCGGAATCGCGGAGCAGTTTGAAGAAAACGGTGCGCAAACCAGCCTCCGAGACATCCCCAACGGCAATCCCCTTGCCCTGCAGCCAGGCGAGAAAGCCGGCGTAGTCCGGCTTCGTCGTGCCGGCAAGCACTGTGATGTCGGCACCGCCTTCCGGCAGGTACGGATTTTCGAGGTTGCCGCGACTGATGATGCCGGCTGAAACGCCCAGATTGACGCCTTCTCCGCCAATCACTTCGAGACGGCCGGGGCCGCTTGTCTGGATGCGACTTTCCAGCGCCCCGGGCACATTAATGTCGGATGGCATCAAGAGTTGGCCAGCCGCTTCGATGCGCGTGACGTCGCTGGCACTTGCGTGCTGCGTGATGATGCTCAGATTCTTGATATCGCCGCCGGCCTGAACAGTTGCCGCCTCATTGAAGTTGGCGACCGATGTGGCCGTCTTACCTTCGATGTCGCCAGCAAGCGCAATGATCCGGCTCGGCTCCCGGTCGTTCCCATGCCAAAGCGAGCTGCTGTGCACCAAACTGGCCGCCGTGATGTCCGAGCCGAACGGGTCGGCGCCCTTGTTGCTCGAACTGACCACAGGATTAGTCAGACTTGGCAGGCGTTCCGCCGGAATGTCCATCTGCATCAGCGAATCGACGATGACATTATTGGCAGCCAGCAGATCAAGCTGCCCTTCACTTCCCGGCCACTGCAGGATTTTTGCCTTGACGTCACCATTGAGGGCGACGACGGAGACACGTGATGGCGCCATGTCGATCGGCTTCGTCCCGGAGTAACCCTTCATCGCGGCACTGGCATCCCCTGTCAGCGCCCTGATTGCCAACGAACTATCCGGGCCATAGGTGCCGATGCGCATGCGGTAGCCGATCGTATTGTTGCCGTAATGTGTGTTGACCGACGCTCCCGCCGTGTTCTTCGGAGCCCCTTGAGGGAAGGAGAGTGGATTGAAGATGCTGCCGATGCTGGTCGAGCCGCCGGCGTTGACGACGGCGGTGGTATTGCCAAGCGCAACTTGCGTGTCATTGAGGATGTCGCGGGCCGCAGCAAGGTTCAAGCGCCCGGTTTCGGCGTAAAACTGGCCACCATCGATCGTCTTCGCCGTCACCTTGAGGTCGCCGCCCCCCTGGATCACCGCCAGATCGGGACGCGCCTCGCCGGCGATGCCGGGAACGCGGCCGTTGGTCGCCACCGCAGCATTGACCTTGCCAATCGTGCCGCCGGCAGCCAGCGCAATATCGCCCCCGCCGAAAGTCGCGAAACCCTGCTGCAGAGATGCCATACGCGCCCACCACTGGGTGCTGTCGTAGCCCTTGCTGTAAGTGATCAGCCAGTCACTGACGCTGCCCGTCTTGGCTTGCGTGATGTTGCCACCGGCGTTCACCCGGATTTCGCCACCGTTCGTCGTGAAGTAATTGCGCTGGCCAGTAGCCGACGTGTCGCCGGCGGCACCGGCTGAGGCGAAGTTGGCTATCACCGTCGCGTCGGCACGGCCGGCGGTGTAGACGACGGCGCGGTCCGCCAGGGTGACGTTACCTTGCGCCGCCAGTGTGATGTCGCCAGTCCCGGTACGCACGACCTTGGCGCTGGCGATGTCGAGGTTGCCACCGCCCGCGCCGGCCTTGACGGCCGTGACGGCGGCAGCACCGGTGTCAGCCCCGGCCACCAGGCGATAGCTCCAGCTGGCGTCGCTACTATCCACCTTGGCGTCGCGTCCGGTGGCCAGGAAGGCTCCTGTGGAGTTGGCCGAGGCCTTGGTGAATCCATCGCTGATCGAGTTGTTGATCTTCAGGTTGTTCTGCGCCCGCAGCGTCAGCACTCCAGCCTCGTCGGCGAAGCGCAGAGTAGTGAAGTCGAGATCGGCAGCAATGGTGAAATCGCCGCTTGCCGCCCCAACGATCTCGACGCCCGGCCGTACGTGGAACTCGGCATTGCTGCCAAAGCCGAGCTGGCTGCGCAGGACGCTCATGTTGGCCGTCGTGTACAAGGCGCTCAGGTCATTCTTGATCGACGTCAAGCCGAGCGTGGTACCGCTGGTCGTGCCAGCATTCAGCGCCGTGTAGTCGCCACTGTAGCGGCTGACGATCTCGGCGCCGACGTCGCGGGCGCCGGCAACCGAACCGGCGAGTTTGATGTTGAGATCGCCAGCATTGGCGATGCTTGCCGATTTATCGGCGCGGAAGCTCACACGGCCGCCCTGCGCCGCACTGCCGGTAGCGGCGCCGACATCAATGTCGCTGCCGGCGACCGTCTTGACCTTGCCGCCGGTCGACGCCAGTAGCACGTCGCCGCCCTGGCCGCGCGTCCCGGCGTTGTTGATGTTTTCCACCACCTCCTCCCCGCGCGCGAGCAGCGTGCCACCCAGTTCGACATCGCCGTTGCGCGCCTGCAGCGCAATGCTGCCGCCCTTGCTGCCCGAGGCGTCGATCGTGCCGCCGGCCCTGATGTCGATACCGCCGTTGTCGGCGGCAATGCTCACCTCGGCCGCGCGAATCGATTTCGTCGCACCGGCGTTCTCGTTCAGCACCAGGCTGCCGTCACGGCGACGGATGTCCCACTGCCCGGTGAAATGCTGCTCGGTGCCACCACCGGCCAACGACTCGGTGACCGCGTCGGCGAGGTTATCGAGGCGCAGGGTCTGCGCATCCGCACGCAGCGTACCGCCCTCGCCACCGGTGCCGCGCAGCGTGCCGGCCACCGCACTGACCTCGCCCTTGGCAGCAAGAAGATTCAGCGTGCCGGCATTGCCACCGCCTGTGGCGGCGGAAACCGAAACGCTCGCGCCAGCGCCGACGGCGACATTGCCTTCGGCCGCACTCAGCGTGATCGTCCCGCCATCAGCGTAAGCCGCCGTATCGGCGAAGGCGATACGACGCCCCTCGGCGGCAAGGCGCGCGCCTTCGCCGATGACGACGCCATCGCTGGCGTCGCCACCGGTGGCGGCAAGCGTGATACGGCCGGCGGCGGTTTCGATGCGGCCGGCGCTCTTCAGTACATTGCCGTCGTCATCCTTCAACGCCGTCACCTCAAGCGATTTGCCGCGCAGTTCGAGTGCGCCACCGAGGCCAGTTTCTTCGCCGACGAGCGCATTGCCACCGCGCACGATCGTCTTGCCGCTGGCGGCGAGCAGGTGGTCGGCCGTGCCGACAGTGGTCACCCGGCCAGCATCGATGGTCAGTTGCGTGGCGTTGCCGCTGCCACCCACATTGTCGATGCTGGTTACGCCGCGCCCGGCAAAGCGCAGGTCGCCGCTGGCGAGCAGATCGACCGCGTCAAAGCCGCGCAAGGCAAAACCGGTTGTCTCGTCATCGCGCGTCGCCTGGTCGGCAACGTTGTCGGCGAAGACGATCTGCCCGGCATTCACCTGCAGCTTGCCTTCGCCATTGGCGACGAAGCTGGCCGCAGCGCCGCTGGAATTCTCGAAACGCACCTGCTGCGCAGCAATCTTCGCCGTCTCGCCGACGGCGCCATGACCGGCGATGCCTTTAGCGCTGAGAATCAGTTCCTTGAGCGTCGCCGCACCGAGTATGGCGTTATCGTAAAGGTCGAGCGTGCTGTAACTGGTCAGGCGCAACTGGTCGACGGTGGTCAGACGTGCGACATCGGCTGGACGCAGGTTGAAGCCCTCGCTGGGCAGCGGGGCATTGCCTACGACGTTGATACGGCTGGCGCCGATGGCCAGCGCGCCGCCGTTACGGCTGCCGTCGCTCTGCCGGGTGCCGACTTCAAGCGCCCCGTCGACCGTGGTTTCCTTGGTCGCATCAAGGACCACCGAGCGGCCGGCTACGGCAGCGTCGGCCGCCACCGTCAGCGTGCCCTTGCTGCTGTTGGCGCCGGTACGCTCCGGCGCCGCCTGACTGCCCTCGGCCACGCGCAGGAAGGCCCCGTCACCGCTCAGGGCGATGCTGCGCTCAGCGGCGCTACCGGTCGATTCGACGCGACTGCCGGAAGTCACCGTGACCGCATCCTGCGCCGTCAGCATCACCTCCGCAGCCGTCAAGGCACGCTCGATAGCACGCGTACCACCGGCATTGCCGGCGTTGGCAACGACCACCTCGTCGGCGATGGTCTCGATCGCGGTAATACCGTCGGTGTTGCTGCGCGTACCGCCGAGCAGCAGACTGGAGGCGCCGAGGGCGACGAGTTTGTCCTGGTCTATCGCCGACCAGGTATCGTCGACGGCAGTCGCCGTGCCGTCGCTGACCAACAGCTTCGGTGCCGCAAGGTCTAGTTCGAGACCGATGCCGGCACGTTGGCGGCCATCGGCGGCGGCAAGCGTCGCCGCGCGGGTCGCGATGACACTCGGGTCGAAGAGCAACTTCTCGCGACCGATGACCGAAAGCTGTCCGGCGTCGCCGGAAAGTCGGGCGCCGACGCTATCGAAGAAGAAGTCGGTAGCGCTGGTCAGCGAGTAGCGGCCACGTCCGGCGACGACGCTTGGGCTAGCCAATTCGACCGTCAGCGGCTGCTGCGAATAAGCCGTGTTGCCATGGGCATGGCTTGCCGCCAGAAGCGTCGCATTCGCCAGCCAGGAACCATCGGCCTGCGGGCGCGCTTGGGCGACGACAGCGTTCGAAGTCGGCTTGACGCTGACCAGATAAGCCCCGGGAAGCAGCGCGTAGCGTGCCGGCAGCAGCATGTAGTTGCCAGCGGCAAGCCCGCTGCCGTTGCCGTCGATGCGGATCTGGTCGCCGGCCTTGAGCGTGGGAACAAGGTCGTAGCTGTAGGTCGTCTTGCCACTGCTGTCCTTGCCGGTCGCCTTCGGTGCCGAGACACCGTAAAGGCCAAGCGCCGAAGCGTCGAGACCAGAGAAGCGCCCAAGCCAGTCGGGCACCACGGCGAACAGGGTAGGATTGGCTCCCTCAGCGGCAAGCAGTAAATCGAGCTTGCCGGTGGCCCCCGGGCTGAACTCCCAGGCGAAGGCCTCGCCGCCGCCGGAGAGATTCAGCGTGGCGCCGGCTTCGACCGTGCTGTCGCCGGCGTCGATGCGGATACGCTTTTCCGGCGCCGCGGCAATTTCCTCGAGCGACTTTGTCAGGCTGCCATCGTTCCAGGTGCCGGTGGCGAAATTCCACTGGCGACCGGACTGGCTGGTCTCGCCAAGCAAGCTGGCCCGCGTGGCGGCGACCGAGGTCACGCTGCCGTCATGCAGGGTGACCTTGCCGCCGCTTGCCGGTGCGCTGAAGACGATTTCACCGAGCGGCGCGGAGACCATGCCGTAGACGTCGATCGTGCCGGCGGCAAATTCGCCGCGGCCGCCGACCGAAAGCGTGTCGCCAGCAACGGCACCGGCTGGGCGCCTGATCTCGATCTTGCCGGCGGGATCGCCCAGCAGATCGATACGGAAATCGCTGTAGGCGGTCGGCCCCACGCGCGCGGCCTTGAGGACAAGCGTGCCGGTGGCATTCATGCGGCCGTTGTATTTGCGGTTGCTGCCGGGCAGCGTCACGTTGTTCTGCACGCTGGCAAGGTGGATATCGCCGCGGCTGTCGAGGGTCGTCGTTGCGAAAGCATTCCAGGCGAAGCTGCCGACCAACGCGATATCGTCAGCCTCGACCGTCGCCGTCGCCGTGCCACTACTTGCGGCATCCGGCGTGCCGGCATTGAGCGCGAAATTGCCGATTTCGACAGCGGCGGCCTTGAGCGTCACATTGGCGCCGGCGGCAGCGGAGTAACTCTTCGCGTCCAGCCGCAACTGATTGTCTACAGCGACCGTCTGCGTGCCGGCGAAGTGGATCTTGCCCTCGCTGCCGAGATACCAGGAACCGAAGCCGCCACGAGCAAGCTGGCGGGTATCGAGTTCGGCCTTGCCGTTGTAGATGCCCGGAGCAAGCGACTGGGTGCCGCTCAGGTAGGCTGCGGTGATTTCGTCATCCAGCGCCCATTTCGCCGCATGCTCCTTACCGCCGTCATATAAAGCCAGGGAACGTTGCGCATCGAGAGCTTCCGGCAAGCCGGTCTGCAGGTACCAATTGCTCACCGAGTCGTTGGCCAGGCGCAGGGAGAATGTCCCGCCGAGCGCACCCTCGCCGCCCTTGCCCGCAATGTCGCCATCCAGGAACATTCCCTCGCGCGCCGCCAGCGCGACGCGACCGCCGCTGCTGCCGATCCGGCGCGGCAACATGGCGGCGACGGCGCCGCCCGTGGCGCTTGCCTGGTTAAGGGTGTCGGTCGTTCCTTCGACCGTGATTTGCGAGCCGGCGCGAGTAATCAGGTAACCCAGGCCGGCGTCGATTTCAATGCGGCCGCCATCGCTGACGCTACCGGTATAGCGACCGCGCGCCAGCAGTTGGGCGGGCGTCACGCCGCCTTCAAGGGCGAGGCGAGTCGCCCGGTCGAGGCGGGTCACGCCGCCGGCGAGAAACTTCGCCTGCGGCCCGAGATAAATTGATTTCGCTTGCTGATCATCGCTGTAGTCAAGCTGCGCAGGCATGCTGCGCGTCAGGCTGATGGTGCCACCCGCCGCTTCCAGCGTACCCAGCACGGTGAGCTGGCCGGGGCCGAACTGACCGATGATCCCTGGCCCTACGGCAGCACTGATCAGCCCCCCCGGATCGACGGCCAGGTAACTACCTTGGCCGATGCTCAGGTTGCGCCCGGCGCTCAGGGCGAGGCTGGTCGGCGCGTTGCGCACGTCGGCATGAAGTTGTTTGAGCGGCGCGAAGCCGGCCAGTGCCGTACCGCTGGCAACATGGCGGTAGGTCAGGGGCGAAACCAGCCACCACGACAAGGGTGTGGGGCGAACCGTCGTCTTCTCGGCAACGCTCAGGTTGTTGAGCGCCGTCAGGTTGAAATGCGCAAAGCCGCCCTGGGTGAAACGATTGCTGGCAATCGTCGCGCCTGCCGCAGCAATCAGGCCATCGCCAACGCGGATGAAGGGGCTGCTGATCGCCAGCGACCCGCCCTTGCCGAGCGCGTAGCCGTAAAGTTCGCCGTCGGCGAACAGCGACGAGGCGGCGTAGGAGCTGTCGCCAGCGGAGCCGTAGCGCCCTGTTTCCAGGGCAATCTCGCCGGCGTCGCCGCTCTCCAGCTTGCCGTCGGCGGTGACAAGGCCACCACCGGAAACGTCGAGCACACTGCCGGCCTCAAGGTTGAGATCGTAGGCCGAAGCAAGCGTGATGCTGCCCCCCATCGTTGCCTTGGCGCGTGTCGGCATGCGGCGATCAAGATAGTCGTTCACCCAGTCACCGGCGGTCGATAGCTTGGCGCCGCCCTTGACAATCAGTGTCGAATACCGGGCATCGTCAAAGGTCGGAAACTGTCCGGCAGCGGCGCTCATGTCACGCGTCGCCAGCTCGATGCTGCCACCCACCGCCGTAATGTCCCCGCCGACCACGACCTGGCGTCCGCTGGCCGTGAAGCTGCCGCCCGCACCAAGATCCACTGCGATATCCGCAGGTATTTCAATACGCCCGTCGCTTTGCAGGACAAAGCGCGAGAAGCCGGCGCCGGCCAGACCATCCGACAACTCAAGGCGTGGCCCCGCGCTGTCTGTCACAGCCAGTCCGGCCGACGCCGTGGCCGCTCCACGGACAAAGACCATCTGTGCCTGCGTGTAAGCGGCCAGCTTCTCGGCTTCACTGGCCGCCAGGCGGTCGCCGACCGTGAAATGCTGACCGGCATCCTGCACGATCAGGCGGCCGCCGAGCGGCCGCGCATAACGATCACTGTCCGGATCGCCAAGCTGGCGCTGCTTCGCACCCGGCGTTGTCGTCGCCGTCAACTGGCCGTCGAGGGCGATGCTGTGACCAACGACTTCGACCGTGCCGGCGTTCTTCCCTTCGCTGTAGGCCGCCTCCGTGCGCGTTACCGTGCCCAGCGCGGCAATCTGCGCATTCGCTGAGACATCGTTCAGGCGGTCGATCTTGCCGGCCCTGGTCATCACGCGCGATTCCTTGACCGTTCCTGCGGCATAGTCGACACGACCACCCGAGACGTCAATCGCCGCCCCCCCCTTGACGATGACGCTGCCACCGCTGCGCAACGATACCGTGCCGCCGGCCGCCGCCTTTTCTTCCACCGTCTGCCCCACCTTGTCGGTCCAGCCGCTGATATCGGCAATCTTTACCGCATCGCGCATGTCGATCCAGGCCGTCTCGCCGCGCAGTACACCGTTACGCTGCACCGGGTTGGCGGCAAGTTCGTCACCACGCAGTTCGACCTCGATAAACAGGTCGGCAACCGACTTGCTAGCGATGGTACCGGCAACATCGATACGCGCATGGTCACCGACGAAAAGGCCGATGTTGGCGTCCGGAGTAGCTGTTTGTGCCGGCTTGACCGGATCGCCAACGAAAGCCGCACTGTCGGCGAAGAAGCGATCTCGCGCCTGAAACTCGACCTTGCCGCCTGGTGCATGAATGTCACCGTCGACAACGATCTGCGCAGCGGCCCCCTCGACCGATGAAGAGAGGAAGGTCTGGTCAGCCGCAATCAGCTTGCCACTGCTACCGTCGATCGCTACCGTCGTAGCGCTGCCGGCGGTCAGCGTCAGCTTTCCACCCACCTGGCCGACGGCGAAGGTTTGCTTGTCGATTTTCTCCGGGTTGATGGCTTCGTAGGGCACCACCTGGCCGGTGGCGACGTCGTAGTTGCGCTCGGCAAGCGAGTTCCCATCGATCAGCGAATCCGTGCCCGCTACCGGCATACCGGCCAGCGCCATCTGATCACGCGCCAGCAGGCGGATCGAGCCGTTGGCCGTCGCCGAGGTCGAACTGGCAAGGGTGCCAGCCTGCAAGATTTCGTGGCCCACCAGCGTGATGTTGCCGAGTGCCGCGTCGACACGCCCGGTATTGCTCACGGCATTGGCATCGGCACCGCGCGAGAGAATCTCCCAGGCCGTAGCGAGATCGTCACGCCTGACGTAGAGCGGATTGACTTCGGCGGCGAACCCACGCAGCGCCTGGGCGAATGGCGGCTTCAGGTATACGTCGGCACCGGCGGCAAGAATCGCCTGTCCTTTGGGTGTACTGATCCAGCCGGCATTGTTGACCTTGCCACCGGCGAGGATGGCGTAGCCGTTGTCGGCCGTGCGAATCTGGGCGCCACTCGCCACGTTGACCGTCGCTCGGCGAAATTCTTCCAGCGCCGTCATTTTCGTCGCCTCGGCCGTACCGGCATCGGCAACATACTGATCCTTGCGCAGATAGAACGAACGCGTCGTCGGTTCGCTCTGCATGAGCAGGCCGCCCGTCAGCACGTCGGCGTGTACATTGAGCGCCGAGAGCACGATATTGTTGGCGAACAGCGAAGCCGCACCGCCGACGTCAATACCGAGCTGATTGATCAGAAAAAGCTGGCCGTTGGCGGCAAGCGTGCCATCAAGCCGGGAACGACCGGCATTGCTGGCGCTGCTGGCGCGGCCTGTGTCGTTTACGTGGACGAAGTTGTAGACCACCGAGCCGCTGTCCGGCTGAATGAACTCGACAGTCTTGCCGGCCCCGACGGAAAAGCCGGAAACCCAGTCAATCTCGGCTTTCTTGCCGCGCTGGTGGATGGTCAGGCGGTCGGTTTCCGTAGCGCCGGAAACGAGCATGTTGGTGCCGTTCAGGTTGACCGCTCGGGTGGCGTTGATCATCCCCTTTTGGTTGACGGCGAGGGCCGCCAGCGTCACCACGCCGCCGCTACCGGCGTTGATGGTGCCGGAATGGTTGACGCTGCCGTCCAGTTTGACGGCATTGCCGAGCGCATCGCGCGTGGCGAAGGCATCGGTTTCGACCAGCAGGCCGCGCAAGGATGGGTCATCGGGTACGGTCAACACCACCTTGCCGCCGGCGGCGAGAATGGCTTCGATGCCGTTGCCTTCGATCGTGCCCTTGTTTTCCACCGTGCGCGGCGCCAGCAGCACCACCCGGCCGCCATCGGCGCTGGCGATGCGGGCCCCTGAATCGACAGTGACGAAGCCGGCGGCAAAGCCGGCATTGTCGCCATCCCAGGTGAAGCTCAGGCTGTCACCGCGGTTGCTCGGCAGCCCCTGGTTGAGCAGGCGTTCGAGCATGGGCTGCGACAGGTTTAGGGCCGAGGCGATCAGCCCGCCGACATTCACCTGGGCACCGTTGCCAAACAGGATGCCGTTCTGGTTGATCAGATAGACCTGGCCGTTGGCATCCAGGCGGCCCATGATGACGCTCGGATCGGCCGACCAGATGCGGTTGAGTACGCGCGACGTGGCATCCGGCTGGATGAAGCGGACGCTGGCATTGCTGCCGATATTGAAGGAATCCCAGTTCAGACCGAGCGTCCGGCTGGCCGTGTTGATCGTCATCGCCGAACCGACGATGCTCGGCGCTCCGCCGGCGACGCTGCCGCTGAAGACGAAGGGACGGCCAGCCATCGTCGAGGCCACCGGCAGCGCCCCGGGTGACGGCACGCTCTGCGCCCCGGCGGCGCCGGCGAGCAGTGCCAGCATGGCGGCCGCCAGCGCCTGTCGGCGGCTGCGCCGCTTGCCGCGACCGCGGACGTGTTCGGCCACCGGCACCCAAGTGCCATGCTCCTCATCGAACACCAGGCGATACAGATTGCTGTTCATCGTGCACTCCCCGCGGGCATCGGCTGCCCCTCAGAATTCATAACCCAGGCGGAAATGCGCGCGCTGGGCGCCGCGTCCGGTCCGTGGTCCATCGCGCAGGGTCTGCGCCAGATCGAGGGCGAACAACGGGCCGCCCGGCCGTCCCTTCAGGCTCAGACCAACGCCAGCACTGGCCAGCGTGAAGCGCTCCTCCTGGCCGGGCAGCGCATCGTTCAGCCAGACCTGGCCGTGATCGACGAAGACCAGGGCGCGCAGGCCGCTGCCCGCAATATCGAAGAGCCCCGGCGTACGCACTTCGCCACGCAGGCGCCAGCCGACATCGCCGGCCGCCTCGCCGGCGAGGTAGCCGCGCACGCTGTCCACACCACCGAGCAGCATCTGCTCCGGTGACACCAGGGCCTGGCCGGCCAGCTGGAAATCCAGCCGGGCAAAGCTTTCCCAGCCCGACCAGCGGCCGGTGTAAGCGACATCGCCACGCACTGCCGAGAAGCCCGGCCGCGCATATGCCCGCCGGCACTCGAACTGGTCGAGACGATAGCCCTGGCAATCGATCTTCCGCGAATGGCTGCCGGTATTGACCACCAGCCCGAGATTGCCGCTGAGCTCCGCAGATTCGCCGTAGTTGCCGAAGGTGTACTGGGCGACCAGCGGCATGTAGCGCAGTGGCGTGTCCTTACTGTCGGCGCCGAGGGCGTTCTGCGTCTCGTCGAGATTCTTGAAGTCAGCGCCGAGCGACAGGGAATGGAAGAAACCCGGCCAACCGCCGGCCTGCGGCAAGCTGAGGCTGAACCGCGCACCCAGCGTCGTGCCCTTGCCGACGACGTTTGAGCCGAGCGCCGCCGCGATGTTGCTGTTCGAATACTGGGCGAAGGCCGACAGCGACGTGCGCGGCCCCAGCGGCAGGCTGTAGAAGGCGGCAAGGACGCTGACCTGCTCCGGATCCTCGGGGGCAACGACGTAGTTGAGGCCGGCCGAATGCTGCTTCTGGAACAGGTTGGTGTAGCGCAAACCGGCTTCCAGGCGCAACCGTTCCGTATCCGGGCTGCGTCGGTTGTTCAGCTCCAGCGAGCCATGCACCGGCAGTTCGTCCTCCACCGCCAGCTCCACTTCCATGGTCCCTGGCCGGGCGCCGGGGCGGAGCAACGGCGTCACCCGCCGGTCGGGCGAGCGCCCGGCCTGCGCCAATTCGGCCTGCATGGTCGGGAAATGCGGCACCGAACCGGGCGCCAGCTCCGGCACTTCGCTGCGCAACTGGTTGCGCGAGGTATAGCGATTGCCGCTGACTTTCAGGCGCTCGACCTCACCTTCGACAACGACCAGGCGGATGACCCCACCAGCCAGCGGCTGACTGGGCAGCAGCACCGACACCGACAGGTAACCGGCGGCCTGGTAAGCAGCCTCCAGCGCCGCCCGCGCCTTCTCGATATCGGCCAGCGTGCGCCCGGGGCCAAGGGAAGGATAGACGGCGCGCTCGATCTCGATCGCCGGCAGCACGGAATTGCCCTCGACGGCGAACTCGCGCAGCTCGAAACTGTCAGCGGCGGCGGCAAGGGTGGGAAGCAGCGCGGCGACGACAACGGCCGTCCGCAGGAAGAGTCGGGGAATAGGCATGGCCGGCGGATTATGGGCAGACGACATGACCCATCCGTGACTTGGCCGTCATCGAAACATGCGCCGATCGGACTATGGTCCGGTTGGCAAACGAAAAAAAAAGCCCGCAAAATCTGCGGGCCCCTCCACAAGTGCGCCCCCTCACGAGGGCGCGCCATGGTAACGATCAGTCGTTATAGTTGCGGTTGTACTGCGCACACTGGTTGTTGCCAACGTAGGCAGCGTCGAGCACCTGCGGGCCGGTGAAATCAAACGGGGTGTCCTGACCGGGAATGGCCATGGCAACGTTCTTCAGGCTGGAAATACCCGCGAGCACAGTCGGGCTGCTGACCGCCGCCGCGAAGTTGTCGAGCAGGGTCTTCTTGTTGCCCGTGGTACGGCTGGGCATGTTGAAGGAAATCCAGCCCTGCAGATCCCAGTCGCCATTCTCGTAGACGGTCTTGGTCGGGAACTTGCCGGTGCCGGTCAGCGAGGAGCCATCGGTCACCGGGGTACCGCCGGTTTGCAGATCGGCGGTCATCTTGCCTGCGCCATCGATCGAACGGAACTGCCAGTTGCCAGCAGCCGTCGACGACGACAGGCTATCCATGGACAGCACGCCAACCGCCTTGTGGCCGGCGCCGTTGAAGGTGACCTTGACCAGGTTGCCATCGCGGTCGGAGGTATCGTAGGTACCGCCGGTGACGGCCTTGTTCAGGCAGTCGCGAACTTGGCCAGAAGTCGAGTTCTCGACAACCACCACGCCATCGGTGCCGGCATTGACCACGTACTGACCGGTGTAGCTCTTTGCGCCTTCGGTGAAGTCGGTGCCGTCGTAGCTACCAGGGCCATCACGATCGACCGGGAGATTGGCTTCGGCACTGCACGGATAGTTGCCGGCCCACAGGTTCATCACGGCTTGCGTGCCTGAGCCCGGGACACGGCGGCAGATGACCATGTCGCCCGACTCGCCAGCAGCAACCTGACCCCAGGTGCCGACGTTGCCGGTCATGATCGCCGCGACCAGCGCGCGATTGAACTTGACGTTGGCGCCGACAGTCTTGGTAACCGGTACGCCGAAGGCCAGACCGTAGATCGGGCGAGCGGTGAGGTCGGCGAGTTCGGCGGCGGACAACTGCTCAGCCGCCACTTCGCCTTCAGTGTTTGCCGGATTTGTAAACAGTGCGGGGGCGACATCGGAGACGCCGGCATCGGGTACGCGGTTGTTGGTCGAGCACTTGAACGGCGCAGCTTCGGTACCGGAGCCCAGCGTACCGCAGGTGGCGGCGGTGACATTGAGTGATTCGATGGATTCGCCGCGGGCGACCGGATTCACGCCCTGCACCGAACCACCCTTGGTGCGATAGATGACGATGGCGTTGGCGCCAACCGGCCAGCCGCCTTGGGCAGAAGCCAGCTTGCCGGCGACGGCGATGAAATCATTGGAATCGACATTCTTCGTATTGTCGTTGGCGAAGTAGATCGGCGTGCCGGCCTGGAACATCGTGGCAACGCCGGCGGTGAAGCCCTTCTGCACCGCCGAGGCGCCGGAAATGAAGACGACGCGACCGTTGGTGTGGGCTTCGGTGAGCATGGCCTGCTGGGTGCTGTCCAGCGCGGCATGAGCCGAGCCGGCCATGGCGGCGCAGGCGAGGGCGCACAGGGAAACGAGTTTCTTGACTTGCATGGGATTCTCCTGAAAGGGAATGACGACTGCCGGTGCGAAAGCGCCAGCAGTCCTGGGGGTTTAGGCGCGACGGGCCTTGCGGCGGGCGGCGAAACCGATCAGGCCGAGACCGGCCAGCAACATGGCGGTTTCAGAAGGTTCCGGAACAGCCGGAATGGCTGCGATGTGCAGACCTTCGCCATCGACCCAGGCCTTGACGGCGGTACCTTCATCGAAATAGGCATTGTTGGTGCCCTTGTTGAAGCCGGTGCCGGCGGCAAGCGTCTTCTGGAAGGCGACGCCATTGGCATAGCTGCTGTTGGTAAAGTCAGCCGTGGTATCAAAATTGAACTTGTTGTTGATCTTGTCGCCCCAACGGCCGGCGTACGTGCTGGCGGAAGGGTCCGAGGTGACAACGAAAAGCGACGAGTTGGCGGTCAGAACCGGGTTAACGGCATTGAGGTAGGTCTGGAGATTGCCAGCGCCAATGCGCAATACATCGGCATTGCTGTTGAGGGCCGGCAGGGTGGCGGCGCCAACCGTCGTCAAGATGCGGTTTTGGCCGACGGTGTCGGTGGCGAGGACACTCCACTGCAATTGGGCCGTATTGGCAGCGGCCAGCCAGCCGCTGTAGGCCGGCAGGAAGCCTTCGGTGGCACCCCAGTTCAGGTTGAGGGCACCGGCCTGGCCGAGGCTAGTCTCGAAGGCGTTGATCTGGATACCCAGATCGAAGGTGAAGGAGCTGGCGCCGTCCCAGGCACCGAAGTACAGACCGCCGTCACCAGTCGAACCATTGTTGATCGCAGCGTTGGCGCCGGTCGCGGCAGCGGCCAGAACGGCGACGGCGGCGAGCTTCTTGAGTGAAAACTTCATATGTGTAAACCCCTATCGGAAAAATTGAACACAGGTCCGGAATGGACGGGTGCCACATGCTCGCCAGGGGCTGTTTTGGGTGTCCGCTCACCAGAACAGCGGAATAGTTTTCACCCGATCAGCGCCCCAAGGCCGCCATGTCGACGAGTGACAGATTGAGTGGGTGAGATGACGCCTCGTACAGTGACAGGGCGGTGATTTGACAGGCCGATCGGCTCAGCCACCCGGGCCGATCGGCTCAGGCAAAGCGCCCCTGCTTGTCACATTGCGTAATACGCGACGTCTTTTCAGGAAGTACCGGGATCGCCGATCAGGCGTGCCTTGACGGCCTTGGCGACGGCCTGGGCGCGGTTGGCCACTTCCAGCTTGCGCAGGATGTTCTGGACATGGTTCTTGACCGTCAGCGGGCTCAGTTCGAGCGCCTGGGCGATCTGCTGATTGGTCTTGCCGTCGCGCACCAGCCCGATGACCTGCGACTCGCGGGCGCTCAGGCGCAGCACCGAGCGCGGCGCACACTCCTGGCTGAGCCTTTCTTCGGCCAGCATGCGGTGGAGCACGGTATGCAGGTAAGGCATCAGCATGTCGATGAAGTAGCTGTGTCGCCGCCCCGGCACTTCCGGCATGCGCAGGAAGATGAAAAAGCCGGAACAGTCACCGAAAAACTCGCGGGTGCCATGCGCCAGCGCGTGGCCAAGGCCGAGTCGAGCGAGCAGCTGGCCGGCCGGACAGCCACGCCCGTCAACACTGGGGACGATGGTGAGCGGCTGATAGTTGCCTTCCAGCCAGCGATCGACGATCAGGTCCACGAGGCGGCGCAGTTCGCCCTGCAGCGCCAGGTCTTCGAGCGTATTGGCCCGCGCCAGCACTTCGCTGCGAAAGGCCGGCCCGCCATAGGCGCCGTAGCCGAAAACCAGCATGTCGTGCGGCAGGAAGCCTTGCAGCGCGCCCTGCGTCCACAGGAAGAACTGGTGCCGGCGATGGACTTGTTGCGAGGACTCCAGCGTGATCAGCAGGCGTTCCAGTTCGACCGCGCTGAGCGTGATCACGCTATCCATCACCGCGCCACCTCAATCGAGGACGAGCGGCCAGGCCTCGCGGCCGGCACCGCGCGCCAGCAGGCGGGCTTCGGCCAGCTGGCGATCGTAGCGCCGGGCCCAGTAGAGAGCCGTCAGCCCGGCCCGGTCGGGCAGGTCGATGGCAACGCCGCCGTCGAGCAGGACTTCCAGGCAACGCACGCGGCCGAGTGCCGCGGCGAGGGCCAGCGGATGCAGGCCTTCGCGGTCGCTCAGCTCAGGACGCGGCCCGGCGCGCAGCAACTCGGCCAAGACATCGGGATGATCGAAACGCACCGCTTCGTGCAGGGCCGTGGCGCCGTTGGCGCTGCGCCCATCGATGTTGGCGCCGGCCGCCAGCAGCTGGCGGACGATGGACAACTGGCCGCCGGCGGCTGCCAGACCGAGTGGCAGGCGACCCGCCGCGCCGCGGGCGTCAGGCCGGGCCCCGGCCTGCAACAGCAAGCGGACGCTTTCGACATGAGCGCCGGCCACGGCGACCGGCAATGGCCGCTCACCATCGGCATCAGCGGTATTGGGTGGGGAGCCGGCAGCCAGCAGGCGGCGTACGGCAGCGCTGTCGCCGGCCCGGGCGGCGGCGATGATCTCGGTCGTCGGCGCAGGGGTGGCGGGTGCTTCAGCCGCCCAGGCCGGGCCGGCGATCGCCGAGAAATGATGGGGCAGCGGTCGCGGACGCAGTTCGCCCGGCAGCGGGCGTTCGGGCAGCGCCGGGGCATCGTCGAAAGCCAGGGCAGGCAGGGTCGCCAACCCGAGCAGCAGCATGGCAGTCAGTCTTTGCAGCATGGCTTGGAGGATCCGGAACGGGCGATGCCCGAGAAGAGTGGCGACTCTACCCATTCAGGATTACGCGCATGTTGCGCTTCGATGACAAACGACAATTCCGCTAGTCGCCACCGGCCACAGCCTCGCTGCCTTTGGCTGGCGTCCCTGGCCGGGCGACAAAGCGCCAGCCGGCGTAGCTGCCCGCCCCTTCGAATTCCTTCTGGGACGGCGGAAAGCCGGCCACCTTGAGCGGGCGCCCCTCGGCTTCGCTGAGCACGCCGATGATGCGCCCCTGCTCGCGAATCAGTCCCCAGGCACCTTCGGCCGTCATTGGCTCGCGGTACAGGCGGCGCAGATGACGTACCGGCATCGGGAAACGCCGATCCTGCAGCAGGTCCTCCAGACGCTCCGGGTACTGCTTCTCGGCACCCGGCGAAGCATCCCGGTAGCGGTCGATGGCCACCCGTATCTGCTCGCCGGCGAAGAGCAGTTCCTGCTCCTTGTCGCGCCGTGCCTCCAGATGCCAGACGACGCCCGTGCCGGCGAGCGCAATAGCGAGCACGGCGACGGCGATGAGCAGGCCGATGAAGGTGAAGCCGCCGGCGCGCCGGGCGACGGGCACCTTACCAGGCGGCAAAGTCGCTGCCATCGCGACCGCTGCCCTCGGCACCGCTGCGCACGTCCCAGGCGCCGGCAACGCCATTGCCCTCGGGTGCCGGCACCAGCACCCAGGTCTCGGCGCTGTCGGTCAATGGATCGAGCGGCACCCGCCGCAGGTAATTCTTGCGCACCAGCTCATCGAGCGTTTCCGGATAGCGCCCGCTATCGGCCCGGTACTTGTCGAGGGCGTCGCGCAGGGTGGCCAGCGTGGTCCGCAGCGTCGCCTCACGCGCCCGGTCGATATGATCGAAGTAACGGGGCACGGCGATGGTCAGCAGAGTGGCGATGACGGCCATGACGACGAGCAGTTCGATCAGGGTGAAGCCGCGGCCGCGCATCGCTCACCACTCCCTGTAGGCGACGCCGTTGAGCCCGCTGCCGGGCGCCAGCGAGTAGACATCGAAAACATCGGAGCCCTCGCGC
The DNA here is from genome assembly GCA_002840765.1 of Betaproteobacteria bacterium HGW-Betaproteobacteria-7. Taxonomy (GTDB): domain Bacteria; phylum Pseudomonadota; class Gammaproteobacteria; order Burkholderiales; family Rhodocyclaceae; genus Azonexus. Next base: position 30,390 of record PHCE01000010.1, read on the forward strand.
GGGGCATCGGGTGGGCTGTCGTAACTGCGCTTGCCCCAGGTTTCGGCGGCGGCCAGGGCGGTGTCGGCAGCGAAGGGATCGCGCGGCAGGCGACGGAGGAAATAGAGCTGCCCCTTGCCCGGCTCCTGGCGGTTGTCCATACCGCTCACCAGATCCTCCAGACGACGCGGATAACCGGATTCGTCGGCCTTGCGCTCGACCTTGCCCTCGTCGACAGCGCGCCGGTAGGCATCGAGGGCGCCGCGAATCTCGCGCAGGGCGGCGCGCAGCTCGGATTCTTTGTGCCGGCGGGCAGCCATTTCGGCCAGCGGCGTTACGGCCAGGGCCAGGATGCCGACGATGGCGACGGTGACCACCAGTTCGACCAGGGTGAAGCCTTGCCGCCGCCCTTGCCTCATGGCCCGACGATACGTAACGGACGGGAGGCGGTGGCGCCGGCCAGCGCCTCGCCCCCGTCGACCATGGCGCCGACCACGTCGATGTTGGTATCGCCGCCGGGACCGGGACGCGCCTTCATCCGCAGCACGGCCTGGCCCTGATCAACGCGGACGATGACCCGCCCAGCCGATGAAGAAGGCGGCTGCACGGCCTCCAGCAACTGCGGGTCGTAAACCAGCTCGACCAGGATCGGCCCGGAGAGGCCGGGGACGGCAACGCCAATATCGATCTCGGCACCGGCCGCCACTTCGCCTGGCGCCGCCAATTGGACGCCCGGCACCGCCGCGCCGCCGGCCGCGGCAGCAACCGGGATAGCAGCCGGCACGACCTCTTCGGCCGCCACCGGCGCGCGACTGGCGCCGCCGCTGCGCGAAGCCAGTGCCAGGGATTTCGGCCCCGGCGTGCGCACGCTCAGCGGCGACGCACCGACAGCCATTTCGGTACCGGAAGCGAGTGCCGGCTGGCTCATTTCCGGCCGATGGATGTTGCGCACGATGCGCGGCGTGATCAGCAGCACGATCTCGGTCTTCACCGAGGTATCGCGATGACTGCCGAAGGCACGGCCGATCACCGGAATTTCGCCGAGGCCGGGGACATGGCTGGTGCTCTTGCGCTCCTCGTCGCTGATCAGCCCGGCGAGCACCTGGGTTTCGCCATTGCGCAGGCGCAACGAGGTGTTGGCGCTGCGTGTGCCGACCTGGTAGGCGAGTGAACTCGACGGTCCAGCAATTTCCCGTGAGATGCTGCTGACTTCCAGCGCGACCTTGATCGAGACCTCATCATCAAGGGTGACATTGGGCTCGACCTCAAGCTTGAGACCGACATCGAGGTAGGTGACATTGGCCGAGACGCCGACATTGGCGGTCGAGGTGGTGGTGAACACCGGCAACTTGTCGCCGATGTGGATTTTCGCCTTTTCCCGGTTCTTGACGCGGATGCGCGGATTGGCCAGGACGTTGGTGTTGGCGTTCTGACCCTTGATGTTGAGTTGGAAGGCCGGGTTGGCGATGAAGGTGGTCAGGTCGCGAAGCTTTTCGGCATTGACATAGCCGGCGGTCAACGTGCCACCAAACGTCGTGCCAGCGGCCACTGTGGTTCCCGAGGAAGTGGTCGTCGTCGTCGTATCGGTGGTCAGCCGCCCGAGCCCGATCGAATCCGGCCAGTCCACGCCGAATTCGTTGAGCCGGCTGCGCGTGATCTCCAGCACTTCAACCTCCAGCATGACCTCGGGTTCGGCCAGATCAAGCGAATCGATCAGGCGTTCGACCAGGCGGATGGCTTCCGGCGTGTCCTTGACGATCAGCAGATTCAGCTTCTCGTCGGCAAAGACGTCCTTGCTCTTGGCCACCGTCTTGACCAGGGTCTGCGCCTGTTTGACGTCGGTATTGGTCAGATAGAAGCTGCGCACCACCAGTTCCTGGTATTCCTTGGCCTTGGCCGCCGTCGCCGGGTAGATGAGGAAGCTGTTGTCGTTGAGCTGGCGCCGGCTCAGCTGGTTGGTGCTGAGGATCAGTTGCAGGATGTCTTCGAGCGGACTGTTGCGCACGAACAGCGTGACCTTGCTATCGCCCTTGACGTCCTTGTCGAAGACGAAATTGAGCCCGGAAGAGCGGGAGAGCACCTCGAAGACGCTTTTCAGGGACGCATCGCGGAACTCGAGGACCACCGGCTTGGCCAGTGCGGCCCGGATGGCCTGACTGGCCGGCGGATTCTCTTCGGCGGCACGTTGGGCATCGATTGCCCCCTGCAGGCGGCGCGCCGTCCCGTGGCGCGGGTCCTGGGCACGAACGATGCGCACCAGACGTTCGGCGCCGAGCAGATCGCCTTTCCCCAGCAATTGTTCCGCCTGTTGCAACATGCCGGCATGGCGGCGATCGACGACGATCTGCTCCAGGCCCTGGCGGGCCCGGGTATTGGCCGGTTCGAGGGCAAGCGCCCGGCGATAGGCAGCCTCAGCCTCAGCCGGCTGTTCCGCCGCACGGTGGCGCCCCGCCTCCTCAAGCGCCGCGGCGATCGCCGTTTCGCGCTGACGAATCAGCTCCGTCTTCATCTCGGGATTGCGTGGTTCGTCGTGCACCGCTTTTTCCAGCGAGGCAATCCCGTCGGTGGTACGTCCCTCGTTCAGGGCGCGCAAGCCATCGCGAAAGGCCGGATGTGCACAGGCGCCGAGAAAGGCGGGGAGCAGCAGCAACAGCGCACGGAGGCGAAAACGGAGGGGCATCGGCGGGGGCGGACTATCGGGGGCAAGACGCCCATCCTAGAAAGCCCGCGTTACAGATTCGTGAAGCTTGGCCATGCGTTGGACATTCCGCCATCCTTTCTTCATCAACATGCAACACGTGCCCGGCATGCTGTTTTGCCATTGCATGCTGCGGATGCCACTGATGCCTACCTCCCCGCCCCCTCCGGCCGATGAACTCGAGCGCCTGCGTCAGCTGATCGGCGGACTGGCGGCACGCTGCGGCGTCGATTCCGGCGACCGTCGCGCCCTGCGCCAGCTCATCGATGCGCCGGACGGCACAACCACCGATGACCTGCGCCAGGAACTGCGCACCCTGCTGACTCTGCTTTATCGCCTGGAAGCGGCCAGTAGCGAGGACAGCGGTCTGGCCGGACTGCGCCGCCTGTGGCAACTGTGCGCCGAGGCCCGGGCGCGTCTCGACGATCCATGTTGCAGCCGCTGATCAGGAACTGAGCCAAACGGCTCATGTTTCCGGTCGCCGCATCACACACCCCTGTCATTCGCCGAGCCTAGCCTGTGTTCCAGTCCGCCCAGAGCGGACCGCCAAACAACACACGACAGGGGAATTTCAATGCTTCGTCAATCCGCCCTCGCCGTCCTGCTCGCCCTCGGCGCCCAGGCCGCCTCCGCCGACACCATCGTCCAGTGGAACTTCAACTCCGCCACACCGGATGGCAACACCGGCACCGGCATCTCCACACCCTCTACCGGCACCGGCACGGCCAGCCTGGTCGGCGGCGTCACCAGCCCGAGCTTCAACTCCGGCAACGGTTCCTCCGACCTCGCCGCCGACAACTCCGGCTGGCAGACCACGACCTATGCCGCACAAGGCACTGGCGACCTGACGCGTGGCGTGCAATTCACCACCAGCACGGTCGGCTTTGAAAACATCGTCTTCGGCTACGACCTGCGCCACAGCAACACCAGCTCGCGTTACGAAGCCGTGCAGTACAGCGTCGATGGCGTCAATTTCACCACTGCCGCCACCTTCGACGGCAATGCCGGCGACACCTGGTTCAACGGCCGCACTGTGGATCTGAGTTCCTTCAACGCCATCGTCGCCAATGCCGCCAACCTCTACCTGCGGGTAGTCGCCAGCTTCGCGCCGGGCACCGTGGCTTATGCCCCCTCTGCAGACGACAAGAGCTACGCCGCCGGCGGCACCTGGCGCTTCGACATGGTCTCCGTCAGCGGCAGCGTGATCCCTGCCGTGCCGGAGCCGAAGAACTACGCCATGTTGCTGGCCGGCCTCGGCATGCTGGGCTTCATCGCCCGTCGCCGCTTCCGCTGATCGTACCCACCCCGCGGCTGGTCCGCGGGGCACTACCCCTTCCCCAGGAGTCTTCCCATGCGTATTCGCTGCAAGCCGCTCGTCGTCGCCCTTTCCCTCGCCCTTTCCGGTTTCGCCATCGCCGAGGACGTCACCGTCCTGCACATCGGCGACCAGGAGAGCTGGCTGATTTCCGCCCAGGGCAACCTGCGCGATACGGGCGCCCAGGCCATTTCCTTCTACGGCGGCGCCGACCGCCTGGCCACCGTCATCGCCAATGCCCGTACCGCCGCGACGGCCGCCGGCCGCTCGGTAATTACCCTCAACGCCGGCGACTCCTTCCTGCCCGGCCCGCGCCTGAACGCCAGCTTCGCCAATCTGGCCAACGCCCATGCCGACGGCGGCCAGGATTTTTACGATGCCATCGCCAGCCGCGCCATCGGCTTCGACGCCACTGTCTTCGGCAATCATGAATTCGACCTCGACAACACCGGCCCGGTCGCCGCCCGCTTCGCCGAAGTTTCCGGTTCGACCTACCTGTCGGTGAACCTCGATTTCAACGCCACGCCGGAACTGTCTGCCCTGGCGACCGCCGGCAAGGTCGCCGGTTCGAAGGTGTTGACCACCAACGGCGGCCGCAAGGTGGGCATCGTTGGCGCCACCACGCCGCTGCTGCCGTCCATCTCCTCGCCGCCGACGGGCATCATGAAGGTCTGGAATCCGGCCGCCACCAGCGAGCAGAATCTGCAAGCCATCGTGCCGCTGATCCAGGCTGAAATCGACGACCTGCGCAACAACCAGGGTGTCGGCGCCGTGATCCTGCTCAGCCACCTGCAAAATGCTCAGAACGAAATCGGTGCCATAGTCCCGGCCCTGACCGGTGTCGATCTGGTGGTTTCCGGCGGCGGCCATGAACTGATGACCGATCCCGATGATCTTCTGATCAACGGTGGTGTCGCCCGCACGTTCACGACCCACCCGGTTTATGCCACCGCCGCCGACGGCAAGTCGGTGCCGGTCGTTACCGGCCACTTCGGCAACCGCTATGTCGGCGAACTGACGCTGACCCTGGATGACACGACGGGCGCCGTCACCGCCATCGCTGCCACCCGCATGATCCGCGTCAGCGGTGCCGCCGCCGATGCCGACAAGGTTGCTGGCGACCCGGCCGTCTTCGCTGACGCCGTGCAACCGGTGATGACCTACATCGCCGCCCTCAACGCCCAGATCATCGGCCAGACCGCGGTCGCCCTGAACGGCCCGACCCACACCACCTGCTCGCCGACGCCCTGTACCTTCACCGAAGGCGTGCGCAATGCCGAAACCGGTCTCGGCAACCTGGTTGCCGACGCCATGCGCTTTGCCGGCAAGGCCGAGGTCGCCATCCAGAACGGTGGCGGCATCCGTACCAACATCGCCACCCCGGGCGACGTCTCGGTTGGCGACACCTTCAACATCCTGCCCTTCACCAACCTGGTCAAGCGCGCCGCGAGCATGAACGCCACACAGCTGAAGGCCCTGCTCGAGCACTCGGTGGCCACCGCCAGCCCGGGCGGTGCCGCCAACGGCCGTTTCGCCCAGGTCTCCGGCATCAAGGCTGTCTATGACTCCAGCCGCGCCGCCAACGATCGCGTCCGCCGCCTGGAACTCGACGACGGCACGCTGCTGGTCGACAACGGCGCCGTGGTCAACAGTGCGCGCAATTTCTCCTTCGCCACCATCGACTTCACCGCCAACGGCGGCGACGGCTATCCGTTCGCAGCGCTCGGCGTGGTCTTCGAAAACAATCCGTTCAGCATCACCTATCAGGAAGCCCTGGCCAACTACATCCAGGCACCGAAGGCTGATGGCGGCCTGGGCCGCTCCGCGACAGCAGATGGCCCGGCCATCACCGCCAATATGTACGGCGAGGAAAACGCCTTTGAACTGCATGGCCGTCTGATCGACGCGGCGGTCGGTGTCGCCGTGCCGGGTACCACCCGTACCGGCACGGCCCGACGCGACGTCCTCACCGGCACCGCTGGTGACGACGTGATCCACGCCAGCGTCGGTAGCGACACGCTGACCGGTGGCGCTGGTGGCGATCGCTTCATCTACAGCAGCCTGCGCGAGGCCGGCGACGTCATCACCGACTTCACGCCTTACGCCGACAAACTCGCTATCGACGCGCTGCTGGCCAGCCTCGGCATTGCCAAGGCCAACGCCATCGCCAACGGCCATGTCCGCGTGGTTGATGTCACCGGCGGCGCCAGCATCCAGATCGACAGCGATGGCTTCGGCCCCGCCGCCGCGCGACCCCTGGTCACGCTGCGTGGTCTGACCGCCCGCCAGATCGTTCCGGCCCGCGATCTCGGCCTTTAACCCCATTCAAAATCCAGGAGAAATTTCATGAAAAACGCTTTCCGCTCCACCGTCCTTGCCGCCCTGCTGATCGCCGCCCTGCCGGCCGCCCAGGCCGCCCAACAACTCTGGAATGTTTCCGGCTCGTTGGACTCCGGCTACTTCGCTGGCCAGTCCTTCGCTGGACAGTTCAGCTTCGACGACGCCAGCCTCACCGGCTTCGGCGACGAATGGCTGGCGGTCGACAGCCTGGCGCTGAATTTCGCCGGTATGGCCTACACCCTGGCCGACGCAGATGTTCCGGCCGAGGTCTCCTTCTTCGACGGCGCCTTCCTCGGCCTGTCGTTCTCCGCTTCCGGCCTCGATCCGCAAATCACCTTCATTACCGGCTTCAGCGCCCTGAACGAAGCCTACGTCGCCTACGACACCAGCCTGGGTCTCTCCGGTGCCGGTGATGCGATCTATGCCCCGGTGCCGGAACCGGATGCCTACGCACTGCTGCTGGCCGGCCTCGGCCTGCTCGGCGTCGCCGCCCGCCGCCGTCGCCTTGCCGCCTGATCCCATTTATCGGCGCTTCTGCGGCTGTCGCCCGACAGCCGCATTTTTTCGTTTAACAGGACGACCATCATGAAACCGACCTTGCTCGCTGCCGCCCTCACCAGCCTCTTCATCGCCGCTCCGGCCACCGCCGAAACCTTCAGCTTCACCCCCTTGTGGACCTACAACCATGCCAGCACCGGTGTCGCCGGCATGACTTCCGAAGTCCCCGCCTTCGATGCCGTGACCAATACCCTGTGGTTGGCCGGTTCGGCCGGCGTGGATGTCCTTGATGCGACCAACGGCACGCTCGTCCAGCACATCGACACCAGCGGCTGGGGCCTGATTAACAGCGTCGCCATTTCCAACGGCCTGGCTGCCTTCGCCATCGAAAACGTCAATCGCACGCAGAGCGGCGTCGTCACCCTGTTCGACACCAGCACCCGCAGCCTGATCAGCGGCACCAACACCATCGCCGTCGGCGCCCTGCCCGACATGCTGACCTTCACCCCGGACGGCAGCCGCCTGCTGGTCGCCAACGAAGGCACGCCGGACGTCTACGGCTCGCGCATCGGCACCTCGACGCCTCGCATCTACGCTCCGGCGGCGAACGACCCGATAGGCAGCGTCAGCATCATCGATGTCGCCAGCCGCAGCGTCATCGCCACGCCGACCTTCGACAGCGCACCACAATCCGGCAGCTACATCCGGACCAATACCGGCATGAATTTCGAACCCGAGTACATCGCCGTCAACGCTGCCGGCACCCAGGCCTTCGTCGGCCTGCAGGAAGCCAACGCCATGGGCGTCATCGATCTGAACACCAACACGGTGACCAAGGTCATCGGCCTGGGCGCCAAGGATTTCAGCCTGCCCGGCAACACCTTTGACCCGAAGAACGACGGCACGGTGAATTTCATCAACGCCGACGTCAAGGGCCTGTACATGCCGGACAGCATGGCCACCTACCAGGTCGGTACGCAAACCTACGTGGTCATGGCCAACGAAGGCGATTTCCGCGAGGACGATGGCGACCGCTCAGCCGCCAGCACGCTCGGCGCCACCGATCCGCTCAACGCCCTGCGCATTTCCAATACCGACTCCTTCGCCGACAACCTGGTAGCCGCCGGCGCCCGCTCCTTCTCGATTCGCGACAGCAACGGCAACATCGTCTTCGACAGCGGCGACATCCTCGACCGCGAGGCCCACGCTCTCGGCATCTACAACGACGGCCGCAGCCGCGACAAGGGCGTCGAACCGGAAGGTGTTGCCCTGATCGAAATCGATGGCCGCACCTTCGCTTTCATCGGCCTTGAGCGCACCACGCAAAGCGCCGTCGCGGTTTTCGACATCACCGACCCGGCCAATTCCTCGTTCATCGACATGATCGTCACCAACGGCACCTTCGCCCCCGAAGGCCTGACTGCCTACTCGTATGGCGGTCGCCATTTCCTGGCCGTTGCCAACGAAGCCAACATCGATGGCGGCATCCTCGGCACCACCGCCCTGTACGAAATCAGCGCGCCGGTGCCCGAGCCGGCGTCCTACGCCATGCTGCTCGCCGGCCTCGGCCTGATCGGTGTCGCCGTGCGCCGTCGCCGCCGCTGAAAGGGAGAAGCACCATGACTCATTTCCCCCGCTTCGCCCTGACCGCCATCGCCGCCGGCCTCCTCGCCGCCACCCCGGCCCTGGCCTCGCCTTCCGGCATCGTCATTTCGCAGATCTTCGGCGGCAACGGCGCCCTATTCAACGCCGATTACGTCGAACTGTTCAATGCCGGCGCCGCGCCGGTCAACCTCAACAACTGGTCGATCCAGTACGGCAGTGCCACCGGCACCGGCAATTTCTCGGCCAATGGCATCACCGTCGTCAACGCCACCCTGCAGCCCGGCCAGTACTATCTGGTCGCCCTGCCGGCCAGCGGCGGCAGCGGCGCCAGCCCGGCGGCCGACCTGCTCAGCCCGGCATCGACCAACATGAGCGCCAGCAACGGCAAGATCGTCCTCGCCAACACGGCCAGCGGCCTGACCTGCAATGGCGGCAGCACGCCTTGCAGCGCTGCCCAACTGGCGCAGATCGAGGATCTGGTCGGCTACGGCACGGCCAATTACGCGGAAACCGCTGCCGCCCCGGCCGCCAGCAGCGCCCTGGCACTGTTCCGGGCGGCCAGTGGCTGCAGCGACAGTAACAATAACGCCGCCGACTTCACCACCGGCACCCCGACGCCGCGCAACAGCGCGACCCCGCTCAACGTCTGCGGCGGCGGTGGCGCAGTTGCCCAGCCGATTGTTACCCAGTGCCCGGCGACGACGCTGGATGCCGGTAGTGGCGGCAGCGTGATCCTCTCGGCCAGCGACGCCGACAGCCGTGTTGACGGTGTTGCCTTCGCCAACAGCCTGCCGGCTGCATTCACGCTCGGCACGCTGAACCCGGCCGCCGCCGATGGCGACACGGCAACGGTCAGTCTGAATATCGCCCCCGGCCTGGCTGCCGGCAACCATGCCATCGCCGTCCGCTTCACCAACGACGACGCCCAGGACGCCTTGTGCACGGTCAACATCACCGTCAGCGGCGTCACCCCGATCTACTCCATTCAGGGAAGCGGCCCGAGCAGCCCGCTGGTCGGCCAGTCGGTCAGCACCGTCGGCGTGGTCACCCGCGTCAACAACAACGGTTTCTTCATGCAGGACGAAGCCGGCGATGGCGACGATGACACCTCGGACGGCATCTTCGTCTATACCGGCAGCGCGCCGACGGTCACTACCGGCGACCGCACCCGCGTTTCCGGGACGGTGACCGAATATGCTGTCGGTTCCGGCGCGGGCGCTCTGGCCAACCCGCTGACCCAGCTGACCTCGCCATCGGTGACGGTGCTCGCCTCCGGCGTTGCCGTGGCGCCGAAGGACATCGTTTTCCCGGAAGCCGTCGAGGGCGATCTGGAAAAGGTGGAGGGCATGCTGGTACGCATCGCCGGTCCGCTCACCGTCGGCCAGAACTATTTCCTCGGCCGCTACGGGCAACTGACGGTGGCCGCCGGCGGCCGTCTGGAAAAGCCGACCAACCGCCATCCGGCCGGCTCCGCCGAAGCCCTGGCGCTGGCCGACGACAACGCCCGCCGCCGCCTGCTGCTCGACGATGGCAGCAGCCTGCAGAACCCGAATCCGACGCCTTACCTGGATGCCGACAACACCCGTCGCGCCGGCAATACCATCAACGAACTGGTCGGCGTCATCGACTACGGTCTGGCCACCGCCACCACCGACGGTCTCAGCGACTACCGCCTGCACCCGACCCAGGCGCCGGTGTTCGCCAACGACAACCCGCGCCAGGCCACGCCGGAGCCGGTGCCCGGCAATGTCCGCGTTGCCAGCTTCAACGTGCTGAACTACTTCACCACCATCGACCAGAGCGGCGCCTCCTGCTTCCCGAGCGGCACCCGCAGCGACTGTCGGGGCGCCGACAGCGCCGCCGAATTCGCCCGCCAGAAGACCAAGATCGTCGCCGCGCTGAAGGCGCTGGACGCCGATGCCGTCGGCCTGATGGAGATCGAGAACAACGGCAACGGCGCCGTCAATGACCTGGTCGCCGGGCTCAATGCCGTCGCCGGTCCCGGCACCTACGCCAGCGTCGGCATGCCTGTCGGCGGCAGCGGTACGGATGCCATCCGCAATGCGCTGATCTACAAGCCGGGACGCCTGACGCCCGCTGGCGCCGCGCTGAGCGACACCGACCCGGTGCACAGCCGGCCGCCGCTGATCCAGACTTTCGCCCTGGTCAATGGCGAGAAATTCACCGTCGTCGTCAATCACTTCAAGTCCAAGGGCAGTTGTCCGAGCAGCGGCGCCAACGCCGACCAGGGCGACGGCCAGGGCTGCTGGAACGCCCTGCGCGTCGACCAGGCCGCCGCCCTGCGCGCCACGCTGGACAGCGTACTGCCGGCCGCTGGCAGCAGCGGTGCACTGGTCATCGGCGACCTCAACGCCTACGGCAAGGAAGACCCGGTCCTTGACTTCACCGGTCACGGCTACGTCGACCAGATCGCCCGCTTCGCGTCCCTGGGCTACTCCTATGTCTTCGACGGCGAGGCGGGTTACCTCGACCATGCGCTGGCCAGCCCTGGCCTCGCTGCCCGCGTCGCCGGCTCTGGCCACTGGCGCCTCAATGCCGACGAACCGGCGGTGATCGACTACAACGTGGAGTTCAAGCAGCCGGTCTGCGTCAACTGCGGTCCGGACTACTACGCGGCAACGCCGTTCCGCTCGTCGGATCACGATCCGGTCATCATCGGCCTTGACCTGCGCCGCGCCCTCAACGGCAGCGCCGGCCGCGACATACTGGTCGGCACCTCGGGCGACGACGTGATCAGCGGCGGCCCCGGCAACGACAAGCTGACCGGTGGCGGCGGCGCCGACCACTTCGTCTATGGCAGTCTGCGCGATGGCGTCGATACGATCACCGATTTCGCACCTGGTGAAGATCGCGTCGTCCTTGGCCCGCTGCTCGCCGCCGCCGGCATCGTCAGCAGCGACCCGCTGGCCGCTGGGTTCGTCACCTGTCAGGCTGCTGCAGGCGGCGCCCTGATCGGCATCGACAGCGATGGCCCGGGAGCCGCCAGCAGCCGTCCGCTGGTGCTGTTGGCGAATCTCAACTGCAGCGTCGCCGCACCCGGCAACTTCAGCTTCCGCTAAGCAGCACCGCCCCAAAAAGGCCGGCCCCGGTTACAACCGGGGCCGGCCTTTTAGTTCTAACGGACCATGAATCAATCAGCATAAGACCACTTCATGTCCTGGGTAATAACTGAAGTCATAGCGGTCCTGCAGTTCCAGACGCGCCGTGCTCTCGGTAGGCCGTTCATCGCGTCGCTTCCAACATCGCCAGCGGCAACGGCGCTGTGCCCGCTGCTCTGCAATCGACCTATGGGCTGAAGCGTGGCCCAGGTGCTTACTAGTACGAAAGCCTCCTAAGGATGCTTGCTAAGCATCCTCACGAAGCCATTGTCCTTATCCGTCCTTTGACGTTTATCCCATGTGCTAGTGGTAGCTATGGCACATGGGATAACATCCCCACTTCATAGGTCAAACAAATACTGGGGGCAGACATGGACTTTATTGATCAACTTCGCGCTCTTTCTTCTCGTGCTGCAAGTACCAAGGACTTGATACAGACGGAGGAAGCCACAAAGAACGCGATGATTATGCCGTTCATTCAGGCACTAGGTTACAACGTGTTTGACCCCTTGGAAGTCACCCCCGAATTGGTGGCAGATGTCGGCACAAAAAAGGGCGAGAAGGTCGACTATGCAATTCTTAAGGACGGCAAGCCGATCATTCTTTTTGAGTGCAAGAGGAGCGGCGCGGATTTGAGCATTAACCACGCCTCTCAATTGTTTCGCTACTTCCATGTCACAGAAGCAAGATTCGGCGTTCTGACTAACGGGCTGACATATCGGTTTTTCACCGATCTCGAACAACCTAACAAGATGGACGAAAAGCCCTTTCTTGAATTCAACTTGTTGGACTTCAAGGAACAGGACGTTGAAGAACTGAAGAAGTTCGCAAAGTCCGCGTTTGATCTCGACAACATCCTGACAACGGCAAACGAGCTGAAATACACCCGCTCCATACAGAATCTACTTGCCGAATGGATGACAAACCCTTCCGAGGATTTTGTTCGCTTAGTGGCTGCAGACCTCCTAGGCGGCAAACGGTTTACGCCAGCCGTTAAAGAGCAGTTCACCCAAGTCACTAAGCGGGCATTCAAGCAGTTGATCGGTGACCGTATTAACGATCGGCTCCGAGTGGCAATGACGCCTGAATCGATGCCAGCCGAGGCGGCAGATCGAGTAGTTGCAGAGCAGGAAGACGCCTCCGCCGGACCGGCCGTTGAAACGTCAGAGCAAGAACTGGAAGGCTTCCATATTATTCGGGCCATTCTGCGCGATGTTGTAGCTTCCAAACGGATATTCATGCGGGATGCCCAAAGCTATTGCGCCATCCTGTTCGATGACAACAACCGAAAACCGATCTGCCGTCTGCGGTTCAATAACCCTGAGCGCTTAGCCCTCGGCTTGATGTACGGGAAAGACGAAGAAAAGGTACCCTTGGCAGATTTGGACGATATCTATACACATGCCAATCAACTAAAGGCTACTGTTAGAACCTATCTTGCTGACTGATTGCCGGTATTGGCATTTGCCGCGCAAGCCGCTTTCTAGCGTAGTGAACTAGCATGAGATGATCAGAGCGGCAGAGAGGCTTTCAGATCGGTTTCCTCAGTTGGTCCGAGCGGATGCAGAACTCTCAGGGGAGATAATTCTAGGATTTCAGGCCAGGGAAGAAGCTGCTAGATGGCCTCGACTCTAGAAGCGCAGAGAAAAGGAATCGGGATCATGGATGAAGTCCCTGTGTCTGTTCCAATCATCGCGGCCACAATCGGTGCTGGAGCAGCATTGCTCGGTACTGCAGTATCGTTTGGTCGGGATTGGTTCGTCCAGAAGCTTAAGGATGGTGAGCAAAGGACGTTTGTAGCCATTCGCCTGGCGGCAGAGCTTGAGGATTTTGCTACCCGATGCGCGCTTGCCGCTTCAGATCATGGGGAACCAGAGATTCAATCGCACGGCCAGGAAGAGTATGTTCCTCGCTACAGCACGCCAGAATTCAAACTGGATTATTCAGGCTATGAATGGCGTTTAGTCCCTAGAGACTTATTGCAGCGAACGCTTGAAATGCCGTACTTGGTGAGTCGTGCACATGCCCAACTTGACGCAGTGAATGAATTCGTCGCTGGCCCTCCTTACTATGAGGAGTTTTATGCCGAACGAAGTCTAAGATTCGGGCGGCTAGGTTTTGCAGCGCTTAAATTGGCACAAGACTTAAGAGTACGGCATGGTGCTACCGCGCTTATTCGTTCAGTTGACCCCGATGACCAATATGACCTTGAACTGCATCTGCGCGAAATTGTCGACGATGTGCTGAAGTCCAAACTTTATGCTGAGCGATCTTCCACTGATTGTTAAATTACGGTAAGGGTCAGATGGATTCAGTACAAACTTTCGTCGATTTTCTTCAGAGCATTTCTATACTCGGTGCTGCTTGGGTGGCGCTCTATGGAATCGATGCTTGGCGACGTGAGCACATAGGCAAGAGGCGGATGGAGTTAGCCGAGGAGGTGTTAGCGCTGTTCTATCAGGCGAGAGACGCCATAGCGTCAATACGGAGTTCGTTTGGATATAGCGGCGAAGGTGAGTCGCGCAAGCCAGGACCACAGGAGACGGAGGAGCAAAAAGCTGCGTTAGATCGCGCCTACGTCCTCATTGAGCGATACAACAGGCACACCGAATTGTTTTCGCGCCTTCACTCAATGCGGTACAGATTCATGGCTCAGTTTGGAACTGAAGCAGCTGAACCGTTCCTAGCCATCGTTCGGATTGTTAATGAAATGCTCCTGTCTGCTCAAAGACTAGCGCGCTTGACCTCAGTGGCAGAATGGTCGCTTCAAACTGATGAGGCGCAGGAACTTCATGGAAAACGGATCATGGAGGTGTACCGTACCTACTATGAGGGCTTTGACGATGACCCCATTGCGCCCCGAGTTGAAGAGGCAGTGCTACAGATCGAGCGAACATGTCGCGCGGCGATAGAGAGCCAAGGAACCCTTCATGGACTCATTAACGCCCGTATAGCCTGGCGGCGCGGTCATGGACCAAGGCCTTGACGCATGAGGCGCGCCTTTACTCCAACATTGCTGAGTGCGTCAGACGAGCGCATCCGCCGCTTAGAGGATGAGATCTCTGAGTTACGAGACCTCGTAGTTGGTCTAGCACCTACAAACTTCCGGAGTCTGCTTCGGAGCTACTATCTGTGCAAGACTCGCGAAGATACTTACGGCTGGAAAGACGATCTCGCGGAAAAAATTATTGAAGCCGCTGACGTGTTGCCTCAACAGCAAAGCTCATATTTTAGTCCCCGAGCATATTGTCCCCTATGCGGCTTTGGATCGATGTCTCCGCATGAAGAAGGATTCAGCCTTCCCGAAGGGCTCCGGCGTCATCTCGTCGGCTGGGGCGGGCGCACGCACCAATGTCAGATTATGGTGGTAGCTGAAAGGTCCGCGCGAGATTACTGGAATAGGGAATTCGCTCAAACTGACGCCGAGGAAGCAAGAAGGAAGGCGGAAAGAAAAGCCGAACGCCTTGCCACAGAGACATTATTTCGCACCACCCCGTATGATTCCGATGCTCCTGAATTGTTGGACGACAGATATCGCTCGGCCAGGTCAAAAGAAGACCTAAAGTGGGCAGAGGACAGGCTCGAACAGCTTGGATTTCAGGCATTGAAACGGGAGCGAGTCATCTCTTATATCTTGGAAGACGATAATTGTGTTGTGTATGCAGACCCAAGGACCGAGGGCCAAATAACCTTCAGAGTTTTTAAGAAGCCCATCCCAAAAAGAAAGCCGAACAGGTTCTCCATTACCTCAAGTTTTTCGTTACAAGACCGATGGAAAAGCGACTTGAAGGGTAAGTTTTTGACACGGCTTAACGAAGTTATCGCGAGATAAGTTCAGCACATTCAGCTTGCACTGCAACTGCCCGATAAACGCCCTGTGTACCCGGTACATCTCGCCTGAGCAGTTAGAAACCATTACTGGCTACGTTGTCGGCATTGCTGACGGCACACCATTACCGTACTCGATCCGCTGGGAATCCGATTACATTGTCATCACCGGATTTGAGCGCATACAACCTAACGGGCTTGTAGAGCGCCTATTCGACTATCAGCAGACCTGGTACATCACACCGTCTGGCGAATAACTGCAACTAGACATGCCGCTTACCATCTGCTTACCGCAGAATCGAAAAAGAAAAAGGCCACCGACTTGGGTGGCCTAATTCATTGATACTGCTAGGAATTCTGGGGCGACTGATGGGGCTCGAACCCACGACAACCGGAATCACAATCCGGGACTCTACCAACTGAGCTACAGCCGCCGCTGAAGAAGGCGCGCACTTTTGCCGTCGCAGCGCAGGTCTTTGCCTGCCACCGGCCGTGCTAGAATTGACGGCTTTATTTTTCGGCTCCGACGTCACAAGGAACTCTCATGGAATCTACTACTGCTCAAGCTAACGAACTCGAACGCCGCGTCGACCTCGCCATCGCCATCGCCGATGTCGAGAAGGAAGTGGAACAACGCCTCAAGCGCACGGGCCGCAACGTCAAGATGCCGGGCTTCCGTCCGGGCAAGGTGCCGTTCAGCATCGTCAAGCAGCAGTATGGCGACCAGGCTCGCCACGAAGTGCTGTCCGAGCAGCTCGACCGCGTCTTCGGCGAAACCGTGACCGAGCAGAAGGTGCGTGTCGCCGGCTATCCGCGCATCGAGCCGAAGACCAGCGAAAGCACCACCCATCTCGAATTCACCGCCATCTTCGAAACCTATCCGGAATTCGCCCCGGGTGACCTGTCGGCTGCCGAAATCGAGCGCCCGGTCCTCGAAGTCGGCGCTGCCGAAATCGACAAGACGCTCGACATCCTGCGCCAGCAGCGTGTCTCCTATGAAGACGCCGACCGCGCCGCGGCCAAGGCGGACCGCGTGGTCATCGACTTCCTCGGCAAGAAGGATGGCGTGCCGTTCGCTGGCGGCGAAGCCAAGGATTACCCGTTCGTTCTCGGCCAGGGCATGATGCTGCCCGACTTCGAAAATGCTGTTGAAGGCGCCAAGAACGGCGACTCCAAGACCTTCGACCTGACTTTCCCGGCCGATTATCACGCCAAGGATCTGGCTGGCCAGACGGTCCAGTTCGACATCACCGTCAAGCAGGTGCAAGGCCCGAAGCTGCCGGAAGTCGACGCCGACTTCGCCATCAGCATGGGTGTCGCCGACGGCGACGTGACCAAGATGAAGGCCGAGATCGAAGCCAACCTGAAGCGCGAAGTGAAGCGCCGCATCGAAGGCAAGATCAAGGATCAGGTCATGGAAGCCCTGCTCAAGGCCAATCCGATCTCGGTGCCGGCCTCGCTGGTTGATATGGAAATCCAGCGCTTGATGCAGGCGGCCCGCCAGGATATGGAACAGCGTGGCATGAAGACCAAGGATTTCCCGATCCAGCCGGAGTGGTTCGCCGACCAGGCGAAGCGCCGCGTCACCCTTGGCCTGATCCTTGCTGAGGTGGTGAAGAGTGAGAAGCTGCAGGCGACGCCGGAGCAAGTCAAGGCCATGGTCGAGGAAACCGCCCAGAGCTACGAACAGCCGGAAGAAGTGGTCCGCTGGTACTACGCCCAGCCGCAACGCCTGCAGGAAGTGGAAGGGGTGGCAATCGAGAACAACGTCGTCGCCTGGGTTCTCGGCAAGGCCAAGGTAACCGACAAGGCTGCCGTTTTTGATGAACTGATGGGCCAGAAGCAGTAAGCTGGCGGCGTCACAAAAACGACAAACGTCTGAAATGCAACAAACAAGGGCTGACATGAATATCGACAACGCAAGCAACTGGGATCCCCAGGCACTCGGCATGGTCCCGATGGTGGTTGAACAGAGCGGACGCGGCGAACGCGCGTACGACATCTATTCGCGCCTCCTGAAGGAACGCGTGATCTTTCTTGTCGGCCCGGTTAACGACGTCACCGCCAATCTGGTCGTCGCCCAGCTGCTGTTCCTCGAAGCCGAGAATCCGGACAAGGACATCTACTTCTACATCAACTCGCCGGGCGGCTCGGTGACGGCTGGCATGTCGATCTACGACACCATGCAGTTCATCAAGCCAGACGTGTCGACGCTGTGCATCGGCCAGGCCGCCTCGATGGGCGCCTTCCTGCTCAATGCCGGCGCCAAGGGCAAGCGTTTCGCCCTGCCCAACTCGCGGGTGATGATTCACCAGCCACTGGGTGGTTTCCAGGGCCAGGCCTCGGATATCGCCATCCACGCCAAGGAAATCCTGTCGATCCGCGACCGCCTCAACCGCATCATGGCGGAGCACAGCGGGCAGCCGCTGGAACGCATCGAAAAGGATACCGATCGCGATAATTTCCTTTCGTCAGCCGAGGCGGCAGAATACGGCTTGATCGACAAGGTGCTTACCCGCCGCGACGCGGCTTGAACGGAGATATTCAGATGTCCAAAGGCGGCCAGGAAAAACTGCTGTACTGCTCCTTCTGCGGCAAGAGCCAGCACGAAGTCAAAAAGCTCATCGCCGGCCCGTCGGTGTTCATCTGTGACGAGTGCATCGCACTCTGCAACGACATCATCCGCGACGAACTGCCGGAAGAAGCGGCCAAGGCCGGTCGCTCCGACCTGCCGACGCCGCGCGAAATCAGTTCGATCCTGGATCAGTATGTGATCGGCCAGGAAGTTGCCAAGCGCATCCTCTCGGTGGCGGTTTACAACCACTACAAGCGTCTGCGCCACACCGCCAAGAATGCCGACGATGTCGAACTGTCGAAGAGCAACATCCTGCTCATCGGCCCGACCGGCTCGGGCAAGACCCTGCTCGCCCAGACGCTGGCCCGCCTGCTCAACGTTCCCTTCGTCATGGCCGATGCAACGACGCTGACCGAAGCCGGCTATGTCGGCGAGGACGTCGAGAACATCATCCAGAAGCTGCTGCAAAAGTGCGACTACGATGTCGAGAAGGCCCAGCAGGGCATCGTCTATATCGACGAAATCGACAAGATTTCGCGCAAGTCGGACAACCCGTCGATCACCCGCGACGTTTCCGGTGAAGGTGTGCAGCAGGCCCTGTTGAAGCTGATCGAAGGCACCACCGCCTCGATTCCGCCGCAGGGTGGGCGCAAGCACCCGAACCAGGATTTCGTCCAGGTCGACACCACCAATATTCTGTTCATCTGCGGTGGCGCCTTTGCCGGCCTGGAGAAGCTCATCCAGAACCGCTCCGAAAAGGGCGGCATCGGCTTTGGCGCCGAAGTGAAGAGCAAGGACGATGGCAAGACCGTCGGCAAGATCCTGCTCGACGCCGAACCGGAAGATCTGATCAAGTTCGGCCTCATCCCCGAGCTGATCGGCCGCCTGCCGGTCGTCGCCACCCTGCAGGAACTGGAAGAGTCTGCCCTGGTGCAGATCCTGACCGAACCGAAGAACGCGCTGCTCAAGCAGTATCAGAAGCTGTTCAGCATGGAAGACGTCGAGCTGGAAATCCGCCCCGGCGCGCTCTCCGCCATCGCCAAGAAGGCGCTCGAGCGCAAGACCGGTGCCCGCGGACTGCGTTCGATCCTCGAACATGCCCTGCTCGACACAATGTACGAACTCCCCGGCATGGAAAATGTCGAAAAGGTCGTCATCGACGAGAACATGATCGCTGGCGACACACCGCCTCTGCTTATTTACGCCGATCAGCCGAAGGTCTCCGGCGCCAACTGAGCCGGGCTTGAATTGCGGTTCCCTGCCCCCACCTAGGGGGCTCATACCTATTTCAGAGGCTTCGTAATGTCGAACCCCAACACCCTTCCGGAAACCGTCGAACTGCCGCTGCTGCCGTTGCGCGATGTCGTCGTCTTCCCGCACATGGTCATCCCGCTGTTCGTTGGCCGCCCGAAATCGATCAAAGCCCTTGAAATGGCCATGGAAGCCGGCAAGAACATCCTGCTGGTGGCCCAGAAATCGGCGGCCAAGGACGAACCCGAGCCGGAAGACCTCTATCGCATCGGCTGCCTTGCCAACATCCTGCAGATGCTCAAGCTGCCGGACGGCACCGTCAAGGTGCTGGTCGAGGGTACGCAGCGCGCCCGCGTCGAATCCATAGAGGTGCAGTCCTCGGTGTTCATGGCGACCGCCCTGCCGCTACCCCAGGCGGCCGTCGAAGATCACGAGATCGAGGCCATGCGCCGCGCCGTGGTTGCTCAGTTCGACCAGTTCGTCAAGCTGAACAAGAAAATTCCGCCGGAGGTGCTTTCCTCCATCGCCGGCATCGAGGATGCCGGCCGCCTGGCCGATACCATTGCCGCCCACCTGCCGCTCAAGCTGGAGCAGAAGCAGGAAGTGCTGGAGATGGAAAGCATCCGCGAGCGCATCGACCGCCTGCTCTCCCAGCTTGAATCCGAAATCGACATCCTCCAGGTCGAAAAGCGCATCCGCGGCCGCGTCAAGCGCCAGATGGAAAAGAGCCAGCGCGAGTACTACCTCAATGAACAGGTCAAGGCCATCCAGAAGGAACTCGGCGAAGGCGAGGACGGCGCCGACCTGGAAGAGCTGGACAAGAAGATCAAGGCCGCCGGCATGAGCAAGGAAGGCCTGGCCAAGGCACAGGGCGAGCTGAAGAAGCTGCGCCTGATGTCGCCGATGTCAGCCGAAGCGACGGTCGTGCGCAACTTCATCGAAACGCTGATCGGCCTGCCCTGGCGCAAGAAGACGCGGATCAGCAAGGATCTGCGCGAAGCCGGAAAAATCCTCGATGCTGACCATTTCGGCCTCGACAAGGTCAAGGAACGCATTCTCGAATATCTCGCGGTGCAGCAGCGCGTCGAAAAGGTCAAGGCACCGATCCTATGTCTGGTCGGCCCCCCGGGTGTCGGCAAGACCTCGCTCGGCCAGTCGATCGCCAAGGCGACCAACCGCAAGTTCGTCCGCATGGCCCTGGGCGGCGTCCGTGACGAAGCCGAGATCCGCGGCCACCGCCGTACCTACATCGGCTCGATGCCGGGCAAGATCCTCAACAGCCTGACCAAGATCGGCGTACGTAACCCGCTATTCCTGCTCGACGAAGTGGACAAGCTCGGCCAGGACTTCCGCGGCGACCCGTCGTCAGCCCTGCTGGAAGTGCTCGATCCCGAGCAGAACAACACCTTCCAGGACCACTACGTCGAGGTCGATTTCGATCTCTCCGACGTGATGTTCGTGGCCACCGCCAACACGATGAACATCCCGGCGCCGCTGCTCGACCGGATGGAAGTCATCCGCTTGTCCGGCTACACGGAAGATGAGAAGGTCAACATCGCAATGCGCTATCTGCTGCCCAAGCAGATGAAGAACAACGGCGTCAAGAGGACGGAACTCACCGTCGTCGACACCGCCATCCGCGACATCGTCCGCTACTACACCCGCGAAGCTGGCGTCCGGGCGCTTGAGCGCGAGATTTCCAAGATCTGCCGCAAGGTGGTCAAGACCCTGCTGCTGAAGAAGCGCGACAGCAAGATCATCGTCAATGCCAGGAACCTCGACAAGTTCCTCGGCGTCCGCCGCTACAGCTTCGGCATGGCCGAGAAGGAAAACCAGGTCGGCCAGGTTACCGGTCTGGCGTGGACTGAGGTCGGCGGCGAACTGCTGACCATCGAATGCGCCAACATGCCGGGCAAGGGCAACATCCTGCGTACCGGCTCGCTCGGCGACGTCATGAAGGAATCGGTCGAGGCAGCCCGCTCGGTCGTCCGCGCCCGCGCCCAGCGCCTGGGCATCAAGGCTGATACCTTTGAGAAGACCGACATCCACATCCACGTGCCGGAAGGCGCTACGCCGAAGGACGGCCCGTCTGCCGGCATCGCCATGACCACGGCCCTGGTTTCGTCGTACACGGGCATCCCGGTACGCTGTGAGGTCTGCATGACCGGTGAGATCACGCTGCGTGGCGAAGTGCTGGCTATCGGTGGTCTCAAGGAGAAGCTGCTGGCTGCCGTGCGCGGTGGTCTGAAGACGGCGCTGATCCCCGAGGAGAACGTCAAGGATCTGACCGAGATCCCCGACAACATCAAAAACAAGATCGAAATCGTGCCGGTGAAGTGGATCGATCAGGTTCTCGAGCGGGCGCTGGAGCGCATGCCCGAGGCGCTGCCGGAGCAAAGTGAGGCAAATTCCGAGGTCAAGGCTTCGGCCGAGGCCGCCGCTGCGGCAACCGTGCTTACCCATTGATTTAGAAGGAAAGGATGCCGGCGTCTTGCGACCGGCATCGCGGAGGCCCTGTCGGCGTCTGGCCGATCCCGCCAGAATCCGCTTGACACAAGGATTTCGGGAGAGATATAAATCCGTCCGCACAAAATTTTTCCTTTCCGAAACATCCATTCAGGGGACTTAAATGAACAAGACTGAACTGATCGACCAAATCGCCGCTTCCGCAGAAATTTCCAAGGCCGCCGCCGGCCGCGCACTCGATGCGACCGTTGCCGCCGTCAAGGACGCGTTGAAGAACGGCGACTCGGTCAGCCTGATCGGTTTCGGCACCTTCTACGTCGGCGAACGCGCCGCCCGCACCGGTCGCAACCCGCGCACCGGCAAGACCCTGGAAATCAAGGCCGCCAAGTCGCCGAAGTTCCGCGCTGGCAAGGGCCTCAAGGACGCCATCAACTAATCGCATGCCGGGTGCTTAGCTCAGTTGGTAGAGCGTCGCCCTTACAAGGCGAATGTCGGGGGTTCGAGCCCCTCAGCACCCACCAGAATGCCCACCAGGGCGACCAGACCCCGCTCCTGTAGCGGGGTTTGTTTTGAAGGACAGGCGCAATGACCGACAATAGCTTCGCCAACGACCCGGACAAAAAGGGCGACGCCCTGAAGGCCCAGCGTTTCCAGATGCTGGAGGACATTGCCAAGGAATTGGCCGGCGAAGTCGTCTTCCCCACCTATTTCGACGCCATCCTGCGTCTGCGCAAGATCCTTCAAGATCCGGATCAGAGCATGGCCGAGATTGCTGCGGCGGTCGCCATCGAACCGCTGATCAGCGCCAAGCTCCTGCACCTGGCAAATTCCGTGGCTTTCAATCCCGATGGCCGGGAAGTCGTCGACCTCAAGTCGGCGATCATGCGTCTGGGCCTCAACGCCGTACGCAGCGCCGCCCTCTCCATCGTCATGAACCAGTTGCTGCGCGCCCGCGGCATGGCCGAATACTCCGTCATGACTCACGGACTCTGGGAGCATTCGATCAAGACCTCCGCTGCCGCCCGCGTAATCGCCCGTAGCGCCAGCCGCCTGAATGCCGACGAAGCCATGCTCGCCGGCCTGATTCATGACTTGGGCGCGTTCTACATGCTGTACCGGGCAACGCAGTATGACGAATTGCGTCATCGCCCGGAGAGCATCAAGTACCTGATCATCCAGTGGCACGAAAGCATCGGTGTCTCGCTACTCAACGCCTTGGGCATTCCCGAGGAAATCGTGGACTCGACCATCGACCACGACCGTCTGCGCCCACCACCCTCGCCCATTCGCAACCTGCGCGATGTTATCTACGTCGCCAACATGCTGGCGGGTGGTCACTTCGAGTGGCTGATGCAGGAGCAGGACGATGCCTCCGGTCACCTGGCGGCGATCGAGGCCATGTACGGCCATCTGCATCCGGAAATCGACGCCCTGACCGGCGAGATGCGTGCAGCCTTCACCTGACCGGCTGGCGGCTAGTCTTTTCGCCCGTGGCGGGTTGTCTGCTGCGTGGCCGCCAGAATCCCGCGCAGGATATTGACCTCGTCACGCTCCAGACGCGCCCGACCGAACAGCCGACGTAACTTCGGCAACAGGCGTCCGGGCTGCAGCGGGTTGAAGAACCCGGTGGCGGTCATCACCCCCTCCAGATGCGTGAAGAAGCCCTCTACTTCATCGGCGGTGGCCGTCGGCGAGGTGAATGGCGTCACCCCCTGGCGAGCCAGCGGCGGCGTCCCCGCAAAGGCCGTCATCCGGCATTCATAGCACAGCAGTTGCACCGCCGACCCGAGGTTCAGCGAACTGAAGGCGGGATCGGTGGGAATACACACCGCCGCCTGGCAGCGGCACACCTCCTCATTGCTCAGCCCAACAGTTTCGTTGCCGAAGACCAGCGCCACCGGCCCCTCGGCTGCCTCGGCCAGCAATTGCGCCACGCTTTCCCGCGGCTGCCCGACCGGCGGCCCGAGGTCACGCTGGCGGGCCGACATGGCAACGGCGAAGAGACACCCGGCCAGCGCCTCGTCAAGCGAGGCGACCACCGCAGCGCGCTGCAGCAGATCGACGGCACCGGTGGCCCGCACGTCCGCCTCGGGATCAGGAAAACGCTTGGGTTCGACCAGATACAGGTCACTAAGCCCCATCGTTTTCATCGCCCGCGCCGCCGCGCCGATGTTGCCGGGATGACTTGGGCGGCACAGCACCACCCTGATGCGTGAGAGCAGGAGTTCCGGGTTCATGGTGTAAAATTCGACCTTTCCAAATACGAATCGGGTGGCTCTGGCCGCCCGATCGCTCTTTAAGCCATGCAACCAGCCCTGAACATTGCCATCAAGGCGGCGCGCCGCGCCGGCCAGATCATCAATCGCGCCTCGAACGATCTCGATCTGCTGAAGGTAACCACCAAACAGCCCAACGATTTCGTCACCGAAGTCGACAAGGCTGCCGAAGCCGCCATAATCGAAACCCTGCTGGAGGCCTATCCGGGGTACGGGATTCTAGCAGAGGAGTCCGGCCGGCGAGTTGCCAAGGGCGACGAGGAATACCAGTGGATCATAGACCCGCTGGACGGCACCACCAATTTCATCCACGGCCTTCCCCAGTACGCCATCTCCATAGCGCTGGCCAAGGGCAACAGCATCGAGCAGGCAGTCATCTTCGATCCCAACCGCAACGAGCTGTTCACTGCCAGCAAGGGCGCCGGCGCCTTCCTCAACGAACGCCGCATCCGTGTCTCGCGCCGGAGCAAGCTGCATGAATCGCTGATCGGTACCGGTTTCCCCTACCGGATGTTCGAGCACATCGACCTCTACCTCGCCATCTTCAAGGAGCTGGCCCAGAAGACCGCCGGCCAGCGCCGTCCCGGTGCTGCCTCACTCGACCTCGCCTACGTCGCCTGCGGCCGCTACGACGGCTTCTGGGAATTCGGCCTCGCTCCCTGGGACATGGCCGCAGGCGCCCTGCTCGTCGCCGAAGCCGGTGGTCTGATCAGCGACCTGCGCGGTGAAGCCAACTACCTGGAAACCGGCAACGTCGTCGCCGGCACGCCCAAGGTATTTTTG
Source organism: Betaproteobacteria bacterium HGW-Betaproteobacteria-7 (assembly GCA_002840765.1). Classification (GTDB taxonomy): domain Bacteria; phylum Pseudomonadota; class Gammaproteobacteria; order Burkholderiales; family Rhodocyclaceae; genus Azonexus. The sequence goes on from PHCE01000010.1 coordinate 55,123, forward strand.
CCGCTGCTCAAGCTGATCGAGGAAAAACTCCCCGACTCGATGCGTGGCTGAAATCGGCCAATCAGCCGTCAAGCGCCCTGCGGGGCGCTTTTTTTATCAGTACTCTTGCAGCTTCGCCATGCCGGCAATCCCGGCAAAGCGCTGCGCCGAGCAACAGCCTAGCACCCTTGCTGATATTCCCGCTTGCGTCCTGAGAACCGTCGCCGCAAACTGAGACGAAGCAATCAACGGGAGAACACTAATGACTCATGCCCAGATTCGCGATTCCATCCTGTCTGGCTGGCCGTTCTTTGGTGCCACACCGGACGGTGATGTCCTCGCCCGCTATGTGATGTACGGACCGGTCTTCCGCTGGAGCCGGAACCAGATGGTCCCGACGCCCCTGCAAGGCAGCGACCTGATCTGGTGGCTGCGGGTTGCTGCCGAGGAAGGCGACAGGCCGCCCGAAGAAGGCTGATCTGGCGACACCGATCGAGAGGCAATAAAAAAGCGCCCTGGCGGACGCTTGATCGATTTCATTCTGGCGGAGAGGGCGGGACTCTGAGGGTAGCCCACAAACACCACTGATTTAATTACGTTTTTTCGTAGCCCGAAGAGTTTTTTGTAGCAACTCTTTGCCGCATTCTGCAACCTCTCATTGCTTCAGTCAATTAAAACCCCGGGAACCAGAGAGCGATCAACCGGCATCTGATGATTTTCAAATTCACACCCCGCAATCGACAAGGAAGGGTATCGAGGGGTCGTGTTTTTTCTAAGACTTCCCACCTTGCCACGAACGTGCCATCAACGAGCCACCCAGTCAGGACAATGCATCCTCTTCTACACCGACCTTTCGCGTCTCTTCAATCTCTTCGTTCGTCAGCTCCTTGATGACCAGTTCCGGCAGTTCCTTGTCGGTGTCATCAATGCTCTTCTCGATCCGCAGGGTGTGACGCATCATGTCCGAGGTGTTCTTGATCGCGGTTGAGTAGGCAGCCGCCGCACGCATAACCAGAACGGCCTCCTTTAGCGACGTGGCCTGAAGATGCTCTGTGGCGCTGATCATCAACTCCCGGAGGTGTTGTGCGTGCGCCAAGTCGTCGTTGATGAGCTTGGCAGCCTCTTCCTTGATAGCTTCATCTGACGTGACACGCTTCAATAGATCAGCCCTGGCTTTGTCCAGGACTTCCTTCTTGATGCTTCCCTTCTTCGCGCCGTGGTCAGCAAAGTGACGCTGCAATGACCGCACGCTGATCCCAAGGCGCTGGCTGATCGAGAGGGCGGTATAACCGGCCTCTCTCAATGCCAATGCCTCACTGATCTCTGCCGGGGTTGCTGTCTTCTTTGTCATGTCTTTCTCAGGTTGAATTTCGTGGTCGCAATGAGGGCATTCCATTTATTTATTTCAGGTTAAAGACCGAAGGTCTGAAAACCTGAAAGGTTTGATACCCATGGGTAGGTGAGGTGCAATACTCCCCCAACCCCATCACGTCGATGGTGGTTGGGTGGCACGCCCGACCTACCGCAGGGTTCCCCATGGTATAGGTTTGAGCCTCAATCGTAGCCACAGCTATGTGTTGCGTGACTCGACTAGATTGAGGTTCGGCGCTCATCGAATCACACTCACTGACACGGCCTGCGGCGACCTTTTGGGCCAACTCCACCGTTGGGGTTCTGTCAGTTCCTTCTACCCCTGCAACATCTTTGATGCTGCTCACTCATGCCCGAACGTTTGGATGCCGATAAAGCATGAGGAGAAAAACTACTTGATCCTCAAGACCTCCTTGTATTGCTTAACGAGGTGCAATGGCGGCGTTGAACGCATCGAATCGGACATGAATGCCTCAACCTCTTGATCGGAAGCTCCACCAGCCCACATCTGTTCGGCCTGAGCCACCACTGTCGCCGTCCTGGAGATCGCCATATCTAGTAGCTCATAAACCACTTGAGCGCGACTAGATGAGCCAGCGAGAGCCATACGATCGATGAAGTCCAGCATTCCACCGCCAAGACTAATCATCAGCTCTGCCCGACCATCGGCAGCCTTCTTGGCTCGACTTGCACGCTTACGCTCTGCTGCCGTCATCGGCGCATCGCCGATGGGCTTGCGACCACGCTTTGCAGGAGGGGGAAGTATCTCATTCATGGCCGCGACTATAGCACAAATTATGTGACATGTCACTTATTGTTTGATAACATGACCACACATTAGACGAACGTCTTGTGGCGTGGTCAAGGAGAACAGTTCATGGCAAACGGCAAATTCATCGCTTACTTTCGCGTCAGCACCCAGAAGCAAGGTATGTCAGGTCTTGGCCTGGAAGCCCAACGCGCTGCCGTTGATCTATTCCTTAACGGAGGCGACTGGCAACTTATCGGCGAATACCAAGAAGTCGAAACAGGCAAGGGTTCAGATGCCTTAGCCAAACGCCCACAGTTAAAGGCTGCCCTAGCGTCAAGTCGCAAGGAGGGCGCCACGCTCATCATTGCCAAGCTCGACCGCCTTGCCCGTAACGTCCATTTCGTATCGGGTCTGATGGAGTCGAAAGTTAAGTTCGTGGCATGTGACATGCCGGAAGCGAACGAACTCACCATTCACATCATGGCCGCATTTGCCGAGCATGAGGCGAAGAGAATAAGCCAGCGCACAAAAGACGCTTTGGCTATTGCGAAGTCTCGCGGCGTCGTCCTGGGCAAAGCTGGTCCCGACAACCTGCGGCCGAACGTCGAAGCACGTCAGAAGGTTGCCGATGCTTTCGCCGATAAGCTGCGCCCGTTGTTCGACGGCATGAAGGCGCGTGGCCTGTCTCAGCGCGGAATGTGTGCCGAGCTTAACGCTATTGGCGTGCCAGCCCCGAAGGGTGGTGCCTGGCGGCTTTCACAAGTGCAGCGCATCATCAGGCGCCTAGATTCACCACAATAAGTTGCCTTCGCACTCTTTCACTGTGCAGCCCACAACCGTTCAACGATAATTACTGCCATGAGTAAAGCCAAACAACTTTTGAACCTGGAATTGACCAATGTCACTCCCGCGCTACCTGTGATTGTTTCCACCGGATGCGGGGAGGCGTTTGCCAGTTACCGAGAATCAACCAACCTCGACCCGCTGCTCCTGAATGGGGATGCTGTTAGCGTCCTACGATCTGTTCCCGATAAATCTATCGACTTTGCGATGACATCCCCTCCATATTGGGGCAAGCGTGAATATGACGGTGGGGGGATTGGTCTAGAGTCAGACCCCACAGATTTCGTTAAGAATTTGGCGGCAGTTTGTGCCGAAGTAAAACGCGTTCTCAAAGACGAAGGGTCTTTTTGGCTGAACTTGGGGGATAGTTACAACTTAAAGGGGCTGGTTGGTATCCCCTGGCGGGTAGCGTTTGCACTCATTGACGATCAAGGTTGGATACTGCGAAACAGCGTCGTTTGGAACAAGCTAAAAGGCGGCATGGACAACACCAAAGACCGGCTTGGGAATGTCCATGAAAACGTGTTTCACTTTGTCAAGAAAGCAAAAGGCTACTACTACGACGCAGACGCCATCCGCACCAAACCACGAGAAGCAAAAATAGTAAATGGCTCAGTGGTTTCAGCAACCGGAGTTAGCGGCGTTCGTTACAAACGCCAAATCGAACTATCAACCACTCTTACCCTTGAAGAAAAATCAGCAGCTTCAGATGCGCTAGACAAAATGCTTCGCGACATCGCCGAAGGGAGGCTTTCTGATTTCAGAATGGTAATTCGAGGCCAGCAGAGAACGACCCATTCTGACAGCGAGAAAGTTTCCGGGAGAGCAAAAGAACTTCGCGACAAAGGCTTCTACTTCCTTCGCTACCATCCTAAAGGAAGTAAGCCAGCAGACGTTTGGGACATTATCCCCGAGGATACGCAAAACAGAGAGGCCCATTTTGCGCCTTACCCTGTTGATTTGTGCCGAATTCCGCTTCTCGCCACTTGCCCAGAAGGCGGGCTTGTCTTGGACCCGTTTTGCGGAACGGGAACCACTTTGGTGGCTGCAAAAAGTCTTAATCGTCGATCCGTTGGCATTGACATTTCCCGTCGATACCTCGAATTAACCTCTGAAAGAGTTACACAAAGATTATGAGCAAAGTTATCGAGATTTTCGGCAAATCCGCATTTAAGTCCGACGAGAACTGGGTGGAAGTTATTAGCACGCAGCAATGTGCCTATTCGAATAAGAGGTGCTACAAAGTTCGAAAGAGCGACCCTGATACTGCCATTGGCTCCTGCACGGTGCTATATGGAAAAAAACCGGAACCAATAATTATTTGTCCATCTCGGCTAGTCGAACGTCGGCAAATTTTTACCGATTGTTTTCATTTGCTGACAACACACGAACCCGGTAATGAATTGCATATTGTTTCTGAAGTCTCGATTCCAGGGGGAAGCGTAGATTTCTTTTTGGTGTCCGTGAAGGATCGCAAGGTCAAGGACTTCGTTGGGATCGAGCTTCAGACGCTAGATACAACAGGGACGGTGTGGCCTGAGCGCCAAAGGTTACTCAAAAAACTATCAGTTTCGCGTAGCGACAATGCGGAAACATCTGACAAGACGTTTGGAATGAATTGGAAGATGACTGCCAAGACAATCTTGGTTCAAATGCACCACAAAATTCAAACCTTTGAACATGTGCATAAGAAACTTGTTCTAGTGATCCAAGACAAGCTACTCGATTACATGAAAAGAGAGTTCAACTTTGACCATCTCCGAAGCCCTGCCAGCATCGGCGACTCCATGCATCTGCATGCCTACCGTCTTGACGCTCAACCCGATAAGTCCTTCAAGATTGCCCTTGATAGCCGACTAAGCACTGACGCAGACGGGATAGGTATCTGCCTGGGCCTACAAGCCGAAGCTAGAATTGAGCTAGAGCAAATTATTGCAGCGCTTCAGGCGAAGATTTCTGCGGCAACACTATTCACGCCCGTTTAATCTAATTTGAACTCGCCAAGCCCTGTGGATAACCTACCGTACAGTTGGCCTACCCAACGGGCCTTGAGCGGCCTGGAGAGCGTTTCTGGTGCCTTACGCAGTGACTGGAACGTGAAAGCTCATGTTGTAGTCGAGTTGATCTAGCAAATCTTTCCGGTCAGACAACGGACTCAGTAACGAAAGCGTCAGGTAGCCCTTCCCTGCTCCTGTTGCATGAATCGGTGTCTCGTCTTGCGCGTGGCCGGTAATGCAGAACAAACTCAATGGCGGCTTCTGCATTGCGCCATATGTCAGCAAAGTATGTCTGAACGCGTGCATCCCAAGAATTTTCGCTTTGGGCGTTTCATCTCTCAGGTTCGTATCACGCAAGAATTGCCGAACCCATTTTTCAGCCTCACCGCTTGCACGTCTGTTGATAGGCAGCCATTCAGGGAAAAGCAGCTTGTGACCACCAGCCTTTACACGTTCGACGTAGGCCAAGAAGCCCAACTCAATGAGTTTATGGTGAATGGGAACCTTGCGGGAATCTCCGGTTTTAACTGACTTCCGAACACGCGAATCTGATTCAGTCTCTTTCGTGATCCAAAGATACCAATCGCCCGACTCTTCATCCTGGAGAATGTCGGTATGGGGATTGATCTGGCAAATCTCATTCACCCTGGCGCCAGTGAATAGCCCCAAGTGCAAAATCCAATAGCGGTGATGCTGACCTATGTCCTTTGCGAACCCAGTCACTTCATTCCCTTCGAAGAGTCGAACCAGTTCCTCTGGCTTGAATGCGCGTTGCTTGCTCTCGTCCTCTTCTCTGTCGCCAAGGTATTCGATCCCCTCGGTTGTCAAACCAAGAGGGAATCCTTGATCTTGCCAGTCCTTTTTTGCTGCCCGTAAAAACGGACGAACGGAGGCTATATAGGTATCCTCGAAGCTCTTGGGGCCGAGCGTTATATCAAAATCTAGTTCCGCCAACTCACGAATGGTTAATTTCCGCTTTCTGCATTCGTCGCTCCAGCGGGGAGGCATTCGCCCAATCAGCTCGAAAAACTCATTAATATCAGCTTGTTTTAGCGCAGTTATCGGCTTATCGCCAACGACCTCCAGAAACATTGACAAAACCGGCTTGTGTTTCTGATACATCGCTGGCTTTTTATTCTGCTGGTAGCCATTCAAAAACCTATCAACGACTGCCTTCAGTGTAGGAATAGCTTCAGCACGCTGGACCACTGCCTGATTGGTTTGCACAATAACTCGATTGGGCACAACAGTATATCTTTGTCGCGCTTGAGCATTATTTTCGATGATGGCCGTAGCAGCAGCAATCACCGCTTCGTTCTCATGTGGCTCTGCCTGAATCGACATTTTTTTGACTAGCCCTAGCTCGTCAAAATCGTAACTTAACGTGTAATCCAGTCGGATCAGCTCGCTGCTCATGTCTTTATTTGCCATCTTTCGCCGCAACTGATTGAATAATTGCTTCGCCTTAGCCGCCAATGATAAAGCCACCGGCAGTGCAATACCCCTATCTGACGTTTTAAGGGTTTTTGTTATTTCTCGACCACCAAGAAGCTTGCGAAGGTCTGGAGGAACAGCGATTCGGAAATACAGCGTGTCGCTTCTGCGCTGAAGGTACGGCGCCTGACGTGGCATAGCCCATCCGTAGGTATGAGTGCGTTTGTAGCACTCTCTTGTAGCAAACAAGAAAAACCCACGAAAAAACAAAGCCCTGATCATTAAATCAGGGCCTTAGCCGTCCTGGCGGAGAGGGCGGGATTCGAACCCGCGGTAGGGGATTACCCTACACACGCTTTCCAGGCGTGCGACTTAAACCACTCATCCACCTCTCCGCGGAAGGCGCGCATTGTAGCAGTTTCGGTTGATTGGTCAAAGAAAACTTCGCAGTAATGCGAGGCCGATCCAGAGCGTAAACAACACTGTGAAACAGAGCAGGCCGACCAGCCAGGATGGACTACCAGTGGGCAGCAGGCGGGCAACGAGGCCGAGCGGCGGACGAGTAATCAGGGCGAATAGCTGATAGATCGGATTGCGCTCGCGGCGGGCGCCACTGATGACATGCAGGAAGCCCAGGGCCAGCAGGGAGAGGCCGAGCATTTCGACGATAGCGCGCAGGGCGGCAATCAGGAAGGACATCGGCCTGCCGCTTAATCGTCCTCGATGCGGTATTCCTCATCGAGGGCGCGCATGCGGCGGTTGTAGAACCAGATGATCAGCAGGTAGATGATCAGGATGCCCTGGGCTCCCATGTAGAAGCCAAGGGGAAAGCCGAAGATGACGATCTCGTTGAGTTCGCGGGCGAACCAGTTCATGACGAAGGTGACCAGCACCCAGATCACGAACAGGCCGGCCGTCAGCTGGCGCGTCTGACGCCAGTAGTTGGCGCGATCGCTCTGGCTCATCGCTCGCTCCCGTCATGGCCGTGGCGGATGCCGTCGAGGAAGCGCGCGGCGCCTGGATAGGGCTTGGTGAACAGGCTGACCAGGATGATGGTGACAAAGCCACCGATGATGCCGAAAACACCGGCAGAGGTAGATTGAATCTGGAACCACGGCTCCATCTTCAGACCGTGTATGCCGAGCCAGGTGACACCGTCAAACTCGAGACGCATGATGTAGTAGATGGTCAGCGAAATGCCGACCACCATACCGGCGAGCGCCCCGGTTCGGGTGGCTCGATTCCAGAAGATACCGAGCACGAGAGCGGGGAAAAAGGCCGAGCCGGCAATGGAGAAGGCCCAGGCAACCATCGACAGGATGGTGCCGGGTTTTTCGGCAGCCACCGTGGCCGCCAGCACGGCGACCAGCAGGAGCAGCGACTTGGAGATGACCAGGCGCAACTGGGTCGAGGCGTTGGGGCGCATGATCCGGTAATAGACATCGTGCGACAGGGCACTGGTGATGGTCAGCAGCAGGCCATCGGCCGTGGACAGGGCGGCAGCCAGGGCGCCGGCAGCAACGAGACCGGAGATGACGTAAGGCATGCCGGCGATTTCCGGGGTCGCCAGCACGATGACGTCAGGGTTCAGCGATAGTTCGGCCAGTTGCAGGATGCCATCGCGATTGATGTCCTCGATGCTGACCAGGCCGACTTTGGTCCAGGCTGCCACCCAGCCCGGCAGCTTGGCGATCGGGAGTTCGGCGAGATTGCTGAGCACCTCGAACTTGGCGAAAACCGCATAGGCCGGGGCCGTCATGTACAGGGCGAGGATGAAGAGCAGCGACCAGAAGACGGATTCGCGCGCCTGGCGAACGGTCGGCGTGGTGTAGAAGCGGATCAGCACATGTGGCAGCGCAGCGGTACCGACGGTCAGGCAGAAGATCAGGGCGATGAAGTTGATCTTCTGCGTCAGCTGCATTTCCGGCGTCTCGCCGGGGAAAGCTTCGGCGTGATGGATCGGCGGCTTGCTGCGCTCGACCGCCGCGAACATTTCCTTTTCCCAACGGACTCTTGCCTGTTCGGAATCCTGAGGCAGATCGCGGCGTTGGCGTTCGAGGACGACGATGTCGCGCATCTGCGCATCGCTGGCCTTCAGCCGGTTGATCTCGTTCGACAGGTAGTCACGCTCATGATTGAGCGAATCCGGCAACTGCATGATCTTCTGCGCGTAGCTATCGGCCCGTTCGAGGAATAGCTGGCGGACTTCCTTTTCCTTGTCGGTGTCGAACAGACGTTCTTCCATCTGCGTGACGTCCTGCAGCACCTTGCCATAAACCAGTTGCGGCACAGGGCTGCCGGTGATGTTGTAGGAAAGGATGGCGACCGGCGCCACATAAGCAACGATGAGAATCACGTACTGCGCCACCTGCGTCCAGGTGACGGCGCGCATACCGCCAAGAAATGAACAGACAAGAATACCGGCAAGGCCGACGAAGACACCGATCTCGAACTGCAGGCTGACGAAACGACTGGTGATGACGCCGACGCCATAGATCTGGGCGACGACATAGACGAAGGAAGCGAGGATGGCGGCAGCGACGGCGACCAGTCGGATGGCGTTGCCGCCGTAGCGGGCGCCGAGAAAATCGGGAATGGTGTATTGCCCGAAACGGCGCAGATAAGGCGCCAGCAGCAGGGCAACCAGGACAAATCCGCCGGTCCAGCCGATGATGTAGGCCAGCCCCTGGAATCCCGTCAGGTAGAGAGTTCCCGCCAGACCCATGAAGGAGGCGGCGCTCATCCAGTCGGCGCCGGTGGCCATGCCGTTGAAGAAGGCCGGCACCCGGCGGCCGGCGATGTAGTACTCGGAAACATCCGAGGTGCGGCTGGCGATGCCGATGGCCGCATACATCGTGATGGTGAAGAAGAGGAAGGCGTAGCCGATCCAGCGTGGTGGCATGCCCTGCCGTTCGAAGAACGCCAGGGCCAGCACGAACAGCAGGAAGCTGCCCGTGTAGTACAGGTAGTAACGCTGCAGCCGGGTCAGGGAACCAAGCATCCGGCCGGTTTAATTAATCCGCCGCAGGAAACTGCTGGCGCGGGATTCCCCGATCAGTTTGGCCGCCGTTTCGATTTCCTTGCTACTGGCACGCACAAGCAACATCTGGAAAAGTCTCGACAGCAACAGCGAGTTCTCCATGGCATTGCGCCGCCCGCTGCCGACGTCCAGCCCGAAGGCTTCGAGCCAGTGATCGAGCGGCATGACCTTGCTGTTCTTGGCCGGAAACAGCGAGGGCAGCAACCAGGCCAGATCGATCCACTGCGGCTGGAAATCGACGCCGAGCCGCTCCTTGCAGGCGCGCTGGATAAATCCGCCGACGAAAGGCACGTGGTAGGTAACCAGCGGCGCCTTGGCAGCATGCTGCAGGAAGGCGAGCAATTGGCGTTCAACCGCCCCGCCCTCTTCGCCGCCCTCGGCAAAATCGATGTACAGCGCATCTCCGGGCAGGATCGCCGACTGGTGCACCGATGAGGTGGCGATGCCCAGCAGTTGGTCAGTCTCCGGATCGGTACCGCTGGTGGCGACATCGACAACGACGTAGCGGGTATGAAAATGCGGGCCATCGAGAGACGGCGCTGCCAGCTCGCGCCAGGCCTCGAGCCCGGCCCGCACATCTTCCGGCAGATGCGCCGGGACGTCGCTCCGGAACAGGAATTTCTTGATCCCGAACATGATCATTGCACCTGGTAGTCAAGCTTCAGGCGCGACTGGATCTTGCGCGCCTGACGGAAGGATTCCTTGAGGATGCGGCGATCCAGTTCATTGAGCTTTTCCGGATCGATCAGGTTGTCCCCCTGCCGGCCCGGCTCGCCTTCCAGATACTGGTGCTGCAGACGCAGCAACTGAATGAAGTTCAAAGCATCGAGCACAGCATTGACTTCTTCCGGCTTGGTGGACAGGCGCTGCGAGGCCAGGCGCAGGCGCTGGATGGAATTGGTGTTGTGCACACCGGTAGCCAGCGCATAAATACGAGCGACGTCGACAAAGATGCGCGAGCCGTATTTCTTGAGGTCGATCTTGCCCGGATGGTCGGCTTCCAGATCGGTGACGAAATCGCGGATCTTGCCGAGGGGCGGCCCGACTTCCAGGGCATTGCGCGCCATTGCCTGCAGGAATACCGGCGTCGCCGAGGCCTGCGACAGCAAGTGGCGGCGCATGCTGTCGGCCAGTTCGCCCTTGCCGAACAAGGTCCGGAAGTCAAAGAAGATCGTCGCGTTGAGCAAAGCCTTCGGTTCCGGGGTGCGGATCCACTTGCTGAACTGGCCCTTCCACTCTTCGAGCGTCATGCACCACTGCGGATTGCTGGCCATGATGTTGCCCTTGCACAGCGGGAAACCGACAGCGTCGAGGTCCTTGTTGGTATCCAGCGCGAAGTCGAGGAAGCGCTGCTTGAGGGCGTCCTTGTCCATACCTTCAGGGACCAGGAAGACGATGCCGTTGTCCTGGTCGGTACTGAAGGTCTGCTCGTCGCGCCCTTCCGAGCCGAAGGCCAGCCAGGCCCAGTCGATGCCGTCGAACGAATGCTTGTCCAGATTGAGCTGGATGACCCGCCGGGTCAGCGCATCGTTCAGGGCCGAGATGAACTGCGTCAATTGCTCGGCGCCGATACCCTGGGCGAGCATGTTGAAGGATAGCTGGCGCACATCGGCGGCCGACTGCTTGAGGGAATCGACATTAGCTGCCGACTCGATGGTCTGGCGGATCTGGCGCAGGCCAACACGCTGCAGGGCGAACAGGTCGCGTTCGGAAACGACGCCGGTCAGGCAGCCGGCATGGTCGGTGACCAGCACGTGGCGAATGCCGTGGGTGGCCATGGCCAGCATCGCGTCATAGGCCGTGGCGTGCTCTTCCAGAGTGAACGGCGAGGCCGACATGGCCTGACTGATCGGCGCCGTCAGCGGCAGATCGGCGAGCACGACGCGGTCGAGCAGATCGCTGCGGGTGAAGATGCCAACCGGCTTCTTGTCGGCGTCGGTCACCACCATCGAACCGATGCCGATGCGCGACATGGTTTCCAGGGCCTCACGCAGGGGCGTTTCCGGCATGACGGATACCGGATTGCGGGCACCGATGCCTTCCAGTGGTGAATTGAGCGTTTGCTGCTCGCTCGCCTTCTGGGCGAACTGCTGCTGCAATTGCCGGCGCGACTGGTCGAGCAAACTGGCGATGTACTGGGTACAGAACAGGTTGAATTCCGGACTGCTGGCCATCAAGGCCAGATAGTCCTTGGCCGGCAACTGGTAGCAGAAGCAGTCTTCGACGGCCGTGTAGATATTGGTCGACGGGCGGCCGGCGGTGACCGCGCCGATCGGGAAGCTCTCGCCTGCCCCCAGGCTGAGGATGGAATATTCGGTAACCGTCACCTCGCCGGCCTGACGGGCCTGCACCTTGCCGGACTCGATCAGGTAGAAGAAGCGGACAGGGCCGGCATCCGGCCCGATGATTTCGCTGCCGGCAGGGTAGAAGGCGATCTGCGCCTTTTCGCCAAAGCTCTGCAGCGCCTCAGCCGACATCTTGTTGAACGGTGCATGCTTCTTCAGGAAGGCTTGGGTATTGCCGGCCATACGGCGTCGCCCCTCGTCGCGCAGTTGATCGACGACACCGGTGTCGGGTGCTCCCTGCTGTTCAGACGTGCGCTGCGACATATTCAGAAACTCCCCTGTTTCAAAGTGCGTAGTTTAGCTTGAGACGCTGTTGGAGACGGCGCGCCTGGCGCAAGGATTCGAGCAGAATGGCGGTATCGACTTCATGCAACGACGAGGGCTTGAAGCCGCGATGGGCAACCTCGTCGCCAACCCGGTCAGCCAGTTGCTGATCGAGGCGCAGGCGCAGGACATGGGCGAAAGCCGCATCGGCGGCGGCGATTTCAGCTGGCGTCATCCCGGCCAGCTTGCCGGCCTCACGCAGGCGCTCGCTGGTATTGACTGCGCGTACGCCGGTGGCCAGGGCAAAGATGCGTGCCGCATCGACGAAGATGCGGCTGCCTGATTTCTTCAGATCGAGCGCACCCTCGCCATCGGCAGCCACTGACCCACGAAAATTGAGCGGCACTGAGGCCTGCAGGGCATTGGCCACCATCAGGTGCTGAAACGCCGGCGTATCGGTGGTCAGGGCGAGAATCAGCGAACGCAGGCGCTCCCCCAGCTCGCACTGGCCGCACAGCGGTCGCAAGTCGAAGAAGATGGTCGCGTTGAGCAGGGCCGTCGGTTCCGGCCGGCGCACCCAGTCAATGAAGCATTCGCGCCATTCGTCGTAGGACAGGCACCAGGCCGGGTTGCCGGCCATGATCTGGCCGCTGCACAGGGCGAAACCGCAATCAGCCAGGCGCTGGTTGACCTCCTGGGCGAAGGGCAGGAATAGCTGGCGCAGGGCATCCGCCTCGCGCTGGTCGGTGGCGGCAAAGACCAGGCCATTGTCCTGGTCGCTGACAAAAGTCTGCTCGTGGCGCCCTTCCGAACCCATCGCCAGCCAGCACCAGTCCACTGGCGGCAGGCGATGGCGGTGCGCGGTCAGGGCGATCAGGCGTTCGGTCAGGCGATCATTGAACAGTGAAACGAGCCGCGTCATCGCCTGGCCGCCAAAGCCGCGGCCGGCCAGGGCGAACAGGAAGGCGCGCAGACGACGAGCCAGTTCCGGGGCCTCGGCCGCCGATTCAAGCCCGGCCAGATCGGCCAGCAGGCGCTCCTGCTGGTGACAGGGCAACAGATCGACGAATTCCTCCATGCGCCTAGTACTTGATGCGCGCGAAGTAGGTCTTTTCGGACGCTTCGAGTGCCTGGCGAACGGTGACGATACCCAACTCCTCGAGCAGCGGCACCAATTTCAAGAAGACCTCACCGGTGGCGATGGCATCTTCCAGGGCGTTGTGCCGGGTTTCGATGCTGATGCCGAGGCGTTCGAGAATGACGTCGAGCTTGTGCGACTCCTGGTTGGGATGGACGACCGCCGAAAGCAGCAAGGTATCGAGCACCGGCTGCGAGAAGCGCAGCCCGGTGCGCTCTTCCTTGAGTTGCAGGAAACGCATGTCGAAAGCCGCGTTGTGGGCGATCAGCACGGTGTCCTCGCAGAACTCGTGGAAGGCGGGCAGGATGATGTCAATGTTCGGCTTGCCGCGCACCATGTCCTCAGTGATGCCATGAATGGGAATGGACTCCGGCTTGAGCGGAATTTCCGGATCGACGATCTGGTCGAAAATCTCCTGGCTAAGCAGGCGATTGTTGACGATACGGGCGGCGCCGATCTGGATGATCTCGTCGCCTTTCGATGGCTCCAGGCCGGTGGTTTCGGTGTCGAAGACGGTGTAGGTCAAGTCGCTCAGCTTGCGGTCGAGATCGATCGACTTGTCGGCGAAGTTGAACAGGTCGAAGTCGTAATACTCCGGCCGGCCGCTGCCACGCTTGCGATCCTCGGCCTCGGCCTCGATCTTCGGCGTTGCCACCGGCAGGACGAAGCGGAAGAAGGCGCGGTGCGCCGCCTTTTCGCGCTGGTACCAGATCTCGCCACCATGGCGGTCGATAACGTCGCGCAGCGACAGCGGGCTGGCTTCGCTACCAATCTGCATCGTATCCATTTCCCAGGTGTAGAAGGTTTCCGAGGACATCGCCGGCCCGGCCCAGATCAGGTCGAGATAGGCCAGCTTGCCTTCCGAGGTCAGGCGGAAGCGCAGCTCGCGCGGCGCGTAGTGATCCTGCAGTCGGCTGGCCAGGAAGACCAGGGCGAAGACCAGCGAAAAGCTGTCGGCCTTGATCCACAGCGCATCGTCCAGTTCCTCGGTTTTGGTCGCCAGTTTCAGCTTGTCGTCGATGCGCCGCTGGGCCGCCGCGATAACGTCGATGGCCAGCATATCCTCGAGCGGCCAACGGGTCTTCATCGAATCAGAGAATTCGAGCATGGTCTGATCGAGTCGCTGGCTCATCGTCGCCGCTTCGTCAGCCACCACGCAGAGGAAACGTTCGCGCAGCTCCGGCTCCATGTCGGGGTAGTCGATCAGGTTACCGACGGCGGCGCGGATATTGCCGAGCGCCGCCCGGCTGCCCTCGGTCAACGAATGCAGGACCTGATCGCGACGCGCCTCCTGTTCCAGGCTGCGCGTGATGTTCTCAACGGTCAGCACGAACCCCGACATGGTGGCTTCACCGTCAGCACCCGGCGCCATGACAGGCACCATCTGCACGCGCAGCAACTGGCCGCCGCGCGTCGTTGTGATGAAGTTGGAAATGGCCGTCTTGCCGGCGACAAGGCGCTGGTGAATGACTTCCTGGGCATGTTCGACCTGGCTTTTTTCGAGAATCGAGTGGATCGAGCGACCGAGTCCGATCAGCGCGCCGCCCGATACCGAGGTTGGTCCTTGGGCCAGGGCCTTGAACTGCAGGCGGGCGCGATTGTTGTAAAGCAGGATGCGGCCGTCGAGATTGCAGACGACGACGGCCTGTGCCAGTTCCGACATCAGTGCCGCCAGGCGATTCTTTTCTTCTTCGACCGAAGCCTTGGCGCGGGCGATCTGCGAATCGACATCGTCCATCAGCACGTCGCGCTGCTGCGCCAGATCGTTGGCGGCGCTGGCCAGTTGCTGAACTTCCGGCGGCCCTTCCATGGTGACACGGAAATTGCGGTTGGCGCTGAGCATCAGGCGCAGCTTCTCGGCCATGCGCAGCAGGCCTTCGACATACTGTTTGAACAGCTTGTGCAGCACGGCGACGCCAATGGCAAAACCGAACATGGTCATCATCGTCCCCACCGGCAGGCGCGACAGCAGCAGTTCGGTGAGCATCAGGCGCTCGGCTTCCTTCATGTCCACCCAGACCAGGAAGGAGGTGACGACGAACGGTCCGGTCATCAGCAACCCGAGAACACAGATGGCCAGCAGGAAACGGTATTTTGCCTTCATGGCATTCATCCCAGACAATGTTTGAGCCAACGGCAACCCGCACTGCAAGTCGCCGATCGGCGCCGCTGAAAATCAGGCGACGCCGAGCATTTCCTTGACCTTGACCACCAGTTCCTTGGTCGAGAAAGGCTTGGTGACATAGGCATCGGCGCCGATCGCCAGTCCCTTGGCCACCTCGGTGTCGCGTCCCTTGGCCGTCAGCATGACGATCAACAGCCCGCTACGGGTAGGATCGGCACGCAGTGCCTCGCAGACCTCGAAGCCGGATTTTTTCGGCATCATCACGTCAAGCAGCAGCAAGTCGGGATTGAAGGCGGCCACCTTGGCCAGGGCTTCCTCGCCGTCGGTAGCGACGGCGACTTCGAAGCCTTCCTTCTTCATCAGGAATTCCAGAGAAATGACGATGTTGGGTTCGTCATCGACGATCAGAATCTTGTGAGCCATGAGTTGAGTCTCCCTTGTTATGCCTCAGGTGCCGGCAAGGGCACCGTGAAAATGAAACTGGCTCCCTCACCGGGCCGGCTTTCTGCCCAGAGGTTACCACCAAAATATTCGACGATCTGCCGGCTGATCGGCAGTCCCAGCCCCGTTCCCTGGGGCTTGTCGGTCATCGTGTTGCCGCCCTGGCGGAACTTCTCGAAGATGACAGCGCACTCCTCCGCCGTCAGCCCGGGACCGTTGTCGGCGACCACGACGCGAACCCGGCCGGCTTCGGCTGCGACCTTGACCGACACCCTGCCGCCATCGCCAGAAACGAACTTCACGGCATTCGACAGGAGATTGATCATCACCTGCGTCAGGCGGTCGCGGTCGGCCAGCACCAGCGGCCCGTGGGCGGGAATATCGCCGTCAAGGGCGACCCCCTTTTCGCGAAATAGCTGGCCGAGCGAGTCCATCGACTCGCGCGCCACTTCGCCGATATCGACTTCACCGGTCGTCCACTCCGCCCGCCCCGATTCCAGTTTGGCCATGTCGAGGATCTGGTTGATCAGGCGGGTCAGGCGCTCGGCCTCGTTGACGATGATGCCGAGGAAGCGCTTGCGGTCAGTGAGTTCGGTACGCGGATCCTCATGCAGCATTTCGGAGAGGGCACGTATCGAGGTCAGCGGGGTGCGCAGTTCATGGGTGACCGTGGAGATGAAATCGTCCTTCATGCGGTCGAGCTCGCGCAGGCGCTCATTGGCTTCGCGCAGTTCGGCTGTCGCCGCCTCCAGTTCGCGCTGCTTGAATTCCAGTTCGCGGCTATAGGCGCGAACCTGAGTCGCCTCATCGAGTATGTCGAGGACTTCCTCAAGGCCGAGATCCTCCTCCTGGACGACGGAAGCGACCATCACCCGGGCACTGGCCGAGCCGATCGCACCGGCCAGCTCGACCTCGGCAAAATGCACGAACTCGGCATCGGCCGGCAGTTCGCGCCAGTCGGCGTGGCCGCGGGTTTCTGCATAGGCCTGCAACTGCTGGCGCGCCCGGGCGACACCAAGGAAACGCTCAAGCAGTTCGACAACCGCCCCCAGCGAGGTCTTGCCGCGCCACAGGCGGGCATCGGCATCGCGCCTGCCATGCCGCATGATGTCAACGAAGCGTTCGGCCTGGCTGGCCTCGACCGCATCCGGCGTCGAGTTCAGCGAAACCACGATGTAGCTGCCGATGTTGGCAAACATGCTCCACCACAGGCAATGCGAAATCTCGTCCATGCCGCTCAGGCCGAACAGTGCCTGGGCCTTGAGCCACTCAACACCGAACAGACCCTGTTCGACGAAGCCATTGCCGATCCAGCCCGACTTGGCAAACGACGGCAAAAGCAGGGTATACAGCCAGACAATAAAGCCGGCCATCAGACCGGCGGCTGCGCCGGCACGTGTTCCCTGTTTCCAGTACATGCCGCCGAACAGGACCGGAGCGAACTGCGCCACCGCCGAAAACGAAATCAGGCCGATGCCGACCAGGGCATAAGCTTCGCCGGCGGCACGGAAATAGATGTAACCGAGGAGCAGGATGAGGGCGATGGCGGCCCGGCGAATACCGATCAACAAACCGGAAAGGTCCTGGCGCTTGGCCAGCTGCAGCCAGCGCGAACGCAACAACAGCGGCATTGCCAGGTCGTTGCAGACCATGGTCGACAAGGCGATGGTCTCGACGATGACCATGCCGGTGGCCGCCGACAGGCCACCGATGAACGCCAGCAGGGCCAGCGCCTCGGCACCTCGGGCGAGCGGCAAGGTCAGCACGAAGGTATCCGGATTGACCCCTTGTCCATCAAAGAACACCAGGCCACCGATGGCCAGCGGCAACACGAAAATATTGATCAGCAGCAGATACAGCGGAAACAGCCAGACGGCCCGCTTGAGATGCGACTCATCGACGTTCTCCACGACGATGATCTGGAACTGCCGGGGCAGGAGGATGATCGCCAGCCCGGAAAGCAGGATCAGGGTGGTCCAGGTGCCCGCCCTTGTCTCATCCATCTGCAGCAGCCGCCCCAGTTCCGGACTGGCCGTGGCCCGCTGGAACAGGTCGCCGAGACCGCCGAACATGCCGTAAGTGACGAACAGGCCGACCGCCATGAAGGCCACCAGCTTGACCACCGACTCGAAGGCAATGGCAGCGACCATGCCCTCGTGGCGTTCAGTGGCATCGAGGTGCCGAGTGCCGAAGAGGATGGTGAACAGCGCCAGGATGACGGCAATGAGGAAGGTGGAATCCAGCCCCCAGAAAATTTCCGCATGCCCGGATTGCTCAAAAAGCACATCAAGGCTGGCTGCCACTGCTTTCAATTGCAGGGCGATATAAGGCACCACGCCAATCACGGCAATCACCGTGACCAACCCGGCCAGCATCTGGCTTTTGCCGTAGCGCGAGGCGATGAAGTCGGCGATTGAGGTGATGCGGTAGGTCTTGCTGATGCGGATCATCTTGACGATGGTGCCGACGCACAGAAGCATCAGGGTCGGACCAATGTAGATGGTGAGAAAGGAAAGGCCACCCGAGGTTGCCCGTCCGACGCTGCCGAAGAAGGTCCACGATGTGCAATAAACAGCCAGCGACAGGGCATAGACATTGGCCGAGATGATCGAACGGCCGTTGTCCGCCCGCGCATCGCCAAAACGCGCCACGGCAAAAAGCAGCGCCAGGTAGGCGGCGGACAGCAGGGCAACGAACCAGCCGGACAGCAATTATTTCCCCTTGCTCTCGGCGACCAGGGCAGCAATGAGAATAAGCCCGGCCCAGACGCCAAACAGGTACAGGTAAGCTGCCGGGATACCGGCCAGGCTACCCTCCGGCAGGGTGATCAGGGGATAGGTCAGCAACGGCACGCCGATCAGGCCGAGCGCCGATAGTCGCTGCCGCGTTGGACTGGCGCGTTTCATAAGCCCCTCCGCCGAATGGAAAACGGCCGGCACGCAAGCGTGCCAGCCGTTGTTGGCATGCAGTCTGGTGCGACTACACGGGAGGCCACCTTTTGGGCGACCATTGTCTCCTCCTTGCCCTTTTTGTCTGTCGGAACGGCCTGGCAAGCGCGCCGCCCCGTGGAATTCTGGCGGTCGGCCAGTGGCCGACCGCGATTACTGCTTAGCCCTTCAACTGCTCCAGGATCGCCGGATTTTCAAGCGTCGAGGTGTCCTGCGACAGTTCCTCGCCCTTGGCCAGGCCACGCAACAAACGACGCATGATCTTGCCCGAACGGGTCTTCGGCAGGTTGTCGCCGAAGCGGATGTCCTTCGGCTTGGCGATCGGACCGATCTCCTTGCCCACCCAATCCGACAGTTCCTTGATCATCTTCTTGGCATCGTCGCCGGTCGGGCGCACACCCTTGAGGACGACGAAGGCGACGATGGCTTCACCGGTCAGGTCGTCCGGACGGCCGACCACGGCAGCCTCGGCAACCAGCGGATTGGCAACCAGCGCCGATTCGATTTCCATGGTGCCCATACGGTGACCGGAAACGTTCAGCACGTCGTCGATACGGCCGGTGATGGTGAAGTAGCCGGTGTCCTTGTCACGGATCGCGCCATCACCTGCCAGGTAGTACTTGCCCTGGAAGTCAGCCGGGTAGTAGGACTTGATGTAGCGTTCGTCGTCATTCCAGATCGTGCGGATCATCGACGGCCACGGCTTCTTGCAGACCAGGATACCGCCCTGGCCCCACGGCAGATCGGCACCGGTCTCATCGACCACGGCGAACTGAATACCCGGGAACGGCAGCGTGCAGGAACCCGGAACCAGCGGCGTGGCGCCCGGCAGCGGGGTGATCATGTGACCACCGGTCTCGGTTTGCCAGAAGGTATCGACGATCGGGCAGCGGCCGCCGCCAACGTTGTGGTGGTACCACTCCCAGGCCGCCGGGTTGATCGGCTCGCCGACCGAACCGAGAATACGCAACGACGACAGGTCAAAGCTCTTCGGATGAATTTCCGGCTTGGTATCGCACGCCTTGATCAGCGAACGGATGGCGGTCGGTGCGGTGTAGAAGATGCTGACCTTGTGGTCCTGGATCATCTTCCAGAAACGGCCTGCGTCCGGGTAGGTCGGCACGCCTTCGAAAACGACTTCGGTAGCGCCGCAGGCCAGCGGACCGTAGGTGATGTAGGTGTGGCCGGTGACCCAGCCGATGTCGGCCGTACACCAGAAGACATCGTTCGGCTTGATGTCAAAGGTCCACTGCATGGTCATGATGGCGTGCAGCAGGTAGCCGCCGGTGGAGTGCTGGACACCCTTCGGCTTGCCGGTGGAACCCGAGGTGTAGAGCAGGAACAGCGGGTGTTCGGCACCGACCCATTCCGGTTCGCAGGTATCCGGCTGGTTGGCCAGGCCTTCGTGCAGCCACTGGTCGCGACCGGCAACCATATTGCATTCGACGCCGGTGCGCTTGAAGACGACGACGCCCTTCAGGGACTCACAACCGCCCATGGCGATGGCTTCGTCAGCGATGGTCTTCAGCGGCAGGGCTTTGCCACCGCGGAACTGGCCGTCGGAGGTGATCAGCAGGGTGGCGCCGGCATCGTTGATGCGGTCGCGCAGGGCCTGGGCGGAGAAGCCACCGAAAACGATGGAGTGCGGGGCGCCAATACGGGCGCAAGCCTGCATGGCGACGATGCCTTCAATGGTCATCGGCATGTAGATGACGACGCGGTCACCCTTCTGCACGCCCTTGGCACGCAGCAGGTTGGCCATCTTGCAGGTACGAACCAGCATTTCCTTGTAAGTGACACGCGTCACTTCGCCGTTATCGGCTTCGAAGATGATGGCAACCTTGTCGCCGAGACCTGCGTCGACCTGACGATCGAGACAGTTATAAGAAACGTTGAGCTTGCCGTCGGCAAACCACTTGAAGAACGGAGCGTTGGACTCATCCAGCACCTGGGTAAACGGTTCCTTCCAGGTGATCAGTTCGCGGGCACGTTTGGCCCAAAAACCTTCGTAGTCGGCATCAGCTTCCGCGCACAGCGCCTTGTAGGCGTCCATCCCGGAAACCGCGGCATTCTTGACGATTTCGTCAGACGGATAATAAAACTGCACGGACTCATTCGACATATTCTTCTCCTCTGCGGTACTTCGCAATTATGTTGAAACAACCGATCGGGTCTCGGGGCCAGGCCCGGGATGTATAAAGCCGTACACGCTGGGGTGAATCGCGTTTTCCGCCCCCCCGGCGCCGAAGCGACATTACACGGTGATATTCTTACAAAGGCCTTACGAAATCACGCTGCGCCGCAACATACGGCGCCGACAAGGCGTGGTGGAAGTGCCGTGCTAAAATTTCGCCCCCAATGGTTCGTACAAAAAAAGCATGACCCCGACAAAACTCCTCCCCTCGTTCATCTTTGCCAGCCGCTGGATTCAGGCACCGCTCTACCTCGGCCTGATCATCGCCCAAGTCGTCTATGTCTGGCTGTTCATGGTCGAGCTGAGCCATCTGGTCCTTGGCGTCTTCAGCGACAAGGTGATGAGCGAAGCCGACGTGATGCTGATCGTGCTCGGCCTGATCGATGTCGTCATGGTCGCCAACCTGCTGATCATGGTCATCGTCGGCGGTTACGAAACTTTCGTTTCTCGCCTGCATCTCGACGAACACCCGGACCAGCCGGAATGGCTCAATCACGTCAATGCCGGCGTGCTCAAGATCAAGTTGTCGACCGCCATCATCGGCATTTCATCTATCCATCTGCTGAAGAGCTTCATCAACGCTGGCAGCCTGGCCGAACACACGCTGCATTGGCAGGTCGTCATCCACTTGGTCTTCATCGTCTCCGCCATAGCCATGGCCTGGGTCGACAAGATCATGACCCAGACCCTGATTCTTCAAAAACAATCACACTGACCCCGGAGTTGCGCATGACCGCCATCAAGCAGGAAGACCTGATCCAGTCCGTCGCCGATGCCTTCCAGTACATCAGCTACTACCATCCGCTCGATTACATCAAGGCGCTCGGCGAGGCCTATGACCGCGAGGAATCGCCCGCCGCCAAGGACGCCATCGCCCAGATTCTGACCAATTCGCGGATGTCCGCCGAAGGTCACCGGCCGATCTGCCAGGACACGGGTATCGGCATGGTCTTCATCAAGGTCGGCATGCAGGTCACCTGGCCGGATGCGACGATGAGCATCCAGCAAATGATCGATGAAGGCGTGCGTCGCGCCTACGGCAACCCGGACAATCCGCTGCGCGCCTCGGTCCTGGCCGACCCGGCCGGTGCCCGCAAGAACACCAAGGACAACACTCCGGCCGTCGTCCATTTCGAAATCGTCCCCGGCCATCACGTCGAGGTTATCTGTGCCGCCAAGGGCGGTGGCTCGGAAGCCAAGTCCAAGTTCGCCATGCTCAACCCGTCCGACGATCTGGTCGACTGGGTTCTGAAGAAAATCCCGGAAATGGGTGCCGGCTGGTGTCCGCCCGGCATCATCGGCATCGGCATCGGCGGCACGCCGGAAAAGGCGATGCTGCTGGCCAAGGAGTCGATCATGGCGCCGGTCGACATCCACGAACTGAAGGCCAAGGCGGCGACGGGTGCCAAGCTGACCCGCCCGGAAGAACTGCGCCTCGAACTGATGGAAAAGATCAACGCACTCGGCGTCGGCGCCCAGGGCCTCGGTGGCCTGACCACCGTGCTCGACGTCAAGGTGCTCGATTACCCCTGCCACGCCGCCAACCTGCCAGTCGCGCTGGTGCCGAACTGCGCCGCAACCCGCCACTGCCATTTCCATCTCGACGGCTCCGGTCCGGCCAAGCTCGAAGTGCCGAAGCTCGAAGACTGGCCGGCCGTCACCTGGACACCGGATCTCAAGTCGGCCACGCAGGTCAATCTGAACACGCTGACCAAGGCCGAAGTTGCCGCCTGGAAGCCGGGCCAGAAGCTGCTCCTCAACGGCAAGATGCTGACCGGCCGCGATGCCGCGCACAAGCGTATTTCCGACATGCTGGCCAAGGGCGAAAAGCTGCCGGTCGACTTCACCAACCGCGTCATCTACTACGTCGGTCCGGTCGATCCGGTGCGTGACGAAGTCGTCGGCCCCGCCGGCCCGACCACTGGCACCCGCATGGACAAGTTCACCCGGATGATGCTGGAACAGACCGGCCTGATCTCGATGATCGGCAAGTCCGAACGCGGTCCGGTGGCTATCGAGGCGATCAAGGACAACAAGTCGGCCTACCTGATGGCCGTCGGCGGCGCCGCCTACCTGGTGGCAAAAGCCATCAAGTCGGCCAAGGTGGTTGGCTTCGCCGATCTGGGCATGGAAGCCATCTACGAGTTCGATGTCGAGAACATGCCCGTAACCGTTGCCGTCGACTCCTCAGGCATCAGCGTGCACAACACCGGCCCGAAGGAATGGCAGATCAAGATCGGCAAGATTCCCGTCGCCGCCTGATCAACAGACCGGCCGCGTTGCTTGTTCGGCAGACGCGGCCGGCATTGTCATCGGTCAGGAATCAGCAGCCTGCTGATAGCCACACGAGCCCGTGGCGATGCTGGCCGAACAAGGTGGCGGCTCGCCGTCGGGGCGCGAATTGCGGCAGGCGATGCAGATCGAGCGCAGCCAGCTCTTGCATGACATCTCGGTCGCCGGCGACGCTGTGACGAGCAGACCTTTCAGACGATCGATGAATTCCGCCTGGCTCAGATTCCGGCCACCGCCGACACTGCTATTGACAACACGGCTTCCCCCCGCAGCATGAGCTGCCTCCAGGCGGCTAGAGGCCAGATAGAACAACTCCTCGGCACTGAGGGCGACGCCGTCCTGCGGCACGGCCGCCACACCGGCACTGGCCGTCGCTTTAACCACTTTGTCGCCGAGCGCGATGGTGGCCGCAGCCAATGCCTTGCAGACGCGCCGGGCGAAGGCCGTGCAATGTTCGCGGTCAACGTGACTGGAAACGATCCCGACCCGACCATCGGTGAGATGCAGAACATCCTCCGGTGAACGCACTTTGCCGGCAAGCAATCCGGAGAAACGGGCGACAATCTTTTCCCCCATTTTGACGCCCAGGCGCTGACAAAGCCCGGCATAGTCGTCTATGCCAAAAATCAGCACGCTGGCATTCAACGCCGCGACGCCTTCGGCAGATTGCTCAACGCCGCTTTGCGCCGCCCGCTCCAGCAGCTTCTTCTCAACCCCGCGCTTGCCCTTGACGCTCAGTGTATCGGCGATCAGCGGGGCGACATCAAGCGAGGCCAGGCGGCCAAAACGCGAACTGAGATCGCCCAATCCGACATCGGTTTCCATACCGAAAAGGTCCGCACCGTCCCCGATTTCACCGGCCATCGGCGCAGCGGAGAACAGGCGCTCCAGCGTTTTGGCTGGTGAAGCTTTGGGAATGAAATCGTTAACACCGAGGCGCCGGGCGCTCTGCCGCAAATCATCAGCGAGGCTTTCTGAAGCCAGTTGATAGAAGGGCATGGCGTTGATACGAGCCAGCTTGCTGGCCCGCATCCGCTCGACCAGTCCGGCCCCCTCAATGTCGGTAATATCCAGACCGCTGATCACCGCCACAATCGACGCATCGAGAACCAGGCTTTGCCACGCCGATTCGCCGTCGCTCTCCTCGCAGACCACATGGGTTTTCGCCAAGCATCGGGAAAGCGAGGCGCGAACCACGCGTGATGCATCGACAACGAGTACTTTTTGCGATTTGACCCTATCGCTAGCGTGCATGTGCTGAATTCCCCGCAAGCATCAGACAATGAATGGCGCAGTCTAATGCAAACACCGATGCGAATTCAATAATTTCCCAAGAAATCAAGGGATTGTTTGTTGCTTTTGGTATATTAATCATTGCTGATAAATTATCCGTTTGCCTTTCCCGGGCGATCAAGGCATATTTACTGTCCATCCGTTTCTTCCCAAGACGATCGACCATGCTGCAAATCCACTTCCTCGCTTCGGCAGTTTCCGCCCAGCCGGTAGTTGCGCGCGTCGTCGTAGTAGGCGTCGTTACGCACGCGCCGTCGCGGATCGGATAAGCAGCAGCAAGCAGATTTCCCAACCCCCGCCGGCGCCAGTCGGCGGGGGTTTTTCATTGGATCTCCGCCGGCGGTGCCACCACCCCGAAGGAGCTTTCCATGACCGAAACACTGACTGGCGCCCAAATCACCGTGCGCCTGCTCGAACGCCAAGGCATCACCACCGTTGCCGGCATCCCCGGCGGCGCCATTCTGCCGATCTACGACGCGCTCGGCCAATCGACCACCATTCACCATGTCCTGGCCCGCCACGAACAAGGGGCCGGCTTCATGGCCCAGGGCATGGCCCGGGCCAGCGGCCGACCGGCAGTCTGCCTCGCCTCCTCCGGTCCCGGTGCGACCAACCTGCTGACAGCCATCGCCGATGCCAAGCTCGATTCGATCCCGCTGGTCGCCATCACCGGCCAGGTGCCGAAAGCGATGATCGGCACCGATGCCTTCCAGGAAGTGGACACCTACGGCCTGTCGATTCCAATCACCAAGCACAACTTTCTGGTCTCCTCGGTCGAGGAACTATTGGAAGTGATTCCGGCCGCCTTTCGCATCGCCGCCTCCGGCCGCCCCGGGCCGGTGCTGGTGGACATTCCCAAGGATGTCCAGAGCCAGGCCATCGAGGTCTCCGAGTGGCCTGAACCCGGCAGCGCGGCGCCGGTCGCTGCTGCCAACATTGCGGCTATCAGCGAAGCGGCGGCAATGATCAACAGCGCCGAGCGCCCCCTGCTCTACCTCGGTGGTGGCGTCGTCCATTCCGGCGCCGCTGATTTAGCGGTGACCCTTGCCGAAAAGGCCAATCTGCCAACGGTGATGACGCTGATGGCCCTTGGTGCCATGCCGGTTGATCATCCGTTGTCGCTGGGTATGCTCGGTATGCATGGCGCCCGGGCGACCAACCTGGCACTCGACGAATGTGATCTCCTGATCGCCATCGGCGCCCGCTTCGACGACCGCGCCACAGGCAAGGTCGCCCAGTTCTGCCGTAACGCCCGAATCATCCACATCGACATCGACCGTGCCGAACTGGACAAGATCAAGACCGCCCACATCGGCATCACCGCCGATGTCAGCGAGGCGCTCGGCCAGTTACTGCCACAGGTCGCGGCCAGCCCGCGAGAGACCTGGCGCGACCGCATCGGTGAACTGCAGCAGCAGTTCCCGGTCGTCGTCGACGGTGGCGACGATCCACTCTCCCATTTCGGTCTGATCCGCACCGTCGCTGCCTGCCTTGACGACTCGGCGATCATCGCCACTGACGTCGGCCAGCACCAGATGTGGGTCGCCCAGTACTACCCGCTGCGCCGTGCCCGTCAGTGGCTGACCTCTGGCGGGCTGGGGACGATGGGTTTCGGCGTGCCGGCGGCGATCGGCGCGGCGCTGGCCGAACCGGGACGCACGGTGGTCTGCTTCACCGGCGACGGCTCGATCCTGATGAACATTCAGGAACTGGTCACCGCCGCCGAGGAGAATGTGAACGTCAAGATCGTGCTGATGAACAACGCCACGCTCGGTCTGGTTCATCAGCAGCAGACGCTGTTCTATGGCGAACGCCTGTTCGCTTCGCAGTTCAAGGCGATGCCGGATTTCGTCGCGGTCGCCCGCGGTTTCGGTATCCAGGCCGTCGATCTTGACCGCGCCGCCAATCCCTGCGCGGCGCTGCTCGACGCCATCGCCCGCCCCGGCCCGTGCCTGATCCACGTCAGCATCGACGCCGAGCAGAAGGTTTACCCGATGGTGCCGCCGGGCGCCGCCAACCACGAAATGATTGGACACTGACATGAACGCCATCAACCGCAACGAACAGCAAGCCCTTTCCCGCGCCATTCTCGAGATCGACGTCAACAACCATCCCGGCGTGATGTCGCACGTCGTCGGCCTGTTTTCCCGCCGTGCCCGCAACGTCGAGGGCATCCTCTGCCTGCCGGTCGGCGACGGCCGGCAGAGCCGCATCTGGCTGTTGGTCAACGACGACCTGCGGCTACCGCAGATGATCCGTCAGGTGGAAAAGCTGGAGGACGTCACCGCCGTCCGCCGGCACCCGCCTGAGCACGCGGTATTCAGTAATCTGGAAGCCTTCTTCCGCGCCTGACGGCAAGGCCGTTCAAGACGGCTGCCGCTCCTCGGCAGCCGTCTTCTCGCGGCAACGCAACTCGAATGCACGAATGATTTCCAGTTGCTCGTCGCTGATCGACTCGAAGCGCAGTCCGACGAGATGCTGCTGGCCGACTCGGCGGATACGCATGACGCTGACATAGGCCTCAACCGGACCAAGGAGGTCCGGTGATTCGATGGTGCAGATGCCGACCTCGCCGCTCGGCTTGGCGCCGAGGACCGCGACATCGAGCAGGATGCCGACGCCGGTGACCGAGAGATCGGCCGAGGGAAATTCGAAGCGCTGGCCGCCAAGGTCGAGGCAGACCTTGCCACGCAGATTGAAGCGATAGGAACGGCGGCGTTCTCTCACGGCAGGTACTCACGGGCTGGATCGGAACGTCATTTTCCCACGCCGCAGCGTTCCCGGCAAAATGCCGCGCCGACCACGACAAGCCTCAAATCGCCATCGCCGGCCAGCGGCTATACTTGGCCTCCCGCCAACAGACTGTAGATCCATGACCATGAGCACGCCGGCCTGGCAAAAGCAGCACGATTATTCCGACATCCTCTACGACACCGCCGAAGGTATCGCCCGCATCACCATCAACCGGCCGGCCCGACGCAACGCCTTCCGGCCGGAAACCGTCAGCCAGTTAATTGACGCCTTTCACCGGGCGCACCATGACAATGCAGTCGGCGTCATCATCCTCACCGGCACCGGCGACGAAGCCTTCTGCTCCGGCGGCGACCAGACGGTACGCGGCGCCGAGGGTTACATCGATGAAGGTGGCACGCCGCACCTGAACGTGCTCGATCTGCAGATGCAGATCCGCCGCCTGCCCAAGCCGGTGGTCGCCATGGTCGCCGGCTACGCCATCGGGGGCGGCCATGTGCTGCACCTGGTCTGCGACCTCTCCATCGCCGCCGACAACGCCCGCTTTGGCCAGACCGGCCCGCGTGTCGGCAGCTTCGACGCGGGCCTAGGCGCCGGCCTGCTGGCACGGACCATCGGCATGAAGCGGGCCAAGGAAATCTGGCTGCTCTGCCGTCAGTACGACGCCGCCACCGCCCTCAACTGGGGCCTGGTCAATACCGTCGTGCCACTCGAAAACCTGGAAGAAGAAACCGTCACCTGGTGCCGCGACATGCTGAAACTATCGCCAATGGCGCTACGCATGATCAAGGCCGGCTTCAATGCCGACACCGACGGACTGGCCGGCATCCAGGAACTGGCCGGCAACGCCACCGGCTTGTTCTACATGTCGGCGGAAGGTCAAGAAGGACGCAACGCCTGGCTGGAAAAACGTCCGCCCGATTTCGCGGCGTTCCGCAAGCGGCCGTGACCAAGGCCGACTGGCTGCCATATGCCCTGCCCCTGAACGAGCCGTGGCAGACCAGTTGCGGCACCACCGTACTGCGTCGCGGCCGCCTGCTGCGCCTGCGCAGCAACGATGGGCGTTGCGGCTGGGGCGATTGCGCACCGCTGCCGGCCTTTGGCATCGACGAGACGCGAGCCACCGCATTTGCCGAGGAGTGCGCCCAGCTTGATCTATCCGCCCAGCGCGCCGGCCTGCCATTCAACGCCTGGCTGGGTGGCAATCCGCCGCTCGCCAGCATCGCCGTCAACGCCAGCCTCGGCAGCCTGCTGACAGTCAGCAGCGCAGGCCTGACCGCAGCCTACGCTGACGGCTTTCAGGTGATCAAACTCAAGGTCGGTGTCGGCACACTCGGCGAAGAGATAGCCAGCTTGCAGGACCTTGCCGACACACTGCCCGTCGGTTGTCGGTTGCGCCTGGATGCGAATGGCGCCTGGTCGAGTGCGGAAGCCCTGGCTTTCTTCACCGCCTGCCGCGATCTGCCAATCGAAGCTTGCGAGGAACCGCTTCGTGAACCCGATCCGCGGGATCTGGCCCGGCTGCAGGATGGCATTCCGTTCGCCATCGCCATTGACGAATCGCTGGAGCGGCTTGGAAAGGATTTATTTCGCCACCCGCCGGTTCGCCGCATCGTCATCAAACCGGCCCGTCAGGGCAGCCTGCTGGCCAGCATGGAAATCGCCCTGCGCGCCCGGGCGGTCGGCATGGAAGTCATTGTCAGCAGTGGCCTGGAGAGCAGTTGCGGCCTGCTCGCTGGCGCCCATCTGGCTGCTGCAGTAGCGCCCCAGGCAGTGCATGGCTTGGCGACGGCCTCGTGGTTTGCCTGCGATACGGGGGAAGCAGTCACCATCGACAACGGGCGACTGATCTTGCCGGGGGAAACCGGCATCGGTTTCCGCTGGGCCGGCGAAGCGGCTACTGCCTTCGCCGGGGAACGCTGAACGGCGGGCGCTTACTTGCCCGACTGTTCGTCCTGTTCGGCCTGGTAAGTGGTGAACATGTTCCGCGTCTGGCTTTGCAGTTGATCCTGCATCGACTGGAACATCTTCTTCGACTGGTCCATGTAGGCAGTCATCATGCTCTGCATGGCCGGCTGCTGGAAATTCAGGAACTGCGTCCAGAAATCTGCCTGCATGTGGCTGGGGTCGCCGGCGCCATAGACCGTGCGTGACTGGTCCTGCAGCTTGGACTGGAAATCGACAAAGGTCCTCATGTTGTTTTCCAGATACTTGCCAAGCATCCCCTGCATGGCGCTACCGTAGAAACGGATGAATCCATTGAGCAGTTCGCAGGAGAACAGCGGCACACCGCCGGACTCTTCCTCGAGGATGATCTGCAGCAAAATGCTGCGCGTCAGGTCTTCATCGGTCTTGGCATCGACCACCTTGAAGACTTCAAACTTGAGGACCAGATCCTTGACGTCGGTCAGCGTGATATAGGCGCTCGTCTTGGTATCGTAAAGACGACGGTTGGGGTATTTCTTGATCAGACGTACCGTTTCCGACATGCTGCGATCCTCAATGCTTTGTGTGCAGTGCAGCATTATAGCGCAAACGCGCTAGCGGGCG
Organism: Betaproteobacteria bacterium HGW-Betaproteobacteria-7; assembly: GCA_002840765.1. Lineage (GTDB taxonomy): Bacteria > Pseudomonadota > Gammaproteobacteria > Burkholderiales > Rhodocyclaceae > Azonexus. Next base: position 84,879 of record PHCE01000010.1, read on the forward strand.
GCGCCCAATCTCGGTGCAGCACCTGGCACGTAAGAAAATGCAGTGTTGCGGCGACCAAGATACAGCGGTGAGGCATTTGCCTGGCCGAAGCACAATTTCAAGCAGGGATCGCTGATGAATTTCAAGAAGCTGGCACTGCTCGCGCTGATCGGCCTGGTCGCCGGACTCTACGTCCACTTTGACCTTGGCCAATACATCAGCCTGCAGTCGCTCAAGGATCAGCAGGCGGCCATCGAGGCATACCGGGCGAACAATCCGCTGCTCAGCATCGCCAGCTATTTCATTGTCTATGTGATTGTCACCGCCCTCTCCTTTCCCGGTGCGGCGCTGCTGACGCTGGCCGGCGGCGCCATCTTCGGCCTGCTCTGGGGGACGCTGATCGTCTCCTTCGCCTCAACCATCGGTGCCACCCTCGCCTTCCTGATCTCGCGCTTTTTGTTGCGCGATTGGGTCGCCGCGCGCTTTGGCCAACGCCTCCTTGCCATCGACGAGGGCGTCCGGCGGGAAGGCGGTTTCTATCTGTTTACGCTGCGCCTTGTCCCGGTATTTCCTTTCTTCCTGGTCAACCTGCTGCTCGGTCTGACGGCGATGAAAACCCGCATCTTCTTCTGGGTCAGCCAGATCGGCATGCTGGCCGGCACCGTGGTGTACGTCAATGCCGGCACCCAGCTGGCCAAGCTCGATTCGCTGGCCGGCATCCTGTCGCCAGCGCTGCTCGGCTCCTTCGTCCTGCTCGGCATCTTCCCGCTGATCGCCCGCAAGATTGTCGACCTCGTCCGCGCCAACAAGGTCTATTCCGGGTGGAAAAAGCCGGCCCGCTTCGACCGCAATCTGGTGGTCATCGGAGGCGGCAGTGCCGGCCTCGTCACCGCCTATATCGCTGCCGCGGTCAAGGCCAAGGTGACGCTGGTGGAAAAACACAAACTCGGCGGCGACTGCCTGAATACCGGCTGTGTGCCGTCGAAAGCCTTGATCCGCTCGGCCAGGTTCCTGTCGCATGTCAGCCGTTCGCAGGAATTCGGCATCGCTTCGGCCGACGCCCGGTTCGATTTTGCCGACGTGATGCAACGGGTTCAGGCGGTGATCAAGACCATCGAACCGCACGACTCGGCGGAGCGTTACGGCGAACTGGGGGTCGATGTCGTGCAAGGTAGGGCGAAGATCGTTTCGCCCTGGGAAGTCGAGATCACCCGCGAGAATGGCAGCGTCCAGCGCCTGAGCACGCGCAGCATCGTCATCGCCACCGGCGCCCGGCCCTTCGTGCCACCGATTCCGGGCATTGAGGAAGTCGGCTACCTGACTTCCGACACCGTCTGGGAACTGCGTGAACTGCCGAAACGCCTGTTAGTTCTTGGTGGCGGACCGATCGGCGCCGAACTGACCCAGGCCTTCGCCCGCCTCGGCGCCAAGGTGACGCAGGTCGAGCAAGGGCCGCGCATCATGGTGCGCGAGGATCCGGAGGTCTCCGAGCTGGTGATGGCGCGCTTCCGTAGCGAGGGGATCGCTGTTCTGGTCGACCACCGTGCCAAACAGTTCGTCGTCGAAAATGGCGAGAGAATCCTCATCGCCGAGCATGCCGGCGAGGATGTGCACATTCCCTTCGACGGCCTGCTGGTCGCCGTCGGCCGCGCCGCCAATCTCAAGGGATTCGGCCTCGAGGAACTGGGCATACCTACCGGGCGCACGGTGGAAACCAATGAATTCCTGCAGACCAATTACCCGAACATCTACGCCGCTGGCGACGTTGCCGGGCCCTTCCAGTTCACCCACACGGCAGCCCACCAGGCCTGGTATGCGGCGGTGAATGCCTTGTTCGACCCGTTGAAGAAGTTCAAGGCGGACTATTCGGTAATCCCCTGGGCCACCTTCGTCGAACCAGAAGTCGCCCGCGTCGGACTGAACGAAATCGAGGCGCAGGAAAAGGGCATCCCTTACGAAGTCACCACCTATGGCCTGGATGACCTGGATCGCGCCATCGCCGACAGCGAGGCGCATGGCTTCCTCAAGGTGCTGACCGTCCCGGGCAAGGACCGGATCCTCGGCGTCACCATCGTCGGCGAACATGCCGGCGACCTGATCGCCGAATACGTATTGGCCATGAAACAAGGCATCGGTCTGAACAAGATTCTCGGCACCATCCACATCTACCCGACCCTGGCCGAGGCCAACAAATACGTCGCCGGTAACTGGAAGAAGGCGCACGCGCCGCTAAAATTACTGGCCTGGGTCGAACGCTTCCATACCTGGCGGCGAAGATAACGTGCATGACAACAAGGGAAAAGCATGAGTTCATTCGCAAATTTTCAGATCGACGACGGATTGCTCGAGGACATCCGCCGCGACATGATGAAGTTTGCCCGCCTGCAACTACGTGATGAGGCACAGGCCGAAGACGTGGTTCAGGAAGCCCTGGTGGCAGCGCTTGATAACAGCCGGACATTTGCCGGCCGCTCGGCGCTGAAAACCTGGATTTTTGCCATTCTGAAGAACAAGATTGTCGACCTGATCCGCCTGCAGGCCCGTACCACCAACATCTCGTCACTGTCTGCCGAAGAGGAAAACATGGATCAGACCTTCGAGTCGCTGTTCAAGACCAATGCCCACTGGCTTCCGGATGCTCGCCCGAATGACTGGGGCAATCCCGAGGAAAGCCTGCGCGAGAAGCGCTTCTGGGATGTCTTTGACGCCTGCCTGCGTCACCTCCCGGAAAACACCGCCCGCGTCTTCATGATGCGCGAATTCCTCGAGTTCGACACGGCCGAGGTCTGCCGCGAACTGAGCCTGACGACCAGCAATTGCCACGTCATCCTGCACCGGGCACGCAACGGCTTGCGGCACTGTCTGGAAGCGAACTGGTTTTCTACCGGAGAACAGCGATGCTGAATTGCAAGGAAGTCAGCCATCTGCTGTCCGAATCTCAGGACAGAAAACTCACCCTGTCGGAAAAGATGCATCTGGAAATGCACCTGGCGATCTGCAGGGGTTGCCGGAACTTCAAGGAGCAGATGAGTTTCCTGCGTGAGGCCTGCCAGCGCTATGTGAATGCTCGAAAGCACCCTGAAGAATAAACAGCCAGCGCCCCGTGGAACACGCCGCCGCCAAGCTTGAACGCAGTTGCCGTCAATCCATGTCGCGACGTCTAGCTCTTTGAAACTCGCTTGCCGGGAAGCAGGCGCTCATACTCGTCATGAACCACCGCATAGCATTCGCACACGCGCTTTTCCAGTTTGCGGCGATCGAGCACCGTGATACGACCGCGGGCGCGCGCTATCAAGTGATCCTTTTCCAACTGACCCAGTATCTGGGTCACACTCTCGCGGCGAACACCCAGCAATTTTCCGATCAACCCCTGCGTCACCGTCAATTCATTGCTGGCGGAACGATCCAGCGTCATCAGCAGCCACCGGCACATCCTTTCCTCCAGCGAATGGTGCTGGTTGCATACGGCCGTTTGCGATGTCTGGGCAATCAGCGCCTGAGTGAACAACAGCGCCACGTGTTGCAGTTGGCCGCCGAGTGCAAACTCGTGCTTCATGACCTTGCGGCTGAGTCGATAGGCCTGACCTGCGCTTTGCACTTCCGTGCTGGTCGGCATGCTCTCTCCCCCCATGAAAATGGAGATGCCGACCAGCCCTTCACAGCCAACCAGAGCCGTTTCGCTCGCGGAACCATCTTCCAGCGAATAGATCAGGGAGACAATTCCGGAGGTCGGAAAATGCAGAAAGTTCACATGATCACCGGACTCGGACATCGTCCAGCCGAGAGGCATGTCGACGAGTTCAAGTTCGCTCAGCAAGCGTTGGTAATCCCTGGCGGGAAGGGACGCCAGAATGTGATTCAGCTTGGGGTCCGGAGGCAGGCATTCCGGTGCTTTTTTCTTTGACATTGGTGGCCTATCCAGACTCGATTCTTGGTAAAGCGTGCGAACCTGGCGACTACGATTTGAACTATCCATAGTCGCCGGGAACCCAGCGGACGCGCGTCAAACAGCAAAGCCGCGGCAAAAGCCGTCTATACCGTTCGTTTAGCTAATTCCTGAAATCGAACTGAAAAGCAGTGGCGTGCATTGACCCCCTATTTTCCCACCGATCTCTTTAGACCATCGCTGATTCTTCACACGCCGTTGGCCGAAGGTGCTTTAACCGACCAACGGGATAGAGATCAGAAGCGGAAATTTGCCACGACAGAAACTTCATGCGCGGAGAATTTGCTCTCATTCCACTTGTAGTCGTAAACGCCCTTGACTGTCCATGAATTGTCGACACAGTTACAGGACAGGAATGAGATACCGACACCAACATTGAACAAGTCACGGTCCTGCTTGACTCCTTGTGCCTTGAAGCGCCCACCGCCGCCGCTGAAGGCTGCGGTTTGCTCCATGGTTGTCGAGGTGAAGTCGTGCAGCCATTTGAAGTGCAGCTCTGGGTAGAAATTGCCGTTGGCCGATTGGATGTGTTGCTCAACCTTGACGCCCAAGGTTGATTGAACCACGTCGTAATCCTGACTTCTTACCCGCAGGTTTAGGTCGCCGGCACCAGATTCTGAATAACTGCCGACATGGATACGTGACGCCCGCAAGGCGACGAGCGGCGTGACGGTGGTTTGATTAAAGAAAAAATGCTGTCCGGCGCTGACCATGGCGGAATACTGTTGCCCTTTGTAGTCAGCGCTCGCCTTACGGTTGACACCAGGAAAAACGATGGATCGCGAGCCGTCGTACCGGTCGATTCCGACCGTCAGCGCGCCCTTGATAAACCATGGGCCCGGCACATGGCTGAGATAGCCCGTCAACTGATAAGAATCAATCTCTGTCTTGCCGTTGGAATTATTGTCGTCGACATTGGCATTGGCATAACCGCCACCCCAACCGATGTGGGTATCCTTATTTAAAGGAATGTCGTAACCGAGCATCAAACCAAAGGTTTTGGTTTTGTACCCGCTGATCTCGTCGACGTCGCGTTGCCGGCCGGCATTGCCAAAACCCTTGCCCCACCAGTTGCTTTGCTTTTGGACGCCCTCGCACTGAGACGTATATGCAGCCCTATTTTTCGGCTCGCAGGCATCCTGGATCTCATGCACACGAGCCATCCACAAGTCATCAAAAAGTTGTGCTGTCTGGCCGGCCACCCGGGGTGCCGCGAGATTTGTCGTCCCCGGAGCCAGTTGTGTCAGCGCATTATTGATCCCGGCGACACTCGGAAGGACAGCAATGGCATCCTGAACGGTCAGCAAATCTGAATTCGCGGGAGCATTCACATCCAATATGGGCGCTACTGCAAGCGCTCCAGGTGCAGTCACCAGCGTTGCCAACGGCGCGACCCCTGCCAATTGTATGCTGACGTCCCCTGCGAGGGTCGGCAAGCCGGCGAACGTATAGCGCGGGTTGTTGTTGATGACCGATACGATGGCATTGTCCGTGCCGGATAGGCCATCGACGATCTTGTAAGTGGTCCCGTTGGTGAGAGCCCCCGTCACGGTCGGAATCACGGTCACGCCACCGGCATCGATATTCGACGCACCGGTGCTGGCCAGGATTTTTCCGAATACAGCATCGCTGGCCAGGGTAGTCTGGATAACGCCACCGGGATTGGTGGTCAACGCGCCATCGATGACCAGGGTATTGGCGCCAAGGTTGAAGCCCAGCGCTTGAACGGCGCCGGTCACGGCGGCGTTTCCACCGGCCACGTTGATTTGCTTCAGGCCGTTGGCACCGCCTATCGCCCCGGTTACGCTGCTGCCGCCATTCAAGGTCAGGGTTCCCGTACTGGCGGTAAGGGTCGTGATGGCGCCCGTCAGCGAACGGCCGGCACCAAGATTGATGAAGCCATCATTGGCAAAGACAGCTGCCCCAATGACGTTGCCGTTGAAGTTGATTGTTCCCGTCCCGCTGACATTGATCGTCGTTGAAAAAACCGCGCCATTGAAATTGACCGTCGTTCCGGCCACGCCAGCGCTGAGACTGAGAAAGCTGTTTCCGATCGTGCCGGTGGCCCCGGTCACCGTTGAATTGCCCTGAAAAAGAATGTCGCCTTGATTATTATTGGCGGTCGTAAAGGCGCCGCCTGGGTCGTTATTTGTGTTGATATTCTGGTTGTTACCGACGGTCAAGGTGGCGTTATTCGTCGTATCGACGCCGTTCAATTCACCTTCTGCCCCAACCACTCCAGGAAGGGCGACGGCCTCGCGCGCCATACCATGCGGTGCCCAAGTGGCAAAAGCAGCGAGCACGGATGCCGAAAGCAATTGCATTTTCATAAAATATCCATATCTGTTATTCGTGAAACGAATCAAGCTGCCGCAGCAGTCCCCTGCTACGTGACGCACTAGATGGGCCTAGACGCCCGAACGAGCGCTGATCCAACATTGAAATTTCGCAGATCAAATGGGCAATCGAATCGGCTTCCGATAGGTGATTACGCGTTGACGGCAAAAGTCTATAGAGAGTCCTAAACGCACACTGTGCGCCAGCGCACACTCCTGAGCCCGCCAAGCGTGCCATCGCGTGCGCGGACAGGGACGCTAAAGAATCTCAGTGCGTGTTCACGTCAACCAGATATAGGCGCACGCCAGATGCAGAAAGGCGTGGAATTGGTTGGCCAGTTTTGTCGTCGCGGATTGCGATCGGAATTGCTTGAGGCGATTGAAAATCGCTCGATGAGGTTGCGCCTCGAATTTATGCCGTTCGACTTAACGTTGAACAAGGCGCAAAAAAAGCCCGGAAAACCGGGCTTTTCAACAACCTGCGACTACCGGTGCCAGGCACCAGGGAGTAGCTTATTGATAGTACAGACCGCCATTGATGTTGATGGTGGCGCCGGTGGTGAAACCGGACAGATCGTTTGACAGGTAGGCACAGGCGTAGCCGATTTCTTCCGGCTTGGCCAGGCGCTTCATCGGCACGGAACCGACGATGGTTTCCAGCACTTCCGGCTTGATCGCCATGACCATCTTGGTCGCCACGTAGCCCGGGGCGATCGCGTTGACGGTCACGCCCTTGGCCGCCAGTTCGGCAGCCAGCGCCTTGGTGAAGCCGATGACGCCAGCTTTGGCAGCGGAGTAGTTGGTCTGGCCAGCCTGACCCTTGACGCCATTGACGGAAGAGATATTGATGATGCGGCCCCAGCCACGCTCGGCCATCTTGGCGGAGACTTGCTTGCTCATGTTGAACAGCGAGGTCAGGTTGGTGGCGATCACGGCATCCCAGCCGTCCTTTTCCATCTTGGCGAACATGCGGTCACGGGTGATGCCGGCATTGTTGATCAGGATGTCGACCTGGCCGCAAGCGGCTTCGGCTTCGGCAACCATCTTCTGGCAATCTTCCAGAACGGAGACGTCGCCGGCAACACAGACGAAATCATTGAAACCGGCGGCGGCCATTTCCTTCAGCCACTCGTCCTTGTTGTCGAACTGCGGGTGATACGAAGCGACAACCTTATGGCCAGCCCTGGCCAGTTCCTGACAAATGGCGGTACCGAGACCACCCATAGCGCCGGTAACGAGAGCAACACGTTGCGTCATAGTATTTCCTTCCTGTTGTTGATATTGCGAGCGGGGTAATAAAACGCCGGTCAGTACATGTGCTGGCCGCCGTTGATGGAGATATTGGCACCGGTGACAAAGGCCGCTTCATCGGAAGCGAGGTAGGCCACCAGGCCGGCGATTTCTTCTGGCTTGCCCAGGCGATTGACCGGGATCTGCGGCAGGATCTTGCTGTCGAGGATTTCCTGCGGGATGGCCGTCACCATCTTGGTGCCGATATAGCCGGGAGAAATGGTGTTGACGGTCACGCCCTGCTTGGCGACCTCCAGGGCCAGTGCCTTGGTGAAGCCATGCATGCCGGCCTTGGCGGCGGAATAGTTGGTCTGGCCGAAGGCACCCTTCTGGCCATTGACCGAAGCGACATTGATGACGCGTCCCCACTTGCGTTCGACCATGCCTTCCATGACCTGCTTGGTCATGTTGAAGACGGAGTCAAGGTTGGTGTGGATGACAGCATCCCAGTCAGCCTTGTTCATCTTCTTGAAGGTCATGTCGCGGGTGATGCCGGCGTTGTTGACCAACACGTCGACCGGGCCGACTTCCTTGCTGACGGTTTCGACACAGGTCCCGGCGGAATCGAAATCGGTCACATCGCAGGGATAAGCCTTGAAGCCGTAGCCCATGTTGTTCATGTTCTTGAGCCAGTCCGCAGCCTTATTGTTGCCCGGCGAATAGGTGGTCACCACCTTGAAGCCGAGCGCCGCCATCTTGATGCAGATCGCTTCGCCCAACCCACCCATACCCCCGGTAACCAGTGCAACTCGTGTCATTATCCCCTCCTCCAGAAGTACCTTTTTTAAACCGCGCGTTCCTTGACATAGCGCCCGGGTGCCGGTTCGATCGGCTTGTACTTGGTATTTCCCGGTTTGCGCGGAGCCCGCAGGTCGCCGGCCAGCGGTTTGAGCCAGACTGCCCAGTCGCTCCACCAGCTGCCCTTCTTTTCTTCTGCCGCCAGCAGCCAGCCATCGGCATCGACCATTACATCGTCGTTGGTCCAGTAACTGCGCTTGTTCTTGCTGGCCGGGTTGATCACCCCGGCGATGTGTCCGGAGGCACCAAGCACGAAACGCACTTTGCCGCCGAGGATGCGCGTGCTCTGGTAAGCCGACTGCCAGGGCACGATATGGTCCTCGCGCGTCGCCAGCAGGTAGACCGGCATGTCGAGCTTGCCCAGATCGACCTGCTCGCCGCACATCTGCAGCTTGCCCGGCACGCGCAGGCTGTTCTCCAGATACAGATTGCGCATGTACCAGCAGGCGAACGGCCCGGGCAGATTGGTCGAATCGGAATTCCAGTAGAGCAGATCGAAAGCCTGCGGCTTCTGGCCCTTCAGGTAATTGTTCTGGACATAATTCCAGACCAGATCGTTGGCGCGCAGGAAGGAGAAGGTATTTTGCAGATCGCGCGCCGGCAGCAGGCCGCCGTTGCCGATCGTGGCCTCGCGGCTAGCCAGTCCCTGCTCGTCGATGAACAGGCCGATCTCGCCGGTGTCAGAGAAATCGAGCAAGGTGGTCAGCAGGGTCAACGAGGCCACAGCGTCCTCGCCACGCGCCTTCAGCACAGCCAGCGCCGAGGTCAGGATGGTGCCGCCAACGCAGAAACCCAGAGCATTGACCTGCTTCACCTTGCACAGGTCGCGGACGACACGCAGGGCGGCAATCGGGCCATTTTCCAGATAATCGTCCCAGGTGGCGCCGGCCATGTCTTCCTTGGGGTTGCGCCAGGAGACGAGGAATACGGTATTGCCCTGCTCGACCATGAAGCGGATCAGCGAATTCTCCGGCTGCAGATCCATGATGTAGAACTTGTTGATGCACGGCGGGACGACGAGCAGCGGCCGCGTGCCCACCTTGGGCGTCAGCGGCGCGTACTGGATGAGCTGCATCATCGCGTTTTCGTAAACTACGGCACCTTCGGTATTGGCGATGTTCTTGCCGATCTCGAAGACCGATTCATCGGTCATCGAGATGCGCCCCTTCTCGAAATCCCGGATCAGGTTGTTGATGCCGTCGGTGATGCTCTGCCCCTTGGTTTCCAGGGCCAGCTTGATGAATTCCGGATTGGTCGCGGCGAAATTGGTCGGCGCCATGGCGTCCGATACCTGCCGTGCGAGGAAGCGCATGCGATTCTTCGACTTCTCGTCGTTGGCTGGCACCGCCTCGACGATCTGCTTCAAATACTGGGTGTTGAGCAGATAGGCCTGGTGCAGGTAATCGTAAATCGGGCTATCGCGCCACTCCGGCGCCGAGAAACGGCGATCACCAGGTTCCGGCGCCACCTTGAAAGTCTGTTCCTGCCCCTGCTGCTTGGCCAACATGGCCTGCCAGAGAGACATTTGCTGATCCATGAACTGCTTCTGCAGCGCCGTCAGCGCCTGCGGATCGACTGCCGGCGGCTGGTCAGCACCTTGCCCAGCGTTCTTGCCAAGGTAGTCCATGAACTGCTGCGCCATGTTCTGTCCGGCCTGCATGAACTGCATGGCAGAACCCAGAAAAGCGTCGTTATTGTTCGATCCCTGAGCCATGGGAAGTCTCGTCTCTGATGTTGTCGGGGTTTGAGCTTCTGGATTCTCCATACCGTCCGGAAGCCTGTCAATGCATAATTACCGTATGTATATCATCGCCATTGGCTGGCTGTACGTGACCCTGCTCGTTGCCGTCAACGAGGCCAGCGTCATCGCCGGCATCATCTCTTTTCTCTTCTATGGCCTGCTGCCCTGCGGCCTGTTGCTGTGGATCAGCGGCAGCAAGGTACGCCGTCAGCGGCGGGCCTATCGGGAGCACTTGGCGGCCAACCAGCAAAGTGGAGCGGATGCCGCTGCTGCGGCCGGAGAAGCCGACGCCCCCTCCCAGGACAAGCCATAAAAAGCAGCGGGCTCAGCTGTCCAGCCAGATCAGGGTAGCCATCCGCCCGGTAACTCCGTCGCGCCGGAAGGAAAAAAAGCGCGCCGGATCGCTGACCGTGCAGCAGTCGCCGCCGAACAATGAGCCGACGCCGGCCGCCGCCAGACGCTGGCCGGCCAATCGGTAGATGTCCGCCAGCCATTTGCCGTGGCCGAGAGCAACAAACGCCGCGGCGGCGGCCGGATCGTGGGCGACGAACGCAGCCCGCACCTCGTCGCCAACCTCGAAGCGCTGCCCACCGATGGCCGGGCCGAACCAGGCCAGCAATTCAGTCGGCGCCACCCCCATGGACTGGACCGTCGCCTCCAGTACGCCAGCCGCCAGTCCACGCCAACCGGCATGAGCAGCGGCAACGACCGTGCCGGCGCGATCGCAGAAAAGCACCGGCAGGCAGTCGGCGGTCATCACCGCGCAGACGACGCGCGGCTGACGGGCAAAGGCGGCATCGGCTTCCGGCTCCCCGGTGACACCGGCGGCATCAAGTACCCGGATGCCATGCACCTGACGCAGCCAGGCCGGCTCCACCGGCACCATGGCATGCAAAAGGGCGCGGTTGGCCATAACGTGGGCCGGGTCGTCGCCGACATGGTCGCCGAGGTTGAAACTATTCCACGGGGCCACACTGCATCCGCCGCTGCGCAAGGTCTGCAAGGCGCGCACATTCGCTGGGGCCGGCCAGTCGGGCTGCAGGCAATCAGCCATAACGCAGCTTGTCGAGCAAATCACGCATATCCGGCGGCAGCGGCACTTCCCACTGCATCTTGAGGCCGGTGAGCGGATGCACGAGGCCGAGCCGCGTGGCATGGAGGGCCTGACGCGGAAATTCCGGCAGCTTGCCGTTGGGTTTCCCGTAAACCTGGTCACCGACCAGTGGGTGGTTGATGGAAGCAAGGTGAACGCGGATCTGGTGGGTGCGCCCGGTTTCCAGCGAGCATTCGACGAAGGTGCAGTAGGGGAACGACTCCATGATGCGGAACCAGGTCAGCGCCGGCTTGCCGCCGCGGCTTTCCGGCACCACCGCCATCTTGATGCGCTGCACCGGGTGGCGACCGATCGGCGAATCGACGCCGCCACCGGTCTTCATCACGCCAGCCGCCACTGCCAGGTAAACCCGGCGCACCGTCCGCGCCTGCAACTGACGAATCAGATCGGTCTGCGCTTCCAATGTCTTGGCGACGACCAGCAGGCCGCTGGTGTCCTTGTCCAGGCGATGGACGATGCCCGCGCGCGGAATCGCCTCGATACCCGGCACATGATGCAGCAGCGCATTCATCAGCGTGCCGTTCCAGTTGCCGCTGCCGGGATGGACGACCAGCCCGGCCGGCTTGTTGATGACCAGCAGCGTCTCGTCCTCAAAGACGACGTCGAGCGGGATGTCTTCCGGCAGCTCCGGGCCACCACGAGCATCTACCGGCTGGCTGACACTCAGTCGCTCGCCGCCATGCAGCTTGCGTTTGGGTTCGCACTCGAGCGCACCATCGATGGTGACATAGCCATCGCGCACCCAGGTTTGCAGGCGGTTACGGGAATGCTGGGGGAGCATGGACGCCAGCACCTGGTCGAGACGACGGCCGAAGTCGGCGTCCGGGACGGTCAGGTGCAGCGGTTCAATTCGGCTATAATCGCCGCAGTTTTCCACAGGATCTTTCATGATGCGAAGTTTAGCCGCATTCGGCCCTTCTCCCGCCCTCTTCCGCCTTCTCGCCGGCATTTTCGTTGCCTTCATCCTGGCCGGCTGCGGTTCCATGTCCAGCACCGAGGACGAAACCGCTGGCTGGTCTGCAGGTCGTCTCTATGCCGAGGCCAAGGACGCGCAAGCCAACGGCACCTGGGACCAGGCGGCGAAACTCCTGGAAAAGCTCGAGGCCCGCTTCCCCTACGGCCGTTTTGCCCAGCAGGCGCAGCTGGAACTCGGTTATGTGTACTGGAAGGCCAATGAAACAGGGTCGGCACTCGCCGCCTGCGACCGCTTCATCAAGCTGCACCCGAATCACCCGGCAGTCGATTACGTCTATTACCTGAAAGGCCTGATCAATTTCAACGAAGATCTTGGCCTGGTCGGTTACATCAGCGATCAAAATCCATCCGAACGCGACCCGAAGGCGGCGCGCGAAGCCTTCGAATCCTTTCGCGAACTGGTTACCCGCTTCCCAGACAGCAAATACACGCCGGACGCCCTCAAGCGCATGGAGTTCCTGGTCAACACACTGGCTTCCCTGGAGGTCAATGTCGCCCACTATTACATGCGCCGCGGCGCCTACGTGGCGGCAGCCAATCGCGCCCAGTTCGCGGTCAAGACTTACCCGCGCACGCCGGCCACCGAGGAGGCGATGTTCATCCTGGTCAGTGCTTACGACAAGCTCGGCCTGACCGACCTGCGTGACGATGCCGACCGCGTGCTGCGCACGAATTTCCCGGACAGCCGCTTCTTCCGCGATGGTCTCGAGCGCAAGACGCCTTGGTGGAAACTGTGGTGATCAGCCGCCCTGCTTGATGGCCAGAATGGCCTGATTGCGCAGGGTACGGAGCAGCGACAGCTCCTTTTCCGGAATCGAGATGCCGCCCGCCTCGTCACGATCGGCATAGATCAGGGCAACCGGGTTGCCCTTGATGTTCAGCGGGAACAGAACGAAGGAGTGTGCTGGTACGGCCTTGCGATACCAGGCCGGAATGCGTTCGGCGATCTTCGGATCGTTGATGTCGCTGATCAGGATATCGACACCCTTGGAAGTCGCGGCATGAAAGATGTCCGGGGTGAAGGTCAGCGGAAAACGGAAGGCGCGAGCCACCTCGTTGGCCTCCGGTCCGAAGCCGAAACGGCCCTGCATGGTGCCTGACTTGGCATCGCGAATACAGAGCACGACGCGCTTGAAGCCCATCGCCCGGTACATGGTCTCGAGGATGATGCGCAGGATGTCGTTGAGCTTGAAGCCGTCGACCAGGGTATTGCTGATGTCCTGGATGCCAGCCGTCAGCACGCTCTGGGCATCGACCTGGCGGCTCTCGGGATCATCCGTATCGTCGCCCCCTCCGCCCAGCAGATCACCTTCGCCGAGGACCGTACCGGCCATCGTATCCATTTCATCGGCCTCGGCTGGCGCGCCATGGCTGCGGGCAAACTGCCGCATCTGCTTGCCGAAGTTCGTTTGCTGCAGGTTGAGATGGATGATGCGGGCGAAGTCGGCGACTTCCTCGACCGCCCGCTGCACGGTCTGCTGTACCTCTTTCTGATCGAGCGCCACAGCGTCGGCAAAACGTGACATGGTCCGTTTCATTTCACGCTCGCGTGCCTCCGGCGTGGCCTGGGCAATCACCGCACACAGCTCGTTGGCCATACTCGACAGCAGGCGCAACTTGTCTTCCGGCGTCGCCGCCCTCTTGACCCGTCCAGCCGGCAAACCGCGCATGCTGCTGACGATCAGCGGCGGGAACCCCCACTGGCGGGCAACGGCGATGCCCATGTCCTCGAAGGAGATACCCAGCACCTGTAGCGATGCCGACTCTTCGCTGCACGTCTTCTGTTCCATCAGGCGCCGGATTTCCTCCGACTCGTCGGGGAAGTAGTACTGGGCCAGCAGTCGCCCCAGGCTGTGGAACAGCGAGCAGATAAAGGTCTGCTCCAGGTCGCGCATATTGGCGGCAGCGCCGATGTCCTTGGCCAGGATGCCGGCCAGGTTGGCGCGCAGAAAGTCTTCCTTCAACTGGTTGGCATTGGCCTTGTTCTGCAGGTGCTCGAACAACAGCACGGTGATCGCGATATTGCGCACCGCCTCGAAGCCGAGCACGATCACCGCTCGCGACACGGTGCTGATGCTGCCGCCGCCGGCCGGCCGGAAATAGGCCGAGTTGACCAGACGCAGGATCTTGTTGGTCAGCGCGAAGTCCTTGAGGATGGAATTCGACAGCTTGTTGATGCTCTCCGTTTCGCTGTTGGCGATCTTGTTGATGGCGCTGACCGATTCCGAGAGCGCCGGGAAATCGCTCTTGTGGCGCATGCGGCGGAGCAGGAAATCGAGCGTCGATTGCCGAGAGTCGCCGGGCTGAGCCCCCTCCTCTTCGGGATCGAGATAATCGTCGAGCGCCTCGCCGAACTGCCCGGTGGTCTGATAGCGCAGTTCCGGATTGCGGGCCAGGGCCTTGTAGAGGATGCCGGCCAGGCGTTCGTCGATGACGCTGCCGCCCGGCAGACGGATGTCCTCGTTGGCAATGCGGTGCATTACCTGGAACAGGTTGTCACCGCTGACCGCGCGCTGGCCGGTAAGCATCTCGTAGAGAACCAGGCCGGCGGCAAAAACATCGCCGCGCGCGCCGACTTCGCGCCGTTCAATGTATTCGGGGGCCATGTAGGCCGGTGTGCCGCTGTACTCGCGCAGCGCCGGATCTGCCTCGCCGGCGCGGGCGGCGATGCCGAAATCCATGACGCGCGGGGTGCCGTTGTCGTCGAGCAGGATGTTAGAAGGCTTCAGGTCGCGGTGAATGATGCCTTGAGCGTGCGCCTGGCCGACCGCCTCGAGAATTGCCCGCAGGGTGGTGATCGCCTTGACCGGCGTCAGGGCGCCACTGCCGCGCAGGAATTCGCCCAGGCTCTTGCCCGGCACATATTCGAAGACCAGATAGAGATCGCCGTCGGCCTCACCCGCTTCATAGATCGGCACGATGTTCGGATGGCGCAACTGGCTGACCAGGCGGGCTTCTTCGAGCAGTGTCCGGTTCTGCTGGGGCGCCGGGTTGCTGAAATGCACCGTCTTGATCGCGACTTGCCGCTGCAGTTGCGGATCGAACCCCAGATAGACGGTGCTCTGCGCTCCCCGACCCAATTCACCACGCACTTCGAAACGACCGATTCTCTTGTTCATTATTCTTCTATCCAGACCAGCCGCGGTATTCCGTCCTGTCCGCCGCACACAACGGCATTCTGCCCAAATTCGGCGGCCAGCGCACAGGCATCTTGACGCTCCAGGTCGGCGACGAAGCAGCTTTCCTCAACCGGCCAGGCGCCATCGTCGGCCAGGTGCTCGGCGGCGTAGGGTTCGTAATTGCCTTCGAGCAATTCGCACTCCAGTGCCGCCTGCCGCTCGGCGTTATCGGCGGCGTCGAGTTGTCGGCCGCCCGGATTGGCGGCGGTCACCAGGGCAAAGCACTGGCTGCCGGTCGCCGCCAGCCATTGGCGCAGGCGCTCGTCAGCCAGGTCGACACGCAGATCCAGGGCGCCGCCCGGCAGCATTACCCGGTAGGTCGTCGCCCGATAGGCGGCTTCAAGCTCATTCATCATTGCCATCCAGTTCGGCGACGCCGATCAATTGTTCAGCCACACCGACTGGCAGAGCCTCAACATCCTTGAGCCGGCGCGATAGCTGACGGGTCCGCGTTTCCGCCTTGCCGATCGAGTTGCTCGCTTCGTCCAGCTTCTTGCGCGTATGGGCGAGCGCCTCGCCGAACTTGCCGAACTCTGTCTTGACCGCCCCGAGCACCGCCCACACTTCGGCCGAGCGCTGTTCGATGGCCAGCGTACGGAAGCCCATCTGCAGGCTGTTGAGCAGTGCCGCCAACGTCGTCGGGCCGGCCAGGCTGACGCGGTAGTCGCGCTGCAGCATCTCGGCCAGTGCCGGTCGGCGCAGCGCTTCCGCATAGAGGCCCTCGATCGGCAGGTAGAGCAGCGCGAAATCGGTGGTGTGCGGCGGCGCCACATACTTGTCGCGGATGCTCCTGGCTTCATTCTTCAGGCGCAGCTCGATCGCCTTTGCCGCTTCCTCGACCTGCGCCGGATCACCCCGATCCTGCGCTTCCAGCAAGCGCTGGTAATCCTCGATCGGGAACTTGGCATCGATCGGCAGCCAGACAACGGCGCCGTCGTCCTTGCCCGGCAAGCGGATGGCGAAATCGACGCGCTCATTGCTGCCCGGGCGGGGCGCCACATTGGCGGCGAACTGGTCGGCGGTCAGCAACTGTTCGAGCAGTGCCGCCAACTGCACTTCGCCCCAGGTGCCACGCGTCTTGACGTTGGTCAGCACACGCTTGAGATCACCGACACCGGCGGCCAGCGTCTGCATCTCGCCAAGCCCGCGATGCACCTGTTCGAGGCGCTCGCTGACCAGCTTGAAGGATTCCCCGAGACGCTGTTCCAGCGTCGCATGCAGCTTCTCATCCACAGTCCGTCGCATTTCTTCCAGTTTGTTGGCGTTGTCGGCCTGGATCGCCACCAGGCGCCCCTCGACACTCTGCTTGAGGCGCTCGAAACGTTCGTCCAGAGCGAGCGAGAAGCGGTTGAGTTCGCGGGCAAAGGCTTCCAGGCGCTCGCCCTGCAGCGCCCCGAACTGGCCGAACTGGGTGCTCACCGACTGGCTGAGCAGGGTTGCCGACTGCGCCCGCTCCTCGCGGTCGCGAAAAGCCGCCTCGGCATCCTCGCGCCGACCGCGCGCCAGTTCCTCGCGCAACTCGTGCTCAAGGCGGGCTAGCCCCTTGTCCAGCGCCGCCTGCAACTGATCCATACGCTGGCCGGCAGTATTCTCCCCGGCGCGCCAGAGCATCACCGCCTGCATCAGGATGACCACGCCAACGCCGGCCACCAGGGCCAGACCCATCAATTCGCTCATCCCCACCCTATCTCAAGGAAAAATCTACGCGCGCGCCCGGCACGACATCGCCGCTCTTGGGCGGCACCAGGAAAAGGCGCTCCGGCGCGACCTTACCCTGTTCGATCAACCACACCTGGACATTTTCGGCGCGCCGCCGGGCCAGGTTACGCACATCCTCGTCGCTGGCGGCCGTATTGGCCAGCATCAACTTTTCCATTTCCTCGACCGGTAGATCTTTCTGCAGACCGATCATGTTGCGCGGCTTGGGAAATTTTGCCGCCTTGTAGACACGCGTCAGATAAGTCTTGTACTCCTCATCGGACAGTTCGCCACGACCGCCTGCCTCGCCTTTGTCGGGCAACGCCTTGCGCCGCTCCGCCCGCACCTGGCGCTCGATGGCCACCCGCTTCAGCCCCTCGCGATCGATCTCTGGATCGGCCAGGCCGCTGATCTCCAGCTCCAGTGCCTGACGCTCACCGAGGGCCTTGGCCAGAGTTTCCAGCGTCTTGCTCTGGTCTTCACCGATACGCGAGCGGCCGGGGGCGAAATCAAGCTTCGACAACTCCTCGCCGCCACCGAACATCGAACCGAGCAAGGCGAACGGCGAAGTGACCGCCTTGACAAAAAGGTTGACGATGACGCGGACAATCAGCCCGCCGACCGAAAACTCCGGCTCGTCCAGCGAACCGGATATCGGCAAATGGATGTCGATTTCCCCACGATTGTTCTTCAACAGCGAGATGGCCAGATTGACCGGCAGCTTGGTGGCGTTGGGGCTGTCGACTGGTTCGCCGAAGGTGAACTGGTCGATGAAGACCTTGTTATCCGCCGTCAGCTGCCTGTTTTCCAGCTTGTAGGTGACATCCAGTGAGAGCTTGCCCTTCTCGATGGCGTAGCCGGCATACTTGCCCGAATACGGAGAGAAACTGGTCAGGTCGACCCCATTTACCGTCGCGTTGATATCGAGATAAGACTGGGCCGCCAGCGGATTCAGCTTGCCCCGTATTTGCACCGGCGCCGTCTTGGCATAGGTGCCGCGCAGATCGAGATCAGCGACGGTTCCATCCACTGAGGACAGGCCGGTGACCCGGCCGCCGAGACGGCCGATGTTGACCGTGTAGTTGGGCTTGACGAAATAATCGGTGAAATTGACCGTGCCGTTCTGCAGTGTGACCTTGGCGATCCTGATGGGCACCGGAGCCGTCGCCTTGCCCGCTGGCGGCGTGGCGGCGGCCACTACCGGCACCTCGTCAGCCTTCTTGCTGCGCGCGATGTCCTGCAAATTCAGGCGCCCTTCCGCGCTGAGCACCAGACGGGCGAAGAAATCGCTGAGCGCAATCTCACCGATACCGATGGAGAGAGGTTCGAGACGAAAATCGATAGCCCCGAAATAGAGCGATTTCCATCTCAGGAAATCGGCCTTGTTGGCCTTGTCCACGGCCTGCAGGCTACCCAGCGTGGCCGAACCACGATAGGACGCCTTGAGCCCACCCTCGTCAAGCTCGATGCGAGCTTCGCCCTTGTTCGAGAAGTGGCCGGCGCGCAGCGTGACATCGACTTGCTCGGCGAAATAGGGTTGCAGCGGCAGCAACGGGATGGCCTGCGTCTCGATGCGCAGCGCCAGGTCCAGCGGCAGTAGCTGGACACTGCCATCAACGTTCAGCGAACCGCCCTCGTTGATCTTGCCGGCCAACTCGATACGTCCCTTGCTGCCCTTTTCATTGCCCAGGTTCTCGCCCCGCAGGCGCAGGCCGGTCAGCTCCTGAACGGCCGTCTGGACTGTCGACCGGTCCTCGAAACGGAAGTCCAGGCCGTCGACCGCAAGTTTGGCCAGATTGCCGACCCACGGGCGCGCATCTTCGGCCTTGGCTTCGGCCGTCCGGATCGTCTTCAGGATCGGCGAACTGACCCATTCGATGGCGCCCTCGGCATTGCGCAACAGACGGACGCTGGCGCCACTATTGGCTACCTCGGCGACATCCAGGCGATGCGCTGCCAGATCGACCCGTATTCCTCTGACCTGCATGCTGTCGACGCGGAAGCGCTCACCCAGATCGACCTGGTAGGCCGCTTCGGCAATCTCGATCGGCGCCTGAAGACGACTGTCGACAGGCCCGACCTGCACCTGCAGCTGGCGCACCTCGCCGACCACTGGCAGCCGGTTCGACTCGTCGCGCCAGCGCAGCAGACCGTCGCTGAGCACGAATTCGCCGAGCGACCAGCTCAGCGGCAGCGTCTCTGCTGGCGGTTTTGGCGGCGGCGCCGCCGCGCCGGAAGCCAGACCGTCGATGACCGAAAAAATGTTGAATTCGCCCTGTTTGCTTACCCGCAGGTTGGCATCGAGACCATTCAGCGCCACCCGGCGCACGACGATGCGCCGCCCGACCAGATCAGCCTCTTCCAGATCGACGGCCAGTTCCTTCCAGGCCAGCAACGGCTGGCCGTTGCTCTCGGCCAGAGTCAGAGCGGATACTTTGAAGCCGCCAACGATGCCCAGTGAGAACGTCTCCTCGAGCGTTTCCCGGAACACGATCTTCAGATTGCTGTCGAGCCGGCCGGCCAGCAAGCGTACCGGCAAAGTCGCTGGCAGGTAGGGCTGAAGACTGGCGAGGTCGAAATGATCGAGCGCCAGATCGAGTTCGCTCTCCCTCTGCCCGGCGAAAGGCTTGCTGCTCCCGCTGAGCGCCACCTGCGAATCGTTGAAGCGCGCCGAGAAATTCGGCTCGACGAGAATTTCCGCCTGGTAGGGCAGGCTCGAAACAAAGGGCAGCCCGAGATTGATGTCGGTGACTGCGTGCACCACGCCCTTCGACCGGTCATCGAGCGCCACCCGCGCATTGCTCAGCTGGATGTTGTTCAGCGAGAAACGCGGCGGCCCGTTCGCTGGCTCGGCGCTCGGCGCCATCCATTTGTCGAGCAGATCGGAAATGTCGTAGCGCCCCTCGCCCTCGTGCACGACACTCAGGCGCAGGCCGTCGAGATGGATGGCATCGGCCACCAGCGCCAGCTTGAACAGCGAGGCCGAGGAGAGATTGACCTGCAGCCGGTCAAAGCCGGCGAGCTCGCGGCCATCGGCAGTGCTGACCGCCAGCCCGGCGATTTCCGCCGACAAGGCATAGGGATTGATGGCGATTTCGCTGATGCTGACCTGACGGTTCAGCTCCTGCGACAGCTGGTCAACCAGCAGCCATTTGAGCAGCGGCGGACCGGCAAAATACCCAAGTATGCCGAAGGCCAGCACGACCCCCGCCAGCCAGCCGGCAAGGCGCCGGCTACGCCGTGACCTGACAAACGCCACAAGGCCGGATTCACCTGCCGGAGCGCTTGTTCGAGCTTCTACCATGTTAATCTACCGCACTAGTCACAGACCGTCACAATTTAGCACAGCGACCCGCGCCCATCGCGGCAAGACATGACCTGGATCATCGAAGAACTTCAACGCGTACTCGCCCAACTCCGGCGCTGGCAAACCTGGGCCGCCATCGGCGTCATCACCCTCTTTGCTCTACTTGCCTATCTGGTCGGTCGCCTGGCCCTGCGCACCGACTCGGTGCTGACCTTTCTCCGGGTGTCGGCCTATTCATGCCATGAGCTCACCAACGGCATCATCATTTTCCTGTTTTGCGGCATGATCTTTTTCATGCTCTCCGCCGTCCTGACCCTCGGCGAACTGCAACGCTATTTCCATCTCCGCCAGCGCGGCGCCACCCATCAGGCCCGCCAGGCGCTGCTCTGGTGTAGCGGCTACGCCTGCCTCGCCATCGGCATCGCCGTTTCGGCGCTCGTGTTTTTCAATAGTTTCTGCCGCTAGCCCCGATTCCAGCGGCTTTCCTAGAGAGCCCATGAAAATCCTCATCGTCGAAGACAGCCGCTCGAACCTGCAGGTGCTCACCCAGTATGCCCGGGGTTTCGGTGCCGAGGTTGTCCCTGCGGAAAACGGCGAAGCGGCGGTTGCTGCCTTTGCCGCGACAAGCCCGGACCTGGTCCTGCTTGATGTCGTGCTGCCGGACATCGACGGCTTCGAAGTCGCCCGACGCATCCGCGGCATGGAGAGCGAAGGGGGCTGGACACCGATCATCTTCCTTTCATCGCTCGGCAAGGACGAAGACATCGAGCAAGGCATCATGGCCGGCGGTGACGATTACCTGCACAAGCCGGTCAGCGAAGTCGTGCTTGGCGCAAAAGTGCGGGCCATGGAACGCCTGATCCAGATGCGCGGCTCGCTGGTCAAGCTGGCCAGCGAGCTCGACGTGGCCAACCAGGAACTGCAGCGCCTGTCGGCCAGTGACGGCCTGACCGGCATCGCCAACCGGCGCTATTTCGACGAGCACATCGCCCGCGAATGGCGACGTGCCCGCCGCAACGCCAGTAGCGTCGCCCTGATGATGTGCGACGTCGATCATTTCAAACTATTCAACGACACCTATGGCCACCAGGCCGGTGATGAATGTCTGCGCCGCGTCGCCGGCGCCATCGCCACCAGTCTCGACCGCGGCTCCGATCTGGCGGCCCGTTACGGCGGCGAGGAATTCGTCGTCGTCCTCTGCGAAACCGCCATCGGCGGCGCCCTCATCGTCGCCGAAAAGATCCGCCATGCCGTCCATGCACTGAACATCCCCCATTCGGCATCCTCGCTCGGTCGCGTCACCCTGAGCATCGGCCTGGCCGCCGCCGTGCCCGAACTCGACGATCCCAGCGACAACCTGATCGCCATGGCCGACAAGGCGCTTTACGATGCCAAGCACAACGGCCGCGACCGGGTATGCCGGGCGCCCCGCCCGAGTGTCGGCTGAAATGCCATGAGCAGGAAGCGCCCCTCCGTCCTCATCGTCGACGACAACGACATCATGCGCACCGTCCTCCGCGGCATCCTGCGCAGCCACGAGTACGACGTCGTCGGTGAAGCGCGCAACGGCAATGGCGCTGTTGAAATGGCCGAGCGCCTGAAGCCGGATATCATCTGCCTCGATGTCCTGATGCCGGAAAAAAACGGGCTGGAAGCGCTGCTCGAGATCAAGGCAGCACGCCCCGAGGTGCACATCGTGATGGTGACCGGCAACGCCGATCCCGACACGGTTCAGAAATCAATCATGAGCGGCGCCGCCGGCTTCATTGTCAAACCCTTCAATGCGGCCCGCGTGCTCGACACCCTCGATCGGATCAAGGGCAAGCGCCGGGCAGGAAAAAGCTAGAAACGATTCCGCCAGGCGCGGATGGCGGCAAAAACCGCGACCGGAGAGGCATCTACCGCCCCTTCACGCATCGCAGCAGCGATGACACCTGGCTCACGGCAACGCAGGAAAGGATTGGTCGCCAGTTCCTCGGCCAGCATAGACGGAACGCTGGACTGCCCAGCCGCCCGCAGCCCCGCCACCCGAGCCACCCGGGCATGGACCGCCTGATTGTCGGGCTCGACGGCCAGGGCGAAACGCAGATTGGCCTCGGTATATTCGTGTGCGCAATGGACCAGAGTCGCCAGCGGCAGCGCGGCGAGGGTATCGAGCGAGGCGGCCATCTGCGCTGGCGTACCTTCGAACAGCCGACCGCAGCCAGCGCCGAACAGCGTGTCGCCACAGAACAGGCGGTCGCCGGCGACATAGGCGAGGTGCCCGGCGGTATGTCCGGGTACGGCCATGACCTGCACTGTACAGCCGAGCACGGTGATGGTTTCGCCGCCAAAAAGGGGGTGACTGCTGCCTGTGATAGACTCGGCGGCCGGGGCAAAAACCGGCACCGGAGAGCGTCGGATCAGTTCGCCGACACCGCCTTGGTGATCGGCATGGTGATGCGTGATCAGGATGCCTTCCAGCGCCAGGCCGTCGGCCTCGAGCCGGGCGACGACGGGAGCTGCATCGCCCGGATCGACGACGAAGGCGCGCCGGTCGCGCTGCAGCAGCCAGATGTAATTGTCCTTGAACGCGGGAATGAACGAAACTTCAAACATGGCGGAACTATCGAGCGGGCAGCGACGGATGTCAATTCCCGGCCTTGACGCCTGGCTCCGTTCGCCGCAGGGGCGTTACGTGCTCGATTGGGAGCAGGCGACGCTTGACGAAATCGTCGTCGATATCTTCGGCTTCAACGCGCTGCAAATCGGCCTGCCGCAATGTTCAATGCTGCGCGCCAACCGTATTCCGCTCCGCCAGACGGTCAGCGAATTCGCCGGCGCCGACGTCATCTGCGAACTGACCGCCCTGCCCTTCGCCTCGCACAGCACCGACCTCGTCGTCCTGCCGCACATGCTGGAATTCAGCGACGATCCGCACCAGATCCTGCGCGAGATCGAGCGCATCCTGATTCCCGAAGGCCAGGTCGTCATCATCGGCTTCAACCCCATTTCCCTATGGGGCCTCCAGCGGCGCTTCGACTGTTCCGGCGAGTTTCCCTGGAACGGGACCTACCTGTCGCTGAACCGGCTGAAGGACTGGCTGAAGCTGCTCGGCTTCGAGGTCGACCGCGGCACTCTCGGCTGTTATGCCCCGCCCCTGAAACAGGAAAAATGGCTGCAGCGCTGGCGTTTCATCGAGAACGCCGGCAGTCGCTGGTGGGGATTTTCCGGCGGCGTTCATGTCCTGCGGGCGATCAAGCGCGTCCACGGCATGCGCCTGATCACCCCAAACTGGCGCACCAAGGCGGTTGCCGCCAAGGCGCTGCGTCCGATTGCCCGCAAGGAAGGCCATGGCCAGCACTGAAGAAAACATAGAAATATTCACCGACGGCGCCTGCAAGGGCAACCCCGGCCCCGGCGGCTGGGGCGCCATCCTGCGCAGCGGCCCGCACGAGAAGGAACTGTGGGGTGGCGAGAAGGAAACCACCAACAACCGCATGGAACTGACCGCCGCCATCCGCGGCCTGGCCGCCCTGAAACGGCCGGTTGCCGGACGCGTCTATACCGATTCGCAATACGTGCTGAAAGGCATCAGCGAGTGGATTCACGGCTGGAAACGCAACGGCTGGAAAACCGCCGACAAGAAGCCGGTGAAGAACGCCGACCTATGGCAGGAACTCGATGAGCAAGCCCGCCCGCACAAGCTGGAGTGGATCTGGGTCAAGGGCCATGCCGGCCACCCGGAAAACGAAAGAGCCGATGCCCTGGCCAACCGCGGCATCGAGGAATTGAAGAAAGACTGATATGCGCCAGATCGTACTCGACACTGAAACTACCGGCCTCAATCCGCGCGACGGCCACCGCATCATCGAAGTCGCCTGCATCGAGATGGTCAATCGCCGGCTGACCGGCCGTCACTTGCACAAATACATCAATCCCGAGCGCCAGATCGACGAAGGCGCCCAGGCGGTGCACGGCATCACCCTCGAATTCCTCGCCGACAAGCCGAAATTCGCCGACATCGCCGACGAGTTCCTCGAATTCATCAACGGCGGCGAGCTGGTCATCCACAACGCCCCGTTCGACCTCGGCTTCCTCAATGCCGAACTGCGCCGCCTCGACCGCGTGCCGGTCGAGACCATCTGCAACGGCGTCACCGACACGCTGAAAATGGCCAAGGAAATCCATCCGGGCAAGCGCAACAGCCTCGATGCGCTGTGCGAGCGCTACGAGATCGACAATTCCAGCCGCACGCTGCACGGCGCCCTGCTCGACACCGAGTTGCTGGCCGAAGTCTTCCTGGCCATGACGCGCGGCCAGAATACGCTGATGATCGAACCCGATGCCGCGCCGCGCCCACAGCTCGGTGCCGATGGCCAGGTCCGCCAGCGCAAGCCGCTGCTGGTGCGCCGCGCCACGGCCGCTGAGCTGGTCGATCACGAACGCGTGCTGGCCGCCATCGACAAGGAATCCAAGGGCGCCTGCCTGTGGTTGCCGAAATCCGAAGTGGCCGCCTGAGTACGCGCGTGGTTCCGGTCTCCCTTTTCATCTGGATCGCCATCGAGATTGCCATTTACTTGGCGATCGGCCGCCACTGGCTGGGCGCCGACTGGAGCACGGCCATTTTTGGTACCGCCGGCGGCCTGCTCGGCCTGCGCGCCGGCATTAACGGTGTGACCTGGCTGTACGCGATGAATCACGCCTCACCGGCAGCGCCGCTCGGCTTCGCCCGCCGCTTCCGCCTGATCGTCGGCGAATACCTGGCCTTCCTGTTCACTTTCGTCGCCGTGCTGCCGTTCGAACGCCTGTGGATGCCGGCCGACCGCTTATCGCCCGGTGCCCGCCGACCGCTGCTGCTGGTCCATGGCTATGGCTGCAGCCGCGGCGTCTGGTGGCTGTTGCGCCGGCGCCTCGAAGTTGCCGGCCACACAGTCGCCACGGTCAGCCTCGTGCCGCCCTACACCAGCATGGGCAAGCTGGTGCCGCAACTCAATCGGCGCATCGAGGAAGTCTGCGCCGCCACCGGTGCCAAACAGGTTACGCTGATCGGACACAGCATGGGTGGCCTGGTCTGTCGCTCCTACCTGGCCCGTCACGGCATCGCCCGGGTTGCCCAGCTGTTCACGCTGGCAACACCACATGCCGGCACTGAACTGGCACGCATTGGCTTCGGCCAGAACGCCCGCGAGATGGAACCGGATTCGTTATGGCTGCGCGACATGGCGCAGGAGGCAGTAAAGATTCCGGCGACCGGCCTGCGCAATGCCTACGACAATTACGTGATGCCGCAGGACAACCAACGCCTGCCAGGCGCCCGCGATGTCGAACTACCAGCACTCGGGCACATCGCCATGCTTTATGATGTACGGGTTTTCCGCTTGCTTCTCGAACACTGCCCGCCCCCAGGACCATCTGCATGAATATCCCCGCCGCCGCCCGCGCCCAGGCCCAGGACCTGCTCGACTTCATCGACGCCAGCCCGAGTCCGTGGCATGCCGTGGCGCAATGCGAACAGCGCCTGCAGGCCGCCGGCTTCAGCCGTCTCGACGAAAGCGAACGATGGACGCTGGCCCCCGGCGGCCGACACTACACGGTGCGCGGTGGCGCCTCGATCATCGCCTTCATCGTCGGCAGCGAGGCCGCCAACACCGCCGGCCTGACACTGATCGGCGCCCATACCGACTCACCGGGCCTGCGCCTGAAGCCGAAACCGGCCGAGGAAAACACCGGCATCGTCCGGCTCGGCGTCGAAGTCTATGGCGGGCCGATCCTCGCCACCTTCGCCGACCGCGACCTGTCGCTGGCCGGCCGCGTCAATGTCCGCAGCGCCGACGGCTTCACCAGCCATCTGGTGCGCTTCGACACGCCGCTGCTGCGCCTGCCCAACCTGGCCATTCACATGAACCGAGAGGTCAACGAGGCTGGCCTGAAATTCAACAAACAGACCGAACTGCCGCTGCTGCTCGGCATCGCTGCCGACGGCGCCAGCGCCGAAGCGCGTTTCCGCCAGCCGCTGGCCGAGAAGCTGGGCGTCGCTGCCGACGACCTGTTGACCTGGGAACTGGTCGCCTGGGACACGCAGAAGGGTAGCGTCTGGGGTGTCGATGGCGAATTCATCGCCGACAGCCAGCTCGACAACCTGGCCTCCTGCCACGCCGCGCTGAGCGCCCTGCTCGCCACCGAATCGGCGACCGGCACTTGCCTGGTCGCCCTCTTCGACCACGAGGAAGTCGGCAGCGAGAGCGCCGCCGGTGCCGGCGGCAGCTTCGTCGCCGACGTCGTCGCCCGGCTGGCCGCCGGTGCCGGGCTGGACGCTGAGGACCAGCGGCGGATGCTGGCGAAGAGTTTTTTCATCAGCGCCGACATGGCGCATGCCTGGAACCCGAATTTCCCCGCCGCCTACGAGCCCTGCCACCGTGCGCTGGTCAATGGCGGGACAGTGATCAAGAGCAACGCCAACCAGCGCTACAGCACCACCGCCGACAGCGCTGCCCGCTTCATGGCTTTCTGCGCCAAAGCCGGCGTCCCCTGTCAGCAGTACGCGCATCGCACCGACCTCGGCTGCGGCAGCACCATCGGCCCCATCGTCGCCGCCCGCCTGGGGATTGCCAGCGTCGATGTCGGCTCGCCGATGTGGGCCATGCACAGCATTCGCGAAAGTGCCGGCGTGCTAGACCATAGCTACATGATCGCCGCCCTGACGGCGGCCTTTGCGGACTGACACCATGCCTGAAATCATCGCCCTGATCCTCGGCACTGCCGCCAACCTGGGGTTTTCCTGGCGCGCCCTGCGCGCCCCGGGCGGCCACGGCTTCTACCGTTTCTTCGCCTGGGAAGCGATTCTCTGCCTGCTCATCCTCAACCACGAGCCCTGGGGCAAGGATCCTTATTCGCCCCACCAGTTCGCTTCCTGGCTGCTGATGCTGCTCAGCATCGCCCTGGTTTTTTACGGCGCCCGCCAGCTGGTCCGTAGCGGACGGGCAGCCGAAGAACGCGGCGACCCGACCCTGTACGAATTCGAGAAGACCACACAACTGGTAACCAGCGGCATCTACCGCTACATCCGCCACCCGATGTATACCTCGCTGCTCGCCCTTGCCTGGGCCGCCTACCTGCAGGACCCGAATCTGATTGGCACGCTGATCGCCGCCGTCGCCACGCTATCGCTGCTGCTCACCGCGCTGGCCGACGAGAAGGAGTGCCTGGCTTATTTTGGCGCCGAATACGAGGCTTACATGCGCCGTACCCGGCGCTTCATCCCCGGGCTGTTCTGACACACCGCCGTCAATAACTGCTTGCTAGTTCAGCGCGTGCACCGGGTATAGCGGCACTTCGTAGTTGCCGACCCGGCGGCGCTCGACGAACAGGCTGCCCTGATGTGCCTCGCTGGCCTGCTTGAGTTTCTTTTTTGCCTGCTTCTTGGCGGCGGCGGCGGCAACGGCAACCTCCCGGTGCGATTCGCAATCGCCCTCGCCGATGCGCACGGCGCCGATGGACAGCGTCGGTAACGGCTGCACGAGTAGATCGCCGCGCCGGTTCTCGGCCATGTAGCCGCCGCGCAGGCGCTCTTCGACGCCGAGCAGGTTGCCGATCGCTGCGCCGAAGCTGCTGATGATCTGCCAGCAACGCATTTCCCAGTCAACCGAGCGAAATACTACAAAGAAATCATCGCCGCCGATATGACCGACGAAATCACAGAGTTCGTCGGTTGCCTCGCAGACCAGACGGGCCAGCGTCTGGATCACGTCGTCACCGCGCCGGTAGCCGAAGGTATCGTTGTAGGGCTTGAAGTTATCGATATCGATGTAGGCGGCAACGAAAGTCTGGCCACTCTTCAGGATGCGGTCGATATGCTCGTTGATCGGCACGTTGCCCGGCAGCTGGGTCAGCGGATTGGCATAGCGGGCAGCGCTGATCTGCATCTCGGTGATCGTCGCCATCAGGTCGTGGCTGCTGCCGACGCCGAGATAGCAGCCATCGCCGGTGACGATGAAGCCGTCGTACAGGTAATGCTTGGGCGCGACCGACAGCATCATCGCCAGCTCCTGGATGGTGGCGTGCTGGTCGACGATGAGCGGTGCGTGGTCCATGAACAACTCGCAGCTCTTGCGCCCGAACAGCTCCTTGCGAAACGGCCGGGCAAAGCGGTCGATCATGCTGTGCCGGTTGATCAGTCCAACCGGCTGAGTGCCATGCACCACCGGTAAGACATTGAGCTCCGGATCGGCTTCGAAGCGGGCGATGACTGCCTCGTTACACGAATTGGGGGGCACCGGCTCGATCGCCTGGAGCAGGCTGCGCGCCGTCGGCAGCTTGCCCGGACCACCGGTCAAGGGCGACAGCGACAAGGACTGGAGGTCGAGCGCCGCTTGTACCTCGCTCGGCAAAGAGGTCACCGGTTCGCGCTCGGGTCGGGCGATGAAATAGCCCTGGCCGCAGGCAATACCCATGTCGCGAATGCAGACGAAATCTTCCCGGCGTTCGATGCCCTCGGCAACCAATGAGGCATTGCAGATTTCAGCCAAATCCTGCATGGCCCGGACGAAGTGAAACTTGATGCGATCGTCGGCAATGCCATGGACGAAATGCTTGTCGATCTTGACGATCTCCGGCCGTAACTCCGACCACATGCGCAGATTGGCGAAGCCTTCACCGAGGTCATCGATGGCGATCTGGAAGCCGCGTCCGCGAAAATGCATCAGGGCATCGTGGATGCCCGGCATGTCGGTGATCTTCTGATTCTCGGTCAATTCGAGCACGATGCGGTTCGGCGCGATACCCAGGGCGTTGAGCAGATCGGCGGTCTGACCGTTCATCAGGCGGACATCGAGCAGGCAGCGCGGCGTCACGTTGAGGAACAGGCGACCGCCCAGGCGGTAATGGGCGAAGGCTCGGATACTGGCCTCGCGGCAGGCATGTTCGAGTTCATCGCCGATGCCCTGGCGGGCGGCGGCCGCGAACAACTGCTCCGGGCGATGCAGCGGACTGTCGTCCGGACCACGGATCAGCGACTCGTAGCCCTGAATCGCCCGCAGGCGAAAATCGAGAATCGGCTGAAAAACGGGGTAAAGCAGGCCTTCGGCCAGGATGCGGCGTAACTCGCCAGCCTCATCAATATTCTGAACAAGCATCGCAAACAACCTTCAAGGAAACTGTCTGGACATTTTAAGAAGCCAAGGCTTCAGGTCTGTGACAGCCAAAATCCGTCGACTCGGCCGATTTGCTGACAAAACATGCCTTTCGTATAACAGCAAACGCTTCTTCCACAACCATCTGAGCACCGCCGGTCGGCACCAAGCCGCCGACCGGCAATTGCCGTTGGACAACCCAGCCCACCTTTGGCATAGTCGCCCGCATCCGGACAGGAAGCATTTCGGCAGATCAATGGCTGGCCTCGTTCATCCGCATACCGCCCGGCAGCACCCGCTGCTGGCTTCCCTGCGCCGACTTCACCGCCTGCTCCTCCTCACCGCGACTCTGTTGCCTGCCGCGCCGGCCTCTGCCCTGGACATCGTCGGTGCCAGCACCATCCAGCCGGTCATTGAACAACTGCAGCCACTCATCGAAGGCGCCACCGGCGAGCCACTACGCGTGCGCGGCGGCGGTTCGGCAGCGGGGGCGGCGGCCGTGATGGACGGCCACGCCGATATCGGCATGGTTTCGCGGGCGCTGCATGCCGACGAGCAGGCTCTGTTGCAACATGAGCTGATTGGTCACGACGCGCTGGCGATCGTGGCCAATCGCGCCAACCCCCTGCCCGGCCTGAGCAAGGCGCAGTTACTCGACATCTATGGCGGCCGCCTGAGCAACTGGCAGCTACTGGCGGGCAGCGACCGGCCGATCGTGCTGGTCAGCAAGGAAGTCGGAAGGTCGACGCTGGAATTGTTCGAGGAGTACAGCGGCCTGCGCAGCCCCGGCCGGCCGCCTGGCGATGCGGCGCCGCGGATCAGCTCGCGCGCCCACATCATCGGCGCCAATCTTGAAGCGCTGACCCTGGTCGGTGGCCTGCCCGGCGCCATCGGCTACGTCTCGGTCGGCACCGCCCGCTCACTGGCGGCGGTGGGCATGCCGGTAAAGATCCTGACCCTTGATGGCAAGGAGCCGAACGAACGGAACATCGCCGACGGCAGCTATCCGATCATCCGCGAACTGAACCTGGTATTCCGCCAGCGCACCCCCCAGGTCGAGCGCCTGCTCGCCCTGCTGCGTAGCGCCGAGGGGAGCGCCGCCCTGCGCCGCAACGGTTTCCAGCCGGTGCCCGGGCGCGCGGGAAGCGCGCCATGAAATCGACGCTGGCCCGCCGCATCCTGCTGCCCTTCGTTGCCGTCGCCATCGTTGTGCTGGCAGTCCTGTCGACACTCGAGATATTCGCCGGGCGGTCTGACGCAGCACATGAAAACGAACGACGACTGCTCGCCCTGCAAGTGCAGTTGCGGGAAATTGCCGCCCAGGTGCAGGGCGGCATCCTGACCGGCGAGGAACGCTTCGCCGTCCAGGCCGCCAACGCGGCGCTCGCAGCCGATCAGCAGTTGCAGGCGCTGGCTGGGCTGCGCGGGGAAGACGGCGAACTGGCGGCGCATTTCGAAAACTACTATGCCGGCATGGTGGCGCTCAATTCGCTGTTCCGTGAGAAACGCAGCGAGGAAGGAACCCGCCAGCTGGCCAATATGCAGGAACTGCAGGGGCGCATCGACGACCATGTCGGCAAGTTGCGCGAAGCGGCCCGCGGCGACCGCGAACGCCTGGCCGAACTGGCCTTTGTTGCCGAAGTATTGTCGGCACTGGCCATGTTCGGCGTCCTGTTGCTGATGGCGGTCCTGCTCATGCGCCGCGTCGTCGCGCCGCTACGCCGCATGGCGCGCGCCATGGAGGACGTGGCCGGCAAGGCGGAACGGGAGCTGGAACAGCACAAGATCCTGCTGGCGACGAAGAACGCCCCGGAAGTGGCGCCGGCACCGCCGATGCATGACGAACTCGGCTCGCTCGAACTCAGCTTCCAGCGCATGCTCGGACTGCTTGCCCGCGAGCGCGAATCGCTGCGTCTGGCCGCCAGCGTCTTCAGCAGCAGTCATGAAGGCATCCTGATCACCGATACCAACGCCTGCATCATCGATGTCAATGAGGCCTTCTGCGCGATGACTGGCTACGCGCGTGAAGAGTTGATCGGCAACAATCCGCGCCTGATCAAGTCGGACCGTCACGAGCCGATCTTCTACCAGACGCTATGGCAGGCGCTGACCGAGCGGGGCTACTGGAACGGTGAGATCTGGGACCGGCGCAAGGATGGCCACGTCTACCCGCAACTGCTGACCATCAACGCCGTGCGCAACGCCGCCGGCGACATCGCGCATTACGTCGCCGTGGCCACCGACATTTCGCTGATCAAGCTGCACGAGAAGGAACTCGAACACATGGCGCACTTCGATGCGCTGACCGGCATTCCCAACCGGGTGCTGCTGGCCGACCGCATGGCACTGGCCATCGCCCAGACGCGGCGCGACCGCTGCCAGCTGGCGGTCGGTTACCTCGACCTCGACGAGTTCAAGCCGATCAACGACCAGTACGGCCATGCCGCTGGCGACAAGCTGCTGATCGAGATCACCCGGCGCCTGAAGGCCTTGTTGCGCGGCACCGACACCATCGCCCGCCTGGGCGGCGACGAATTCGTCTTCCTGCTGCTCGGCCTGGACGGCCCGGCGCAATGCACGGCGACGCTCGCTCGCGTCCTCGAGGCCATTGCCCAACCGGTCGATCTCGGCGAGCATCAGGTCCGCGTCTCGGCCAGCATCGGCGTCACCCTCTACCCGGTTGACGATGCCGATCCGGACACTCTGCTGCGCCATGCCGACCAGGCCATGTACCAGGCCAAGCAGGCCGGCCGCAACCGCTTCCATCTCTACGACCCGGAAAACGACCGGCGGGCGCTGTCGCATCGCGAGGCGGTGGCGCGCATCGTCCAGGCCCTGGAAAACGGCGAACTGGAGCTGCATTACCAGCCCAAGGTCAATATGCGCGCCGGCACCGTGGTCGGCGCCGAGGCACTGATCCGCTGGCGCCATCCGGAACACGGCCTGCTCTCGCCGATGGATTTCCTGCCCGTCGTCGAACACGGTGAGGTCGATCTGGCCATCGGCCAATGGGTCGTGCGGACGGCACTGAAGCAGATACAGGCGTGGCGAGCCGTCGGCTTCGACCTGCCAGTCAGCGTCAATATCTCGGCCTTCCACCTGCAACATGACGGCTTCGCCGACTGGCTGGGTGAAACGCTGGCCGCCCACCAGGCCGTGCCGCCCGACCGCCTGCAACTGGAAGTCCTGGAGAGCACCGCCCTCGATGACATCGTCAAAGTCTCGGCGATTATGCAGCGCTGCCTGGAACGCGGCGTCGGCTTCGCCCTCGACGATTTCGGCACCGGCTATTCCTCGCTCACGTATCTGCGCCGCCTGCCGATCGAGGTGTTGAAAATCGACCGCTCCTTCGTCGGCGATATCCTGACCGATCCCGACGATCTGGTCATCGTGCAGAGCGTCATCGCGCTGGCCCGGGCCTTCAACCACAGCGTCGTCGCCGAGGGCGTGGAAAACGGCGAGCAGGGACTCGCCCTGCTCGAACTGGGTTGCGAACTGGCGCAGGGCTACGCCATCGCCGCTGCCATGCCGGCAACCGAGCTACCCGCCTGGGCGGCCGGCTGGCAAGCCGACGCGCGCTGGCGCGCGGCTTGAACGGCCCTAATCCTGACGCTGCGAGCCCATCATCTCGTTGCAGGTCGCCCTGCCGAAAGCCTCGGCTTTCTTCGGGCTGGAGATCTGCGGTTCCTCATAGATGCGGCGGATGATGTGATTGACGATGCGTGGGCCAGGGCTGCCATCCTCTTCATAGAGCTTCATCGGCGAACCGCGGTCACGGTTGTACAGCGCCTGCAGCGCATGGTCGCGGACGCGTTCGCAGAAGCGGATTTTCTCGGCATCGGGCATATCGTCGGTGATGTTTCCAGCATGACCGCCATGGGCCAGGGCCGGCGGCAGCGCCAACAGACAGAGCAGGGTCAGGCAGCAGCGCTTCATTCGGTCGGCTCCTGGATGGCGGTGAGATAGGCGAGGATGTCGCGGATCTGCGTTCCGTCGAGCTTGTTGAGCAGGCCGGTCATACCCTCTT
The DNA here is from genome assembly GCA_002840765.1 of Betaproteobacteria bacterium HGW-Betaproteobacteria-7. GTDB lineage: Bacteria > Pseudomonadota > Gammaproteobacteria > Burkholderiales > Rhodocyclaceae > Azonexus. Next base: position 118,379 of record PHCE01000010.1, read on the forward strand.
CGTCGTGCGGCCGGTCCCCCTTCAGGTACAGGTCGACCTGGCGTTTGAGATAGCTGGTGTACTGGCCAACCAGCATCGGGAACATGCCACGCCCCTTGCCGGTCTTGCCGTGACAGGAGGCGCACTGCTTCTGATAGAGAACGCCGCCCTGGTCGATATCGCCCTCGGCACGCGGAATGATCATCACCTTGTCGGCCATCAGCAGGCGGGTCAGCGCATCCTCGTTGCCGGTATAGGTCGGCATCCGGTTCGACAGTTCGATGCCGGCCAGATAGGCGGCAACGTCCTTGATGTCACTGTCGGAAAGCTCGCGCTCCTGGGTGTAGGGGAACATCGGGATGTTGATGCGCGACCGCGAGCGGAAGTTCTTCAATTGCCCTTCCAGATAACGCACCTGCTGTCCGGCGATGCGCGGGTACTCGCCCTTGCCGCCCCCCTGGCCGTTGTCGCCGTGACAGGCGGCACAGGTTCCGTTGATTTCCTTGCCCTCCTGCAGGTCGACGGCGATAGCCGGCGTCGTACCCAGGAACAGGGCAAGCATGAGGGCAGGCAGCGGGCGCAGCAGCATGGATGGCGTCTCGGGAACAAACTGCGGCGAATTGTCGCATCGGGCCGGCCGCCGAAAATTGACTCACATCACGCATAATCCGGCCATGCGATTTTTTTCCTGCACGGCCGACGGCGCCGACCAGTTGGCCAATCTGCGGCGACTGGTCGCCACACGCTGGGCAGTCCTCGCCGGCGTCGGCCTGCTCGTCGCTATCGCCCCCGGTGCCCTCGCCATCCCGCTGCCGCAATTGCCGCTTTTCGCCATTATCGGTATCGCCCTCGTCTTCAATGCGCTGAGCCACTGGCGCCTGGTTAGCGCGACCAGCGCCACTGGCGGCGAACTGTTCAGCCAGTTACTTTTTGACACCGCCGTGCTCTCGGCGCTGCTCTTCTTCAGCGGTGGTGCCACCAATCCGCTGATTTCCCTGCTCCTGCCGCCGGTGGCGATCGCCGCCCTGAGCCTGCCCGCAGCTTGCGTGATCGCCGTCGGTGCGATCGCCGTCAGCGCTTACTCGCTACTTCTGCTCTTCTACGTGCCGTTGCCCATGCCCGATGCGACGCGGGCGACGCAACTGCACCTGATCGGCATGTGGCTGACCTTCGCCGTCTCGGCGGCGATGATCGCCTGGTTCGTCGTCCGCATGACACGCCTGATCCGCCAGCGTGATGCCGAGCTGGCCGCCGCCCGCGAACAGGCCCTGCGCGACGAACGGGTGCTGGCCATGGGCACGCTGGCCGCCGGTGCCGCCCACGAGCTGGGGACGCCGCTGGCGACGATGAGCCTGCTCGCTGGCGAACTGGCCGCCGACAGCAGCCTGCCCGCCGCCGCCCGCGAGGATATCGGCCTGCTGCGCCAGCAGATCGCCGTCTGCAAGGAAATCATCACCGGCCTGTCCCGGCGGGCCGGTGCCGAACGCCTGGAAAGCCCGCCGCTGCAGGCAGCCGACCGCTGGCTCGACGCCCTCCGCCTGCACTGGCATGCCGTCCGCCCGCAGGCGGCCAGCCGCCTGATCATCGGCAGCGACGGCCCGGCACCGGAAATCATCGCCGACCCGCGCCTGGAACAGGCGCTGCTCAATCTGCTCAACAATGCCGCCAATGCCACCACCCGGCCGCTGGAAATCCGCCTCTCCTGGTGCTCCGTCAGCCTGGGCATCGACATCCGCGATCATGGCCCCGGTTTTCCGCCCGCTGTCCTCGCCGCCGCCGGCATGCAGGAACAGCCGGCGCACGCCGGCGGCAGCGGCATCGGCCTGCTGCTCACCCGGGCCGCCATCGAACAGCTCGGCGGTCGCCTCAGCCTGAGCAATCCCGACGAGGGCGGCGCCCTTGCCTGCATCGAACTGCCGAGACAACAGCCATGAATCCGCTCACCCTGGTCATCGACGATGATCCGAGTTTCAACGCCATCCTGGTCCGCACCCTGGAGCGCCGCGGCCACCCGGCACAGGGTGCTCACGACCCCGCCAGTGCGTTGGCCATCGCCCGCGCGACCGGCACCGCCCGCGTCGTCCTCGACCTCAACCTCGGCGGCAGCTCCGGCCTGGCGCTCATTCCCGAACTGCTGGCCATCAACGCCGAGTGCCGCATCGTCGTCCTGACCGGTTACGCCAGCATCGCCACCGCCGTCGACGCGGTCAAACTGGGCGCCGTCCAGTACCTGGCCAAACCGGTGGAGATCGAGGCCATCCTTGCCGCTTTCGACGACGATGGCCCGGATTTCGACGTGCCGGCACCGGACGAACCGCTGTCCGTCGACCGCCTGGAGTGGGAGCACATCCAGCGCGTGCTTAACGAAAACGATGGCAATATTTCGGCCACTGCCCGCGCCCTGAAGATGCATCGCCGCACCCTGCAGCGCAAACTAGCCAAGCGCCCGGTGCGCAGTTGACGCCGCCCCGGGCGGCCGCGGCACTTGGAAAACCCGGGAACACGCCTTTATACTGCCCCCAAGCCCCGGCCTGACCGGGGCTTCGATTGAGCCCAAGCCCCCAAGGCAATTCCTTGGCCATCGCTTTTCCCGGATAGCTGGCAGCCCATGAGTCTTGACCTGATCGTCCTGTTGCCTTTTCTCGGCGCCATACTCCCGGCACTGATGATTCGCGTCGGGCGCAATGCCTGCGCCACCAGCGCTTTTACCGTCACCCTGCTCGCCTTTGCGCTGTTGATGACCCACGCGCCGCTGGTCTTCCGCGGCGAAACGCTGCGCGTTGGCGTCGAATGGTTGCCGCGCCTCGGTCTCAACCTCAATTTCTTCATCGACGGCCTGGGCTTCTTCTTTGCCGCCCTGATCCTCGGCATCGGCCTGCTGATCATCATCTATGCCCGTTTCTACCTGGCCAAGGAAGATCCGATGGGCACCTTCTATGCCTATCTGCTGCTCTTTCAGGGCGCCATGGTCGGCATCGTGCTCTCCGACAACATCCTGCTGCTGTTGATCTTCTGGGAACTGACCAGCCTCTCTTCCTTCCTCCTCATCGGCTACTGGAAGCACCTGCGGGAAGGCCGCCTGGGCGCCCGCATGGCGCTCACCGTGACCGGTGCCGGCGGCCTGTCGATGATCGCCGGCATGCTGCTGCTCGGCGACATCGCCGGCTCCTACGACATTTCGGAAATCCTCAAGCACAAGGAAGCGATCCAGGCCTCGCCGCTGTACCTGCCGGCGCTGATCCTGATCCTCGGCGGCTGCTTCACCAAGAGCGCCCAGTTCCCCTTCCATTTCTGGCTGCCGCACGCCATGGCGGCGCCGACACCGGTTTCCGCCTACCTGCACTCGGCGACCATGGTCAAGGCCGGGCTGTTCCTGATGGCCCGCCTGTGGCCGGTGCTCGCCGGCACCGAGGAGTGGTTCTACATCGTCGCCAGCACCGGCCTGTTCACCATGCTCATGGCCGCCTGGATCGCCCTGTTCAAGGATGACCTGAAGGGCCTGCTCGCCTACTCGACGGTCAGCCACCTCGGCCTGGTCACCCTCCTGCTCGGTCTCGGTTCGCCGATGGCCGCCGTCGCCGCCGTCTTCCACATCCTCAACCACGCCACCTTCAAGGCGGCGCTGTTCATGAACGCCGGCATCATCGATCACGAGACCGGCACCCGCGACATCAAGCGTCTCGGCGGCCTGTTCATGCTGATGCCGATCGCCGGCACGCTGGCCGTGCTGGCCGCTGCCTCGATGGCCGGCCTGCCACTGCTCAACGGCTTCCTGTCCAAGGAGATGATGCTCGAGGAAGCCTCACATACGGTCTGGGCCGGTCAGGCCTGGCTGGTGCCGGCGCTGGCCACCCTCGGCGCCGTCTGTTCGGTCGCCTACTCCTTCCGCTACATCGTCCATGTCTATTTTGGCGAAAAGCGCCACGAGTACCCGCGCCATCCGCACGATCCACCCTTCGGCATGTGGGGGCCGTCGGCCCTGCTCGTCATCGGCGTCATCGCCATCGGTCTCTTTCCTGCCGTCGTCGCCGGGCCGCTGGTCGCCGTCGTCGCTGGCGCCGTCGTTGGCGGGCCGCTGCCCGACTATCACCTGGCCATCTGGCACGGACTGACGCCGGCCCTGGGCATGAGCGCGCTCGCCGTCGCCGGCGGTCTCTTCCTGCTCTGGCGCTATACCGCCGTGCGCGCCATCTGGCAGGCAGCGCCGCATCCCGACGCGAAGACCGCCTTCCAGTGGCTGCTGGCCCGTGCCGTCCGTCTGGCCAAGGGTTTCACCCACGGTCTGCACAATGGTTCGTTGCAGCGTCACATCCTGTTCCTGATGATCGCCGCCATCGCCATCACGACCGCCGGCTTCTTCGGCGCCAGCCACGCCCCCGGTACGCGGCCGCAACTGGAAGCCACGCCGGTCGCCATTGCCGCCTGGCTGCTGCTCGTCGTCGCCTCGCTCGGCGTCGCCGTACTGCATCGCCGACGGCTGTACGCGCTGATCATCGTCGGCGTCGTCGGCATCATCGTCTCCCTCGGCTTCCTCTATTTCTCGGCGCCCGACCTGGCGCTGACGCAGATTTCGGTCGAGGTGGTCACCGTCATCCTGATGCTGCTCGCCCTCAACCTGCTACCCAAGAAAATGCCGCGCGAAAGCAGCGCCATTCGCCGCTGGCGCGACGTCGCCATCGCCTGCCTGGGCGGCCTCGGCATCGGCGCCCTGACCTGGGCGATGATCACCCGCGACGGCTCGACCCTGGCCGGCTACTACCTGGAGAACTCGCTACCGGGCGGCGGTGGCACCAACGTCGTCAACGTCATCCTGGTCGACTTCCGCGGCTTCGATACCTTCGGCGAGATCATCGTCCTCGGCATTGCCGCCACCATCATCTTCGCCCTGCTCGACGGCGCCCTCCAGGGCGAGGTCGGGCGCAAACTGGCGGCCTGGGTGCCGGACCAGAAGCGGGCCAAGGACCGCCACCCGATGATGCTGGTCATCGCCACCCGGGTCATGCTGCCGCTGGCCCTGATGGTTGGCGCCTACATTTTCCTGCGTGGCCACAACCTGCCCGGCGGCGGCTTCATTGCCGGCCTGGTCGTCGCCATCGCCCTGATCATGCAATACATGGCCAGCGGTTTCGGCTGGGCCGCCCAGCGCATGCGCGTCGATTACCACGCGCTGATCGGCGTCGGCGTCCTGACCGCCGGGGCCACCGGCGTCGTCGCCTGGCTCGCCGACCGGCCGTTCCTGACCAGCGCCTTCGGCCATTTCCACCTGCCACTGATCGGCGATATCGAGCTGGCTTCGGCCATGGCCTTCGACATCGGTGTCTTCCTCACCGTCATCGGCGCCACCATGCTGGCCCTCGCCAGCCTGTCGCGCATCGGCCGCTGGGCCGACAACCAGAGCGTCCCCGACCAGCCGATGGACCACAACATCAGCCGCCGGCCGGCCAAGGAGCACTGAGATGGAATTCCTCGTCGCCAGCGCCATCGGCGTCATGGCCGCCGCCGGCATCTACCTGATGCTGCGCGCCCGCACCTATCCGGTCGTCCTCGGCCTGGCCCTGCTCACCTACGCCACCAACACCTTCCTGTTCGTCTCCGGCCGCTTGACCGTCAATGCGCCGCCGGTCATCCGCGACGGCATCACCACCTACACCGACCCGCTGCCGCAGGCCCTGGTGCTGACGGCCATCGTCATCTCCTTCGGCATGACGGCGGTGATTGTCGTCCTCGGCTTGCGCAGCTATCTGGAAAGCGACACCGACCAGGTCGATGGCAAGCCGGAAGATATCGAAAACGAGAATCTCGAATCGGTACCAACGGCCGCCGAGCGGAAGGCCGATCAATGAGCCACTGGATCATCTTCCCCATCCTGCTGCCGGCGCTGATGGCGCCGATCCTGCTGATGGGCGCCCGCTTCGACCTGGTGCTGGCGCGCATCTTCTCGCTCGCCACCTGCGTCGCCCTGCTCGGCGTCGCCATCCGCCTGTTCCTGGCGGCCAGCGACGGCGCCGTACTGACTTACGATCTCGGCAACTGGCCGGCCCCCTTCGGCATCGTCCTCGTTCTCGACCGCCTGTCGGCGCTGATGCTCGTGCTCACCGCGGTGCTGGCGCTGCTCGTGCTGCTCTTCGCCATCGACGGTGACGATGCCCGCGGCCGCCACTTCCACGCCCTCTACCAGTTCCAGCTGATGGGCATCAACGGCGCTTTCCTGACCGGCGACTTCTTCAACCTCTTCGTTTTCTTCGAGGTGCTGCTGATCGCCTCCTACGGCCTGATGGTGCATGGCGGCGGCCCGGCGCGGCTGAAAGCGGGCGTCCAGTACGTCTTCATCAACCTGGTCGGTTCCTCGCTGTTCCTGATTGCCGTAGCCATGATCTATTCGGTGACCGGCACGCTGAACATGGCCGATCTGGCTCGCCAGGTGCCGCAGGTTACGGCGGCCGATCAGGCCCTGCTTCAGGCCGGCAGCCTGCTCCTGCTGCTGGTCTTCTGCATCAAGGCGGCGCTGGTGCCGGTGCATTTCTGGCTGCCCTCTACCTATGCCAAGGCACCGGCCGCTGTCGCCGCCCTCTTCGCCATCATGACCAAGGTCGGCGCCTACTGCATCATCCGCCTCTACATCCTGGCCTTCGGTGCCGATGCCGGCGACGCTGCCTGGCTGGCCGCCCCCTGGCTGCTGCCGGCGGCGCTATTCACCCTGATACTCGGCGCCGTCGGCGTCCTCGCCGCCCGCTACCTCGGCCAGCTGGCCGCCTTTGCCGTGATCGGCTCGATGGGTGTGCTGCTGTCGACCGTCGCCCTGTTCACTCCGGCCAGCCTGTCGGCGGCGCTCTATTACCTGCTCCACTCGACCATCGCCGGCGCCACGCTGTTCCTCATCGCCGACCTCGTGGCCAACCGTCGCCCCGGCCATGGCGACGCCCTCTCCGTCGCCCCGCGTTTCTCGCAACTGGCACTGCTCGGCGGGCTTTTCTTCATCGCCGCCATCGCCATGAGCGGCATGCCGCCGCTCTCCGGCTTCATCGGCAAGCTGCTGATTCTCGATGCCGCGCGCAGCCACCCGACCGCCATCGGCTTCTGGGCGATGATCCTCGGCACCTCACTGCTCGTCATCGTCGGCTTTGGCCGCGCCGGCAGCACGCTGTTCTGGAAGAGCACCGGCGAGCCAGGCAGCTTCGTCGATCACCCCCGCCGCAACACCCTCGGCTACGTTTCGATCGGCGCCCTGCTCACCTGTTCGGTGCTGCTGACCTTCTTCGCCGGGCCGCTGACCCGCTACCTCGACGCCACCGCCTTGCAGGTCTACGACACCAGCCGCTATGCCGACGCCGTGCTGCTGCCGCTGCCGCAGTTCATCGATGGAGCCGAACCGCCATGATGTCTCCCCACCCACCGAAGGATGAGCGCAGCCTGGTCCAGCGCTGGGTACCGCATCCGCTGCTGACCGTCACCCTGACCCTGATCTGGCTGCTGCTGGCCAACGGGCTCAGCATCGGCGGCCTGCTCGTGGGCGTCGTCCTCGGCCTGAGCATTCCGCGCATTACCGCCAGCTTCTGGCCTGACCGGCCGCACATCCAGAACTACGGCAAGGCCTTTGCCTATGTGCTGCTGGTCATCTACGACATCATCGTCGCCAACATCCAGGTCGCCATGATCATCCTCTTCCGCCCGCTGAAGAGCCTCAACACCTGCTGGGTCTGCGTGCCACTCGACCTGACCAATCCGGAAGCCATCACCGTCTTCGCCGGCACCATCACGATGACGCCCGGCACTGTCAGCTGCGACCTCTCGGCCGACGGCCGCGCCCTGCTCGTCCATTGCCTCGACGCCGCCGATCCGGAAGCCGCCGTTAGCGACATGAAAACGCGCTACGAGGCCCGCCTGAAGGAGATTTTCCCGTGATCGAAGCCGCCATCTACTATGCCTACGGCGCGCTCTGCCTGGCCCTGATCTTCAACCTCTGGCGGCTGTTCGCCGGCCCCTCGATCATCGACCGCATCCTCGCCGTCGACACCATGGTGATCAACGTCATCGCCCTGATCATCATCTACAGCATCCACCAATCGACCCCGCTCTACTTCGAAGCCGCCCTGCTCTTCGCCATGTTCGGCTTCGTCTCCACCGTCGCCTACTGCAAGTTCCTGCGCCGCGGCGACGTCATCGAATAAGGAGAAACGGCATGGACAATATCGGCGAAATCCTCGTCAGCGCCCTCATCGTCATCGGCGCCACCTTCGCCCTGGTTGGCTCCTACGGCCTGGTGCGCCTGCCCGAGATGATGACCCGCCTGCACGCTCCGACCAAGGCCACCACCCTCGGCGTCGGCGGTGCACTGCTCGCTTCCATGTGCCATTTCATTTTTTTTGAAGGCACGCTATCCATCCACGAGTTGCTGATTTCCTTCTTCTTGTTCCTGACCGCCCCGATCACCGCTCACTTCATGACCAAGGCGTACCTGCACATCAGGCCGGATATCGGCGAACATCTGCCGAAACCGGAAGGTGGTGACTGGAGCACCTACGAGACGCCAAACGGGGACATCCGCCCGCGCACCTGAAAATACAGGTAGCGCAAGAAAAAAAGCACCGCGGCAACGAGTAGTGCCGGGGGCGGATAACAGCAGCGTTCGCGTTATCGCTAAGTTGTAGCGCTTAATCTCGCGCACGAGAATCGGCAAGAAATCCGCGGGAACGGGCTGCGGTGCGAACATCGGCGGGGCGGCAAGCGCCGCATCCAGCCGGGCCGTCGGAAAATAGTAGCCTGAGACAAGAATCAACTTTTGCACCGCGGCGTTTGCGCGAAGGGCAAGTTCGAGCGCGACCAGGGTGCCCCAGGAGTGACCGATGACAATGGGTCGCTCAAGACCGAGTTGCCCAATCGCCTTGTTGAGAAGCTCGGCTTGGGCAGCGGCGGTCCACAGGCGATCGCGAGGACGCTCACTGTAACCAAAGCCTGGCCGATCAAATGCTACGACGCGATGGTGCTGGGCCAACCGATCGATCAAGCCGCTGGCCACGAAGTCCTGGAGGCGGACCGCATTGCCTTGCAGAAGTACGATGGGAACGCCACGGCCACGATCGAGATAGTGTACGCGCACACCATCAACATCAAGGAATGCGCCCAGAGGAGGCTCGTCCTCCTCCGCGCGTCGCGCCTTGTTCGCAACCCAAACGGCGGTCGCGGCAGGGGCACCAGCGGCCTATCCGGCGACAATGACGCGATTGCCGCGCGGGGAGAATCGTTTTGTCGATGGCATGTTGGTCACCTTCTTATTTGGCCTTGCGGGTGTTGTCGGTGGCCTGAGCTTTGCCGCCGGATTTTTGCGTCTGGCCTTTTCGTTCCAGATTGGCGTTGCCGACAGCCCTACCGGCCACTTCCTTGGTTTTGCCTTTGGCTTCTTCGATACGACCCTTAGCTTGATCCTTGTTCATGGTGTGCTCCTGAAAATGAAATGATTGCGGGCGGCAGTGCCGAAATTCGATCCGGCACCAGAGTTGGGCGACTAGGTGGGAGGTTTCCACTGATCGGTGCGCGGGCGCCCATAGGGATGAGAGCCACAATTCAATTCAGAGCTGCGACGCCATGAAATTCGTCGATTGGCCTGCTTCGGCATCGACCAGGAGAAAAGCGTCGTTGCGGGCGGCACAGGCAATGGGAAGATTGGCACCTTGCTGCCAGGCAAACATTGCCGGGGACTTTTCTGCCCCGGTCACCAGTACCAGTTGGTGGCGGCAGGTGCGTAATGTCTGAAAGTTCAGACTGACTCGCTCGGCAGGTGGTTTTGGCGCGTTGTGCACAGCCAGCACCGGCGCAATGTGGTCGCCGCTGGTGGCAAAAAGACTGGCGGTATGGCCATCTATTCCCATACCGAGAAGGACCAGATCAAAAGGCAGTTTGTCGCGAATGTTCGCCGCGTACTCCGCTGCCGCAAGTTTTGCACCGCGCTCGGCCGGAATGGGGTGAATCAGCCTGGCCGGTATCGCCACCCGGGAGAGCCAGACGTCGTGTGCCATGCGTGAGTTTCGTCCGGCGTGGTCGGCCGGCAGGCAGCGCTCGTCACTCCAGAATATTTCCCAGGCGCTCCAGTCAGTAGCCATCCTGGCGAGCATTTCATAGGTCCGATGGGGCGTGCTGCCACCGGCCAGGACAATCCGGAATAGCTTGCGCTCACGGATCGCTGCCGCGGCCTCGGCGATGATGATCAGGCAGGCCTGAGCAGCGACGTCCTGCGGATTCGGCAAGATCTTGCTGTTGACCGGCAGCATCAGTCCGCCCCCTCGGGTTTGCCATTGCAGCTCAGGTCTTGTCGCCACTGCCGAGCCGTCTGGCCAAAGATCCGGTCCGCCGCTTTCGGCCCCCAACTACCTACCGGATATTGCAGTGGCGGGTGCTCGTCGTCAGACCAGCCGCGCATGAAGGGATCGACCACATTCCACGCCGCCTTGACTTCGTCATAGCGCAAAAACAGGGATCGATCCCCTTGAATGACGTCCATCAGCAGGTCCTCGTAAGCGTCAGCCTTACGTTCGCCGGGATTGCCCACCGATGCATCCATCGATATCTGCCGGGTGCGTGTTTCCTGGCCGGGTACCTTGGCGGATATCTCCATTTGCACCACGTCATCCGGCTGAATGCCGATCAGCAACCAGTTGGGGTGCACCGCGGAGGCTCCAGTACCCTGAAAAAGCTGCATCGGTGGTTCGCGGAATCGCACGGCAACCATCGAACGCCGCTCCTTCAGGCACTTGCCGGTGCGCAGATAGAACGGCACGTCACGCCAGCGCCAGTTATCGACATAGAGCTTCAGCGCCGCATAAGTCTCCGTATGGCTACCGGCCGTGACGCCGGCTTCCTGCTGGTAGCCGGCATACTGGGCGCGTACCGCATGGCTGGCCAGATCCGCCGCCGCCAGCGGGCGAATCGAGCGCAGCACCTTGACCTTTTCATCCCGTAGTGACTCGGCCTCCAGCGATACCGGTGGCTCCATCGCCAGCAAGGCGAGAACCTGTAACAGGTGGCTCTGGATCATGTCGCGTGTTGCCCCACCGTGCCGATCGTAATAGCTGGCTCGCCCGTCAAGACCGATGGTTTCGGCGTGCGTTATTTGCACCTGCTCGATGTAATGCCGGTTCCACAGCGGTTCCAGAATCATGTTGGCAAAACGTAATACCAGCAGGTTCTGCACCGATTCCTTGCCGACGTAATGATCGATTCGGTAAATCTGCTCTTCGCCTAATCGTGAATTGAGTTCGTGCTGCAAATCGCGGGCCGATTGCAGGTCATGACCGAAGGGCTTTTCGATCACCATTCGCCGCCAGCCTGTGCCTTCCGCCAACAAGCCGGCTTGCGCCAGCCTGACGGTTACCGGCACGTAGAACTCGGGGCTGACCGAGAGGTAGAAAATCACGTTGTTGCCGCACTCGCTGGCGCCGATCCAGGCATCCAGCGCCTGATAGAAGGCGGCGTCTTCCAGATTGCCGGCGACATAGTCCAGGCGCTGGAGAAAGCTGTCGAGCAGTGCCGCATCGCTGGCCTCCAGACGCTGGCGCACCTCGCCGCGCCAGCCATCTGGCGTATGCGGCGTGCGCCCGCAGCCGAGGATGCGGACATCTGGTGCCAGATGCCCGAAGCGGTGCAACTGGTACAGGGCCGGCAGGAGCTTGGCCATCGCCAGACTGCCCGTCGCGCCAAAGATCACGTAGGCATGCGCCTCGCTGGCGCAGCTCATGGCAGTTGCTCCTCGACCCCGTCGCCCAGCCAGCGGGTGTGGAAGTTTTCCGACCCATCGCGATCGATGCGCTGGTAAGAATGGGCGCCGAAGAAATCGCGCTGCGCCTGCAGAATATTGGCCGAACCGCTGGCACAGCGGTAACCATCGTAAAAGGCCAGGGCCGAAGACAGTGCGGGGGTGGCGACGCCGCTGCCGACGGCCAGTATCACCGCCCTGCGCCAACCGGCTTCGGCGGCCTTGACCTCGCCGACGAAGAACGGGTCTTGCAACAGACTCGGGGGTACGGGTGCCCGTGAAAAGCTGTTCTTGATGTCGCCCAGGAAGCGGCTGCGGATAATGCAGCCGGCACGCCAGAGCAAGGCGATGTCGCCGTAGGGCAGTATCCAGCCTTCGGCTTCGGCGGCTGCCTGCATCAGCATGAAACCTTGCGTGTAGGAAACCAGCTTGGCGGCATAGAGCGCGTCATGCAGCGCTGCCAGACAATCGGCGCGAGTTGATTCCGCGACAGCGACCGGAGCGCTACCCAGCAAGGCCGCCGCCATCACCCGCTCAGCCTTGCGCGCCGAGAGCATGCGGGCATGGACTGCCTCGCCGATCAAGGTCAGCGGTACGGCACGCTCGAGAGCGTCCTGGGCAGTCCAGATGCCCGTACCTTTCTGCGCGGCGCGGTCGAGGATCTTGTCGACCAGAGGGCTGCCATCGCTATCGCGTTGGCGCAGGACGCGGCTGGTGATGTCGATCAGATAGGATTCAAGACGGCCCGCGTTCCATGCGGCAAAGGTGTCGGCAATTTCGTCGCGGCTCATGCCGAGGGCGTGTTGCATCAGTTGGCAGACTTCGGCGATCAGCTGCATGTCGCCGTATTCGATGCCGTTATGCACCATCTTGACGTAATGACCGGCCCCGCTGTCGCCCAACCACTGGCAACAGGGCACATCATCGACCCGGGCGGCAATCGCCTGGAACATGTCACGAATGGTGGGCCAGGCTGCTGCTGCGCCGCCCGGCATCAACGATGGGCCGTAGCGCGCCCCTTCTTCGCCGCCGGAGATGCCCATGCCGACGAAATGGATGCCCTGAGTGGCCAGTTCACGATAGCGGCGTTTGCTGTCCTGGTAATTGGAGTTGCCGCCGTCAATCAGAATATCGCCGGGTTCGAGCCAGGGCAGCAATTGCCCGATCACGGTATCGACAGCAAGGCCGGCAGTGATCATCAGCAGAATGACGCGCGGCCGCTCAAGGTGCTTGACCAGTTGTTCGGGCGTGTCGGCGGCCGTGATCAGGCGTTCCTGGCCGTGCGCGGCGACGAATTCACTGGTTACTGCGGGTGTGCGGTTATAAACGCTGAGGCGAAAGCCCTTGTCACTGAGGTTGAGAGCCAGGTTGACGCCCATTACGCCGAGGCCAATGACGCCGATATCAGCTGTGCTCATATTGATCTCCGCCGGTGAGGCTATACGCGATCTGCCCAGAATACAGATGGTGCGCTGGTCGTGGCCAGCGTTCAGTGTGCTAACGCACACTGTTCAGAGCCTCCCCCGCAATTTCGTTTTCCCGTCCGATACCTCGGCATTGAGGTGGACGACGCGCTCGATATTTCCGAACGAATCGAGAGCTAGCTAGCCGACATCCTGCGGCCGCACCGAAAAAAAATGCGGCCGCTTTCCGGCATCTTGTTGCAGGAGTACTGCTGGTCACGGCCGCCTGTCGAGTTTTTGGGGTATGACCGATCTCAGCTGCGAGAAGGCATTTCCTTTCCTGCAAGGCTCTCCAAGATAGGGCAATCCGGACGTTCGTCGCCATGACAGCAGCTGACAAGGTGGACCAAGGAATGCTTCATAGACTGCAGTTCCGCCAGCTTCCTATCCAGGAAATCCAAATGCTGTTTGGCTAGCGCCTTAACCTCACGACTTGGCCGGGCACGGTCTTGCCAAAGGCTGACCAGGCCGCGGATTTCCTCGATCGAAAACCCAAGGTCCCTTGAACGCCGGATGAACTGCAAGGTGATGAGGTCTTTCTCGCCATACTGACGATAGCCTGCATCCGTGCGGCTTGCTGGAGGCAGCAACCCGACACTTTCGTAATGCCGAATCATCTTGGCAGACACGCCAGATGCCTTTGCTGCAGCTCCGATATTCATCTCGCACTCCTCTCGATACTCATTCGCTCGCAGCCCCTCGCCAGCGGCGAAGGAGCAAGGCGTTGGTGACCACACTAACGCTGCTGAAGGCCATCGCCGCACCGGCCACAACCGGATTTAGCATACCCAGGGCCGCAAGAGGGATGCCCAGCACGTTATAGGCGAAGGCCCAGAATAACCCCTGCTTGATTTTGCTGTAGGTCCGGCGCGAAACATCAAACGAGTCGGCTACCAAACGCGGGTCGCCCCTCATCAGGGTGATACCTGCGGCCTCCATGGCCACGTCAGTACCCGTCGACATGCTCAATCCGACATCAGCCGCCACCAAACTGGGCGCGTCATTCAAGCCATCGCCAACCATGGCAACCACGTGTCCCTGGTCGCGAAGCGCTTTGATGATGCTTGCCTTATCGCCAGGCAGCAACTCAGCGCGTACATCATCAATGCCAAGCGCCTTTGCGACGGCATGGGCGCTTCCAAGATTGTCTCCGGTCAGCATGACCGTCTTGATTCCCAATTCACGAAGTCGGCTGATGGCCTGATAAGAGGATTGCTTGATGGTGTCACCGAAAGCCAGAAGCCCGACTAATTCAAAGGAGGAATCACGCTGGCGCAGTAGCCACGATATGGTCTTGCCCTCACTTTCAAGTGCCGCGGCAAGGACGCTCAGTTGCCCCGGACTAACAAGGTGCTCCTGCATCAGTCTGGTACTCCCCAGGAGCATCAACTGCCCATCCACCAGCGCTTGAATGCCTCGTCCGGGCAAGGCTTTGGCGTCACTGACCGGCGATACGGCAATTTTGAGTTCGCGGACTTTCTCCATGACGGCATCGGCCAATGGATGCTCGCTGGTTTGCTGAAGCGCGCCGGCAATCCGCAGCACCTCTTCGGTCGAGCTGCCCTCAACGGGCTCGATGCTGACCAGGGATGGCTTCCCTTCCGTGAGTGTGCCGGTCTTGTCGAAGGCCACCACTGTCACCGAGTGCGCAATTTCAAGTGCCTCGGCATCCTTGATGAGGATACCCTGGCGCGCGGCAACCCCGGTTCCGGCCATGATGGCCGTTGGCGTAGCCAAGCCCAAGGCGCACGGACAGGCGATGACCAGGACTGCGACCGCGTTGATCAAAGCCACTTCCCAGTTTCCCGAGTAGGCCATCCAGCCTGCAAAAGTGAGCAGTGCAACAACCAATACTACGGGGACAAATACAGCACTTACTTGATCCACAATACGCTGGATAGGCGCCTTGGCAGCTTGGGCAGATTCGACCATGCGAATGATGCGAGCGAGCGTTGTCTCAGCACCAACCGCACCCGTTCGTACATGCAACATGCCTTCGCCGTTGACCGACCCGCCAGTCACCTTGTCGCCAACGCTCTTGGACACGGGCAGGTTCTCGCCGGTGATGAGCGCTTCATCGGCATGGCTTTGCCCTCTGACGACTTCGCCATCCACCGCTATGCGTTCGCCTGGACGGACGACCACGAGGTCACCCAGCGCAATCTGCTCAACCGGAGTCGAAACTTCATTGCCGTCGACCAGCACGCGCGCAACGGTAGGGCGGAGGGCATTCAGCGCCTTGATGGCGTCCGTTGTCTGTCGTTTTGCCCGAGCCTCCAACCACTTGCCGAGCAGGACAAGCGTGATGACGGCAGCCGAGGCCTCGAAGTAAAGATGGTGAGGGTGTCCTCCGCCATTTCCAATGAGAATATAAACAGAGAGGCCATAGGCGGCACTCGTCCCAAGGGACACCAGCAAATCCATGTTACCGGCACGTGCCTTGACCGCTTTCCACCCGGCCCGGTAGAAGCGCCAGCCCAGCCAGAATTGGACAGGTGTCGCAAGCGCCAACTGCGTCCAGCCCCCGAGCATCCAATTGACGCCCACGAGTTGAACGAGCATCGGGGTGATCAAAGGGAATGTCAATAACGCGCTGACAGCGACTGGCCACCATTCCGGTATAAACCTTGAGGTAGCTTTCGCTTGTTGTGAGCTTATCGGTTTTGCTGTGTAACCTGCCTTTTCGACGGCGGCCGCCAACGCGGCAACCGTTGCTCCGGCTAGCACCTCAACCGTCGCCTTTTCCGTTGCCAGGTTCACTGAAGCTTTCAGCACCCCCGGCACCGCTGCCAATGCCTTTTCAAGCCGGCCAACACATGATGCGCAACTCATGCCTTCAATCAGAAGCTCAACCGATTTTGTTGCGACTTCATATCCCGCATTTCGAACTGCCTCCGACAGTACGCCTACTGAAACCTCGGGTATCACCTTCAAGGTTGCCTCCTCGGTCGCAAGATTCACGCTGACCTCAGTCACGCCGGCGAGGTGCTTGAGCGCCTTCTCGACACGAGAAACGCAGGATGCACAACTCATTCCGCCAATACCAAGTCTTAACTCAACTAGAGGATTAGAAACAATCGAGGGGGCCATTTGAATCTCCTGTGGGTTTGCCAGGAACCCATGCTGAACCTTCCAATCGTGGGAATGTAAAGGGCCTTAACGCGATTTTTTTCGTTTATTTTTTTCGCTTGACCCTGCCCTACGGGGAAGGTTCAGAGTGGTCTCTGCCGACGCGCAAACTCACCCTTCAGGAGCACACCATGATTACTTTCCAAATTGACGACATGACATGTGGCCACTGCGCCAGCATCATCAACAAAGCTTTGAGAGCTATTGACGACCAAGCCAAGGTCAGAGTCGACCTCGAGCGCCGCTTGGTCTCGGTTGTTTCAACTCAAGCGACCATCGAAGACATCCGCGATGCAATCTTGGAGGCGGGATATAAGCCGACACCCGTCGAGGCATAGTCACTAACCAATCAGACTGGCACGACGCTGTTGTCGGTGGCGCCTGCCATGGGCCGCTGCTGCCGTTCATGACCGAAAAAAATGGCGGCCACCTGGCCGCCATTTTTGCCTGAGCAAGCCTCGCTCAGTGCTTGCTGTGATCCATCGGCATCGCCATCGGCGCCGCTACCGGGCGCACCACCTTGGCGTCGACCTGCTTGCTGCTGCCGTCCTCGAAAGTCAGGGTGATCGGCACCACGTCGCCTTCCTTCATCGGTGCCTTGAGGTCGATCATCATGACGTGCAGGCTGCCCGGCTTGAGCACGGCTTCGCCGCCGGCCTTGATCGGGATATCGGGAACCGGGCGCATTTTCATCACGCCGCCCTCGTTGAGATGGGTATGCAGTTCCGTGACCTTCGACGCCGGGTTGGCCGCCTTGACGATCTTGACATCGGCGTTTCCGCCGTTGCGGATGACCATGAAGGCGCCGGTGGCCGGGGCATTCGGCGGCGCCAGGCGGACGTAGGGTTCATGGACGGTGATCTGGTCGGCCGAACCGGCCAGGGCACCAGCGGACAGCATCAGGGCAGAAGCGAGCAGCGACAGCTTTTTCATCATGGTTCTCTCTTTCATGGCTGGTTCAAAACTTTGCGGATCTCGGCCACCACCTGCTCCGCTGGCGCCCCGTGCGGCAGCTTGCCGAGCAGGCGGCCGTCACGGGCGATGACATAGGTTTCCGAGCTGTGGTCGACGACGTAGCCGTCACCGGCCGTATCCACCTTTTGCTCGGCATAGAAAACGCCATAGCGGCGGCTGACGTCGGCCACCTCTGCCGCCGTCCCGGTGATGCCGATGATGGCCGGATGGAAGAATTCGGCGTACTCCTTGAGCCGTGCCGGCGTATCGCGTTTCGGATCGACCGAAATGAAGATCACCACCACCTGCGCCAGTTCCTCGGCGCTCAGTTGATTGAGGCCGCTGGCGGTGGCGGCCAGCGAGGTCGGGCAGATATCGGGGCAGTAGGTGTAGCCGAAATAGACCAGCACCGCCTTGCCGCGGTAGTCGGCGAGGGCCACCGGGCCGCTCGCCGAAGTCAGGGTGAAATCGCCGCCGGCCGGCAGGATGGCGGCTGGTAACGGGCGCTCAGGCAGTTCGGGATTCCAGAACAATCCCAGCCCGGTGACCAGGGCGACGAGCAAGACGACGACGGCGAGCAGCAGGCGTTCGGACATTTCAGGAATGGCTCCCGGAAGCAAAGCGGAAGGGGATGGCGATGCGCTGGATGCCGGCTTCGATCAGCACCGTCGCCTGCCAGTCCATCTGGCCGGTGATGCAAACCGGCAAAGTCACTTCCGCGGCATGCAGGCCATTGCCGCGATGTTCGAAGAGCGGGCGGTTGTAGCCCATGTTCATGTCGACGCCAGCGAAATCGACTTCGACCCGTGACGGGGCAAAGCCCTGGGTCGTCACCCGCACTTCGAAGGGCTTGACCAGCGGAATCGGCAAGGTGCCCATCAGCAGTTCGACGCTACCGCCGGCGGGCAATGCGACGCGGCACGGACCGCGCTGCAGATTGCACATCGGGTCCGGCTGGATCACTACATCGGCCTTCGGCAACAGCATGGGCGACAGCTTGTAGCCGACGACAACGACCAGGGCGATCAGCAGGACACCGATCGCGTCAATCAGGATTTTCTTGTTCAACAAGGGCTTTCGGACGGCTCGGCAACGGAAACGACATTCTCGTCGAGGAATGCTGTTTGGAATTAGCAGACATCAATTTTTTCACAGTCCGGGCCGAATACAGTGTGCGACAAATTGCCGCAGGGGCTGGAAAGCCTGCGGCGATGGGGGGGTAGAACGTATGAGTTCTTGTTTTTTCGGGAGATATCAAATGAGTAGATTTGCAGTCAAATCCACCGTGTTGCTCGTCGCAGCCGGCATCGGATTCGGCGCCGCGACCACCGCCTG
Source organism: Betaproteobacteria bacterium HGW-Betaproteobacteria-7 (assembly GCA_002840765.1). GTDB lineage: Bacteria > Pseudomonadota > Gammaproteobacteria > Burkholderiales > Rhodocyclaceae > Azonexus. The sequence goes on from PHCE01000010.1 coordinate 136,985, forward strand.
GTCAGCCGAGTCCCTGCAGGACGTGCTGAAACGACGCGGCCTCAGCCAGCAGGATGTACTGGCCGCCGCCAAGACCTATGTACCGACCGGCAAGCGCGATGAATTCGTGGTTTTCAGTTCCGGCGGCCAGTCCGGCCAAGTCATCGTCTATGGCATTCCGTCGATGCGTATCTTGAAGTACATCGGCGTGTTCACGCCGGAACCGTGGCAGGGCTACGGTTACGACGAGAACTCCAGGGCGGTGCTCAAGCAAGGCATGATCGACGGCAAGGAAATCACCTGGGGTGACACGCACCACCCGGCCATTTCCGAAACCAATGGCCAGTATGACGGGCAGTTCCTGTTCATCAACGACAAGGCCAATCCGCGCCTGGCGGTGATCGACCTGCGCGACTTCGAAACCAAGCAGATCGTCGTCAACCCGATCTACAAGTCCGAGCACGGCGGAGCCTTCGTCACCACCAACAGCGAGTACGTGATTGAGGCAGCGCAGTACCCCGCTCCGCTCGAGAACAAGAAGTTCTATCCGCTCGAGGAGATGAACGAGAAATACCGCGGCGGCGTCACCTACTGGAAGTTCGACCGCAAGGAAGGCCGCATCAACGCCAAGGAATCCTTCTCCGTCGAACTGCCGCCGTACTTCCAGGATCTGTCCGACGCCGGCAAGGGCCCGTCGGAAGGCTGGTCGTTCACCAACTCGTTCTGCTCCGAGCGTTACGTCGGCGGCATCGAGAAGGGTCGCCCACCATATGAAGCCGGCTGTTCCGCCAAGGACACCGACTACCTGCACATGATCAACTGGAAGAAGGCCGCCGAACTGGTCGCCGCCGGCAAGGCCAAGACCATCAACGGTCACAAGGTGCTGCCGATCGACGTCGCCGTCAAGGAAGGTATCCTCTTCCTGGTGCCGGAACCGAAGTCGCCGCACGGCGTGGACGTGACCCCGGATGGCAAGTTCATCATCGTCTCCGGCAAGCTCGACACCCACACCTCGGTATACAGCTTCGAGAAGATGCAGGCGGCAATCAAGGCCGGCAAGTTCGAATCGAAGGATCCGTACGGCATCCCGGTGATCGGCCTGAAGGACGCGCTGGAAAAGCAGGTGCAACTCGGCCTCGGCCCCCTGCACACCCAGTACGACTCCAAGCCCTGTATCGCCTACACCTCGCTTTATGTGGATTCGCAGGTTGCCAAGTGGAACTACTGTGAAGGCAAGGTGGTGGACAAGATCTCCGTCCATTACAACATCGGCCACCTGATGACCATGGAAGGTGACTCGACCAGTCCGAAGGGCCGCTATCTGGTCGCCCTGAACAAGCTGGCGATCGACCGCTTCGTGCCGGTCGGCCCGCTGCACCCGCAGAACCACCAGCTGATCGACATTTCGAACGACAAGATGCAATTGTTGTACGACATGCCGCTGCCGCTGGGCGAGCCGCACTATGCCGTGGCCATCGACGCCACCAAGCTGAAGCCGGGCGTCCGCTACAAGGTCGGTACCGATTCGCGCACCGACAAGCCGCATCCGGGCATGGTCCGCGCCGGCGAGGAAACGACGACCAAGAAGGGCAACAAGATCGAGGTCAAGGGCACGCTGATCCGTTCGCACATCACCCCGGAAACCATCGAGGCGGAAGTGGGCGACGAAATCACCATCCACCTGACCAACCTCGAACGGGCCCAGGACGAGACCCACGGCTTCACCGTCTCGACCTACAACGTGCATGCCTCCGTCGAACCGGGCAAGACCGTCACCGTCAAGTTCAAGGCTGACAAGGAAGGCGTCTATCCGTACTACTGCACGGAATTCTGCTCCGCCCTGCACCTGGAAATGATGGGTTACCTGCTGGTCAAGCCGAAGGGCTGGAAGCCGACCAAGACGGCTGCCACCGCCAAGGCCGCCTACACCGAAGCTGACTACAAGGCGACGGTGAAGAAGGTTGCCGACACCCAGGCCGTCATCGACTCCGTCGTCGGTTACATCACCAGCGTCAACTACAAGGACTTCCCGGATGTCGTCGCCATGGTCGAGGATGCAACCGACCAGCTCGGCAAGATCAAGGACGCCAAGGCCAAGGCTGACGAAGCAGCGGCCAAGAAGGACTGGGATCAGGCTAACCTGTGGTCTGAGCAGATCTGGCAATACCAGGTCAAGGCGGCCGACCTCGGCCTGCGTGCCAAGACCTACCTGGAGCAGAACGGCGCCAAGAAGGTGAAATAAGCCAGCGCCGGAAGTCTTGATCTGACTTAAGGCAATTATCGAGGGGCAGAGTGATTCTGCCCCTCGTTTCATTTGAGGAGGGAATACCCATGAAAATCGTAATGACATTGCTCGCCGCGGCGTTCGTCGCCGCCCCCGCCATCGCCGCCCCGGATGGTGCCAAGCTGTATGCCGAGAAGACCTGCAACGCTTGCCACGGCCCGAAGGCCGACAAGCCGCTGATGCCCAACTATCCGAAGCTGGCCGGGCAAAACGCCGCCTATGCCGAACAACAGATGAAGGACATCAAGAGCGGCGCCCGCAACAACGGCCAGACCGCCGCCATGAAGGGCGTCATGCACCTGGTCAGCGATGAGGAAATCAAGGCCATCGCCGAATACCTGGCAAAGCTCAAATAAGCCCGGAAAGCCCGGCGTTCCGGGCTTATGACTCACATCAAGGAATGCTGATATTCATCGGCCGACAATGCCGCCAGCGTTTCGATCAATCTGCAAAAGGACATCACATATGAAACTACCATTCCTGCTGATCGGCCTGCTCAGCGCAGGCGTCGCCCTTGCTGGCCCCCCTGCGCCCAAGCAGGAAGGCATCGAAGGCAAGAACTACAAGTGGAACGCCCAGGAAGGCGAAAAGATCGAAGCGCTCAAGCTGAAGGGTGACAAGACCCGCGGCGAAGAAGCCTACGAGATCTGCGGCGCCTGCCACCTGCCCTCCGGCGCCGGTCGTCCCGACGGCACCTTCCCGCAACTGGCTGGCCAGCACACCACCGTGCTGATCAAGCAGATGGCCGACATCCGTGCCGGCCTGCGCGACAACCCGACCATGTACCCGTTTGCCGCAACGCTGGTTGATCCGCAGGAACTGGCCGATGTCTCCGCTTATATCGAAGCAATGTGCATCCCCGTGGAACACGGCAAGTACGATGGTGCCGACGCGGCGATCAAGGTTTCCCAGGGCAAGGAGCTGTACGAGAAGCAATGCCTGGAATGCCACGGCAAAAATGGCGAAGGCGACAAGGAGAAGTTCTACCCGGTGATCGCCGGTCAGCACTACAAGTACCTGCTGCGCCAGATGACCGAAATCCGCGACGGTCACCGCCGCAACGCCAACCCGGACATGGTCAAGGTCATCAAGCCCTACACCAATGACCAGTTGGTCGCCATCTCCGCCTATCAGGCCAGCCTGAAGATGCCGGGCTCGATGTGCAAGCCGAAGGCTGCCAAGAAGAAGTAAGCCGTTCCGTCAGGCCCCGGCTGCGCCGGGTGCCTGAACGGGTATGGATCCCCGCCCCGGCGGGGATGTAGCAAACCGCACTACGTCAGAGAACAGCACCATGAACAAACAAAACAATATCGTCGCCGGCCTGACCCTGGTTTCCTTGATCTGCCTGATCGCCGCCTACTTTGCTCCGATCTGGTGGGTTTCCCTGACCGCCCCGAATTACCCGGAAGATGCCTTCCCTGATGGCATCCGCATCCACTTCCATTTCGACGGTGTCTATAACGGCTGCAAGGCAGCCGGCAAGGGCACGCGCATGGCCAACGAGATCATCCAGAAGGATCTCTCTCACGACGACGAGCGCTACAACCCGATCACCGATGGCAAGAAGGACGTCAACAAAGGGGCCGAAGGCCTCGACTGCGTCCATGAAATGAACACCATCAACCACTACGTCGGCATGTTCCCGATCGCCTCCGGCGCCCCGGTGGAAAAACCGCTGGCCAAGTTCTTCTTCGGCTTCTTCGCGGTGATGATGCTGGCCTTCGCGGTTCCGCGGAAAAAGCCCCGCCTGCTGGTGCTGGCCGCCGGTTTCGCCGGCGTCGCTGCCTGGATGCTGGTCGACCAGTTCGTCATGGGCAAACTGGCCAGTCATGTCGCCTTCTACAGTGCGGAAACGGCCAGCTTTTTCAACGAACCGGAGAAGATCAAGGTCTGGGCAGACAACGTCGATCTGATCTCGCGCCTGGTCATCTTCGGCCTGATCGCGGTGATGGCCGTGGTCGTCGCCGGCGTCGCCAAGCTGCGCGGCTTCCAGTTGCTGCTCGCCCTGGTGCCAGGCCTGTTGCCGCTCTATTTTGTCGTCACCTACTCCGCCTGGCTCTGGTTCTTTGGCCACAATCTGCATCCGTGGGGTGCCTTCACGGTCAAGCCGTTCATGCCCACCGTCTTCGGTGAAGGCAAGGTTGCGCAGTTCTCGACCTACTCCTACCCGTACTGGGGCTATGGCCTGCTGGTGGTCATCTTCGTCTGCCTGATGCTGGCCCTGCTGATCCGCCGCAAGCAGTTGCGCGAAGGCGGCGCCGAGTAAGCATCATGCTCCGCCATCTGCGTCGTTCCCTGCTCTGGCTCGGCATCACCGCCGGGCTGGGAATTGCCGGCCTGGCTGCCTCGCAATCGCTGGAGGGCATGGGCAAGCCCAACCTCGCCGCCAACTGGGGTTCCTCGGCTGAAAAGGCTGTCCGCCCGGCGGCGCCCAATCGCACCGACATTCCCTGGTTTCAACTACTTGTCGATCAGGCCACACCGGGTTCGGTGCTGAAACCTCCTCCCGGCGTCTATGCCGGCCCGGTGCTGGTCGACAAGCCGCTGACCATCGACGGCGGCGGCCAGGTCACCATCGACGGCGGCGGCAAGGGTACGGTCTTTGTCGTCGATACCGAGGGCGCCACCATCCGCGGCCTCAACCTTCAGGGTTCTGGCGAAGCGCACGACAGCGACGACACCTGCCTGAATATCCGCGGCAACCACCACCTGATCGAGGATAACCGCATCACCGACTGCCTGTTCGGCATCGACCTCAAGCAGGCCGACCACAACACCCTGCGCGGCAACCACATCAGCTCAAAGCCCTTCGATCTCGGCCTGCGCGGCGACGGCCTGCGCCTCTGGTACAGCAATCACAATCTGGTCGAGAACAACGAGATCATCGATTCGCGCGACATGGTCGCCTGGTACTCGCACCACAACACCTGGCGCGGCAACATCGGCAAGCGCAGCCGCTACTCGATCCACTTCATGTTCGCCAAGGACAGCCTGGTCGAGGGCAACCAGTTCTACGACAACGCCGTCGGCGTATACCTGATGTACACCGAGCGCATCCACATCCGCAACAACCTCATCTCGCATGCCACCGGCGCCGCCGGCATGGCGATCGGCTTCAAGGAATCGAGCGATTCCGACATCGACAACAACGAGATCATCTACTGCGCCGTCGGTATCGGCTCCGACCTCTCGCCCTTCGAGCCGGACACCACGCTGCGCTTCACCAACAACCGCTTCGCCTTCAACGGCATCGCCGTGCGCTTCACCAGCGAACTCGGCGGCAATATCCTGACCGGCAACAGTTTCGAGGGCAACCTCACCGACGTCGTGCAGATGGGCCGCGACGTGGCCAGCAAGAACGAGTGGCGCAACAACTACTTCTCCGCCTACCAGGGCTTCGACCGCGACGGCGACGGCATCGGCGACACGCCGCATGAGTTGTACGCCTACGCCGACCAGATCTGGATCGAGACGCCGCCAGCGCAGTTCTTCAAGACCTCGCCGGTGCTCGAACTGCTCGATTTCCTCGAACGGCTGGCGCCCTTCTCCTCGCCCGAACTGCAATTGAAGGACGCCGCCCCGCGCTTCGCCAAACCGGAAAGGGCGGCCCGCACATGAGCGACAGCAAGGCCAAGCCGGCCACTTCCATCGAAAAGGCACAGAAAGCCCGGCGCAAATTCCTGCAATCGGTCGGCCTGACCGCCGGCGTCGTCGGCCTGTCACTGCTCGGCTACATCCCGGTGGTCGACGCCCGGCCGCCGCGTCTGCGGCCGCCCGGGGCGCTCAACGAACAGGATTTCCTCTCCTCATGCATCAAATGCGGCCAGTGCGTGCAGGTTTGCCCGGTGCAGGCGATCAAGCTGGCCGACATCGGCGACGGCTTCGGCCTCGGCGTGCCCTACATCGATGCTCGCGCCCAGGCTTGCGACTTCTCCTGCGACGCCGTGCAGTGCATCCTCGCCTGCCCGACCGGTTCACTGACCTACGAAAAGCCGGATTTCCTCAACATCCGCGACGGCGCCCCGCTGGCCGCCGCCCCCATCCTCAAGGCCAAGGAAAAGGATGCCGAACCGACGCTTAACCTGAAAGAACGCATCGGCGTCGCCCGCCTGGCCCGACCGGAATCCTGTCTGGCCATCCAGGGCAGGGGCTTCAAAGGCCAGGCGCGCGGCGCCAATTTCACCGGCGAACTGCGCTACATGGCCGTCGACCGCTGGAAACCGGTGCCGGTGCGCGAGCATCCCTACGATCTCGAACTGTGCGACCTCTGCGTGCGCGAATGCCCGGTCAAGGACGCCATCGAACTGCGCCCAGTCAAGGGCGCCGACGGCGTCGAGCGCATGACCCCGACCGTCCTCGAACCCTGCGTCGGCTGCGGCGTCTGCGAAATGATCTGCCCGGCCGAGCCGGCGGCCATCGTCATCGACCCGCAAGCCGTCTGGAAAGCCTGAGATGAGCCGCTTCGTTGACCTGTTCATGGGCATGCTCGGCGCCGCCCCGAAGAAACCGGAAAAGGTTTCGGAAAAGGTGCAGCAGATCATGTTCCTAAAGTACGAGGACAAGGATCGCTACATCAAGGAAAAGCTGCACGCCCGCGACCACCACATCGTCAGCCACAAATGGCGCAACCGCCGCTGGGCGGTGCTGATCGCCACCAACCTGCTGTTCGTCTTCTCCTTCTGGCTCGACATCCAGATCCTGGAAGGCGCGCTGACCGCCTCGCGCTTCGTCGGCTTCCATCTGATCGACCTGAACTCGGCCCTGCAGGTGATGCTCGCCCACAAGCACGTGATCGTGAACCTGTTCATCGGCACCTTCACCGTCTTCCTGCTCTGGGTCCTGCTCGGCGGCCGCAGCTTCTGTTCCTGGATCTGCCCCTACCACCTGCTCGCCGAATGGACCGAGGAACTGCATCTGAAGCTGGTCGACAAGAAGATCGTCACCGATCACCAGTTCCACCGCGGCACGCGCACCGTTTTCTGGATCCTCTTCGCCGTGCTCGCCGTGGTCACCGGCTATACCGTGTTCGAAACGCTGTCGCCGACCGGTATCCTGTCACGCGCGCTGATCTATGGCCCTGGTCTGGCGCTCGCCTGGGTCTTCCTGCTGCTGCTCTTCGAAATCTTCTGGTCGCGCCGCGCCTGGTGCCGCTACGTCTGCCCGATCGGCCTCACCTACGGCGCCGTCGGCGCCATCTCGCCGCTGCAGATCAGCTACAACGTCGAGCAATGCTTCCACGAAGGCGACTGCCGCAAGGTCTGCCTGGTGCCGCATGTCCTCGACGTCACCGTCAAGGGCCGCGCCGGCGAGGAAAGCCTGGGCCTCGGCCCGGATTGCACGCGCTGCGGCCTGTGCGTGGACGTCTGCCCGACCGGTGCCCTGCGCTTTGAAGTCAAGGGATTGTCCAAGCTGCTCTGAGCGACCCGGCTGCTAGAATCGCCGGCATCCATTCCCCCGGAGCAGACCATGATCATCACCCGGATCGACGGTGCCGTCGGCACCATCACGCTCGACCACGAAGCCAAGCGCAACGCCCTCTCCGAACGCCTGGTCGACGGCGTGGTCGGCGCGCTCGCCGAATTTACCCGTCAAGACGTGCGCTGCGCTGTGCTCCGCGCCGCCCCCGGCGTCAAAGTCTGGTCGGCCGGCCACGATGTCTCGGAACTACCATCCGGCGGCCTCGACCCGCTCGGTTGGCGCGACCCGCTGCGCCACCTGATCCGCGAACTGGAGAATTTCCAAGCCCCGATCATCGCCCTGATCGAAGGCAGTGTCTGGGGCGGTGCCTGCGAAACCGTGCTCGCCTGCGACCTGATCGTCGCCACGCCGGACGCCTGCTTCGCCGCCACGCCGGCCAAGCACAGCGTGCCCTACAACGTCTCTGGCCTGCTCACCTTCCTCAACGCCGCGCACATCCACATCGCCAAGGAAATGCTGTTCACCGCCCAGCCGATCCCGGCCAGCCGGCTCGAACGCATGGGCATCATCAACCACCTCGCCGCGGCCGACGAAATCGACGCCTTCACCTACGACATGGCGCGCACCATCGCCACCAACGCGCCGCTGTCGATCTCGGTGATGAAGGAACAACTGCGCATCCTCGCCGGCGCCCACACCATGTCGCCACAGGATTTCGAACGCATTCAGGGCCTGCGCCGGGTGGTCTACAACAGCCACGACTACGCCGAGGGCATCGGCGCCTTCAAGGAAAAGCGCAAACCCAGGTTTGCTGGGCGCTGAGCCTGCTACTGGCTGTCGGTAACTACCGGCCGAGGTGCTGCAGGACGGTATGCAGGCGTTCGGCGGCACGGGCCGCCTCGGGATCGTTTTCCGCCAGCTTCAGTACGTCGACCCAGTTGATGTAGCGATCGAGGCGGACCAGTGCCTTGGCGCTGACCGAATCCAGATCGATTTCCAGGTCAATGTCATCGCCGTTTGCTTCGAGCCGGTATTCAAACGATCCTTGCATGCTTCCTTCTCCAATGTGTCGCGTAATGAACGGAGGCCAGTGTATAGATCGGCGGGCCTAAATGAAATGCCGGCGAGGCTGGCGGGGGAACATGACCCGGCGCTGTAACAAGGCGATCACGGTCCTGCAACCTGGCTCTTCTAATCTCCGTTGCGTACCGCCATCAACCCGCCACCGCTCGCGGCCGCACGCCGAACCGGGCAGACAGGAGATCACCATGAATCTGTTCAACGCCGAATTCGACCTGATCGACAAGTCGACCGAAACCCATCTGAAGGCCGGCCTCGCTGCCACGGCCAGCCTGTTGATCCTCACCGGCACCCTGCTCTACCTGCACGCCAACTCACTGCTCGGCTGAGCGTCCGCCAGCTCGGCCAACCAGCAGGCGACCTGGCGGGCGAGCCACGCCCCGTCGTCCAGCGGCAGATCGTGGCCGGCCGTCGGATGCTCGGCGTAGGCCGTCTGCCAGCGCCAGGCCAGCTGCCGGGAGCAACGCACATCGACCAGCCGGTCGCCGGCGCTGCCCAGCACCAGCAAGGGCACCGCCGGCGGCTTGGCCGGGACGACAAAACGTGCGGCCGCCAGCAACTGGCGCAGGGCATTACCCGACGTCACCGGATATTGCCGGGCCCAGGCGGTCCACTCGGCCAGCGTCTGCGGATCTGTCGGCCGGTTACTGGTCAGGCGCAGGATGGTCTGTTCGCGCCGGCCGGCATCCGGCTCCAGCAGCAGGCCAACCAACGCCGGGTAATTGGCCGGGCGCAGCCGGTGATGAAAGGGATTGAACGGGCGCAGGCTGGTGTTGATCAGCACCGCACCGGCCACCTCCTCCGGCTGCTCAAGCGCCCAGTCCACGGCGACCATGCCGCCGAGCGACAGGGCCACCAAGTGATAGGGCGGCGCCAGGCCACGCTCATGCAATTGCTGGCGGCAGGCCGCCACCATACCGGCGACGGTGGATGGACTCGCTTCGCCGTTGCGGCTACCGTTGCCCGGCAGGTCGATGGCCAGCACCGCCGCCCCGACTGCCTGCTGCAGGATCTCCGGAAAGCGCCCCCAGTGCCGGCTTTCCCGGCTCAGGCCGCGGAGCAGGACCCAACTCGTCATGGCGTCGCCATCCCGTACCAGTGGTGCAGCGCCCGCGCCCGCAGCTGCTCGCGCTGCTCGCCGGTGGGCAGCCAGAGGTCGCAGCCGCAGGCCGCCCGGGCGAGGAAATCCAGCCAGCCGACGTGCCGGCGCAAAACCCGGTGCTGGCGATGGGCGATTTGCGGGTTGAAGATGCCGTGACGCGAAAACACCTGCCGCGGGTTCTTCCTCACCCACAGCCAGGAACCCATCTCCAGCGTCAGCGGCAGGAAGATGCGCTCCGGTGCGGCGCTGGCCCGCAGGTAGAGGTAGTCCCAAAGGTCGCCGTGGGCCAGATACTGGCGACTCTGCGGTTCGAAGACGTAGCGGTGGTTGGGGTGGGCCTGCTCGTAGATGTCGGTCAAGGCCAGCACTTCGGGCAGATGGGCGATGGGCGCCACGGTATGGGCATAGGGAAACCAGATGCGGTCGCTGCTGCCGAAGCCGGAATGGCAGTCGATGGCCATGCCGAAACGGCGACTGAAGAACTCGCGCTCGACGAGCGCGCAGACGGCGCGATTCTCGGCTTCCATCGCTTCGCCCTGGCGCCCGCGGTACCAAGGCAGGCGGGCGCTCAAGCGCTGCCCGCCGAGCAGGAAGGGAGTCTTTTCCAGCGCCTCGACCGGGGCGTTGCGCATCAGGTCGACGCCCGCCGGATTGGCCCGCGTGCCGCGCCACATGCCGCCCGGATTGACGATCGGCATGAAGACCAGGCGTACCGCTTCCAGCTGGCGGTGCAGGATGCTGTCCCAGTTCAGGCGGCGGACCAGGGTGCGCAAATAGGCGAGCACCACTTCCGTGCCGATCCGTTCCAGACCGTGAAAACCGCCGAAGAAGCCGACCACCGGCGCCGTCGGGTCGGGATTGCCGAGGGCGATGGCGTACACCGGAAAGTGCCGCTCGCCGACGGCGACCGTACACGCCACCTCCGTCTCGAGCCAGTGCCCGCCATCGGCGATGATGGCTTCCAGCTCGCCGAGCTCCTTCAGTTCGGGATGCGCCACACCCTGCACAATAAAATCGCCCCGGCCAAGGTGATGACAGGCACCGGAACCCGGCGGCTGCAACACGCACATAACAATTGGCCGCTATGTTAGGAGCCAACGGCCCTGCCGGCAGATGAATTTTTCATGACAGCCGGGGCCGCCCGCCCGCCACTATCAACGGATGCCGACGATGCCGACCCTGTCACACAAAGCCCCCAGCCGCCCGCTGCTCACCGTGGGCCGCGCCATCCTGTGGGGCCTGATCGAACTGGTGGCGCTCAACCGCTATCGCCGCCGCTGAGCCGCCGGCTCACTGCCGGCTGCCGAACAGTTCGCGGATCTCGCGGTAGTCCTCGTCGCCGGCGGCGACGAAGCCGGTCATGTTGAGTTCCCGGAACATGCCCTGCAAGGCCGTGGTATCGCCCAGGAAGACCTGGCGGATTCTGGCTGCCAACGCCGGACAGAGGCGCTCGCGCAAGACGAAGGGATCATAGGGAATCGGTGTCGACTGCCAGAGGATGGCGATTTCGCCGGGCGCCACCGTGCCGCGGCGCAGCGCCTCGTCGAGCCGACTGCTGGAGACGAAGGCGGCATCGACCAGGCGGCGCTGGACGGCGGTGATGGCCCGGTCATGCGAACCGGCGAAGGTGACGCGCTGGAAAAATTGCTCGAGCGGCGTGCGGGTCAGTTCGTCGATCGCCAGGCGCGGCAGCACGCTGCCCGAGGTGCTGGCTGGATCAGTCAGGCTCACCGTCCGCCCACGCAGTTGTTCGAGACGGCCGAAACCGGCGTCGCGGCGGACGATCAACAGCGAGCGGTAGCGCGTCGAAGCCTCGGTCAACGGACTGGTGCGCTGGGCGAAACTGGCGAAGGCGACGATGCCGGCGCCGCGACTCATGGCCATGGCGTAGGAGGCCGGCCCCAGTTCGGCGAGGTCGACGCCACCCGCCAGCAGCCCTTCGACGACCGAACCGTAGGAGGCCGCGGGAATCAGCTCGACCCGCCGCCCCAGGTGCTGCTCGAGCCGCTCGACCAAGGGCCGGTACTGCGCCATCTGGGCTTCCGCCTTGACCACCGGCGACAGGGCGAAACGCAACGGGCGCGGGTCTTCGCAGGACGCGGCAGAGGCCGGCGAGGTGGTAAGCAGCAGCAGGCCGCTCAGGCAGGCGATGATTTTTTTCATGCGGGATTGAGGATGGGATGAATGAGGAAATGACGGGCCGCCGCGGCTTCCACCGGGCGGCTCAGGTAGTAGCCCTGCACTGTGTCGCAGCCGGCGGTCTTCAGATGCACCAGCTGGTCGAGCATTTCGACGCCCTCGGCGACGACCTGCATCTCCAGGTTGTGGGCCAGGGTGATGATCGAGGCGACGATCACCGCATCGTCCGGCCGGTTGCGGATGTCGCTGATGAAGGCGCGGTCGATCTTCAGATAATGGATCGGCAGGTGGCGGATATTGGCCAGATGGGAAAAGCCGTTGCCGAAGTCGTCCAGCGCGATGCCAATGCCGAGCGCTTCAAGGCAACGCAGCACCCGCCCGGCAACCACTGGTGAGGCCAGCAGGCTGCTTTCGGTGATCTCGATCGCCAGATGGCGGCCGTCCACGCCATGTTCGGCGAGTCGCTCGGCGACCCGCCGCGGCAGGTCCTCGTCGTGCAACTGGCTGGCCGAGATGTTGCAGGCCAGCGGCACGAGCTCCAGCCCCGCCGCCTGCCATTCGGCCTGTTGGCGGCAACAGGCCGCGATCACCCAGTCGCCGATTGCGGCGATGAAGCCGGCGTTCTCGGCGAGCGGCACGAAATCGGCCGGATAGATAAGACCGAAGTCCGGATGCTGCCAGCGCAGCAGGGCCTCGAAACCGACGACGCGAAAATCGGTGAGACGGACCAGCGGCTGAAAATGCAGGAGCAACTCGTTACCGGCCAGCGCCCGCGGCAGCCGCTGCTCGAGGTTGAACAGCCGCTCGCCGATCTGGTTCAGGGTCGGATCGAAGTAGCAGAAGCGGCCGCGGCCGGCATGCTTGGCCCGGTACATCGCCGCATCGGCATGCCGGCACAGGGTCTCGAAATCGTCACCGTCGCGCGGATAAATGGCGATGCCGATGCTCGGGCTGATCTGGATGTCGTTGCCGTCGAGATCGATGCACGGCAGGCTTACCTGCTCGACCAGCTTGGCGGCGACGGTGGCCGAATCGTCGATGTTCTCCAGCCCGGTCAGCAGCAGGCCGAACTCGTCGCCGCCGAGGCGGGCAATGACGTCTGATTCGCGCAGACAGCCGCGCAGGCGTTCGGCGACAGCCTGCAGCAGCAGATCGCCGACATGATGGCCGAGGGTGTCATTGATACCCTTGAAGCGGTCGAGATCGAGATACATCAACACGTAGTACTTGCGGCTGCGCTTGGCCCGGGACAGATGGCTGACCACCAGTTCGTGGAACATCCGCCGGTTGGGCAGGCCGGTCAGGTGATCATGCGCCGCCAGCGCGAAGGCGCGGCGCTTTTCCTCCTCAAGCTGGACAATCAGTTCGCGCTTCTCGACATCGGCCGCGGCCAGCGCCGAAAGCAGCCGCCCCTGCCGCCCCAGGCTGCGGATGAACCAGAAGGCCGCCACCGCCAGCAGCCCGCTCAACGCCGCCAGCACACCGAGAAAGCGCGCCCGGCTCGCCAGGTGCGCGGCTAGCGTCTCATCGACCGCCCGACTGACGGTGACCGTGAATGGATGCCGATCGAGCTGGCGGAAACTGCTCAGATAGAGGCGCCCCGGCTCGAAGAAGCGACCGTGCAGCGAGCCTTGGCGCGCGCCGCCGGGAACAATGCGTTCACCAGTTGGCGCGTCGAGGACCAGGCCAGCCTGCCGCGCCTCGGCCAACGGCTCGCCATCGGCCTTGAGCAAGCGGATGATGCCGGAACGTCCGATATCGATATCCTGATAGAGCGCCAGAAAATAGCCGAGATCGAGGACGACCAGCAACACACCGTGCAAGCGGCCGTCGGCCGCGGTCACCGGGAAGAACAGGGGCAACTGCCAGGCGTGCTCGGGCGATGCCGGGCGCTCGCCAACCATCACTTCGGCCGGTAGTGCCGCCGCCAGCCGCGGGCGCAGCAGACTCACCGCCGGACCCGGCGTATCGATCGACGGCGACGAGCTGTAGACCCGCTGCGCCACCCGGTCGTAGAGTGCGATGCGCAAAAAGGCGCGGTCGGCGGCGCGCATCGCCGACAGGCGTTGGGTAGCGTTGATCCGGTTGCCCTCGAACCACTCGTTGGCAGCGATCGACATCAGCCGGCCGCGGTCGAACACCTGGGAGAGATTCTCGGCAATGATCGCCGCCAGGTTCTCCTGCTGTACCCGGGCATTCTGGTCGAGCAGCTGGCGCTCCGCCTCCAGGCGCTGCCAGCTGACCCACCAGACGAGCACCAGCAGGCCGAGCGTCAATGCCACACTGCCAACCAGCAAGCCAGGCCAGCTCAGCCGACGCAGGCGATCGGTCCAGGCGGTGAGGCGCGAAGGAATAAGCGAAGGCAACGTCAGCGCAACCCGGATAGATGAGCCGGCAATTGTGTTGCCCGCAGATTACCGGCTTGTTACCAGGCAGCCGGACAGCTTCCGAGCGCCGTCATCGTGCCTGAAAGACGGCGGTAACATGCCGCATCTATGATCTGCGGATCCTACCCAGCCCTTCTGCCATGCCCCGCACCGAACGCCGCCGCCACCCCCGCTTTCCGTTCCACTCCTCGGGCCTCCTGGAAATCGCCGGGATGTCTCACCGTGGCGTCGTCCTCGACCTCTCCCTGAACGGCGCCCTGTTCCGCCTGCCGGTACAGATCGCCGCGCCGATCGGTCAGTTTTGCTGCCTGGAACTGCTACAGGCCAGTGGCCCGGGCTGCCTGTTCCCGGCTACCCGCATCGCCTGCCGGCACGATGATCTGCTGGGCCTGGAGTTCGTCGAACTGGACAACAGTGCCCGCCTTTTCCTGGCCAGCGTCATCGACATGAATCTTGCCGTCAGCTCCCTGCTCGAACGCAAACTCCCCAGCCTGCTCGGACAGTCGGCCGCCTGAAGGCTGGCCCAAAAAAAAGGAGCCACCTGCGGGAGCCGTGCAGTTTTGTTGCCGCGCCGCGTTAACCCAGCGGCGCAGGGTGGCTTACCAGCGGTAAACAGCCTGCTTTTTCCCCTTGGCGCCTACCGACAGCTTGCCCTGCTGCACCTTTCCATTTGCCGAAAGCTTGACGGTATAGCGGCCGGCCGGCACCCGGGCGAGCAGGAAGGGCCCGGCGCCTTTGGCTTCGAGTACCGTTTCGCCCCTGGTATTGAGCAACAGCACATCGACACCCGTCAGATAGGAACCGTCGCGCTCGGAGAAAAGCAGCTTGAGATTGAAATCAGCTTCGCGCATCCGGATTTCGTTGCGTTCCTCGTCGCCGATGCCGCCGCTGATATAGCTGACATCTCCGGAGCGGCTTTCCGGCAGTGTGAAGGTGGTTGTTTGAGCCAGTGCCGGGGTGACGAGCAGGCCGGCCAGGAGCAGAGCGGGGATCAGGGTTTTCATTGGAGTTGCCTTTCTTCTGGGGTGGATGACGTGCCGGCAGGCGCGGCTCAATAGGGAAATATTGGGGCTACAGCGCTGAAAGCGCTTGGTTCAATCGATCTGAAAGGCGGGAGTTCGGCCATAGGATCGCTCAGCAATTCGAACAACTACACGCCCCAGACTACGGGTACCTCTTGCTTCAGCGACGATTCGAAAAGTTCGACCAACGGCAGGGCTCGCTGGGCGATGCCAACGAATTTCCCGTCATCACCATTCGGCTCTGATTCGTTTTCGGCCTGAGTATCGGTGTTGATTGCGGCTTTCAATTTTGCGATTGCTGCCGGCAGATACTCAACAGTGACGATACCTTTGGCGGCAATGTCCTTGCCGATGATTGTCATCATCCGTTCAGCAACGTCGCCAAACATCATGACGTCCGAAGAAGCTGGCGATTTAAAGGTGATCAGCATTACCTGTCCTCCGGTTAAAAGATAGAAGGCGCTACAAAATGTCAGCCCTGCAGGCGCTAATGATCACCTTACGTCAAACGGACTGTGCCCTATGTACGGCAGGGAACATACGCAGAGTCGCGGTCATCCTATGTTGGTAAGCGCGCAGTGGCTGTAAGCGATGAATCATTGAAAAATTGACAGCGACTGCTCCCGAAGCCAACACGATGGCTTTTACTCAAGTGATAGGGGCACACTGCATGAACACAAATCCTGTCGCGAATGTTCGATGTCTTCGGCACGGCCCTTCATGTCGGCCGGCACGGCGCGATCGTCGCGATGCGCAGCTGCGGAAGTTGGCAGCGGGCAACGTGGCGCAAGTGCAATTCGGCTTCGACGTGACCCACGTGCTTGCCGCAGCCCGCCAACAACTGGCCAGGAGTCACCGGGCGATGGAACCGTGAGCGCGTACGCCAGCCCTTGGGCCGGCAAGCCGGCGCCACCCTCGATGCCGCTGATCGACGTCGACAAGCTCGTCGCGGCCTACTACGCGCTGCGTCCCGATCCGACCGTGCCCGCGCAGCGTGTCGCCTTCGGCACCTCGGGGCACCGCGGCTCGGCCTTCGACGTGTCATTCAACGAATGGCACGTGCTGGCCATCACCCAGGCCCTGTGCGACCACCGCCGGGCCCTGGGCATCGGCGGGCCGCTGTTCATGGGCGTCGACACGCATGCGCTGTCCGCGCCGGCCTGTGCGAGCGCCCTCGAAGTGCTGGCTGCCAATGGCGTCGAG
Source organism: Betaproteobacteria bacterium HGW-Betaproteobacteria-7 (assembly GCA_002840765.1). GTDB lineage: Bacteria > Pseudomonadota > Gammaproteobacteria > Burkholderiales > Rhodocyclaceae > Azonexus. The sequence continues at coordinate 153,599 of PHCE01000010.1, forward strand.
GTGATGCTGGCGACAAACGACGCGCCGACGCCGACGCCAGCGATCTCGCACGCCATCCTGAACTACAACCTTCGGCACCACGGCGGCACCGTTGAAGCCAGCCAACGCGCCGATGGCATCGTCGTCACACCATCGCACAACCCGCCTGGCGATGGCGGCTTCAAATACAACCCGCCGCACGGCGGGCCCGCGGGGGCCGACGTCACCGACGCCATCCAGGCGGCGGCGAACCGCTTCCTCGAAAACGGGATGGTCGGCGTCCGCCGCGTGTCGCACGCCAAGGCCCTGGCCGCGACCACCACGCGCCGCCACGACTACCTCAATAACTACGTCGCCGCGCTCGAGCAGGTGATCGATCTCGACGCAATCCGCCGAGCGGAGGTGCGCATGGGCGTCGATCCGCTTGGCGGCGCCGGCGTGCACTACTGGGCCGCCATCGCCGAACGCTGGAAGCTCGACCTGACAGTGGTCAGTGAAGCGATCGATCCGACCTTCGCCTTCATGACCCTGGACTGGGATGGCCAGATCCGCATGGACCCGTCGTCGGCCTACGCGATGCAGCGCCTGATCGCCATCAAGGACCGCTTCGACATCGCCTTCGCCTGCGACACCGACCATGACCGCCACGGCATCGTCACCACCGCCGGGCTGCTGCCGCCGAACCACTACCTCGCGGTGGCCATCGATTACCTGTTCCGCCACCGCCCCGGCTGGAGCGCATCGGCAGCAGTCGGCAAGACCGTGGTCAGCACGCAGCTGATCGACCGCGTCGCCGATCGCCTGGGCCGCAGGCTCTACGAGGCACCGGTCGGCTTCAAGTGGTTCTCCCAAGGCTTGCTCGACGGCAGTCTGGGCCTCGGCGGCGAAGAGAGCGCCGGCGCTGCCTTCCTGCGCCGCGACGGCACGGTCTGGACCACCGACAAGGACGGCATCATCGCGGCCTTGCTTTCGGCCGAGATCACGGCCCGTTGTGGCCGCAATCCGGGTGTTCTTTACAGCGAGCTCGCCGCGCAGCTCGGCAACCCCGTGGCCGATCGCCTCGAGGCACCGGCGACGGCGCAGCAGAAGCGCCGTCTGGCGGCCTTGTCGCCGACGATGATCGACGCGAACGAACTGGCTGGCGAAGAAATCGTCAGCGTGCTGAGCCGGGCACCGGGCAACGACGCGCCCATCGGTGGCATCAAGGTCACCTCGAAAAGCGGCTGGTACGCGGCGCGGCCCTCCGGCACCGAAGACATCTACAAGATCTACGCCGAAAGCTTCCAGGGCGCCGAACATCTGCAACGCATCCTGATCGAGGCGCAGGCCACCGTCGATGCCGCCCTGGCATCGCCACCGGCAGGCGCAGACACGATGGCCCGGGCCTCGCTGGCGCCGCCGTGAGCCCGTCGGCGGCGCTGCCGGCTACGGCCGTGGTCGCCCCCCTTGCTCCGGCCGACGAAGCGATGCTGGACAGCCTGCAGCGCGACGCCTTCGACTACTTCGTCCACCACACCAACCGCCACAACGGCCTCGTGGCCGACACCTCGCGGCCGGGTTCGCACGCGAGCATCGCGGTCGTTGGCTTTGCCCTGTCGGCCTACCCGGTGGGGGTGGAGCGCGGCTGGATGACGCGTGCCGACGCCTTGCGGCGCAGCCTGTCCGCACTGCGCTTCTTCCGCGACAGCGACCAGAGCGGCACACCCGAGTCGACCGGGTACAAGGGCTTCTATTTCCACTTCCTGCACATGGACAGCGGCGCCCGCGCCTGGCGATGCGAGGTCTCGCTGATCGACACGGCGCTGCTGCTGGCCGGCATGCTCACAGCGGCAGCCTACTTCTCGGCAGCCACAGCGGACGAGGCCGAACTGCGCAGCCTGGCCGACACGCTCTACCACCGAGCTGACTGGGGCTGGGCGCAGCCCGACGGCGCTGCCGTGGTGCACGGCTGGAAACCCGGGAGCGGCTTCCTGAAGCACGGCTGGGAGGGCTACAGCGAGGCCCTGCTGCTTTACGCGCTCGGCCTGGGGTCGCCGACCCATCCATTGACCGCGGCGAGCTTCCCGGCGTGGACCTCCACCTACCAGTGGGAGAACCTGTACGGCATCGACCATCTCTTCGCCGGGCCGCTGTTCATCCACCAGTTATCGCACGCCTGGATCGACTTTCGCGGTATCCGCGACCGCTTCATGCGCGAGAAGCGCTGCGACTACTTCGAGAACAGCCGTCGCGCCACCTACGTACAGCGCGAGTACGCCATCCACAACCCGCGCCGCTTCGCCGGCTACGACGAATCGTGCTGGGGACTGTCGGCCGGCGACGGGCCGCGCACGCCCCGGCAACGGGTCGCCGGACGACGCCAGTCGTTCTACGGCTACGCCGCGCGTGGTGTGCCCTGGGGCCCCGACGACGGTACGATCAGCGGCCCTTCGGTCCTGTCGTCACTGGTTTTTGCACCCGAGATCGTGCTGCCGGCCGTCCGCCGCATGCTCGCCCGAGAGCCTGGGCGCGCTGGCCGTACCGCACGCGCCAGCGGTTTCAACGACACGGTCAGGCTGACCGCACCCGCGGCAGGTGCCGGCCCCGCGCGCTGGATCTCCGAAGGCAGCTTCGGACTTGACCAAGGAATGATCGTTCTGATGCTCGAGAACTTCCGCTCCGGCTTGCTGTGGCGCTTGCTTCGAGCTTCTGTGCCCATCCGCAAGGGCCTGCACCGCGCCGGCTTTCGGGGCGGCTGGCTGGCGGACGACAAGCAATGATGACGACCACGAGGCACGCAACTGTCGCCGCGGTAGGCGCCCGCGTCGCGCTGATCGAGTCGCATCACATCGGCGGCAATGTCCTGCCACGGCGGGCCGCAAACCCTGACACGCAGCGAAGAAGGCAGCCTGTCGGTGATCGCGACCGGATGGGTGCTGGTTCTGCCGGGCCTTCGATGCCGCGCGCAAACGCGGTTACCGCTTGCGCGTGCCACTTTGTGCGCCAGCACACAGACCCAAGCACGCATCGCGCACATCCTGCCTGAACGCATGACTTCTTCCATTGCGCGCCGCAGCGTGCCGTCGCGCCGAATGAGCGTGCCAATAGAAAGCGCCCTTCGGTAAACACTTCCGAAAGCCAAACACCATGCTTCGCCCAACCAACGACCTGCTGAACCTCGCTAGCAGCGCCAAAGACGGCGCCATCGGTGACGTGAAGGACCTCTACTTTGATGACGAGGCCTGGGCGCTCCTGCCCGGATACGCCGGTTACGGCTCCCCCACGGCCATCCGCGCAGAAGCGGCGATGGCCCAGACACCAACGGAGGCCCGCCAGGGGGAGAAGCACCCTCGCCTGCGCAGTTGCAAGGCCGTGGTCGGCTATTACATGGAAGCCATCGACGGCGAACTCGGGCACGTGCAGGGCCTGCTCGTCGACGAAGACAGCTGGGCCATCCGCTACTTGGTGGTGAGAACGAGCAACTGGTGGCTCGGTCACGACGTGCTGGTGGCACCGCAATGGATCAAGCGCGGGAGCTGGGCGGATCGAACCGTGGCTGTCGACCTGACGCGTGACACCCTGAAACAGGCGCCCCGGTATGACCCGACAGTGCCGCTTTCGCGCGAGATGGAAATCGCCGTGTTCAAACACTACGGGCGTGCAGGTTATTGGTCTGGTGCAGATCCCGCCTCGGACCGGGTCATTCTCAGCCAAGCCAACGAGGCCTGATCGCATGCACATGCACGCTGTGCGCGACCCATCCAGGTGCACGCGGAGGGGTAATACCGGCCACCGCATGCATGTTGCGATGCCGCCGGTCGCATAGTGCCTCTGGAAGAAACTGGCGAAGCAGGACGTGCCGCGCCAGCGGACGACCCGTCGCTGATCGACATCGCCGCTCTGGCTCAGGCGCTCGACACCGATCTCGAACGCGGCCTCGGCGCCGAAGAGGCGGCCAAACGGCTGCGCGCTGACGGCCCCAACGAATTGCGCGCGGTGCCCCCGGTGCCGATCTGGCGTCGTGTGCTGGCGCAGTTGCAGGATCCCCTAGTCTATCTGCTGGGCGCCGCAGCGGCAGTAGCGCTGGCTGCCTGGTGGTTTGAAGGCCGAGGCCGTCCCGGCGTGGAAGGCTGGCCGCTGGATGCCATGGTCATCATCTGTGTGGTGCTGCTGAACGCCGTATTGGGCTGGCTGCAGGAGGCCAAGGCAGCGCAGGCGGTGGCGGCGCTGGCGAAGATGACCACGGCGACATCGGCCGTGCTGCGCGACGGCGCCGTGGCGCGGGTGCCCAGCGCTGAGCTCGTCAAGGGCGACTTGTTGGTGCTGGCCGAGGGCGACGCCGTGGGCGCCGATGCCCGCCTGGTGCAAGCCGCCGCGTTGAAGCTGCTGGAGGCGCCGCTGACCGGCGAGAGCGAGCCGGTACTGAAGGATGCGGCGCCGCTGTCTGCGATTGCGGCACTGGGCGACCGGCTGAACATGGTGTTCAAGGGCACGGCGGTCGCCCAGGGCAGCGGGCAGGCCATCGTCACCGCCACCGGCATGCAGACCGAAATGGGCGACATCGCCACGCTGCTGGACACCACACCCGACGCACCGACACCGCTGCAGATCGAGATCGCGCATCTGGGCAAGGTGCTGGGCATCGCCGCACTGGTCATCGCCGCCGTCGTGGTGGTCACGATCCTGCTCATCTCGGATATCGCAGAGGTGGCCGATGTCGTCACGGTGCTGCTGCTGGGCGTATCGCTGGCCGTGGCCGCCGTGCCCGAGGGCTTGCTGGCGATCCTCTCGGTGGTGCTGGCGATGGGCGTGCGCCGTATGGCGCGTCATCACGCCATCGTCAAGAAGCTGGCCTCGGTCGAGACACTCGGGTCGGCTTCCGTCATCGCGTCGGACAAGACCGGCACGCTGACACGCGGTGAAATGACGGTGCAGCGGGTGATGACGGCCTCGGGGCGCAGCGACATCACCGGCGTGGGTTACGTGCCCGAGGGGCGCGCCGAGCAGGCCGGTGCCGAACTGGCCGAAGGCCCCCTGCGCTCAGAGCTGCAGGCCGTGCTGCGGGGCGGCAGCCTGGCCGGCAATGCCCATCTGCAGCAGAGCGAGGTCGGCACCTGGGGCATCCAGGGTGATCCGACCGAAGCCGCATTTCTTGTCGCCGAGCGCAAGCTGGACATGGGAGCAGATGGCGAGCCGGCGCCGGAAGGGAAGGAACGCTACGAGCGCATCGGCGAGATCCCCTTCACCTCGCAGCGCAAGATGATGTCGGTGCTCGTGGTGGACCATGGCGCTAGCGACGTACATGTGCTCTTCGTCAAGGGCGCGCCCGACGTGCTGCTGGCGCATTGCACCCACGCCCGCCGGGGCGAGGCCACGGTGGCGCTTGATGCCGCCTTGCAAGCCCAGGTGCTGGCCGACGTGGCGGCGATGACCGGTGATGCGCTGCGCACGCTGGCCGTGGCGCGCCGCACGCTGGCAGCCGATGCGCAAATTCCGGCCGATGCGGCGGAGGCGGCCGCGCTCGAACAGGATCTGGAATATCTCGGCACTGTCGGCATCATCGACCCGCCGCGCGAAGAGGCGGCCGTGGCCATTGCCGAGGCACGCCAGGCCGGCATCCGCGTGATCATGATCACCGGCGACCACCCGCGCACGGCGGTGCGTATTGCGGCCGATCTCGGCATCGTCGACGCCGGCGCGCCGGTGCTCACCGGCATTGAGCTCGACCAGCTGGACGCCGCCGCCTTCGCCGCCGCCGCGCTGCGGACCTCGGTGTTCGCCCGTGTGGCGCCCAGGCACAAGCTGCACATCGTGCGTGCGCTGCAGGACGGCGGCAACGTGGTGGCGATGACCGGCGACGGTGTCAATGACGCTCCGGCGCTGAAGGCCGCCGACATCGGCGTGGCAATGGGCGTGGCCGGCACCGAGGTGAGCAAGGAGGCGGCCCGCATGATCCTGGCCGACGACAATTTCGCCACCATCGTGCTGGCGGTGCGCGAGGGGCGTGGCGTGCTCGACAACATCCGCAAGTTCCTGCGCTACCTGCTGTCGTCGAACCTGGGCGAGGTGTTGACGGTGTTCGTCGGCGTGGTAGGGGCGAGTGTCATCGGCCTGACGGCCACAGCCACCGGATCGGGCGGCGCGGTGGTGCTGCCGCTGCTGGCCACGCAGATCCTGTGGATCAACCTGATCACCGACACCGGGCCGGCGCTGGCCATGGGCGTGGACCCGATCGCCGAAGATGTCATGACACGCAAGCCGCGCCCGCGCAGCCAGCGCATCATCGATGCCGGCATGGGGCTGCTCGTGGCCGAAGCCGGCATTGTGATGGCGGTACTGACCCTGCTGACGCTGGACCTGTTCCTGCCCGGCGGGCTGATCGAGCCGGTGGACGCTTGGCTGGGCGCCGGCCCGCACAGCCTGGAGCTGGCGCGCACCGCCGGCTTCACGGTACTGGTCCTGACGCAATTGTTCAACTGCTTCAACGCGCGCTCGGCATCCGCATCGGCGTTCCACGCAGCATTCTCGAATCACTGGCTGTGGGCTGCGGTGGCGCTGTCGGCAGCACTGCAAGTGGCTGTCGTGCACCTGCCTTTCCTCAACCTCGCCTTCGGCACGGTGCCGCTCTCGGCCGGCCAGTGGGGCGTGTGTGTGGCGATGGCCAGCGGAGTGCTGTGGTTCAGCGAAGGGCGAAAGCTGCTTCGACGAAGCTGGACACGGCAGACGCTTGTACCGACCGGACCATGAGCGTCTGAAAATTCTGGCGCTCGGGTCTTGCCGCCGATTCATTCCTTGTTGCAACCCGGGAGCGATGGTGAGGTGGCCGTTGAAGTCATGGCTCAGCCGATATATGAGCGGCAGCGTACCGATTCCATTGCCCGGGATGCCTATCGTGATTCGCATGGATGCCGGTTAAAGCGTGCTGGTTCATCGTGAGCCAATACGACAAGCACATCGCGACGGGTGATCGGCAAGCGAAAGGCCACGTCGAAGAAGCAAGAGGCAAAGTCAAAAGAACCGGCCGGCGAGCTGCTTGCGAGCAGGGAGCCAACTGTCGGGAATGGACCACAATGCATCAGGAGAATCTAATGTTTAAGACGATTACTGCGACCTATGACAGCGAGACTACCCTCACGAACGTCGTTGACGATCTGATCAATGACGGACTTCCGCGCGAAAAGGTGTTCAGGGACGACAAGTTGCTGCAGATCAAAGTCATGATTCCGGAAGCGAGCGAGTCGGGAATCAACGAAATTCTGAAACAGCACGGTCCAATCAAAATTAGTTGATGGCGGTGGTGCTGCGGTCGCCCTCCTTGGTTCGGCCGCCAAGGAGGGCAACTCGCCGGGATACTCCAGCCTCGTGGCATGGATCGTCGCGCAAAAAAGGAAATGAGACTGTTCGAGCCTGAAGGCTTGATGCCGGGGCCGAGCGAGCGTACGGCGAATCCGCGCCACGTTCATTCCCTGGCACGTGATTTCGCCCCGTGTTTTATCTGCAGTTCCAATACTTGAAAGGAATCTAGTCATGTACGGATTCAGCACCCAACTAAAAATGCCATTCGATGCCGCGGTCGCAAAAGTCACGGAGGCTTTGAAAGATGAAGGCTTCGGTGTGCTCACCGATATCGATGTCATGGCGACGCTGAAAGCCAAGCTCAACATCGAGCAGCGGCCGTATCGCATCCTCGGCGCATGCAACCCGCCGCTCGCCCACCGCGCAATCGAGGCCGAGCCGGATATCGGCTTGTTGCTGCCGTGTAACGTGGTGGTGCGCGAAGAAGCCGACGGAGCCATTACGGTGGCGTTCATGGATCCCGAGGCAGTACTGAAGTTGGTCGACAAAGCGGAAGTGACTGAGATTGCCAAGGAGGTTCGTGCGCAGCTGCTGAACGTATGTACCAGCCTCAAGTCGTAACGTCAGCCTGCTCGCGCAGTTTTTTCGGCCAGGCGCCGGCTACGATCGCCACAGGAGAACAGCATGCAGATCCAGATCAACATTGACCACAATTTCGAAATCCATGAAACATCGATGGCACAGTTCCGGAGTACCGTGCAAAGCGCCCTGAGTCGCTTCAGCGAACACATCACCCGCGTAGAGATCCACCTGAGTGACGAAAATGCCGACAAGAGCGGGCAAAACGACAAGCGCTGCCTGCTCGAGGCACGTCTCGAACGCCGGCAGCCCATGGCCGTTACCCATACGGCAGCGAATCTGAGCCAGGCGCTTGACGGCGCGCTAGACAAAATGACGCGAATGATCGACAGCACACTGGGACGCGGGCAGCAATCCGGAAAGTCGCACGATGAAGATCAAACCTGAGGATTACCGGGTCCAGGAAGGCACCAAAGTCCGCCTCGAAAAGTGGCCGACCCAGGTCGCACCGGCTTACAAATCCGAGAAAAATTATCACAAGCTTCTCGACGAACGGGTTGAGGAATTGAGCGACCTGCAACGCCTGCTCTACGCCTCCAACCGCTACTCGGTGCTGCTGATTTTTCAGGCGATGGATGCCGCCGGGAAGGACGGCGCCATCCGCCATGTGATGTCCGGGATCAATCCTCAGGGCTGCCAGGTATTCAGTTTTATACAACCAACGGCGAGCGAACTGGATCACGATTTTCTCTGGCGCACCACCCAAAACCTGCCGGAACGTGGCCGGATCGGCATCTTCAATCGTTCCTACTACGAGGAGGTGCTGATCGTCCGCGTTCATCCGGAAATTCTGCACGGCCAGGGGCTCCCCGAAGAGTTGGTCGACGAAAAGACGATCTGGCAGGAGCGCTATCGATCCATTGTTGACCTGGAGGATCATCTGCACCGCAACGGGACACGGATCATCAAGTTCTTCCTGCACCTTTCGCCGGAGGAGCAGCGCCAGCGCTTTCTCGATCGCATCGACGAGCCCGAAAAGAACTGGAAGTTCAGTCTTGCCGATATTGAAGAAAGGCAATACTGGCAGCAGTACATGAACGCCTATGCGTCATGCCTGGGCGCAACCAGCACCAAAGTTTCGCCGTGGTATGTGGTTCCGGCAGACAGCAAGAAGAACGCCCGGCTGATCATTTCCACCATCATTCTCGACACCTTGAAAGAGCTCAAGATGCGCTATCCAGCGACGAGCGCAAAACGCCGTGCCGAACTGATGACGATACGCGAGCGCCTGGTAAAGGAAAGCGCGGCCGATGCCCGTTGACCGTTCTGGAGAATGCATTCGGCGAATGGCCTGCCGTACCACACTAGCCGTGAAGCGTGCGCAGCACCTGTGTCGCCGCCATGAAGCGCGCCTCGACGACGAGCAGATCTTCCACCTCCGGCACGCCTTCTCGCGCCCCTCTGACGATCATGTCGGCATGGCGCTGGAGGCAGGCCGCGTCCTGCGCATGTTGCACGTGGCCGGCAATCTGAGCGATAGCATCGAGCATGCGGATTGCCACGGCCGGGTTCGACCGGGCGCTTTGCCTTATCTGGTTGAAGGCCGTGTCGACGATCCCGGCAAACGTAGCCCCCGGCGCCACCAGCCGCAGCCGCCCGTGACTATCGAACCTCAGCGGTGATGGCGTGTCGCGGCAGGCGAGGCGGCACAGGGCCGAACCCAATCGATCCACGCAGGAGATCGCCGTGAACGGGTCGTTGATACCCGGGGACAGCGCCCGCACCGCAATCTCGACTAACTGGAGGAACGAGAACTCGACATCCTGCGTGGCCGTGCGCTGATTTCCGAACACGAATGCGTCGTTCAGCTTCTCCACCAGAGCTTCAGTCACCCGTTCCGCCGGCCAGACCATCACCATCGACTGGCCTTGGACGAGGTAGTGCCCGGGCCGGCACTCCAGTCGCAGCAACAGGTCTTCCTCACGAGCCAGCGCCATCAGGGCGTCAGCATCGATCAACTGAAGATAGCCGTCTTCATTGGCACCCACTGGCCGGGCCTCGCTCGCGAACGCCGCCGGCAGGTCAGCTTCGCCTGGCGCTTTCGTAGCCTCCGATCCAGGCTCGCCCAGGTGGCCGGGAAACAGCTTGCCGATCCCCTCCTCCAGTTCCCTGCCGACCTTTGCCACGACCTCATTCGCCTGAATCGAGACCGAGACGTGGTGGATGAAGTAGATCAGCACGCCGATGCTGAAGATGGCCAGCAGCACGCCCAGGCTGACGGCGAGATTGGGCACGAAGGCCACCTCGTCGGCGCGCCGGATGGTGCGCAGCACGAGCAGGCAGTACACGAAGGTGGCCACGAAGGTGCCGAGCACCACCTGGTTGGCGGTGTCGCGCATGAAATTGCGCAGCAGGCGGGGGCCCAATTGTGACGAGGCGAGCGACATCGCCACCAGCGTCATCGAGAACACGGTCCCGGCAATAGCGATCATCGACCCGGCCACGGTACCCAGCAGCAGGCTGGCGCCCTCGGCACCACCGGAATAGCTCCAGCCCAGGCGCTCCAGCCAGTCGTCACCGACGGCCTTGTCGAGCTCAACGGCACCGATTGCCAGTGCCACGGCCAAGCAGGCCATGGCTGCAGGCACGAACCAGAAACTGGATCGGAGGCGATCCCAGAGCTTCAGCAGCAGTGCCTTCAAGTGACCTCACTTCAATCCTTGAGCCTGAGGGCAGGCCCCAAGCTGGCGCCGAACGCGCTCACGGCAAAGCCTGCACTTGTGCCGCGAAACGCACTGTTCGCTAGCGCACTCAACAATCTTGTGCGGCAGCGCACGGACGCCTCGCCGCCGGACGCGCATCCTGAAGGCATGATCAAGATATCCCGATCGGTCGCCGGCGGCCCGCTTGTAGCCACGATGCTCGGGGCGGCAAGGCACCTCCTCGCGACGGCCGTGCGGGGCGTTACCTTGTGTGGCGTACTGACCTTTGTGGTGATTGCGCAGGAGGCACAGGACTCGGCTGCTTCGGCCCCGCAGATGCATAGGCCGGCCAGTGGTGGTAGCGAAGAGCGCTCGGCGGCGCCTGCCACCGTCGATGTCACGCCCGTTGCGCGCGACGAAGAGATCGGCCGGCGCCTGCAAAGCGTCCTCGACGCCACCGGCTGGTTCACCGGCGCCCAGGTGCGGGTCGATGCTGGCGTCGTCTTCCTCAGCGGCCAGGCGGAGACCGAGGAGCTGCGGAAGTGGGCTGGTGACCTGGCCCGCAACACCCAGGCCGTCGTCGCGGTGGCCAACCGGATCGAAGTGCCAAAGCCTTCCATGTGGGATATGCGGCCGGTGTGGGCGGGGCTGCTCGCCTTGTGGCGTGACTTCCTCCACTCGTTGCCCCTCTTCGTCTTCGGCTTGATCATCCTGGCGCTGTCCGTCGCCGCCGGGATCATCGCGACGCGCACTGTGGCGGCCATCCTGGCCCCGCGCATCGAGGCCAGGCTGCTGCGCAGCGTGTTCGCCCGCAGCGCCGGCGTGCTCGTCGTGCTCGCCGGCACCTACGTCGTCCTGCGGGTCGCCGGCCTGACCCAGCTGGCACTGACAGTAGTCGGCGGTACCGGGCTGGTCGGGTTGGCGCTGGGCATCGCGTTTCGCGACATCACGGAGAATTTCCTGGCCAGCGTCTTCCTCAGCATGCAGCGCCCGTTCGCGACGGGTGATCTCGTCGAGGTCGCCGGCGTCACCGGCTACGTACAGCAGCTCAATGTGCGCACAACGATCCTGATGACGCTGGACGGCAACGTCGTCCAGATCCCGAATGCCACGGTCTACAAGAGCAACCTGCGCAACTTCACGAGCAGTGAAAACCGGCGCGAGGACTTCATCGTCGGCATCGACTACGCGGCCCTGATCACCGACGCGCAGGAGATCGCGCGCCAGGTGCTGGACAAGCACCCGGCGGTCCTGCAGGACCCGGAACCCTCGGTGCTGGTCGACAGCCTCGGGCCGTCGGCCGTCAACCTGCGGGTCTACTTCTGGCTGAACGGCCGCGAACACAGCTGGATGAAGGTTCGCTCATCGGTCATCCGACTGGTCAAGCGGGCTTTCCAGGAGCACGGCATCTCGATGCCCGACGACGCGCGCGAGGTCATCTTCCCGCAGGGCGTGCCCGTCACCCTGATCGACCGCACAGCAGCCACAGCGGCGACGGCCGACGCCGGGCCACAGCGTCGGCGCCCTGCTGCGGCGGGAGCGGAGGACACCGATGCCGTATCCACCGAAGCTGAAGCCGGTCTTTACAGCGAAGCCGTCGTGATCGAGGCGCAGGCGCGGCATGCACAGCCCTCGAAGGGCGGGGAAAACCTGCTGGCATCGGCACCGGGCCATTCGACCAAGGCGCTGTGAGCGCAGGGTCGCCTACATCGGGCGGGAGTCAACGCTCTGCTGACGGTGCCATGGCCAATGCGCGATCGAGCTTGTCTTCGATTTCGCCGAGATAGGCCGACAACGTCCCCGTCGCTTCCGCCAGCTTGTCCTGCATGCCCCGTTCCGATTGATCGATTCGGTTTCCGAACTCGTCGGCGTAAGACGGATCGGCCGATAAGCGGATCTCGAATCAGCTCCCCTGCCCGCCTCCGTTTGACATTTTCCATCCGTTCGTCGGCAGTTCGGCCATTGCCGCCGCTCGTCAAGCGCGGCGAATCTGGCAGCAATGTCTTTCTGAGCTGCCGTTGGGAGGTAATGCCCCCCAAATGGCGGCACCCCAACTATTCCCCACGGCGGTGGGGATCGTTTTCTCGTACGCGCCTGCGGTTATCTTCAACGTAGCGTTGCGCTCGGTTCTGGTCTTCCTCGTAGCGGCGGCGATTCGCCTCTTCGACTTGGCTATTGTTGAAGTTGATCTGGGCACAGTCGGCCGCGGTGCCGGAACAGGAATAGCGACCAAGTCCGACGTAGGTGACCTTCGGTTCGGCCGAAGCCGCCACGCTTACCAAACCCAGTAGGACGACAAGCAGGAAAGCCTTTGTCGTCGAACACGCTCCGATCCTCTCCGGAAAAACGCCTGCGCGGATCACAGGTCGCTCCCGTCGGCGATGGCTTCCAACTCCAGAACATCGTCCAATTGCGTCAGCTGGTCCTGGGCGATGGCTTGCAGCTCGCCGACAACGCTTGTCATGTTTCCCGTCAGGCGGTCGACCTGCGACTGACGTTTGGCCCAAATGCGTTGCATCGCCCGCCTTTCCGCATCAAGATCGGCACGCATGGTCTCGTAGCTTTCGAGCATCGAACGGATGCGCTGTGCGAACTGAGGACTGGCCAAGTAGTTGTACAGCTGCTCCATTTTCTCGTTACGGCCCGTATTGACCTGCTTCAGACGCTGCGACTCCAGGAGAATGACCCGCAGCGTCTCCCCGACCGGCCGCATTACTTGAGGACTGACGACCCACACGTCGCCCATCCGGCAAAAAGCTCCCGAACTCCCTTTGGGCATTGCCGTGGTAACGAGAACCGCGATGTCGGCATTCGCTTCCTGCTGGTCGTCCTTCAGCTTCTGGAGCCATTTTTCCGACCAGTTTTCCGCCCGCTTCGCCTCCCAGATGATCTTTCCACATATCTGGCCGGTCACCGTACGTACTGTCTGGATGATGTCTGCCCCGCGCTGGCCTTTTTTGACCTCATCGATCTGGTCGTGGAAGAAAGCCGATTGCAGCATGTGCTCCAGCTCAAGCTCCAATACTTCGCCCTGGAGCTGTTGGGATCCCTGGTCGAGTTTGCGCCGCAGGTCTTCGTTCGCCTTCTGCGCATCGTCGATCTTCTTCTTGTACTCGGCCTCGATCAGCGCGAAGCGCTCGGCTTCGCGGCTGCCAATCTGCGTGGCGAGACGCGTCCGCTCCGCGTCGAGCTTGCGCTCGAACTCGACCTGGAAATTGACCTGCTTCTCCTCGAGCGCCTGCTTCTGGCGGCGGAGCGCCAATTCCTGCTCGCGGAAGGTGTCGAGCTGCTTGTTCTTCGCGGCGAGTTCCTCGGTCAGGGCCAGCTTTTCTTGGGCGAACGACTCGACCGCCTTGGCCTTCGCGCCGGCTTCGGCCTTCACGACCAGGGCGCGGGCATCCAGCTCGGCCTTGCGAACGTCGGCCAGGTCTTCCTTCAGCTTGTTGATCTGTTCCATGAACAGCTTCGTGGCCTTCCGCTCGGCTTCCCTGGTCAGGCTTTCTTCGAGTTCCTTCTTCTTGCTCGCCAGGGCGTCCGAGAACTCCTGCTCGTAACGCTCGATCGTATGGCGCGCAATGCCTTGGTCGAGCGAAAACTGGTGGTTGCAATTCGGGCAGACGGCGCTTTCGTCAGACGAGACGATTATCTTTTTTCCCATATACGGCAGCTCCTTTGCTCAATCCGTTGAATGTCTTGGCAAGCGTTATCGCTTGAAAACTACCGCACGGTGATATGCCAGATATTGGGAACGCGGCAAATTTCTGAATCGCTCAGGAAGATACTTTTCTTCCTGAAGCCCAAGGTGTTTTTTCGCGGACTCGCTAAGCGCGGGGGAAGAAATTACTCGCCACTCCTCATCGAATGTCACCAGGCCGGAGTCGAAAGCGGCATCCCAAAGTGATGAGAGCAGGAGACCGTTGTCCTGGCACCCCCTGGCACCCGGGTTCTTCTCGCAGTGCGCCCATGGCTGGATATGCGACGCGATCAGCAGTTCCTTGCCCTCGATGCCGGACATCCAGCAAACATCTCCAACGATTTCCAGGAGCGAAGAACGGAAAGCACCTTGGCCAAAGCGAACCTTGACGACTGCCTCGCGTTCGCTCGTGCTGAGGCTCGCCGTGTCGCTTTCCAGATCTTTCTGGTTGTTTTCGGTTACCGTCGGATCGCTAGCTGGCTGTGGCTTAACTTCTTGGACATCGGGTTCAATGTCATCGGATTTACCTTTAGCGGGTATTTCATTGATAGAGAAATACCAATCTAAAACTTGCTGAAATCCGTCCTGAGTGGATACAGAAATCCGCATCGAGGCGTTGTATTCTGGATTGATCGACGGCAACCTGGCCGCTGATCCAGCCATACTGTCTCCGAGCTTATACCATTCGGTAACTGTGACACCCTGGAAACCGAATTCTGGATACCTATCACCAGATGCGGAGGTTTGATTTAAATATGCTGTGACACCAGCGTCGGTGGCTTTCCTAACAATGGCAATAT
Organism: Betaproteobacteria bacterium HGW-Betaproteobacteria-7; assembly: GCA_002840765.1. GTDB lineage: Bacteria > Pseudomonadota > Gammaproteobacteria > Burkholderiales > Rhodocyclaceae > Azonexus. The sequence continues at coordinate 168,628 of PHCE01000010.1, forward strand.
GCCTTCCGGAGCATCCAAAGCGATATGCTTTTCCCGAATGATCCACTCCTTTATTAATTCCGATTTCAGCAAAACAAGGAGTCATGCCTTTGATTTTTTCGACAATATTTTTTGCAATTTCCGGTGTAATCATCATTTCCTCCCCCGATCTATAACCAATTCACTTGCCGTAACCTAAGCAAGTGTTTTCAATACCGCGATTGTGCAATCACTTGTGGATCGCCGAGTGAGCCACTTATTTATTCATACTGCGACAAGGCCCGGCGAAGCCGAGACTGCACTTCCTTCCGGAGTTCCGGGGGCTCGAGCACCTCCACCTCTGGGCCAAATTTCAATATATCGAGCAGCAATTCGCGCTGGTCGCTGAAAGGCACCTCGAGCACCAGGGAACCGTCGTCCAGATGCGATGCCTTCTGTTCCGGGTGCCAAACCTCGGCCTCGACCCACCGCGCCTGGAGTGCGGAGAAGCGCAATTTGGCCCATTTCCGCTCCCCACCAGAATAGATTCCGAAATCCTTCCCGACCATGGTGTCAATCACCGCCTTGTCCGCCTCGAACGCCGGCTCCTTGAGTATTTTTGCGTCCTCGATGCTATCCAGCGCGAAGAGCCTCGTGCCCTCCGCGCGATGGCACCAGGCGACGAGGTACCAGTTTTCCTTGTAATGGATGAGGCGCTGCGGCGAGACGACCCGGGTACTGCGCTCGTTCCGGCTCTTGGTGAAGTACAGGATCTCCAGTCGATTCCGGCGTACCGTCGCCTGGGCCACGTTCTCGAAGTGGGCCGCGTCCCGCCGCCGGGCCGCCGAGGCCAGGATCTGGACCCGCGAGCGGATATCCTCCGGCGTGTCGTCCGCCGCGCTCAGCGCCAGCGTGATCCGCGTGATGAGTGGCTGCAGGTGCTCCGTCAGCAGGCCGGGCGCGATGTGGCTGGCCAGCGTGTCGATCATCAAAAGCGCGTAGATCTCGCTGGACGTGAACCAGGCCCGCGGCAATCCCAGCTTCCCGGATGACCAGCCCTTGTCTTCCAGGACATAGCCGCGTTCGCGTCTCGCCTCGCCGGGCAGCCAGCGGATCGGTGCCTGGAACTGGTCCCGCAGGACCTCGAGGTCGCGTTTAAAGGTCGCGTAGGAAACGCCCAGTTCGTTCAGCAGGACTTCGCGGGGCACGGGATGTTTCCGCGTTTCCAGGATGGCGACGATGTCGCGCAAGCGTGCCGCTTGAGCCATGTCAGTTCTCCCCTCTCAGGTATGCGAAAGTATTCACGAGCGCCATCTCGCCGGGCGATTTGCAGCGCAGGTTGAGCAGTTTCGGACTGAAAAGCACGATGGACAGGCATTTCGCCCGCGAAACCGCGACGTTGATCCGGTTCTTGCTGAACAGGAAATCCAGATTTCTGGGCAGATATTCCGCGCTCGAGGTCGCCATCGAGACGATGACCACTTCGGCCTCCTGCCCTTGGAACTTGTCCACGGTGCCGACTCTGGCGCCCTTGGGCAGGACGCGTCTCAGCAAGTTGACCTGCATGTTGTAGGGCGCCACGACCAGGATGTTGTCCAGAGAGAAAGCGTGTTCTCTCCCCTCACCGTCCCGGTAGCGCTGGGCGAGGAGGCTCTCGACGATCTCCCGTACCGCAGAGGCTTCCTCTTCGCTCCGCTGCGAGCACGCGTCGTGCGAAATGGGGAAATAGCGGATCCCGGTCGGACGCAAGGCTGGGTGGGCCGAACCATCCAGGACGAGTCTCCGCTCGAGCGTCGAATCGGCCGAGCGGAGACGCGAGTCGTAGATGGCATCGGAAATGAACCGGCACACGTCTGGATGCATGCGATAGGTCACCCCGAGGAATACTCCCTTCTCCGGGGCGATCGTCGGCTCGCCGTCCAGGAGGTACTCCAAAGCGGATTCCCCGCTCCTGCCAGGATGGCTGCCCTGGATTGGCTGCCCGAGCTGCATCTGGTCACCGAGCAGGATCAGGTTCTTCGCACACATGCCCATCGCGATGGTGTTGGCCAGGGAAACCTGTCCGGCCTCGTCAATAAACAGGTAATCGAACGATTCCCTGAAACCGGGCTTGGCGAGCGTCCAGGCAGTGCCTCCGACAAGCTGCGGTACCGGACGCGCCTCAAGGATCGCCTTGTCGGAAGCGATATTCACGATGAACAGGCTCTCGATCGCCTGTTCCGGTTTGGATATTTTCTTGATGCCGAAGTAGGAAGACCCAGACTCTTCCATCCGTTTGTCGACCGCCTCGAGGAGGTTGTTGATGGCCTTGTGGCTATTCGATGAGACGGCCACACGCTTCCCGGCCTTCAACAGCGAAGCGATCAGGTGCGATCCGGTATAGGTCTTGCCCGTTCCCGGTGGCCCCTGGATGAACAGGTAGGACGAATCGAGACGCTCGACCGCGGCAATGGCGGCGTCGAGCGGCGTTGCATCCGTGCCGACGATGGGCTGCCCTGGCTCAAGCCCGCAGATGTCGGGCGTCCGCCGTTGCAGGTAGTCTTGAACGGCCTTGTAACCGCTTCCTCCTCGGAGGAGGGACTCGGCAAAGGCGAACACGGCGCCCTGCATCGCGGAGGAATCGACCGGCGCCCCGATCGAAACCGACATCGTCGCGGGTGGCTCGAGTTCCCCTTTTCCCAAGCTGATCTCGAGTTCGACAGCATTCCTGTCCTCGTCGATCTTCCAAACCAGGGCTTCCCTGAGGTTGTCGAGACGGACGGCACGGTCGCCGGAACGCACCTTGAAGTCCTGCTCGGGATAGCGGTACCGATAAATTTCGTACCGCTCACCCTCACGTACATACTCGGGATCGTGAAGACCGGCGATGACCTCCGGCTCCTCGATCAGTTCCTCCAGTTCCGCCTCGCGGCGGTCGAACAGCGCCCACCATTGCGGCTTGGCGGCCCGCCGGTAGAAATCGAGGAGGGAGTCGACCAGTCCAGCCAGTTCCGGATCGAGATCCGGGTTTTCCGGACACGTGACCAGGCGCTTGTGGAAGTCCTCCAGGCATTTCTCGTGTTCCAGCGTTTTGTCCGACTTACCCCGTGCCGGCTGCTTTGATTCCGTCACGGTCGCCGTCGCGAACCACGGCAGATCAACGGGGCGCAGCGACAACAGCCAATCACGCAATTGCCACGTCGAACGGCAGTCCTCCTCGTTGTACTGGCGGATAGACTCGAGCAATTCGGGATCCTTGGATTCCCGCCACTGCTCGTAGACGACGATGCTGTCGGTCGCCTTCTTCACGTCGGAGGCGCGCTTCTCGGAATAGAACGCCTCGACTGCCTTGATCGAGTAACTGTCTTTTGAGATGCGGATACCTTCCCTGACGACCTTGTACAGATCCACCAACCGGCTCTCACGCAGCAACTGGTCCACGGCTGACTCGCGAACGCCGTGCGACGTCATCAGGCGCTTGATCGCCGTGTTTTCGTAATGGGCGTAGTGATAGACGTGCATACCGGGATATGCCGCCCGACGAGCCATCACGAAGTCGATGAACTCGGTGAACGCCCGCCGCTCTTCCTCACGGGTATGGGCCCAAAACGCCTTGAACACGGGCTTCCCGGCATCGACGTAATACAGGCCGAACAGGTATTCGAGCCCCCCTTCCTCCATAGGGTCGCCTTCCATGTCGAAGAACAGGTCTCCCTCGTCCGGCCGGGGAAGGCGGGCGAATCCCCGAAGCACTCCTGCTTCCACGGGGAGCAATTCGACAACCTGTCGGCCCGACGCCCGTTCAATCACCTGCAAACGCGCTTGTTCCCGTAACTTCGCCAAGGTCTCGGGCGCTACCTTGGGCACGGACTGTGATACCGGGAGCGAACCGAGCGCGGCCACGGTTCGGACGTCGGCCGCTTCCAGCCGGGCGATCTGCTGGCGGGTGATTCCCGCGACGGCGGACAAGTGGTCATCATCGATCCGCTTGGCAGCGCAGCGTTCCCGCCAGGGGCACAGACCGCAGTGGTCGCACGGCGACGGATAAGGCACTTCGGCTTCGTCGGGATAGGCCGCGAGGTAGTCGAGCAGCCGTCCCAACAGCGAGCGGTAGTAGTGGACATAGTCGCTGACCTTGAAGCTTTCCCGTTTCCCGTTCCCCAGTTCCACGTGCATGTGGTGGGGCAGTTCGCCGGTAATGTCGGAGAGCAGGTCGGAATAGAAGCAGAGCTGGAGGAGGAACTTCGCCTTGGTCGAGCGGGCCAGCTTGGTATCTGCGACCTCGTACAGCCTTTGTCCCCGGCTTCCATGGCCGGATCGCACCAGGAAGTCCGCGTGCCCCATCAGGTTGCCCCGCTTGAGCGTCGCCTGGTAGACCACTTCCGCACCGTCGAGGATGGCCGCCCGCGTCGCTTCGAGCTTTTTCTCCAGCGGCCAGTCGGTAGCGATTTCAACGCATGAACCGGCCCCTTCCTTCAGGAGGGCAAAGTACCTCTCCTCGTGCTCGAATCCTTTTCGCTGAACGAGCAGGTTTTGCTCGTCATCCTTGGCCTTCTCCATTGGATGATCCAAGTGCAGACGATCAAGCCAGGTTCGATGGGCGCATTCCGCAAAAAAGGAAAGGTCGCTTGCCGATAGGACAATCTCTCCAGCTGCCTCTTGCATCCGGGTTCCCCTGTGCCGAAAAGATGGCGACGTTATCACGTTATGTAGCTCATAAAATGAGCCACTGAGTATTTTGGGTTTCGGAGCAAATGGCTCACCTCGTGAGCCACTTCCGGCATCAAACTGCTCCCATCGCCACATCACATCGGGAGAGTTGGTATGCAGCTCAGCAATCACGCGGTCGCCCAGATGCAGCAAAGGGCCATTTTCGACTCGACGATCGACTATCTGATCGAATGGGGGCGCAAGGCGTACGACCACAAAGGCGCCATCATCCGCTACTTCGACAAAACGTCGCGCGCCCAATTGCTCAGGCATGTCGGCGAACAGCGCGCCAAACAGCTCGAACACCAGTTGGACGCCTATGTCGTCGTCTCGAGGACCGGATATGTCATTACGGTCGGCCACCGCTACAAGCGTATCAACCGACAATAGGAGATAACGTATGGCCATCCTGCTCGAGGGCTACAGCCTCGTATTCCGGATCGATGCGATCGAACAGAAATACCCCGGCGGCACGCACGGGCTCGTTTATGACTGGAACAACGGATCCTGGTGTTCCGACGGCAGTCTCGGGCGCATTTCCTACTACGCGAAGGACGATGCCTTCTGCTGTTTGCTCGCCTTGGCAGACCGAGGGCTGAACATTGCATCGACGCATGCCGAAGACGTGGCGCTCATCCTGCACGGCGGACATCCGTGGGCGCCGTGTCTATGGGCGGAAGTCGAAACGACGCCATCCGGTTTCGTGTATTGCGCCCACATCTCCGACAAACCGGAGAGGATATTTTTCCCGGGATACTTCAGGCGCGATTGGTCGTTGGCCCATTACGCTATCCAGGACGAGGCCGTACTGGCGCGGGACGTCGCTCCTGTCATCCGATCAGCGAGGGGTGCCACGTACCGTGATGCCCGGCTCGACAAAACGTTCAGAGGACCAGGTTTTCTGTCTAGGCACTAACTTACGCCTCCCACCATTGATCCGATGACAGTAGGCGCCTGCTATCCGTCACGTAGCGGGCGCTAGTAGCAAATGCGCTGAACTTCCGCTCTGGCCGACGAACTGCAGGATTTGAAATTTCTGAGACAGTCTGGAGGTCGGCCATTGCTGACCGTGGCCCTCTAACCAACACCTGGCGGCAACTTGCCCATTACCTGCCGTCAAATGGCGTTACCACCGACAGCATGGGCTTGGATTTGCAGTTCTCTGCAAACCTATATCCAAAGGCACAGGCTCGCGATAGGAGCCCCGACAGTTGTGAATGACAGTACCGAGCGACTGAGCCCTGGTTTCTTCAAAAGCCGAAAGCTAACCGATCATAACGGCATACTAGCTTCCGATAGGCCGTTCTGTAGGGTTCCTTTTCGGCCACCTGCGAGTTTTCCCGGAGGAAGCTTGCCAACGTGCCAAGGTCAACTTCGGGAGCTGGTTGGTGGGCCAGCATCAGCACCGCTTCTATCGGGCTTGCCGCTTTCTCGATGATTTCGTTGGTCGTGAGACCGACAAATTCCTTTTTATAGCGAGTGGCGTAGCTGGGCAATGTGTAATCCGCGCCTGATAACTTCCTGACGACCTTCTTCGCTCCTTCATATTTGGACTCGTCTAGCTGCTGCTGCGACGTGATGCCAGCAGATCGGAGGTATCTGAATACAGGGATAAATGTTCTATTGGACCTGCCGTAGCCTGGGAAGGCGGTTTCCAGCAAATCGGTCGCCTGGAACTTTGATTTCTCGAGAAGACAGTCGGTAAAAACCTCTTCTGCGCTAATCCCTTCGTACCCCTTCTTGGCTAGCGCATCCTGAACATGCTGGGTAACCTTTTCTCCCAGCGCCGCCTGGAATCGAGCCACTCCGACACCCACGACGAACTCTACCTCGTCGGCTGAATCGATGTCCTCGTAGTCGACAACTGCGATCTTCTTGTCCGTATCGGCAGATGCATGTACAAGTTCATACATTTGCTCCTTGAAGAAGCGCAGGACGCGCGCCGGTATCTTTCGCTTCGTTCCCCCAAGCGCCGCGTAAACCTGTGAGAAGTCAGAGATCTTCGCAACCGTCATCGTTACACTGAATTCAGATGACTGGATCGTTGTCTTCTCAATTGCCGGTTCCTGACCCTCCGCCGCTCTTTGCACGAAGATCAGGTTCTCCTGAAATGCGGCTATCTTGTCCTGCGTCAAGCACTTTGCGATGGACATGATAATCGCCTTGATGTGAGGATCCGTGATTGAATAACCGATGAATACGATCGGATGCTCTACAAAGATGGTTACCAGCTTCGCCGCAAGATACGGGTTCTTATCGGCAAATTCCAGGTAGTCCTCATCTGTAAGAACCAGGGAGCGCGGATCGTCGGCCGAGCCATGTATTTTGTATATTTCACCGATTGCCTGCGGGTTTGCGAATAGCAACTCCTCCTGGCCCACAAATACCCGATAGTCTGGAAAAAGCTCCTCGAGCAAGAAGTCCCAGTTCGTGGTGATGATCCCGTCGACTGATATCTCCGACAACGCGGCGATCTCATGTCCGTACTCGGACTTGCGGGCGTCTTCCAGGGAGAAATTGCGAATGTATCGACATATCTCCACTTTCAGTGCGTCAGACCGCCCTCTCACGACGCCGGCAAATTCGCTCCGACTTACTTCGGTCTCTGGCGCCGACCACCACCATTCGTTGAAGTCATCTGCCATAAATGATGCAGCAAGCGGCATGGCGCCATTTGCCTTCGCACTGTAATAGCCGAACTCCCTGATGGGACCACAAAAGCGTTGTAGCAGGCCCGCCCAATCTTCAAGTTTGAGATACCGGCGGGAGAATCCAGAACCTATGAATAGGAAAGGCGCCGCGGGATGCTTGTCCAGCATTTCTTTGAGTATTTCGTTCACACATGTCTCCCGTGGTTTATCTAAACGGGTATGTTATTGTAATTTGTGAAGAATTGAATCGGATATGCACGGCGTAGCAGCATCTCTCGTTTTTGCATTGGTGCCGTTCTACGCCAATGGCGAAAGCGGCCATTGCCATCAGTGGCTGAGCAGCGGGTAACTGGCTAATACCTGCCCGACTCCCACCTTAGGTCCAAGGTCAGCTTTGGCCGATTATGTAGATGCCCCGATTATGTTGAGCCATGGCCAGTGTCGCGCGCCAACCGCCCGCCTGGAGCGGCAGGCGCCGATTTTGAGCTCCACATAATTTGAGCGTTGGTGAGGAAGTCGATCAACCAGACATGTGCCGTGAGGCCGCGCATGTCACGCAGGTTGTCGTTGTAACGACACAGTTCGTCGGCAACGTGGTCGGGGATTCTGGCAGGTTCGTGCGCAAGCTGGGTACTCCGGGAAGGTGAGGCTGACGGCACGACCGTCTCTTGCCGAGCAAATTCCACCTCAGGAGAACGCTCAAATTATGTCGACCTCAGCGAGACCAGCACCGCTCGAAAGTCGCATCCGGCCTGAATTCCGCCAATCGGCGCCCAGACACTCTACATAATCGGGAGCTCTACATAATCGGCCTTATGTTGAGCTCCACATAAGGCCGAACTGCGGAAGGTCCAAAAGCACAAAGCCCGGCAAATGCCGGGCTTTGTTCATCTACTGTCCGACAGACTTTATTCTCGCCCGACAGACTTAATTGTTTCCTATCACCGCCTCACCAGTTCGGATCGCCCTCCGGCGTGGCGGTGATCTTGTGGATACTGAGGTCGGCGCCCCGGTATTCCTCTTCCTGATCCAGGCGCAGGCCGAGGGTGGCTTTCAGCACGCCGTAGACGAGCAGGCTGCCGAGCAGTGCGACGACGATGGCGAGGCCGGTCATCACCAGTTGCGACATCAGCGAGACGCCGCCGGCGCCGCCCAGGGCCTGGCTGCCGAAGATGCCGGCAGCGATGCCGCCCCAGGCGCCGCACAGACCATGCAGCGGCCAGACGCCGAGCACATCGTCAATCTTCCAGCGATTCTGGGTCAGCGTGAACATGAAGACGAACAGGCCACCGGCAACGGCACCGACAACCAGCGCGCCCATCGGGTGCATCAAATCGGAACCGGCACAAACGGCGACCAGGCCGGCGAGCGGGCCGTTATGCACGAAGCCCGGGTCGTTCTTGCCGATGACCAGCGCCGCCAGCGTGCCGCCGACCATGGCCATCAGCGAGTTGATGGCGACCAGGCCGGAGATGTTTTCCAGGGTCTGGGCGCTCATCACGTTGAAGCCGAACCAGCCGACGGTCAGAATCCAGGCGCCGAGTGCCAGGAAAGGAATCGATGACGGCGGGTGGGCGGACATGCGGCCATCCTTGGTGTAGCGGCCGTAGCGGGCGCCGAGCAGGAGCACGGCGGGCAGCGCGATCCAGCCGCCCATGGCATGAACGACAACGGAGCCGGCGAAGTCATGGAATTCGGCACCGAAGGTCGCCAGCAGCCAGGCCTGGATGCCGAAGGCCTTGTTCCAGGCGATGCCTTCGAAGAAGGGATAGATGAAGCCGACGATCATGAAGGTGGCGATCAGTTGCGGATTGAAGCGGGCGCGCTCGGCGATGCCGCCGGAGACGATGGCCGGAATGGCGGCAGCGAAGGTGAGCAGGAAGAAGAACTTGGTCAGCTCGTAGCCGTTCTTGGCAACCAGCGTCTCGACACCGGAAAAGAAATTGACGCCGTAGGCGATGGTGTAGCCGATGAAGAAGTAGGCGACCGTGGACACGCCGAAGTCGGTCAGGATCTTGACCAGGGCGTTGACCTGGTTCTTCTTGCGGACGGTGCCAAGCTCAAGAAAAGCGAAGCCCGCATGCATGGCCAGCACCATGATGGCGCCAAGCAGGATGAAGAGCACGTTGCTACTGGATTGATACGTTTCCATGTTACCCCCGGACAAAGAATCCGGATTGGAAAGCAAGCACCATTCCAGTGCATATAACGTGTTACAAATCAGTGCATTAGATTTTTACGGGCGAGCCGTTACGCACTGATCAAGTGCGTTTCTGCAAAACGCGCCCGCTGGCGGTGCATCGATTCTTCATATCGGGGCAGCCTCCGCTGGCAGCAGCACCCACATGCGGCCGTTCTGCTTCATTCGCCCGGCCTGCTCGCCGGCCGCCTTGCCGAAGCCCCAGAAAAAGTCGGCGCGTACGGCGCCCTTGATCGCGCCGCCAGTGTCCTGAGCCATGACCAGGCGATTCAGCGGTTGCGCCGAATTGGGGCGCGTCGTCGCCAGGAATACCGGCGCCCCGAGCGGTACCGAGCGCGGGTCGACAGCGATGGTGCGTTCGGCAATCAGCGGCACGCCGAGGGCGCCAATCGGGCCGTCATTGTTATCCGGCATTTCGCGGAAGAAGACATAGCTCGGGTTGGCGTTGAGCAGTTCGTCGAGGCGCGCCGGATTGGCCCGCGCCCAGGCCTGGATGCCCTGCATCGAGGCTTCTTCCAGTTTCAGTTCGCCGCGGGCGACGAGCAGGCGGCCGATCGACTGGTAGGAATGGCCGTTTTGGTCGGCGTAGTTGAGACGCACGGTGCTGCCGTCCTGCAGGCGCACGCGGCCGGAGCCCTGGACCTGCAGGAAGAAGAGTTCGACGGCATCGTCTACATAGAGCAGCGTGCGGGCAGGCAATGCCTCACCACGGCTGCCGATTTCAGCCCGAGTCCAGTAGGGAACGACGCGCTTGCCTTCGAGACGGCCGCGCACGCGCTTGTCCTTCAACTCGGGGAAGACGGCGGAGAGATCGATGGTCAGCAGGTCATCGGGGACGCCGAGAACGGCCTGCTCGAAGCCGCGGGTACGGTTGCGGCTGCCTTGCAGCAGCGGTTCGTAATAGCCGGTGACCATGCCACTGGTGCTGCCGTCGGCGGCGATGATGGCATGCGGCTGGAAGTTGTTCTCGAAGAAGGCGCGCGCATCATGCCCCGACTGGCCGTCAGCGGCACGCGCCAGGTCGCAGACGCGCTTCCATTCGCCGCCATAGACGCGACCCGGGAGCGCAGGAAGGCCGGCCAGGCGGCGGCCACGTCATCGTCGGTCCAGCCTGGCAGATCGCTCCAGGCGGCCGGCTGCAGGGTGCGCGAGAACGGCGGCGGCGTGGTTGGCGCCGGTGTTGCAGCCGGCGGCGGACAAGTTGGGCAGGCGGCGCACGGCGGGCAGGCCGGGGCCGGCTCAGCGGGGCCGAAACCGAGGTTGGCGCAGCCGGCGAGCAGCAGCGAGGAAAGGGCAAGGATGGCTTGTATTCTGGTCATGGCTTTCGATAGAGTGCGTAGCTTCGCCCGGAGTATACCTGCCTGATGTCCGACACCCTTCCGCTTGAACGCCTGCTCGCCCGCGCCGAAGCCGTCCTCGGCCGGCTTGAATCGATGCTGCCCGTCCCGCCCCCGCCGCCCGACTGGCAAGCCGCCATCGCCTTCCGCTGGCGCAAGAACCAGGGCCGCGGCTGGTTGCAGGCGATACGTCACCCGCACCCGATCCGTCTGGCCGACCTGGAAAACATCGACGACCAGAAGGAACGCATCACCGTCAACACGCGCCAGTTCATCACCGGCAAGCCGGCCAACAACGTGCTGCTGACCGGCGCCCGTGGCTGTGGCAAGTCGTCGCTGGTCAAGGCCGTGCTCAACGAATACGCCGGCAAGGGCCTGCGCCTGATCGAGGTGGACAAGGAGGATCTGATCGATCTGGCCGACATCGTCGATCTGCTCGAATGCCGCCCGGAACGCTTCATCATCTTCTGCGACGACCTCTCCTTCGAGGCCGGCGAGACGGCGTACAAGGCGCTGAAGTCGGTGCTCGACGGCTCGGTCGCGGCGCCACCGGACAATGTGCTGATCTATGCCACCTCCAATCGCCGTCACCTGATGCCCGAGTATTTCTCGGAGAACCTGGAGACCAAGCGCGTCGATGACGAGATCCATCCGGGCGAGACGACCGAGGAGAAGATCTCGCTGTCGGAACGCTTCGGCCTGTGGATTTCCTTCTACCCGTTCAGCCAGGACGATTACCTCGACATCACCCGCCACTGGCTGCGCCACTTCGGCGTGGACGAGGCAAGCATCGCTACCAATGAGCGCGAGGCGCTGAACTGGGCGCTCAGCCGCGGCTCGCGTTCGGGCCGCGTGGCCTGGCAGTTCGCCCGCGATCTGGCCGGGCGGCAGAAGAAGCCATCAGCAAAGAAAAAGTCGTGAGCGCCGTTGTCGAAGTTGCCGCCGCCGTCATGCTACGCGCCGACGGCCGCGAATTCCTGCTCGCCCAGCGGCCGGAGGGCAAGGTTTACGCCGGCTACTGGGAATTCCCCGGCGGCAAGGTCGAGCCGGGCGAAACGGTACGTGCAGCCCTGGTACGCGAGCTGCAGGAGGAACTCGGCATCACCGTCACCGCCTGCTCGCCGTGGCTGACCCGGCAATTCACCTATCCGCATGCGACGGTACGCCTCAATTTCTGGCGCGTTACCGCCTGGGACGGCGAAATCGGCATCACCGCCCCGCTCGAGCATTCGGCTTTTGATTGGCTGACCGGCGGCGAAGCGCCGCACGTTGAACCGATCCTGCCGGCCAATGCGCCGATCCTGAAAGCGCTGAGCCTGCCGACGACGATGGCCATCACCATGGCCGAAAGCGAAGGCGTCGAACGCCAGCTGGGGCGCCTGGAAGCAGCGTTGGCCGACGGTCTGCGCCTGGTCCAGCTGCGCGACAAGGGGCTGCCGCCGGCGCAGCGCCTGCGGTTCGCCGAAGTGGTGGTGCGACTGGCCCACGATGCCGGCGCTCTGGTCGTCATCAACGACGATGCCGAAATCGCCCGTCGTGTCGGTGCCGATGGCCTGCATCTGTCTTCGGGCGCGCTTGCCGCCTGTGCCGCCCGGCCGGATTTCGCCTGGGTCGGCGCCTCCTGCCACACGGCCGGCGAAATCGCCCGCGCTGGCGAGTTGCAGCTGGACTATGCGCTGCTCAGCCCGGTTCTACCGACGCCGACGCATCCGGAAAATCCTGGCTTGGGCTGGGCGGAATTCAGCCAGCGTATTTCCGGCAACACGCTGCCGGTGCTCGCTCTCGGGGGGATGAAGAATGAAATGCTGGCCGGCGCCCAGGACGCTGGCGCCCACGGCATCGCGCTGATGCGCGGCTGGTAACTCAGGAACTCGGCTGGTCGGGCAGTTCGCCGTCGAATTCGGACGGTGCAGCCTGCACCGGGATGCGATAGGAATCGCTGGCCCAGGCGCCTAGATCAATCTGCTTGCAGCGTTCGGAACAGAACGGGCGCCACGGATTTTCCGGAGACCAGATCGATTCTCCGCCGCATTGCGGGCAGCGCACCTTGCGCACTGGCTTCATCAGAGATTGCAGAAAGTCAGGTCGAAGGGAATGTCGCCTTCGCAGTTGCGCGCCTTGAGTTCACCGCGCGGCGGCTTGGTGAAGCGAATATTGAGGAAGTACTTGTTGGCGCTGACTTCCGGAATCGCCGGCTGCTCGTCATCGACGGAAATGCGCACCATCTGCGCGGCGGTGCCGCCGAGGTTGAGCTGGAACTGGGCGGCGGTCGCCGTGTAGGTCTTCGGCCGGCCGCTGGAACGCAGCAGGCGCAGGACGATGGCGGCGGCATCGCGCATCGGGGTCATCGGTTGGGTCCAGCCACTGAGTGCTTCGCGCCGAACCTCGGGGTCACGGTGCAACCACCAGTGGTAGGACGGCAGGTCGAATTCACAGACGCCGCCGGGAATCGCCGCCCGGCTCTTGATGCCCATCAGCCAGTCGTTGTCACGCAGGTACTGGCCAATCTTGCCAGTCATGCCGAGCAGCGCGGCAGAGGATTGTTCGATTTCGTACAAAGCGCCGGACAGCGCTTCTTCGGAAATGTCGGGATTGTTGCGGTAGGCCAGCAGCGTCTGGCGCTGGCGTTCCAGTTCCTGGATGAGGTCCATCTTGAGGTCGGCGCGACCGGCGACTTCCAGGATTTCAAAGAGGGTGACGAGCGCCGTATGGTGCTCGAGAGAACCTTCGCATTGCGCGAAGTACACCGTTTTTTCGAACAGGTCCTCCAGACGCAGTAGCGTGCGGATGCGTTCGTTAAACGGGTACTCGTAGGTAATCACGCAGCGGTGTCCGGGAAAACGGAAAATTTTTCGAATTTTGAAGCATTTGCATGCAAATCTCAACAGCTTGCTTTAGGTATCTCGGCTAAAAGTGCTAGATATTTTTCGTGCAGGGCGTTAACCCGCTGTTCAAGAGTCGCCAGATCGCTGTCGTTGGCGATGATGTCATCGGCCGCCGCCAGTCGCTGCTGACGGGTTGCCTGGGCGGCCATGATGGCCCGCACCTCGGCGGCCGACAGGCCGTTGCGCGCCATGACCCGGGCGATCTGCAGTTCTTCCGGGCAATCGACGACGAGGATACGGTTGCAGCGCTGGCGAAAACTGCCCGACTCGATGAGCAGCGGCACGGCCAGGATGACGTAGGGCGCCGCGGCGGCCCGACAGCGGTCATCGGCCAGGTGGCGAATCAGCGGATGGAGGATGGCTTCCAGTTGCTGCCGCTCTTCCGGCGCGGCAAAAACCCGTTGGCGCATGGCTGACCGGTCGAGCGCGCCTTGTCCATCGGCAATGCCCGGCCCGAAGGCGGCGATCAGTTCCGCCATCGCGCCGCCACCCGGACCGGTCAGTTCGTGGGCGATGGCGTCGGTATCCACCAGCGCCGCCCCACATTCGACAAAGAGATCGGCCACGCGGCTTTTGCCACTGCCGATGCCGCCGGTCAGGCCGACGACAAAATCGCTCACGGGCAATCCCTGGCCGCCGGCTTGGCCAGATTGCCGTTCAACGCAGCGATCAGGGCTGCCTGGCCGGCGGCAGGCCCTTCGCCTTGCAGGCTGATCGTGCCGTCCTTGCCCGGACGCGGCATCAGGCGGGCGGACCGCACGCCCTTGGCCCTCAGTTCGGCCAGTCGGTCCGCCCCGCCCTTCTCGGCCGAGAAAACGCCAAGCGAGATGGCGAAGCGGTTGGGACCGTCCTGGATGATGAAATAGTCGGTGACGCCTAGCTGGCGCAGCTCGGCGGCCTTCTTCTCGGCTTCCGCCTTGGTCGCCTGCGGTGTGATGTAAATCCACCAGCCGCCGCTCTCGCCAGCCTCCAGCCGACGGTTGATGCGAAAATCCGGAAAGCGGCTGGTAACCAGGCTGGTCAGGCGGTCGGCATCGCTTGCCGACAGGTTGTTCCAGGCCAGGCAGACCTTGCCCTCGCCATTGCCGGCAAGTTCGCCAGCGGGCTGCAGCACCACCGGCTCGCTGGCTGCTGGTGCGCTTTCCTGCTCACCAGCCGTCCCCGACAGGGGCGGCTCGCGGTCACGCGAGACGATGCGGATGCGCTCGGGCTGGATCTGGTTGGTGACGCGGGCGGCATCCGGATTTTCCGGTTGACCGAGATAGCCCTCAGCGTAGGCATAAAACAGCAGATTGCCGAGAATGAGCAGAAAGACGAAGGCTTTCATGAATTAGCCGACCTTGGGCAGATGCTTCAGCGATTCGACAATCGCCTCGGCTGGATATTCGTAGTCCTCCAGTTTGCCGCTGAAATACCTGTCGTAGGAAGCCATGTCGAAATGCCCGTGGCCGGTCAGGCAGAAGAGGATGGTCTTGGCCTCGCCGGTCTCCTTGCAGCGCAGCGCTTCGTCAATGGCGGCACGAATGGCGTGGCAGGATTCCGGCGCCGGGATGATGCCTTCGGCACGGGCGAATTGGACGCCGGCTTGGAAGGTGCCGACCTGCGGCACGGCAATGGCTTCCAGCTGCTTCTCGTGGAACAGCTGCGAGAGCAGCGGCGAGGCGCCGTGATAACGCAGGCCGCCGGCGTGGATGCCCGGCGGCATGAAGTCGTGGCCGAGCGTGTACATCTTCATGATCGGCGTGTAGCCGGAGGCGTCGCCGTAATCGTAGGTGTAGGCGCCCTTGGTCAACGTCGGGCAAGAAGTCGGCTCGACGGCGACGCAGCGCAGGTTTTGGGCGCGCTTGTCACCGGCCGCCTTGTCGGCAAGGAAGGGGAAGGCGATGCCGCCGAAGCTGGAACCGCCGCCGCAGGGCCCGAAAATCACGTCCGGGTAGAGGCCGATCTTGTCGAACTGCTTCTTGGCTTCCAGGCCGATCACCGTCTGGTGCAGCAGCACATGGTTGAGCACCGAACCGAGGGTGTAACAAGTGCCGGGATCAGCCGCCGCTTCCTCGACCGCTTCGGAAATCGCCAGACCGAGCGAGCCCTGGCAATCCGGATCGGCGGCCAGCGCGGCGCGGCCGGCATTGGTCAGATTGGTCGGCGAGGCAAAGACTTCGGCGCCCCAGGTCTGCATCATCGAGCGGCGGAAAGGTTTCTGCTGGTAGCTGACATTGACCATGAAGACGCGCACCGGCAGGCCGAACATCTGGCCGGCATAGGCGATCGACGAACCCCACTGGCCGGCGCCGGTTTCGGTGGTCAGCTTTTTGGTGCCGGCAAGCTTGTTGTAGAAAGCCTGCGGCACGGCGGAATTGGGCTTGTGCGAACCGGCCGGCGAGACGCCTTCGTACTTGAAGAAAATTTTCGCCGGCGTGCCCAGCATCTGTTCCAGGCGCAGCGCCCGACAGAGCGGCGCCGGGCGCCATTGGGCGTAGATCTGGCGGACTTCCTCGGGAATCGGAATCCAGCGCTCGGCGCTCATTTCCTGTTCGAGGATGGGATCGGGGAAGATCGCCCCCATCGCCTCCGGCGGCACCGGCTTGCCGTCCGGCCCGAGCGACGGCGCCGGCGGGTTGGGCATGTCGGCAACGACGTTGTACCAATGGGTGGGGATGTCTTCTTGTTCGAGGTTGATGCGCAGCGGCGTCATTATTTGTGTCTCCCTGAAGCACTTGCCGAAAAGGCCGTAAGTTAACCGAAAACGCTGTGCGGTGCCACGGCGCAACGCCGTCATCGACATCCGTCTACCGGAATGCAATAGCCAGATAAATCCGGCCAGCGCACTGCTAGAATTCACCCAAAATTCATATTCAATCTTCATCAGAGAAATTCGTTTTTCTTTAGTGCAACAAGCACTTATTCGTTACGAATTTGTCAATTTCGGGGGTTTTACCATGTTAAACATCCTGCGCCGCAGCCGGCGCACCCTGCTGGCCCTCGGCCTGAGTTTTGGCGCCAGCTTTGCCGCGCAAGCGGCCTACACCAATGTCTATTTTTTCGGTGACAGCCTGTCGGACACCGGTAATGTCTACACAGCATCCTCAGGCACCCTCCCGTCGCAGCCTTACTTTGAAGGGCGCTTCTCGAACGGGCAGGTATGGGTCGAACGTATCGCCGCCGGACTGGGGAATGCCGATGCCGCGAAGCCTTTCCAACTGGGCGGTAACAATTACGCCTGGGCCGGCGCCAAAACTGACACCAGTGGTCTGGCCGACGGGGCGCTCGGCATCCCCACAGGGCTGCAGGTACAAGTCATGAATTATTGGGGTGCCGGCCACTCGAATGCCAGCGCCAACGATCTGTTCGTCATCGCCATCGGTAGCAACGACCTTTTCGGCATCGCCTCGGCCTATGCCGACGATGCAGCTGCGCGTGTGGCTGCCGCCCAGATGGCGATCGCCAATGTGACGGCCTCGCTGAACTACCTGATCGGCAAGGGCGCAAGTAATTTCCTGATCGCCAATGCACCCAATCTCGGCATTACGCCGGAAGCCGCGGTCAACGGCATCATCCCTGCGGCAACCGATGTGTGCGTGGAGTACAACGCCTTGCTCGCGGCTGCCATCGCCAGCCTGAACAGCAGCATCCACGTCACCAGTTTCGATTTTTTCAGCCTGGTTACCGAGCTGGTTGACGATGCGGCAAATGGCGGAGCGACCTACGGGCTGTCCAACGCCTTCGTCCCGTGCATCAGCGATGTCAATACCTGCGATACATCGGTCTTCTTCGACCTGATGCACCCAACCGCAGTCGTACATGCCATGGCCGGCGAGGCTGCACTTGCCCTGCTCGCAGCCAACCAGGTGCCTGAACCGGCCACCTGGCTGCTGCTGGTCACCGCCCTCCTGCTCATCGTCGTTAGCCGCCAGCACGCCACCCGTCGGCAATTGACCACGCCGGCCGTTTGCTGAAAATCCGGCCCGCTCCGGCCAGCGCCGGACGGGCTGCGTTTTGCCGGGGGCCGAGCGGCAGATAAACTGTCGTCCTCAGCCCTTCCGGATACCCCTCGCCGTGCCAGGCCGCGCCCCGTCAGTCCTCCTTCGCCACCCCGCCGCGCCCGGCCGCACTGATTTCCGCCTCAGCGTTTCCCTGGCCGCTTCAGAACACGGGCTTGACCTCGTCTACCGCTTCCTGGGCGACCTTTCGGCGCTGCTTATTCCGCCGCCAGTCAGCCCTGCTTCGGCGGACGAACTCTGGCAACACACCTGCTGCGAAGCCTTTCTCGCCAAGGAAAGCGGCACCGCATACCGCGAGTACAATTTTTCACCCTCCGGCCAGTGGGCCTGCTATCGCTTCAGCGATTACCGGCAGCGTGACGACAGCTTCGTACCCGAGGCAGCGCCATCGACCGAGTTCCAGCCCTTGGACGACGGCTTTCAACTGCATGCCAACATCCCTGCCCCCTTGCTGCCGCCTGGCCCGCTGCTGCGCCTCGGCCTAAGCGCCGTCATCGAAGCGGCCGACGGCAGCAAGGACTATTGGGCGCTGGCGCATGCGGCCGAGCGCCCGGACTTCCATCTCCGTCAGACCTTCACCCTTTCCCTGAGTCGCCCATGACCATCCGTTTTCAGACCGGCCTCGACCGCCTGCTCGCCGATCCCGCCCTGCGCGCCCCGCTGGCTGGCCGCCGCGTCGCCCTGCTCGCCCATCCGGCTTCGGTCACCGCTGACCTCGGCCATGCCCTCGACGCACTGGCCGCCCTGCCCGACCTCAACCTGAGTGCCGCCTTCGGGCCGCAGCATGGGCTGCGCGGCGACAAGCAGGACAACATGATGGAGTCGCCCGACTTCCGCGATCCGCGCCACGGCATTCCGGTGTTCAGCCTGTACGGTGAAGTGCGTCGGCCGACGGCGGCAATGATGGACAGCTTCGACGTGCTGCTGGTCGACCTGCAGGATCTCGGCTGCCGCATCTACACCTTCATCACCACACTGCGCTACGTGCTGGAAGCCGCCGCGGTGTACGGCAAGTCGGTGTGGGTGCTCGACCGCCCGAACCCGGCCGGCCGGCCGGTCGAGGGTCTGACCCTGCGCACTGGCTGGGAAAGTTTCGTCGGCGCCGGTGCCATGCCGATGCGCCACGGCCTGACGCTGGGCGAACTCGGCCACTGGTTCGTCGCCACGCTGAATCTGGATGTGGACTACCGCGTCATCGCCATGGACGGCTGGCAGCCGGAAGCCGCACCCGGCCACGGCTGGCCGCTCGGCGAACGGGCCTGGATCAATCCCAGCCCGAACGCCCCCAACCTGGCGATGGCCCGCACCTACGCCGGCACCGTGATGCTCGAAGGCACGACGCTTTCGGAAGGCCGCGGCACCACCCGGCCGCTGGAACTATTCGGCGCGCCGGACATCGACGCCCGTGCCGTACTTGGCGAAATGCAGGCGCTGGCGCCGGACTGGCTGGCTGGCTGCGTGCTGCGCGACTGCTGGTTCGAGCCGACCTTCCACAAGCACGCCGGCCAACTGTGCCACGGCCTGCACATTCACGCCGAGGCGCCGCATTACGACCACCCCGCCTTCCGCCCGTGGCGCCTGCAGAGCCTGTCCTTCAAGGCCATCCGTCGGCTCTATCCGGACTATCCTTTGTGGCGCGATTTCGCCTACGAATACGAGCATGACCGGCTGGCCATTGACCTGATCAACGGCTCGCCGCTGCTGCGCGAATGGGTGGACGACCCGGCTGCCACGCCAGCCGATCTCGAGGCCCTGACCACCGCCGACGAGGCGGCCTGGATCGAGGAACGCCGGCCCTTCCTGCTCTATTGAGCGAAGACCGGGGCACACGTTGCCCAGGACGCGCCGCAACCACCACCAACCGCTACTTCGTACGTCGGTAGTGGGCGATCATGAACTGCTGCCAGTTGCCGTCCTCGCCCAGACAGAACGAGGTCAAGGTTCGGTGGTCGGCGTTCTTGATCTCGATCACGTCCCTGTAGCTGGCGGTTTTCCCGGGAGCCGCCCCGGGCGACATGTCGGGACCTTCGGCGTTGAGCGTCAATACCTTGCCGCTCGCATCCAGTTCGCCGTCGTACACCCACAGGTGCGTCATCATCGAACCGACCCAGGTACCGACGTAGCGCTTTTGCCCCGGGTCATAGCCGAGGGTCATCACCATCGTGGCGGTGCCGCCGTCCGGCATCTCGCCCCGACCCTCGGCCAGAATCCACAGGTCGCCCAAGCTGCGCACGCTCTCGGCGCCCTTGCAGGTCTCGGCCGACTCGGGTCCCATCGTCATCTGCGCCTCATTGCTCCATTCACCGACGAGTTGCTGCAGCCACCGGTGTTCCTCCTGCGGCGCGGCCAGCATCGGCGCTGGCTCGGCTGGTTTGCTCTGCGTCTCCATATTTGCTCTCCTTTCGCCAATTAACGACATGCGGACTGGCGGAAGCAGTCCACGGCGATTCGACACGAAATCTGCTCCGGTGATTCCACTGGCCACAACCGATCCGTACCGGGGCGTATATGCACCGTTCCGGCACCGGCCGGAGCAGCATCGCGCAGCCCGCCCTGTCACGGTGCAATGCGGTCAACACTTTGTCGCATTCTCTACATTTGCCCGACAGGCCACCGAGAATGAATGATAATTAACTTATTTTTCAATGACTTGAACACTGGCACCACCTTTGCTAGATAGATGGCGAGGAGAATGCCATGAGCCCACAGCCTTTCGTCACCATCAACGACACCACCCTGCGCGACGGCGAACAGTCGGCCGGCGTGGCGTTCTCGCTGGACGAAAAACTGGGCATCGCCCGCCAGTTGGCCGCCATCGGCGTGCCCGAACTGGAAGTCGGCATTCCGGCCATGGGCCCCGAGGAGCGCGAATCGATCCGCGCCGTCGCCGGCCTCGGCCTGGCGCCGCGGTTGATGGTGTGGAGCCGCATGCACCCGGACGATATCGCCGCCTGCGCCGGCCTGGGCGCCCACCTGATCGACATCTCGGTGCCGGCCTCCGACCAGCACCTGGCCTACAAGCTCAAGCAGGAACGCAGCTGGCTGCTGCGCGAACTGCCGCGCTACATTGGTGCCGCCCTCGACCTCGGCCTGGAAGTCGGCCTCGGCTGCGAAGACGCCTCGCGCGCCGACATGAATTTCCTCTGCGCCCTGGCCGAGACCGCCGAACGCGCCGGCGCCCGCCGCCTGCGTTTTGCCGACACCCTTGGCGTCCTCGAACCCTTCGGCACCTTCGAGCGTATCGCCCAGTTGCGCCAGCACACCGATCTCGAAATAGAAATGCACGCCCACGACGACATGGGCCTGGCTACGGCCAACACGCTGGCCGCCTGCAAGGCCGGCGCGACGCATGTGAATACCACGGTCAACGGCCTCGGCGAACGCGCCGGCAACGCGCCGCTGGAAGAAGTCGTGCTCGGCCTCGGCAAGCTGTACGGCATCGCTACCGGCATCGACCTCAAGGGTTTCCCCGGCCTCTCGGCCAGCGTCGCCAGCGCCTCAGGCCGTGCCGTGCCGTGGCAAAAGAGTGTCGTCGGCGCCGGCGCCTTCACCCACGAAGCCGGCATCCATGTCGACGGCCTGTTGAAGCACCCGGACAACTACCAGGGTTTCGACCCGCGCGAAGTCGGCCAGGCGCACCGCATCGTGCTCGGCAAGCATTCCGGATCGCATGCCGTCGAAGTCGTCTTCGCCGGACTCGGCCTCACCCTCGAAGCCGGCGAAGCCACCGCCCTGCTGCCGCTGGTCCGCCATTTCGTCGCCAGTCGCAAGCGGCCGCCGGAAACCGGCGACCTGCAGGCCCTGCTCTCCTCCGTCCGGAGCCCCTTCCATGTCTGAAGCGCTGACCATGACTGCTACCGCAACCGCTGCCCCGGGCCTCGGCTCGCTCCTTCGCGAGGACCTGGCCTGCGTCTTCCAGCGCGATCCGGCCGCCCGCTCGACGCTGGAGGTGCTGGCCACCTATCCCGGCGTCCATGCCGTACTCTGCCACCGCCTGTCACATCGCCTGTGGCGCGCCGGCTGGCGCTTTCCGGCGCGCTTCCTGTCCTTCCTCGGGCGGACGCTGACCAATGTGGACATCCACCCCGGCGCCCGCATCGGCCGTCGCTTCTTCATCGATCACGGCGCCGGCGTGGTCATCGGCGAGACGGCCGAAGTCGGCGACGACGTGACGCTCTATCACGGCGTGACGCTGGGTGGCACCTCGTGGAACAAGGGCAAGCGCCATCCGACACTGGCCGACGGCGTGGTGGTCGGCGCCGGCGCCAAGATCCTTGGCCCCATCACCATCGGCGAGCGGGTGCGCGTCGGCGCCAACTCGGTCGTCGTCAAGAACGTGCCGGCCGACCGGACGGTGGTCGGCATTCCCGGCCGGATCGTCGACACCCGGGTCGGTTCGGCACGCCCGGTCGATGGCATCAGCCTCGACCATCACTTGCTACCCGATCCGGTGGCCAAGTCGATCGCCTGCCTGATCGAACGTATTGAGACCATGGAAAAGGAACTGGCCGAACTCCGTAACGAACCGCCGCCACCCGATCGTGCCGGTGAGTGCAAGGTGTGCAGTGCCGGCGACCTGTGCTGCGAAAATGAGGCGGTACTCTGATATGGACCTGCTCGATTTTTCCGACTGCAAGCTGTATTTCGAGGACGCGCTGCCGGCCGAAGCGGAACGGCTGATCGCCCAGGCGGCCGCCGAATACGGTGATCCGGAAGCCGAGCTGTTGCTGCTGCGCGCCCACCTGCTGGCCCCGGAGAATCTCAGCGTGCTGGTCGGCATATACCGCTATTACTTCTACCAGCACCGGCTGGAGGATGCTCTGGTTGTCGTCGAACGCGCCATGCAGCTATCCGGTCGCCACCTCGGCCTGCCGTCCGACTGGAACCTGCTTGACGAAACCCGCCTGGGGTCCGCCGCCAAAAACTCCTTCGGCCTGCTGCGTTTCTACCTGCTCGCCCTGAAGGCCGCCAGCGTCGTGCTGCTGCGCCTCGGCCAGATTTCCGCCTCGCGCGCCCGCCTGGCCAAGCTGGCCGTTCTCGACAGCCGCGACCATCTCGGCGCCGGCAAGCTGCTCGAAGTAGTCAATGAATTCCAGCAATCCGATGAACCCGAACTATCACTTGCCGCCGCCTGAGGAGAACATGATGGAAGATACCCTGAGCCTTGCCGAAGCCATGGAAGACCTGGTTTCCGCCGAAGATTTCCTCGAATTTTTCGAGATTCCCTACGAACCGAGCGTCGTCCATGTGAATCGCCTGCACATCCTGCAGCGCTTCCACGACTACCTGGCCAAGCAGGCGCCCAACCTGCCGCCGGAAGAAGAGCAACAGCGCGGCATCTACCGCCTGTGGCTGGAACGCGCCTACCAGGACTTCGTCAACTCCAACTCGATCAACGAGAAGGTCTTCGCCGTCTTCCAGAACCAGGCCAAGCCGGAAGGCGGCTTCAGCTCCTTCATTTCCCTCGACAAGGTGTTCCGCGAATGACCAACAGCAGATGGGCACAAGGTGAGGCCGTACGCCTGATCCGCAACGTGCGCAACGACGGCACCTATCCCGGCCTCGATCCCGGCATGCCGCTGGTCCGTCGCGGCAGCATCGGCTACGTCGTCGATGTCGGCACCTTTCTCCAGGACCAGGTCATCTACTCGGTGAATTTCCTCGACGAAGACAAGATCGTCGGCTGCCGTGAAGAGGAACTGATCGGCGGCGACGAGCCGTGGACCCCGTCGCGTTTCGAGTTCCGCGAGAAGGTGCTGGCCGCCAAGGGCCTGTCGGTGGGCGGCGAGGTGCTGATTCCGGTCGGCGCCATCGGCGAGGTGATCAAGGTCGTTCGCGACGCGCCCGGTGGCGTCGCCTATCACATCCATTTCGACTGCCTGCTGGGGCGCGTCCTGCAGATTCCCGAAGACGCCCTGGACCCGACTGAAGCCAAGGAGTAAGACGATGCAACCCGGTTACCTTGAACTGAAACTTTCCTGGGAACTGTTCCGCAAAGCGCCGGAGACGCTGTCTGAACCGGAACGTCACCGGCTGTCCGAGGTCGCCCGCCAGCAGGACAGCATCGAGCAGCGCATCCTGGCCAGCAGCGCCGCGGCCAATGTCGTGGTGCCGGAGGCGACGCTGACCACCCGCATCGCCGAAATCAGTCAGCGCTACCCGTCGGCCGACGAATTCGCCCTCGACCTGGAACGCAGCGGCCTCGACAAGAGCCTTCTGGCAGAGGCTGTCGAACGCGATCTGCGCGTCGAAAGCGTGCTTGAGAAAGTTGCCTCCAACACGGCCCCGGTCACTGCCGTCGATGCCGAAATCTACTACCGTCTGCATCCGGAAGCCTTCGACCGACCGGAAGCCCGCCGCCTGCGTCATCTGCTGATTACCTTCAACAACCCGGCCGAAAAACTCAAGGCGCATGCCCAACTGACCGCCCTGCGCGGCACCGTGCGCACGCCGGACAGCTTTGCCGCCGCCGCGCTGCGCCACTCGCAATGCCCGACCGCCATGGAAGGCGGCAAGCTCGGCGTGGTCAAACGCGGTCAGTTGTATGCCGAACTGGAGCCGGCCGCCTTCGCGCTGACCGAAGGCGAGATCAGCGATGTCCTCCAATCGCCGATCGGCCTGCACGTCCTGCGCTGTGACGAAATCCTGCCGAGCGGCATGCTGCCCTTCGCCGAGGTCGCCGAGCGCATCATCGAGCGCCTGACCGACAAACGCCGGCGGGAAGCCCAGCGCGACTGGATCAAGGGTTTGCCGGCAGGGCGCTGACAACGCTATCGGTATATGACGGGCAGCACCCGAACATCTTGAGTACGAGCATTCGCGACGAGTAAAAAATTCGGGAAGCCGACGGCAAAGCGCACTAGACTGATGGAAAATCACTCCATCTGAACTTTGCCAACCGACCGATGAGCGATAGCCCTGACGAAGACAAACGAACTGGCAAGGACCGCCGCGAACTCGATGTCGGCCCGCCATATGGAACCGAGGAACGTCGGCAAATTCCCGAACGGCGTGGACCGGAAGTCGAGGAAGTGGAATTCGACGAACATATCGAGGTTCTACCCGTCGTCAAGTGCAGCAAGTATCTGCCCTGATTTGATGCCCGACCCATTTCAATTCTGGCGACTGAAAACGTAGAACAGATTTGGTTCGCTGACCACGTAGAGCCGGCCGGCGTCATCCATGCTCAGCCCTTCGGCCTGCGGTACGCTTTTCACCAGTCCGTGCCGTCCCTTGCGCAGGGCCAGTCGTGCCAGCGGACGTCCCTGTGCATCCAGTTCGACAACCAGACGCGACTCATCGGAAAGCAGAAGCAGGTGACCGCTGGCCGCATCAAAATACAGACTGGACAGATCACGCACCGGTAGCGCCGCATCGCGCTTCGCGTCATTGGTGATATGCAGCGGCCGTTCGCTGGTGCCGCCCAGCGAAGGAAACCCGCTGACCTCGTAGATGCGCATGGGCTTCTTCTCCTTGGCGACGAACAGCCGGTCGCCCGCCCGGTCGTAGGCCAGCCCCTCGAAACCCCGGTTGCCGCTGCGCTCCATCCCGATGCTCAGGCGCCTGGCCGATTTCGTATCGATGGCCGTCGTTGCCTCGTCGATACGGACTTCCACCAGTGCCTGCAAGCGCTCGTCGGCAATCACGTAAAGGCCGGGAGCAATGTATTCGATAGCCTCCGGATCCTCCAGGCCGCTCACTGGCAGCCGCCGCAGAACCTCGCCCTGCAACGAGAGCTCAATGATTTCCGGGCGCTTGTTGGTGATCGCGAAGAGCGTGCGCCGGTCGGGATCGTAGGTCAGGCCGGAAACGTCACTGCTCACTCCAATGATCGGCATTGCCTCGATCTGTACCTGATAGTCGGCGAGCCCGATCGCGCTGCCCATCTGTCCGACACTCGCTTGCACCTCCCACGGCCAGACTCCCTGAAGCGCAGGATTACGCGCCAGCAAGGTGAAGGTGGCCACAACCGAGCCCAGTAGAAGCACTGTCAACAGACGATGCCGGAAACGGCTGGGCGTGGCGGGGAAGGAATTGGGCGTCATGGAGCTGTTCTCGTCAAATGGATGTGCCCATTGTGCGGAGGCAATGTTAAACAAATGCTGACGCAACAATTCATCGCCCGACTGAACGCGCAAAAAAAACCCCGGAATTTCTTCCGGGGCTAACCGAGGTGCTACAGAGAGAGACTGCTGCAAAAAGTTTCGCTGGTTCAGGCGTAGGTTGGGGCGAAGGCGGCTTCCGGATTGGCAGCCGGCCCCTTGTCGGTCCAGTACGGTGACAGCTTGCGCAACTGGGCGACGATCGGCGGCACTGCTTCGATGACACGATCGACTTCGGCTTCGGTGTTGTAGACCGACAGCGAGAAGCGGATGGTGCCGTGGGCGGCGGTGTAGGGAATGCCCATGGCGCGCATCACGTGCGACGGTTCGAGCGAGCCGGAGGTACAGGCCGAGCCGGAACTGGCGGCGATGCCCATCTTGTTCAGCAACAGCAGGATGGCCTCGCCCTCGATGTATTCGAAGGCGATGTTGCTGGTGTTGGGCAGGCGGTTGCTGACGTCACCGGTCGGGAAGCAGTGCGTGATCTGGCTCAAGATGCCCTGCTCCAGCTTGTCGCGCAGGCGCTTCACTTCGCTGTTCTCGATGGCCATTTTGTTCATGGCCAGTTCGCAGGCCATGCCGAGGCCGACGATGGACGCCGAATTCTCGGTACCGGCCCGGCGACCACGTTCCTGGTGACCGCCACGGAGCAGCGGACGGAAGCGGCAGCCGCGGCGCAGATAGAGGACGCCGATACCCTTTGGCGCGTGCAGCTTGTGGCCGGACAGCGACAGCATGTCGATCTTGGTGTTCTTCAGATCGATGGGAATCTTGCCGACGGCCTGCACCGCATCGGTATGGAACATGATGCCCCTGGCCGAAGCCAGGGCGGCCATTTCCTCGACCGGGAAGATGGTGCCGGTCTCGTTGTTGGCCCACATCACCGAGACGATGGCGACATTGTCCTGGAGCAGCGACTTGTATTCATCCATGTCGATGCGGCCCTTCTTGTCCACCTTCAGCTTGTGGACGATGTAGCCCTCTTTTTCCAGCCACTCGCACAGCGTCAGGATGGCCGGGTGCTCGACATTGGTGGTGATCACCGTGTTGCGCTCCGGCTGCGCCTTCAGTGCCGACAGGATGGCGGTCGAGTCGGACTCGGTGCCGCAGGAGGTGAAGATGATTTCCGAGTCGTGCTCGGCGCCGAGCAGCGCCTGCACCTGGCCGCGGGCCTTCTTCAGCGCCTTGCCGACTTCGCTGCCGAAGGCGTGGATCGACGAGGCATTGCCGAAATGTTCGGTGAAGAAGGGAAGCATGGCTTCGACCACGGCAGGGTCGCAGCGCGTCGTGGCGTTGTTGTCCAGATAGATCGGTTCCATGGCGCTGTCCTTTTGGGTTCTCTGTGGGGTTGGGCGGAGATCAGGCTTCGACCGGCATGTGCGACGACGGCAGCACCTGCACCAGTTCGCCGAGGGATTCGATCATCTTCTGCTGGATGCCGCCGAGGGTGGCCGCCTCCATCATGCAGCCGGAGCAGGCGCCCTTCAGGTGCACGTAGATTTTCTTGCCCTGGACGTCGGCCAGTTCGACATCGCCGTGGTCGCGCTGCAGCATCGGGCGAACCGAGGCCAGCACTTCCTCGATGACCTTGATCTTTTCGACGATTGACAGCTTCTTGCTCGGCGGCTTCGGTGCTTCCGGTGTGGCCGGGCACGCCGGCGGCGGCGAGACTTCGCCCGGGCCGGCGCGCGAGGCCTTGACCTTGGCCAGGATTTCCTCGATGCCCTCGTGGCAGGCCGCGCAACCGCCGCCGGCCTTGGTGTAGAAGGTCACTTCCTCGACGGTGTTGAGATTGTTGGCGTTGACCACATCCTCGATCATCACCGCGTCGATGGCGAAACACTTGCAGATCAGCGCGCCCTCTTCGTGGTCATCCGACCACTCTTCACCGCGGTAGTTGGCGATGGCGGCCTGCAGGGCTTCGCGGCCCATGACCGAGCAATGCATCTTTTCCGGCGGCAGACCGTCGAGGAAATCGGCGATGTCCTGGTTGGACACTTTCAGTGCTTCGTCCAGCGTCAGGCCCTTGACCATTTCGGTCAGCGCCGACGACGAGGCAATCGCCGAACCGCAGCCGAAGGTCTGGAAGTGGGCGTCGAGGATGATTTCGGTTTCCGGCTCGACCTTGAGCATCAGGCGCAGCGCGTCGCCGCACTGGATGGAACCGACGTCGCCGATCCCATTGGCTTCTTCCAGCGGGCCGGAGTTGCGCGGGTTGAAGAAGTGTTCGCGAACCTTGTCAGAGTATTCCCACATGCTGTGCGCTCCTTAGACCGAGAACGAAGAGCCGCAGGAACACTGGGCGCTGGCGTTGGGGTTGTCGAACTTGAAGCCGGTGTGGGTCAGGGTATCGATGAAATCGACCGTGACGTTGTCGATCATCGGCATGGTCATCGCATCGACCAACACCTTGACGCCTTCGACTTCCAGTTCCCAGTCGTCCTCGGCCTTCTCGGTTTCGAGCTTCATGCCGTATTGGAGGCCGGAACAACCGCCACCGGAAATGGTCAGGCGCAACCCGAGCACGGGCGTTTCGGAACCACGAATGAAACGTTGGACAGCTTTAACGGCAGCGGGGGTCAGATTGATCATGGCGATTCTCCCAAGGGTTGATGGCAAGCACTTCGCAAGGGGCGTGCCACACCGGCCATATCGAAATTAATCGATTTATTTCAATGACTTGAAAATTCGCAACTGAATTCCCGTTTTGTCTTGTTTACGACAAAGGCGCGACAGGTGGCCGGCACCCCTACGGTTCGTCGCGCGCGGGGGGAACCAAAACCCGGCTACCCGCTCTATGACTGGCAAGCAGGTATATCGCATTCCCCCATGTTGGCGAAATGCTTGTCCCGCAAGCATCGCCGATGCGTGTAGGGGTCCCTCCGCGCCATGTACCACCTGGATCACCGACCGACACAACAAAATGACGGCCCCCTGGCAGAACACTTTCCTGGCCTTCGCCGGCCCCGGCATCGAACACCCCTCGGACACCCTGCGGGTGAGCGAAGGCGAGGCCGCCAAGATCATCGCCGAACTGGCGACCACCACCTGGGCCCCAGCACTCCCGATCGGAAACGAGCGCCACCAGCAGTACATGATCGCCCACGCCCAGGCCGGGTGCGTCACGGCCCTTTTTAGTGCAGACGGAATCGTCGGCTTCTATGCCGGGTCATACCTGTGGATCGCGCCAGCGCATCGCCGCCGCGGGTTGTCGACGCCATTGATCCTCGCCGCTGCTGAGCAGCGCGGCGGTACGGTCGTGCCGCCGGGCGTCGTCGCCCAAGGCTTTTCCCCGGCCGGGCTCATCGCCCATCGTTCGGCACACCAGCACGCAGTGCTGACCGCGATCGCCGCCGGCTGGCCGGTGCCGCCGGCGGTCATCGCCGAATGTCGGCAAAATCCTCGTTGCTGGGCGGAGGCTTAGGGAGGCTAGCCGAGAACGTGCTCGTAGGCCCGGCGCAGCAGGTTGCGCTCGAGTTCGCTGAGCTGGCGCGATTCGGTAATGGTGATGAAGCGGCTGCCGGTCCGTTCGGCGGCGGCGAATGGCGGATCGATGCTGGCAAAGGCCGCCAGCAGTACCGGCACATCGCCCTCGGGCGTATCGACCCAGGCCTGGAAATCTGCCTCGGGCACGATCGCGCCTTCCGGCAGGCCCAGCTGGATTTCGGCCTCTCGCACCACGGCCGTCGGATGAAACTGGACGGTCGGCGAATAATCTTCGGCGCGCAATGCGGCGAGCTCCGACAGCGGTTTGAAGGCGACGACGCCGGAACTCAGGCAAAGAAAGCGTAAGCGGCCGCTGGTCGCCTGTTTGTGCAGCAGGATCAGTCTGGGCTGGATCGTCATGGCTATCTGGCGTACTCGGCGATGACCGCATCGCCGCGCAATTGTTCGGGCGGCCCCCAGACCTGCACGGCCTCGACGTAGTACTCGGCCTTGGCCGGATGCGTCAGCAAGACCTGATACTCGGCGAAGATGCGTCCGTCGGGAAAGAAGGTGACCGTGCCGTAGCGCTGGCCACCATGCCAGGTGCCCACCAGGCTGGTCTCCTGTGAGAACGGATCGACCATCTCGACGAAGCTCACCCCGGCCCAGTGCGGCTCATCGCCGATCGACAGGCCGAGCTTTTCCACCTGGCGGCGCAAGGCGGCGCATACCGCCGCGCCCTGCCCGGCCAGGGCGGAGACTTCGCTCAGCGAGCGCATCTTTGACGCCAGCGCGCAGGTGCAGCAGCTCTTCGGACAGCAGCGGTCGCCGCCTGCACGAGCGAGACCGCTTTCACGCGGCTTGTCCTTTCTGCGCGGCGGCCAGACGGGCGCTGGCATCGGCCCAGCTCTGGCAGGCATCGTAAGTGGATTGGGCAAGCGCGGGAATCTCATGGAAGCCCGCCGGCAGGCGGTCTTCCACGAGGTCGTGCATTTGCGACGCCCATTCCGAAGCGATGCGCTTGAGTTTCTTGACCTCTTTGTCGAGGGCGGCCAGTTCTTCGTCAGTCATCATGCCCCCCTGTCCTTACAGCCCGGCGACGTCCGGATATTGACCGATGCGTTCGAGGGCAATGCCGAGCAGCTTGTCGGCTTCATCCTTCATCTTGGACAGGCTGGGAAAGCCGAAGCGATGCACGTCGCGCAGGGTCTTCTCGACGGCAACCAGCTTGCCAACGGTGATGATGGAGCGGCCGAAACCTTCGTGCGTCAGGTGCACCAGGGGCACGGCGAGCAGCTTGCATTCCTTCTCGATCAACACGGCGATGGCGTTGTAGAACGCCTTGACGCGCGAAATGGTCTCGTCATCCGGATCGCCGATCAGCGGAATGTTGGCCTTGCGTTCCTTGGTCAGGATGTAGGGATCGAGGATCTTCTCGACGGTCCAGCCCTGATAGGTGCCGTAGGTATCGAGGGCGCGCATCTGGCGAGCCATTTCCTTGACGAAATCGGTTTCGAAAATGGGATCGACGGCAATGGCTTCAGTCATGGTATTGCTCCTTGGGGAATGGGGTGGATTGACGGGAAATCGGGATCAGTTGCGGCGCCGGCAGCAGGCCGGGAACCAGGCCGATGACGAGGCGGGCGATGGCCAGCGCAGCCAGGAAGCCGATCATGGCGCCGAGGGCAGTGGCACCATCGCTGCCTTCGAGGGCGGCGCCAAGCCAGGCGCCGACAATCATGGCGAAGGCCGGGAACAGGTAGCCGAGCACAGCCGACAGCGTCAGCTTGCTCTCTGGCAAGGCGATGCTGACCAGGTCACCGGCCTTGATGTCGGCACTGACCGGCAGCGTCAGCAGGGTCGCCGGGCGGCCGCCGGCCATCTTGCCGATACCGCAACTGCTGCCCTGGCCGCAGGAACCACAGCCGGTCGTCTCCATGGCGACAATGGCCAGCCCGTCATCGACGCGCTGGACGACACCGCGGTGTTCGATCATGTTCGTGCTCATCCTTGCCACCCCTCTTCTTCCATGGTGCTGAAGCGGTCCGCGGACTTGGCCTTTTCCTGCACGGCGATGGCCCGGTCGATCCAGGGGACCCCGCCTTCGCGCATGGCCCGGGAAATGTCCAGCAGCAGATCGTCGATGGCATCGACCTCGTTGACACGAATTGGCTGGATGCCCGCCGCCATCAGCTTCTTGATCGCCGAGGCGCCAATCGCCATGACATAGACTGCGGCGCAGCCGGTCAGGAAATCGACCTTGCTCACCAGTTTGTCCTCGTTGCCATCCATCGCCTCCTCGGCAAATTCACCGATACCGATCAGCGTTGCCTTGTCCGGCGTCACTTCATAGATGGCAAAACCCTCGGCAGCGCCGAAATGCTGGTTGACGCGCGTCCGGTCGGTCGAGGCGAAGGCAACCTTGATCACGGTTTGCGGCCCCTGCTTAATGGACCAGACCAGCTGCAGACGACGCGACGACATGGCGTTGTCCGACGCCATCACGGTCGTCGGCCCAGTAGATTGATCGATAGGCTTCGAGTTCATGATGTTGTCCCAGCATCAGGTTGGCGAGGTCGAACAGGGCCTGCCGCGTACCGCGGTAGCCCACCCAGGTGCGGGCGTAACCGCCCACGTAGTCGTATTGCGGAAAACCGGCGCGCATCAGGGGCAAGCCGAGGCGGTGCGCGGTATCCACCGCATGTGAATTGGACATGACAAGCTGGGCACCGGCAGCGCGCGCCGCCTTTTCCATGTCTTCCAGATCGCCGACGATCACCTTGTCGATCGGCAAACCAGCCAGACTTTCATGTTTGTGCGGGCTGACCGCAGCCACCACCTCGGCGCCCATGCCGGTCAGGAAGCGCACCTGCATGCCGAGCAGATCGGGATCAGCCGCCAACGCAACGCGGACAAAACCGATCATGAAGTGGCTATCGACCATCGCGTCCTGCAGCTGCGCGCGATGGCGTTCAATTTTTTCGGGCACCGGCTTGCCGGAAATCTCCGCCAGCGCCTGGGTGAAGGCATCGCAATCGTCGAGCCCCATCAGGCCGTCGAAACGGTAATCGGGAACGGCGGTCAAGCCCTTGAGGATGTCCGCCGCAGTGAACAGCGACGGCCCGACCACCAGGGTCGCCACCGACTCGCCCAGCGCCTCGATTTCCGCGCGCGGCGTACCGCCGATGGTCAGCGCCGAATACTCGGCCTCGACCAGGTGACCATCGAGCGAATCGCCAATGTCCGGCACCACCACCGGGCGCAGGCCGAAAGCCTCGACCCAGTCCTTGATCGCCTCGATATCGCCCGGCGTCAGCATCGCCGACGCCAGCACATTGACCTGCTTCGGCCGCTTGCCAACGCAATTGCTCGCCGGCACCAGCGTCCGGATCAGCGACTCGATCGCCAGCGCGTAACCGCTTTCCAGGCAACCGACGAAATCCGGCGTATTCACCGGCACCACGGCAACCTGCGCGAACTCCGGATGCGCCGCGCGAAACTCCTTGACCGCGCGCAGGATGTCCGTCCCCTGCGTCTCCGACAAACCGGTGGTCACCAGCCCGATGATGTCCGGCTGGCTCTTGTCGGAAAGCGTACGCAGCGCCTCGATGATGTTCTCGTCGGCGCCCATGATCGTCGACACCTGATCCATCGCCGTCGTCTGCAACGGAATCGGCTCGCGGAAATGGCGCACGAAAAACACCTTGCCGAACGCCGTGCACCCCTGCGAACCATGCATCAGCGGCAGGCTGCGATTGAGCCCGAGAAAAGCCAGCGAAGCGCCGACCGGCTGACTCACCTTCAGCGGATTAACCGCCAGCGCCTTCTTGGATTGGATGATTTCGGCCATTTGGACATCGTCCGTATGAGATTGCCTACATCTCAGCAAGGA
Organism: Betaproteobacteria bacterium HGW-Betaproteobacteria-7; assembly: GCA_002840765.1. Lineage (GTDB taxonomy): Bacteria > Pseudomonadota > Gammaproteobacteria > Burkholderiales > Rhodocyclaceae > Azonexus. Next base: position 201,769 of record PHCE01000010.1, read on the forward strand.
ACGCGCCAATTGGTTATTAATTTAAAAACAATGGTTTGCAAAAACTCGGCTTGTAGCAAACACTACAATAGGATGGTGCATGAACAGTACCGAACTCCACCGAAAAACCTTGGCGGAGAAAAATGACATGAGGGTGATGACAGATATCTTCCTGCCCGGCAAAATGCAATGCACTTCATGGTCCCCCGCCGCATATCCGATTCTTGTCTGAGCGCTTGAGTCCCCTATTCTTCTCCTTTCTTCCCGCACATGGCCCGACAACTCGATGAAATCGCCCAACTGGTCGAACAGCTGCGCCATTCCATCAATTCACCCAAGGCGGCAGTGCCCGGCAATACTGACTTGTCGGCAGCCATTGAACAGTTGGGAGCGCTGACCGATCGGGCGACGCCCTACGCCGAGTTGGCCGAGACGATTCGCGGGGAGCGCGTGGTGCTCTCGCCCAGCTTTGCCGAACGGATGGAAAGACTGCTGGCGATGGCCCGCCAAGCGGTCGCCAGCGACCAGAATAAGCAGCAAGCGCTCGCCTACCAGCCCAATCACATTCCAGCCGATGTGCGCCGGAACAACTTCATCGGCGCCTTGGCACTGCTCGCCTATGGCGCCGTTTCGATTCACCTGGACGATTTCTACCTGCCGGCCAAACGGGGCAATGGCCTTCACATCCACGGATTTCCAGTGCTGGTCATGTTCGCGGCGGTCGTCTGCGCGGTGATCGTGTTAATGCTGACCATCATTGATCACTACGACCGGCGGGACAATGAAAGGAATTACCAGGTCGCTACCCGATATTTCCGCCGGGCCGGCTGGATTCTGTTCGCTGCCGCGCTGCTCATTCATTTTGCCGAGCGACTCGGATTTCACCTTGTATAAGCCCACAACACCATGACAAATGACAACTCCCGCATCGGCGACGAAACCCCGGAGGACCGAGAACCCGGGACAGACCCGGGTTTCTACGAAACCGCCAAGAACATCGCCAGCATCACTGCTGGAGTTGGCTCAGGCGAGGCAAAAAGCCGATATCTACTTGAGAGGCACCAGAACGTATTCCCGGACGATTGATGGCATCGGCCGGTTCATGCCCTTCCAGCACTGCAATGATGTTGTCTGCAGCACGGTGTTCGATGGCCAGGCGGACATCGCGTACCGCTGACCCCAGATGCGGCGTAAGCAGTGTGCTCGCTTGAGCACACAGACGGGCAGGAACCTGTGCCGGTCGCTGGGCAATGCCCCAGTCCTCGCAGGCGAACACATCGGCGGCATAGCCGCCAAGATTACCGGCCGCAAGGGCTGCGGCGATTGCCTCTTCATCGACCACCGAGCCACGGCCCACGTTGATGATGAATTGACCCGCCTTGCAATGCGCCAGCGCGCGCGCATCGAACATGTGCAAGGAACTCGTGGTCAGGGGCGCGGCGACGAATACGAAATCGGCCTGCATCAGTGCCTCTTCAAGGGCTAGTGACTCCACCCCCGGCAGGCACTGCAACGGATCAATGCCGAGCAGACGCGCGCAGCCGAAACCGGCGAGGCGCGCGATGATCGCCTGCCCGACGCACCCGAGGCCGACCACGGCCACGGTCGCGCCGGCCAAGCCGGTACCGTAGAGGCGTGGACGCCAGCCTTGAAATTTTCCGCTGCGCACCTGCGCGTCACCTGGTACCACGTTGCGCGCCAATGAAATGGCGAGGCCGACTGCCAACTCTGCTGTGGGCTCGGTCAGCAGGTCCGGCACGATACTTACCCACACCCCGGCACGGGTACAGGCGTCAATATCGTAACTGTCGTAGCCTTTCAAGGCACAGGCGAGTACCCGTAAGCGCGGCGCCTTTGCCAACAGATCGGCATCCACGCTGTCGGTCATGAAACCCATGATTGCGTCGGCGTCTCTCGCCCGCATGGCAAGCTGCTGCGGCGTCCAGGGCTCGGTTTGGCTGTTCATCTCGACAATGCCGACGCGCTGCAGGCGTTCCAGGACTTCGGCATGAATCGGATTGGTGACGAGAATTTTCGGCGAAGTAGCTGGTGCATTCATTTCAGTTTTTTTCGAAGATAGGCGCCGATGCCATCAACGACAATGACGCAGGCAAGAATGGTGAGCAGGATGGCGGCGACTTCGTCGTACTTGATCAGGCGCAATGCGGCCATCAGTTCAAAGCCGATACCTCCGGCACCGACGATACCGAGCACCGCCGAAGCCCGGAAATGGTATTCCCAGCGATAGATGGTGATGTCGGCCAGTTGCGGCAGCACCTGTGGCAGCACCGCATGCGTGATCACCTGAAAATGTCCGGCGCCTGCCGCCCGCGCCGCTTCCAATGGCTTGGGGTCGACGTGCTCGATGGCTTCGGCATAGAACTTCGCCACCATGCCGGTCGAATGGAGCGCCAGCGCCAGCACACCAGGCAACGCACCGAAGCCCACTGCGGCAACGAAGAGAATGCCGAGAATGATCTCCGGCACCGAGCGCATCGCTGCCAACAGGATGCGGGCGATCCGGCTGGCTAGCCAGTTAGGCGCGGTGTTGGGCGCGGCCAGCAAGGAGAGCGGCAACGACAGCAAAACCGCGAGCACCGTACCGGCAATCGACATTGCCAGCGTATCGAGCAGCGGACGCAGCCAGTGATGCCAGCGCTCGAAATCCGGCGGCACCATTTCCGAGGCTAGCTGCGCGATCGCCGGGGCGCCCTCGATGAAGCGCTGGGCATCGAAGAATCCGCTGATCGCCAGGGCAACGATGCAGACAAGCAGGACAGCCGCCGCCAGTTGCGCGTGGCGCCAGGCCTCGCGGCGGGCGGCATCGAGAATGACGCCGTAACGGGCGGCGGTATCGCTCATTTCATTTTCGCCAGATCAAGCTTGAGGATGGTCGCCGTATCGCGCAGCACATCGTAGGCCTTGTCATCGGTGGCGGCAAAAGCCTCAACACGGAAGGACTTGAGCACTTCCTTGTCCTTGATGCCGAGGAAGGCATCACGAATCGCCTGCTTGAGTTGTGGCGTCAGGTTGCCCTGCATGGTCATCGGGTAATTGGGGATAGGCGCAGTCAGATCGAGCTTGACCACTTTCGCCGGATCGATGATCTTGCGCTCGACCAGGCTGCGATAGATCTGCTCGGACAGCGCACCGGCGGGTATTTGCCCGGCCTGCACGGCGCGTGCCACGGCATCATGCGTACCGAGGTGCACCACCTTGTAGTCCTTGTCGCCTTCCAGCCCCTTCTTGAGCAAATGCGCACGCGGTGCGAGATGACTCGATGTGGACGCCTGATCGCCGAAACCGAAGGGTTTGCCGCGAATGTCGTCGATACGCTTTACCGGCCCATCAGCTGCTGCAATCAGTATCGAGTTATAGGTCGGCGAGCCCTTTTCGACGCCGACCGCGAAGGGTTCGATCTCCGTCGCCCGCGACTTGGCGAGCACGTAGGAAAAGGGGCCGAAATACGCCACCTCGATGCGGCCGAAGCGCATCGCCTCGATCATCGACGAGTAGTCGGTGGTGACGATGATCTCGATTTCCTTCTTCAGCCTGGCTTCGAGATAGGCCTTCAGCGGCTGCGCATTCTGAATCAGGGTCGCCGCATTCTCATCGGGCAGCAGCGCGACGCGCAGCTTGTCGGGGTCACGGCCCTGGGCATTGGCGGAAAGAGGAAGAGCGAAGGTAGCGGCGGTAAAGGCCGTCAGTGCGGCAAGCAGGGTGCGGCGTTTCATGAGGGAACTCCTTCTGTTTGACAATCGGGAAAGTGGAGCAGGCCGGTGGGGCGAACTGTTTCCCCGCGCGGCGTTGACGGGGTGCCGTACAGGCGGGCAACAACATCGTCGCTGAGCTGTGCGGGCGTGCCGTCGAAAATCACCGCACCACCGGAAAGGCCGAGGATGCGGTCGGCGAAGCGGCGGGCGAAATCAACCTGGTGCAGGCTCACCACGGCGGTTAGGCCGTCGCTCTTGCAGATATCGTGCATCAGCGCCAGCAGTCGTTCGGCGGTAGCCGGGTCAAGACTCGCCACCGGTTCGTCGGCAAGCAGGATGCGCGGCGCCTGCACCAGCGCGCGGGCCATGCCGACGCGTTGCTGTTGCCCGCCGGAAAGCTGATCGGCGCGCTTGAGCACCTGATCGATCAGGCCGACACGGTCAATCGCGGCGAGAGCCAGTTCCTTTTCCTGTCGCGACCAGGGCAGCAAGGTCCGTAGCGAAGCGTGGTAGCCGAGGCGCCCCATCAGCACATTGGCCAGCACCGACAGGCGACCGATCAGATGGTGCTGCTGGAACACCATGCCGGTCTGCTGGCGATGACGGCGCAAAATGCGCCGGTCAGCGATGTCGTCGCCGCCACCGACGATCACACGGCCGGCGCTCGGCCGCACCAGACCGTTAAGGCAACGGAGCAAGGTCGACTTGCCCGCCCCCGAGGAACCGAGCAGAACGGTGAATTCACCTTCGCCGAAAGCGCAGGATGTGCGCTGCAGCGCTCGAACACCGCCGGGGTATGTGACTTCAAGTGCCTCGGTGCACAACGCCGTACCCGTGGTTGCGGCGGGTACTGCTTGGAATGGCTGGTTCATGCTGGACTCCTGTTCATCACCGCAACGATGCAGCGACGCAGTCAGTGTGTCCGAGCGATGTGACGCAGTCGTTAATGGAACCGTCACCTTCGGCAATTAGCATATAGACCATGTCTATGCACCTTTCCTCTTCGGCTGAACTGCGCGCCTTCGACGCCACGGCGCGTTGCGGCAGCATGTCGGCCGCCGCACGCCTGCTCGGCATCCGCCAGCCCACCGTATCGGCCCACATTGCCAGCCTGGAGCAGAGCTTCGGTGTCGAGCTGTTCCAGCGTCACGGCCGCCGCATCGTGCTTACCGGCTTTGGCAGGCTGTTGCATGAAATCACGCAGCGCATCTATCGCGGCGAAGAACAGGCCGTCGCCCTGCTGCTGGCAGCTCGTCAGGGCTACCAGGGCCTGCTCACGATTGGCGCGATCGGCCCCCATAACGTCATGCCCATGGTCAAGCGCTTTCGCGAACAGAACCCTACCGTTCGCGTGGTGGTTGCGGTGGGAGATTCACGGGAGGTCGTCCATCGCGTGCTTGACCAGAAGGACGACATCGGCATCCTTTTGCATGCCGTCGACGACGAACGTGTGCATTGCCTGCCCCTCCGCAAGCAGCCGCTGGTGGTATTTGCCCCCACCACGCATCCGCTCGCGCGTTGTGAAACGCTCACTCTGAGCGATCTGAACGGCGTCGAATTCGTGCTGCGCGAGGACGGCTCGCACACGCGTCAGGTTTTCGAATCCGGCCTTGCTGCGGCAGGCGTCAAGGTGCGCTGCTCGGTTGAAATGGGCAGCCGCGAAGCCGTGCGCGAAGCTGTGGCGCAAGGCCTCGGTTTGGGCGTCGTCGCTCGCACGGCCTTCGTACCTGATTCACGCGTACTCGAACTCAAGGTCGAGGGATTGAACATGCACACACACGTGCATGTGATCTGTTTGCGCGAGCGCAAGGAGGCGGCGCTGATCAAGGGATTTCTGGAACTCGTCGGCGAACTCTCGGCACGCAGGCCGTGAATGAACGCAGCTACGCTGCCAGCACCGCCCCGGATACACCCTTCGCCCACGGCGCCGGTTTGCGCACCGCCGCCCAGACCGGGCTTTCCATCGACAGCGCCAGCTGCCGGGCGAGTTCGCTCATGCCGGCATAGCCGGCGTAGCCGAATTCGCGTTCCTGGTTGATGTCGAGGAACGGGATGCGCGCCTTCAGTGCGGTGTAGAGATTGCGGCCGCCGGCGATCAGGATGTCGGCCCGGTACTCGTGGTAGGTCGACAACAGTGCCTTCGGGCTGCCGTCGTCGATCATCTTGGTGTCGTCGCCCATCAGCTCGCGAATGCGTGCCTTGTCTTCTTCGGTCGATTTCTTGGTGCCGGTGGCGACGACTTTCATGCCGAGATCCTGCAACGCCGAGACGATGGACCACGACTTGACGCCGCCGGTGTACAGCAGCACGCGCTTGTCCTTGAGGCGGGAGCGCCAGGGTTCGAGGGCGGCGTGGGCTTTGGCTTCCTCGCGGGCGATGACGACTTCGGTGCGGGCAATCAGGTCCGGGTCGCCGATCAACCGGGCGAAGTCGCGCAGGGCGTTGGAAACGTCGGCGACGCCGTAGAAACTGCCTTCGAAGAAGGGAATGCCGAAGCTGTCTTCCATCTTGCGCGCGACGTTGAGCAGCGCCTTGGCGCAGACGACCATGTTGACCTTGGCGCGGTGCATGGTCTGCACCTCGTGGAAGCGGGCGTCACCGGACAGCGTACACAGGATGCGCAGGCCGAGTTCGTCGAACAGCGGCGCGACGTGCCAGAACTCGCCGGCGATGTTGTATTCGCCGATCAGGTTGACGTCGTAGGTCGGCAGGCCGTCGGCGCGCGGCTTGGCGGGCTCCGGCTCGGCGGTGCCGATGACGTACTTGAACATGGCTTCGCCGGCCAGCCGGTTGCCGAGATTCTTGGTGCCGTAGAAACCGGCTGCATCGACCGGCACGACAGGGATACCGACGCGTTCGCTGGCCGCCTTGCAGACGGCTTCGACATCATCACCGATCAGCGCGGTGACGCAGGTGTTGTAAACGAAGACGGCCTTCGGCGCATAGCTGTCAACGGCCTGCTTGATCGCATGGAACAGGCGCTTTTCGCCGCGGCCCATGACCACGTCGGTTTCCGACAGGTCTGTAGTCATGCCGATCTTGTACAACGTGACGCCGCTCGACCGCGTGCCGCGGTTGTCCCACGAGGAACCGGCGCAGGCGATCGGGCCATGGACGATGTGAGCGACATCGGCAATCGGCAGCAGCGCGATCTGCGCCCCGTCGAAGGAACAGCCGCCGGCGGTAGCGCCCGGTTTGGGCTTGGCACAGCCGGACTTTTCCTTGGTGTTGTGGGTGCAGGCCGGCTCGTCGAGCAGGGCCTGGATTTCGCTGGCTTTCATGGCATTCTCCAGAGGACTGGTGAATCCATAGCAAGACAGGTGCCACACGCCAAGGGCTTGTTTTATCGGCAGAAAGGCGGATCCGGAATTGTCACAAAGCCGACAACCGCCGCCCGATGGCGGTTTCCGCCCGCGATCAGGCGCGCTGGGCGAGCGGCGTCGGCATGTTGCGGATGGTCTTGTAGGCCTGGTAGTTCCAGGAGAACGAGATGGCCGTGCTGAACAGGCTACGCGTCTTGCCGAAGGTACGCAGGCCGCGCTTCAGCGAAGCCGAGAACGACGAAACCTCGGCATAGGCATCCTGCAGACCTTCCCAGGCTTCGGCGGGGGTCATGCCGCGCATCTCGAAGACCGGCTCGAACAGCGTGTAGCGCCGCCAGTCGTTGGGGAAGTCGGTCAGCAACAGGCGGTTCTCCGCCTCCATCTGCTTGTAGAAGGCAGTGCCGGGCAGCGGCGTTTCCAGCGACAACTGCACTGCATCGATGCCGTTTTCCAGCACGAAGTCGATGGTGCGGCGGAAGGCATCCTTGGTCTGCCCGTCGGAGCCGAAGATGAAGCAGCCGACGATGGCCATGCCGTGGTCGTGGATCTTCTTGATCGCGTCGGCGAAGTTGCGGGTATCGGGGCGCAGGTTGACCGGCTTGTGCATGGCGTCGATGGTCGCCGGATCGAGCGATTCGAAACCGATCAGGAAACCCTTGCAGCCGCTCTTTTGCGCAGCCTTCAGCACATCGTCGTGCTCGACGATGTTGAGGCAGGTCTGGCCGGCCCACTCCTTGCCGCAGTCGGCCATGCGGTCGAACAACTCCTTGGCGCGCTTGATGTAGCGAGGTCCGGCGCCGACGATGTTGTCGTCGATGATGAACAGGCGCTTCGACTGGATGGAGTTGATTTCGTCGATGATGTCGTCGATTTCGCGCACCCGGTAACGCGAGCCGTTGAAGGCAGTCACCGAGCAAAAGTTGCAGTTGATCGGGCAGCCGCGGCCGGTCTGCACGGTATCGACGAAGTATTTGCCGGTCAGCAGCTCGCGCTTCGGCGGCAGCAGCTTGGTCAGTTCCGGCAACTGGCAGGAGCGGTAGACGCGCTGCATCTGGCCGCGCTCGAAATCCTCCAGCACCTTCGGCCAGATGTTCTCGCCTTCGCCGACGACCACGGTGTCGGCATAGCGCAGCGCCTCATCAGTCATGTAGGAAACGTGGATGCCGCCCATGACCACCGGCACGCCGCGCTTGCGGAACTCCGTGGCAATCTCGTAGGCGCGCGGCGCCAGCGGTGTCATGCAGGTGATGCCAACCAGATCGACCGACTGGTCGAAATCGAGATCCATCATCGCCTCGTCGATGATCTGCACATCGTAGTGCTCCGGCGTATACCGGGCGATCCATGCCAGGTTCAGCGGCGGCAAGGCCAGCACCTTGATGTTCGAGTGCAGGCTGCCCTTGAACGAGGGATTGATCAACAGGATCTTCTTCATGGCAGGAATCGGGGTTGGCTGGGGCGCCGTGGAGTATCGCCGATAGCGGGCCGGCTTGCCAATCGCATCCAGGCAAGGCCTGCCGCCTCGACGACAGGCCCTGGCCGGGATCAGACCTTCAACAGCTTGCCGACTTTTTCCAGCAGCTTCGGGCCCATGCCCTTGGCGCGCACCAGATCGTCGATCTTGGCGTAAGGCCGGGCGGCGACGATGGCTTCGGCAACGCCCTGGCTGAGGCCCTTGACCGCTGCCAGTTCGCCGACGCTGGCCTTGTTGACCGAGACCGGAGCAGTGGCCGCAGCCGCTTTGGCCGCCGGCTTGGCAGCGGCCTTCGGCGCCGGCTTTTTGGCGACCTTCTTTTCGACCTTCTTTTCAAGCTTTTCGCTGACCGTAACCGTGGCTACGGGCGCTTCGGCCACCGTCGCCGGCAGATTGCGGTAGTCGCGCGTCAGGTAACCGGCCGGTGTCCATTCGCGCAGCATCACGGTCAGCGCCGCACTGGCGTTGGCGGTCACCGCCGGGACGCTGTAGTGGCAATCACTCCAGGTCGTGCCACCGGCCAGCGTGCCGAGCACCAGGCTGGCGACTGGCGTGCCGACCCAGGCGCCACCGCCGTAAGGAGCAGCCAGCGCCCAGACTTCAAGGGCCAACGTGCCGCTGACGTTTTCCGCGGCGCGCGGGCTGGCGATGCTTTCGATGGCGATCTCGGCAACACCGTCCTTGAGCTGGCAACTGACGGCGCCGTGCATGAAGGGCTGGAAGAAAGTTTGTGCGGTCGGGTAGACCGACAGATCGCGCACCCGGACGTAGCCGTCGGCGCTTTGCTCGACCAGCGCCAGGGCCATCACCTGCTGGGCGCAACCGGCCGGCGGCAAGGCGGCAACACAGGCGGCGACGTTGAATGCACCGGGCGTCGGCTGCAGGGCCAGTTCGGCAACCTTGACGCCGTTCAGCGCCAGGCCATCAAAACCGGCAACGCTGGCCCACAACTGCAGGTGCCATTGGCCGCCATCGGCCAGATCGGCTTCGGTCAGGCTGACATCGGCGTTGAGATGGACGAAGTCGCCATCAAGACAGTAACCGTGGTTGAGACCCAGACCGGTAGTCTCGATCGAGGCGGAATAATTCGTCATGTGCACAGGCTGCTCCCGGAGAAATTGGCCGCGCATTATAGGCTACGAATTGTTGTTTTTTTTCAGTCGCTTATAACAATTTTCTCGCACAATTACGGTGCATGAAAAGGCTGATTTCTTGTACCAAACCCGACAAAGTCAGTCGTCTTCGTCCATGTCCTTGCGCGGCACGGTGGCCGGATCGCAGATGATGCCGCGGTAGATTTCGACGCGGTCGCCGGGGCGCAGCGCGGCGTCGAGCTTGGCCAGCTTGCCGAAGACGCCGACTTTCTGGGCGCTCAGGTCGATGTGCGGGAACTGCTTGAGGATGCCGGAGCGGTCGATGGCCTCCTGCACCGTCGCCGTGTCGGGCACTTCGATGTTCAGCCAGATCTGCTGGCCGGGTTCGGAATAGGCGATACCGATCTGCATGGTCTGTCCTCCTTAGGCCGTGGCCACCGCGGCACGGGCGCTTTCGCGCGCGGCCAGTTTGCGGTCGATGATGCGCTTGCCGGCAAGCAGGAAACCAAGGGCGGCAAAGGCGCCCGGCGGCAGGATCATCAGCAGCGCCCCGCCGTAACCGGGTACCTTGACTTCGAGGAAGGCGAAGGCCGGGCCGAGCAGTTGCGAGGCCTGCGCGAACAGCGTGCCGGAACCGAGGAATTCGCGGACCAGGCCGAGCAGGACCAGCGCCCCGGTGAAGCCGAGACCCATGGCCAGACCATCGACGGCACTGGCGACGACACCGTTCTTGACGGCGAAGGATTCGGAACGCCCGAGAATGGCGCAATTGACCACAATCAGCGCAATGAACAGGCCGAGCACCTTGTACAGCTCGTGCAGCCAGGCATTCATCGCCATGTCCACGATGGTAACCAGCGTCGCGATCAGTACGATGAACACCGGAATACGCACCTGGGCGCTGACCACCTGACGGATCATCGACACCAGCACGTTGGCGCAAACGAGCACCGCCGTCGTCGCCAGGCCCATGCCGAGGCCGTTGGTGCCGCTCGTGGTCACCGCCATCAGCGGGCACAGCGCCAGCATCTGGGCGAAGACGACGTTCTGTTCCCAGAGGCCGTTCTTGACGATTTCGCCGTAGTTCGTTCCTGTATCGCTCATCGCATGCTCCTAACCGGTAATGTCCGCCCGGTGGGCGGCGAAGAACTCCAGCCCGCCCTTGACCGCCTTGACCACGGCGCGCGGCGTGATGGTGGCGCCGGCGAACTGGTCGAAGACCCCGTTGTCCTTCTTGACGCCCCATTTCTCCGGCGTCGGCTCGCCCAGGGACTTGCCGTTGAAGTCGAGCACCCAGTCGTCCTTCTTGATTTCGATCTTGTCACCCAGACCCGGGGTTTCCGTATGCTTGAGCACGCGCACACCGAGCGTGCGGCCGTCCATATCCACCGCCATCAGCACCTGGATGTCGCCGGCGTAGCCGCGCTCGGCGACCTTGAACAGCACCGCCTTCATTTCGCTGCCGTGGCGGGCACGATAGATGGTCAGCGGTTTGCCGTCCTTCTGCACTTCCACGGTGTCCTTGAGAAAATCGTTATCGGCCAGGCCGACCGGCAGCACTTCCGACAGCGAATCGCGCAGGTCCTTGGCTTCGGCAGCGGCGATGGCCGGCCCGGTGGCGTCGGAGACCACGGCCAGGGCCCCGCTGGCGAGCAGGGCGACGACTCCGAGCAACAGTGGCTGGTAGCCGATTTTTTCGCGAATGGCATCAAGATTCATCAGACGTTCTCCGGAATATCCAGCGGCCGGCCCTTGCGGTCGCGGCCCAACACCCGCGGCTTGACGAAGCGGTCGATGACCGGCGTCATGGCGTTCATCAGCAGCACGGCGAAAGCCATGCCCTCCGGGTAGCCGCCGAAGCTGCGGATGACCCAGGTGAGGAAGCCGATGCCCAGGCCGAAGATGATCTGCCCGGTGGCGGTGTTCGGCGAGGTGACGTAATCGGTGGCGATGAAGAAGGCGCCGAGCATCAGCGCGCCCGACAGTAGTTGCGCCTCGGCCGAGAGGAAGCGGGCCGGATTGACGCCGTGGGCGATGGCCGCCGGAATCGCCACGCCGGCCAGCACGGCCAGGGGTGCATGCCAGGTGATGACGCGGGTGATCAGCAGATAGATGCCGCCACAGAGGATCAGCAGCGCCGCCGATTCGCCGAAGCTGCCGGCGCGCATGCCGAGCCAGGACAATGCCGGCGCCGTGCCGAGCGCCTGGACCAGGTCGATGCCACGGGCCAATTCAGTCTTGGCGTGGCCGAGCAGCGTGGCACTGGTCATTGCATCGGGCACCGGCAGGCTGGTCAGGAAGATGCGCAGGCTGGCGACGAAATCTGGCGTCGGCACCGTATTCATCGGCAGCGGCAGCACCCACAGGGTCAGCGGCAGGGGGAAGGAAACGAGCAGCGCGACACGGGCGACCATCGCCGGGTTGAAGACGTTTTGGCCGAGGCCGCCGAACACCTGCTTGCCGATGACGATGGCGATGAAGCCGCCGAGCACCGCCACCCACCACGGCGCCCAGGGTGGCAACGTCATCGCCAGCAGCCAGCCGGTGAGCACGGCGGAACCGTCGAGCAGTGTCGGCTTGATGCGCTCGCGACCCATCAGCTTCAGCGACAGGGCCTCGAAGCCGACACAGGAAAGGATGGTCAGCAACCACAGGAAAAAGGATGGCCAGCCGTACAGCCAGAAGCCGTACAGCGTCGCCGGCAACAGCGCCATCTGGACGCGGAACATCGTCCGGCTGACCGAGTTGCCGCCATGGGCGTGCGGCGAAGCGACGGGCTGGGCAGCCAGGGTGGCGGAGTTCATGCGGTTTCTCCCTGTTTTTCGGTCGCCGCGGCAGTGGCAGCCGCCGCCTTGGCGGCCGCCGCGGCTTCCCGCTCGGCCTTGCGCTTGGCCGCGGCTTCCACCTTTTCGCGATTTTCCCGTTCGAGGCGGTCCTGGCGCTGCAGCGCCAGCTTCTTGGTGGCGTCGTTGCGCAGCTTGGCGCGGTCCTGCGTCGCCAGTTCGCCCTTGGCATGAACGAAGAACTGGACCAGTGGAATCTTCGACGGGCAGACGTAGGCGCAGCAGCCACAGGCGATGCAGTCCTTGAGGCCGAGGCCGATGGCTTCGTCGTAGGCTTCGTTGCGGATGCGGGCGCTCATTTCCAGCGGCAACAGGCCCATCGGGCAGGCCTTGACGCAGCTGCCGCAGCGGATGCACGGATTCGGCTCCTGCTCGGCCACTTCAGCCGCATCGAAGGCCAGGATGCCGCTGCTACCCTTGACCACCGGCACGCGCCAGTGCGGGATCTGCATGCCCATCATCGGCCCGCCCATGACCCGGCGGGCGAGACCGAGGCCGTCGCCCTTGAGGCCGCCGGCGAAGGCGATGACTTCCTCGGCCAGCGTGCCGACGCGCACTTCGATATTGCCCGGATCGGTAGCGCAATTGCCGTTGACCGTGACTACCCGCGATATCAGCGGCTTGCCGTCGCGGATCGCCGCCCGCACAGCCAGCGCCGTGCCGACGTTATGGACGATGACGCCGATGTCGAAGGCGCGGCCATCGGCCGGCACTTCTTTGCCGGTCAACACCTGGATCAGCTGCTTTTCCGAACCCATCGGGTAGCGTGCCGGTACCGGCCGGATCTCGACATTGGCGACGCCGGCCGCGGCCGCCCGCATGGCGGCGATGGCTTCCGGCTTGTTGTCCTCGATACCGACCAGCGCCACCTTGGCGCCGGTGGCGTGGAGCATGATGCGGATGCCGTCAACAATGCCGGCGGCGCTGTCGCGCATCTGCCGGTCGTCGCAGGACAGGTAGGGTTCGCACTCGCCGCCGTTCATGATCAGCGTCGTCACCTTTGAACGCGACGCGCCGGTCAGCTTGACTGCCGACGGAAAAGCGGCGCCGCCGAGGCCGACGACGCCGGCAGCGCCGACGCGCTTGCCGATTTCGGCCGGATCAAGGGCAAAAGGATCGTCGCAGCCGCTCAACTCGATCCATTCATCCAGCCCATCGGACTCCAGGATGATCGCCGCCAGGGTCAGGCCGGACGGGTGCGGAGCGGTGATTTCGGTAACCGCGGCGATGGTGCCCGAGGTCGGCGCGTGGATTGGCGCTGATACCGCGCCTTGCGCCTCGGCGATCAACTCGCCCTTCTTCACTTTCTGGCCGACCAGCACCACCGGCCGCGCCGGGCCGCCGAGATGCTGCTGCAACGGCAGGTAGAGCTTCGCCGGCACCGGCATGACGCGTACCGGGCGATCAGCGGCCGGGCGCTTGTGGTCGTCCGGATGGACGCCCCAGTCATCGCCGAGAAAGTGTTTGAACAGATTCATGAATCCCATGATGTTCGCTCTCAGGCTGTCAGCGGCTTGGGCATGACCCAGTGTTGCAGGGTGACCGGCACCGGCCGCATGACCATGGCTTCGGTCGGACATTTGTCGATGCAACTGGCGCAGCCGGTGCAGGCTTCGCGGAAGACGTTATGCACCTGCTTGGCGGCACCAATGATGGCGTCGGTCGGGCAGACCTTGCTGCAGCGGCAGCAGCCGATGCACAGTTCCTCGGCGACGATGGCGATCTTCGGACCATCATCACCGAGTGCCGACAGATCGACGCTCAGGCCGAGCTTGGCAGCGATGGCCGAGGCCAGCATCTTGCCACCGGGCGGGCAGCAAGTTGCCGCCGCAGTGCCGGCGACGATGGCTTCGGCGGCCCCGATACATCCCGGAAAGCCGCATTGGCCGCAATTGGATCCGGGCATCAAATCGACCAGTTCCTCGACAATGGGGTTGCCCTCGACCTTGAGGAAGCGATTGGCGATACCGAGCGCGATGCCGAGGACGGCACCGAGGATGGTCAGGCTGAGGATGGCGGCGATCATGGCAGTCCTCCGTTAAACGTTGAGGCCCGAGAAGCCCATGAACGCCAGGGCCAGCAGGCTGATGGTGATGAAGGCGACCGGGGCGCCAGCGAAAGCTGCGGGCACACGGGCCAGGGCAACGCGTTCGCGCAGGCCGGCAAAGATGAGCAGGACCAGCGTGAAGCCGAGCGCCGAACCAAACCCGTAGAGCAGGCTCTTGAACAGGCTGAACTGCTGCTGCACGTTGAGCAGCGCGACACCGAGCACGGCGCAGTTGGTGGTGATCAGCGGCAAGTAGATACCGAGTGACTGATAGAGCCCGGGACTGGTCTTCTTGACGAACATTTCGGTGAATTGCACCACCGAGGCGATGACCAGAATGAAGGTCAGGATGCGCAGGTAGCCGAGGCCAAGCGGCTGCAGCAGCCAGTTGTCGAGCATCCACGAGGCGGCGCTGGCCAGCATCAGCACAAAGGTCGTCGCCAGACCCATGCCGAGGGCGCTGTCCACGCTCTTTGACACGCCCATGACCGGGCACAGGCCGAGGAACTTGATCAGCACCACGTTATTGACCAGGGCTGTAGAAAGCAGCAGTAGCAGGATTTCACTCATCTCTTGACCGGAACCGGCGGGTTTATCTCGACACTCTCACTGCATAAGGCGTGCCAATCCCTGCGAACGACGCCAAGGCACTGTGCGATGCGGCAATTTGGCGCATGCGCACCAAATCAGGGCGTATTTACCAAACAACAATGTCGCAAAGTCGACAGGTTTTTCGTCGCATTTCCCCCGAAAGCCCCGCCATGGCGGCGCTTCGGCCCGACCTTCTGGACGCGGCACGGATTCTGCTAAGTCTTTCAGGACGATCACACGAGGAACCCGCCCATGTCGGCCCCATCACCTGCCAACACCGGCAATGCTGTCAAACCCGAAGTCGAACTACCGGTCGAGGCCTATCGCCAGGCCGTTGACCAGGCCGACCTGGCCATCTCGATCACCGATGACAAAGCCAATATCCTGTTCGCCAACGAGGCATTCACCCGCGTCACCGGCTATCTGCGCCAAGAAATCATCGGCTGCAACGAGTCGATGCTGTCCAATCACACGACACCCGACACGGTCTATCAGCAACTGTGGACCGAGCTGTCGGCCCAGCGCCCGTGGTCGGGCAAGCTGCTCAACCGGCGCAAGGATGGCGAACTCTATCTGGCCGAGTTGAGTATCTCGCCGGTCGTCGATGGCAAGGGCAAGACCACCCATTTTCTTGGCATGCACCGCGACATCACCGAACTGCACCGCCTGGAACGGGTCGTGCGCAACCAGAAGGAGCTGATAGAAACGGTCGTCGATGCGGCACCGATCGCCTTCGCCCTGCTCGACCCGAGCGGCCGGGTGATTCTCGACAACCAGGAATACAAGAAACTGGTCACCGACCTGCGGGTCAAGGAACCGGCGCACATGCTGCTCGACAGCCTGCAGCCGGCCTGGCGCGAAACGCTGGCGAGCAAGCCGGAAGCCTGCGCCTTCGTCGGCCAGGAAGCCCGTATCGACCGCCCGGCCGGCCGCGCCCGCTGGCTGTCGGTCACTACCTCGGTAATCGACCTGCATAGCGACAACGCCGGCAGCTACTATCTGACCGACGGCCAGCCCGGCCTGCTGCTGGTCATCGCCGACATCAGCAGCCTGCGGGAGGAACAGGAACGCGCCCGCGGCGCCGCCCTGCAGGCCGTACTGGCCGAGGAGGAACGCAGTTCCGCCGTGCGCGAAGGCCTGTCGGCGGCGATCTTCCGCCTGGAAGAGCCGATGAACGTCATGGCCTCGGCGGTCAACGTGCTGCAACGCCGCGACCCGGCCGCCGCCGCCGTGCTGCAGCAAGCATTGAGCGCCAGCCGCGAACATCTCGAAGTGCTGCGCCAGGTCATTCCGCACGGCCCGCAGGAGACCGTGGTCAGCGTCAATATCAACGAAATCCTGCGCGATGTGCTGGAAGTCTCGACGCCGCGCCTGCTCGGTGCCGGCATCGTCGTAGACTGGCAGCCGGCGCCCACCCTGCCCGCCATCCTCGGCCGGCCGCTGCAATTGCGCATGCTGTTCAAGGCCCTGGTCGACAACGCCATCGAGGCGATGAACATCAAGGGCTGGAAGCGGCGCGAGCTGACCCTGATCAGCGCCCTGGCCCACGACTGCATCGTCATTTCCGTGCTCGACAGCGGCCCCGGCATTCCCGAGGACTGGCGGCACAAGGCTTTCGAGCCGTTCTTCACGGCTAAGGGTGGCAGCGGCCGGCATATCGGCACCGGCCTGTCGCGTGTCCAGCAGGTGGTCGCCGACCACGGCGGCATCATCGACCTCGATGAGAGCCCGAGCGGCGGCTGCGCCGCCATCGTCGAATTCCGCCTCGACGGCGATCCCATCTAAGAACAGAGCATGCACGATCACATCCTCCAAAGTACCGATTCCGAATGCCCACCGGCAGGCGGATTCTGTCGCACCCACGAATTGAACATCCTGCTGCTGGCGGCGCTCTATGCCGTCAGCCGGGTGCTCAGCCGCTCGCTGGCCTTCAACGAGACGCTGCGCGACGTGCTGCGCGTCCTGCATGACGAGGCCGGCCTGTCCCGCGGCCTGATCAGCGTCGTTGATCCGGAAACCGGCAAACTCAACATCCACACCATCTACAACCCGGACGGTCCGGATTCGGATGACGCCCAGTACGGCCCCGGCGAAGGCGTCATCGGTCTGGTCCTGGAAAAACCGCGCACCATCAAGCTCGAACGCGTCGCCGACGAGCCGCGCTTCCTCAACCGCACCCAGCTCTATGCACCGGAACTGCCGTTCATCGCCGTGCCGATCAAACTCGGTGGCGATCTCAAGGGTGTCCTGGCCGTCCAGCCGGAAAAACCGGAAGACGGCCTGCTTGAGGAACGCGCCCAGTTCGTCGAAATGGTCGCCAACCTGATTGGCCAGAGCCTTCGCCTGTCGATGGAAGTCGCCCAGGAAAAGTCCTCGCTGCTGGAGGAACGCGATCTGCTACGGCGTACCGTCCGCCACCAGTTCGGTTTCGACAGCATGGTCGGGCGCTCCGCGGTGATGCGCCGGGTCTTCGATCAGGCGCGCATGGTTGCCAAGTGGAACACCACCGTGCTGATCCGCGGCGAGACCGGCACCGGCAAGGAACTGATCGCCAACGCCATCCACTACAACTCGCCGCGCGCGCGCAATGCGATGGTCAAGCTCAACTGCGCGGCGCTGCCGGAAAACCTGCTCGAATCGGAACTTTTTGGCCACGAACGCGGCGCCTTCACCGGTGCAGTCGAGTCGCGCAAGGGGCGTTTCGAGCAGGCGCACGGCGGCACGCTGTTCCTCGACGAAATCGGCGAAGTCTCGGCCCCCTTTCAGGCCAAGCTGCTGCGCATCCTGCAGGAAGGCGAATTCGAGCGGGTCGGCGGCAGCAAGACAATCAAGGTCGATGTGCGCATCATCGCCGCGACGCACCGCGACCTGGAAACCGCCGTCGACATGGGTGACTTCCGCGAGGACTTGTTCTACCGGCTGAACGTCATGCCGCTATTCCTGCCGCCCTTGCGCGAACGCATCGAGGACATTCCGGAAATTGCCCGCCACCTGCTGACCAAGATTGGCAACGACCAGAAGCGCAAGCTGACGCTGACTGACATGGCCCAGCGCCGGCTGGCTAGCCACGAGTGGCCGGGCAATGTGCGCGAACTGGAGAACTGCCTGGAACGTGCTGCCGTCCTCTCGGAAGACGGCAAGATCGACGTCGATCTGATCCGCTTTCCGAGCAGCCGCGAACGCAATTCGCCGAAACCGGTACGCAGCCTCAGTCTGTCGGCGCCGCCGCCGGAGAGCAGCCAGCCGCTGGACATCGACGACCCGACGCTATCGGAAAAGGAACGCGTCATCGCCGCCCTCGAACAGGCCGGCTGGGTGCAGGCCAAGGCCGCCCGCATCCTCGGCATGACGCCGCGCCAGATCGCCTATCGCATCCAGACGCTGAACATCGAGGTCAAGCAGTTCTGAAACATGTGCGCGGCACGCCGCCCGGGTACGCATTCCGGTAACGTCCGGCGCGTACAATCGCGCCCTTCGTCTTCCGCCCTTTCAAGCACCAGAGAACCATCATGCAACGTTCCCCCTTCATTCGCAGTGCGCTCGTCGAAGTCGTCTTCCTCAACATCCTGCTCGTCGTCGCCGGCCTGGTCGGCATGGCAACCCACGGCTGGCAGCCGTTGGACTGGCTCTGGTTCACCTGCCTGACGGCCTTCGGCCTGGGCAGCAGCGTGTTCTACCTGCACAAGCTGCAGGTCGCCCTGACGCCACTCAACCATATCTCCCGCGTCGCCAGCGAAATCGCCAACGGCGTCATCGGCCAGCGCATTCCCGAATCGGCCCGCCGGGACGAGCTGGGCACCGTCTGCCAGAACGTCAATGCCATGCTTGATCAGATGGAAACCTGTTTCTCCAAACAGCGCGAAGCCTTGACGGCGGCGAGTGAAAACCGCTTCGCCGAGCAGATCGACAGCGCCGGCCTGCGCGGGGTGTTTCTCCAGGCAGTCGATCAGGGCAACCAGTCGCTGGCCATCCTGATGCGCAACTACCACCGGGAGATGCGCAACAACCTGCTGTCCCGCCTCGGCCAGCTCAATGCCGAGAACCTGCTGAAGAACATGCGCACCAGCCAGCGCGACATGCTCGGCATCGTCGCCGCCACCGATGAACTGGCCAAGCTATCCACCGACAACGCGACGGCCGCTCAGGAGAGCAGCACGGCCATTGACCAGGTGGTCGGGGCGATGAATCGCCTGATGGACAAGATCGAGGAGACTGGCCGCGCCACCACCGAATTCAACGCTCATCGCGAGGAAATCGCCCGCTCGGTCAGCCTCATCGCCACCATCGCCGATCAGACCAACCTACTGGCGCTCAACGCCGCCATCGAAGCCGCCCGCGCCGGCGAGCACGGCCGCGGCTTCGCCGTCGTCGCCGACGAAGTGCGCAAGCTGGCGGAAGATTCCAAGAACGCCTCGGCCGCCATCTCCGGCGTCATGGACACCCTGCAGGTCGATGCCGAGAAAATGCTGGTCAACGCCGGCGACATGCGCGAGATTGCCTCGGAATCCCGCGTCACCATCGGCGATTTCGACACGCGCTTTGCCAGCGTCGCCGACTCTTCGGCCACGGCGCTGGCGCAGATTCGCTACGTGCATGACGTCAGCTTTGCCTCGCTGGCCAAGGTTGACCACTTCATCTACAAGCAGAATGGCTACATGGCCGTCAGCCGCGGCCGGGAATCCGACAACGCGCAGGCGGTGGTGGTCAACGAACACAACTGCCGTCTCGGCAAGTGGCTGTCAAACGAGGACACCGTCGCCGTCTTCGGCAAGGTCGTCAGCTTCAGCCGCATTGCCGAACCGCACAAGCAGGTTCACCAGAACATGCATCAGGCCATGGCGCTGATGGCCCAAGGCTGGGAAACCGATTTCGCCGTGCAGGAGAAGCTGCACGCCGCCTTCCAACGGGTTGAAGCCGGCAGCGATGGCGTCATCGACTCGCTCGACAGCATGGTCACGGAAAAACACGGCGTTCATTGAACCGCCGTTCCGCTGCGCCGGCCAGGCCTTGAGCCGACGCCGGCGCAGCGCTTGTAGAGGGTCTAGCGCAGCGCCGCCAGGGCGGCCGCGTAATCCGGCTCCTCCTTGATTTCCGGTACCAACTCGGCGTACAGCACCTGATCATTGTTGTCGAGCACGACTACGGCGCGGGCAGCCACTCCGGCCAGCGGCCCACTCTCGATGGCGACACCGTAGTCCAGGAGAAAGTCACGGCCGCGCAGCGTCGACAGCATCTGCACGTTGGCCAGCCCTTCGGCGCCGCAGAAGCGGCTCTGGGCGAACGGCAGGTCGGCCGAGATGCAGAGCACCAGCGTATTGTCCAATTCGCCAGCCGCCTGGTTGAAACGGCGCACCGAGGTGGCGCAGGTCGGCGTGTCAATGCTCGGAAAAATGTTGAGGATCTTGCGCTTGCCGGCCAGGCTGGCCAGCGTGACATCGCTCAAATCCTTGGCGACCAGCGAGAAGGCCGGCGCCTGATCGCCCTTGGCGGGAAAATGGCCGCTGACGGTAACCGGGTTACCGCCCAGCGTGACGGAATTTGCCATGAAATGCTCCTTGGATTCTGGTTAGGGGCCCGATATGACCAGAATTCACGCCAATGATTCCCCGCTGCGCTGCAGATAGGCGGCAAAGGCGTCGGCCGGCAATGGCCGGCTGAACAGGTAGCCTTGGTAGCGCAAACAGCCGTTGTCGGCGAGGAAGCGCCGCTGGCCTTCGGTCTCGACCCCTTCGGCCAGCACGTCGAGGCCAAGGCTGCTGGCCAGGGCAACGATGGTCCGGGCAATGGCGGCATCATTGGGATCGACCAGCACGTCCATGACAAAAGTCCGGTCGATTTTCAGCGTCTGCAGCGGCAGGCGCTTCAGGTAGGCCAGCGACGAGTAGCCGGTGCCGAAGTCGTCGAGAGCGAAGCGGATTCCGCGCTCACGCAACGCCGTCATCTTGACGATGCTCTCGTCGATTTCCGTCAGCAATTGGCTTTCTGTCAATTCCAGCTTGAGCCGGTGCGGATCGGCGCCGGTGTCGGCAATGACGCCCAGCACCTGGTCGACGAAATCCGGCTGATGCAGTTGCTGACCGCTGACATTGACCGCCAGCGTCAAGTGCGCCGTTTCCTCCCGCTCCGCCCAGGCGGCCAGTTGGCGGCAGGCCATCTGCAGGACCAGGCGTCCGAGCGGCAGGATCAGGCCGGTTTTTTCGGCCAACGGAATAAAGGCGTTCGGGGAGATGATGCCGCGCTGCGGATCCTCCCAGCGCAGCAAGGCCTCGGCCCCGGTGACGCAATTCTGGTCACTGACCTGGGGCTGGTAGTAGAGGACGAAATGGCGCTCACGTACGGCGTTGCTCAAGGCCTTCTCGAGCAGTGCGTGGGCGTTTACCGTCGCCTGCATCTCCGGGTCGAAGAAACGCATGGCATTGCGCCCGGCCGCCTTGGCCTGGTACATGGCCAGGTCGGCCTGCTTCATCAGTTCGGCACTGCCTGCCGTTTGGTCACCGAACAGGGTCACACCAATGCTGGCCGTGCAATGGTGCTCGTGTGCCGCGCAGTGGTAAGGCTGGTTCAGCGTCTCCAGAATCTTTTCGCCGACCAGTTCGGCCTGATCGGCCCCCAAGCTCTTGTGCCGGCTCAGGCTTTCCAGGATGACGACGAACTCGTCGCCGCCCAGCCGGGCAACGGTGTCGCCTTCGCGAATGCAGGCGGTCAGCCGGCGCGCCGCCTCTTGCAACAGCAGGTCGCCTTGGTCATGGCCGAGGGTGTCATTAAGCGTCTTGAAATTGTCGAGGTCGATGAACATCAAGGCAGCAAAATGCCCAGTGCGGGTGGCGGCGACCTGGGCCTGCTGCAGGCGGTCATGCAGCAGGCGTCGATTGGGCAGGCGGGTCAGCGGATCGTAAAAGGCCAGGCTGTTGATTTCATCCTCGGCGACCTTGCGCACCGTGATGTCCGTATGGGTACCAACGTAGTGGGTGGTCTCGCCGGCAGCATTCTTGACCGCAGATACAGTCAGCCACTCTGGATACACCTCGCCGTTCTTGCGACGGTTCCAGACTTCGCCCTGCCACGAGCCGTCACGCTCGATGGTTTGCCACATCTCAAGATAGAAGTCGTCATCCTGGCGTCCGGAATTGAGCAAGCGAACATGCTGACCGACCGCCTCTTCAACGCTGTAGCCGGTATGGGAGGTAAACGCCCCGTTCACTCGCAGGATGATCTTGTTGGCGTCGGTGATGATCATCCCTTCGTGCGCCTCGAAGGCCGTCGCGGCAATGCGCAATTCCTGCTCGACGCGCTTCTCGCTGGAAATGTCCCGGGCCACCTCGGAGGCGCCGACTACCTTGCCGGCTGCGTCGTGCAGCGGCGAGACGGTGAGCGAAATGTCGAGCAGCCGGCCATCCTTGTGCCGGCGCAGCGACTGATGGTTTTTGACGACCCGGCCGGCGCGAATGTCATCGAGTATCCGGCCGGCGTCATTCAGATTGGGCACCGGGATGATCAAGGCGATATGCCGGCCGAGGATCTCGTTGCCGGCATAGCCGTACAGATGCTCGGCACCCAGGTTCCAGCTGGTGATCATGCCCTCCAGCGTGACGCCGATGATGGCGTCCTCGGACGATTCAACGATCGCCGCGTGGTGCAGCAGCGATTTTTCCAGCAGCTTGCGCTGGCTGATGTTCTCGTGGGCAACGACAACTCCGCGCCGCGAGCCGAGCAAGGGGCTGACGCGTAGCTTGAACCAGCGCTCCTGATTCGGCGAATGGCAGGCGTATTCCATGTTGAATTCGCGAGCCGCCCCCGCCAGCACCGAATGGATGCCATGCAGCGCCTGCATGGCCGAACTGCCTTCCGCAGCGTCGGGGTTCCGTCGACAGACGTCGAGATAACTCAGGCCGACCGCCATCACTGCCGCATCGGGCGCATCGTTCTCGGCGGCAAAACGCTGCCAGGCCTCATTGACGGCGATGATGACGCCATCCTGATCGAGCACCGCCACCTGTTCGGTGCGCGAATCGAACAGGCTGCGGCCGAAGGCTTCGCTGTCACGTAGCTGCTGGTTGATGGCCGCCGACTCGGCGGCGATACGCCGGGCCTCGGCCGACTCCTGACTGGATGCGACATGGAAACGATGCATCGCCTCGATGCATGAACAGACGATCAGCCCGTCAACCAGGAAAACCAGATTGGACCAGAGGCTCGCCTGCAGGTTGGCGAGCGACAGCGTGTAATACGGTGGCGTGAAGATGAAGGTGGCGCAGGCGATGCCGAGTAAGGTAACGAAGAGGCCGGGCCAGAAACCGCCGACCACTGCCGCCAGGGCCACCGCCGGGAAAAAAGTCAGGTATTGCAGGCCGGCGTCGACCGGCGCCATGATCAGCCGTACATAGAGGGCAATGCCAATCAGCGCTACGGCCAACAGCCACGAAGCCAGGCCGCCACGTTGTGGCAGGTAGCGCCACAACCCATTGTTCGATAAAGAAATTCCTGTCACCACCCGAATCTACCCAGCGGACTGCCGACCGGCCTTCACTCCGATTTTCAAAAACCATCATATTACCAAAGTCATAGAAACTTTCGTAGCTAGCGGCGCAATTTTGTGGGAACTAAATTCGTCATCCTCAGTCGCCAAACCTCTCCGGTTTGGCTCGTTCACCCCTGGCATGCCGCGTCGATCAGTCGGCGCGCAATGCTCACCGGGTCCGGCAGCAAGGGCAGTGCCTCCGGCGTAAACCAATCGGCCGCCTCGATCTCACCCGGCTGCGGCGTGATCGTGCCACCAGCGTAGTCGGCGAAGAAGGCGACCATCAGCGAATTGGGGAAAGGCCACGGCTGGCTGGCGAAATAACGCAAATTGGCGATCTCGATGCCGACCTCCTCGCGCACTTCGCGGACGGCGCACTCTTCGAGCGTTTCGCCCGGCTCGACGAAACCGGCCAGGGCGCTGAAGACGCCCGGCTTGAAATGCGGGCTGCGCGCCAGCAGCAGGCGTTCGCCGTCACGCACCAGCACCATCACCGCCGGCGACAGGCGCGGATAGGCGAGCAGCCCGCAGGCCGGACAGCGCATCGCCGGCTCGCCTGCCTGGCGTATGGTCGGCGCACCGCACTTGCCGCAGAAGCGGTGGTTGGCCTGCCAGTCGAGCAACTGTGTGGCCCGCCCGGCGAATGCAAAGGCTTCCGGCCCGGCCAGCGTGAACATGGCCCGCAAAGAAATCGGCTCGGCTCCAGGAATATCGGGGAAGGCCTCGGCGTCGATGGCGTGACACGGCAGGCCAAGGAACTCGCCGACATACAGGGGGCTTTCCGGATTGCCGAACGCGCTGGCCGGACCGCAAGGGAAAAATGCTCCACCGCCTTGGTCAGCCTGAGCCAACAGGCGATGTCCGACGCGCAGGATCCAATAACCGGTTTTGTTCATGGAATAAGCGTCACTGCCCGGCGCCGGCAAGCGGGCGCCTGATCTCCACTCGCACTACCGGCGCCGTGATGTCCGGGTAGAACAACAGCGCGACTGCCTGCGGCGGCCCTTCTCTTTCTGAAGCGACACGTTTGTAGCCGGCCATGATGCAGTCGTTATCGAAGCTTTCGCCCGGCTGCAGCGAAGACGATGACGCGTAAACAAGTTGCTCCTGGCCGACGAAATAACCCATTGCCGTGCGCTCTCGGGGAATGGGCACCGGCGGGTCCACCCCGTCGGAACGGAAGGCGATGCGGAACTGGCGCGCCGCGGTCGCGTCCGCGGGGCTGTTCGCCGGGACAAAATCCGAATGAACACGGCCGTCATTCTGGCGCCAGTAAAAGCGCAGCTTCGGCAACTGCTCGCCCGCCAACCAGAAGAAATGCAGATTCTGGCCATCGCGGCAGTAAACGGTGCGCATGGTATTGCGGGTGTCAAGCCAGGCATCACCGACCTTGCGGTCGATCCGCTCGAGCACGAAACCGGTGGGCGCCAGCAGCGACTGGGCGAAGACCGGCCCGACGCCCTGCAGCGCGAAGCGCTGAACAGGCCCAACGGAATATGGCATGGGCGCCGCCGATGTTCCCTGAAAGCTGCTTTCAGTCAAGCTGTGCTTGGCATAGAAAATCGGCCCCTGGGCCAGGTTCATCGCCATAGCGGGCAGCAGCAGGATGAGCAAGCCGCTGGCGCCCATGAACAGACTTTCGCCCCTGGTAAAAGCTGGCCGGAGCAGACGGCCGGCGAGCCAATGGCCGGCAAACCAGACGAGCGGCGCAAGTAGGAACAAAGCGGCATAAAAGACCGCCAGTGCCTCCATGCCGGAAACGCCCCGGGCCGGGATGATGACCACACCGACCGTCAACGGCAGCAGCAGAAAGAGCGCCAGCAGGCGCATTGACAACCAACTGCCGGCCTTGCCCTGGCGGCCGAAATGACGTCGCTCCAGAAACAGGATCGTGCCGATCGCCATCAGGATCATGACCCCCACCAAACACCAGGCCCATGTCTCAAAAAGGGACAGGCTCGTGGCGGCCATCAGGAATTTGTCGATTTCCATGCCGGACTTTCCTTGAGCTAAGGCATTGCGAACAGTCGCCGGCAAGTATCGAGCCCGACTTGCCCTTCGGTCAATTCGCGGCCGGCGTGACTCGACCGCGGGCTAGGCGCTGCGCCCATGCATGACGATGCGCGAAACGAACCAGATTGCCACCAGATTGGCCGCCACCGCCCCATAGCCGACCAGCGGATAGCCGACGAGCCGGCCACTGGCGTCAAGCGTGACCAGGAAGCCGGCCAGCGTGCTGGCCAGGCCCATGGCCAGCGACTGCACGGTGCCGTTCAGCGACATGAAGGTACCGCGCAGCTTCGGCTGCGCCGCCGAGGCGATGATCGCCATGGCCGGGATCATCCGTCCGGAAACCAGCACGAAGAACGTGGTCGAGCAGATCAGCCAGGCCCACAACGGCAACGGCCCGGCGTGGGTGACGGCGAGCAGCGGCAACATGGCCAGGACGGCCACCCGGCGATAGACCTCGACCTTGCCGTGGCGGTCGGCCCAGCGGCCGATCAGGCGGGCGCTGATGAAGGTGGCGAAGCCGCCGACCAGATAGACGACAGGTATTTCCGCCAGGGTAATGCCGACGTTGTTCACCGCATAGACGGTGATGTAGGGAATCACCGTGAACCCGGAGAAGATGATCAGCGCCGAGAACAGCAGCGCCCGCCGGTGATTGCCGTCGGCGAGCACGCTGAAGGTCGCCGACAGCAGATGGGCGTGCTTCTCGCCGCCAAGGTGCTGGCGCAGTTCGGGCAGGAAGCGCAGGCCGACGGCGATGAAGATGACGCTGAGCGCCGCGATCAGCACGAAAGGCGCACGCCAGCCGAGCAGGTTGGCCAGCCACAGCGACAGCGGCACGCCGGCGATGGTGGACAGCGAAAAGGCGCTGGCGACGATGCCGCTGGCCCGGCCGCGCCGGGCAAAGGGAATGGCATCGCCGATCATGGTGTGGATCAGCGCCCCCATGACGCCGCCAAACACGCCGGCCATGCCGCGCGCCAGCAGCAACGTCGCATAGCTCGGGGCCAGGGCGCAGGCCAGCGTCGCCAGCGCGAACAGGGCAATCACCCAGAGCAGCAGGCGCTTGCGCTCGAAAAGGTCGATGAAGGTGGCGGCCAGCAGGCCGGAAGCCGCCGCGCTGAAACTGTAGGAAGCGACCAGAAAACCGAATTCATGCGTGTTGATGCCGAGCGCCGTCATCAGGATCGGCCCGAGCGGCATCATGATCATGAAATCGAGCACATGACTGAACTGGATGCCGGCCAGTGTCAGCAGGAAGAAACGTTCGCTACGGGGATCAAGCTCGGTGGTCATTGGACAGCAGGCAGGCAGGAGGGGCAACGGGTCGACAAGGATACGCGGCCGCAGCATGAGCAGCGCTTTTCTCAGTCGCCGAGCGCCAAGCCAAGCCCGGCCAATCCGCCGACAATCCTTGCCTGACAGCCCGCCTGGGGGGAAACTAGCGAACAACACCAACATAACGACGGAGAGCCGGCGATGAGCGAGCGGGACACGGATGGACGGCCGACAAACAGGCCAGTCGTCCTCGCGGTCGATGATGTTCCCGACAACCTGACGACCATCGCCGACATGTTGCGCGAGCTGGATGTCAGCGTCCGCGTCGCCAGCAACGGTCCGACCGCCCTGCGCTACGCGGCGCTCGAACCCCGGCCCGACCTGATCCTGCTTGACGTCATGATGCCCGGCATGGACGGCCACGCCGTGCTGGCCGAACTGCGGTCACGCAGCGAAACCCGCGACATTCCGGTGATCTTCGTCACGGCGCTGGACAGCGCCAGCGACGAGCAGGCCGGCTTGCTCGAAGGTGCCGCCGACTACATCAGCAAACCGATCAAGCCGGCGGTGCTGACCGCCCGCGTCCAGGCGCAGCTGGAATTGAAGCTGGCCCGCGACCGCCATGCCAACCAGCGCGAATGGCTGGAAGGTGAAGTCAAACGCCGGGTCGCTGAAAATGCCGCTCTGGAAACCCGCCTGCAACTGGCGCTCAGCTCCGTGCATCTGGGCATCTGGGAACTCGACCACGCGAGCGGCGCCACCGTCTGGAGCGACACCCTGCGCGAGCTGTTCGGACTGACTCAGGCGCCGGCCGACCTGGCCGGCTTTCTGGCCATGGTGCACCCGGAGGATCGTTCGCTGGTAGAGGAACGCGTGGCGGGGCTGTCGAGACCCAGCGATGACGTTCATGTCGAGGAATTCCGCGTCCGTCACGCCGACGGCAGCTGGCGCTGGATCGAAGGTCGGGGCCGCGCCCTGGGCCGAGATGCCAATGGCGTCGCGCTGACCTCGGTCGGCACGATGATCGACATCAGCCGGCGCAAGCATGCCGAGATGGAACGACTGCTTTCATCAGCGGTATTCACCAACATCAACGACGGCGTCTGCATCACCGATCAGGACAGCCACATCCTGATGACCAACGAGGCCTTCACCCGACTGACCGGCTACGGCGCCGACGAGGTGCGCGGGCAGACCCCTGCCCTGCTCAAGTCGGGGGCGCACGGACCGGCTTTCTACAGCGCCATGTGGGAAGCCATATCGCATAACGGCAGCTGGCAGGGTGAGATCACCAACCGGCGCAAGGACGGCGAGCTGATCACCGAATGGCTGAGCATCTCCGCCGTCAATGACCGCGACGGACGGCTGACCCACTACATCGGCATCTTCAGCGATCTGTCCGAACGCAAGGCGGCGGCCGAGCGGATCCAGTACCTGTCGAGCTACGACCCGCTGACCAACCTGCCCAACCGCAACCTGTTTGCTGACCGCCTGGCCCAGTCGCTGCTCGCCGCCCAGCGCTTCAACCGGCAGACGGCAGTCATCCTGCTCGATCTCGACCGCTTCCGCACGGTCAATGAAGGTTTCGGCCCGCCGGCCGGCGACGAAGCCCTGCGCGAAGTCGTCCGCCGCCTCAACCTGCAGGTGCGCGATGGCGACACCATCGGTCGCCGCTCCGGCAACGAATTCGGCTTCGTCATGGCCAACCTCGGCCAGGAGCACGACGCCATCGCCCTCGCCCAGCGTATGCTCGAAGCCATTGCCCAGCCGCTGGTCATCGCCGGCCAGACGATCGCCCTCACCGCCAGCGTCGGCATCTGCGTCTCCCCGCGCGACGGCAGCACCGCCGACGGGCTGCTCAAGTCGGCCGATTCAGCCCTGTCGCGGGCCAAGCAGGCCGGACGCAACACCTTCCGTTTCTACTCGCCGGAGATGGATGCCGATGCCGCCCGCCGCCTCGGCCTGGAAAGTGCCCTGCGCAACGCCCTGGCCAACGACGAAATGACCGTTTACTACCAGCCGCAAATCAGTCTGGAGAGCGGCAACATGGTCGGCATGGAAGCCCTGCTGCGCTGGAACAATGCGCAGTTCGGCGCGGTATCGCCGGTCGAGTTCATCCCGATCGCCGAGGAAACCGGCCTCATCCTGACCATCGGCGAATGGGTCCTGCGTCAAGCGTGCCTGCAGACGCGGCGCTGGCTGGACCTCGGCCTGCTGCCACTGCGCGTCGCCGTCAACCTGTCGGCCCGCCAGTTCCGCCAGAGCAACCTGGTGCGCATGGTTGGCCAGACGCTGGCCGATACCGGGCTGGCAGCCGCCGCCCTCGAACTGGAAATCACCGAGAGCGCCTTCATCGACGACGTCGACGAGGCAATCGCCACCTGCCGGGCCCTGAAGAAGCTGGGTGTCAGGCTGTCGCTGGACGATTTCGGCACCGGCTACTCGTCGCTCGCCTATATCTCGCGCTTCCCCTTCGACAAGCTGAAGATCGACCAGGGCTTCGTCCGCGACATCATCGAAAACCCGGTCAATGCCGCCATCGCCACGGCGGCCATCGTCATGGGCCGCAGCCTGAACCTGTCGGTGCTCGCCGAAGGCGTCGAGACCGAAGCCCAGGCCAGCTTCCTCCGTGGCCGCCGCTGCGATGCCATGCAGGGCTACCTGTTCAGCCGGCCGCTGCCAGCCGCCGAGTTCGAGCAATTGCTGGCCGGCGAGAGCCGTCTGGTCATTCCCGCCATTCCGGCCGACCCAGGGCAGACGCTGCTCCTGGTCGATGACGAACCTAACATCCTCAACTCGCTGAGCCGCCTCCTACGTCGCGAGGCCTACCAGATACTGACCGCCACCTCGCCGCTGGAAGCCTTCGAGGTGCTGGCCAAGCACCCGGTGCAGGTCATTCTCTCCGACCAGCGCATGCCGGAGATGTCGGGCACCGAGTTCTTCTCGCGCGTCCGCCAGCTCTATCCCGACACCATCCGCATAGTCCTCACCGGCTATACCGATCTCGACTCGGTTACCGGCGCGATCAATCGCGGGGCGATCTACAAGTTCCTGACCAAGCCGTGGGATGACGACCTGCTGCGCGAGCAGGTGCGCGAAGCCTTCCGCGTCGCCAAGGAACGGCGCCAGCAGGCAATGGACCCGGCCAGCCCATGATTTCCTCCGGCCAGCGTTCCGCCCTCGCGCCCTACGCTCTCGCCGCCCTGGCCGCGGCTGCCGCCTGGTTGCTCTTCATTTCCGGGCTACCGGTCTGGTTGTGCGCCCTTCTGCTCTTCGTCATCCTGGCCGTCGCGCTCCGCGCCGCGCAGAGCCGCCAGACGCTCGACCACGAAGCCGAGCAGCGCTTTCGCGCCGTCTTCGACCACGCCCTGGTCGGCATCGGCCGCGTTTCACCCGACGGCCGGTGGATCGACGTCAATCCGACCCTGGCGCGCATGGTCGGCTACACGCCCGAGGAGATGCAGGGTAAAACCTGGGGCGAGATGACCCACCCCGACGACCTGGAAGCCAGCCGCCAGGCCTTCGCGTCGGTCCTCAGTGGCGAGCGCGATTCCTATAGCCTGGAGAAACGTTATCTCCGGTCGGATGGCACCGCCGTCGATGCTGTCATCCTCGCCCGCGGCATTCGCGCCGCCGATGGCCAGCTGGAATACCTGACCGCGGTGATCACCGACGTCACCGAGCGCCGGCGCTCCGAAGCCGCCCTGCGGCTCGCCATGCAGGTAGTCAACGCCAGCCCGGTCGTCTGTTTCCGCTGGCAGGCGTGCGACGATTGGCCGGTAGTCTTCGTTTCCGACAACGTCCGCCAGTGGGGCTATTCGCCGGAAGACCTGATCGCCGGCCGGCCGGACTATTCCGACATGGTGCATCCCGACGACATCGCCCGCGTTGTCGAGGAAGTGCTGAGCAACACGGCCGCCGGCAAGACCGCCTACGATCAGGAATACCGGCTGATCACCGCCGACAACCGGGTGCTCTGGGTACTCGACCGCACCCAGGTGATTCGTGCCGAGGATGGCACGCCGCTGTACTACGACGGCATGGTTGCCGACATCACCGAACGCAAACAGCAGGAACTGCTGCTCGCCGACAACCTGGCCCGCCAGCAGACCCTGAATAAACGCCTGGAGGAAGCCAGCAGCCAGCTGATGCAATCGGAAAAGATGGCCTCCATCGGCCAGCTGGCCGCCGGCATCGCCCACGAACTGAACAACCCGATCGGCTTCGTCCATTCCAATCTGGGCACCCTCGACAGCTACCTGCACGACCTGCAGACCATCGTCGAGACCTATCAGGCCTACGTCGCCGCCCAGCCGGAATCGGCGGAGTCGGCAGCCATCGCCCGCCTGCTCGAGGATCGCGATTTCGCCTTTCTCAAGGAGGACATCTTCAAGCTGGTCGCCGAGTCGAAGGATGGCCTCGGCCGCGTCCGCAAGATCGTCCAGGACCTGAAGACCTTCTCGCGCGTTGGCGAGCAGGAATGGAAGGAGGCCGACCTGCACCAGGGCCTCGATTCGACCCTTAACATCGTCTGGAACGAACTCAAGTACAAGTGCAAGGTAGTCAAGGAATACGGCGATATCCCGCCGGTGTACTGCCTGATATCGCAACTCAATCAGGTGTTCATGAACCTGCTGGTCAACGCCGGCCACGCCATTGAAACACAGGGCACGATCACCATCCGTACCGGTCTGCACGGAACCGACAGCGTCTGCATCGAGATCACCGATAGCGGATCGGGGATACCACAGGAAATTCTCAAACGCATCTTCGACCCTTTCTTCACCACCAAACCGATCGGCAAGGGTACCGGCCTCGGGCTGTCGCTCTCCTACAACATCGTCCGCAGCCATCACGGCCGCCTCGAAGTCAGCAGCGAACCCGGAGTCGGCAGCACATTCCGCGTTATCCTGCCAATCTACCAGGCGCCGGGTAGCGACCCCGCCGCCAAGAACACGGAGCCAACTGCATGAGCGAGGAGCGCCCCCTCACCCTGCTCTTCGTCGATGACGAACCGAGCATCCTTTCCGCCCTGCGCCGTCTGTTCCGGCCGCACGGCTACCGCATCCTGATCGCCGAAAGCGGCCAGGCCGGCCTTGACACGCTGGCGAGCGAAACGGTCGATCTGGTCATTTCCGACATGCGCATGCCGGAAATGGACGGCGCCACCTTCCTCAAAGCGGTGCGCAGCAGGTGGCCAGGCATCGTGCGCATCCTGCTCACCGGCTACGCCGACATCACGTCGACCATCGCCGCCATCAACGAAGGCGAAATCTACCGCTACATCGCCAAGCCATGGGACGACAACGAGATCGTCCTCGTCGTCCGCGAGGCCCTCGAACGCCAGCGCCTGGAGAGCGAAAACCAGCGCCTGAGCGAACTCACCCGGCAGCAGAACGATGAGCTGAAGGCCCTCAACGCCGGCCTCGAACAGAAGGTGGCAGAGCGAACGGCCGAAGTCCGTGGCGCCCTCGGCGAATTGCGCAAGACCTTCATGGCCACGGTGCAGGTTTGCGCCGGCATGGTCGAACTGCGTGCCGGCCAGGCCGGCGCCCAGCTCGTCGGCCACGGTCGACGGGTGGCCGAACATGCCCGCCTGGTCGCCCGTCGCCTGCAACTGGCCGACAACGAAGTGCAGGCGATCATGCTTGCCGGACTGTTGCACGACATCGGCAAGATCGGTCTGGCCGACGAACTGCTGACCCGCCCGTTCAACCTGTTGACGCCCGAGCATCGGGCCCTGGTCATGAAGCACTCGGTGCTCGGCCAGAACATCCTGATGCCGATCGAGAAGCTGCACGATTCGGCCCTACTGATCCGCCATCACCATGAAAACTACGACGGCAGCGGCTTTCCCGACCGCCTGGCCGGCATGGCCATTCCCATTGGCAGCCGCATCCTGGCCGTGGTCAACGATTACGACGCGCTGCAGATCGGCACCTTGGCCCAGCGCCCGCAGAAGCCGGCCGATGCCCTGACCTTCCTGCTCGACAACCGCGGCCGCCGCTATGACCCAAGGGTCGTCGACGCTTTCGCCGCCCTGCTCGCCGAGACGCAGAAGCCGCCCCCCGGCGAAGTCGCACTGCGTCCGCTGCATCTCAAGCCCGGCCAGATCCTCGCCCGCGAACTGAATCATTCGGAGGGATTCATGCTGCTTGCCCAGGGCAGCCGCATCACGCCCGAGATCATTCAGCAGTTGATAAAGCTGGAAGAAAGCGAGCAGCGCACCTATACCCTCTACATCCGTCAGGAGGAAAAATCATGAGCCGCGTCATGCTCGTCGACGACGAGGAGTCGATCCTCGGCGCGCTGCGCCGGCTGCTGCGGGTCGCCCCCTGTACGGTCGGCAACAAGACTTACACGCTGGAAGTGGAAACCTTCGTCTCGGCGAAGGAAGCCCTGGCCCGGGCGCGCGAGGAAGAATTCGACCTCTTCGTCAGCGACTACCGGATGCCGGAAATGGACGGCATCGAATTCCTCAAGGCCGCCCGGGAAATCCAGCCCGATGCGGCGCGCCTGATCCTCTCCGGTTACGCCGACCTGAATGCGCTGATCCGCGCCGTCAACGAAGTCGGCATCGAGCGCTTCATCGGCAAGCCGTGGAACGATTACGAACTGGTGGCGGCGATTGGTCAGGCCCTGGCCCACCGCGATCTGCTGCAGGAAAACCGCCAGCTGGCCAATCTGGTCCGCCTGGAAATGGGCGACACGACACCCGAGGCGCTCGAGGCCGCGCGTCTGGAACAGATCGAACCCGGCATCACCCAGGTCAACTGGGGGCCGGACGGCTCGGTGCTGATCGATCCGGACCTCCTGAAAGACTGAGGATGCCTGACGGCGACGCCAGCACCCTGACCTTCAAGCTCGTTTATTACGGGCCGGCACAGAGTGGCAAGACGACCAATCTGCTGCGCCTGCACGAACAACTGGCACCGGAATTGAAAGGCGAGATGATGACGCTGGAGACGCAGGGCGACCGCACCCTGTTCTTCGATCTGCTGCCACTCGGTTTTCGCGCCCCCTCCGGCCTGCTGATCAAATTCCGCCTGTTTACTGTCCCCGGCCAGGTGGCCCATGACGGCACGCGCAAGGCGGTGCTGTCGCGGGCCGACGGCATCGTCTTCGTCGCCGATTCGCAGCGCAGCCAGGAAACCAACAATGCCGAGGCCTTCAAGACGCTGGCCGACAACTGCTCGCGCGTCGGCCTCGACTTCCAGGCCATGCCGCTGGTCGTCCAGTTCAACAAGCAGGATCTGCCCGCTGCCGTGCCGCC
Organism: Betaproteobacteria bacterium HGW-Betaproteobacteria-7; assembly: GCA_002840765.1. Taxonomy (GTDB): domain Bacteria; phylum Pseudomonadota; class Gammaproteobacteria; order Burkholderiales; family Rhodocyclaceae; genus Azonexus. The sequence continues at coordinate 235,912 of PHCE01000010.1, forward strand.
GGAAGAAATTCGCGGCCGCTTCAGCGCGGCACCCTGGCCGCTGACTTTCGCCTCGGCCCTGCACGGCAACGGCGTCGTCGCCACCTTCGAACTGCTGCTGCGCGCCACCTTTCGGCGCTACGCCGCCGACAGCGAACTGAGCAGCCGCCATGCCCTCGACGAGGAAAGTTTCGTCCGTGGCGCTCTCGGCCCGGCAGCGGCATCATGAACGACAGCTTCGACCGCGACTGGCAACTCGGCGAACTGCTCGACGAGCGTCAGCTGGCGCAGGCTGGCAGCGCCCTCGGCGAACTGCTCGGTCGCGAGTTGGCCATCTGTGACGCCGCCGACCATGTCCTCTGGGGCATCCTGCCGCCGGCCGCCCGCCGCCTGCCGTTGGTCATCGAACTCGAACCGCTCGGCTGGCTCGTCGCCGACGTCCCCGAGGCCGCCCTGCATGGCGCTGCCGCCTTGCTGACGCAAATCCTGCGCACGCAAGTGCGCTTCAAGATGGCCTCCCATCTGCACGTGCAGGCGATGAGCGAGGATTTCGAGACGCTGCGCCTGGAACATGCCCGCCTGCTCGAATCGGAAGCCCGCTACAAGGCGCTCGCCGAACAACTGGAAAAACGCGTCAAGGCCCAGGTGGCACAACTGGAGGAGCGCCAGCAGATGCTCTACGAGGCCGAGAAACTGGCTTCCGTCGGCCAGCTGGCTGCCGGCGTCGCCCACGAGGTCAACAATCCACTCGGTTTCGTACGCAGCAACCTGAGCACCTTCGCTCGCTACCTGGAACGCATCAGTGAACTGAAGGGACAGCTGGCCGCCGGCCCGGCGGCATGGACGGCGCTCGATCTCGATTTCGTCGTCGCCGACAGCCAGGATCTGCTGCAGGAAAGCATCAAGGGCATTGACCGCATCGCCCGCATCGTCGCCGAATTGAAGAGCTTTTCCAACGTCGACCGGGCCAGCGAGGAATACACCGATATCAACGAATGCCTGCGCCATGCCGCCGGCGTCATCGACGGCCAGTTGCCGCCCGGCGTGAACCTGCGTCTCGAGCTGCTGCCACTGCCACCGCTGGTCTGCCTGCCCGGCCACCTCAACCAGATGTTGTTGAACCTGCTGCGCAACGCCGCCCAGGCCATCGCCGACGCGGGCCGGCCGGGCACCATCGTCGTTTCCAGCGAAGCCGACGATGCGGGCATCCACATCCGTATCAACGACGACGGCATCGGCATGAGCCAGGAACAGCTCGATCGCGCCTTCGAACCCTTCTACACCACCCGTCCGGTCGGCACCGGTGCCGGTCTCGGCCTCTCCTCGGCGCGCAACATCGTCCTCGCCCACAGCGGCCAGATCGAACTGGCCAGCACGCCAAAGGCCGGAACGACGGTCAGCATCTTTCTACCGGTAGCCTCATGACCGATTATTCGCAACTATTCACCGGCAGCAGCACCGCCGCCCAGGCACCCGCCGCCCACCTGACGCCGCCGCGCTACCGGCTGCTCTTCGTCGACGACGAACCGGGCATCCTCAAGGCACTGACCCGCGTCTTCCGCCAGGAGAACTATGCCGTGGTCACCGCCGCCAGCGCTGCCGAAGGCCTGACGCGCCTGGCCGAGGCGGAAACCCATCTGGTGATCAGCGACTTCATGATGCCGGTGATGAACGGTGCCGAGTTCCTGCGCGAGATCAAGGCGCGCTCGCCGGAGACCATCCGCATCATGCTCACCGGCCACGCCAACACCGATGCAGTGATGGGGGCAATCAACGAGGGCGCGGTCTACAAATTCATCCTCAAGCCGTGGAACGACGACGATCTGCGCGTCACTGTCGCCCTCGCCCTCGAACGCTTCGACCTGATCGCCCGTAACCGGGTGCTGAAAAGCGACAACGAGAAAAAGACCAAGGAAATCTCGGCGCTGGCCAAGCTGGCGGCCACCCACCGCAGCCGGCTGGGCATCGTCCTGCACAACAAGGGCGCCCTGACCGCCCCGCAGCTGCAGGAACTGACGCTGCTCCAGGAGCGGCGCAAGGAACCGCTGATCCGCCTGCTGCTGGAAAAGGACTGGGTGCCGGAACGGCGCATCCGCGACATCCTGCGCACCGACATGCTGATCGAGGAAGTGCAACTGGCTGAATTCAGCATCGATCCGGCGATCGCCGAACTGATCCCGCACAGTTTCTGCGTTCGCCAGTTGGTTCTGCCGCTCAAGCTGGACGGCAAGCGCCTGCTGCTGGCCATGGCCGATCCGCTCGACGAGGGCCTGATCGACGAAGTGCGCTTCACCGCCGGCCTCGACCTCAAGGTGGTGATGGCCGACGCCGAAGCCATCCGCCGCAAGATCGAGAGCCTGTACGGCAGCGGCGTGGACTTCAAGGACCTGGAAACCCTGGTTTCCGGCGTCGATCCCTACGAAGGCATCGAGGTGGTCATCGAGGACGACGAGACCACCGGCCTCGAAGACCTGTTGCGCGAAACCGAGGCACCGCCGGCCATCCGCCTGGCCAATGCGATCATTCTCGAGGCCATCCGTCTGAGCGCCTCCGACATCCACATTCAGCCCCGCACCAAGAGCGTCGTCGTCCGCTACCGCATCGACGGCGTCCTTGTGGACAAGATCCACATTCCGCCGCACCTGCACAATTCGCTGGTTTCGCGCCTGAAGATCATGTCGGAACTCGACATTTCCGAGCGTCGGCGGCCCCAGGACGGGCGCATCACCGTGAAGACACCGCTGCGCATGGTCGACCTGCGCATATCCACCCTGCCGACGATCAATGGCGAAAAGGTGGTGATGCGCATCCTCGACCGCAACTCCTCGGTTCATAGCCTGGATGGCCTCGGCTTCCCCGACGCCGACCTCCTGCGCATCGCCGACATGGTGGCCCGGCCCCAGGGCATCATCCTGGCCACCGGCCCGACCGGCAGCGGCAAGACGACAACGCTGTACTCGCTGCTGCAGCACGACGCGACGCCGAGCAAGAACTACATCACCATCGAGGATCCGGTCGAGTACTACCTCGACATGGCCGGCCAGGTGCTGGTCCGCGAGAAGATCGGCCTGACTTTCCCCAGCGTCCTGCGCGCCATCCTGCGCCAGGACCCGGACGTCATCCTGCTTGGCGAAATCCGCGACTTCGACACCGCCGAAGTCGCCTTCCACGCGGCGCTGACCGGCCACCAGGTGTTCTCCACCCTGCACACCAACTCGGCTGTCGGTACCATCGCCCGCCTGTTCGATCTCGGCCTGAAGCCCTTCGTCGTCGCCTCGGCGCTCGAGGGCATCATCGCCCAGCGCCTGGTGCGCAAGGTCTGCCCGGAATGCAGTGAGCCGGTCGCCGCCGATCGCGAACTGTACCGCCGCCTCGGCCCGCTCTTCGACCCCGAGCGGCCGGCCTTCCGCGGCAAGGGCTGCGCCAGCTGCCACGGTCTCGGCTACAAGGGACGTGTCGGCATCTACGAAATCCTCACCCTGGACAGCGAATTGCGCGACCGCATCGGCAGTGGCGCCAGCATCCTCGATATCGGCCGCCTGGTCCGCCACAAGGGCATGCGCCCGATCGCCGCCCACGGCGCCGAGCTGGTCGCCGCCGGGCGCACCTCGGCCGAAGAAATACTGCGGGTGCTCGGCCCGTACACTGGAGATTGACCACCATGCACGCCTTCCTCTGGGACCAGCGATTCGAAACCGGCATCGACACCGTCGATCGCCAGCACCAGCATCTTGTTGATGTCGTGAACCAGCTTGGCCAATTGCTGGAGAGCGGCGTCGACCTGGCCGGCGACAACCTGCAGCAAATGTTCCACGATCTCGCCCAGTACGCCCACCGGCACTTCGCCGACGAGGAAAAGCTGATGAGCGAGACGGCCATCGACGAGCGCCACCAGCAGGCGCACGCCCGCCATCACCGCCAGTTCGTCGAGCAGGTGGTCGGCCTGTGGAACTCCCGCGGCACTCTGGCGCACCCGGCGGAAACCCTGCATGGCTTCCTCGCTTCCTGGCTGACCGTGCATATCCTCGGCGAGGATCAGACCATGGCCCGGCAGATCGCCGCAGTCACCGTCGGCACGCCGGCTGCCGACGCCTTCGCCGACACCGAACACGCCGCCGATACGGCGACCAGCATCCTGCTCGGTGCCATGCAGCGCCTCTATGGTGTCGTCTCCGAGCAGAATCAGAATCTGGCCGCCATCAACCAGTCACTGGAAACGCGTATCGCCGAGCGCACCGCCGAACTGCAACAGACCAACATCCAGCTGGCACAAGAGCAACGCGAACTGACCCAGTTGCTGGCGCGGATCGAGGAAACACAGAATCAGCTGATGCAGTCGGAGAAGATGGCCGCCATCGGTCAGCTTGCCGCCGGTGTCGCGCACGAGATCAATAACCCGGTCGGCTTCGTCAATTCCAACATCGGCACGCTGAAAACCTACACCAACCAACTGCTGGCGGTCATCGCTGCTTACGAGGATGGCGCTCCGGCGGCCATAGCCGACGCCCGCAACAAGGCCGACCTGGAGTTCCTGCGCGAAGATCTGCCGACGCTGATCCACGAATCGCAGGATGGGCTGAGCCGGGTCACCCGCATCGTTCAGGACCTCAAGGACTTCTCCCATGTCGACGAGGCCGAGCAGCAGCAGGCCGACCTCAATGCCGGCATCGAGAGCACGCTCAACGTCGTTGCCAACGAAATCAAGTACAAGGCGGAAGTGCTCCGCGAACTGGGCGACATCCCCGCCGTGCGCTGCGTGCCGGCACAGATCAACCAGGTGTTCATGAACCTGCTGGTCAACGCTGCCCAGGCGATCGAAACGCGCGGTTCGATCACCATTCGTTCCGGCACCGAGAACGGTTTCGTCTGGTTCGAGGTGGAAGATACCGGCAAGGGCATGACCGAGGAGGTCCAGCGCCGCATCTTCGAACCCTTCTACACCACCAAGCCGGTCGGCAAGGGCACCGGCCTCGGCCTCTCGCTGTCTTACGACATCATCGTCAAGAAGCACGGCGGGCGCTTCGACGTCCGCAGCACGCCGGGTGTCGGCACCTGCTTCCGGCTGTGGCTGCCCATCGGCAGCGAGTAGCGGGCGGCAGTATAATGCTCGGCTTTCGCCACGAACTGCAGGAATCCCCATGGAAGCCGAACACCTGAACAGCATCTCCTACAAGCTCGACGATCTGGCGCAGCGCGCCGCCGAGCTGCGGAGGTATCTTTGACTACGATCACAAGCGCGAACGCCTGACCCTCCTCTGCCAGGAGATGGAAGATCCCAAGATCTGGGACGATCCGAAACGTGCCCAGGAACTGGGCAAGGAAAAGAAATCGCTGGAAGACATCGTGCTCGTCCTCGAAGCCGTCGATAACGGCGTCAAGGATGGCCGCGAACTGTTCGCCATGGGCAAGGAAGACAACGACGACGACACCCTGCTCGCCGTCGAGGCCGACAATGGCGGACTCGAAAGCAAGCTGGCCGCCCTCGAATTCCGCCGCATGTTCAACAACCCGTCCGACCCGATGCCCTGCTTCCTGGAAATCCAGGCCGGCGCCGGCGGTACCGAGGCCCAGGACTGGGCTTCCATGCTGCTGCGCATGTACCTGAAGTACGGCGAGAAGAAGGGCTTCTCGGTCGAGGTCATGGAAGAGTCGGAAGGCGATGTCGCCGGCCTCAAGAGCGCCACCGTCAAATTCACCGGCGACTACGCCTACGGCACGCTGCGCACCGAAACCGGCATCCACCGCCTGGTCCGCAAGTCGCCGTTCGACTCGAACGCCCGCCGCCACACCAGCTTCACCTCGGTGTTCGTCTTCCCGGAAGTCGATGACTCGATCGAAATCGCCATCAACCCGGCCGACGTGCGTACCGACACCTACCGCGCTTCCGGCGCCGGCGGTCAGCACATCAACAAGACTGACTCCGCCGTGCGTCTGACCCACGTGCCGACTGGCATCGTCGTCCAGTGCCAGAACGACCGTTCGCAGCACCGCAACCGCGATGAAGCCTGGCAGATGCTGCGCGCCCGCCTCTACGAGTTCGAACTGCGCAAGCAACAGGCCGAACAGCAGAAGCTGGAAGACGCCAAGTCCGACATCGGCTGGGGCCACCAGATCCGCTCCTACGTGCTCGACCAGAGCCGGATCAAGGATCTGCGCACCAACCACGAGACCGGCAACACCCAGGCCGTGCTCGACGGCGACCTCGATCCGTTCATCGAGGCCAGCCTCAAGCAGGGGGTCTAAAACCCCGTGCTCCGTCTCCTGGCCTGGCTGGCCGGCACGCTGCTCCTGCTCGTGCTGGCGGCCGGGGGACTGCTCATCGCTACCCTAGAAGACCAGCCCCTGGTCAGCCGGCCGGCGACCATCACGGCGCAATCCATCGCCCAGGCGCGCCTGCTCCTGCTGACCAACGACCCGCGCCGCCTGCAGCCGGGTGACGCCCGGCGGGCAGTGATTCCTGCCGGCCTGCTCGACGAGGCGGTGAATTACGCCGCCACCCGCTTCCTGCGCGGCCGGGCCGCGCTCAAGCTGAACGGCGAGCGCCAGGCCGAACTGCTGCTCAGCCTGCAGCCGTCCTGGCTGGCCGGAATCGGCCACATCAACGTGGCGGCCACCCTGCACGACGCCGACGGCCTGCCGGCGATTACCGCCCTGCGCCTCGGCCAGCAGTCCTTGCCGGCGGCTTTCGCCGAACCGCTGCTCGGCGGGCTGCTGACCCTCGCCGGCTACGGCCGGGAATGGCAACAACTGCGCGATGCGATCCGCCAGACCCGCTTCGACCCAAGACGCCAACGCCTGATCGTCAGCTATGTCTGGCAACCGGCCCTGCTTGAACAGGCGCGCGCCCTCGCCGCCTCCCCCGCCGACAAGGCGTTGATCGAGGCTGCGCATGCCAATCTCACCGGGCTGCTTGCCGACCGCGCCCCCGACAGTCGCGTGGCCTTGTCGGAAGTGTTGGCCCCAATGTTGACCACCGACCGCACGACTGGCGGGCAGCGCGCCGCCCTGCTCGTGCTCGCCGCCTTCCTCGCCGAACGCAACCTGACTGCCCTGTTTCCCGAGGCAGCCGACTGGCCACGCCCGCCGCCAGTCAAACTGACCCTTGGCGGCCGTTACGACAGTGCCCAGCACTTCGTCATCTCGGCAGCACTCGCCGCCTGGGCCGGCGAGCCGCTGGCCGACGCCATCGGCACCTACAAGGAACTGGCCGATGCCCGCCACGGCTACGGTTTCTCCTTCGCCGACCTGGCGTCCGACCGCGCCGGCAAGGCCTTCGGCGAACTGCTGGTCGGCCGCTCGCCACGGCTTGAGACCCTGCTCGCCAGCAAATTCAGCGATGCCGATCTGCTGCCAGCGCTCGACGGCCTGCCGGAATACCTGCGCCAGCGCGAATTCCGCCAGCGCTTCGGCGGCCCGGGACAGCCTGCCTACGAGGAGCAGATTGTGGAAATCGACCGGCGCCTGATGGCTATGCCGCTCTATCGGCGGAACGGCGACTGAGCATGAACGACAACCTCTACACCCCGCCGCCCGCCGCCGACCGCGAGATCTTCGCCGAACTGCTCCGGCGCCCCGGACTCCGCATCGAACGCATCGTCTCCACTGGCCAGTGCAGCCCGGCGGATTTCTGGTACGACCAGGTAGAGGGCGAATGGGTGGCCGTGCTGCAGGGCGAAGCCAGGCTGCGCTTTGCCAACGAGGCGACGGCCCGCCACCTGCGCGCCGGTGATTTCGTGGACATCGCCCCGCATCGCCGCCATCGCGTCGAATGGACACCGGCCGATCAGACGACCATCTGGCTGGCCATCTTCTACAGCCCCTGAGTTACTTGCGGATCGGCTGGTTGCGGCCGGAGAACTGATCGCTCAGGCGCATCGCGCCATCGCTGAACTGGCCGGTCGGGTTGTTCGTGCAATAGCGGTCGATGTAATTTTCGACGGTGCCGCTGGATATGGTCGATACCTGCTGCTTCGGCAAGGCGTAATTGTGGCCGGTCAGAAAACCACGGCTCCAGTTAACGTAGGCGGCGCGCTGGTCCCGATCGTCACTCGACTGCCTCCAGGCAGCACAGGACATGTCCTCAAAGCCAAGAATGTTCTGCGCTGTTGCCGGCGCCGCGGTGATTAAGGCAAAGGCGGCAATCAAGGCCGGCCGGGCAAATTTTGCTGCGTGCATCAGTGCTCCTCTGGGTTCACGCTCCCAGTATATGTCCGAAGGTGCGTACGGCAATGCCGATGCAGGCACCGAGGGCCGCCGGCTTCCACACCGCGGCAATGCGCCGCCCGGCAGAAATCAGCACGGCAACACCGGGCAGATCGAAGGGCGAGATCAGGAAACCGGCGCTGGCATTGAGCAGTTGGGCGCTGATCTGGCCGGCCCGGCGCATCTCGTCCATCACCCCCATCATCGCCGTGCCGCCGGCGATGTATTTGGTCAGTGTCGGCAAAATCAGCGCACTGTCGATCGACAGCGCCGTCAAAACAGGCGCCAGCAATTGCGTCAGACCGTCAATGGCGCCCGAGGTGCGCAGCGCGGTGACGATGACCAGCGACAGCACCAGCATTGGAATCGCCCCGACCGCCAGCTTGAAGGCCTCGGCCCCGGCCCGGTTGATCACGTCGAGCACACCCTTGGCGTTCTCGGCCACCGGGTGATGCAGGCTTTCGTCGAGGCGCCCCTCCTCAGCCGACAGGGCGCGTCCGAACAGGTAATAGGTCGCCGCCGCCGCCACCAGACCGCCGATCAGCGACCACGCCAGGGTCAGCGCAATGTCCAGACCCATGGTCATCATCGGCAGCGCCGCATTGGCCTGCGACATGGCGAAGACCATCGCCAGCGTCGCCGCGATGTGGCGATCGGAAGCACCGCGCTGCTCCATCATCGCCAGTGTCGCCATCGGTGCGGCGAAGCTGACGAAATTGATCTGCAGCGCCGCGAACACCCCCAGCCCGGTCAGCCCGACCGGCTTCAACACCGGCGCCAGCCGCGCCACCAGCCAGTCGAGCACGCCGCGCGCCTCGAGCAGCCGCATCAGCGCCAGCATCACCACCATGACCGGCAGCAACACGAAAAGGGCCAGCTCGACAGCGGAGCGACCGGCCTTGAGGATGATTTCGATGAGGATTTCCATGGGGGCGGATTATTTCATCGGGGCGGCGGCTTGGGGATAGGCAATTTCCCTTGGCGTTATTGTCCTGCTCAATACCGTGCTTCCTGGCCGAGCCAAGGGGAAAGCCGATCTGTCTCCGCAGACGTCTCCGCTTCGCCTGAACGGCGACAGATCGTTCAACCCTCGCTAGACGCGAATGATGTTGCCCTTCAGTGAGTAAAGAATTGCGATCACCTCGTTTTTGGTGGCGTCATCGACTGCATGTTTGGTCATTGCGGCGACGATATCGTCCACCACCGCCAGATATTCCTGCTCACTGATGTTCATGCCTTTGTGCGCCGTCAGCATGTCCTTGCCCGTGTACGGCTCCGGACCGCCAGTCCCGGCGCAGAAAAACTCGTAAGCCATCCGTTTGGCGTGCTCGAGATCCTTGATGTTCTCGAAACGGGTTTTGACAACGGGATTGGCCAAGTGCCCGGCCATTACATCCTCGACGACACGAGCAATACCCTCAGCTCCACCCAGGCGTTGGTAAAGAGTGATCATGGCGAACTCCTCTTGATGAAATGGCCGCACAAGGAAACTGCAAGCAACGGCCGTCGCGGCCAAGCGGTCCTGCTTTCCGGCCTTTGCGTCCATGGCATCCACGCCGTTTGCGGCGTCAGATCCACCTTGAGCAGAGTTTCAGGGCGCGCGGAAAGTTCAATGCCGTTTCCGGCATTCTGCCGATCGCGGAAGGCAGCGAATGGCGCCCGGGCGCACAAAAGACCGGATTACCGTACTCACCCGCTCAAACCGCGGGGTTATCGCTACCGCCCTTCCGCCGCTCGAACAGCAGCGGCATGATGTTGTCAGCCAGCAGCAGACCTACCGCCAGCACGGCGCCGGTCAGCACCATGTCGGTCATCAGGCTGATGCCGGCGGCGCTGTCCTGGTGGATCAGCGCATGGACGCCGCGGAAGCCCATGCTGCCGGGGACCAGCGTGATCAGGCCGGGAATCTGGACGAGCGCTGCCGGGCGCTTGCTCAGGTACTGGTAGAGATGGCCGGCGCTGGCGACTGCCAGGGCGGCAGCGAAGGCGCCGACGACGCCGCCCATCCGCGCATCGACCAGCGAATAGACAGCCCAGGCCAGCAGGCAGGCGCCGACCGAGACATTGACCGCCGACAGCGGCGCCTGCAGCACCGCCAGCAGCGAAATGCCCAGACCGGCGATGGCCACCCAGATGGCCCACGCCGGCAGCACCGGAACGGCCTCCGGCAGCGGTAGTGCCGGCAGCCAGGCAAGACTGAGCTGGGTGCCGATGGCCAGACCCGCCCCCATCAGGAAGAGCAGCACGAAAGCCCCGGTCAGCCGACCGGTGCCAGCCAGATAGTTCTGCGTGGCGATTTCCGACATGGCGATGGTGATCATGAAACCCGGCAGCAACAGCACGATACCGGCCACCGCCGAAATGAACGGTACCTGCTGCGGCAACAGCTGCGCCAGCCCCTGCGCGGCCAGCGCCGCCAGAGTGCAGAGGATCACCGGCACCGCCGGCCCGAGTCGCGGAACGCGGGCGAACACTAGATAGCCGGCGACGAAGGCCATGCCGATCAGGCCGCCGCACAATGCCTCCACCCAGCCGCCGCGCAGCAGCAGCGCCACCGAGGCGGAGAGCGGAAAACCCATCAACACGAAGGCCCAGCCGGACCACGGCGGCGGCTGCAGCATGATCGCGGCCAGACGCTCGGCATAGCCGTCCAGCTCATCCACCGACGAAATCTCGCGGCACAACGCATTGAGCGCAATCAACCGCGCCATGTTGAAATCGTAGGGCGGCAGGCGCAGCAGTTCGACCCGCCGCGATTGATCGCCGGCGACCACCGTCAACGCCAGAAAGGTCAGCACCGCGAAGCCTTCCACCCGCACGCCGAGGCGCTCGCCAATCTCGCGCAGCGCCGCCTCCAGTCCCTGCGCTGGCGCCCCGCTGACATGCATGGCCCGCCCCAGATCGCGCAAAAACTGCGCCAGCCGAACCAGGGTTTGTTCATTCATGGGTTGCGCCATCCAGTGGAAATACGAGGGGGAGCACTCTACCGCAACGCGCCACAGAAACCGGTCTCCGAGCCGCGAGAGGCGACATGACTGCTGACGACCACCCAATGCGGCCGTTGAATAAAGCTGGGGCACCCGCGGGCGCCAGGTCCAAGCAATTCAGTACCTATTCCTGCACCTGCTCATCCGTCATGCGTGAGATACGAACCCGTTCGATGCGACGATTCGCGATCTCCAGCACCTCGAAACGGAAGTCGCCGAACTGGAAGGATTCGCCAACCGCCGGCATGCCCTCGTGCTGAGCCAGCAGCAGGCCAGCCAGCGTCAGGTATTCATCATCCGGGCTGACCAGCTCGACCTCGCCCAGCGATTGCTCCAGCTGATGCAGGTCGGCGGTGCCCTTGACCCGCCACTCGTCGCCTTCGCGGATGATGTCAGGTGTCTCGTCGGCATCCGGAAACTCGCCGGCGATCGCCTCCAGGATGTCGAGCGGCGTCACCAGCCCCTGCATCGTCCCGTACTCGTCCACCACCAGGACGAGGCTGCCTTTCGCCTTGCGCAGCACCCCCAGTATCTTGATCACGTCGATGCTGTCCGGGACCACGATCGGCGGGTACTGGGCGGCGCAGGCGGCCAGGTTCTGTCCGCTGTCCAGGGCGGTGAACAGTTCCTTGGCGCGGACCACGCCGATGACATTGTCCAGGGCGCCCCGGCAAACCGGGAAGAGACTATGCGGCGTCGCCAGCAACTGGGCGCGGACGTCCTCGGCATTGCCCGCGCAATCGACCCAGGAGATGTCCGCCCGTGGCGTCATGACGGTGCGGATGGAACGCTCGGCCAGCGTCAGCACGCCGGAAATCATGAACCGTTCTTCCTCGCCGAAGGCCGGGGCTTGTTCGTCTTCGCCGCCAGCAGCAGCGGCTTCTGTTTCGCCATTGGTGTGGCGTCCACCCATCAGCTTCAGGATGGCGTCTGCCGTCCGGTCCCGCAGGGGCTGCCGCGACTCGTTCCTGGCCAGGTTGCGCCAGGCCAGCTGGTTGAAGGTCTCGATCATGATCGAGAAGCCGATCGCCGCGTACAGGTATTCCTTCGGAATGTGGAAGCCGAAGCCCTCGGCCACCAGGCTGAAGCCGATCATCAGCAGGAAGCTCAGGCAGAGCACGACGACGGTCGGGTGCGCATTGACAAACTTGGTCAGCGGCTTCGAGGCAAGGATCATGACGCCCATGGCAATCACGACGGCGGCCATCATGACGCCCAACTGGTTCACCATGCCGACAGCAGTGATGACCGCATCCAGCGAGAACACCGCATCGAGCACGATGATCTGCGCGACCACCATCCAGAAGCTGGCATAGGCGGCCTTCGGACCGGACTGGTTCAGGTTGCCCTCCATGCGCTCGTGCAGTTCCATCGTCGCCTTGAAGACCAGGAACAGGCCACCGGCGAGAAGGATCAGGTCGCGCCCGGAGAAGGTGAGCTGACCGATCGAGATCAGCGGGTCGGTCAGTGTCACCAGCCAGGACACGGCGAACAGCAGTACCAGCCGCATCAACAAGGCCAGCGAAAGGCCGATCAGCCGCGCCCGGTCGCGCTGGTGTGGCGGCAGCTTGTCGGCGAGGATGGCGATGAACACGAGGTTGTCGATGCCGAGCACAATTTCCAGAACGACGAGCGTCAGCAAGCCGATCCAGATCGCAGGATCCATCAGGAATTCCATGGGGTGCTCCGGGTGATAACGCTGCGCGACCGGCAGAAAGACCCGCTGTATTTGCCGGGATCAGTTGCGTTGACAATGCGTGCTGGCCGAGTATGGCTTCTCGGGATGCGGGCGGCGGGAAACAACAAGCTGGCGCGGGCTTGGACACAGGCCCGCGCCAAGCAACATCGATCACATTCCATAAGGGGTACGCCCAGCCTCCAGGCTGACAAGATCGACGGATTGTAATTTACGGGTCGGACGAAAACAAAGTCCGCGGATCACGGTCTTCAATCCCGCTCCGCGACTACACCTTGAGCGCGCCATCCCAGGGCGCCGTTTCGCCGGCAAAGCGGGCCGCCAGAAAATCCACCAGCAGGCGCAGGGCCAGCGGTTGATGCTGGCGCGACAGATAGATGGCATGGATGCCCAGCACCTCCGGCTCATGATCCGGCAGCAGGTGCACCAGGCGGCCGCTGCGCAGGTCGTCGCCCAGATAGTAGGTCGGCAGCATGGCGATGCCGGCCCCCGACAGCGCCGCCCGGCGCAGCACGGCGGTCTCGTTGGTATGGAAGCGCCAATTGACCGGCACGCTGATCATCTCGCCATCGTTGCGTATCAGCCGGTATTGCTTGCCGATGCCGAAGGCGTGCGCGATCCAGTGGTGCTGGCGCAAGTCATCGGCGGTGCGCGGCAGCCCGTGCCGCTGCAGATAGTCGGGTGAAGCGCACAGCAGCGAGCGACAGCGCGCCAGTGGCCGCGTAATCATCGTCGGGTCCAGCGTGTTGGTGATGCGCACCGCCAGATCGACCCGCTCGGTGACCAGATCGGTCGGCTTGTCGCCCACTGACAGCATGATTTCGACCTGCGGGTGCAGTTGTTGAAACTCGATCAGCGCTGCCGTCAGCTGAGCGTCGGCAAAGGAAGCTGCCGTCGTCACCCGTAGCACACCCGCCGGCTCACGGTTGCGCTGGGCCGCAATGGACCGCGCCTCCTCGGCGATATCGAGCATTTGCCGGCAGGCGGGCAGTGCCGCCAGGCCGGCATCGGTCAGGCTGAGCTTGCGCGTGGTCCGGTGCAGCAAGCGGGCAGCGAACCAGTCCTCCACCGCCGCGAGATAGCGGCTGACCATGGCCGCGGACATCTCCAGATGCTCGGCCGCCTGCGTCAGGCTGCCTCGATCGGCCACTTCGACAAATACGCGCACTGCCGTCAGACGATCCATTTCATCGATCCATGCAATAAACAATCAACCGGCACGAACTTTATCAACCATTTTGCAAAACATAAAGTTCGTTCCGCAGTGATTGCTTACCCCCTCAAGGAGACCACCATGTCCTACACCCGCCAACTCACCCGCGTCATGATTCCCGCCCTGTTGACGTTGGGCGTCGTTGCCTCGACCGGCGCCCAGGGCGCTGGGCCGCTTACCATCAAGACCTATAACGCCGACGCCAACAGCTTCCACGTCAATGCCGTGGTGGTCAGCGGCAAAAGCGAAGCCATCGTCATCGACAGTGGCTTTACCCGCGCCGATGCGTTGCGCATTGCCGCCAACGTACTCGACAGCGGCAAGACCCTGAAAACCATCTTCATCAGCAATGCCGACCCCGACTTCTACTTTGGCGCCGAAGTGCTGAAGAACCTCTTCCCGCAAGCCCAGGTACTGACCACCCCGGCCGTGCGCGAAAAGATCCAGGCCAAGCTGGCCGGCAAGGTCGCCTTCTGGGCGCCGAAAATGGGCGCCAACGCACCGCAGCAACCCATCGTGCCGGATCTGCTGTCGGGCACCACCCTGAGCGTCGATGGCGAGATCATCGAGGTGCGCGGCACCACGGGCGAGCTGGCCCATCGCCCCTACGTGTGGATTCCGTCGATCAAGACCATCGCCGGCAATGTCGCCATTTTCGCCAATCTGCATATATGGACGGCTGATACCCAGAAGCCTGGCGAACGCCAGGCCTGGTTCGCCCAGCTCGACGAGATCGAAGCGCTCAAGCCCGTCACCGTCGTCCCCGGCCACATGGCCGCAGGCAGCGTACTCGATGCCAGCGCCATCGGCTACACCCGCGACTACCTGCAACGCTTCGACGCGGAAGCCGCCAAGGCCAGGAACGCCGCCGAGCTGATCGAGGCGATGAAGAAGGCCTATCCGCAAGCTGGCCTGGGCATCGCGCTCGACATCGGCGCCAAGGTGAACAAGGGCGAGATGAAGTGGTAATCGGCTGAACCCCCTGCCGCATCGCCCGCGCAAGGCGGTGCGGCAAACCGAGCTTTGGGCATGATGGCGGGCGTAACCGCACATGCATCGCCTGCCATTCTGGGCGATGATTCAGCCATCAAAAAAGTCAGCTTGCCGATGCGGCCATAGCAATCGAACATTCGCATCCCGATGCCTGACGTAACAACAAGGCAATGAGCATGCGCAGCCCGTTCCGCAGTTTCGCCCGTTTCGCCACCAGCGCCGTGCTGAGCCTCGCGGCAGTGATCACGATCCTGCTCGGCTACCAGTTCCTGAGCACCGAGGTGGCGAAGTACGGAAAGTTGGAACGGGAGCAAGCCAACCTCCGTGATGCCAAGGGCCGACTCGAAACTCTCCGCGACCAGCTGGCCACGGACTTGCCGGCGCGCATCCCGCAACCAGGCACACCGGCAAACATCCTTGCCGAGCAACTCAAGGCTTTGGAACTCGAGATCAGCAACAAACAGGCCGCCCGCCAGAAACTATGGGACGACCATCCCATCGAGCGCATGCTGCCCGCCAGCGCCACCTTCCGTCGGATCGCCGCGCTGGATATCGAGATCGGGTTCCTGCGCCAAGGACTCGCTTATCTGCGCAACCTGCACACCGTGACCGCCGGGCCAGCTGAAGCCGAACGCCAGATCAAGTCGTTCCAGACAGCCAGCAGCAAACTCGCTGAGCAGATTTACCAGAACCAGAAGGCCCAATGGGAGTTGTCCAAGCGTCAGCCGCTGCTGTGGCAAGTGCCCTACTCCGATGCTTATCAACAGATGAAGCGCTGGGAGCAAGAAGAGCGTTTGCTGCACAGCGCCAAAGCGCAGCACGACGGCGAAATTGCGCGCCAACGCCGCATCCTGGAAGAACTACGCAAACTCCCGCGTGCAGCCCCGTTCGCCCTCCATCCCGAATCGGCCAATCACACCCTGCAACCGGTCCACGAGCTCCTCGCCAAAAATGACAAGGAGCTCGAAGGCTCGTACTTCCAGAAGTTCATGCGACCAGTCAAGGAGGTGCTGCCCACCGCGCTCGGGATTCTGGCCCTTGTCCTGCTGGCGCCTTTGTTGGTCAAGGTCATTGCCTACTACGTGATTGCGCCAGTTGCCGTACGCCGCCCACCGATACGCTTGCTGCCCGATTCGTCCGGGCAGCTTTCCACGGCGATCACTTCTGCCGGCAGCGAATCGGGGCAGACGGCGCCCTCGCGGGTATCGCTCCCGCTCACTCTGGATGAAGGTTCGGAGCTGATCATGCTGCCCAGTTACCTGCAGGGCATGCCGCTCAATGCCGAAAGCGACACCCAATGGCTGCTCGACTGGTCCATGCCGCTTACCTGCCTGGCCGCCGGAACCTATCGCCTGACCCGTATCCGCCCGCATAGCGAAGCGCGCATCACGGTCTCGTCGTCGACGGATCCCCTCGCCGAATTCTCGCTGCTCGATGTCCCGGCAGGTTCGGCACTGGTCCTGCAGCCGAGCTGTCTGGTCGGCATCATCCAGACCCGCGGCGAGCAGTTGAAGATAACAAGCCACTGGCACTTCGCCAGACTCGGCGCCTGGCTGACCCTGCAGTTCCGCTACATCGTTTTCCACGGCCCGGCAAAACTGATTGTCAAAGGCTGCCGTGGCGTTCGCGTCGAGCCCACCATTGCCGGCCGGACGGTCAATCAGGCCGCGACGCTCGGCTTCAGCGCCAATCTGGACTATTCGGTCGCCCGCAACGAGACCTTCTGGTCGTACTTCTTCGGCGAGCGGGAATTGTTCAACGACAGCTGGCAGGGCAAAGGTTGCTGCGTCCATGCCGAAACACCCCACCCCGGCGATCGTTCCGGCCTGTTTGGCCGAGGCATTCAGGGGATTGGCGACACGATCCTGAAGACATTTGGAATTTGACGGTGTGAAGATGAGACTGACCCGGAAAATTTGTAGCGCGTAGCGCATCACGCTACAATCCATCCATGATCAAGCACTTCAAACACAAAGGTCTGAAGCTGTTTTTCGAGACGGGCAGCAAGTCGGGAATTCGCCCCGACCATGCGGCCCGCTTGGCCCGGCAGCTACGCCAACTGAACGATGCAAGATCGGCCCGGGAAATGAACATGCCGGGCTGGAAACTGCACCCATTGATTGGTGAACTTGCAGATCACTGGTCGGTCACGGTCAACGGCAACTGGCGCATGACTTTCACGTTCGAAGGCGAGGACGCAATCCTGGTCGATTACCAGGACTATCACTAGGAGAATCGCATGGCACGCATGCACAACCCGCCACATCCCGGCGAAACCTTGCGCGAAGATGTTCTGCCGGCGCTCGGCCTGACGGTCACGCAGGCGGCGGAAGAATTGGGCATCAACCGGGTAACGCTATCGCGGGTGCTGAATGGCAAGGCCGGCATCAGCATCGACCTGGCCCTGCGCCTGGAGGCATGGCTGGATGGCCCAACGGCGGAGAACTGGCTGAAGGGGCAGCTTGCCTACGACTTGTGGCAGGCCGAGCAGCATCGGCCGGTGGTCGGGGTAAGGCACGCCAAGGCGGCATGAGCCACCCAAACGGGCACGACATGCGCTTGCAGCGCAAGCTTATGCTCTGACCATCCGTGCGTCGTAAAGCCACTTTCTAAGCTTGGTCGCGGTGATCGATCGGGCATCCGGGTGCGTCGGATTGATCAGGATGTTGTGTTCTTCGGGCACCACGATGGAGGGCACGAGAAGAACAGCGCTAGCGCTGCCGGCCAACCAGGCATCGCCGATATTCAGGCTGGTCATTCCCTGCGGCAGCGCATCCCAGCCGACCGGCGCAGCGTTCAGGTCAAGTACCTGGCGCTTGTCCCATACAGCGTCGGGGATGTCGATCTGGACTAGGTAACGATTCAGCGGCAAGCCGCCGCTGCCCAGATGCACCAGGGTCTCCAGGCAGGCCAGTGCCCGGGAACTGGAGGCATAGACGAGCGGGTTGCCCGGGCTGTTCCAGCGGCCGCCAGTGTTCTTGGCGCCGCTGCCGCTCAAGTCGTCAGCGGTGTACTGGCGCGTATCCGTGGCAATCCGCCACGCCGGCATCATGCGTAGGCGCCCGATTGCATCCTGGCGAGCAGCCCGGACAACAGTTCCTGGCCTTCGACCGTATCCATGTAATCCGCCGGTTTGGCATTGGCGAGCGCCGGCAAAGGCTGTTCAAGCCACTGGGCAACCCAGTGCGCCGCATTGAAATCCCGGTCGACGCCCGACTCCGCCATGATGCTTTCAACCTGGCCGATGAGTTTTTGCAGACCGATCATCCTTTCCGAAAACTCGGGCGGCAGCGCTTCGTTCCGGGCGATCTTCCGGTTGATCGTGGTGCGCGGAAACTGCAGGAAAGCCAGCAGGCGCTCCTTGGACATGCCCATGTCGGTGCCGGTCGTCACCACGATTTCTGCGGGAACGCCTTTGCGGATGAGATCTATCCGCTCACTCGGGCTGGCCTTGAACATCCGGAGATACTTGCTCTCCTTGGCGCGTCCCTTCACCGGAATCGGCGATCCGGTTGCTGGCGGGAATGGTGTGCCTTGGGCGCTTGCCCGCGAGGGGCGCTTGCTGATTTGTACGGTCATGACGGGCTCCATTGGGCCGATTAATTGGCTCATATGGTCACGCTACGCCAGTTTACCCAGGCTGTCCAGTCGCCCGTGGCGGACTCGCCGTTTGCCTCTTCAGCAGATGACTTGGAGCCCGCCATTTGACCGGACAGCCAGCACCTTGGCCGAAGCTGGCGTAAAGGCGACTGAATTCCCACTGGCACCAGATCACGACGACGCGCATTGAGCCGAATAGGGCTCACAACCTGGCTGGTCTCAATCCACTCAAGCGCCAGCAGGCGAAGCACCTCGGCGGCCTGGTCAGAAACCCGATTGCCATATATGACAATGTTGTTTTAGCATTTGCTCGGTCTGATGACGGATCGGCTTATCTACAGTGACATTGAGGAGAATCGCATGGCACCGCTGGCAAAGAACATCAAGGTAAAACTGACGCAACAAATCGTTGAAGCTTTTGAAGGAGGCACAAGGGTTTTCCGGTTCGACTGCATGACTGGCGATAATGAGCATCCAACAGATCGGGGAATGTTCAGAGTCCTGCGGAAGGTTCATCCCTACCGTAGCCGAACTTACAATGTGCAAATGGACTATGCCTTGTTCTTTACCCACGACGGCAAGGCACTGCATCAGTACCACGGAGTCGTGCCACTGTCTTTCGTGCGCACTGCCCGCGATAACATCGGCGACTGGTTTGGCTCACACGGCTGTGTTCGCTTGACCGATGCCGATGCGAAAGCACTTTACGGGTGGGCTTCAGTTGGTACAACGGTGCAAGTCTCATGACTCCAGTAATAAAGCGATATGGACTATTCGGCCTGATTTTCCTGGGTGGATTGCTTTCCGGGGCAGGCCTGAGCCAACTCGGCAATAACACACTCGAGACGGCAGACGCCGAGCGGAAAATTGCTGCGGATAGCGAAATCATCAGCATCCTGAGCGATGAAGTGATGACGCTCACCTACCGCACGGAGGCGCTGACACTGACCGCACAACGCTCAAAGCCAGCCGATCAGTTTGCCGTCCAGATCACCTTTGCCGATGGCCGAAAACCCCGGCAATGCCTGGCTTCGCCAGACTTGGGCGGGCTGTTGACCAGCCTCTCGACCTTCACCGCGAAGGGACAAATTCAAGTGCCGCAATTCGATGCCGAATTTCCGCGAATGCTGGGAACCCTCGAAATCAGGGATCGCATCGATACCGCCCCCCCGCCAGCAATGGTGTTTCGCACAACAGCGGACAAAATGGCCGTCGCACTATCCTACGACGGGCACGCCGCCGAGGTTGGCACGTCGATCGACGAGTTCGCAAAACTGGAGGGCGGCTGCGAAACCTTGGCGCAGCGCTGATCAATCGCAGGGATCAAAGGTGGGAGCGTATCGCTCCAACTCACCTCGGATGAACGTTCGGAGCCGATCAATTCGGTAGCACGCAACGAGACCTTCTGTTCGTACTTCTTCGGCTAGCGGGAATTGTTCAACGACAGCCCGTTTGGCGCTACGTCCGCGTGGCGAGCCTCTGCAACCAGAACTGTCGGAAAACCTTACACCGTGGATGAAGCAGAAAATCATTATCGTGCGAAATATGCTTTCCTATCATGCGCTTCACTCCAGTGGAATGACTTTTGCGTAATGCCATTCGCATTTTTCTGGAGATAGCCGACATGAGCGCAAGGATAAGGAACACATTTTTCTGGATTATTTCGGTCGTCGCGTTGTTGGTGACCGGCCAAGCAAATGCCGTAATGATTACGGGGTCTGGCATTGATACAACAGCAAGACATTTTGTCATCGATGGCACGATTAGTTCCGTCACTCATAACCCAGGCTTCAGCTTTGGTCAGGCACAGTCGCAAACCTATGCCGTATCGGGCGAGTTCGACGCCTTATTTTCCCGGTATTGGTGGAGCTACTATCTGGACGGAGATGTCGATGGAATTCAAGGCACCTTCATCTTCGAACAAACGTGGCTCACCTTCAGCAATCCGAATTTGATCTGGACTGATGATCCGGGCCCATTTGTTTTTCCCAACTATTTTTTAAGCGTCGTTGGTGCGAACCTTTTTGGGGATGAGGGACCGTGCAATCTCCCTTCTGATCCCAACACATTTTGCTCGGGATCGACAAATGGCCCTATTGCATCCCTAACAGGAACACTTGAAAACGGCAGGATCTCCATTCAGGGGTCAATGCCAGTTTTGGGCGGAAATCTGTTCGAAAATTACGTCTACGACATACAAGCCAACGCCATACCAGAGCCGGGAATGCTCTCGTTGTTATTGAGTGGCTTGGCAGTGCTTTTGTTCACAAAGCGGCGGAGACCACTGCGGAACAATCAAGCGGATCAAAAACATTCAATTTGAACTAAATGCCCCTGCCCCTCTATTCGCTTGTGGAGGTGGCCAAAGGCTGGCGTGTCGTCGTTCCCGCGCCCCGCAGGAAGCACCCTTGGGGTGCGCAGGCGGGAACCCAGAAGCATCAAGGCCTGGATCCCCGCCTACGCGGGGATGACGATTTAATCAGCGTGACCCTAAACCGGGCTGGCCTCAATCAACGCTAGCGCAGGCGGGGCCAGCAACCCGGCAGCCTCGACAACCTTCCCCTGCAGCCACCGCTCGACATCGGCCTGCTCAATGGCCACGACTGAGCGCTTGTCCTGCTGATCGGGCGGCAGCTTGGTATCTGGCTTGTGCATCCGTGACATCAGCGGGTGAGCGTCGGCATTGACCGTCAGCATGGTGTAGCTCTCGACCACCTCACCGCTGGCGCGATCAATCC
Organism: Betaproteobacteria bacterium HGW-Betaproteobacteria-7; assembly: GCA_002840765.1. Classification (GTDB taxonomy): domain Bacteria; phylum Pseudomonadota; class Gammaproteobacteria; order Burkholderiales; family Rhodocyclaceae; genus Azonexus. Next base: position 257,320 of record PHCE01000010.1, read on the forward strand.
AGGTATTCCACAGCCCGGCCAAGCCCCATGGCTGGCCATCCAGCCGCCGGAATCGCCACCAGACGTTCTTGCCCATCTCCCAGCACGGCTCATCGAATGACAGCGCCGGGATGATGCAGCGCTGACCATTGCGCCAGGCGTCGCGGAATGTCGGCTTGGCCCCGGCTTCCTCTGAACGACAGTTGCACGTCGCGTATTTCAGAACCGACGTATTCGACCAGGAAGGCACAAGGCCCCAGGTGCCGACGACAAGATCGAGTCCGCCGGCTTGCCCCGGGCGGATGAACGGCCCGAGCGCACGAGGAAACAGGTCACGCGCCCACTGGCGTTGGTTGTGGCGACCGATGTGCCAGAGGCGTTCAATTTCCGCCTGATCGGGTGAAATGTAGCGGGTGCACATGGGCGAAGACTACACCGAAGGCCTGCACACCACATTTGCTGCTTACGAAGCTGCGGGTCAATTCCGCCATGCGCGACGGTTAGCGCCAGTGGCGATAACAAGAGCAACGACAACCAGCGCCGCCGCGACGGCGAACGTGATGCGCATGCCGGTGGCAACGGCATCGGCGGGCGCCGTTGCAATGTCGCTCGACGCCGATCCGAAGGCGAAGACAGCGCCCATGACGGAGGCGCCGGTAATGAGCCCCAGATTGCGCGACAAGTTAAGCATGCCGGAAATGGCACCACGTTGCTCCGGGCTGACACCTGTCATTACTGCCGTGTTGTTGGCCGTCTGGAAAAACGCATAGCTGGCGGTAATGACGACGAGGGGAACAAGGTAGCCGGGTATGCCGAACATCGTCGGCAGCACGGATAGCGTGATGGCGCCGGTTGCCATGCCGAGAAGGCCAACGGTAGTAACGCGCTGGGTGCCAAGCCTGTCTGCCAAGCGCCCGGCCGGCACAGCAGTCAGTGCAGCAACCGCCGGGCCGACTGACAGGACGAACCCCACCATTGCCGCGTCAAGCCCGAGCGAACGAGAGAGGTAGAACGGCCCGACAACCAGTGTCGCCATCATCACGGTTGCCACGAGGGCGCTGGTGGCCAGGCTCGCACTCAGTTCCGGCTGGCGAAACATCGCCATCTGGACCAACGGCGACGTGATCCTCGCTTCGGCAAACATGAAGAGAGCAGCACCGATAAAGGCAGCCAACAGCAGCGCCATGTTGAGCTGGCCGAACATGCCGCGCCCGGTCGTCATCGCCAGCGCATAGGCGGCGAGCGTCAGGGCCAGGAGCAGCGTGCCTGTCGTGTCGAAGCCGGCGCGTTCAGCTTTCGCTTTCCTTTGATCAACGGGCAGAAAACGATGGGCAAGAAAAAGCGCCAGAACGCCCAGCGGCAGGTTGATGAAAAATATGGCCGGCCAACCGAGCCCGGCGATCAGGACACCGCCAAGCGATGGGCCAAGCGCGGTGCCAATTGCCGACATCGTTCCCAGCAAGCCAATGGCGCTGCCGGTTTTTTCTTTCGCCACCGTCTCGCCGACGAAGGCCATGGTCAGGGCCATCATCATCGCCGCGCCAAGACCTTGCAGCGCCCGCGCCGCAATCAGCAACCACAAGGTGGGCGCCAGGGCGCACAGGAGCGAGGCCAGCGTGAACAGAAAAATGCCGACCAGTAGCAGCCTTCTGCGGCCAACGATGTCGCCAAGCCGTCCGGTGCTGACAATCAGGGTGGTAATGGCGAGCAGATAGGCGATGACGACCCACTGGACTGCCTGAAAGGAGGCATTGAACGCCTCAGCCAGGCTCGGCAAGGCCACATTGGCAATGCTGGTGCCGAGGGAAGACAGCAATACGGATAGCGCCAGGCTGGCCAGCGCCCAACGCGCCGAAGGTGTTGTTGCCGCGCTTTGAGCTTCCGCAACAACCTGTCCTGCAAATGATGTTTTCACCGTGAACTCCTCTCATGTGTTGCGCTCCAGACGGGGCTATAGGAAGCGTAGGTCTTCGCCTGACATGGCGGAAGGCGCAGTATTTGCACGTTATTGATGCATATGACGCCACCTATCGAGCAAACGCTGCTATCGTCGCTTCATGGCCAGACCCGATCTGAACCTGCTTTTCACCCTTGATGTCTTGCTCGCCGAAGGCAGCGTGGCTGCCGCCGCCCGCCGCCTGCGGCTCAGCCCCTCGGCCATGAGCCGGGCGCTGGCGCGATTGCGCGAGACGACGGGCGATCCGTTACTGGTCCGGGCCGGGCGCGGACTGGTGCCGACACCACGGGCCATCGAACTGCGCCAGCGCGTCGGTCAACTGGTGCAGGAAGGGGAAGCCGTTTTACGCCCGGCTGAAAAACTCAACCTCAAACAACTGGTCCGGACCTTCACCCTGCGCACCAGCGAAGGTTTTGTCGAAAATTTTGGACCGGAGTTGATCGCCCGCGTCGGCGAGGAAGCGCCCGGCGTGCGCCTGTGCTTCGTGCAGAAAGCGGACAAGGACAGCAAGCCGCTGCGCGATGGCCTGGTTGATCTGGAAACCGGCGTTGTCGGGCAGACGACGGCGCCGGAACTACGTGTGCAGGCATTGTTCCGGGACCGTTTCATTGGCGTCGTGCGCCTGGGGCACCCACTGAGCCAGGGCGAGGTCACGCCCGCACGCTATGCCGCCGGACGGCACGTCTACGTCTCGCGTCAGGGAGCGGACAGGGGGCCGGTTGATGAGGCACTGAGCGCAGTCGGCTTGGAGCGCAGGATTGTCACCATCGTCGGTGGCTTTTCAACGGCGCTGGCCCTGGCTCGGGCCTCCGACCTGATCGCCAGCGTTCCCGAACGCCACACCGGAAACCTGCGCGCCGGCATGCATAGCTTCACCATTCCGGTTCCCACGCCAGAGATCACAGTTTCATTGCTTTGGCACCCGAGACAGGATGCCGATCCCGCGCATCGATGGCTACGTAGCCACATCAGAGAAGTCTGTGCTGCGCTGAGATGACTGCTCCGCCATCGACACCGCTGAATGTCGGGATCTGAAGCTTTTCGCATTCCGTCGCGATTGCCGCAGCGCCAATCAAGCAGGCAGATCAGGGCGATAAAAAGGGTAATCTAAGGGTCCGATAAACTTTCAATATTAGCAATTGACTCTGACCCCTATCGCTTGAAGCTGCCGACCTGCACGTAGCCATCCCCCTTCTGCGCCTCGATCAGCGCGTTGCGGCTACCGTAAATGCTGCCGCGCTCACCGTCGGCGACGAACAGAACGATGGCCAGCGTCAGCAGGACGATGACGGCGGGCAGAAGTGGCGTAGAGGGTGATCAGCATGGCTGGGTGCGCGGCACCGGAGGGCAGACCAGCGCATTATCTGCGGTAGCGCCCGGCCGGCAAACGCCATTCAAAGCCGACAACTCAAAGCCGACAACTCAAAGCAATAAAAATGGTAATCAAAGGGCTTTGAGAGATTTTCATTTTTAATAATTGACTCTGACCCCTTCGATGAATTTTTACGCTACGAAACTACTATGTTTTGGCTAACAGGCCACCAATGAGTGCACCAACCAAACCAGCGAAAGCGAGTATTGACACCTCAACCCATTTAGAGTGCCGTTTTTCAATAAAATCAGCAAAGGCGTAATATTTGCTCGCATCATACCGCGGAAACTCGCGTATTTTTCGTTCGAGATAGAAATCTAGATATGTTGCCACACCTCTATTTTTGTCATCATCTAATTCATTTTTAATGTAATCCATCGTTGATTTATATTCTGACTCAAAATTTACAATATCCACAATTGACGCTCTGACCAGCGAACTAATTTTGAATATGCTACCAATTTTATTTGCATTGCTTTCTCCAGACAGATCTACCAGCCTAGCATGATTATTGGATACTTCATTCCAAGCATTAATTATTCTAATTTGAGAAGCGCTAGTATGATAGTAAAGGCCGAGTTGTGGCGCTAGGCAATAGATTAAATGAGCGTAGGCATCATCATGGTCATTTGAGCCTAACGCTGTTGCATTATATTGAAAAACCACCAAGTCATACCCACGTTTTGGTTTCCGCCGGCACTCGAATTCGACTGGTTCGACGCTGCTGAATGCAGCATGGAGCAACTCGAAGTCAACATGGAATGGCGACGGACCAATTGATTCAAACTCCAAGTGTGGATCATTGCTGAATAAATACTCAAGATATTTTCGTGACACATAAATGCAATTCGAGCCATCGGCTTCATTCTCACGAGAGAAATCTAGGAGTCTAACAAACGTTACCGGATAGTAGAAGGTATCGTATATTGTAATCTCAATGGGGGCGTCAATTGTTACACCTCTCCATTTCGCTGTATTTTCAAGCTGCCACTGCTTCGGTATTTTTATTATGAATGTTGTCTTAAAAAATGCGGGCAGATCGAAATGGCCTCCATTATCAATCACTTCTTTCCAGTCAGTTTCTAAATCAATTAAGTTATCGAACGAATCATCGAAGTGTGTCTCAAAGGACAGGAGGTCGATGTCGTTGTGTTTGCATAAACCAAACTCAATAAGATCAATATAATCGCGCTGAGTGAACTTTGTTGTTCGGAGCTGCTTTTTTGGAAGGAACCAGAATGCTCCGACCCCAATTTTTGTAACTTCAAACATAGTCGTGAATTAGCGCCAATAAATTGAAAAACAATGCTCACTGCATCGATAGCATTCAACTGAATGAGTCAGATCCATTAAATTCCCTCCCCAACCACCACCAACTCCCGCGTCGCCCGCGTCATCGCCACATACAACAACCGCGCCTCCTCATCCTTCCGCCCTTCATCCACCTCCGCCCGCCCCGCCCCCGGTATCGCCACCAGCGGGAACTCCAGCCCCTTGCAGCTATGCATGGTCAGGAACTTCACGGTGTCTTCCTTTTCGGCGAAGGTGATGTCGTCCTGGTAGGTGACCGGGATGCCGGCCTTTCTTAGCGTGGCCAGCACGGTTTTGCCGATGCGCGGGTAGTCGCGGTAGATCACCGCCATGTCGCTCCACGGGGTGCCGGTCTTGTGGGCTTCCTTGAGGTGTTGGGCGATGTAGTCGGCTTCGTCCTGGATGCTCGGCAGCTTGATCAGCAGCGGCTTGGGGCCGTGGCGGCCGGCGCTGATCGGGGCGACGATGGGCACGCCGTCTTCGTCGCTGGCGCTGGGCTTGAGCAGTTCGCTGGCGATGCCGCTGGCCAGTTCGAGAACTTCCTGGGTGTTGCGGTAGTTGATCTTGAGGATGGTGGTGCGCCCCTGGGCCTGGATGCCGAGGCTCTTGAAGCTGAATTTGCTGTGCCGACCCTTGCCGTAGATGGATTGTGCGTCGTCGTAGAGGACGAGCAGCGAATTGGTGTGCGGATTGACCATCTGGGTAACGAGCTTGAGCCATTCGGGCTGGAAGTCGTGGCCTTCGTCGATCAGCACCGCGTCGTACTGGCCGGGCGGGATCAGGTTGGCGTCGACGGCGCGGATGATGCGCTCGACCATCTCGGCGAAGAAGGCGTTCTTGTCCTCGTTGTTGGCCGGCAGGCCGACGTCGTAGGCGAGCAGTTGGGCGCGGCACCATTGGTGGAAGGTCATCACCACCACTTTTTCGGCCAGCCCGCGGCTGGCCATGCTGCGCGCCAGGCGCTTGGCCAGCGTCTGGTTGTAGCAGAGGACGAGGATGGGCCGGACGCAGACTTGCGCCAGATGCTCGGCGCGGTAGCCGAGGATCAGCGTCTTGCCGCTGCCGGCGACGCCGTGGATGACCCGGTGGCCTTCGCCGAGGCTGCGCGCCAGTTGTTCCTGCTGCAGGTCCATGACGCGGACGATATCGGGGATTTCCTGCTCCTGCTCGGCGAACAGCCCGCCCTGCCCCGGCGTGGCGATGCGGATTTCCGGAAACAGGTGCCAGCGGATGCGGTCGATCTGCGGCAGCGCCAGCGGCACGCTGCGGGCGAAGGGCAGCATGCTCCACAGGCGTTCCTGGAAGGCTTCGGCATCGACGCTGTCGGTCATCTCGTCCTGGCAGATGACGCGATGCGGCTCCAGCACTTCGCCGAGATTGGTGCTGTCGAACTGCTTGCGCGTGATGTTGGCGAGGACGATGCCGTAGCCCCAGGGAAACAGCAGCGCGCCTTGCTCGCGACCGCTGTTGATGGTCAGTTGCGCGTCGCGCTTGAGGCAGTCGACGACGGCATGCGCATACTGGCGCGCCTGCTCCAGCGGATTGGCCTGGCGCTTGAGGCCGGTGTTGGTCAGCAGCGTGGCACTCTGCCGGTCGATGTCGCGAATGGTGTCGAGCTTCCAGTCCTTGACTTCAAGCACCAGCAATCCGCGGCGCGGATTGAAGACGACGAAGTCGGGATGGACGTTGTGCGGGCCGAGCGGCACGTCGTACCAGCACAGCCAGTCGTTTTCGAGCTTGCTTTCGAGACGCTGGGCGAAACGTTTTTCGCCGCCGGTCATGCGCGATACGCAGGTGCCGATCGCCGGAATGAGCGCCGCCACGTCTCCCCCTGATGCTCTTGTAATGCGGCGATTATGCCAGCAGGCAGAAGCGGCCGCTGCAAGGCAAATGAGTCGGAGCGGGATTATTCCACGGTCGTGAGGATTTATTCAGCGGTGAAGCCGATCTCCCCATGCCCGGCTGCCCCGACACGAATTGTCGCAAACACGACAGCAGCACGTTGTGGCAAGCCATTGAATTCATTTGACTACGAGCTGGCATCACCCTTGCATTGAAATCGCCATCAACCAGGAGATCTCCCATGCCCAAACCGAAAAAACATGTTCTTGTCTGCGTCCAGGGCCGCCCGGCCGGCCATCCGCGCGGTTCTTGCCAGGACAAGGGCTGCGCCAGCACCTGGCAGGCCTTTTCCGATGAATTCACCGCGCGCAACCTGTGGACCTCGGGCTACCTGCTCACCAACACTGGCTGCCTCGGCCCCTGTAACCTCGGCCCGACCGTCATCGTCTATCCGGAAGGCGTCATGTACACCGGCGTCAAGCCGGCGGATGTCGGCACCATCATCGACGAGCACCTGCTCTTCGATCAGCCGGTCGAGCGCCTGCTGGCGCCGGCCGATATCTGGTCCTGAGATCATGAACCCGATCCAGTACGAAATCGGCGACATGGTCTACGCCGCCGAGGACATCCTCAACGATGGCGGCATGCCCGGTATCGACGAGGAAGAAGGCCTGATCGCCCCGGCCGGCATGCGCGGCGTGGTCATCCAGCAGGGCGTCGCCGAGATGGACAAGACGCAGGAAATCTATCTGGTCCAGTTCGAGAACGGCCCGGACGGCGGCCTCGGCCTTCCGGTCGGCTGTCTGCCGGAAGAACTGACCCAGGTCGAACCGGTCGTCGCCTGAGGCCACCATGGCTAGCATCGGCATCTTCTTCGGCACCGACACCGGCCGCACGCGGCTGGTAGCGAAGCAGATCGCCAAAAAGCTGGGCGAGGCGGCCGAAGCGCCGGTCAATATCGGGCGCACGACGGTGGAGCAGTTCCTCGCCCATGATGCCTTGATCGTCGGCAGCCCGACGTTGGGCGATGGTGAGCTGCCGGGCGAATCGACCGGCCTCAGCCAGCCGAGTTGGGCGGAATTCCTGCCGCAGTTGGCAGGCGCCGATCTCACCGGCAAGACCATCGCCATCTTCGGCCTCGGCGACCAGAAGAAGTACGAAAACGAATTCGTGGACGCCATCGGCATCCTGCACGATGCCTTTGTCGCCGGCGGCGCCCGCGTTGTCGGTCGCTGGCCGACGGCCGGCTACGAGTTTGCCGCCTCGAAGGCGGTCGATGGCGACGATTTCCTCGGCCTGGCCATCGACCAGCACCACCAGCCATTGCTCACCGAGCAACGCATCGACACCTGGCTCAACCAAATTCGACCGGAGCTGCTGCCATGAACGTCAATCCCTGGGCCTCGCCCAAATCCCGCGAAATCCGCCGTGTCCTCGTCTCGCTCGACGAACGCGTCGCCCAGGCCTGCGACATCGCCCCCGACGACGGCGTCGATCCGAACATCGTCACCCTGCGCCATATCGAACTGGCCAGCCTGCGCGCCCATGTCTATCGCCACGGCCAACGCGCCGGGACCTACGGCATCTTCTACGAATACCCGCACCCGGTGCCGGGCATCCTCGAATCCGAGGAAAACCTGCCGCTACCCAAGGTGTTGGCCAGCCTGGCGCTGCATTTCGACGCCTGAGCCGCAGTGCGGGCGGCGAACGTCTACAATCCGGGTTTAGTCTTTTCTTCCCGTTTGCCATGACCGTCACCGGCACGCCCACGATCGCCGCCCTTGTTCCCGCCGACGATGAAAACGCAGATTTGGTGTTGCACGCTTTCATCGCCGCCGTGCAGCGCCGCGGCCAGCGCGTACGCGGCCTGGTCCAGGAGATGTGCTCGACCGAACATGGCTGCAGTGTCAGCCTGATCGACCTGGAAAACGGCCAGCGCTACGGCATTTCCCAAAACCTTGGCCGGCATTCGACCTCATGTACGGTCGATCCGCAGGGCCTGGCCGAGGCCAGCGTCGTGCTCCGCCGGATCGCCGATGAAGGCGCCGACCTCGCGGTGTTCAACCGCTTTTCCGGCATGGAAGCAGGTGGCGAGGGCTTCGCCAACGAAATGCTGGAGATCATGAGCCGCGACATCCCGACGCTCGTCATCGTCCGCGAGAAATGGCTGCCAGCCTGGCGTGAATTCACCGGCGGCCTGGCCTGCGAACTGCGCCCTGACGTGGCGGCGCTCGACGCCTGGTTTGCCACCATTGCCAGCGAGCGCTAAGCCGACGCGGTCCGGACAAGCGTTCGGCTCCAGCGAAATTTGACCCGCGACACCCTTGAACGCCAGCAGGTATGGATTTGCCCGACAGCCATCGCCGGCAATAAAGAAGCAGCCGCTCGATCTCGAGCCGGCAAGGGAATCGACTGGCTCATCCACCGTTGCAGGCGGCGATATAATGAGCACTCGCACCCACACGCTCCGGAGCCATGAACCATGCTGTTGAACCAGCTACATGCTCAAAGAAATGCCATTACCGCCTTGGGTCGCCAATACGGTGCCCGGCGAATCCGCGTGTTCGGGTCTGTGGCACGCGGTGAAGAAGGGCCAGACAGCGACGTCGATTTTCTGGTCGAATTCGATCAGGGCTACGACCTCTTCGCCCAGCGCCTGCCCTTGACCCGACAGCTTTCCGAACTTCTTGGGCGGCCGGTCGACCTGTTGCCGGAACACGAACTGAACCGCCACCTGCGCGACAACATCCTTAAAGAAGCCGTCGAGCTATGAGCAAGCCTTGATCGATCGGCATCTTAACGCGCTGGAAGCAAGCGTTCAGGCAATTCTGGGAGGCGATAGCTGTAAATCAACCCACTGCCGCCTTATTGGCAGTGCCCTCCGCCAGCCGGGCATTGGTATGGACTATGCTGGCAACAAACTGCTCGCTTACGCTGGCACACTCAGGATCACATGGCTGGCTTTGATCAGGGCCGTCGCTTCGACGCCGGGCTTTAGTCCCAGTTCCAGCACCGCCTCGTTGGTGACGACAGAAAACACCGTCGTCCCACCGGGCAGCAGAATCGCCACCTCGGTATTGACCGCCCCCTTGTGCACTTCTCTGACCGTCCCGGTGAGCTGGTTGCGCGCCGAGAAATGGACGTCGCGCGTCCCGGCCAGCAGCATCACCCACGGCGCCTTGACGTAGGCCACCGCCGCCTTGCCGACGGCCAGGCCGAGTGCCTGAACACTACCCTCTGTCACGATTGCGACAATCCGGTCACCACCGGCTGTCGTCAATTCGACTTCGGCATTGACCACCCCGTCGGTCACGGCGGTGATTGTTCCGGCAAAAGCATTGCGGGCGCTGACTGGCATCGACTGCTCCTTTAAGGGTTCGTAGCTGGCCCGCTTTTCGCTATATACCGCTGTAACCAGCGTTTTCTGTCGGACCTCTAACAATGTAACGAAACAGGGCATTCACAAACAATCATAGCGGCAACGTTTTTTTCGGTAACATCGTTAGCGTTATATAGATAACAACATTACGAGATCACCATGGAGCAACATCTCGCGCGGCTGCGCGGCAAGCTCGAAGTCGATGGACAGTTCGGCAACTTCCTTGGCGACACCCGCATCCGCCTGCTCGAAGCCGTCGGCGAACACGGCTCGATCTCGCAAGCTGCAAAGGCCGTGCCACTTTCCTACAAGGCCGCCTGGGATGCCGTCGAGGCGATGAACAACCTGGCCGAGCAGCCGCTGGTGTTGCGCTCAACCGGTGGCAAGCATGGCGGCGGCACTGCCCTGACCGATTACGGACGCAAGGTGATCGCCCTCTATCGGGCGCTGGAAGCCGAATACCAGGCAGCGCTGGATCGCCTGACGGCGAGCATGAACGATGGCCAGGCCAGCGATTTCCAGCAGTTCAGCCGGCTGCTCAAACGCATGTCGATGAAGACCAGCGCCCGCAACCAGTTCGCCGGCCAGATCGTCGCGCTGCGCGAGGGCCACGTCGATTTCGAGGTGCGCCTGAAGCTCGATGACGACAACGAGATCGTCGCCGTGATCACCCGCGAATCGGCGGAAAACCTTGGCCTGAGCATCGGCATGGAGATCAGCGCCCTGGTCAAGTCGTCGTCGGTGCTGCTGCTCAACGACCCGGCCGTGCGCACCACGGCGCGCAACCACCTGTGGGGCGAGATCACGCGCATCCACGATGGCCCGGTCAATGCCGAAATCACGCTGACGATGGCGAGCGGCAAGACGGTCTGCGCCGTCGTCACCCACGACAGCGTCGACAAACTCGGGCTCGTCGTCGGCGAGCAAGCCTGCGCCGTGTTCAAGGCTTCCGCCGTCATCCTCTGCCAATACGCCTGAAAGCCCAGCTTCGGAGACCCGCCATGAAACGCCTGTCCGCCCTGTTCATCAGCCTCCTCGCCAGCGCCGGGCTGCACGCCGGCGAAGTCCAGGTCGCCGTCGCCGCCAACTTCACGGCGCCGATGCAGCAGATCGCCACCGAATTCGCCAAAGACACCGGCCACAAGGCTGTGTTGTCCTTCGGCGCTACCGGCAAGTTCTACGCCCAGATCGTCAATGGCGCACCCTTCGAGGTGTTCCTCGCCGCCGACGACACGACGCCGGCCCGGCTGGAGAAGGAAGGCCACGCTGTCCCCGGCAGCCGCTTTACCTACGCCGTCGGCAAGCTGGTGCTGTGGTCAGCCAAGCCCGATTTTGTCGATGCCAGGGGTGAGATCTTGAAGGACGGCAAGTTCAACAAGCTCTCCATCGCCAATCCGAAAACCGCCCCCTATGGCGCCGCCACCATCGAAACGCTGAAGAAGCTCCAGCTGCTGGCAGCCGTGCAGCCGAAGTTCGTTCAGGGCGAGAACATTTCGCAGACCCTGCAATTTGTCTTCACCGGCAATGCCGACCTTGGTTTCATCGCCCTGTCACAGGTATTCAAGGACGGCAAGATCACCGAAGGTTCAGCCTGGATCGTCCCCGGCTACTATCACGAACCGATCCATCAGGACGGCGCCATTCTCGCCAAGGGCAAGGGCAATCCAGCCGCCGCCGCGCTGGCTGCCTACCTGAAGGGTGACAAGGCCAAGGCCGTGATCAAGTCCTTCGGCTACGACTTGCGTTGAATGAACTGCCCGCCACGCAACGGAGAGAACTGAGATGCTGACCGACAGCGACCTGCAAGCCATCTGGCTGACCATCCGCCTGGCCGGGATCACGACCCTGATCCTGCTGCTGATTGGCACCCCCATCGCCTGGTGGCTGGCGCGCAGCCGTGCCTGGTGGAAGGGGCCAGTCGGCGCCATCGTCGCCCTGCCGCTGGTGCTGCCGCCGTCGGTACTCGGTTTCTACCTGCTGCTGGCGATGGGGCCGAACGGTCCGTTCGGCCAGCTGACCCAGTCGCTCGGCCTTGGCACGCTGCCGTTCACCTTCTGGGGCCTGGTCGTCGCTTCGGTGTTCTATTCGCTACCGTTCATGGTGCAACCGCTGCAGAACGCCTTTGAGGGCATCGGCGAGCGGCCACTGGAAGTCGCCGCGACACTGCGCGCTTCGCCGCTCGACACCTTCTTTTCGGTGGTACTACCGCTGGCCAAGCCCGGCTTTGTCACCGCCGGCATCCTGACCTTCGCCCACACCGTCGGCGAATTCGGCGTCGTTTTGATGATCGGTGGCAACATTCCCGGCGTCACCCGCGTCGCCTCGGTGCAGATCTACGATCACGTCGAGGCGATGGAGTACGGCGATGCCCACCGCCTGGCAGCGGTGATGCTGATCTTCTCCTTCGCCGTGCTGCTGGCGATGTACACGCGGCGCAGCCAGCCGCGGCGGGAGGCTTGAGATGAGCGACATCGAAGCGCGCTTCCAGCTCGACTGGCCCGGTTTCACGCTCGACGTGGACCTGAACCTGCCCGGCCTCGGCGTCACCTCGCTGTTCGGCCATTCCGGCTCGGGCAAAACCTCGCTGCTACGCTGCCTGGCCGGGCTGGAAAAGCCCCGCCACGGCCGCCTCGTCTTCAAGGGCCGGACCTGGCAGGACGCCAACACTTGGCTGCCGACCCATCAGCGGCCAATCGGTTACGTTTTTCAGGAAGCCAGCCTGTTCCCGCACCTGTCGATTCTCGGCAACCTGCAGTTCGGCCAGAAGCGCAGCGGCGGCGCGGCGCGGGTCGGCCTGGAACAGGCCATTGAACTGCTCGGCATCGGCCACCTGCTGGAGCGCAAGCCGGATACGCTGTCCGGCGGCGAGCGCCAGCGCGTCGGCATCGCCCGGGCGCTGGCTGTCGGCCCGGAGATCCTGCTGATGGACGAGCCGCTGGCGGCGCTGGACTTGAAGCGCAAGCAGGAAATCCTGCCCTACCTCGAGCGCCTGCACGACGAGCTGGAAATCCCGGTCATCTACGTCAGCCATTCGCCGGACGAAGTCGCCCGCCTGGCCGACCATCTGGTGGCCATGGAGAACGGCCGCGTCGTCGCCGCCGGCCCGCTCGGCGAGACGCTGGCCCGCCTCGACCTGCCGATCCGCCTCGGCGAGGATGTTGGCGTCGTGCTTGAGGCGACGGTTGGCGAGATCGATAGCGAATGGCATCTGGCGCGCGTCGATTTCCGTGGCGGCAGTCTGTGGACACGCGATCACGGAGTACCCACCGGCCGCCACGTGCGCGTCCGCGTACTCGCCCGTGATGTCAGTCTGGCGCTCGGCGAGCCAGGTACCTGCAGCATTCAGAACAACCTCGACGGCCGCGTCGAATCGCTCGCCGACGACGATCACCCGGGCCTGCTGCTGGTCCGCGTACAGGTCGGCGCCAGCCTGCTGATCGCCCGCCTGACCCGGCGCTCGGCCGCCCAACTGGGCATCGTGCCGGGCCTGCCGGTGCGCGTTCAAGTCAAATCCGTGGCCTTGATGGAGTGAGCCTGAACGGTCGCAGGCATGCCAATTGCTGCCCACGGGTTCCAAGCTGCCTCCTGTAGCCTTTACGACAAGCCACCATGAAAATCGCCATCGCCACCAAGAACTACAGTGAAGTCAGCGGCCATGCCGGCCAGTGTCGTCACTGGCTGCTCTATGACCTGTCAGAACACCGCTCCAACCAGTTGCTGGCGGCCCCGAAACTAGTCGATTTGCAGCGCGAGGAAGTGCTACATACCTTCGAGGACGACCGCCCGCATCCGCTCGACGGCATCGACATCGCCGTCGTCGCCAGTGCTGGCGACGGTTTCATCCGCCACATGAAGAAGCGCGGTTGCGACGTGCTGGTGACCAGCGAGAGCGATCCGGCGCTGGCCATCACGCGCATCCTGGCCGGCGAGGCGCTGCCCGATCCGCGCTTCGATATCACCACCTCGTTGTGCAAGCTGCGCGACTTGTTCTCGCGCCACTGAACGGGTGTTGCTTCAGCCGAGCAGTTTCTGGATGAAGCCTTCGACGTAGGCCGGACGCAACGGCTTGATGATGTAGCCGACGGCGCCGAGGCCGGCACACTGGGCGACCAGCGTCTTGTCGGCGCTGCCGGTGATCATGATCACCCTGGTTTCCGGCGAGGCTTCGATGATCTTGGGCAGGGATTCGAGCCCATCCATGACCGGCATGTTGATGTCGAGGCAGAGCACGCGTGGCTGGTGATTGCGCGCTGACTGGATCGCCTCGGCGCCGTTGGTGACGGATTGCACTACCTGCAGCCCGCATTCTTCGAGCAAGCCCTTGAGCACCAGACGGACGGAACCGTTGTCGTCGGCAACCACTGCTGTGCCGCGCCGACCGCGCTGATTGCCCGGGGTGCGCGCTACCTTGGAGTCGGCAGCCGTGTGGTTGGCCTTCTGCCGGGTCCGTTCGACGGCCTTCAGTTCCTCGATGATCTGCGCCTGACCGAAAGGCTTGCGGATGAAACCGGAGGCCCCGGCATCGGCGGCGGCGGCTTCGACGCCCGGCTCGCTGGAGGCGGTCATGAAAACGACGTCGATGGCCGGCGCTTCGGCCTGGATGGCACGCAAGATGGTCAAACCATCGCGCCCCGGCAGGTGATAGTCGAGACAGACAAGTTCCGGCGTGGTCTGCTGGATCAGTTCCTCGACCCCGTTGCCATCGGCAAAGGAGCCCACCACATCATGGCCAAGGCTGGCAAACAGCGTCGCCAGCACTTTGCGCATGGAGGCATTGTCGTCGATGATCACGATCCGCATTCAGCCACTCTCCCCTATTCCTCGGCATCTCCGGCCGAAGCTTAGCAGAATGCAGGCGGGGTGAAGCTTTCAGCGCTGAGCGACGGCGTTTTTCTTGAGCTCGGCAAGAAACTCGGCGAAGGAGGTTTCGCGCACCGTCATGTCGGCCAGCGTGACACGCAGGTCGAAATTGGCCAGATCACCCTCGCGCTGCCGCGACGCATCGCGCCCGGCCGACGGAGCGGCATTCGGCGAAGCGGTTGAGCGGTGGATGACGGGGGGCATGATGCGGAGACCTGACAGTTGGATACAGCTTCATTGTGCCGCAGGGACGAATCGATGGCCGTGAGCAATTTCACGACACCCAGCAGGTTCCCGAAGATCGCGCTCAGGCTAGGCCGGCGGCCAGGAAATCCATCAGTACGCGCACCCGGTGCGGCACCTGGCGGTTGCTCGGCAACATGGCGTAGATGCCCAGTTTGGGCACCGGATAGTCGCCGAGTATGGCCTCCAGACGTCCCGCCGCCAGTGGCATCTCGATGATGAAATCGGGCTGCAGCGTGATGCCCAGGCCTTGCGCCGCCGCTTCGGCCAGCACGTCGCCATTGTTGGCGTGGATGCGACTGCGCACCGCGAAGCCGAGCAGTTGCCCGTCAACCATGAACTGCCATTGCTGGGTGGTGCCGCCGGCGGTGTAGCCAAGGCATTCGTGATGCACCAGCTCGCCCGGATGACGCGGCCGCCCGTGGCGGGCCAGGTAATCCGGCGCGGCGACCACCTGCATGTGGCTGGCGCCAATCTTGCGAGCCACATCGCCGCCCTCCAGGCGACGGGTGATGCGGATCGACAGGTCGATGCCCTCTTCGATCAGCTTGACCCGCCGGTCGCTGTAATCCATGTCCAGGCCGACTTCCGGATAGCGACGGGAGAAGTCGAGGAGCAGCGGCGCCAGGCGCTTGATACCGAAGCTCAGCGGCAGACTGATGCGGATATTGCCGCGTGGCGCCAGGCGCTCTTCGGCAACGTCGGTTTCTGCCGCTTCAACCAGGTTGAGGATGACCCGGCACTTCTCCAGGTAGGCGGTGCCGGCCGAAGTCAGCGACAGTCGGCGCGTGCTGCGCGCCATCAGCTTGACGCCGAGATGGGCTTCGAGGCCGGCGATCTGCCGCGTCACCACCGAACGAGCCAATCCCATCTGCTGGGCAACAGCGGCAAAGCTGCCGAGTTCGGCGATGCGGACGAAGAGTTGCATCGCATCCAGTCTGTCCATTGTTGCAATCCTGGCAATAATTATTTGCACATTGTCGGCTATTTCGCTGCGAAAAGGCGGACTACAGTACGCCCATGCCATCACAACTATCCACCATGCCCCTGGCCCCGCTCTTCGTTCCGCACGGCGCACCGACCTTCGCCCTGCGCCCCGGCGCTGCCGGGGCAGCACTATCGAGGTTCGCCGCCGGCTTGCCCACGCCACGCGCCATCGTCATCGTCAGCCCGCACTGGAATACCGATGTGCCGACGGTGGGCACGGCCGACCGCCTGGAAACCATCCACGACTTCAGCGGCTTCCCGGAGGAACTTTACCGTCTGCGCTACCCAGCCAGCGGCTGCCGCGAGGCCGCCGACGAAGTCGTCGCCACCCTGGCGGCGAGCGGTCTGGCAGTGCGCGAGGATGGCCGCCGCGGCCTCGACCACGGCGCCTGGATACCCCTGCGCCTGATGTTCCCCGATGCCGAGGTGCCGGTCATTCCGCTCTCGCTGCAAAGCCGCAAGGGCCCACAGGGCGCCTGGTTGCTGGGGCGGGCGCTGGCGCCGTTGGTCGAGCGCGGCTTCCTGATCATCGGCTCCGGCAATGTCACCCACAACCTGCGCGACTTCCAGCGGGTTCACCTGGCCGGCGGCCAGCCCCCCGACTACGTGCGCGAGTTTCCCGAATGGCTGGCCGGGCGCCTGGCTGCCCGCGACCTGCCAGCCCTGCTCGACTATCGCCGCCAGTCTCCCGGCGGTATCCAGGCTCATCCGAGCGATGAACATTTGCTGCCGCTCTTTGTCGCACTCGGAGCCGCTGGCGATGGCGCCACCGCCCAGCGCTTCCATGCCGGCATCGATGATTACGTGATCGCCATGGATGCCTACTCCTTTACCCCTCGCCCGGAAGGCCAAGCATGAAGCGCTATACATCCACCGCCATCGCCCTGCACTGGCTGATGGCCATCCTGATTTTCGGCATGCTTGCCCTTGGGTTCTACATGCAGGATCTGCCGCTGTCGCCGGAAAAACTGCAGCTGTACTCCTGGCACAAATGGGCTGGCGTCAGCGTCTTCCTGCTGGTGCTGGTGCGTCTGGCCTGGCGCCTGACCCATCGCCCCCCCGATTTGCCGGCCAGCATGCCGAAGCTGCTGCAGTTCGCCGCCCATGCCGGCCACCTGGCGCTCTACGCGCTGATGCTGGTGATCCCGCTGTCCGGCTGGCTGATGAGTTCGGCCAAGGGCTTCCAGACCGTCTGGTTCGGCGTCTTGCCGATTCCCGACCTGCTCGACAAGAACAAGGAACTGGGTGACCTGCTGCAAACCGTGCACATGAGCCTCAACCTCCTGTTCGCTGTCGTCATCGCCGGCCACATCGGCGCTGCCCTCAAGCATCACTTCATCGACAAGGACGACATCCTGACCCGCATCCTGCCCCGCCATTCCAAGGAGAACTGACATGAAAAGAATCGCCCTCGCCTTTGCCCTGGCCACGGCCTTGTCCGCCCAGGCCATTGAATACAGCCAGGTCCAGGCCGACAAGAGCACTGTCACCTTCGTCTATCAGCAGATGGGCGTCTCGGTCGATGGCCACTTCAAGAAATTCACCAGCCAGTTGAGTTTCGACCCGGCTAAACCGACGGCCGGCAAAGCCGTCTTCGATGTCGCCCTGGCCAGCGTTGACACCGGCGCCCCGGAAGGCGACGAGGAAGTCGCCGGCAAGCAATGGTTCAACACCAAGGCCTTCCCGAGTGCCCGTTTCGTTTCCAGCAGCGTCAAGTCGCTCGGCGGCAACCGCTATGAGGTCGCCGGCCAGTTGAGCATCAAGGGCAAGACGCAGGATGTCGTCGTCCCCGCCACCTTCAGCGCCCAGGGCAACACCGGCGTCTTCGAAGGAAGCTTCACCATCCGCCGCGCCGATTTCTCGATCGGCGAAGGCAGTTGGGCCAAATTCGATATCGTCGCCAACGACGTCCGCATCAAGTTCCGCATCACCGCCATCAGCAAGTAACCCCCCACCCCCAGACAGGAGAACCACCATGCAAAAATTCAGCAAACTCGCCGCCGCCCTTGCCCTCGCCAGCGCCATCGCCGCCCCGGCCCTGGCCGCGCCGGAAACTTTCGTCGTCGACGGCACCCACACCTTCCCGCGCTTCTCCTACAGCCATTTCGGCTTCTCGACCCAATTGAGCCGCTTCGACAAGACCAGCGGCAAGGTCGTCCTCGACAAGGCAGCGAAGACTGGCTCCGTGGACATCGTCATCGACACCAAGTCGGTGAACACCGGCTACGCCACCTTCAACGAACACATCCAGGGTGAAGACTTCCTCGACACCGGCAAATACCCGACTGCCACCTTCAAGTCCACCAAGGTCGTCTTTGAGGGCGACAAGCCGGTTGCCGTCGATGGCAACCTGACGCTGAAGGGTGTGACCAAGCCAGTGACGCTGACCGTCACCTCGTTCAAGGCCATGCCGCACCCGATGCTGAAAAAAGATGCCATCGGTGCCAACGCCTGGACCGTGGTCAAGCGCTCCGACTTCAACGCCGGCAAGTACGCCCCCAACGTCGGCGACGAAGTGCGCATCGACATCGCCATCGAAGCGATCAAGGAGTAACTCCATGCGGGTACCCTCCTGTCTTGGCAGGGGAGTACCCATGAGAGCTGTCGGGTTTTTTTACAATGCAAGATTTTATTAATGTGAAGCAACGAAAAAAGCATTAGGCTGCGACTGGCCCATTTTTTTGTTGCAAAGCACAACGAATACGGCAGACTACTACTTTAGTAATAAATTTCGAGGCATCTCTATGGAGCCTGTTCATCGGCTTGAATCAAGCGCCGGCAATGATCCGTCCCCGGCCGACGGAACGCGGCGGATTATCGATGGTCAGGAACGCGTCTTCTACGAAGGCTACTGGATCAAGACCTATCCGGTTCCGACGGACTCGCTCGAAGCCAAGAAGCGCCTGATCGAAGCACTGACCCGACGCCTGTTCAACCACACCGAGCATGGCCTGAACATTCCTGGCACCCGCCTCAACGAGGCGCGCTGCAGTTATCAGGCGGAAACCGACCCCGGACGGCGGCGCGTCAAGGCAGCAATGCTGGCAGGCGCCCTGTTCAATCGCGGCACCGACATTTTCCGCAAGCTGGTCGAACTGCAGGGCGAAGGTGTCGAAATCCGCAGCGACGATGCCCTGATGCGCGAATGCGGCCACTGTCTGCTCGAAGCCATGGAACTCGGCCGCTTCGTCCTGCACCGCAGTGGCGAGGAGGGCATCGACGAGCTTTGGGGCGAACCCTTCCGCGCCTTCTCCATCCCGCTCGAGGATTTTTACGAAAGCCGCTACATCAAGATCGGCCAGACCCTGCGCGATATAGACCGCATTGCCGATGCCATGGTCGCCTGCTTTGCCGGCATTCCCGCCTTCGCCGACATCGAACCAACGATCAGGGTCTTTGCCCGGGCCGCCCAGATCAAGACGGAAACGCTGCGCACCGACCCCGACATCTTCGACGTCTGGTCGGAACTGGTCACCGCCGGCGAACGTCTCGCCAACTACGCCCCCCATCCGGTCGCCGTCCATGGTTCGCCAACCGTCCACAACAGTTCAGATGGCCTGCAACTGATCCGCAATGGTCGCGACCTGTTGTTCTACATCACCCGCGCCCGTACGCCGATGCCGAAAAGCACCCGCGAATACATCGATCGCTGCGAAGTCTACGTGCAGACCGGACTGGTCCCGCTGCTGCCCGCCCCGTTACCCGGCTGAAATCCCGCTAGGAACGGCGCTGCTGGGCAGCCGCGGCGCGCAGCACATCGGCTTCAAGGACCTGGGTATCGGTACCGAAACAGCCGACCATGTCGATTTCTTCGACCCCCTGCTGGTCGCCAGCGGCTTTGTCCGCTTCGCTCTCCCGGCAGGCCTTCCACTGGGCAAGCAGCACTTCCTGTTCGCTCAGGCCGGTCACCGTCCCTTCCGGAATCTCCGTCCCCAACTCGATCAGCGCCCGCACCACTTCCTTGCGCTGGCCCCGCAGGGCCATGCTCAGCGGCGAAGTCGGCGAGCGGTTGTCGGGCAGATTGACACTGGCGCCACGAGCCGCCAATTCACGGACGATGTCGACGAAACCCATGAAGCAGGCAATGCCCATCGGCAGGCCGGGGTCGCCCTGGCCATCGGCCAGCTCTGGCGGCGCACCAGCATCAAGCAGGGCACGCACGGCTTCCAGACGGCCGCTACGCACGGCCTTGATCAGATCGAGCGGCTCGTTCATGACGGGGTGCTCCGAGGCAACTTGAATGGACAGTTCATGAGCCAATCTTACCGCCCGCCGCGCTTCCTGTCCTGCTCGCGGCCGGAATTCTTGATCTGTCTCCAGGCCCGTCCGGCGGTGGCCTCCGTATAATTTCGGGGAAGCCCGCCCACCCTCAATCCTGGAGAAACCAGCCGTTCATGGCCGTCGCCTCGCCCCTTGCCCGCTACCTCGAACAAGCCGCCCGGCAGGCCCCGCAGCGGCCGGCCTTGTTTCATGGCGGAGATAGCTGGACACAGGCCATGCTGTGGGCGAATGCCAGCGCCCTGGCGGCCAGGCTGGAGCGACAGGCGACATGCGTTGCCGTCAGCGGTGACAGCCTGTGCCTGGCCCGCCATGCCTGGGCCAGCGCCATCGCCGGCCGCCCCTTCTGGCCGTTGCCAGCAGGCGAGGCCGCAGCAACTGCGACTATCGCCGAGGATAGCGCCCTGATCATTTCGACCAGCGGCAGCGAAGGCCGCCGGCGGGCCGTGCGCCTTGGCCCGGCTGCCCTCGACAGCGCTGCCGCGGGCGCCAACCAGCGGCTCGCCCTCGGCGCTGGCGACCTCTGGCTGAACTGCCTGCCGCTTTATCACATCGGCGGCCAAGCCATCCTCTGGCGCTGCGCCCGAGCCGGCGCCGGCATGTTGCTGCACGACGGCTTCCACGCCGCGCAGGTCGCCACCGACCTGGCCCGCTTCCCGGTCAGCCATATCTCCCTGGTGCCGGCCATGCTGGCTGCCCTGCTCGACCTCGCCATCACCCCACCACCCGGCCTGCGCGTGGCGCTGATCGGTGGCGCTGCCCTGGCCGCCCCTCTATACGAACGCGCCACGGCGGCTGGCTGGCCGCTGTGGCCGAGCTACGGCATGACCGAGAGCGCCGCCCTGGTCGCCGTACATGCGCCAGATGACGGTCCCTGGCAAGCGGGATTGGTCGGCCGCCCCCTTCCGGGCATGGAACTGGCGATCGGTGATGACGGCCGCATCCGCCTGCGCGGTCGCCAGCTGATGCGCGGCTATCTCGATGGCGGCGGCCTCGCTGGCGATGGCTGGCTGATCAGCGGCGACCTCGGGCAGATTGACGCCAACGGGTGCCTGACCGTCATCGGCCGCGCCGACGACATGCTGATCAGCGGCGGGCGCAATGTGCATCCTCAGGAAATCGAATCCTGCCTGGCCGCCTGCCCGGGCATCCGCGACGTCGCCGTCAGCGGCCTGGCCGATCCGGTGTGGGGCGACCTCATCGTTGCCCTGGTCGTCGGCACCGCCGGCCTCGCGGCACTGCAGGCGCATGCCCGTCAGCATCTGCCGGCAGCCGCCCTGCCGCGGCGCGTAACCTATCTGGACAGTCTGCCGCGCAATGCCGCCGGCAAACTCGACCGCCCTGCCCTGCGCCAGCTCGCTGCCGGAGTTCGCTCGTGATCGAGCGACTGAAAAAGCAACTCGCCAGCAGCGCCACTCAGCAGCGCCTGGAACGGCTGGCCGATGGCGCGCCGGCCGCCGCACCGCTCAGCCTGCGTTTCGAACTGGGGCAAGGCGAGCGCGACTGGCTGGAGCTGCTGCCGCAGAGCCTGCCCTTCTGGTACCGCGCCCGTGCGGAGCGCTGTGAGTTCCGGCTGGGCATCGGTCATGCCCTGCAGATCGCCAGCGGCGGCCGCCATCGCTTCGCTGCCCTCGACAACGCCTTTGCCGGCCTGCGCCGCAACTGGCGGCACGAAGACGGCGCCCTGGCCTTCGCCGGATTCGCTTTTGCCCCCGGCGACGAAGGGCCGCTGCCCAACGCCCTGCTGACCGTTCCCGGAATCCTGCTGGAGAGTCTCGGCGGCGGCTGTACAGCCACCCTCAGCATCCCGGCTGGGCGCCGAGCCCAGGCCATCGCCGAATGGGGGCAATGGCTGGAGCAGTTGCCGCGCCGAAGACTCACCCAGCCCGTCGAACTACTGCCGCGCCCCGCGGAAATGCTTGTCGACCAGGCCTGGATCGCCCGCTGCCGAAGCGCCCTGCGCACCATCGCCAGCGGTCGCCTGGATAAACTGGTGCTGGCCCGTAGCCGGCAGCTGGAAACCCGCCACGAGATCGCCGCAGCAGCACTCCTTGAGGCCCTGCTGGCACAGCAGCCGGACAGCCTGATCTACGCCTTCGGCAACGGCCGCCAGGTCTTTCTTGGCGCCACGCCGGAACGCCTGATCCGTCTGCAGCGCGGCCGCCTCGACGCCGACGCGCTGGCCGGCACGGCCTGGGCTGCCGAACCGGAACTGGCCGGGGCCAAGAACCGTCATGAGCAGTCGCTGGTCGTTCGCGCCGTCGGCGCCGCCCTTGCCCCGCTGGCCGGCTCACCGCTGGTTATCGGCGGAGCCCACGAGCAATCGGCCGGCCACCTGCGGCACCTGCGCAGCCGGATCCGCGCCCAAGCGCTTGCCGGAACAACGCTGTTCGACCTGCTCGCTGCACTGCACCCGACACCGGCGGTCGGTGGCTATCCGACGGCTGCCGCCCTGGCCTGGCTGGCCGAGCATGGCGAACAGCGCCACGGCTGGTATAGCGGTGGCATCGGCTATCTGGATCAGGACGGCGACGGGGAGTTTTCGGTGGCCCTGCGCTCGGCCCTGCTCAGCGGCCGGACAGCCCTGCTGCAGGCGGGTGCCGGCATCGTCACCGGCTCCGATCCGGGCAGCGAGCTGGCCGAGACGGAAGCCAAGTTCGACACGATCATGGGTGCCTTCGCTACTGCCGGCCAGGGAACAACACGGGTGACCGGCACCTGAGGCAAACCGCAGGCTATTCGCCGACGATATCGACGCCGGCCGGCGGCACGAAGCGGAAGCTGCCCGCCGGTAGTTGCGGATTGCGCTCGAGAGCCGAAAAACGGATCAGCGTCGTCTGCCCGAAACTGTCCAGCAGTTCCATCGCTTTCAGGTCATTGCCGGCAAAGCCGATGCGCACGCGCTCGAAACCGCTGTCGCCGGATTTCGGCAGGGCCTCGACCCAGAGCAAGCCCTCACGTTCGCCGGCTTCGCTCAGCGTGAAATTGCGTTCGAGATCGTTGCTACCGGATAGCAAGGCCGCCGGGGAACCGCCGATGGCGCTGCCGACCTGGCGCACCGTCACCTGTTGCAGTTCGCTGTCGTGAATCCACACCTTCTCGCCATCGCTGACGATCAGCTGGGGATAAGGCTTGCGGATATCCCAGCGCAGCTTGCCGGGCCGCGAGATGCTGACGACACCGGAAGATTCCTGCGGCTTGCGGCCGCCCCGGGTGACCACCAGTTGCGCGAAGTCGGCCTTGAGCGTCTTGGTGCTGGCGAGGAACTGATGCAGGCGGTCGACCGCCCCGGCCTCGGCCAGCATGGGCAGCGCCACCAACAACAGCGAGGCAAAAACCTTCAACAATGCGTTCATTCGGCTTCCTTGCGTGCCAGCACTTCCCGGCCACCACGGCCGTCCATGGCCGAGACCAGGCCAGCCTTCTCCATCGCCTCGATCAGCCGCGCCGAGCGATTGTAACCAATGCGCAGATGGCGCTGGACCAGCGAGATCGAGGCCCGGCGATTCTTCAGCACGATATCGACGGCCTGATCGTACAACGGATCGCTCTCGGCATCGCCACCTCCCTCGCCGCTTTCACCGCCTTCTTCATCATCGCCGGCAGCACCGGTCAGGATGTCTTCAATATATTCAGGCGCACCGGTCGCTTTCAGATGTTCGACGACGCGATGCACTTCATCATCGGAAACGAAAGCGCCATGAACGCGGGTCGGGTAGCCGGTACCCGGCGCCAGGTAGAGCATGTCGCCCTGGCCGAGCAGCGCTTCGGCACCCATCTGATCGAGGATGGTGCGTGAGTCGATCTTGCTCGACACCTGGAAGGACAGGCGGGTCGGGATGTTGGCCTTGATCAGGCCGGTGATCACATCGACCGAGGGCCGCTGCGTTGCCAGTACCAGATGGATGCCGGAAGCCCGTGCCTTCTGCGCCAGGCGGGCGATCTGCTCTTCAACCTTCTTGCCGACCACCATCATCAGGTCAGCCAGTTCATCAATGATGACGACGATGAAGGGCATGGTCTTCAGCGGCTCCGGTGTTTCCGGCGTCAACGTCAGCGGATTCGGGATGTGCTCGCCCTTCTTTTCAGCGTCCTTGATCTTGCCGTTGAGACCGGCGATGTTGCGGACGCCCATCGCCGACATCAGCTTGTAGCGTTTCTCCATCTCGGTCACGCACCAGTGCAGCGCGTTGGCCGCCTGTTTCATGTCCGTGACCACCGGCGCCAGCAGGTGCGGAATACCTTCGTAGATGGACAGTTCGAGCATCTTCGGATCGACCATGATCAGGCGCACCTGATCCGGCTCGGCCTTGTAGAGCATCGACAGGATCATCGCATTGACGCCCACCGACTTGCCGGAACCGGTGGTACCAGCAACCAGCAGGTGCGGCGTCTTGGCCAGGTCGGCGACCACCGGCAGGCCGCCGATGTCCTTGCCGAGGCAGACGGTCAGCGGACTGCTCATGTCGTTGTACGGCTTGCTGGAAATGATCTCCGAGAGTTTCACCATCTGCCGCTTGGGATTGGGCAGTTCCAGCGCCATGCATGATTTGCCGGGCACCGTTTCGACGACGCGGATGGAGACCATGGCCAGGGCGCGGGCCAGGTCACGCGCCAGATTGACGATCTGGGCGCCCTTGACGCCGATGGCCGGCTCGATTTCGTAGCGGGTGATCACCGGCCCCGGCATCGCTGCCAGCACCTTGACCTGGACGCCGAAGTCGGCGAGCTTGCGTTCGATCAGGCGCGATGTGTATTCCAGCGTTTCGGCACTGACCGTCTCGGTCGCCGGCGGCGCCGGGTCAAGCAGGTGCAGCGGCGGCAACTGGCCACCGACGACGGCTTCAGGGAAAAGCAGCGACTGCTTCTCGCGTTCGACGCGCTTCTCAGCCTTTTTCGACACCGGAACTTCGACCGGCGCCGGCGTCTCGATGATGATCGGCTCGTGCAGTTCGACGCGGCGTTTTTCCTCTTCGACAACGACCTCGCGCTGCTGCGCCACTTCGCGGCCGATACGGCGATCGCGCCAGGCTTCGATGCGGCCGATGACGAAACCGGTCAGCGCCTCGAGCAGCAAACCCAGGCGCTCGAAGGCCCACAGCCAGGACATGCCGGAAAAGATGCTCCAGCCAGCAGCCATCGCCATCAGCAGAAAAAGTGTCGCCCCGGTATAGCCGAACTGCGCGGCCAGCAGACGGCTTACTTCGATACCAAGCACGCCGCCAGGAGAGAGCGGCAATTCCGCCGGCAAGGAATGGAAGCGCAAGGCCTCCAGCGCCGAACTCGTCACCAGCAAAAAGATGAACCCGGCCAGGGCAATGAACAGCGGCCGACGATCCGCCGCCAGCTCACCCTTGAGACGGCGGAAGCCCCACCAGACCGCCATGCCGAGCAGAACCACCCACCACCAGGCGGAAAGTCCGAAAACATAGAGCATCAGGTCGGCCACCCAAGCGCCGGCGCGACCGGCCGGATTATGCAGACTGGCCGTCGCCACCGAATGCGACCAGCCCGGATCGTCGCGATGAAAACCCCACAGGGCCATGATCAGGAACAACGCGATGGCACCGACACCGAGCCAGCGCGATTCCTGCAAGAGGAGCCCGATCTTGTCCGGCAAGGGGCTCGCTCCGCCGCGATCCATATTTCTTGAAGCCATTTTTTTCATGAGCCGAGAATCACCACCACGTCGTTCTCGGTCGAGATATAGCCGCTCAGTTCGAGATCGCGCATCACCTTGCTGACCATTTCACGCGAGGCACCAATCATCCGGGCCATATCCTGCTTCGAAATCTTCTTCTTGACGAACCGCCGACCCTCTTCCTCGACCGACAGATCCAGCAGCAAACGGGCAACACGGCCATAGACATCGAGCAGTGCCAGGCTCTCGATCTTGCGATCGGCCTCACGCAAGCGGCCGACAAGAATCTGCATCAGTTTCTGGGCAACCAGGAAATTGTCCTGCAGGCAGCGCTGGAAAGCCTCCTTGCTCAGCACCAGCAGCTCGCAGGCTTCGCTGGCAACGACATTGGCCGAACGCGGACTGCCATCGATCAAGCCCATTTCGCCAAAAAATTCGCCCGACCCGAGCCAGGCGAGGATGATCTCACGCCCTTCCTCATCGGTATTGGTCACTTTGGCCCGCCCGGTCAACAGGATATAAAGGGAATCCGTCGTTTCCGCCGCACGGACGACAAAAGCCCCGCGTTCGACACGGCGCCGACCGCAGACCTTGGATAATTTTTCCAGTTCGCTCTCGCTCAACCCTGAAAATAGCGGCACATTGCGCAGCACAACCAGGCTAAGGCCATATTGGTTTGTTGGCATAAATCATTTCCGTTCATGGGGTTATGAGACGATTATAAACCGCTTTCGCATAGAGGACGGCAAGACGAAAAAACCGCCCGCCCGGACAAGGCTATAATTTTTCACTCGATCAACCAAGAGGTATGTCATGTCCGCACCGTCCCGCCACAGTCAACTCATCATTCTCGGTTCCGGCCCCGCCGGCTACACCGCTGCGG
The DNA here is from genome assembly GCA_002840765.1 of Betaproteobacteria bacterium HGW-Betaproteobacteria-7. Classification (GTDB taxonomy): domain Bacteria; phylum Pseudomonadota; class Gammaproteobacteria; order Burkholderiales; family Rhodocyclaceae; genus Azonexus. The sequence continues at coordinate 284,052 of PHCE01000010.1, forward strand.
TCTATGCCGCCCGCGCCAACCTGAATCCAGTGCTGATCACCGGTCTGGCCCAGGGGGGACAGCTGATGACGACGACCGAGGTCGACAACTGGCCGGCCGATGCCGACGGCGTCCAGGGCCCGGAGCTGATGGCCCGCTTCGAGGCACACGCCCGACGCTTCGACACCGAAATCATCTTCGACCAGATCCACACCACCCGCCTGACCGAGCGCCCCTTCACGCTGATTGGCGATGCCGGCACCTATACCTGCGACGCCCTGATCATCGCTACCGGCGCCTCGGCCCAGTATCTTGGCCTGCCCTCGGAAGAAAAATTCGCCGGCAAGGGCGTCTCCGCCTGCGCCACCTGTGACGGATTCTTCTACCGCAACAAGCCGGTGGCCGTTGTTGGCGGCGGCAACACCGCCGTTGAGGAAGCCCTCTACCTGGCCAACATCGCCAGCCACGTGACGCTGATTCACCGCCGCGAAAAGTTCAAGGCGGAAAAGATCATGCAGGACAAGCTGTTCGAGAAGGAAAAAGCCGGCAAGATCACCATCCGTTACAACCACACGCTCGACGAGATTCTCGGCGACGACTCCGGCGTCACCGCCCTGCGCCTCAAGAGCACTACGGACGGCGCGACGCAACAGGTCGACGTGCACGGTGTCTTCATCGCCATTGGCCACAAGCCGAATACCGACATTTTCGCCGGCCAACTGGAAATGGAAGGCGGCTACCTGATCACCCAGGGCGGTCGCCAAGGCAATGCCACGCAGACCAGCATCCCCGGTGTCTTCGCCGCCGGCGACGTGCAGGATCACATCTACCGCCAGGCCTGTACCTCGGCCGGTACCGGTTGCATGGCGGCGCTCGACGCCGAGCGTTACCTCGACCAGTTGAGCTGAAAGACCGGGCGGGTTTCCGTAATCCCGCCGGTGGACGCCATGATTGATCCCGACGACCTGGCAGCCTTTCATGCGGCAGTGGCCGGCACCCGGCCACTACCCGACCCGGGTCGCATCCAGCGCCGGCAGCCGGCACCCGCACCGCGGCCGCTGCAGCACTTGGCCGACGAACGGGCAGCGCTGCACGAAAGCCTGCATGGCCAGATCGGTTTGCAGGATCGTCTGGAAGGCGGTGACGAACCGCATTACCTGCGCCCTGGACTGGCCAGCACGGTCTTGCGCGATTTGCGCCGCGGCCGCTGGGTGATCCAGGACGAAATAGACCTGCACGGCCTGAATCGCGACGACGCCCGCCAGTTGCTGGCCGCCTTCCTCGCCGAAAACCTCGCCCACGGCCGCCGCTGCCTGCGCGTCATCCACGGCAAGGGACTGGGTTCGCCGCAGCGCATCTCGGTGCTGCGGCAACTGGTGCGCGGCTGGCTGGCCCAACGGGACGAGGTTCTCGCCTACTGCCAGGCCCGGCCGCACGACGGTGGCGAAGGTGCGCTCATCGTCTTGCTGCGCGCCGCCAAAAAGACAAGGGCGGCCTGAGCCGCCCTCGTTTTGTAGCCGATGCTTAATCGGCTTCCTTCTTCAAGGCCTTGCGAAACATTTCGGCATCCTGAACCCCCGTCCAGCCGGTACCGCTGACCGTATCGGACAGATGGAGGCCGGCATGGACATTTGAAAGCTGGAATATTTCCATCGCCACGTCGCCGGGAAACCCCTGCCGATCATGCCTTTCGGACACCATTAGCCCGTTGAAATAAGTATCCAGCTCCGGTCGTCCCCACAACTCGACAATCTTCCCGATGATGCGCGGGAAGCGCTCTTCCAACTTGGTCGGGTAATGCGTCGCGTCACCACCGAGCAAGCGAAGCAATTGCTCGTGCAAGGCTGTGACATCTACCGGCGGCGACTGGTCCATGATGTCCTCCCGAAATTCAGATGGCGGCTTCGTTGGTTTCGCCGGTACGAATACGCACTACCTGCTCGACCGGCATGACAAAGATCTTGCCATCACCGATCTTGCCAGTACGCGCTGCCTTGACGATGGCCTCGATGGCGGCATCGACGTGCTGGCCATTGACGACGATCTCGATCTTGATCTTGGGCAGGAAGTCGACGACGTACTCGGCCCCGCGATAAAGCTCGGTATGCCCCTTCTGGCGACCGAAACCCTTGACCTCGGTGACCGTCAGGCCGGTGATGCCGACTTCCGACAGCGCCTCGCGGACTTCGTCGAGCTTGAAGGGCTTGATGATGGCTTCGATTTTTTTCATTGTCAGCTTCCTCGGTTCAGTTCTTAAAATTCGTCGCTATAGCGATTGGTAATAGGATACCGCCAATCCTTGCCAAAACCGCGCGGCGTGATGCGGATGCCTACCGGCGCCTGACGGCGCTTGTACTCGGCGATACGCAGCAGGCGTACGACACGCCGCACCGCCGCTTCCGGCAGGCCGGCAGCGATGATCTCGCGCGGACTGCGATCTTCTTCCATATAGGCCCGGACGATGGCGTCGAGCACTTCGTATTCAGGCAGCGAATCCTGGTCCACCTGGCCGGGTTTCAGTTCGGCCGAGGGCGGGCGGACGATGATGTTCTCGGGAATCACCGGCGAGATCGTGTTGCGATAGCGCGACAGGCGATAGACCAGGGTCTTGTAGACATCCTTGATCACCGCGAAACCGCCGGCCATGTCGCCGTACAACGTGCAGTAGCCGACCGCCATCTCCGACTTGTTGCCGGTGGTCAGGACCAGGGCGCCGGTCTTGTTGGACAGCGCCATCAGGATGTTGCCGCGGATGCGCGCCTGGATGTTCTCTTCGGTGGTATCGGCCGGCAGTCCGGTGAACAGCGGATCGAGCATCGCCGCGTAGGTGCTCATCGCCGGCTCGATGGCGATCTCGTCGTAACGCACGCCGAGCAGACGCACCATCTCGCGCGAATCGTCGAGGCTCATCTGCGCCGTATAGGGCGACGGCATCATCACCGCCCGCACCTTGTCGGCACCGAGCGCATCGACGGCAACGCACAGCGTCAGCGCCGAATCAATGCCGCCCGACAGGCCGATGATGGCGCCGGGAAAACCGCTTTTGCCGAGGTAGTCGCGCACGCCGAGAACCAGGGCGGCATAGGCCTCGGCCTCAAGCGACAGTTCGCTGGCCATATCCGCGGAACTCAAGCGGCCGGAGGTGAACTCGACGAGGCCAAGCGCCTCCGCGAATTGCGGCAGGCGCATGCACAACTGGCGGCCGGCATCGAGGGCGAACGACGCGCCGTCGAAGACCAGTTCGTCCTGACCGCCGACCAGGTTGCAATAGATGGCGGGAATGCCGGTGGCGGCGATCCGTTCGCTGAGTACCCGCGTCCGCTCCTGCTGCTTTTCCAGATGGCAGGGCGAGGCATTGAGGACCAGCATCAGCTCGGCCCCGGCGGCGTGCGCCGCCTCGAAGGCACCCGCCTCCCAGATGTCGGCGCAAATATTGATGCCACAGCGAACGCCGCCCAGGGTGACGACGCAGGAAGCGTTACCGGCCTCAAAATAGCGCCGCTCGTCGAAAACGTCGTAGTTGGGTAGGCGCTGCTTGCGATAGATCGCTGTCCGCCGTCCGTTTTCGATGACGCTGGCGGCGTTGTAGCAAAAACCGTCGAACTCGTCGGGATGACCGACGACGAGAGTGATGTCACCAACAGCCGCAGCCAGATCATCGAGCGCCCGGCTGCAAGCGCGGTAGAAATCCGGACGCAGCAGCAGGTCTTCAGGCGGATAGCCGCAGAGGGCCAGTTCCGGCGTCAGCAAGACGTGTGCGCCACGGGCTTTCGCCTCGCTGGCGCACTTCAGGATGCGCTCGACGTTGCCCGTCAGGTCACCGACGGTGGCGTTGAACTGGGCAACGGCGATACGCAACATGGAACTTAGTAGTTCGGCTTGTCTTTCGCGTCGTTGTACGTCTTGACGCCGGTTTCGATTTCCTTCTTGGCCTCTTCCGGACCACGCCAGCCGACCACCTTGACGAACTTGCCCGGCTCGAGATCCTTGTAGTGCTCGAAGAAGTGGGAGATCTGGTCGAGCAGCAGGGTCGGCATGTCGGCATGCGTCTGCACGTTGCGGTACATCGGCGTCAGCTTGTCCACCGGCACGGCCAGCAGCTTGGCGTCTTCACCGGCTTCGTCGGTCATCGCCAGCATGCCGATCGGCCGGCAGCGGACAACGACACCCGGCGGCAGCGGGAAGGGGCTGACCACCAGCACGTCGACCGGATCGCCGTCACCGGCAATGGTGTGCGGGATGTAGCCGTAGTTGCACGGATAGTGCATGGAGGTGGACATGAAACGATCAACGAAAATCGCACCGCTTTCCTTGTCGACTTCGTATTTGACCGGATCGGAGTGCGCGGTGATCTCGATGATGACGTTGAAATCGTTGGGGAGGGATTTGCCGGAGGGAACGTTGTTCAGTGCCATTGTTATCTCTCTGTTTCTGGTTTGAAAAAAAGGCGATTATACCGCCGCCGTCAGTGCCAGGCAGCGAGAAACTCCCGCCAGTGCGGGGCATCGATCCGGCCTAACTGGGCCTTGATGAATTCGATTTCAGTGGCCTCCTCTTCGGCGGTCAGTTCACCACGCAGGCGGCGGAAACGGTTGTAGACCAGATAAGTGTTGACCACGTCGGTTTCGCAATAGTCGCGGATGTCGGCTGCCTGTCCGGCCTGCCAGGCCTCCCAGACCTTGCTGCCGTCCATGCCGAGCTTACCGGGAAAGCCGAACAGCTTGGCCAGGTCGTCGAGGGGTGCGTTGGCGCGGGCGTTGTACAGGGCCAGCAGGTCCATCAGGTCAAGGTGGCGGGTGTGGTAACGGCTGATGTAGTTGTTCCACTTGAAATCGCGCGAGTCGGCGTAATCGCCATCGCCGAGATCCCAGTAGCGCGGCGCCGAAATGCCATGCAACATGCCGCGGTAGTGCAGCACCGGCAGATCGAAGCCACCGCCGTTCCAGGAGACGATCTGCGGCGTGAATTTCTCGATGCCATCGAAGAAGCGCTGGATGATGGCGCCTTCGTCAAGCTCCGGCTCGGCCAGCGACCAGACCTTGAAACCCTCGCTGGTGCGCAGGACACAGGAAATGCTGACGACCCGTTGCAGGTGCAACTGGATGAAATCGTTGCCGGTCTTCGCCCGCCGCTGCTGAAAGGCCAGTTCGGCCACCTCGGCGTCGGACAGCTCGCCCGGCAGGTCGTTGAGCCGGCGCAGGCCGGCAACGTCGGGAATGGTTTCGATATCGAAGACGAGAACCGGTTTCATGCCGGGAAAACGCCGGTCGACAGGTAACGGTCGCCGCGGTCGCAGATGATGCTGACGATCACCGCATTTTCCAGTTGCTGAGCCAGACGCAGCGCCACGGCAACACCGCCGCCGGAGGAGATGCCGGCAAAGATGCCTTCCTCGACCGCCAGCCGGCGCGTCATCATCTCGGCTTCGGCCTGGCCGACGTACTCGATGCGGTCGACGTTGGTGCCATCGTAAATTTTCGGCAGGTAGGCTTCCGGCCACTTGCGGATACCGGGAATCTGACTGCCTTCTTCCGGCTGGCAGCCGATGATCTGGATCGCCGGATTGGCTTCCTTGAGGAAGCGGCTGGTACCCATGATGGTGCCGGTGGTGCCCATGCTGGAGACGAAATGGCTGACCCGGCCTTCGGTGTCGCGCCAGATTTCCGGGCCGGTGCCTTCGTAATGGGCCAGCGGATTGTCCGGGTTGGCGAACTGGTCGAGGATGATGCCCCGGCCTTCGTCGCGCATCTTCTCGGCGACGTCGCGGGCCAGCTCCATGCCGCCTTCCTTGGGCGTCAGCACCAGTTCGGCGCCGTAGGCGCGCATGCTCTGGCGCCGCTCGATGCTCTGGTTCTCCGGCATCACCAGAATCATCCGGTAGCCCTTGATCGCTGCCGCCATGGCCAGGGCGATGCCGGTGTTACCGGAGGTCGCCTCGATCAGCGTCTCACCCGGCTTGATGTCGCCGCGCGCTTCGGCGCGGACGATCATCGACAGCGCCGGGCGGTCCTTGACCGAGCCGGCCGGATTGTTGCCTTCCAGCTTGGCCAGGATGACGTTGCCACGTTGATCGTTGTCGGCGCCGGGGATACGCACCAGACGCACCAGCGGCGTGTTTCCGACAAAATCCTGCAGGGTTTTATACATGCTTGTGCAGCCACTCGATATATTGGGAGACGCCCTCCTCGACCGTGGCCATCGGCGCCTTGTAGCCGGCTTCGCGCAGCCGGGTCAGATCGGCTTGCGTGAAGGCCTGGTACTTGCCCTTCAGCGCCTCGGGGAAGGCAATGTATTCGAGCAAGCCCTGTGCCCGCAACTCAGCCAGCGACAGGGCCGCCTCGCCCTTTTCCTGACGACAGCCATTCACCGCCGCCACCGCGACGTCGTTGAAGCTCTGCGCCCGGCCGGAACCGAGGTTGAAGATGCCGGACTTTTCCGGATGATCGAGAAAATACAGATTGACCTTGGCGACGTCGCCGACGAAGACGAAATCGCGCATCTGGCCGCCGTTCTCGTAGCCGTGCGAGCCCTCGAACAACTTGACCTTGCCGTCGGCCTTGAACTGGTTGTAGTTGTGGAAGGCGACCGAGGCCATGCGCCCCTTGTGCGTCTCGCGCGGGCCATAAACGTTGAAATAGCGGAAGCCGACGATCTGCGATGAAGGAGCCTTGGCCAGGCGTTGGCGAACAACCTGATCGAACAGAAACTTCGAGTAGCCATAAACGTTGAGCGGCCCCTCGAACTGCCGCTCCTCCTTGAACACGCTGCTGCCGCCATAGGTGGCGGCGCTCGAGGCGTAGAGGAACTGGACATCCTGGTCCAGGCACCAGTCGAGCAGGATGGAGGAGTAACGGTAGTTGTTCTCCATCATGTAGCGGCCGTCGGTTTCCATGGTGTCGGAGCAGGCCCCCTCATGGAAGATGGCATCAATCTCGCCATCGAAATGGCCAGCCTGGATGCGTTCGATGAAATCCTGCTTGTCGAGGTAATCGACGATCTCGCAGTCGATCAGGTTCTTGAACTTGTCGACCCGGGTCAGGTTGTCTACGGCGATGATCTTGGTTACGCCGCGCTCATTGAGCGCCTTGACGATATTCGCACCGATGAAGCCGGCGGCGCCGGTAACGACTGTGTACATGGCTCTTCCTTACAGGGCGTGCGCGATCTCGTCGCGCGTGACAACGGCAGTTCCCAGCTTGCCGACGACGATGCCGGCAGCGATATTGGCGACGCGGATGGCTTCGCCCCAGTCGGCTCCGGCGGCAACCATCACCGCCAATGTGGCGATGACCGTGTCGCCGGCACCGGAGACATCGTAAACCTCGCGCGCCTGAGCTGCCTGATGGTGCGTTTCGCCATCGGCAAAGAGCGTCATACCCTCTTCACTGCGCGTCACCAGCAAGGCCTCCAGGCCCAGCTCGCCGCGCAAGCGATGGGCCTTGGCGGCCAGTTCCTCTTCCGTTTTCCAGCCGCCGATGACCTGCTTCAGCTCGCCGCGATTGGGCGTGATCACAGTGGCGCCGGCATATTTTTCCCACTCGTCGCCCTTCGGGTCGACCAGTACCGGCTTGTTGGCATCGCGGGCGATGCGGATCATCTCGGCGATATGGGTCAAGCCCCCCTTGCCGTAATCGGAAAGGATCACCACGTCGGCATCGGCCACCCGCCGCTCGAAATCGGCGAGCTTGGCCTGCAGGATTTCGTGCGATGGCGGCGTTTCGAAATCGATGCGCAACAGTTGTTGCTGACGACCGATGACACGCAGCTTGACGATGGTATCGATCTCCGGGTCGACATGCAGGCCGGCATCGATCAGGCCTTCCTCGAGCAACCGGGACAGTGTGCGCCCGGCATCGTCATCGCCGACGACCGACAGCAGTGCCGTCACCGCCCCCAGCGAAGTCGCGTTCCGAGCGACGTTGGCGGCGCCGCCCAGGCGTTCCTCCTGGCGCTCGACCTTGACCACCGGCACCGGCGCTTCCGGCGAAATGCGATTGACCTCGCCGAACCAGTAGCGATCGAGCATGACATCGCCGACAACCAGCAGACGAACCCGGGAAATCTTCTCCAGCATGGGCTCAGCGTCCAATGGCGAAATACTCGATGCCCATGCCGCGCACGAACTTCGGATCATAGAGATTACGACCATCGAAAATCAGCGGCTGCTTGAGCTTCTGCTTGATGGCGTCGAAGTCCGGGCTGCGGAATTCCTTCCATTCGGTGACGATGAGCAGGGCATCGGCCCCCTCAAGAGCGCCCATGGGATTCTCGGCATAGGACAGGCGCGGCTCGTCGCCGTAGATGCGCTGCGTCTCGTGCATGGCCACCGGGTCGTAGGCGCTCACTGTGGCGCCGGCAGCGAACAGGTCGTCGATCAGCTCGCGGCTCGGCGCTTCGCGCATGTCGTCGGTGTTCGGCTTGAAGGACAAGCCCCAGAGGGCGAAATGCTTGCCCTTGAGATCGCCGAAGCGTTTGCCAATCTTCTGGGTCAGCACGTGCTTCTGGGCATCGTTGGCGGCCTCGACGGCGGTCAGCACCTTGAGTTCGATGCCGGCATCGTCCTTGGCCGTACGGATCAGCGCCTTGACGTCCTTGGGGAAGCAGGAGCCGCCGTAGCCGCAGCCCGGGTAGAGGAAGTGGTAACCGATACGCGGGTCGGCACCGATGCCCTGGCGCACCATCTCGATGTCGGCACCGAGCACTTCCGACAGATTGGCCAGTTCGTTCATGAAGCTGATGCGCGTGGCCAGCATGGCGTTGGCGGCGTACTTGATCAGTTCGGCGCTCTTCACGTCGGTGACGATCAGGCGCTCGTGGTTGCGCTGGAACGGGGAATAAAGCGCGCGCATCAGGTGGATGGCCTGCTCGTCCTCGGCGCCGACGACGACGCGGTCGGGGCGCATGAAGTCATCGACGGCCGCCCCTTCCTTGAGGAATTCGGGATTGGAGACGACGCTGTGGGGAATATCGATACCGCGCTTCTGCAGTTCGTCGGCGATCGCCGCCTTGACCTTGGCGCCGGTGCCAACCGGCACCGTGCTCTTGTCGACGACGACCTTGTAGTCGGTCATCAGCCGGCCGATATTGCGGGCGGCAGCGAGTACGTACTGCAGGTCAGCTGAGCCGTCCTCATCCGGCGGCGTGCCGACGGCAATGAACTGGATGGTGCCGTGCTGGACGGCTTTCTCGATATCGGTGGTGAAGTGCAGGCGGCCGGCGGCGACATTGCGGCGGACCATTTCCTGCAGCCCGGGTTCGTAAATCGGGATGCCGCCTTCTTGGAGGATACGGATCTTTTCCGGATCGACGTCCAGACAGAGGACGTCGTTACCTACTTCGGCCAGACAGGTGCCACTGACCAGTCCGACATAGCCGCTGCCGACAACGGTGATTTTCATGGGGCTTCCTACAAGGTTTGATCGAATTCTTCGCTGCGGCGTGGCGGATAGGTTTCCCAGCCGCCGCAGGCCGGGCAGCGCCAGTAGAACTGGCGGGCCTTGAAGCCGCAATTATCGCACCGATAGCGCGACAGTCGTTTGGTATAGCCTTGGACGATGGTCTTGGCCAATTCGACATCCGGCCTGACCTCCGGTGCTGCCAGCGGCAACCGGGCACTCATCAGTTTTTCCAGGCCGAGCAGCGTCGGGTTGCGCTGCAGTTCGGCCCGCACCAACCGATAGGCCGCCTCGTTACCCTCGCCTTCGAGAACCAGCTGATAGACGACGTCGAGCAGGTCGAGCGACGGATAGTGCTCAAGGTAGCCGCTGAGCAGGGCCATTCCCTCTGCGGGCCGTTCCAGCTTGCGATAGGTATCGAGCAGGCGCTGAGCAACCAGGGCGAGATAGGCCGGATCCTGCTGCTCGATGCGCTGCCAGGCCTCGATTGCCGCCTGCAGCTTCCCCTCCTGCAGCGACAGGTCACCCTGCAGCAAGCTGGCGCGCACGCACTTGCGATTCTGCTGCATCGCCAACTCGAGATAGGCGCGGGCTGACTCCGGCTTCGAGCGCATGATCTCGCCGGCGGCCAGCTCGCAATAGAACTCGGCGATCTGCTGCTGCGTCGCCAGGTCCGGCACTTCGCGAACCAGCTCGACAGCTTTCAGCCACTCCTTTTCAACCTGGTAGATCTCCAGCAAATTACGCTTGGCCTCGGCTTCAAAAGAAGTGCCGATCAGTTTGTTGAAGATTTCCTCGGCCCGGTCGAGCAAGCCGGATTTCAGATAGTCCTGCCCGAGTTCGGCCAGGGCCTGCAGGCGAACCGCATCATCGAGGTCCGGCAGGTCAATCAGGTTCTGGTGCATGCGGATGGCCCGCTCGGTCTCGCCGCGGCGGCGAAACAAGTTGCCCAGCGCGAAGTGCAGTTCGACCGTTTGCGAATCGACCTTGGCGACTTCGAGGAAGGAATCGATGGCCTTGTCCGGCTGCTCGTTGAGCAGGAAATTCAGGCCCTGGAAATAGGATCGCGGCAAGGCCCGCGATTCGTGCACCACTTGCCGCATGTCCACCCGCGCTGCCGCCCAGCCGAGGGCGAAGAAGACGGGGATGAGCAGCAGTTGCCAGTATTCGAAAAGATCGCTCATAGCGCCGGCGGGATATCCGGAGCGGAAGCTGCCGGCAGCTTGGCTGTCAATTGACGCAGATTGGCGATCTCGCGCCGCTGGCGGTAAATCACGCCGACGACCGAGAGCAAGCCGAGGACGGCGCCGGCAGCAAAGAAGGCGAGGAGGACGATGACCAGGGGCGCTTGCCAGACATGGTCAAGGACGAAGTTGAGCGTAACCGGATCGGTGTTCTGGACGGCAAAGACCACCAGAAAGGAAAAGATGACGAGCCGTATGGCCCAGGTCAGTGCTGTCATGACGTTCAATAAAAAAGGGCAGTGAAATGACTCACTGCCCTGAATCTACCACAATGCGCCTGTGCGCCGTCAGATCGACTGATCGACCCGTTCGCGCAACTCCTTGCCCGCCTTGAAATGCGGAACCCATTTCGCGGGCACACTGACCTTTTCCCCGGATTTGGGGTTGCGACCAGTGCGCGGCGGCCGGTAGTTGAGCGCAAAGCTGCCGAATCCGCGGATCTCGATGCGATCCCCGCGCACCAGCGCTTCGGACATCGCATCGAGAATCATCTTGACCGCAAAATCAGCATCTTTCGCCACCAACTGGGGAAACCGCTCCGCCAGCCGGGCGATGAGCTCGGATCAGGGCACCCAGGTTGGTCGTCCCCGAAGCAGCAGCGGAAGATTCAGCAGACAGCTTCTGCATGGCTTCATTCTGCTCGGCGTTGTCCTTGGCCTTGATCGACAGGTTGATGCCACGCGTCTTGCGATCCACGTTGATGATCATGGCTTCAACCGTATCGCCCACCTTCAGGTGTTGCGACAGGTCGTCGATACGATCACGCGAGAATTCGGAAGCACGCAGGTAACCTTCGTTCTCGCCATCCAGCGTCAGCACGGCGCCACGAGCATCAACCGTCTTGACGGTGCAATTGACGATGCTGTTCTTCTCGTGGGTAGCGATGAAGTTGGTGTAGGGATCGCCTTCCATCTGCTTGATGCCGAGGGAGATGCGTTCCTTCTCGATATCGATGCCGAGGACCAGGGCTTCAACTTCGTCACCCTTCTTGAAGTTGCGGATGGCTTCTTCGCCGGTGGCCGACCAGGACAGGTCGGACAGGTGAACCAGACCGTCGATGCCGCCCGGCAGGCCGATGAAGATACCGAAGTCGGTGATCGACTTGATGGCGCCACGGACCTTGTCGCCCTTCTTGTGGTTCATGCCGAAGTCATCCCACGGATTCGGCTTGCACTGCTTCATGCCCAGCGAAATGCGGCGACGCTCTTCGTCGATTTCCAGGATCATGACTTCGACTTCGTCACCCAGGGAAACGACCTTGGACGGATGGACGTTCTTGTTGGTCCAGTCCATTTCGGAAACGTGAACCAGGCCTTCGATGCCTTGTTCGATTTCAACGAATGAACCGTAGTCGGTCAGGTTGGTGACC
>PHCE01000011.1 GCA_002840765.1 Betaproteobacteria bacterium HGW-Betaproteobacteria-7
TGCTGGACCCACCCCTTCCCTTCCCGAACAGGACCGTGAAACAGCAACGCGCCGATGATAGTGAGTACTACGCTCGCGAAAGTAGGTCACCGCCAGGCTACCCCATTCAAAGCCCTTCTAGCTCCCGCTAGAAGGGCTTTGCGCTTTCCGTGTGGCTCATCCCCGGCTCGTGAAGGCAACAAGCTCGCGGGCAACGCGTTCGCGCTGTCGGCGAAAAAGTTAGACATGGCTTTGAATGTTGTGGGAATGGCAAAAGTGGAATCGGCGCTGTCAATACGGCGGAGTACGGAAATGAATGACTGGCGTGATTACGGAAATGGCATTGTCGCCTTTGATGCCGGCTATGTCCGGCCGCTGCTGGCGGCGATACACATGGTTGTCGAGCAGGGGCACGTCGCCTTCATCGATACGGGTAGTCGCGATGCTTTGCCCAACGCGCTGGCGGCCCTGGAGCGCCTGGGATTGTCGCCGTCTGTTGTGGACTATGTGATCCTGACGCATATCCATCTCGATCATGCTGGTGGTGCCGGGTCGATGATGGCGACCTTCCCCAATGCCCGACTGGTGGTGCATCCGCGCGGCGCGCGTCATATGGCCGAGCCGTCGAAGCTGATCGCCGGGGTGACGGCAGTCTATGGCGCCGAGTATGTGGCGCGCGTTTATGGCGAGATCCCGCCGATCGCAGCCGAACGTATCATCGAGGCACCGGATGGCCATATCGTGTCGCTGGCCGGTCGCTCGCTGCTCTGCCTCGATACGCCAGGCCATGCCAAGCACCATATCTGCGTCGTCGATCAGGCGACCGCCGGCATATTCACTGGCGACATGTTCGGACTTTCCTACCGGGAGCTTGATGTTGCCGGTCGTCCCTTCATCTTTCCGACGACAACGCCGACCCAGTTCGACCCACAGGCCATGCGCATCTCGGTCGAACGCTTGCTTACCTTGCAGCCGGACGCCGTCTACCTGACCCATTACAGCCGCCTGGTCGATGTGCCCGCGCGCGGTGCCGAATTGCTCAGGCATCTCGATCGGCTTGTGGCCATTGCCGAGGCGGAGGCCGGTGCTGGCAGCGACCGCCATGGGCGCGTCAAAGCGGCAATGGAGGCTTACCTGATGACCGAGATAAGAGCACATGGCTGCACTTTGCCCGATACGCGGTTGCAGGAAATCTGGGAGACAGATCTCGAACTGAACGCCCAGGGGCTCGTTGTCTGGCTGGACAGCCAGGCGGCCTGAGAGTCAGCCGGCAGTGATCAGATCAATGGCTCTGGCGGCTGCCGTCATGCCGAAGACAGCGGTAACGCAGACCGAGGAGCCGAAGCCGGCGCAATTGAGTCCGGCGGCTGCCGGGGCGGTAGAGCAACTGCTGTCGGCCTGCGGATAACGCAGGGGCTCAGTCGAATAGACAGCCGCGACGCCAAATTTTTTGCCATCTCGCGGAAACCCATGGGCGCGCCGGAGTTGCGAGCGGACTTTCGCCAGCAAGGGGTCCTGGACCGTTTGGCTGAGATCGCTGACACTGATGCGCGTTGGGTCCAGTTGCCCACCGGCGGCGCCGGCAACGACGATGGGCAAGCGCCGATCCCGGCAGTGGGCAATCATCGCTACCTTGGCCCGTACCTGATCGATGGCATCGACGACCACCGAAAAATCACCGGTCAGCAACTCGCCGACATTCTCGGGAGTGACGAAGTCCTCGATGCAATGCACCTGGCAGCTCGGGTTGATGGCCACAATGCGCTCAGCCATCGCCGCCACCTTGGCCTTGCCCCAGACGTCGTCGAGGGCGTGAATCTGGCGGTTGGCATTCGACTCGGCAACCATGTCGAGATCGATCAACGTGATCCGGCCAACGCCGGTCCGGGCCAGTGCTTCGGCACTCCAGGAGCCGACGCCGCCAATGCCGACGACGACCGCGTGGGCGTCGCGCAGGCGCTGCGCACCAACTTCACCATAAAGGCGCCCGACACCACTGAAACGGCGTTCGCTATTGCCGCCGGCCATCAGCTTTCGATCGTCTTGCGGATGACTGCGTTGAAGGGGGCAATCCATTCTGGTGCGAATTGTTTATCGCAGGCATTGACCTCGGCGATCGCACGGAGCACCGAACGATTCTTGCCGCGGTGAATGTGCTTGAGCATGACGGCCTCGAAGGCGTCGACGATGGCCAGGATCTTGGCGCCCGGGCAAATGGCGGCGCCCTGGAGCTGGTGAGGATAACCGGCGCCATCCGGCATTTCGTGGTGCTGGGCGACTATCGCGGCGGCGCCATCCCAGCCGGGAATCCGCTCCAGAAGGCCTGCCGCCAGGCCGGGGTGGTTGCGCAGCAAGTGCTTGTCCTCTTCGCTCATCTTGCCGATTTTCAACCATACGGATTCCGGCAGAAACATCATGCCGATATCGTGCAGGTACACGGCGGCTTCCAGTTGCAGCGCATCGATCGGGCTGCCGGCCGCCTTGTTGGTTTCCAATGCCAGGCGCAGGATGCGCATTGTCCTGCCCTTGAACAAGGGGGAACGGCTCTCTAGTTGTAGCGCCAGAGAGCGGAAGAACTGCAGGTCAGCCGAAGCATTCTTTTGTTCGCTGCGGCCGCCGCCGAGGCGCGGGGCACGGCTGGAAATTTCGGCGATGACCGAGGGGAAACCGGTGACGATTTCAATCAGATCGGCGCAATCGTGGTCGACATCGGCAACGGTCGCTGCGGCCAGGCGATCGAGTCCTTCAAGCAGTTCCGGCAGGCGCAGCTGTTCCAGTGTTCGGCCGCCAAGCAGGGCGTCCGTTGCTAGCTCCAGGCGGTCTACAGCGAGCAGAACGAGTTCGGCAAGGAGTTCGGTGAAGGCGATCTCGCCCTCGCGGAAACGCGCCATCAAGCTTTCAATCGGATGGGCGATGGCGACACCGAGCTCGAACTTGCACAGCGAGGCATCACCCTTAATATTGTGAATGGCGCGAAACAGATCGGCGGTGATTTCGCGATCGGCAGGGCTTTTCAGCAAGCGGGCAACGTCGTGTTCGATCTGTGGCGCACGGTCGGTTAGAGCGTCGGCGAACTCCTCGAGCGCCTCGCGATCCTGAATCACGGGTCTAACGATCGAGTTGATGTCCATGACGGCCTCTCTGATTGATTTGTAACCGGGGGAGTTTAGCCGAAAGCGCTACGGATTCGCAGGAGATTACCCGCTTCCCGGCCTTGACTGCCCCCCTGCCGGCCCCTAAGATTCCGCGCTTCTCCCAAGAATTGCCCACCGTGACTCTGGAACAGCTCTATACCCTGATCGGCCCGGACATGCAGGCCGTCGACAAGGTCATTCGCGATCGACTGTACTCCGACGTTGCCCTGGTACGGCAGGTCGCCGAGTACATCATCGGCGCCGGCGGCAAACGCATGCGGCCGGCCTTGGTCCTGCTGACTGCCGGCGCCATGGGCTATGAGGGCAACCGTCACCACGAGATGGCAGCGGTCGTAGAATTCATCCACACGGCAACCCTGTTGCACGACGATGTAGTCGACGAGTCGGCGTTACGCCGTGGGCGTGATACAGCCAATGCCATGTTCGGCAACGCCGCCAGTGTCTTGGTCGGTGATTTCCTCTACTCGCGGGCCTTCCAGATGATGGTGCAGGTGGACAACATGCGCATCATGCAGGTCCTCTCCAATGCCACCAATGTCATTGCTGAGGGCGAAGTCCTGCAATTGATGAATTGCCACGATGCCGACGTCGACGAGACGCGCTACATGCAGGTCATCCATTTCAAGACGGCCAAGCTGTTCGAGGCCGCCGCCCAGCTCGGCGGCATCCTTGGCGGCGCCGACCCGCAACTGGAGGAGGCGCTGGCCCGTTACGGCATGCATCTGGGTACGGCTTTCCAGCTGGTGGATGACGTGCTCGATTACTCCGGCCAGGAGGCGACGACCGGCAAGCACCTCGGCGATGACCTGGCGGAAGGCAAGCCGACGCTGCCGCTGATTCATGTCATGCAGTGCGGTACGCCCGAACAGGCAGCCTGCGTGCGCAAGGCGATCGAGGATGGTGGCCGCGATGACTTCCCGGCCGTGCTTGCCGCCATTCATGCCAGCGGGGCGCTGGATTACGCACGCGCCCGCGCCGTCAAGGAAGCCGAGCTGGCGAGAGCATCAATTAGTGCGCTAGGGGATTCAAATTACAAAAAAGCTCTGCTACAATTGACGCTCTTTGCAGTTGAGAGAAACCACTAGGTATCTCAGACCGCATCGGAGTGTAGCTCAGCCTGGTAGAGCACTGCGTTCGGGACGCAGGGGTCGCAAGTTCGAATCCTGTCACTCCGACCAATTTGGTCCGAAAAAAGCCTTGAGAAATCAAGGCTTTTTTTGTTTCCTGCGGCCCATTGATGCATAAAGTTTTTACCCTATGCAGAACTGTGCGACCGAATGGATGTGGACCTACAATTACCTACGCCCCAATATGGCGCTTGGTGGCATTACCCCGAAAGAAGTCTGTACGTTTAATGACTCAGCTTCTGACAGATGTTGAATTGGGGGATTGCCGAGGTTATCTGGAATCAGTGAGGCACAGATGAAATACCTGCTGTTGTTGATCTTCCTCGGCGTTGTCTGGTGGGTCTGGAAAAAGCGCTCTGTTGAGCCGTTGCAGCCACCCGCCAAGAGGCCCGATCCGCAAGCGGAAAAAATGGTCGTTTGCGCCCATTGCGGCCTGCTTCTGCCGGAAAGCGACAGCCTCGCCGCCGGGGCGGACTTCTATTGCTGCGAAGCGCATCGCCAGGCAGGCAGCACCGGTCGCCAATGAGCGGCTGGCTGTCGTCAACCTGGGAGCCCAACTGGCGCTCCTTTCAGTATTTCAATCTCTATCGCCTGGTCCTGGCCGGAATCTTCCTGCTGGCGATGTTCTTTCCACACGAGTTCACCGCCCGCCTGAACCTGCTGCCATCGCCCGCGATGCTGGCGCTGACCGGTGGCTATATGGTCGCCGTTATTGGCGGTCTGCTGCTTTCGATTCACTGGCAGAACCGCTTCAATTTCCAGCTCTCCCTGCAGATGCTGGTGGACGTGACGGTCGTCAGCCTGATCATGCTGGTCGCCGGTGGAGTCAGCAGCGGCCTCGGGGTGCTCCTGCTGGTGTCGCTAGCGGCAGCCAGCCTGGTCGGTCGCGGTCACCTGGTCCTGCTCTATGCAGCGATGGCCACCTTGGCGGTGCTGACGATTCAGCTTTACGGCATTCTGGCGCGTGGTTTCGATGAGTCTTCAGTAGTCCAGGCGGGATTCATTTCGGCAGGTTTTTTCGCGACCGCCATCCTGGCGCGTTTGCTGGGCCAGCGCGTGATGGTCAACGAGGACCTGGCCCGTCGGCGTGGCGTGGCTTTGGACAACCAGATCCGCATCAGTCAGCGGGTGGTCGAGCGCATGCAGGACGGGGTGCTCATCGTCGATGCCCAGTCCGTGGTCGGCCGCCACAATCCGGTGGCCCGGAGCATGCTCGGCTTGCCTGATGGACCAACGCCCGCCTTGGCGAGTTCGGCGCCGATGCTGGCGCGGGGTCTGGCAGACTGGCTGATGGACGGGGCCGAGACAGTGCAGTTTACCGGCGCCGGTGGCCGCGAATTGCAGGCGCGCTTCGAACGCACCACCAGTTCAGACCGCGAGGTGCTGATCTTCCTCGAGGACGTGGGACGCATCAAGGAGCGGGCGCAGCAGATGAAACTAGCCTCCCTCGGCCACCTGACCGCCAGCATCGCCCATGAGATCCGCAATCCCCTGTCGGCGATCAGCCATGCCGGCGAATTGTTGCGCGAGGAGCGCCGCGGCGAGATGCAGGACCGCCTGTTGCGCATCCTCAACGACAACGTCGTCCGTCTTGATCGCATCGTTCAGGATGTCCTGCAACTCGGTCGGCAGAACAGTGCACAACCCGAGAGCCTTCCACTAAGCGACTTTTGCGCAAGTTTCGTCGAGCAGTTCGTGGCCGGGGAAAATCTTCCCGGCGATGCTGTCCGCCTGATCTCCCCGCCGGCCATCACCATCTGCTTCGATCGCTCGCATCTGCATCAGATACTGTGGAACCTGCTGAGCAATGCCCTGCGCCATTCCTCCCGGGGGAGCGGCGCGGTGCGTCTCGAAGTCATCGCCGGGGCCGCCGACGGCCGGGTAGAATTGCATGTGGTCGATGACGGGCCGGGTGTTTCCGATGCCATCCGCGAACAGATTTTCGAACCTTTCTTCACCACGCACCATCAGGGAACCGGCCTCGGCCTGTTCATCGCCCGCGAGCTTTGTGCCGCCAACGGAGCCACCTTGAACATCGGCGCAAATGCGCCGGGTGGACACTTCATCATTGCCGGGAGAAACGACAAGTGTCTGTTGCCAGAAGCGAACGCCGTCCGCGCGGAGAGTTGAGCCGGGTTCTGGTCGTTGATGACGAGGCGGATATCCGCGAGTTGATCGATCTCACCCTGGCCCGCATGGGGCTGCTGGCCGAATGCGTTGGTTCCGTGGCGGAGGCGAAGGCGGCGCTGGACGCCGGTCCGTTCCAGCTGTGCCTGACCGACATGCGCCTGCCGGATGGCGTCGGTCTGGATATCGTTCGCTATATTGGCGAGCACCACGTGCAGACCCCGGTTGCCGTGATCACCGCTTTCGGTAGCGCCGAGAATGCCGTGGCGGCACTGAAGGCCGGGGCTTTCGATTACCTGGCCAAGCCGGTTGGACTTGAGCAGCTGCGGGCGCTGGTCAAGTCGGCCCTGCGCCTGCCGGATGGCACTGCCGACGAGGGCTCGGCTCTGCCGGGGCTGATCGGTGATTCGCCAGCCATGGAACAGGTGCGGGCGATGATCGAAAAACTGGCGCGCAGCCAGGCACCGATCTACATATCCGGCGAGTCGGGCAGCGGCAAGGAACTGGCCGCCCGCCTCATTCATGTGCGTAGCGCTCGCAGCGCTGGCAATTTCGTTCCGGTCAACTGTGGTGCCATCCCGGAAAACCTGATGGAAAGCGAGTTCTTCGGCTATCGAAAAGGCGCTTTCACCGGGGCCGAGGGCGATCGCGACGGCTTCTTCCACGCCGCCAGTGGCGGCACGCTGTTCCTTGACGAGGTCGCCGACCTGCCGCTGGCCATGCAGGTCAAGCTGCTGCGCGCCATCCAGGAAAAGCGCGTACGCAAGGTCGGAGCGGTGACCGAGGAGCCGGTCGACGTGCGCATCATCTGTGCTACGCACCGGAATTTGCGCGATTGCGTGGACAAAGGCTCGTTCCGCCAGGATCTCTATTACCGGCTGAACGTCATCGAACTGCGCATGCCGCCGCTGCGTGAGCGCGTCGAAGACATCGCGCCGCTGGTCGATTGCATCCTCCAGCGCCTGTGCGGCGAGGTGCCGCCGCGGCTGACCGAGGCGGCCCTGAAAGCCATGCAGTTGTATGCCTTCCCCGGCAATGTGCGGGAACTGGAAAATATCCTGGAGCGGGCCACGGCGCTCAGTTCGGGCGATCTCATCGACTGTGACGACTTGCATCTGGAGCCGGAGGATAGTGGTGGCGAAGCGACCGCTCGGGGCAGCGAGACACTCGACGAATATCTCAATCGCCTGGAACGCCTGGCCATTCTGGAGGCGCTGCAGAAAACAGACGGCAACCGGACGGCCGCGGCCCGGCTGCTCGGGGTCACCTTTCGCTCCATGCGCTATCGCCTGGAACGTCTGGGTATCGAGTGATGGAATGGTGGCCGGATGGCTGGCTGGCGGGAGTCGAGCACCTGCCTTCGCCCAACTTCGGTCCGCGTCCGGCGGGTGCGGTTGACCTGGTCGTGGTTCATAACATCAGCCTGCCGCCCGAGCAGTTCGGCGGCCATTGGGTCGAGGATTTCTTCCTCAACCGGCTGGATGGCAATGCCCATCCGTATTTCGCCACCATCGCCGAGGCTCGGGTATCGGCGCATTTCTATGTCCGGCGTGACGGGCACATTGTCCAGTTCGTCGCTTGCGATCAGCGCGCCTGGCACGCCGGGGCTTCCCAGTGGAGCGGGCGGCAGAACTGCAATGATTACTCCGTCGGGATCGAACTCGAGGGCTCGGATAGCCAGCCCTTTGCGCAGCCCCAGTATGTCGCCCTCGATCAGCTGATCGACGCCCTCCGCCAGCGCTATCCGATTACTGCCTTGGTCGGTCACAGCGATGTGGCACCGGGGCGCAAGAGCGACCCCGGGCCGTGTTTCGACTGGGCGCGTGTGCGCGCCCGCTACCCCGATCTCGAGTTACCGCCCGAAGTAGCGGCGTAGCCGCTCGACGGCTTCGGCCAGGCGGTCGATGCGGGTGGTGTAGGCGAAACGGATGTGCTTTTCCGGTTCATTGCTGCCGAAATCGAGGCCGGGCGTTGCTGCGACACCGGTCTTTTCGAGCAGGTCGCGGGCCAGGGCAAAACTGTCGTTGGCCAGAGCCGAGCAATCGCAGTAAAGATAGAAGGCGCCTTCCGGCCGGGCGGTGACACGAAGGCCGATCGCTTCCAGCGCCGGCGCCAGGAAATCGCGGCGGCGACGGAACTCGTTGCGGCGCTCTTCGAGGATGGCGATGGTCTCCGGTGCGAAGGCTGCCAGCGCGGCGTTCTGGGCCGGCGTCGACGGGCAGAGGACAAGGTTCTGGGCCAGTTTCTCGACATCACGCAGATAAGCCTCGGGAATCACCATCCAACCCAGCCGCCAGCCGGTCATCTGGAAATACTTGGAAAAACTGTTGATCACCCAGACGTCGTCACCGGCGGCGCAGGCTGTCGGCGCATCGGTCTCATACGTGAGGCCGTGGTAAATCTCGTCGACCATGAAGTGGCCATCGTGGTTACGGCAGACATCGGCCAAGGCGGTGATCTCCGGCTGGCTGAGCAATGTGCCGGTCGGATTCGCCGGCGAGGCGACGAGCAGGCCGGCGGTTTTTGCGGTCCACGCAGCATCCACTTGGGCAGCGGTTGGCTGGAAATTGCTGTCCGGTCCAACCGGCAGGGCAACGGGGCGACCTTCGTAGGTGCGCAGGATGTGGCGGTTGCACGGGTAGCCGGGATCAGCCAGCAGCCATTCATCCCCGGGATTGGTCAGGCAGGCGAAGGCCAGGTTGAGGGCGCCGGAGGCGCCGTTGGTGACGGCGATACGACTGGCCGGGACGTCGACGCCATAGCGTTGCCGATAAAAGCCGGAAATTGCCGCGCGTAGCTCGGGCATGCCGAAGGCCTGGGTGTACAGCGTCTTGCCGCTGGCGATGGCGGCGGTGGCGGCCTGTGCTATGGGTTCCGGCGTCGGGAAATCGGGCTCGCCGACTTCCATGTGAATGATGTCGCGTCCCTCCGCTTGCAGTTGATGGGCGCGGGTGAACAATTCGACGACGTGGAAGGGTTCGATCTCGGCGAGACGGGCGGCGGGACGGTACATGGATGTCTCCGAAGTAAAACGGCCACCCGCAGGTGGCCGTTCGATTATCGCTCGGGCAATGTTCAGGCAGCGTCCTTGAAGATGCCCATTTCGAACAGTTCGCGCTTGAGGATCAGTTCACGCGGCATCTTCTCGCCCATCTTGTCGAACCATTCCTTGTGGCCGGCCAGTTCGGCCTTCCAGGCGTCGGCGTCAATGGTGCTCAGGGCTTCGAAATCGGCCTTGCTGATATCCAGGCCGGTCCAGTCGATATCCTCGAATTTCGGCATCCAGCCAAGGACGGTTTCCCTGGCGGCGACCGTGCCCTTGCAGCGCTGGACGATCCACTTGAGGACGCGCATGTTGTCGCCAAAGCCTGGCCACATGAAATTGCCGTCCTTGTCCATGCGGAACCAGTTGACGCAGAAGATCTTCGGCGTCGCATCGACGGTCTTGCCCATCTTCAGCCAGTGGTTGAAGTAGTCGCCCATGTGGTAGCCGCAGAACGGCAGCATGGCGAACGGATCGCGACGGACGACACCCTGGGCGCCGAAGGCGGCAGCCGTGGTCTCGGAGCCGAGCGTGGCCGCCATGTAGACGCCGTAGTTCCAGTTGAACGCCTGGTACACCAGCGGCACGGTGGTGGCGCGGCGGCCGCCGAAGATGAAGGCGGAAATCGGCACGCCAGCCGGGTCTTCCCAGGCGCTATCGACCGACGGGCACTGATGGGCCGGGGCGGTGAAGCGGGAGTTGGCATGGGCGGCCTTCTTGCCGGCCTTGCCGTCTGCCGGCGTCCAGTCCTTGCCTTGCCAGTCGATCAGGTGTGCCGGGGCTTCCTTGGTCAGACCTTCCCACCAGACGTCGCCATCGTCGGTCAGCGCGACGTTGGTGAAGATGATGTTTTCCTTCAACGTCGCCAGCGCGTTGAAGTTGGTCTTTTCCGAGGTGCCCGGGGCAACGCCGAAGAAGCCGGCTTCCGGGTTGATGGCGTAGAAACGGGTGACGCCATCCTTGTCGACACGCGGCTTGATCCAGGCGATGTCGTCGCCGATGGTGGTGATCTTCCAGCCGTCGAGGGTCTTCGGCGGGATCAGCATGGCGAAGTTGGTCTTGCCGCAGTCCGGCGATTCGACGCCGAGGATCAGCATGTGTTCGGCCAGCCAGCCTTGTTCGCGTGCCATGTTGGAGGCGATGCGCAGGGCGAAGCATTTCTTGCCAAGCAGGGCGTTGCCGCCGTAGCCGGAACCGTAGGACCAGATTTCCCGGGTTTCCGGGTAATGCACGATGTACTTGACGGTCGGGTTGCACGGCCACTTGCTGTCCTGCTGACCCGGCTCGAGCGGGGCACCGACGCTGTGGATGCAGGGGACGAATTCGCCATCGCTGCCGAGCACGTCGAAGACCTTCTTGCCCATGCGGGTCATCGTCCGCATGTTGGTGACGACGTAGGCGGAATCGGTGATCTCGAAGCCGATGTGGGCGATCGGGGAACCGAGCGGGCCCATTGAGAACGGAATGACGTACATGGTGCGACCCTTCATGCAGCCCTTGAACAGGCCGTTGAGGGTTTCACGCATGACGGCAGGTTCTTCCCAGTTATTGGTCGGGCCAGCGTCTTCCTTCTTCGCGGAACAGATGTAGGTGCGGTCTTCGACGCGGGCGACGTCGGAGGGGTCGGAGAAGGCGAGGTAGGAATTCGGGCGCTTGGCTTCGTTCAGTTTGATGAACGTGCCGGCCTCTACCATTTCCGCACACAGACGGTCATACTCTTCCTGCGAGCCGTCAGCCCAATGAATCCGGTCCGGCTGGGTCAGCGCGGCGATTTCGGCGACCCATTTCTTCAGGCCTTCGTGTTTGACGTAGTCAGGTGCATTCAGCGGTGCGGTCATGGCGATGTCTCTCTCCAGGTTTCTGAAATAGATAAACTTTACGCCAGTCGCCGGGAGCTGCCACCAAGACTGAAAGCGGCGAGGGGCCGTCGGCTGGGAAGCCCATAATTATGCCGTAATCCAGGGTAAACATCCACTTGACTTTTACCCGCTAAGTGTTTTCCGCAAGTGGACGCCAAGGGGCTGCGTGCTAATATGTCCCACGATTCAAAATCGTGTTTCACAATATAAAACGGAGGTAGACAATGGATTCCCGACAGTTGCGCGAGGCCGCGCTTTACTATCACCGCCACCCGAAGCCGGGCAAGATCGCGGTGACACCGATCAAGCAGTTGACCAACCAGTACGACCTGTCGATGGCCTATTCGCCGGGCGTCGCCTTTGCCTGCGAAGAGATCGTCGCCGATCCGCGCGAAGCCAGCACCCTGACCTCTCGCGGCAATCTGGTCGGCGTCATCACCAACGGCACCGCCGTCCTCGGCCTCGGGCCGATCGGTCCGCTGGCAGCCAAGCCGGTGATGGAAGGCAAGGGCGTGCTATTCAAGAAGTTCGCCAACATCGACGTCTTCGACATCGAAATCGATGAGCGCGACCCCGACAAGCTGATCGATACCATCGCCTCGCTCGAGCCGACCTTCGGTGGCATCAACCTCGAAGACATCAAGGCGCCCGAATGCTTCTACATCGAGAAGAAGCTGCGCGAGCGCATGAAGATTCCCGTCTTCCACGACGACCAGCACGGCACGGCCATCGTCGTCGGTGCGGCCATCCTTAACGGCCTGCACCTGATTGGCAAGGACCTGTCGCAGGTAAAGATCGTCACCTCCGGCGCCGGTGCTGCCGCGCTTGCCTGTCTCGATCTGCTGGTCATGCTTGGTGCGCCGCCGAGCAACATCTGGGTCACTGATATCAAGGGTCTGGTCTATGAGGGCCGCGTTGAGGAAATGGACGAGATCAAGGCGCGCTACACCAAGAAGACGGATGCCCGGACGCTGGGCGAAGTCATCGAAGGTGCCGACGTTTTCCTCGGTCTCTCCGCCGGCGGGGTTCTCAAGCCGGAAATGGTTGCCAAGATGGCGGCCAATCCGCTGATCATGGCACTTGCCAATCCGACCCCGGAAATCACCCCGGAACTGGTCAAAAGCGTGCGCAACGACGCCATCATGTGTACCGGCCGTTCGGATTATCCGAACCAGGTCAACAACGTGCTGTGTTTCCCCTTCATTTTCCGTGGGGCGCTCGACGTCGGCGCCACCACCATCACCGAAGAAATGAAGATGGCGGCGGTCAAGGCCATTGCCGAACTTGCCCGTGCCGAGCAATCGGAAGTTGCCGCCCGCGCCTATGGTGAGAAGGTCGCCAGCTTCGGCCCGGAGTACCTGATTCCCAATCCTTTCGACCCGCGCCTGATCGTCAAGATCGCTCCTGCGGTTGCCAAGGCCGGCATGGATTCCGGTGTCGCCACCCGCCCGATCACGGACTGGGATGCCTACATCCAGGGGCTCAACGAATTCGTCTACCACTCCGGCATGATCATGAAGCCGGTCTTCTCGCAGGCCAAGATGGCGCCAAAACGCATTGTCTTTGCCGAAGGCGAGGATGAGCGGGTGCTACGTGCCGTCCAGGTGGTGCGCGACGAGGGTGTTGCCAAACCGGTGCTCATCGGCCGGCGCCAGGAAATCCTGCGACGCATTGAGGGAGCAGGCCTGCGCATTCGTGAGGGTGACGATTTCGAAATCATTCACGCCGACGATTGCCCCTTCTTTGACGAGCATTTTGAGGAGTTCTGGACCACCTACCATCGCCTGATGGAGCGCAAGGGCGTCTCGCCTGATTACGCCCGTCGCGAAGTGCGTCGGCGCGCCACGCTGTACGGCGCTCTTATGGTTCGCCTCGGCTATGCCGATGGCCTGATCTGCGGCACCTTCGGCCGTCACGAGACGCACCGGGAATATGTGCAGAGCGTCATCGGCACGAGGCCGGACCTCGATCGCTATTACGCGATGAACCTGCTGATGCTGCCCGGACGCACGGTCTTCATTGGCGACACCTACGTCAATTACGACCCGACGGCCGAGCAACTGACTGACATGACCCTGCTGGCGGCTGAAGAGATCCGCAATTTCGGTATCCAGCCGAAGGTTGCCTTGCTCTCCCATTCGACCTTCGGTACCGAGAACACGCCGACGGCGCTGAAGATGCGCGAAGTGCTCGCCCGTCTCGGCGAACGGGCACCGGAACTCGAGGTGGAAGGCGAAATGCACGGCGATGCGGCTCTCGACGAGCCAATTCGCCTGGCAGCCTTTCCCAATTCGCGCCTCAAGGGGCAGGCCAACTTGCTGGTTATGCCGACGCTGGATGCCGCCAATATTTCCTTCAACTTGTTGAAGGTGGCGGCCGGCGACAACCTGACCATTGGACCGATCCTACTCGGTGCGGCCAAGCCGGTGAACATCCTGACGCCAACGGCAACCGTTCGCCGCATCGTCAACATGACCGCCTTGACCGTTGTTGATGCAGGTTAATTCTGAACTTTAAATGCATAATCTATCTATCTATTTTTATTGAAAAATAACGGTCTCTTGCTAAACTGAGATAAACTTCCCCGCAGTTGGCAGGAGATCGTTAATGAAGCTTAAGTTTGGGGCGCTAGTCGTCATTGCCGCCATGATTGGTCTGGTGGCACCTCTGCAGGCAACGACGGCCAAGAAGGCCGAGTCGCAGGTCGGCAAGAAAGTTGCCAGTAAACCGGCCAGCAAGCTTGCGGCCAAGCCGCGGACGAAGAAGGTTGTCCATGTCGCCAGCAAGACCAAGGGCGCCAAGGGCACGAAGGTCACCAAGAATAGTCGACGCCAGGTTATTGCCAACCAGGCAAATAGTCCGGTGCGGACAATTGCCAACGATATTGATCCGGGACGCCTGGCTATCCACTCCTCGTCGGCGCTGGTCATAGACCAGACGACTGGGCAGATCGTCCTCGAAAAGCAACCGGATACCGTGGTGCCGATTGCCTCCATCACCAAGCTGATGACGGCCATGGTTGTCCTTGACGCCGGCCTCGATCTGCATGAAGTCATCGCCATCAATGATGAGGATGTCGACTGGCTGAAGGGCACGCGCTCCCGCCTGCCGGTGGGAACGACGATGACACGCGAGACGGCGATGTTGCTGGCGCTGATGTCTTCGGAGAATCGGGCGGCCAACGCCCTCGGTCGTCATTATCCTGGCGGCCTGCCTGCCTTTGTTCAGGCGATGAACCGCAAGGCGGCGTCACTCGGCATGTACAGCAGCCGTTTTGAGGAACCGACCGGCTTGTCCAGTAACAACGTGTCGACGGCCCACGATCTGGCACGCATGGTTATCGCTGCCGCCCGTTATCCGGAAATTCGCAACTATTCGACGACGGCCGAGGCGCGTCTCGAAATCAAGGGGCGGGCCCGTGACTTTGGCAATACCAACGCACTGGTGCGCAACGATAACTGGGAAATCGGCATCTCGAAGACTGGCTACATTTCCGAGGCCGGCCGTTGTCTGGTTATGCAAGCACACGTGGCCGGCAAGCCGGTAGTCATTGTGCTGCTCGATTCGAACGGCAAGATGACGCGGGTTGGTGATGCCAACCGTATCAAGCGCTGGATGGAAAGTGCTAGCGTGGCCAGTGGTCGACGTTCGGCTTGATCAGGATTTCGCTCAGCAAACAGGGCCGCTATGAGCGGCCCTTGTCATTTCTTGCCGCCGTAACCGAGAGCGTGCGAGACGGCATCGGCCGTTCGCCGCAACCGGGTGACCCATTCCGGGTCGTGGCGGTCGGCCGGGGCGGAGACCGAGAGGGCAGCGATGACGCTGCCTTCGTCGTCATGGATGGGCGCGGCGACGCACTTGAGGCCGAGTTCGGCTTCCTCGTCGTCGTAGGCGATGCCATGCCGGCGAACCTTGTCGAGCTCCTTTTCGAGCGCCGCCAGGGTGGTCAGCGAATGCGGTGTCTTGCCGGGCAGGCCGGTGCGCTTGGCATAGTCGCGCGCTTTCTGTGCACCGTCGGCGGCGAGGAACAGCTTGCCGAGCGAAGTCAGGTGCAGTGGGGCCCGGCCGCCAACCAGATAGACGACGCGGACCAAGGCGCGGCCTGATGAAGTGCGTTCGAGATAGACGATTTCATCGTCATGGCGGACGCCGAGATTGATTGCCTCGCCGATCTGTTCATGCAGTTCCTGCATGAAGGGCAGGGCGACTTCGCGCAGGTTGATGCGCGATTTGACGATGGCGCCCAGTTCGAGCAGGCGGATACCGAGGCGGTAGGTGCCGGCGTCCTGGCGTTCGACGAAGCGTGCCGTGGTCATCGCCGCCAGAATGCGGTGGGCGGTGGACGGGTGCAGTTCGGTGGCGGCGGCAAGGTGCTTCAGGCTGGCCGGATCCGGAGACTCGGCGAGCGCATCGAGCAGTGACATCATGCGCTCGATGACTTGAATCGAACCGGGTGCCCTGGCGGGAACACTGGCTTCGTCGGACAACTGGATTCCTTTATTGGTGTGGTTTGAGTAGCATTGGCTACTTTGTCTTCTTGTGCGGCGCAATATTAGCATGCGCGTAGCCCTCTACGTTACCTGTCTCGTTGACCTGATGCGCCCATCCGTGGGCTTTGCCGCACTGCGCCTGCTGGAGGCGGCGGACTGCGAAGTCGTCGTCCCGGCGGGCCAGACCTGCTGCGGCCAGCCGGCCTGGAGCGCCGGCGAACGGGCCGCCGCGGCGGCCCTGGCGAAGAAAGCGGTGGCCGAGCTGGAAGGTTTCGCAGCGGTGGTCGTGCCCTCCGGTTCCTGCGCCGAACACATGCGCAAGGTGTGGCCGGAACTGCTGGCCGACGACGCACATTGGGCGGAGCGGGGGCGCATCGTGGCCGAGCGTTGCCATGAGCTGAGCAGCTTTCTGGTTGATGTCCTGAAGTTCACCGAGCCGCCGGCCGACTTTGCCGGCAGCGTCACCTATCACGATTCCTGCAAGGGCCTGCGTGGCCTCGGCATCAAGAAACAGCCGCGCGAACTGCTGGCCAAGGTGCCCGGCCTGCGCTTCGACGAGATGTCCGAATGCGAGGAATGCTGCGGCTTCGGCGGCGCCTTCGCGGTGGAGTTTGGCGAGATTTCGACGCAGATCGTCGACCGCAAGTGCGAATCGATTGCCGCCGTCGGCGCCGATGCCGTGGTTGGCGGCGATCTTGGCTGCCTGCTCAATATCGAGGGCCGCCTGCGCCGGCGTGGCGACAGCCGCACCCGGGTGCTGCATATCGCCGAAGTGCTGGCCGGCGGGAGCGGCGAATGACAGCTGCCCAGCCGCTGACGTTCCATGCCCGGGTTGGCGAAAAGGTACGCGACCGGAGGTTGCAGCAAGCCCTGCAGAAGGCGCGGCCGCTGTTCGTCGGCAAGCGGGCGCGCGCCGTCGCCGCCCTGGCCGAGGATCAGCTTGATTTTGAAGGTCTGCGCGACGCTGGCGAAGAAATCCGCAACCGGGTGTTGGCCGATCTCGACGTCTGGCTGGATATCTTTGAGGAGCGGGCGCGGGCGACCGGGGCCGAGGTGTTGTGGGCGCGTGACGGCCGGGAGATCTGCGAACAGGTGATCGACGTCGCCCGCCGCCATGGTGTTGCCAAGGCGACCAAGTCGAAGTCGATGCTCTCCGAGGAGGCCGACCTCAACGCGGCGTTGGCGGCGGCTGGCATCCGACCGGTCGAGACCGATCTCGGCGAATACATCGTGCAACTGGCTGGCGAGGCGCCGTCGCACATCATCGCCCCGGCAGTGCACAAGAGCATCGACCAGGTCGAGGCGCTGTTTGCCCGTGAGCACGGCCGGCCGGAGCAGCCGCGCAGCTCGGCCGACATTCCGGCAATGACCGCCGAGGCGCGGGCGGTGCTGCGCGAGCATTTTCTCAGCGCCGAGATGGGCATCACCGGCGCCAACTTCCTGATCGCCGAAAGCGGCTCGGCGGCGCTGGTCACCAACGAGGGCAACGGGCGCATGGTGACGACGCTGCCGAAGGTGCATGTGGTCATCACCGGTATCGAGAAGATCGTCCCGACGCTCGAGGATTTCGCCACGCTGATGCGCCTCTTGCCGCGCTCGGCGACGGGGCAGACGATTTCCAACTATGTCTCGCTGCTCACCGGCACCCGCCGCGAAGGCGATGGTGAAGGGCCAACGAAGACGGTGTTCATCCTCGTCGATAACGGCCGCGCCGCGCTGCTCGGTTCGCCGTGGCAGGACATGTTGCGGTGCATCCGCTGCGGCGCCTGCATGAACCATTGTCCGGTCTATTTTTCGCTCGGCGGCCATGCCTATGGCTGGGTCTATCCTGGGCCGATGGGTTCGGTGCTGACACCGCTGCTGACCGGCCTGGAAAACGCCCTTGAACTGCCGCGCGCCAGTACCGGCTGCAATCAGTGCGGCAGCGTCTGCCCGGTGCGCATCCCGCTGCCCAAGCTGATGCACCGTCTGCGCGAGGAGCAGGTCAAGCGCGGCCTGCGCCCGCGCCGCGAACGCCTGATGATCGGCGCCTGGGCCTGGCTGGCCGGGCGGCCGAAACTGTATCGCTGGCTGGCGGCGCGCGCCGCCCGCTACCTGCGCTGGCTGGCTGGCGACCACGCCACCATTCGCGTTTTCGGCCTGGCGCCGGCATGGACCGAGGGTCGCGACCTGCCGGTCGGGCCGGGACGGACTTTTCACGAACTTTACGCAGCAAGAAAGAGAGCTTGAACATGGAACTCGCAGCTGAAGGCCCGATGGCCATTCCTCTGTGGATCAACGGCCACGCCTATCTGACGGTTGGCGATTCGTTCTACGACGTGGTCAGCCCGCATACCGGCCAGACAGTGCGCCGGGTGCCGCTGTGTGGCGCCAGCGAGGCGGCGCAGGCCGTTGCCGCGGCCCGCGCCGCTCAACCGGAGTGGGCCGAGATGGGCCTGAACGCTCGCCGCGTCTGCCTGGGTGCCCTGGCCGACGGCTTGGAGCGCTATGCCGGACATTTTGCCAAGCTGCTCGGCCAGGAAATCCTCCTCGACGATGAGGCGGCGACCGCCGAAGTCGCCGCCGCCGTCGCCGCGCTGCGGGCGGCCGAAGTCGGCGAGACCGGTATCGTCGGCGTCATCGTTGATGCCGACCGGCCGCTGTCGGCGGCGGCTGCTGTGATCGCGCCGGCGCTGCTGGCTGGTGCAGCGGTCGTCATCAAACCCAGCCCGCGCGCCCCGGCGGCGGTGTTCGCGCTGTGCGAACTTTCGGCCCGCGCCGAGTGGCCAGGCGGCGTGCTCAATCTGCTGCAGGGCGATACGGCGGCGATCGACGGGTTGTGTGTGGCCGGCATCGATCGTCTGGTGTACCGCGGCAATGCCGCCCTCGGTGTGCAGATTGGCGCCATCGCCGATGCCGCTGGCACGCCCTATGTGTTGCAAGCGGTGTGATGCAGCGCATCGTCTATCTCGAACGTGAATCGGTGATCGCCGAGGTCCGGCGGCCCGATTTTGCGCACGAATGGGTCGAGTACCAGTCCACCCAGGCGGAGCAGGTGGTCGAACGGCTGGCTGGCGCCAGCATCGCCATCATCAACAAAGTGTCGTTGCCGGCGACGGCCATCGCTGCCTTGCCGGAATTGAAAATGGTGGCGGTCGCCGCCACCGGCACCAACATCGTCGATCTCGAGGCCTGCAAGGCACGCGGAATCGTCGTCACCAACATCCGTGGCTATGCCGAGCATACCGTGCCGGAGCATGTCATGGCTCTGTTGCTGGCCCTGTCGCGCAACCTGATCGCCTGGCGCGAGACGGTGCAGGCCGGGCGCTGGCAGCAGTCCGAGCAGTTCTGCCTGTTCGACCATCCGATCCGCGACCTGCACGGCGCGACCCTTGGCCTGGTCGGGTCCGGCAGCCTCGGCAACGGCGTCGCCCGCCTGGCCGAAGCCTTCGGCATGCGCGTGCTGCGTGCCGAGCACAAGGATGCAGCGACGGTGCGCCCCGGCTACACGGCCTTCGCCGAGGTCCTTGCAGCGGCTGACGCGCTGAGCCTGCATTGCCCGCTCAACGAGCAGACCCGCCATCTGATCGGCGAGGCCGAACTGCGGACGATGAAGCCCTCGGCGCTGCTGATCAATACGGCGCGTGGTGGCATCGTCGACGAGGCGGCACTGATCCGGGCGCTCAAGGAGGGCTGGATCGCCGGTGCCGGTTTCGATGTAATCACCGCCGAACCGCCGCCCATGGGCCACCCGATGGTCGCTCCGCAGCTGCTGGCGCTGCCCAACTTCCTGCTGACGCCGCATGTTGCC
The DNA here is from genome assembly GCA_002840765.1 of Betaproteobacteria bacterium HGW-Betaproteobacteria-7. GTDB lineage: Bacteria > Pseudomonadota > Gammaproteobacteria > Burkholderiales > Rhodocyclaceae > Azonexus. The sequence goes on from PHCE01000011.1 coordinate 19,571, forward strand.
TGGGCCAGCCGGCCGGCGATGCAGGCGCTGGCCGATCAGCTGATCGACAATATTGAAGCCTTCGTCGCCGGCAACCCGCAGAATCGGGTTGCATGAGCAGCCGCGACGAAATCCTGCAGCGCGTGCGCGCCGGCGTCGGTCGGGGCGATGCGGCCGGCCGTCGGGCGGCGGCCGAGGCCTGGATTGCTGGCCGGGCGCGCGGGCCGCAGCCGACGCTCGGTGCCGACCTGGCCGGTCGTTTCATGGCCAAGGCCGAGAGCCTGGCGAGCAGTGTCGAACGCATTGCCGGCCGCGGTGAGCTGCCGGCCGCGGTTGCCCGTTTTCTCGCCGCCGGCGAACTCGGTACGGCGGCGGTGATAACCCCGGAGTTGACCGATCTCGCCTGGGCCGCCAGCGGCCTGGCCGTTGCCGCCCGGTCAGCGGTCGATCAGGATACGGTCGGCATCACCGGCTGCTTCTGCGCCATCGCCGAGACCGGCACGCTGTTGCTGTTGTCCGGCGCCCAGACGCCGGCCACGGTCAGCCTGCTGCCGGAAACCCATATCGCGCTGGTTGATGAACGGCGCATCGTCGGCACCATGGAAGAGGCCTTTTCCCTGCTGCGCATCGAACATGGCAGCCTGCCGCGGGCGCTCAACTTCATCTCCGGCCCATCACGCACCGGCGACATTGAGCAGACCATCGTCCTCGGCGCTCACGGTCCCCGCCGCGTGCATTTGTTGATTGCCGGCAGTTGATCAGTTGATCAGCTGATCGCCCACAGTTCGACGGTGCCCAGGCCGGCCATTGGCGGATTGTTGCGGATGAAGCTTTCCGCCTCCTCGGCCGGCAATGGCTTGCTGATCAGATAGCCCTGGACTTTTTCGCAGCCGATGCTGAGCAGGAACTTGAGCTGGGCTTCGGTCTCGACGCCTTCGGCAACGACTTCCAGGCCGAGCTTGTGGGCGAGCAGCACGGTGACGTCGCAGATGTCGGCATCATTGGGGTCGGATTCGATGTCCTTGACGAAGGAACGGTCGATCTTCAGCGTGTTGATCGGCAGCAGCTTCAGGTAGGCCAGCGACGAATAGCCGGTGCCGAAATCGTCGATCGACAAGGTCAGGCCGCTGTTACGCAACGTCTTCATGACGCTGATCGATTCGTCCGGGGAGGCCATCGACATCGATTCGGTGACTTCCAGGTCGAGCAGGCTGGCGCTCAGGCGATATTGCGCCAGCAGTTTGTGGATGCGGGCCGGCAGCGTCTTGTCGAGGAACTGGCCGGTGCTCAGGTTGATCGACATGCGGACGTGGGCAATACCTTTGTCTTGCCAGAGTCGCAACTGCCGGCAGGCCTCCTGCAGCACCCAGTCGCCGATGGCGGCGATCATGCCGCTCTCCTCGGCGATCGGAATGAAGTCGCCCGGCGGCACCAGGCCGCGCGTCGGGTGGCGCCAGCGGATCAGGGCTTCGACACCGACGATGGTGCCGCTGCGCAGGTCGAGCTGCGGCTGGTAGTGCAATTCGAACTCGTCGCGTTCGAGCGCCAGACGCAGGTCGGATTCGATATTCATGCGCCGCGTCGTGGCGATATTCATGTCCTCGGTGAAAAACTGGTAGTTGCCGCGCCCCTTGGCCTTGGCGTGGTACATGGCGACATCGGCATTCTTCAGCAGGTCACCGATCTCGCCACCGTCCTCCGGGAACAGGCAGATGCCGATGCTTGGCGTGGTGCGCTGCTCCTGACCGCTGATCAGATAGGGGCGGGAGATCTCGCGGGCGATCTTGTCGGCCAGGTGAGCGGCGTCGTCCGGCGAGCCGATGCCCGGCAGGGCGACGACGAATTCGTCACCGCCCAGGCGGGCGACGATGTCGCTTTCGCGTACGGCGCCGAGCAGACGGCGGGCGACCTCAACCAGCAGTTCGTCGCCGGCATGGTGACCGAGGGTGTCGTTGATTGTCTTGAAGCGGTCGAGGTCGATCAGCATCAGCGCCAACTGCATCCGGTTGCGCCGGCAGAAGGCTACTGCCTGCTCGAGTTTTTCGTTCAGGCTGAAGCGGTTGGGCAGGTTGGTCAGAGTGTCATGGTGCGCCAGATGGCGGATGCGCTCCTGCGTCGCCTTGAGTTCCGAAATGTCGATGAAGCTGCCGATGTGGTTGCGGATGTTGCCCTGTTCGTCGCGCACCAGCGAGACCGACAGCCATTTCGGATAGGCTTCGCCGCTCTTGCGCCGGTCCCACAATTCGCCCTGCCAGGCGCCGTCGCGATGCAGGCTGGTCCACATTTCGGCAAACACTTCGCGCGGTGTGTTGCCGGCCGACAGCAGGCGGGGGTTCTGGCCGAGGACTTCCTCGGGTTGGTAGCCAGTGAGCTGGGTGAAGGCTGAATTGGTGGCGACGATGCGGTTTTCCGCATCGGTGACGATGATCGCCTCGTTGCTGTTGGAAAAGACCATGGCCAGCAGGCGCAGATGTTCTTCTGTCTGCTTACGTTCGGAAATGTCCTGGACGGTGCCTTCATAGCAAATGAATTCGCCCTGCGCACCCCTTACGGCATGGGCGTTTTCCGATATCCACAGGCGCGAGCCGTCGCGCCGGACCACTTCCGATTCGAAGTTGCGCACCTCGCCCGAGGTTTCGATCAGCCGCAGGAAGTCGTCACGGCGGCCAGGCTGGACATAGAGCCGGCGCTCGATGTCGGCCAGGTCGGCGATCAGTTCGTCGGCACTGCCGTAGCCATAGAGGTGGGCGAGTGCCGGATTGGCCGCCAGGTAGTGGCCGTCGCGCGTCGACTGGAAGATACCCTCGGAGGCGTGCTCGAAAATGTGGCGATAGCGCATCTCGGCCTGCTCGAGAGCATCCAGCATCGTCCGTCGGGTAGTGATGTCTTCGATGAAGCCTTCGATGACCAGTGTGCCCTGTTCGTCATTGATGGCGATGCCGCGTTCGGCAACCCATTTCGTCTCGCCCGAATGGTTGAGGATGCGGTACTGCACCGTGAAGCGCTGGCCGGCGCCGATGGCCTCCAGGATGGCATGGCGAACACGGGGGCGATCTTCCAGATGGGTGATCGCTTCCCATGTGATGCTGCCGCTGACCAAGGCGTTGGCCGTATGGCCGGTCAGTTCCCGACAGCCCTCGCTGACGAAGATCATCGTCCACTGCGCATCGTTCAGGCAGCGATAAGCCATGCCTTCCAAGTTGCGGACCAGGGTGTCGAGGACGCGTGAATGATCGACGGCGGTGGCCGTCATGCTGCTTGCTGAGGCGGGAGGGCGGTGAGGCACGGAAATGGCGGTGTTCAGTGTAAGAAAGACGACAGCAGCAATTTATGTACCGGGGAAAAATCCTGCCATTTATCCGGATTTCAGCGCCTGCCTGGTGCGTTTGACAGAGGGCTGCACCGCTGTGGTGCGTTTGCCTGCGAGATAGTGCGATAGGGCTACAATGACGTCCTTGCCCAAGGGCTCAAGGACCACCCACAGGAGTTTTCATGGCCATCCGCTTTGCCGTACGCGGCGACTACATCCAGCTTGATCAATTGCTCAAGGCGACCGGTTTGTGCGAGTCGGGTGGCGCCGCCCATGCGGCCATCGCCGCTGGTCAGGTCAGCGTCGACGGTGTGGTCGACAACCGCAAGCGGGCGAAGCTGCGTCCGGGCCAGACGGTTGCCTTCGCTACTGAAACAGTCGAACTGATCGCCGAATAGGCCGCCGCTGTCTAGTTGCGGATACGGTCGAAGACTTCGGCTGACAGTTCGTTGCCGGCGACGCCGCTAGCCGGCTGGGCTGGCTTGTCAGCCCCCCCGAAATAGGCGAGCCATTCCGTTTCCGAGACTTCGCACTCGTCGAGTTCCGGTATCCGCCGCTCGGTTCGCCGGCGCCGATCCTTCCAGCCGCTGGGTGGACCGACCTCATCCTGGCGTCGATCGGCACAGTCACGGCGCTCGAATTTATTCCTCACATGGACCCCCTGTTTTTATGGCATCGGTGGCGGCCGAATGGCTTGATTACTTTGATCAGGCGCCCGTCGATTGGTTCAGCGGCAACGGGGGGCATCGCATAAAATCAGCGTCTGCTTATTTTGATTGGCGACCGTGAGTAATTTGCTTCCTTCCACCAAGAACCACTGCCTCGATGCCGACAGGCAAGGGGTTTCGTGACCGGCTGGCTATGGACCGTGCCGCTCTTGGCGGCCGCCTGGGGCGGGGCGAATCTGGCCATCCGGCGCGGGCTGGCCCCTGAACGCGTCATCGAACAGACGACGCCGGACGGTTTGCCCTGGCGCGAGGAGATGGTTCCGGGGGCGAACGGCAAACAACTGTTTGGCTGGTTCATCCCGGCCGGCGAGCGTGCTCCCGCGCTCGTCGTCATGCATGGCTGGGGAGGCAACGCCGAGATGATGCTGCCGCTGGCAGCACCGCTGCATGCCGGCGGTTTTGCACTGCTCCTGCTCGACGCCCGCTGCCACGGCCGCAGTACTGACGACAGTTTCGCCTCGCTACCGCGCTTCGCTGAGGACATCGAGGCCGGCTTGGACTGGCTGGCCGGGCAGCCCGAGGTCGATGGTGGACGTCTGGGCATCATCGGCCACTCGGTCGGTGCCGGTGCAGCGCTGCTGGTCGCCGCGCGGCGGCCGGGGCTGGGCGCGGTCGTCAGTCTGGCCGCCTTCGCCCATCCGGCACTGATGATGCGGCGCTGGCTGACGAGCAAGAACATTCCCCACTGGCCGGTCGGCGCTTACATCCTGGGCTATGTGCAGCGGGTCATTGGCTACCGTTTTGATGACATTGCTCCCTGTCGGACCATCGCCCGCGTGTCTTGTCCGGTGCTGCTGGTGCATGGCCAGGACGACGCCACGGTGCCGGCCGACGAGGCCCGGCAGATCCACGCGGCGGCGGTCGGGGATGCGGTCGAACTGCTGCTGATACCGGGTAGCCACGACGATTATGGCGATATCGGTCGGCAGATCGGCCGGCTGATCGCATTCCTGCAGCGGACCCTGGGCCGGGTTCAGTAGACGAAAAAAAGGCGGGAGACCAGCTCCCGCCAAGGCGGAGATAGAAGGTTAGATCAGGGCATCATGAAGGAGGCCTTCTCGCGTACTTTGACGTCGGGATTGGCCGTCGACACGATCTCGAAGTGAATCTGATTGGCGCCGCTCTTGCCGGCTTCCGGCGGTACGCGGACGATGGTGTTGAAGCCATGCAGCGAGGCGGCCGGTACGTCGACCTCGCTGCCGCCTTCGATTTCGACGCCCGGAATGCCTTCGACCGTGACCTTGTAGCGATGCGGCTGCTCCTCGGTATTCATGATCTGCAGCATGTAGACATTCTCGATACGGCCATCGTCGGCTTCGCGGGCCAGCGTCGAGCGGTCGCGAATGATGTCGACCTTGAGCGGGATGCGGTGCGCCAGGAACCAGACGGCCAGGCCGGTGATGAAGACGAGGATGACCGTGTACAGAATGATGCGCGGACGGATGATGTGGCTGAGGATTTCCTTGGCGTTCAGGTGCTTGGTCATCGCCGTTTCAGTGGAGTAACGCACCAGGCCGCGTGGCAGGCCGACCTTGTCCATGACCTGGTCGCAAATGTCCACACAGGCGGCGCAGCCGATGCACTCGTACTGCAGACCGTTGCGGATGTCGATGCCGGTCGGGCAGACCTGCACGCAGAGACCACAGTCGATACAGTCGCCGAGACCGGCGGCCTTGGCATCGACGCCTTTCTTGCGGACGCCGCGCGTTTCGCCGCGTTCCTCATCGTAGGAAATGATCAGCGTGTCCGGGTCGAACATGACGCTCTGGAAGCGGGCATAGGGGCACATGTGCTTGCACACCTGTTCGCGCATGAAGCCGGCCATCAGGTAGGTGAAGCCGCCGTAGAAGAAGATCCAGAAAATTTCCCAGCCACCGAGATTGCCGGTGCGCACGGAAACCATCAGCTCGCTGACCGGCGTGAAATAACAGACCAGGGTGAAGCCCGTCCACAACGAGAGCAGGCCCCAGAGCAGATGCTTGCTGGCTTTGGTACGCCACCAGGCGGCATCGCGCGGCCCCTTGTCGCGCTTGATGCGGGCATTGCGCTCACCTTCGACCCAGTTCTCGATCCACATGAACATCTGCGTGTAGACCGTCTGCGGGCAGGCGTATCCGCAGAAAAGCCGGCCGGCGATGGCGGTGACCAGGAACAAGGCGTAAGCCGAGACGATCAGCAGGGCGGTCAGGTAAATGATGTCTTGCGGCCAGAAAATGACGCCGAAGATGTAGAACTTGCGTTCCACGAGATGCAGCAGCACGGCTTGGCGGTCGTTCCACTGCAGCCAGGGGGTGACGTAGAAGATGACCTGGGTAAGGATGACCAGCGCGATGCGCCAGTTGTCGAAATAGCCGCGGACGCGCTTGGCGTAGATGACCTTGTGTTTCTCGTAGAAGGATACCGGGGCGGGCGTTTGTTGCTGCGGCGTGCTGTCGGGCTGGCTCATTGATTTTCGGCGTCGGTCGGATTGATTGGCGGAAACCGGGGCGACGATCTCCGACGGCGGTCTGGCTGCATCAAGCAGGCCTGCGGGGCGAACTCAAAGGGGTAATGCCGCCAGACTGCATGTCGGTCGATCACCTTCAGCCCGGAAAACGAATCGGAAAGCGCTGTGGGCTGAAGGCTGTCTCCGGTTTCCGGATTATCTATTAACAAGATGCGTGCCTGCCTGGGTAATTTTAGCCCTTCCTTATAAATCATGGAATTGGCCTTGGCTTTTCCTGAGCTTTCTGCCTGGCGGCAGAATTCTGTGCCATTATTGACATATCGCCGTGACTGTTTTGACAATTCCGACATGACTTCTCATTTTCTCAGCGAATTGCTTTCCTTCCTCGATGGCCTGCCCGAGCCACGAATCGTGATGAATGCCGAGTACCGGATCATCGCTGCCAATGCCGCCTATATCCGCGAGTTCGGCGGCGGCGGGGAGATCGTCGGGCGCTGCTGCTACGAGGTATCGCATCATTTTTCGGTGCCCTGCGATCAGGCGGGTGAATCCTGCCCGCTGAAGCAAAGCCTGGAAGCCGGGGAGCCACAGCGCGTGCTGCATCTGCACCACACGCCGCGCGGCGACGAGCATGTGGATGTCGAGACGACGCCGATCCGCGACGATCGCGGGCAGATCGCCTATTTCGTCGAGACCATGCGCATCGTCCGCCAGGCGAGCAGCCGGCCCGCGGCGCAAGGCCTGGTCGGCCGGGCGCCGGCCTTCGTTGGCATGCTGGAAAAGGTGTTGCGCGTGGCGCCTTCCGATGCCGCCGTCGTCCTGCTTGGTGAAACCGGTACCGGCAAGGAACTGGTCGCCCATGCCATCCATGAAGCCAGCCTGCGCGAGGAAGGGCCGTTCGTCGCCGTCGACTGCGCCGGGATGACCGAAACCCTGTTCGAAAGCGAGCTGTTTGGTTACGAGAAGGGGGCCTTCACCGGCGCTACCCACCGCAAGCAGGGGCTGGTCGAGGCGGCCAGCGGGGGCACGCTGTTTCTTGATGAAATCGGTGAGTTGCCGCTGTCGCTGCAGGTAAAGCTGTTGCGCCTGCTGGAAACCGGCACCTACCGGCGGGTTGGCGGCCTCGAGTGGCTGCCCGCCGATTTCCGGCTGATCACCGCCACTCACCGCGATCTGCGGGCCATGGTGCAGGCCGAGACGTTCCGCCGCGACCTCTATTTCCGTATCAACACCTTCCCCATCTACACGCCGGCCCTGCATGAGCGCGCCGACGACATTCCGCTGCTCGCCAACTCCCTGCTCGAACGCGTCGATCGCAAGAACAAGCGCCATTTCTCGATGGCGGCCCTGTACTGGCTGTCCAGCCGGCGCTACACCGGCAATATCCGTGAATTGCGCAATCTGATCGAGCGCGCCAGCCTGCTCGCCGACGGCGAGATCATCGACCTGCCGCACCTGACCGACATGGCTGACGATCTGCCGGCGGCCCTGCCGGGGCGCGGCGATGTCTTCGTGATCGACGAACTGATCGATCTGGAGAGCCTCGAACGGCGTTATCTGACTTGGGCGCAGAGCCGTCCCGGCAACGATCCGGTGACCTTGGCCAACCGTCTTGGGGTCAGTCAGCGGACGCTCTATCGCAAGCTGCAGGGAGTGCGCGGGCCGCGGCAGGCCGCCGACTGAGTCAGGGTGCCATCGCCCCCGCGGCGGCTCAAGCGGTTTTGACGTCGGCGACGATGCGCCCGTCCACCAGTTCGATCCGCCGGTCGCAGCGGGCGGCCAGTCGTTGGTCGTGGGTGACGATCAGGAAGGTGGTCTGACGGGCGACGTTGATGGCGCGCATCAGGGCGAAGACGTCGTCGGCCGAATGCGTGTCGAGATTGCCGGTAGGCTCGTCGGCGAGTACCAGCGCCGGCTGCATGACCAGGGCGCGGGCAATGGCGACACGTTGCTGCTGACCGCCGGAAAGCTGGCTGGCCGGATTGTCCATGCGTTCGCCCAGGCCGACCTGTTCGAGCAGTGTCGCCGCCCGCTCGCGCATCTCGGCATCCGGCCGGCCGCGATCGACGAGCATCGGCATCATGACGTTTTCCAGCGCGGTGAATGCCGGGATCAGCAGGTGATGCTGGAAGACGAAGCCGATCCGTCGGCCGCGCAGACGGGTCAGGGCGCCGTCGTCCAGTTTCGTCGTCGCCTGGCCGTCGATGGCCAGGTGACCGCCGGTCGGCCGGTCGAGCAGGCCGATCAGGTTGAGCAGGGTGCTCTTGCCGGAACCGGAAGGGCCGATCAGGGCGGCGAACTCCCCACGCTGCAACTGCAGGTCGATGCCGTGCAGGATTTCGATTTCCAGTGCCGTGCCGGTGCCATAGGACTTATGCACATCGGCCAGCTCAAGGACGGCTTCTGCATCAGCCACGGATGGCCACCACGGGGTCGAGGCCGGCGGCACGGCGGGCCGGGATGAAGGCGGCGAGGGTACCGACCAGGGTGGCGCCGGCAGCGGCAATGAAGACCAGCCCCGGCTCGACGGAAATCACGAACAGTGGCGTGCCGTCGGCGTTGCGCGCCAGCGTTTGCCAGAGGGCGAGGAACAGGGCGGCCAGCGCCGAGCCGATCAGCGAACCGCAGAGGCCGACGATGCCGCCCTGGAGCAGGAAGGTACGCAGCAGCTGGCCACGCGTCGCCCCCATGGCGCGCAGGATGCCGATCTCCTTGGCGCGCTGGACGACCGAGACGACGAGCACGCTGGCGATGCCGAAGGCGACCGAGAGGCCGACGAAGAAGCGAATGACATTGCTGGAAACCCGCTGCGAGGTCAGGGCGGTGAAGAACTGGGCATTGGTCTTGATCCAGCTATCCGCCTGCAGCCCGGTTTCGGCGGCCAGGCGCTGGGCCAGTTTTTCGGCGCCATAGATATCGACCAGGCCGATGTCGATGCTGGAAATGCCGCCGACCAGATCGAGCAGGGTTTGCGCGCTGCGCAGGCTGACATAGACGTTGCGCGCATTGACCCCCTTGTTGCCGAGGTCGAACAGGCCGGTGATGATCAGCGTGTCGGTGGCGCCATTGCTGCTGTTCAGGCGTAGCTTGTCGCCGACTCCGGCGCCGACGTCTTTGGCCAACTCGATGCCGATCAGCGCTTCGCCGGCATTGAGGCGCAGGCTGCCGGCGACCATTTTTTCGTCGAGGGCGACGACACGGATGTAGTTTTCCGGTTCGATGCCGAGCACGGTGACCGACTTGTTGGCGTCGCCGCGTACGGCAAAGGCCGGGCCGGAAGCGACCGGCGAGACGGCGGCGATTTCCGGCAGGGTGCTCAGGCGAGCCCGCAGCTTTTGCCACTGATCAATGGAGCGCAGGCGCTGCGCCTGCTTCTGGATCAGCGGGCCAAGCCCGTTGCCAGCGTCCTCCGTTTGCGGCCGGGCGACTTCCTCGGGCGGCAGCAAAACAATGTGCGCCTGCGAACTCAGCGTGCGTTTGACCAGATTGGATTGCAGGCCGGAAAGCAGCGCCGACATGAAGACGATGACCGAAACGCCGACGCCGACGCCGACGATGATCAGCAGGCTCTGCATCCGCCCCTCGCGCAGGAAGCGGGTGGCGGCGATCCACTCGAAGGGCAGCCAGGGATGCATGTCAGCCGGCGACGGCGCGGACCCTGCTACCGGGCGGCAGGGCCGGCTGGCTGGCGGGAACGAGTTGCTCGCCGGCGACGATGCCGCTGCGGATCTCCAGGCGGCCGTCGCTGCGGGCACCGAGTTCGACCTCTTGGCGCTGCAACTTGCCGTCGCGCACCACCAGCACCCAGGGCTGCCGACTGGCGGCATCGCGCACGACATCGGCCGGAACCGTCAGCGCATTGGCCCGGTAGGCGGTTTCGATATCGATCGAGACGGTCATCTCCTGACGCAGGTAAGCGGGCGGCTCCGGCACGCGCAGGCGAACTTCGACCGAACCGCGCAGCGGATCGACGGCGGGACTGATGAAATTGACCTCGGCGGCGAAGCGCTGATCAACATAGGCATCGGCCGAGGCCTGTGCCTTCTGGCCGAGTTTGAGCAGGCCGAGATTTTTTTCGTCGATCTGCACCAGCAATTCGGTTTCACCGGCCGGTGAGAGGGTCATCAGCACCTTGCCCGGCTGCGCCGTATGACCCGGTTCGACCAGGCGGGTCAGCACGGTGCCGGCGACCGGCGCGGCAATGCGCGCATAGCTGAGCTTCGCCTGGGCGAGGGCAAGGCTGGCCCGCGCCTGGTCAACGGCTACCGCCGCCAGCCGATAGTCGCTGCCGCCGGCCTGGTTGCTCTGCACCTGCAACTGGCTCGTGCGCAACTGGCTGGCGGCCACGTCCAGATTGCGCTGGGCATCATCGAGCTGGGTTTTACTGTAGAAACCCTTGGCGGCAAGGTCGCGGGTGCGCTCGAAGTTGCGCTGCGCCTGGGCGAAATTCGCTGCCGCCTGCAATTGCGCCTGTTCGGCCAGCGGCTGTGCCAACTGGCGCATCTGGGCCAGCCGCGTCTCGCTCTGTGCCAGCGTCGCCGCCGCCTGGGCGACCGCCGCCTGCCACTCGGCATCGTCGAGCTGGATCAGCAGGTCGCCGGCAGCCACCGTCTGCCCTTCGCGCACGGCGACCTGAGCCACCCGGCCGCTGATCTGGCTGGCCAGTTCCACTCGCTGCGGCGAGCGCACCTTGCCGCTGGCGACCACCGACTGCGACAATTCGCCGTTCTCGGCGGTGATGACGACGACCTTCGGGCCCAGCAGGCGCGGAATCAGCAGGAATGCCAGCAGCGCCAGCAAAACGACGCCGCCGGCGATGAGCAGGCGGGGGCGGGAGCGGAGCAGGGCGAATGAAGCGGGGAGCGGCATGGGGCTTTGCCTTGGCTTGTTGATCGGCAGCGGGGAGCGCCGCATGTTAGCCGAGCACCCCGAAAATAGCGATGCATAATTGAATGCTAATATTGTGCTGCGCAAAACCTTACCAAGGGCGGGCCATGCGGGGCACCTTCCGGAGAACACCATGTTGAAGTTGCTGTCCCTGATATCCAGGAACCTGATCCTTGCCATCCCGGTGACGATGGTGCTGGGTTTCGTTTTTGGTTTGGCGGTGCCCTCCGCCTGGCTGAAAAACCTGATCATTCCGCTGACCTTCCTGATGGTCTACCCGATGATGGTCAGCCTCAAATTGGCCAAGGTTCTGGAAGGCGGTGACGGCAAGGCGCAACTGCTGAGCCAGCTGATCAATTTCGGCATCATTCCCTTTGTTGCCTTCGCCATCGGCCGCTATTTCTTTCCCGAACAGCCCTACTACGCCATGGGCCTGCTTCTCGCCGCCCTGCTGCCAACCAGTGGCATGACCATCTCGTGGACTGGCTTCGCCGGTGGCAACCTTGGCGCCGCGGTCAAGATGACCGTACTCGGCCTGATCCTCGGCTCGCTGGCCACGCCCTTCTATGTGCAATGGCTGATGGGGGCGGAGATTCCGGTCGATCTGCTGGCCGTCTTTCGGCAGATCGTTGTCATCGTCTTCCTGCCGATGATCGCCGGTCACCTGACGCAGACTTACCTGGTCAAGAAACACGGCCAAAAGGCCTTCCAGAGCGAATGGGCGCCGCGCTTCCCACCCTTCTCGACGCTTGGCGTGCTCGGCATCGTCTTCGTCGCCATTGCCCTCAAGGCCAACGATCTGGTCGCCCGGCCGGCCGAGTTGCTGAACCTGATCCTGCCGCTGCTGGCGCTCTACGGCATCAATTATGCGCTGAGCACCCTGGTCGCTCGCCTCATGCTGCCGCGCGGTGACGCCATCGCCCTGGTCTACGGCACCGTCATGCGCAATCTTTCGATCGCCCTGGCCCTGGCCATGAACGCCTTCGGTAGCGCCGGCAGTTCCGACGCCGCCCTGGTCATCACCCTGGCCTACATCATCCAGGTCCAGTCAGCCGCCTGGTACGTCAAGCTGACGGATCGATTGTTCGGGAAGAAGGTGGGGTAGGGGGCAGGCTTGGCGGCTATGTGCCCAAAGCGGAAATAGCAAGCTTGGTAAAGCGGACGCTAAAAACGTAAAGGCAAGGGGCGAAGCAACCTTGCTTGCGGAGTCCAGTGACCGTAGGGAACGGCCTTGATTGCCATGTTAGCCGTTATTCCTGAGTAGTCAGGCTCGCCCATACAGCTGATCTAATAGGCGTTCATGGAACTCGTATACGGTATCGCGCGCACCTTCGATGAACGCAACGTCTTCCTCTACGTCAGCGGCGGCGAAGCGCTTATAACGATGCACGATGCCGCGTTTCTGGCTTTGAGACTTCACCTTAACGATCTGGCCTTGTTTAAGGCCGAGCCAGTCCGCATGGGCATACTCGTTTCGTCGCTTTCCGCACTCGACGAGGAGCTTCTCAATTGCGGTCAGCTGCTGAGGCGTTGTCTTGAGCCCACAATCAACGATCGTCTGTCCCCAGAGATTTATAAGAGCCCGACTCTTAGCCGAAAAAAGCATCTCAGCCAAAAACACGTCGAGCCGCTCGTCCTGATATGGATCGTGCAGCATTAGTTCACGCAAGCAAGTGGCGACGGTGTCTTCCAAAGAATTGAACAAGATCACCACCCAACCAATGTGAGGCGCGAGCTCTGCAAGGTAGTCGGCGAGCTCTTCTTCCTCGACGTACTCGAGCTCCTCGGCCTCTCGGGTTGTGTGATGGTGCTCGCGCATGGCAGCTAGCGGTTAGTCAGATGCAGAAACGTCCGGGTTGTTGCTGATACTAAGGACGCAACTGAATTGCCTCTAAGCTATTGAATGGCATGGATATTATCCGATCCGGGCTCAATCATCAATCATACGGACAAAAGCCAACGTCCGCTATGCGGCGCTTTCTAGCGCGGCCGGTAGTGGCCGCTAGCGGCCAACGTTCCGCAACGCAAGGCGTGAGCAATCCTCACGATTGGCATGGGGTTGCATCCCCAAAAGAGGCAAAAAAAATGCCCGGCACAAGGCCGGGCTAAGGCACGAAAGACGGAGAGTTCTTGCCTAGATGCCTCTGAGCGCCCGCGTCCATGCTTCCATGGCTTCGTTGGCGGGTTGCATCGGGGCTTCCATGAAACTGATGACGAATTTGTCGCCCATGTCGGCGATGCCGATGGAGCGGGGGCGGACGGCGAGCATTTGCGGGTTGGGAATGGCGAAGCCGAAACAGAAGATGATGTCGACGGCTGCCGTCATGCCTTCCATGATCGGGCCGCCAATCTTGGTCGTATGGGCGAAGTGGTCGAAGACGCCGATGAACTGGACTTTCGGGTTCTCGGCAATCTTGGCCCGGTAGTAGTCAATCAGCGCATCGACTGTGCGGTAAGCGGTCTCGTCCTTGCTGATCTCGGCGACTAAGATGGGGTACTTTTCCTGCAGCAGCGTTTGTTTCATGCGGTGTCCAGTATGCGGATGGTTTAGTAGGAATCGATGATGTTAGACGATTACGCTTCGGCTGTGGCTGGCGCCTTGCGGGCCGCATCGTCGGCCAAGGCCGGGCGACCTTCCGGCTTGTCCGGTTGGGCGCTGGCGGCCAGGCAGCGGCTGAGCAACGCCTGGATCGGCAGGCGGGGAATGCGCATCCGGTTCAGCGGCGAGAAGTGTTCAGTGCGCGTGATCATGGTGGTGCTCGTGCTCATGATCGTGGCAAGGCGGTAACTGATCGCCGGTCAGCGCGCTCAGGCTGCCGTCGAGAAAGGCGGCGACGGCGATGTCCGGGTCGGTCTCCGGGGTGATGAGCGCCTGGATGCCGCTGCGCTGCAGGCGCTGGTACAGCCCGGCGCCCATGCTGGCGGTGATCAGTACGTTGACGGCGGCGAGGGGGGCGGCGAGGCTGTGGTGGCTGGCGTGGAAGCTCTGCTCTATGGGCAGTTCGATCAGTTGTTTGCCGGTGATGCTGCCGTCGGCGATGCTGTAGATCCAGAACTTGCGGCATTTGCCGGCGTGTTCGGTAATGGTCTTGCGGTTCTGGCTGGTAACGGCGATTTGCATGGAATTTCCTTTGCGGGTTGGCGCTTCAGAAGAGGCGGCCGAGGAAATGGAGGCGCAGCAGTGCCAGGCCGAAGGCAATGAGGCAGGCCGCTGCCGAGAGGAGTAGGCGCGGTATCGGGTGATAGGGCACGAAGCCGACACCGCGGACGAAGCCGGAGCTCATGCTCCAGAACAGGAGCATGGCTGCCGGGTGATCGGCACGGCCGGCGGCGTCGGTGGCGATGCCGGGGAGGACGGTCATCACCAGCAGCAGGCCGAGGCCGACCGACAGGGGCAACCAGGCGATGCCCGGCATGCCGGACGGCGCGTTGTCAGTGCTCACGGCCATCGCTGCCACCCTTCAGGGAGAGTTCCCGTGCGTCTTCGTTGTCGCCCCAGATGGCGTTGAGGACGGCGAGGAGTACGGCGAAACCAATGCCGAGAGCCCAGGCGAAATACCACATGTTGATTCCTTTCAGGTGTTGTCCGATTCGTCGCTGCCGATGATCAGGCGGGTGTCCGTCAGATACTGGTGCGGCGGGATTTCCAGGTTGGTCGGGGCCGGCTTGTTCTTGAACACACGGCCGGCGAAATCGAAGGTCGAGCCATGGCAGGGGCAGAAGAAGCCACCAGGCCAGTCGGCGCCGAGCGCCGGGTCGCCCGGCGTGAAGACGTTCGTCGGGGAGCAGCCGAGGTGGGTGCAGATGCCGACGGCGACCAGCATTTCCGGTTTGCGCGAGCGCGTCTCGTTGACGGCGTAGGCGGGTTGTTGCGAACTGACGGCGGAGGCCGGATCGGCCAGCATTGGTTCGGCCTTCTTCAGGGCGGCGAGCATTTCCGGCGTGCGCTTGAGTATCCACACCGGCTTGCCGCGCCATTCGACGATCATCATGTTGCCGGGCGCCAGGTTGCCGATATCGACTTCGACCGGAGCGCCGGCGGCGAGCGCCCGTTCGGACGGCATCAGACTGCTGACGAAGGGGATGATGGCGGTCAGCGTCAGTACGCCGCCGGCCCCGGCTGTCGCCATGATCCATTGGCGGCGGCTCGGGCTGTCGCAGACGGTGAAAGATTCACCCTGGCAGGTACAGGTTGTCATGACGTTTTCCTTTAGTAAGCGGCGTGGTCGTTTTCACGGATGTAGGCGGCGGTGACCTTGCCGGCCATCACCTTGTAGGCCCAGCTGGTGTAAACAATGATCAGGGGCATGAAGATGAGCGTCGCCCAGAGCATGATGTTCAGCGTCAATTCGCTGGAGACGCTGTCCCAGACGGTGAGGCCGGAGCGCAGGTCGGTGGACGAGGGCATCACGAAGGGGAACAGGGAGACGCCGGCGGTGCCGATGACGCCGACGATGGCCATTGACGAGGCGACAAAGGCGGCCAGGGTGGCGCCATTGACCGCCAACAGCATGGCCGCCAGCGTGCCGGCGTAGGCCAGTGCCGGCAGGGCCATGGTCGCCGGGACTTTGTCGTAATTGGCGAGCCAGGCGCCGGGCTGGCGGATGACCTGCTTGTCCAGCGGATTGGGCAGCGCGTTGGGATCGACCGCCGAAACGATGGCGTAGCCGTCGATGCCCTGCCATAGCCAGATGCCGGCGGCTGAGAAGGTGAGCAGCAGCAGGCTGCCAAAGATCAGCATGGCGATCTGGGTACGGCGGTAGACCTCATCCTCGGTGCGGTGCATCAGATACACGGCGCCGTGGAATGTGATCATCGCCGTCGATACCACGCCGCAGAGCAGGGCGAAGGGGTTGAGCAGGCCCCAGAAGCTGCCGGTATAGGTCGACATCAGATTGTCGGCAAAGCTGAAGGGCACGCCCTGGAACAGGTTGCCGAAGGCGACGCCGAAGATCAGCGGCGGCACGGCCCCGCCGACGAACAGGCCCCAGTCCCAGGTCTTGCGCCAGGTAGGGTTGGCGATCTTGCTCCGGTAGTCGAAGCCGACCGGGCGGAAGAATAGCGCCCAGAGCACGGCCAGCATGGCCCAGTAGAAGCCGGAGAAGGCGGTCGCATAAACCAGCGGCCAGGCGGCGAAGATGGCGCCGCCGCCGGTGATGAACCAGACCTGGTTGCCGTCCCAGTGCGGGCCGACGGTGTTGATGACGATGCGGCGCTCGACGTCGTCCTTGCCGACGAACGGGAGCAGCGTGCCGACGCCCATGTCGTGGCCGTCCATGCTGGCAAAGCCGATCAGCAGGACGCCGACGAGCAGCCACCAGATGAGTTTCAGGGTGGGGTAATCAAAAAGCATGGCGGTTCCTCAAGCGTGAGCGGTTGCGTGGACGGCTTCGTTGTCGTATCGGCCGGTGCCGAGACTGCCCGGGCCCTGCTTGGCGAAGCGGATCATCAGGTACATCTCGACGACGAGCAGCAGCGTGTAGAAGCCGATGAAGCCGGCGAGCGAGCCGTACAGGTTGCCAACCGACAACGTCGACACCGACATGTGGGTCGGCAGCACGCCATAGATGGTCCAGGGCTGGCGACCGTATTCGGCGACGAACCAGCCGAGTTCGCAGGAAATCCACGGCAGCGGCAGCATCCATAGCGACCAGCGCAACAGCCACGGCTTGTCGGCGAAATTGCCCTTGAGCGAGTACCACAGCGCGGCACCAAACAAGGCCAGCATCAGGAAACCAAAGGCGACCATCAGGCGGAAGGTCCAGAACAGCGGAGTGACGCGCGGGATAGTGTCGGCCACCGCCTGATCGATCATTTCCGGGGTTACATCGGCCATGTCGGTGACGTATTTTTTCAGCAGCAGGCCGAAGCCGAGGTCGGCCTTGTGCGCCTCGAACTGCTCCTTGATCGCTGTCGCGGAAGGATCCTTGCGCAGGGCATCCAGGGCGGTCACCGCGGCGATACCGGAAACGATGCGCTCGCGGTTCTTGGCGCGGATTTCCTTGATGCCGGGAATCTGCTTGTCGAGCGAGCGGGTGCCGATGATGCCCATGACCCAGGGCAGTTCGATGACAAAGTCGTTCTTCATCTCCTGCTCGTCGGGAATGGCGATCAGGGTCAGCGGTGCCGGTGCCGGCTCGGTTTCCCACATCGCTTCCATCGCCGCCAGCTTGGTCTGCTGGGCTTCGCCGACGGTGTAGCCGGATTCGTCGCCGAGCACGATCACCGAACAGATGGAGGCAAAGCCGAAGGCGGCGGCGATGCGGAAGCTCTTCTTGGCGAAATCGACATCACGACCGCGCAACAGGTAGAAGGCCGAGATCGAGAGGACGAACATGGCGCCGGTCACATAGCCGGCCGACACGGTATGGACGAACTTGGCCTGGGCATCCGGGTTGAACAGCACGGCCCAGAAATCGACCATTTCCATGCGCATGGTCACGTAGCTGAATTCGGCGCCGACCGGGTTCTGCATCCAGCCGTTGGCGATCAGGATCCACAGCGCCGACAGGTTGGTGCCGACGGCCATGAGGATGGTCACCAGCAGATGCTGCTTGCGCGACAGGCGGTCCCAGCCGAAGAAGAACAAGCCGATGAAGGTCGATTCGAGGAAGAAGGCCATCAGGCCCTCGATGGCCAGCGGCGCGCCGAAGATGTCGCCGACGTAGTGCGAGTAGTAGGCCCAGTTGGTGCCGAACTGGAACTCCATGGTGATGCCGGTAGTGACGCCGAGCGCGAAATTGATGCCGAACAACTTGCCCCAGAAACGGGTCATGTCCTTGTAGATGGTCTTGCCGGTCATCACGTAGACCGATTCCATGATGACGAGGATCCAGGTCATGCCGATGGTCAGCGGCACGAAGAGGAAGTGATACATGGCGGTGACGGCGAACTGTAGTCGTGACAGGTCGACGAGTTGCTCACTGAGCATTGAGGACTCCTTGCTGGGGCGGGTTGACGGCGGGCTGTTCAGGGCCGGAGAAGTGGCGGGCGGTTGCCGCCACATCGACGTCTACCCGGGCGTCGCGGATGAAGGCCCACCACAGTGCTGTGATGGCGATCAACTTGACGATCACGATGACGACGATCTCCTGGCGCAGGTTTCGGTCGCGCGAACGCATGAACAGACTCCGGTGATTAATATCAGTATTTGCTTATCAAAAGGCGTGCCAGATGGCAGCCATTTGTTTTTTTCTATAAGTCTCTGATTCGTTTAGTGTGCGACAAGCTTTCCCGTCCAGTTTTTGACTGCCATGTGGCACAATGGCAGTCATTGGCGGTTATTTGGCGTAAATTTGGCATGAGCACGGAACAGCAGTCCCTCAGCGAACTCATATCTTTTCTTGAGTCATTGCCCGAGCCGCATATTCTCTGCGACCGCAGTTATCGCATCATTGCTGCCAACGATGCCTACCGGCAGAACTGGCTGGGGACGACCGACATCGTCGGGCGCAAGTGCTACGAGGTTTCGCACCGCTACACGGTGCCCTGCGATCAGGCCGGCGAATCCTGTCCGCTGCAGCGCAGCCTGCGCTCCGGCCAGCGCGAGCGGGTATTGCACCTGCACCACACGCCGCATGGCGAAAGTTTCGAGAACATCGAGCTATCGCCGGTTCGCGATGCCGCTGGTGAAATCGCCTACTACATCGAGAAGCTGGAGCCTCTGCCCGGCGCCCGCAGTCGCGAGCATGCCCAGGGCTTGATCGGCCGTTCGCCGCCTTTCATGCGCATGCTGGAAATGGTGGCACGGGTGGCCCCCTCGGCGGCTGCCGTTCTGCTGCAGGGCGAATCAGGGACCGGCAAGGAATTGGTGGCGAGCGCCATTCACCAGATGAGTCGGCGGGCCGATGGGCCATTTGTCGCCGTCGATTGTTCCGGGCTGGCCGAAACGCTGTTTGAAAGCGAGCTGTTTGGTCACGAGCGCGGTGCCTTTACCGGCGCGGTCGCCCGCAAGGTCGGGCTGATCGAGGCAGCAGCGGGCGGTACGCTGTTCCTCGACGAGGTTGGCGATATTCCCCTGAGCATCCAGGTCAAGCTGCTGCGCCTGCTGGAGACCGGCACCTTCCGCCGTGTCGGTTCGCCGGAACTGCGCAAGGCCGAGGTGCGCATCGTCTCGGCGACGCACCGGCCGCTCAACGACATGGTGGCCGATGGCCGCTTCCGGCAGGATCTCTTCTATCGCCTGAACATCTTCCCCATCCATTTGCCGCCGCTGCGCCAGCGCGGCGATGACGTGCTGCTACTGGCCGACTCGCTGCTCGCCAGGGTGGCCGCCCGACCGCTGACCTTGTCGGGGGAGGCGGTGGACTGGTTGGCGCGTTACCCGTTTCCGGGCAATGTGCGCGAGCTGCGCAACATGCTGGAGCGTGCCTGCCTGCTCTGTGATGGGGATGAAATCCGTTTGTCGCACCTGCCGGTAGACGCGGGTGAGGCCGCAGTGTTCACCGGGCTGCTCAGGCAGCAGCCGCCGGCGACCGGCGATGGCCGCTGGCTGGCCGAACTGTTGGGGCATTTCGCCGGCAATCGCAAGGCCTTGGCGGCCCATCTCGGCCTCTCCGAGCGCACCCTCTATCGGCGCCTGCAGGCACTGAAGGCCCGCCAGCCAGCCAGCGGTTAGTCAGCTTGCTGTCTGCATTTCGCGCAAAAAAAGGGCGGGGATGAACCCCGCCCAAAGCGCAAGGTAAAACGGATTCAGGCGTGGTGCTCGTCGGCTTCTTCCCAGCCGGTGATCATCGCCTTGATGTGGGCGAAGACGGTGTGGCCGGTGGTCGTCAGGTAGACGTGGATGAAGAAGAAGGCGGTGATCATGAAGGCGCCGACGGTATGGGCGATGGCCACCCACTCCAGGTTCAGGTACTGGTCGAGGCCGAGGGCGCGCCAGTTGCCGTAGAACAGGTAAAGCAGCCCGGAACCCCAGATCAGCGGCGAGATGAAGGCGAGCAGGGCGAGGTAGGCCAGGCGCTGCAGCGGGTTGTGCTTCTGTACCACGGTCTTGCGGAAAGGGTGCGGTGAATTGGTGAAAATGCCGATGGTGTAGTAATGCACCATGGCCATCACGTTCTTCAGCGAGGGGAGGTACTGGCGCCATTCGCCGGTGGTGAATTGCCAGAAGATGGTGAATGCCCACAGGACGAGCAGCGTCCAGGCGGCCAGCGTGTGCAGCTGGACGGCTTTCTTGAAACCGAGCAGGGCATAGCTGCCGTGGACTTCGAAGCCGGTGATCATCATGGTGATGATGAGCAGGGCCTGCGACCAGTGCCAGAAGCGCTCGTAGCGCTTGTAGATATAGATGCGTTCGGCGCTCACTTTACGTTCTCCTTGCGGCGACGGGTGATGATGCGGACCAGGCCGTGGATCAGCCCGGCACCAATGGAGCCAGCGATGGCCAGGCCACCGAGGAGGTCGACCCAGGGGTTGTGGTCGCGGCCGGGGATGTAGACACCGGTGATCGAGGCCAGGCGTCCGTCGGTGGCGCGGGTGTGGCATTCGGCACAGGGCACAGCCTTCTCCTTGGGCGCCACCATGTGGGTGATGAACCAGTTCATCCGCGTTTCAATGAACTCGAACTTGCCGCTGTAGGGCAGGCCGGCGATATCCATGCCGGCCTTGATTGCCTTGTCGTAGTCGTAGTGCTTCCAGAAGGCGGTGTCGTCGTCGCCGAACACGTGGTTGACCACCAGCGTGTTGTTGACCGGGTCGTAGGCCTGCTTGCCGACCATGACCTTGAACGGCCAGATGCGGGCGTTCTCGTCGCTGGCCGAACCCTCGATGCGGTTCAGTTCGAGGACGCCATCCTTGCCGATGTACTTGTCCAGCTTGTCGATGATTGACACCTGTTCGACGGTCCCGTTGTACCACTTGTACTCGGGACGGACATTCTCGCCGTACTTGAAGTCGCCCTTGGCAGCCGAGTACTTAAGATGGCCATGGTCGTCCTTGATGAACAGCGGCTTGCCGTCAGCATCCATCTTGCCGGCCGTCGACCAGTCCCAGAGCATCTTGGTGGCCACACCGCCGCGAGCGAACTCGGGAATGTGGCAGGTCTGGCAGGCAACCTTGCTGGCGTGGTTGTTGATCTTGGCTTCCTTGTGCGGCGCCAGGCCGTGGCAGGATTCGCAGGTGGCGCGGTTGTGGTCGTCCTTGGGCAGGTCGAAACCGTGCGTGTCCTTGGGGTTGACCGCATAACGGCTGCCCGAGGGCTGGTGCTCGTTGAAGGTGTGGCAATCGGAACAGACCATGTTGGCGCCGTCCTTGGCCATGTGTACATCGAGTTCGCGCGGCGGATTCTTCAGCGAGGTATCAAGATCGCCGTGCTTCACCGCATCGCCGCCGCCACCGTTGAAGTGACAGTTGCCACAGTTGTCGCGGCCGGGCTTGCCGACATGCTGGGCGACCTTGGTCAGGTCTGGCGCCTTGAGCTGCTTGGTGCCTGGAGGGCCTTCCATCGGCTGGTAGGCGCGGTCCTCGTAGAGGGGGTGGCCGGCGTCGGTTGCCATCTTCCGGTAGGTGCCGGTGTTGTCATGACAGGCCAGGCAGTCGACGTTCTCCTGCTTGGTGAAGTCGTAGTCCTTGTCGGTCCAGCCGTAGCCAGCGTGGCAACTGGTACAGCGTGGCTCGTTGGAAAGAGGCGAGCCGCAAAAATTGTTGGCCGCCCATTTTTTGCCGAGCGTCTTGCCTGTGGTTTTGCTGGTTGCTTCCCAGGTCCAGTGGATGCTCTTCATTACCTGATGGCCGGCCATGTTGTGGCAGCTCAGGCAGGCTTTGGTGACTTCCGGGCCGCTGGTGAATGGACCCTTGAGGGCGTCCAGCTTGCTGTGGTCGGTGGTGGATTTGTTGGCGGTTTTGGTCGCCGCCGCCAGGGACGGTGTGACCGGCGGAACTGGCATCTCGGCCGCCTGTAACAGGCCGGCAGCGAACAATAGAAAAGCGGTGGCAAGCCCGCGCACATGAATATTCATGTGGTCTCCCAATCAGAGTGGTCGGGTACGGGCAGCCTCCCCAAGCTGCGTCGCTCCCATTGCCGCAGGCTCAACTCGTTGCATCATATTATATAAGGCAACGATGATTTACTGATCCAGGTCAACTCCCTATAACTTTTGGATGATCCATGTTGCTGCAAGCTTGTCCTAGCCGAGGCGTTCCCAGACCGTCACTTCCGACAGCGTGTGCTGGAACTTGCGTTTGGTCTCGCGGATGACGAAGGGTACGGAACGTGGCCCGCCGATCAGCCGGAAATGCTGACCCAGGATGGCGTGCAGGCCATCGAGCGTGGTGAACTTTTCGCCGTCCTGCTTGTAGCCGCCGATCCACTCGGCGCGTGGCGTGTGTTCTTCGAGCCAGGTGTAAGGTGATGTGATGACCAGCAGGCCGCCCAGGGTGATCCGTTCGTGGATGTGTTCGAGCAGCTGGCGTGGACTGTACAGGCGGTCGATCAGGTTGGCGGCGAGGATCAGGTCGTAGCCGGTGAAGTGCGGCTTCAGATTGCAGGCGTCGCCCTGGAAGAAGTCGACCTTGTCGCGCACCGTTTCAAGGCCGAGGTCAGCCAGCCGGCGCTCGTGGTAGGAGACCAGTTCCCCTTCGTCGGCCAGTGTGTAGCGCAGCGAGCCCAGAGTGGCCAGCTGGACACCGACGTTGATGAAGCGGGCGGAGAAGTCGATGCCGGTGACCTGGTCGAAATGCCTGGCCAGTTCGAAACTGGCGCGGCCGGTGGCACAGCCGAGGTCGAGGGCGGAGCGGGCAGGTCGCCCGGCCATCGCTGCGATGCACAACTCGGCCACGGCGCGCGGGAAGTTCGGCACGCCGTAGTATTCGTCGCCGTAGTGGAATTC
The DNA here is from genome assembly GCA_002840765.1 of Betaproteobacteria bacterium HGW-Betaproteobacteria-7. Lineage (GTDB taxonomy): Bacteria > Pseudomonadota > Gammaproteobacteria > Burkholderiales > Rhodocyclaceae > Azonexus. The sequence goes on from PHCE01000011.1 coordinate 42,749, forward strand.
GGCATATTCCGAGAGCAGGCGGTCAGTTTCGTAATTCGACGCCAGCGTTTTGGCCAGCGGTTCGCCGACCACGTAGCGGAAGCCGGCGTGTTGGAAGAAGTGGCGCCGAAAGGCGTAGCGCGCGGCATGCCGCGCTTCGTTGCCGCAGGAGATCCAAGAGCCGCCCTTGAACAGGTTGTGGCGCTCATCGTAGGTCGGCGTCGTGAAGTCGTCGTAGATTGGATGTACGGCGAAGCCATCAAAGGGGTAGATCGGCGTCTCGGTCCATTGCCAGACATTGCCGACGACGTCGTACAACGGGCCATGGGCGAAGGTGTCGACCGGACAGGAGGAGGCCCAGTGATCGAGGTGCAGGTTGGCCTGCGTCGGCTCGTCGGCGGCCAGTTCCTTGAGGCCGGCGACGGCGAGCAGGCGATACCACTCATCCTCGCTTGGCAGGCGCACCGCCTGGCCAGTCTGCTGCGTTTTCCAGTTACAGAAGGCCTTGGCCTCGTGGTAATTGGTCTCGACCGGCCAGTTCCAGGGCATGGCGACGACTTCAGTCATCAGGCGCAGGTGCCAGCCGTTGCCCTCATGTAGCCAGAAGGTCGGGTGGCGGGCGCCGGCGAAATCCTTCCAGGCGCGGCCTTCCTCGCTCCACAGACTGTCGTCGGCATAGCCGCCGGCTTCGACGAAGGCGAGGAACTCGCCGTTGGAAACGAGGAAGCGGCTGGCCGAAAAGGCCGGCACGGTGGCCGCGTGGCGACCGTATTCATTGTCCCAGCCGTAGGTCGGATCGGCGAAGTCCTTGCCGAGACGAATATCGCCGGCCGGGATGGCGACCAGGGCGTTGTCCGGCGCCGGGCCGCTTTGCCGGCAGGGTGGCCAGGCCGGGTGTGGCTGCACGTAGTCGAGGCGGTGCTGGCGGATCAGCACCGATGAGGTTTCCAGATGGATGCGCTCGTGTTCGATGCCCATCAGGATCGCCCACCACGGGTTGTCCCAATCGATCGGCAGGCTCAGCGGCGCCGTCCGGATGATCTCATCCACCGTGGCGCGCAGGCGCTCGCGGTAGGCCTTGACCTCGACCACCGTCGGCCAGTCGTAGTTGGCGTCGTCGAGGTCGTCCCAGCTCATTTCGTCGACGCCAATGGCGAACATCGACTCAAAGCGCGGGTTGAGGCGTTCCTTGACCAGGCCAACCAGCAGCAGCTTGTTGATGAAAAAGGTCGCCGTGTGGCCGTAGTAGAAGATCAGCGGGTGGCGCAGGGCGATCGGCTTGTCGTAGTAAGCGGCGTCACTGCTCAGGACTTCGAACAGCTGCTCATAGCGGTCGAAAGTCTGCTGGAAGTGATCGCGGATGCGGGCGCGGACGGTTTCGGTGTCGGTGCCGGCAAGCGGCGGCGTGCGGGAGAAGAACGGCAGGGTCATGGCGGCCGGGAACGATAAGGCGGAGCCAGCTATCCTAACCCATGTCCGATGACGGCTCCACGCCGTCCACTTACAATTCCGACATCTTCCGAAGAGCGATATTCCAATGAAATTCGAAGGCACCGATACCTACGTCGCCACCGGCGACCTGACCATGGCGGTCAATGCCGCTCGTGTCCTGCAGCGGCCGCTACTGATCAAGGGCGAGCCGGGCACCGGCAAGACGCTGCTCGCCGAGGAAGTGGCGCGGGCGCTGAACCTGCCGCTGTTCCAGTGGCACATCAAGTCGACGACCAAGGCTCAGCAGGGCCTTTACGAATACGATGCAGTCTCGCGCCTGCGCGACTCGCAGCTGGGCGACCCGCGCGTCGAGGACATCTCGCACTACATCGTCCATGGCGTGCTATGGCAGGCCTTTGAATGCGACGAACCCTCGGTGGTGCTGATCGACGAGATCGACAAGGCCGACATCGAATTCCCCAACGACCTGCTGCGCGAGCTCGACCGCATGGAATTCCACTGCTACGAGTTGCACCGGACGATCAAGGCCAGGCACCGGCCGCTGATCATCATCACCTCGAACAACGAGAAGGAGTTGCCGGACGCCTTCCTGCGCCGCTGCTTCTTCCACTACATCAAGTTCCCCGACCGGGCGACCATGCAGCGCATCGTCGGCGTGCATTTCCCCGATCTCAAGCGCGAGTTGCTGAAGGAGGCGCTGGAGGTCTTCTTCGACCTGCGCGAGGTACCCGGCCTGAAGAAGAAACCCTCGACCAGCGAACTGATCGACTGGCTGAAACTCCTGCTGGCCGAGGACATTCCGCCCGAAGCGCTACGCAGCAAGGAGGCGAAGGATGCCATCCCGCCGCTGCATGGGGCGCTGCTGAAGAACGAGCAGGACGTGCATCTGTTCGAACGCCTGGCCTTCATGGCCCGGCGTAAGTCGTAGATGCTCGTCGACTTCTTCCTGCACCTGAAGGCCCGGCAACTGCCGGTGTCCACCAACGAGCTGCTGGCCCTGCTCGAAGCCCTGCAGGCCCGGCTGGTCAGCGCCAGCCTCGACGATTTCTACCTGCTGTCCCGGGCCATCCTGGTCAAGGACGAAGCGCATTACGACCGCTTCGACCGCGCCTTTGGCGAGTATTTCAAGGGCGTCGAATCGTTGCCGGGTTTCGACGCGCTGATTCCCGAGGAATGGCTGGAGTTGGCGGCGCGCCGCCATCTGTCGGAAGAGGACCGGCTGAAGCTGCAGAAGCTCGGTTACGAAAAGCTGTTCGAGCAGTTCAAGCAGCGCCTGGCCGAGCAGAAGGAACGCCACGCTGGCGGCAGCAAGTGGATCGGCACCGCCGGCACCTCGCCCTACGGCCACGGCGGCTACCACCCGGAAGGCATCCGCCTCGGCGGTGATTCGGTCGGCAACCGCACCGCGATCAAGGTCTGGGAGCAGCGCGAGTTCCGCAATCTCGACGACTCGGTTGAACTCGGCGTGCGCAACATCAAGGTGGCGCTGCGTCGGCTGCGCCGCTTCGCCCGCCAGGGGGCGGCGACCGAACTCGATCTCGATGGCACCATCGCCGGCACCGCCCGCAACGGCGGCTGGCTCGACCTTCAGCTACGGCCGGAACGGCACAATGCGGTCAAGGTGCTGCTCTTTCTCGATATCGGCGGCTCGATGGACGACCACATCCAGGCCTGCGAAGAGCTGTTCTCGGCGGCGCGCGCGGAATTCAAGCACCTCGAGCATTTCTACTTCCACAACTGCGTCTATGAAGGTGTCTGGAAAGACAACCGGCGCCGCCACGATCAGCGGCTGTCGACCTGGGACGTCATCCACACCTATGGTCCCGACTACAAGCTGGTGCTGGTCGGCGACGCCAGCATGAGTCCCTACGAAGTGGCCCGCCCCGGCGGCAGTGTCGAGCACTGGAACGAGGAGGCTGGTGCCGTCTGGCTGCAGCGCCTGCTCGACACCTGGTCGCGCGCCGTGTGGCTCAACCCCCTGCCCGAAGAACATTGGACCTACGCACCGTCGATCCGCATGGTCCGCGAACTGCTCGGCGAGCGGATGTTTCCGCTGTCGCCCGAGGGGCTGGAGCGGGCGATGCGCAGTCTGGCGAAATAGGGCGCTTCAGCGCCAGCGCTGGCGCAGGTCGATGAAGAGCTGGAAATCCTCGACGTAGGCGGCGCCGGCAAAGGGCTTGCCGGTCAGTACCTGCTGTTCGCGGAAAGCGGCGGCCATGGCGGCCGGCATGTCGCAATAGCGGACGAACTTGCCTGCCGCGGCGGTATCGCCTTCGGACAGGCGCCAGACGGGGATATCAACCTCGGCAAGGGCGATGGCGCCGGCCGGTGCCATCGACGGCGAAGCTTCCTCGGTCTCGGCCGGATCCCAACAGGCCATCGATTCGCCATAGCTGGCCGCCAGCGGCCAGTCGGCAAAAACGCTGCTTTGGGTCAAGGGGTCTGTTTGCGGGGTCATCGTGCTGTCCTCCTGTTTGCAACAGGATAAACAGCGGCGCGGCGCCGGCGAAGTGCTTTGTCGGCGCCGGCGCGAACTACTTCACGCTGCCTGGCAGTTCGTGCTCAGGCAGCAAAACTGTCCGGCATCTGCAGCGCCACCACCTCGCCGCGGGCGGTAGCCACACCTTCGGCGAATACCGTCGCCTCGACCACCACCTTGCGCCCCTTGATCTCCTTGATCCGTCCACGGATCTCCAGCTCCGGCCCGAGCGGCGTCGGCTTCAGGTAGCTGACCTGCAGCGAGCCGGTGACGAAGCGGAAGGCCGGCAGGCTGTCCATTGGCCGGCCTTCGGCGCGGTACATCGCAGCGGCAGCGGTGCCGGTACCGTGGCAGTCGATCAGCGAGGCCAGCAGGCCGCCATAGACGAAGCCAGGAATCGCCGTGTGTTCGGGTTTCGGCTGGAAGCGGGTGACACTTTCCTCGCCTTCCCAGACGGTCTTGATCTGATGCCCGTGTTCGTTGAGCCGGCCACAGCCATAACAATGGGCAACGTTCTCCGGGTAGAAGTCCTGAAAGGCCTGCATGTTGTCTCCTTTGTGAAAATATCTGGACATCCTAAGCGCCCGGCCGAGGACTGGCCATTGTCTGCGCTGTCGGTGAGCATGCAATTTCCGCCAGGCGATTGGCGAGTGCCAAGAAAAAGGCCATGCCGTTCGGCATGGCCTGATGCGCCAGGGTGAGCTCGATCAGCCGAGCAGCGCCGGATTCAGCGTGTAGGTGCCGGTCAGGCTGGCTTGCGCCAGCACGTGGCCCGCCAGCGCAGCGCGCACCTCGGGGCCGCCGAAGCGGCCTTCCAGCGGAAGACGCTCAATGTCGAGCGCGTATACGGTGAATACATAGTGGTGCACGATCTCGTCGTTCCACGGCGGGCAGGGGCCGTCGTAACCGTGGTAGTCGCCGCTCATGTCGTGATCGTTGGCGAACCAGTCCGTGTAGTTGTTCACCCCCTGACGGCTGCCGTTTGCCGCCTGCTGACCGGATTTGCCACGCGGCGTGACGCTGTTGCTGAACTCGCCAGCCTCGATGCTCGTCACCGAGGCCGGCAGGTCGATCAGAACCCAATGGAAGAAGTCGACGCGTGGCAGCGCGGCCGGCACGGTGCGGCCTTCCTGATTGACGTCGTCACCTTGGCTCGGCACATCCGGGTCATGGCAGATGATGGCGAAGGAGCGCGTTCCGGCAGGAATATCAGTCCAGTTGAGCTGCGGGTTGAGATTCTTGCCGAGGCAGACGTGATGGGCGGGATCCGGCGTGCAGAAGGAGTGGTCGCCGGGAATTCGTTCGCCGTCGGCAAAACTGTTGCTGATCAGTTGCATTGAAGCCTCTCCTGTCATTCGGCAGACCGTCGCTTGAAGTCGCGCAGACGGAAACCGAGGGCCCAAAGTGTCGCGAAATAGGCGGTCGCGCCAAGCGGGACCAGCCATGAGAGATGGATTGTCCGGCCGAGCGCGCCCTTTTGCAACCAGGCGTTTTCCGGCCCCATACCGAACCACAGGGCTGCAGCCATAACGGTCATGGCCAGACATAGTTTGATGACAAATGGTAGCCAGCCCGGCTGCGGCGTGTAGATGTCGTGCCGGCGCAGGCCGCGATAGAGCAGCACCGCATTGAGGCAGGCGGCCAGGCCGATCGACAATGCCAGTCCGGCATGGGCGAGCTGGAAACCGAAGACGAAGATGAGGTTCATCACCTGGGTGGCAAATAGGGCGATCAGCGCGATCTTCACCGGTGTGCGCACGTTCTGCCGGGCATAGAAACCGGGAGCCAGCACCTTGACCAGGATCAGCCCGGTCAGGCCGACGGTGTAGGCGACCAGTGCCTCACGGGTGCGCATCACGTCGTCGGCCGAGAAAGCGCCATGATGGAACAGCGTGGTAATCAAGGGCACCGCGAGCAGCGCCAGGGCGACGGCGGCCGGCGCTGCCAGCAGCAGGGTCAGGCGCAGACCCCAGTCGAGCAATTTCGAGTACTCCACGAGATTGCCGCTGGCGTGGCAGCGCGACAGCGAGGGCAGCAGGATGGTGCCGAGCGCGGCGCCGAGCAGGCCGGAGGGGAATTCCATCAGGCGGTCGGCGTAATACAGCCAGGAGACGCTGCCGGTGGCCAGAAAAGAAGCGAAGATGGTGTTGATCAGCAGGCTGATCTGCGACACCGAGACGCCGACCAGCGCCGGCCCCATCAGCGTGACGATTCGGCGCACCCCGGGATCGGCCCAGGCGGCGCGCCAGTTCAGCGTCGGCCGCGGCAACATGGATATCTTGCGCAGTGCCGGCAGCTGGATGGCCAGTTGCAGCAGGCCACCGATGAAGACTGCCCAGCCGAGCGCCAGCACCGGCGGATCGAAATAAGGCGTGGCGAATAGCGCCATGCCGATGAACACCAGATTAAGCACCACCGGGGTGAACGCCGGCAGCGCGAATTTGCTCCAGGTGTTGAGAATGCCGCCGGCCAGCGCGACCAGCGACATGAACAGAATGTAGGGGAAGGTGATGCGGGTCAGTTCGACGGTCAGTTCGAACTTGCCAATGTCAGCGGCGAAGCCGGGGGCAGAAATCCAGACCAGGATGGGCGCCGCGGCCATACCGATGGCGGTGATGAAGAACAGAACCAGCGAGAGCAGGGTGGCGACGTGATCGACCAGCGTGCGCGTGTCTTCCGCCGAATTGCGGTTGCGGTATTCGCCGAGAATTGGCACGAAGGCTTGCGAGAAGGCGCCTTCGGCAAACATCCGGCGCAGCAGGTTGGGTAATTTGAAAGCGACGAAAAAGGCGTCGGTGGCCAGTCCGGCACCAAAGGTACGGGCGATGACGAAGTCGCGGACGAAACCGAGAATTCGCGAAAGCAGGGTCATGCCGCTGACCGTGGCCAGGGCGCGCAACAGATTCATCGTGTGTAAGCGTTGCCTCGAGGGCGACGAAAAAGCTATAATTCTACGCTGTGCCGCAGCCGCTGGCCGGAAAGACCGCTTCGGCGGCATCCGGAAAGGGCCGGCCAGTGCCGGTGTAGCTCAGTTGGTAGAGCAGCGCATTCGTAATGCGAAGGTCGTAGGTTCGACTCCTATCTCCGGCACCAGGAATCCAAGAGAAGAGGCCGTTCTCCGGAACGGCCTCTTTGTTTTGTGGATCATCCTGGTTAGGGCCCATGTAGCTCAGTGGTAGAGCACTCCCTTGGTAAGGGAGAGGTCGGAAGTTCGATTCTTCTCATGGGCACCATCGACTGTGCCGGCAGGCCGCCCCTCGGCTGCTCAGATGCCGGCCAGGCCGATCTGGTTCCGTCCCGCACGTTTGGCCAGGTAGAGCCCGGCATCGGCGGTCTGCAGCAGTTGCTGTGGCAGGCTGGCGGAGTCCGGATTGATGCTGGCGACGCCGAAACTGCAGGAAACCAGTCCCCCCACTCCTTGCGCATGTGGAATGCACAGTTCGCGCGCTGCCCGCCGCATGCGTTCAGCCACTGCACGAGCGCCTTCGTTGTCGGTGCCGGGAAGGATGGCGGCAAATTCCTCGCCGCCATAGCGCGCCACCATGTCCTCAACCCGGAACAGTGCTTCATGCAGGCTGCCGGCGATTGCTGTCAGGCAGGAGTCGCCGGCCGGGTGGCCGTAGATGTCATTGAATTGCTTGAAGAAATCGATGTCGCCGAGAACGATGCTCAGCGGCGCGTCGGCGCGGCGGCAGCGCTTCCATTCAGCAGCCAGGGTTTCGTCGAAATGGCGCCGGTTGGGGATGTTGGTCAGGCTATCGAGGCGGGCGATGCTGCTCAACTGCCGATGGGCGTCGTGGATTTCCCGCTGCATGCCGGCGATGCGCAACATGGCCCGCACTTTAGCGAGCAGCACGACTTCCGAAACCGGGGTGTACAGGAAGTCGTCACCGCCGGCCAGGATGCCGCGCGCCAGGGCGTCTTCGTCCTGGATGCGGGAGAGAAAGACGATGGGAGTCCAGGCGACGATGCCATCTTCTTCCGCGCCGCGTTCGATCTGACGCAATTCGCGGGCTAGCGAGATACCGTCGATGTCGTCAAGAGCCAGATCAAGCAGGATCAGGCTGGGGCGCAGTTCGCGAAAACAATGGAGGGCCTGCGCGCCATCGCCGGCGCCGACGACCTGGATATCCGTCAATTGCCGAAGGCAATCGCCAATCAGGTCACGGTTACTGAGCGAGTGATCGACGATGAGGACGGTCGGCAGGTGGTTGGCAGGCATCTTTTGCTGGGTTTTCCGTCAAGGCCAAGAGAAACGGAATGCCCAAACATCATAACACTGCCCGGCGGCCGACCAAGCGCCAGTTCAGTAGTCGCCGCTCAAGTGCTTGAGGGGGCGATGGCTGCTTTGGCGTCGCGCTCGTCCTGATCGGCAAAATATCCGCAGAGTGGACAGATGCGACCTGGCGGACACTCATGTTCGCGGGCGCACTCGGCTTGGGTTTCGTCGGTGAGAACCAGTTCATGCACAGCATCGCAGCGGGCGATCGGGGAATCGAAGATGGACATGATGAACTCCTCGGAATGAAGTCTGACTATCTCAGTCTAGACGGCATTGTGCCAAAGGCCATCGCCCAGTGCCGCCTTGGTGAGTGCCGTCCTGATGATGCGGGGCATTTTGCTTTGCCCCGGTGCCGGGTAATATCTCGCTCTGGACCATACGGTACCGTTTGGAATAATGGCCGACAACACCAGCCGACATTCATATATGGAGAGCACATGCAAATCAACAACAAGGTATTCCTCATTACCGGCGCCGGTTCGGGGCTGGGGGCGGCAACAGCACAAGCATTGGCGGCCGCCGGCGCCCGGGTCGTGCTTGCCGATCTCAATCGTGAAGCTGGCGAACGCTTGGCCTGCGAACTCGGTGCCAACGCCCTGTTCGTTGAAACCGATGTGGCCAGCGAGGCTTCGGCGAGCCAGGCGGTGCGCACGGCGGTCGAGCGTTTCGGTGGCCTGCATGGCCTGGTCAATTGTGCCGGGATCGCGCCGGCGGAAAAGGTTGCTGGCCGGGAAGGGCCGCATCGCCTGGAGAGTTTTGCCAAGGTCATCAACATCAACCTGGTCGGCACCTTCAACATGATCCGCCTGGCTGTCGATGCCATGCTCAAAAACGAAGCTGATGAAGGTGGCGAGCGTGGCGTGATCGTCAATACCGCCTCCGTCGCCGCTTTCGAAGGGCAGCTTGGGCAGGCAGCTTATGCTGCCTCGAAGGGCGGCATCGTCGCCCTGACCCTGCCGGTGGCCCGCGAACTGTCGCGTAGCGGTATCCGCTGCATGACCATCGCCCCGGGCATTATGGAAACACCGATGCTGCTCGGCATGCCGGCCGAGGTGCAGGACTCGCTGAACAAGATGGTGCCGTTCCCGACGCGCATGGGCAAGCCAGCTGAATTCGCGGCGCTGGTCAAGCACATCGCCGAGAATCCCTACCTTAACGGTGAGGTCATCCGCCTCGACGGTGCCATCCGTATGGGTGTCAAATAAACTATACTTCGGCTCCGCCATTGACCAAAAAGGCACTTCGGTGCCTTTTTTATTGCATGTCTGAATGCTCCTGTTACCACTGCGGTCTGCCCATTCCGGAGGATGTCGATCTGCCGGTCAGGATCGGTGGGGAAGACCGCGCCATGTGCTGTTACGGCTGCCAGGCGGTTGCTCAATCAATCGTCGAAAACGGGCTGGAAGACTACTACCGCAGCCGTGATGCCATGCCCGAGTCGCCGCGCGAGGCGATGCCGGCCATCCTCGATCAACTGGCGCTGTTCGATCACGCCGACTTCCAGAAAAGCTTCGTCAAGGAACTCGGCGAGGGTGAGCGCGAGGCCTCGCTGTTGCTCGAAGGCATTACCTGCTCGGCCTGTATCTGGCTGAACGAGCAGCATGTCGGCAAGCTGTCTGGGGTGACAGCAGTCGATATCAATTATGCGACCCGGCGGGCGCGGGTTCGCTGGGTTGAGTCGAAGATCAAGCTGTCGGACATCCTGACCGCCATTGCCGCCATCGGCTACCGTGCCTACCCGTATGATGCCGCCAAGAACGAGGAAGTGTCTCAAAGGGAGCGGCGTGGGGCCATGTGGCGACTGTGGGTCGCCGGCTTCGGCATGATGCAGGTGATGATGTATGCCTATCCGGTGTACATCGCTGACGGCGACATGTCGGCCGATATCGAGAGCCTGATGCGCTGGGCCAGCCTGGTACTCACTCTACCGGTCGTCTTCTATTCGTCGGCGCCGTTTTTCCGCAATGCCTGGCGCGACATCAAGCTGCGCCGGGTTGGCATGGATGTGCCGGTCGCCCTCGGCGTTGGCCTCGCTTTCGCCGCCAGCTGCTGGGCAACCTTCATTCAGGGCGGCGAGGTGTACTTTGACTCGATCACCATGTTCGTCTTCTTCCTGCTGGGTGGTCGCTATCTGGAAATGACCGCACGGCAGAAGGCGCTCAGCGTTACCGAGGCGTTGACCAAGCTGTTGCCTGCCTTCGCGCAGAAACTCCCGGGCTTTCCGGACAGTCGGGAGACGGAACAGAAGGTTGTGGCGGATCTGCAGGCCGGCGATTATGTTCTGGTACGGCCCGGGGAAATCGTTCCGGCCGACGGCCGGGTAGTCGAGGGAGTCAGTTGTGCCAACGAGGCCCTCCTCACTGGCGAGAGCCTGCCGGTGCCAAAACAGGCCGGCGATTCGGTGACTGGTGGTTCGATCAACGCCGAAAGTCCGCTGGTTGTGAGGGTCGAGCAGGTAGGGCAGGGCACGCGTTTGTCGGCGATCATCGAACTGATGGAACGGGCTTCGCTCGATAAACCAAAGATTGTCGAACTGGCGGACCGTATTGCCAGCTACTTCGTCTTCGCGTTGTTGATTGTGGCTTTGCTGACTGCGCTCGGCTGGTATCTGGTTGAACCCTCACAGGCGCTCTGGGTCACCGTTTCCGTGCTGGTCGTCACCTGTCCCTGCGCCTTGGCTCTGGCGACCCCGATCGCCCTGACGGTGACGGCCGGCTCGCTGGCCCGCGACGGACTGCTGGTGACACGCGGTCACGCCATCGAAACCCTGGCGCGGGCAACGCATTTCGTCTTTGACAAGACCGGCACCCTGACCACTGGCCACATGCATCTGCGCGACGTGCGGCCACTGGCAAATCTTGACCGTGATCAATGCTTGGCCATTGCTGCCACCGTTGAACAGGCGTCCGAACACCCGCTGGCGCTGGCGCTGAGGCATGCGGCAGGCAGCATGAGTCTGGTGGCTGCCGTCGATTCACTCAGCGAACCGGGTCAGGGGATTGAGGCCGTGGTTGGCGGTCAGCGCTATCGTGTCGGCCGTCCGGCTTATGCCTTGGCACTTAGTGGAGCAGAACTTCCCGAGTCGGCGGCGGACTGGCTGGAGAGCGGTGATACCGTCGTCTTGCTGGCCGATGCCCGTGGGGCGGTAGCACTTTTCCGCATCGGCGATCAGTTGCGTCCGGAGGCAAGGCGGCTGATCGACGACCTGCGTGGCGCCGGCAAGTCGGTCGTGCTGCTGACTGGTGATGCCCCGGCCGTAGCGCGCCGAGTAGCCGGTGAGCTCGGCATCGACGATGTCCGGGCCGGCGTTACCCCGGCCGAAAAACACGCCTGTGTGACTGCCCTGCAGGCGGATGGCGCTGTTGTCGCCATGGTCGGTGACGGTGTAAACGATGCGCCGGTCCTCGCCCAGGCCCAGGTTTCCATCGCCATGGGCGGTGGTGCACAGTTGGCACGTACCCAGTCCGATTTCGTGCTGCTCTCGGAAAACCTGGCGCATCTGCACAAGGGGCTCGGGCGAGCTGGATTTGCCCTGCAGGTGATTCGGCAGAATCTCTGGTGGTCGTTCGTCTACAATGTGGTGGCCCTGCCGGCCGCCATCGCTGGCTATGTCACTCCGTGGATGGCGGGGATCGGCATGTCCCTGAGTTCCTTGCTGGTTGTGCTCAACTCATTACGCATCCAGCGTCTGGAGAATGACTGATGGAGAGTATCTACCTGCTGATTCCCATATCAGTGCTCATTGTCTTCGGCATCGCCATAGCGTTCTGGTGGTCGGTGCGTAGTGGTCAGTTTGACGATCTGGAAGGGCCGGGCTTCCGTGTTCTGATGGACGATAAACTGCCAAAAAACAAGGATGACAATCCGGAATTGATTGAAAACGACAAATCGGACAAAGTTTGACCTGCGTCAACACAATTGGCCGATTCGGGTGACATTATGATTTCCGTGTGAAGGGAAACCTTCACGAACATTCTCTGTTGGGGTTGGGGTGCGTTACGACGCACCCTTTTTTTGTCCACGCATTTTGCGCCTCCTCCAGCACGAGTGGCTTACACGAGCCTTACGACTTTTGGTCTAAGTCACCCTAGATATTCCGTAGGTTGATCTAGGTCAAAACGGCCTCGAGGAACTAGAATACCATCCGCTTTCATGCGCCACCTTGGGTTCAGGGGGGTGGTCATTCAGTCTTTTCATTAACGAGAGGTGGGTTCATGTCTGGAACGCAAACCACATACAACGATAAGGTCGTACGGCAATTCACCGTCATGACCGTCATCTGGGGCATTGTTGGCATGCTTGTCGGTGTCATCATTGCTGCCCAGCTGGTCTGGCCGGAGCTGAATATTGGCTTCCTGCATTTTGGCCGGCTGCGTCCGCTACATACCAACGCGGTTATTTTCGCGTTCGGTGGCTGCGCTTTGTTTGCAACGTCTTACTGGTGCGTTCAGCGTACCTGTCACACCCGCCTTTGGGGCGGCCCGCTAATTCCCTTTACTTTCTGGGGTTGGCAAGTGGTCATTCTGTTGGCTGCCATCACCCTGCCGCTGGGTTTTTCCCAAGGTAAGGAATACGCCGAACTGGAGTGGCCGATCGACATCCTGATCACGCTGGTCTGGGTTTCTTATGGTCTGGTGTTCTTTGGCACCATCGCCAAACGGACCGTGTCGCATATTTACGTTGCTAACTGGTTCTTCGGCTCGATGATCGTTGCCGTTGCCCTGTTGCACTTGGTGAACAGTGCCGTAGTTCCGGTTTCGCTGACCCGTTCCTTCTCCGTCTATTCGGGTGTTCAGGATGCAATGATTCAGTGGTGGTACGGTCACAACGCGGTCGGTTTCTTCCTGACCGCTGGCTTTCTCGGCATGATGTACTACTTCGTGCCGAAGCAGGCTGGTCGCCCGGTCTACTCCTATCGTCTATCGGTGGTTCACTTCTGGGCCCTGATCTTTACGTACATGTGGGCAGGTCCGCACCATCTGCACTACACCGCCCTGCCGGATTGGACCCAGTCCGTCGGCATGATCTTCTCGCTGATTCTGCTGGCTCCGTCCTGGGGTGGCATGATCAACGGCATCATGACCCTGTCGGGTGCCTGGCATAAGCTGCGCGACGATCCCATCCTTAAGTTCCTGATCACTTCGCTGTCCTTCTACGGCATGTCGACCTTTGAAGGTCCGATGATGTCCATCAAGACCGTCAATGCGTTGTCGCACTATACGGACTGGACTGTCGGCCATGTGCACTCCGGTGCCTTGGGTTGGGTGGCGATGGTCTCCATCGGCTCGGTCTACTACCTCCTCCCCCGTCTCTTCGGCAAGAAGGAAATGTATAGCACTGCCTTGGTTACGACCCACTTCTGGATCGCCACCATCGGTACCGTTCTGTACATCGCCTCCATGTGGATTGCCGGCGTCATGCAGGGTCTGATGTGGCGTGCGGTCAACGCCGACGGTACGCTGGCTTACAGCTTCGTCGAGTCGGTCAAGGGGTCCTATCCGTTCTGGGCAATCCGTTGGCTGGGTGGCGTCCTGTTCCTGTTGGGCATGCTGATCATGGCCTACAACATGTTCAAGACGATGGCTGGTGGCAACACCAAGGATGCACCGGTGATTGTTCCGGCTGCTCACCACGCCTGATTAGGGGGATAAAAGAATGCTTAAGCATGAGCAAATTGAAAAGAACGTAGGCCTGCTGTTCATCCTCACGTTGTTTGTGGTCCTGTGGGGCGGCTTGCTGGAAATCGTTCCGCTCTTTTTCCAGAAGTCCACGACGACGCCGGTGGAAGGCGTAAAGCCTTACACGGCGGAGCAACTGGCCGGTCGTGAGGTTTATCTGCGGGAAGGTTGTTACAACTGCCATTCGCAGATGATTCGCCCGTTCCGTGCGGAAACAGAGCGTTACGGCCACTACTCCGTTGCTGGCGAATTTGTCTACGACCATCCGTTCCAGTGGGGTTCCAAGCGTACTGGTCCTGATCTTCAGCGGGTTGGCGGTCGTTATTCCGACGAATGGCAGCGCGCTCACTTGATCAATCCGCGTGACGTGGTTCCCGAGTCCAACATGCCTGCCTTCGCTTTCCTCGCCAATACCAAGGCGAAGGATTCAGTCGCTGCCGATATTGAAGCCAAGATGGGGGTGATGCGTACCTATGCCAACATGCGTGGTATCCCGACCTACTCTAATGAGGAGATCAAGGGGGCCAAGGCTACCATCGGTGACAAGACAGAGCTTGATGTGCTGATTACCTACCTGCAGGGTCTGGGTACTGCACTGAGCACGATGAAGTAAGTGGCCATGGACATCAACGATCTGCGTTCCATCATTACGGTTGCCGGGTTGCTCTGCTTCCTGGCCATCGTGGGGTGGGCTTACGGCAGGAGCAGCAAGAAGGGGTTTGAGGAAGCTGCCAACCTGCCGTTCGCGGAAGACGATGATCAGGGTGCGGTGCCCAGTGCATCGCAGCCGCGCTGATAAAAGGAAAGCAAATGAGCGATTTCGTAAACGATTTTTGGAACATGTACGTCATTGTGATCGTCCTGGGCAGTATTCTGGCCTGCGCGGTTCTGCTGATCGTACAGGGCAAGGCGACTTTCACGCCGGGCAAGACCATGGGTCATGTCTGGGATGAAACCCTTGAGGAATACAACAACCCGATGCCCAAGTGGTGGAGCTGGATGTTCGTTATCACCGTGGTCTTTGCGCTGGTATATCTGGCGCTTTACCCGGGTCTTGGCAACTTCAAGGGCATGCTGAACTGGACCTCCGTTGGGCAGCATACAACTGAAGTCCAGAAAATGGATGCCGCGGTCAAGCCGTTGTTCGACAAGTACATGGCCATGGATATCAAGGCCGTTGCTGGCGACAAGCAGGCGATGGAAATGGGCAAGCGCATGTACCTGACCTACTGCATGCAGTGTCACGGTGCAGATGCTCGTGGTGCCAAGGGTTTCCCGAATCTGACCAACAGCGACTGGCAGTGGGGCGGTGAGCCGGATCAGATCAAGGCAACCATTGCTGAAGGTCGTATGGGGATCATGCCGCCGCACGCCCAGCTCGGTGCCGACACCGTCAAGGATCTGGCCAACTATGTTCGATCCTTGTCCGGTCTGCCGAACGATGCCGTGCGTACAGCGCGTGGTCAGGAAGCCTTCTCCAGCGCCGGTTGTATCGGTTGCCACGGCGCTGATGGTACCGGCATGCAGGCTCTCGGCGCCCCCAACCTGACCGACAAGGTCTGGCTGTATGGTTCCTCCGAGGCCGTCATTACCGAGACTATCACCAATGGCCGTCAGAACAAGATGCCGGCCTGGAAGGACTTCCTCGGCGATGCCAAAATTCACCTGTTGTCCGCTTATGTGCTCAGCCTGAGCCAAGGCGCCAAGTAATAGCTTGATTCGGGGCGGCGTGAGCCGCCCCGTTATTTTTCCCTCTGCTGTATCAAAATTGCGTTTGCGCTGTCATGGCGCCGCGGCCCTATAGCGCAATTTTGATACCGACAAGGGCGTCATGGAAAGCACGGAAATCATTTCGCAGGATACCGGGGACGGGGCTGCTGTTTCTTTCTACGAGAAGCACAAAAAGGTCTATATCCGCGATGTAAAGGGCTGGTGGACTACTTGGCGCTGGGCCTTCGTGTGGTTCACCCAGATTCTTTTCTATGGTTTGCCGTGGCTCCAGTGGAATGAGCGCCAAGCGGTTCTCCTGCATCTCGTCGAACGCAAGTTCTATTTTTTTGGACTGGTCCTCTGGCCTCAGGATGTCTTTTACCTGGCCTTGCTGCTGATCATTTCGGCCTATGCACTTTTCCTCTTTACCGCTGTAGCCGGTCGCCTGTTCTGCGGATATGCCTGTCCGCAAACCGCTTATTCTGAAATATTCATGTGGGTCGAGAACAGGATCGAAGGCGATCGCTCGACGCGGATGAAACTCGACCTGGCGGCGATGAGTGGCCGCAAATTGCGCATCAAGACGGTCAAGCATGCCGTCTGGTTGATCATCTCCTTGTGGACCGGCTTCACGTTGGTCGCTTACTTCACGCCCGTGGATGAATTGCTGGCCGCATTGCCCTTCGGACTGTCTGCTTGGGAACTGTTCTGGATCTTTTTCTACGCCGGCTTTTGTTACTTGCAGGCAGGCTTCCTGCGTGAGCAGGTGTGCAAGTACATGTGCCCGTACGCGCGCTTTCAAGGGGTCATGTTTGATCCCGATACCCTGATCATCACCTATGATCCCGAACGTGGCGAACCGCGGGCTCCGCGCAGGAAGGCTGTCGATGCCCAGGCTGCCGGCCAGGGTGACTGTGTTGATTGCAATCTGTGTGTGGTGGTTTGCCCTACGGGCATCGATATCCGCAAGGGAACGCAGTACGAATGCATCGGTTGCGGTGCCTGTATCGATGCCTGTGATCCGGTGATGGACAAGGTCGGCCTGCCGCGCGGCCTGATTCGCTACACCACCGAGAACGCAATAGCCATGCATTTCTCACCAAAGGATGTCGCCAATCACATCCTGCGGCCACGCATTATTGTTTACATGCTTATCTTGCTAGCTATCACGGCTGCGGCGATCTGGTCGTTGGCTACGCGAGTTCCGCTCAAGGTTGACGTGATTCGCGATCGCTCGACCTTGGCTCGAGAAGCCGATGATGGCAGTATTGAGAATATATACAACCTCAAGGTCATGAATACGACGGAGGAGCCGCAGCGTTACCTGCTTGCCGTCGAGGGGTTGGCCGGTATCGAGATCGTCGGTAACCGCTTGGTCGAGGTGAATAGTGCTCAGAATCACGAAGTAACCATCGTCGTCCGCGTGCCTCCGGAGTCGGGCCGCAAGGGGGCGAATACCATACATTTCGATATCAAGGCTGAAGGGCATGACGATATTGCCGTCCGCGAGAAAGCCTCGTTTCTGTTTCCGTGAGAGATAAATGAATACATCAATTTTGCAACACGACAATACCCCCTGGTACAAGCAGCGCTGGCCGTGGTTCCTGATTGCCGGACCAGCAACAGTTGTCGTCGCCGGCATCATTACTCTCTGGTTGGCAGTGGTCAGCAATGATGGCCTGGTGACCGATGACTACTACAAGCAGGGATTGACCGTTAATCAACGTCTGCAGCGTGACCATCAGGCCAGCACTCTCGGTCTGCACGCCGATGTAATGCGCGCCGGACTCAATGTGCGCTTGATGCTGACTGCTGAAGCTGCGGCAAATTTGCCCACCGCACTCGTCCTGAAACTGGCGCATCCGACGCGCGCCGGCCAGGACCAGTTGGTGGAAATGGTTTCCGAGGGGCCTGGGTTCTATGGTGGTAAATTGAACGCTGACCTCCACGGAAGATGGCTTGTCTCTATTGAGGACCCCGCCGGAAAGTGGCGTCTGCAAGGAGAGTGGCAGGCCGATTCGGAGGAGCCCTTGCGCTTGGATGCAAAGGCGGGGAAGTGATTTTTTCTGTTACTGGGAGGTGACATATGGCTTGGGAACTTTTGTTTAGTAGCGATATTGGCTTGATGAGCCTGGCTGTGATCGTCGGTGTATTGGTGATCGGTGTGGTCATGGGCAAGATGTACTCGAGCAAGATGGAAGAGGAATCACGCAAGCTCGGGAAGTAATCCGGACCAGAGCCGCTTGAACTAAGGCGGAAACAGCCCCTCGCGTACCACTGGTGCCCGGGGGGCTGATTTATTTTGTGGGCAGTCTGCGTGGATTGGTGAGGCCGTGCTGGTGTCGTTGGTACTGCATGCTGCCCTCCTGGGGGTGGATGCTTTTCCCCTGCTTATGTTGTCAGGCTGGTCGGCCGTTGAGGGTAGCCGCCTACACGGCGAATTGCGGCCAGTTCAAGGCTTGCCCGGTATCCGCTTGCCTGATCAGTCCCCAGGCCGGGCACGCATGGCGCAGGAAAAGAAGATTGCAGTCGGTGCGAGGAGAGAACCGGCTCCTTCTGTTGCAGGGGCAAGGACCCGCCTGACCCACTGTCTTCTGAGGCGTCGGAGCCGGTCGCGGCAGCCTGTTTGAGTGCCTATCGCCTGGCCGTGGCCAGGCAGGCGCGCCAGTTCCAGCGCTATCCGCCGGCCGCCGGGGCCGCCGAGGTTCTGGTTGGCATACATCGTACGCCGGGGGCGTCCTGGCCGGTCGTGAGTCTCCTGCAAAGCAGTGGCAACCAGCAATTTGACGAAGCGGCCCTCAGCATGGTTACGCAGGCTGTGCGCCTGGCTCCTCTGCCGCCGGAACTACACGAACGTCACCTGCGGGTCGAACTACCGGTTCTGTTTGTGCCCGACAGCTAGCGCTCAGGCCTGATTGAGCATTTTGTTTCGCTTACCGGTATCGGGCGAACCGCCGCTTCCCGCTGTCAAGGTGGCGCAAGCTGGCTTTCGTGGAAGTTATAAATCCCTTGCTGCCGATCGTTGAGGTATCGCTCTAGACAGAGGGCCACGCTACGAAAGGAGAGTTGTTCCCAAGGGACCTCCTCGGGCTTGAACATGGCCACTTCAAGGCTTTCTTCTCCGACAGAATATTCCGGCGAAGCCAGGCGGCCGCGGTAGAAGAGATGGACCTGGTTGATGTGGGCTAGGCTGATCATGGCGAAAGGGGCGTCAATGATGACCCTGGCGCCGGCTTCCTCCATGGTTTCCCGGCGAGCGGCGTCGGCCGTCGTTTCGCCATTTTCCATGAAGCCGGCGGGGAGAGTCCAAAAACCGAGGCGGGGTTCAATAGCCCGGCGGCAAAGCAGGATGGCGCCGTCGTGTTCGGCGATGCAGCCGACGACCAGGCGCGGGTTCTCGTAGTGGATATGGCCGCAGTTCGGGCAAACATGCCGGGGCAGGTTGTCGCCAGCGGGCACGGAGAACGAAACGACGGACCCGCAAAGGATGCAGTAACGGATCACGTTTATGAAGAGGATTGGTTGCGTTGCCGAGTTTAGCACCGAACCCGCAGTGGTCCGCCAAGACGCGGGTTTGCGGAGTTCTTCTTTGCACAGGCGCAACGCCTGTGGCTACAATAGCAGCAGCTAATAATACGCGCGTCTGTATCGGCATTGGCCGGCGCTCCAGGGAACCCTGCATGCTTCTTATCGTCGCTTACGTCATCATTCTGGCCTCGTCGCTGGGAACCTACGCTTTCCATGGCAGCCTCCTGGCCCTCTGGGTGCCGCTTGAGTACGTGGCAATCGTCGGTCTGACCATTGGTTATTTCGTCGGCGCCAACAACATCGGGGTGATCAAGGCGACGGTCGGTGCTATTCCGGGGATACTCAAGGGCTCGAAATATAACAAGGCCTACTATGTCGATGCCTTGGCAATGTTGTTTGAAATCCTGGCCAAGGTGCGCAAAGAGGGACTGATGTCGATCGAGAGCGATGTCGAGAATCCCGAGGCAAGCGCGATTTTCAGCAAGTACCCGAACATCGTCCAAGATCATCATGTGATCGAATTCACCACCGATTACCTGCGCATGATGGTCGGCGGCAATCTGAACACCGTCGAGATCGAAAGCCTGATGGATGTCGAACTGGAGACGCATCATCACGAAGCGGCCGAGCCTGGGCACGTGATGTCCAATGTCGCAGGTGCGGTGCCGGCCTTCGGTATCGTTGTGGCGGTGATGGGGGTGGTTAACGTCATGGGGTCGGTGGGCAGTCCGCCCGCCGTTCTCGGCAAGATGATCGGCGGGGCACTGGTCGGTACCTTTCTCGGCATTTTGATTGCTTACGGCTTCGTCGAACCGGTTGCCAAGCAGCTGGAGCAAAAGGCACACAGCGACTCCAAGATTTACCAGATGATCAAAATGGTGTTGCTCGCCTCGATGTCCGGCTACGCGCCCCAGGTGGCTATCGAATTCGGTCGCAAGACCCTGCCTTCGCACGATCGTCCGGGATTCATCGAGCTTGAGGAAGAGCTCAAGGCACGCAAGGGCAAGTGATCTTGTCGCCCCTCGATAAGGTAAGCGGATGAGCGACGACTCCACCCGTCCCATAGTCATCAAGCGCAAGAAGGTTATTGCCGGTGGCGCGCACGGTGGTGCCTGGAAAATTGCCTATGCCGACTTCGTGACGGCGATGATGGCTTTCTTCCTGCTGATGTGGCTGCTCGGCTCGACGGCCAAGGGCGACTTGCAGGGCATTGCCGAGTATTTCCAGAATCCGGCGAAGGTGGCGATGTCGGGCGGCGACGGAGCAGGTGATGCGACGAGCATCCTGAAAGGCGGCGGCAAGGATCTCACCCGGCAGTCCGGTCAGGTCAAACGGGGTGATGTCGAGGCGAAGAAAAGCACGTCGTTCTCCAAGGAAGCGCAACTCGAATTTCGCCGCAAGGAACTCGAACGCCTGGAGACACTCAAGGCCGACATCGAGAAAATGATCGAGCAAAGCCCGCAGCTGGCACAGTTCAAGAAACAGATGCTGCTCGACATTACTTCCGAAGGGCTGCGCATCCAGATCGTCGACGAGCAGAACCGGCCGATGTTCGATTCCGGTGGGGCCGAGCTCAAGCCTTACACGCGAGATATCCTGCGCCAGATTGGCAAGGCGCTGAACGGTGTCAGCAACCGGATCAGTCTGGCCGGCCACACCGATGCCGCGCAGTTCGTTGGTGGAACTGTGGGCTTCTCCAACTGGGAGCTTTCGGCCAACCGGGCGAACGCCTCGCGTCGCGAACTGGTCTCTGGCGGCATGGACAATACCAAGGTGCTGCGCGTCGTCGGTCTGGCCTCGACCGTACTCTTCGACAAGAATGATCCGTTGAACTCGGTCAATCGCCGCATCAGCATCGTGGTGCTCAACCAGAAGACGGAATTGGCGATCCTCCAGGAGGAGGGGCCTGAGTCCGATATTTCGACCGACGATGACGTGGGCGAAGGTCTGGACCTTCCGGGGCTGGGCAAGGGAACTCCCGGTTAAGTAGGCCCCCTGGTCGCAATAGGTCGAAGCGAATCAATAATTGAAGAAAGAGGAAGATATGGCGAAAACCGTGCTCGCAGTCGATGATTCGGCATCCATCCGGCAGATGGTCAGCTTCACCTTGAAAAGTGCTGGCTATGAGGTCGTCGAGGCAGTCGACGGGATGGATGGTCTGGACAAGGCCAAGGCACGTGGCGTCAATCTGGTTCTGACCGACCAGAACATGCCGCGCATGGATGGACTGACCCTGATCAAGACCTTGCGTGGCATGCCGCAGTACGCTTCGACGCCGATCCTCATGCTGACCACCGAGTCCTCCGATACCATGAAGTCGCAGGGCCGGGCGGCCGGGGCAACCGGCTGGCTAGTCAAACCCTTTGATCCCCAGAAGCTGATTGAAGTCGTCCGCAAGGTAATTGGCTGAGTGTCGTCGGGCGGGCGCGTGAACACGCCGCTGCTGTCGGGTCGCGTTGCGCCTGTCAGGCGTTTGTCTGCCTGGTTTGGGGGGTAGCATGGCGATCGACATGACGCAGTTCTACCAGGTGTTCTTCGAGGAATCGGCGGAGCACCTGGCGGCAATGGAGTCTTTGCTGCTCGGCCTTGATCTTGGCAATCCGGATGCGGAACAGCTCAACGCGATTTTTCGCGCCGCCCATTCGATCAAGGGCAGCGCGGGGACTTTTGGTTTCACTGACCTGGCCGAAACCACCCATATCCTGGAAAATCTGCTCGACCGTATTCGTAAGCAGGAACTCGCTTTGCGTCCCGAGATGGTCGATGCCTTTCTCGAATCCGGGGATTTGCTGCGTAGCATGCTGGAAGCCCACCAGGGGCGGGGTAGTGTCGATACACAGGCGGTGCAGGCCAGTTGCACGCGCCTGCGCAGCTTGTCGGAAGGCGGGGCGGTGGCCCCCGCCAAGCAGTCGCCGGCGCCTGCGATCGCTGCTCCGGCGCCGGCAAAGGCGCCGGCAACGGCTGTGCAGACTCGCCGGGCCTACGGTATCGAGTTCGTACCGACCGCGGTGTCGGCGCATGCCGGTGGGGTAAACGGGTTGCTCGATGAATTGCGCGCCCTGGGTGACCTGGAGGTGCTCAGTCAGCCGGACGCCGAGGATCGCGGCGTCGGCTTCTGGCAATTGCGCCTGGTGACTGGCGCCAAGCCTGACACGTTCTCGGAGTCGATTGATTTCATTGCCGATAATGGCGCCTGGCGGGTGGTTGAGGAGAGCCTGGTCGAGATTGAAGACGAGGCTGCATTCGGCTTTTTCGGTGATGCGCCGGGGGCTCCAGCCAAGGAGGAAGGCTACGGTTTCTTCGTGCCGCTGCCCTCGCCACCGCTGACTGATGAGAGTGAAACGAACGACGAGGGGTACGGCTTTTTCGACCCCTTGCCGCTTGCCAATGCCGAGGCTCCTGCAGCAGTTGATGATGCCTATGGCTTTTTTGAGCCACTGACGGCGCCGGCAGCGCTAGACGCGCCGGCGGCACCGACCGATGGCGACGGTTATGGATTTTTTGCACCGCCTGGCTCAGTAACGGCCGCCGTTGCTGAGCCAGAACCTGTTGTCGTGCCGCTTAAGCCGGCGCCGCCAACAGCGCCGCCGCGCTCTGGCGGCCGGCCGGCGGCGGCTGTTGCCGCCAGCGACTCGTCGATCCGCGTCAGCGTCGAAAAAGTGGACCAGTTGATCAACCTGGTCGGCGAACTGGTGATCACCCAGGCCATGCTGTTGCAAACTGCCACACAGATGGCGGAGGCGGCACCGGAGCAGTTGGTCAACGGCCTCACCCAGCTCGAACGCAACACCCGCGATCTGCAGGAATCGGTGATGTCCATCCGCATGCTGCCAATTTCCTTCGTCTTCTCCCGTTTCCCGCGGGTCGTTCGCGATCTCTCGGGCAAACTGGGCAAGCAGGTCGAATTGAAGACCTCGGGCGAGACGACCGAACTCGACAAGGGGCTGATCGAGCGCATCGCCGATCCGCTGACGCACCTGATCCGCAACAGCCTGGATCACGGCATCGAGTTGCCGGAGACGCGTCTGGCAGCCGGCAAGAGTCCGGTCGGCACGATCACACTGAAGGCTTATCACCAGGGCGGCAATATCGTCATCGAGGTTGGTGACGACGGCGCCGGCCTGCCGCGCAACAAGATTCTGGCCAAGGCGCGCGAGCGCGGTCTGCCTGTTTCAGAGCAGATGACTGATCAGGAAGTGTTCAGTCTGATTTTCGAAGCCGGTTTTTCCACCGCCGATCAGGTCACCGATGTTTCCGGCAGAGGCGTCGGCATGGATGTCGTCCGCCGCAACATCCAGGCGATGGGCGGCCGGGTGGAGATTGAATCGATGCTCGGGGTCGGTACGCGGATGACGGTTCGCCTGCCGCTGACCTTGGCCATTCTCGATGGCATGTCGGTGGCCGTGGGCAACCAGACCTATATCCTGCCCCTGTCCTACGTCATCGAATCCCTGCAGCCGGCGGCTGGTGATATCCGCACGCTGGCCAACCAGGTGCGGTTGATCCAGGTGCGCGGCGATTTCCTGCCGGTCGTCATACTCCACGAACTGTTCGGCCTGGATTCGGCCTGGAGCGATTTTACCCAGGGCATCATGGTCGTCATCGAAGCCGACGGCGCCAAGGCGGCCCTGTTCGTCGATGCCCTGGTCGGCCAGCACCAGGTCGTGATCAAGAGCCTGGAAGCCAACTACCGCCGGGTTCCCGGCATCTCCGGCGCGACCATCATGGGTGATGGCCATGTAGCGCTGATTCTTGATGTCCCGGCAATTGCCGGCATGGCCAGAACAATGGTGCAGAGGGCAGGATGAGCGCGCAGACGAGGAGCAAGACATGGATGTGACGAGGCAGGGAGCCGGAGCGATGCCGGAGGATGATCTGGTGGCCAGCGAATATCTTACCTTCACGCTGGGTAGCGAGGAGTACGCCATCGATATCCTGAAAGTCCAGGAGATTCGTGGCTACGAACAGCCGACGTTGATCGCCAATGCGCCCCCCTTCATCAAGGGGGTCATCAACCTGCGCGGCATCATCGTGCCGGTGGTCGATCTGCGCATCAAGTTCAAACTGGGCAAGATCGAATACACCCCGTTCACCGTGGTCATCATTCTCAATATCGTCGGCCGCGTCATCGGCGTCGTCGTGGACAGCGTTTCCGACGTGATCTCGCTGACCCGTGGGCAGGTCCGCCCGGCGCCGGATTTTTCCGGATCCTTCGATACCAAGTACATCCTTGGCCTGGCGACTCAGGAAGCGCGGATGATGATCGTCACCGACATCGAGCGGCTGATGACCAGCGCCGATATGGAACTCATTGACGACGCGGCGACGTCGAACTAGCGAACAGGGAAGTCCGATGCTCAACAAACTGCGAATCCGTACCCGCCTGACCTGGCAAGCCCTGGGGATGGCTTTCTGGTTTAGCGTCCTCGTCATCGTTGCCGCGATCTATATGCGTGACGTGGCGCGCACCAGTGAGGCCATCTACGTCGCCAAGCTCGAGCCAGGCTCGCTTGTCCTGCGCATCCAGACGCTGATGGCGGAGAATAATCTGCAGGTGGCCGGTGGCCTGCTGCACGACCCTTCCGGCAGCCAGGCGGCCAAGCACGATCACCCGGTGACCTTGCACATTGACAGCCTCGACAAGAACCGCCAGGCCATTGACGCCCTGTGGCAGGAATATTCCGCCCGAGCCTTGAACGAGAGGGAGAGCGAACTGGCGGAAGCCTACCGGCATGCTCGTGCGATCTACGTGCAGGAAGGCATCGTGCCGGCGGGTGAAGCATTGGCGGCCGGTGATTACGAGCGGGCTGCCGACATCTACGCCGGTGTTGTCCGGCCGGCCTACGCCAAGGCCAGCCAGGCGGCCGATGCGCTGCGTCAGTACTATGCCGAAAGCGGCCGCGAGCTATTTGACGGCGCCCGGCAGACCACCGAGACGACGACCGAAATGCTGATCGGCCTGGCTGTACTGGTCACCCTGCTGATCGCAGCCTTCTCCTATGTCTTTGGCCGCAGCATCACCCGGCCGCTGGCCAAATCCGTGCATATTGCCGACGAGATAGCGGCCGGCCGTCTGGACAACGTCATCAGCATCGAGGGTAGTGATGAGGTCAGCGAACTGCAGCAGGCGCTCGACAAGATGCAGTCGGGCCTGCGCAGCCGAATCGAAGCCGAGCACCTGGCTGCCGATGCCACCATGCGCATCAAGGTGGCGCTCGACGTCACCTCGAACAATGTCATGGTCGCCGACCCGGACGGCAAGATCATCTATTGCAATGCTTCGGTGCTGGCCATGATGCGCCTGGCGGAGAATGACATCAGGCAGGTGCTGCCCGACTTCCGGGCGGCTGCCATCCTCGGCTCGAATTTCGACATGTATCACCGCCAGCCGGCGCACCAGCGCAACCTGCTGGCCAGCCTGCAGGGCACCCATCGCAACGATATCAGCATCGGCCAGCGGCATTTCCGACTGACCGCAAACCCGATCATCAACGAACGTGGCGAGCGACTCGGCACGGTGGTCGAATGGAACGACCGGACGGCCGAGGTCGAGGTCGAGCGCGAGGTGGCCGGCATCATCGAAGCGGCGGTGGCCGGCGATTTCAGCAAGCGTATCGACAATTCGCGGATGTCCGGTTTCCATCACGACCTGTCCGCCGGCATCAATCAGTTGCTCGGCGCCAGCTCGGCGGCCCTGGTCGATGTCGGCGCCATGCTCTCGCGGATGGCGCAGGGCGATCTGCGGCAGAAGATCGACAGTGAGTACCAAGGGGTGCTCGGCACGCTGAAGGATGATGCCAACGGTACCGTCGACAAACTGCAGCAGATCGTCATGGCGATCAAGGTGGCGACCGATGCGATCAATACCGCAGCCAAGGAAATCGCTGCCGGCAATCAGGATCTCTCGGGGCGCACCGAAGAACAGGCGAGCAGCCTCGAAGAGACCGCTTCGAGCATGGAAGAGCTGACCGGTACCGTCAAGCAGAACGCCAACCACGCCCGGCAAGCCAGCGAACTGGCCGGTGCCGCCCAGCAGGTGGCTATCCGCGGTGGCGAGGTGGTCGGCCAGGTGGTCGACACGATGAGCGCCATCCATTCGTCGAGTCGCAAGATCGGCGACATCATCGGCGTCATCGATGGCATCGCCTTCCAGACCAATATCCTGGCGCTCAATGCCGCCGTTGAAGCGGCCCGGGCCGGTGAGCAGGGCCGCGGCTTTGCCGTCGTCGCCAGCGAAGTGCGCAACCTGGCGCAGCGCAGCGCCGCTGCCGCCAAGGAAATCAAGGGCCTGATCGCCGATTCCGTGAACAAGGTCGAAGTGGGCAACCGTCTGGTCGATCAGGCCGGGCGGACCATGGAAGAAGTCGTCGGCAGCATCCGCCGGGTGGCCAAGCTGATGCAGGAAATTTCCCAGGCCAGTCTCGAACAGAGTGCCGGTATCGAGCAGGTCAGCCTGGCGATCAGCCAGATGGACGAGGTGACCCAGCAGAACGCTGCCCTCGTCGAACAGGCGGCGGCGGCTGCCGAAAGCCTCGAGGAGCAGGCCGATGCCCTGGCGCGCGAAGTTTCCGTGTTCGCCCTGCCGGCGGGCAGCGGTGCTCGGCAGGAAGCGGCAGCGGCCAGGTCGCGGCCGGTACCGGCGCTCGATCATCGCCAGCCGGTCCGCCTGGAAAGCCCGAGTGTCGCCAAGAGCGGCCTGCATCTGCCGGCTGCCGGTGATGACGAATGGGCGGAATTTTGAAGTTATCGATGCCCGTCGGGCACGATGAGGAGGCGTAATGAAGAACAACCAGCCGGTGACCGACAAGGAAGTCCTCCTGAAGCCCGCGACACTGATCGTTTCAAAAACCGATCTGAAGGGGTGCATTACCTACGTCAATCGTGATTTTCAGGAAATCAGCGGTTTCA
Organism: Betaproteobacteria bacterium HGW-Betaproteobacteria-7; assembly: GCA_002840765.1. Taxonomy (GTDB): domain Bacteria; phylum Pseudomonadota; class Gammaproteobacteria; order Burkholderiales; family Rhodocyclaceae; genus Azonexus. The sequence goes on from PHCE01000011.1 coordinate 69,765, forward strand.
GCGAGGCTGAGTTGATCGGCCAGTCGCACAACATCGTCCGTCATCCGGACATGCCAGTGGAAGCCTTTGTCGATCTCTGGCAGACCCTCGGTCAGCATCGGCCGTGGACCGGTTTCGTCAAGAATCGCTGCAAGAACGGTGATTACTACTGGGTTCGGGCGAACGTGACGCCGATCTGGGAGGACGGGCAGGTGACTGGCTACATGTCGGTACGCCGGCTGGTGGAGCCGGAAATCACTCGCCAGCTTGCGGATGTCTATCGGCAGTTCCGCGAGCAGCGCCAGGGTAGCCTGCGCATTCTGCGCGGCAGTGTCGTCCGCGGCGGCGAGGGAATGGCCGGTTCGCTGCGCGACATGTCGGCGGCGACGGCGGTCAATCTGATCGCCCTGTTGGTCGTTTCCGTACTCCTGCTGCTGGGTTTTGCCGGCGCCCGGCTGGGCGCCGCCGCGCCGGTGCTCGCCGTGCTCGTTGCCGTGTTTGCCTTCTTGGCCCTGCAGCGCACGATGGCCGGTGTACTTCGTCCTCTGGGTACGGTTACCGATACCTTCCGCCTGATCGCCGCCGGCGAATACGACAATCGCTTCGATTTCAATCGTGATGACGAAGTCGGCAAGGTCCTCCAGGCGATGCAGTCCATGCAGATCAAGCTGGGCTGCGATGTCGCCGAGGCGCGCCGTGTTTCCGAGGAGAACCTGCGCATCCGCATCGGTCTCGACAACGCGGCGACCAATGTGATGATTGTCGACGACGGTTTGAACATCATCTATATGAACCGCGCCATCCACGAGATGTTCGCCGTTGCCGAGAACGATATCCGCCAGGATCTCCCGGCATTTTCGCGCCGCACGCTGATCGGTACCAATATCGACGTTTTCCACAGCCATCCGGCCCAGCAGCGGCAGATGCTGGCGGCGCTGGTTGGCACCCACCGGGCGACCATCAAGCTGGGTGGTCGCACCTTCTCGCTGGCCATGACGCCGGTGAGCAACGAGGGGGGGCTGCGCCTGGGTTATGCCGTCGAATGGCTGGACCGTACCGCCGAGGTCGCCGTCGAGGACGAAGTGGCGGAGATTGTCGCTGCCGCTGCCCGTGGCGATTTTTCGCGGCGGGTAGACGAGGCCGGCAAGCACGGCTTCTTCCTGCGCTTGGCCGGCGACCTCAATCGCCTGCTGGAAATCAGCCAGCACGGGCTCAACGACATTGCCCACGTACTCGGCGCCATGGCCGAAGGCGACCTGACCAAGAGCATCGTCGCCGAATACGATGGCACCTTCGGCCAGTTGAAGGACGACGCCAATACCACCGTCGCCCGGCTGCAGGAAATCGTCGAGCAGATCAAGCAGGCGACCGATGCCATCAATACCGCCGCTCAGGAGATTGCCGCCGGCAACCAGGATCTCTCCAGCCGCACCGAAGAGCAGGCGAGCAGCCTGGAAGAAACCGCCTCATCGATGGAGCAACTGACCAGCACCGTTCGCCAGAACGCCGAAAATTCCCGACAGGCCAGCGAACTGGCAGTTAATGCCCAGGCCGTCGCGATCAAGGGCGGCGAAGTGGTCGGTGAAGTGGTGCACACGATGAATGCCATTCATCAGGCCAGCAGCCGGATTGCCGACATCATCGGGGTCATCGATGGCATTGCCTTCCAGACCAACATCCTGGCGCTCAATGCCGCCGTTGAGGCAGCGCGGGCCGGCGAGCAGGGCCGTGGCTTTGCCGTGGTGGCGAGCGAGGTGCGCAACCTGGCCCAGCGCAGCGCCGCGGCGGCCAAGGAAATCAAGGAACTGATTTCGGACTCGGTGAGCAAGGTGGAGGCCGGCAACAAGCAGGTCGACCAGGCTGGGCGTACCATGCAGGAAGTGGTGGCCAGCATCCGCCGCGTGGCGGCGATCATGACCGAAATCTCCGCCGCCAGTCGCGAGCAGAGTGCCGGCATCGATCTGGTGTGCCTGGCCGTCAATCAGATGGATGACGTGACCCAGCAGAACGCCGCCCTCGTCGAGCAGGCAGCGGCCGCTGCCGAGAGCCTGGAAGAGCAGGCACACAGCTTGGCTCAGGCGGTTTCTGTATTCCACGTTGGCAACGAGCGCCGCGGGGCGGTCGCCGCTCGTCGACAATTACCCCGCCCAGAGGCGAAATCCGTGCCGGCTGCACAACGTCTTGCCGGGCAAAAAATACCGCCGCCGCTGGCGTTACGCCTCGACGACGAATGGGAGGAGTTCTGAGCATGGTCGACACTTCGCGCCCCAATACCCCGCCAACCGGCATCTCGTCCCTGATCGGACGCGATGCCAGCGGCCGGGAGTTCAATTTCCTGCCGGCTGATTTCGAGCGTGTACGCAAGTTGATCTACCAGCATGCGGGCATTTCACTGTCGCCAGTCAAGCAGGACATGGTGTATTCGCGTCTGGCCCGCCGCTTGCGGGCAACCGGCAGCCGCACCTTCGCCGAGTACCTGGATGCCCTGGAAAAAGGCGACAGCAGCGAATGGGAACGCTTCGTCAATTCGTTGACGACCAATCTCACCTCGTTTTTCCGGGAGCCGCATCACTTCCCGATTTTCGCCGAGCATCTGCAGAAAATCGGTAACCGGCGACCGATCCGCGTCTGGTGTTCGGCCGCCTCCACTGGCGAGGAGCCGTATTCGATCGCCATGACCGTCGCCGAAACCTTCGGCAGCAACTGTTCACACGTCTCGATCATCGCCTCAGATCTTGATACCAATGTTCTGGAAACCGCCCGCAAGGGCGTCTACTCCGCCGATCGGGTGGAAAAGCTGTCGCCCGAGCGGTTGCGCCGGTTTTTCCTGCGCGGGACCGGAACGCAGGACGGGTATGTGGCCGTCCGCCCGGAACTGAAAGAGCTGGTGCAGTTCCAGCGCATCAATCTGCTCGATGCCAGCTATGCCGTGAAAGGTCCGCTCGACGTCATTTTCTGCCGCAACGTCATGATCTATTTCGACAAGCCGACGCAATACAAGATCCTGTCGCGCTTCGCCCCGATGATGCAGGCCGACGGCCTGATGTTCGCCGGCCATTCGGAGAGCTTCATGCATGCGGCCGATCTGTTCCGCTCGCTGGGCAAGACCGTTTACGCGCTGGCCAAGGCGCGCTGAGAGATCCCGTGGTGCACCACGCATACGATGAGCATCTGGCGGAAAACCGCTACTACGACCGCCATTTTCAGAGTGAGGCGGCCAAGATACTGCCCGGTGAATACTTCGTCTCCGGCCACGGCATGCTGCTTGTCACCGTCCTCGGTTCCTGTGTGGCCGCCTGTATTCGGGATGTCGAGGCGGGCATCGGCGGCATGAATCATTTCATGTTGCCAGATGACGGTGGTCGCGACCGAGTGGGCAGCTCGGCGCGCTACGGCACCTACGCCATGGAAGTGCTGATCAACCATCTGCTCAAGTCGGGCGCCCGCCGACATCGCCTGGAAGCCAAGGTGTTCGGGGGCGGGGCGGTTCTCGCCAGCCTGTCCAGCAGCCATGTCGGCACGCGCAATGCCGAATTCGTGCTCGACTACCTGGAAACCGAGAAGATACCTGTCGTAGCCAAGGATCTGCTCGATTCATACCCGCGCAAAGTCTATTATTTTCCCGACAGCGGCCGGGCGTTGGTCAAGAAGCTGCACCGCGTGCATAACGACACCCTGTTCAGTCGCGAGCGCGATTACAAGGACCGTCTGGCGGGCGCCCCGGTTGCCGGCGACGTCGAACTGTTCATCTGACCGCAGCCCTCTACCTCATTCACTAATATATGCCGAACAAGATTCGCGTCCTGGTCATCGATGATTCCGCCCTGATGCGGGCGATGCTTTGCGAAATGATCAATGCCGCCCCCGATCTCGAAGCCGTCGGTGCCGCACCGGATGCGCAAAGCGCCCGCGAGCTGATCAAGGTTCTGAATCCCGACGTGCTGACGCTCGATTTTCATATGCCGAAGATGGATGGCATCGAATTTCTCGAACGTCTGATGCGCTTGCGGCCAATGCCGGTGGTGATGGTCTCCGCCTTTACCGAAGCCGGCTCGGAGACCACCCTGAAAGCCCTGGAACTCGGTGCCGTCGATTTCATCGGCAAACCGCGGGCCGATGGCCGACGCATGGACGACTACGCCGAGGAACTGGCTGACAAGATCCGCGCCGCCAAGGGCGCCCGCCTGGCACGGCCGATGGCGCATGCGCCACTTGCCTCAGCCGTCGCTGCCACATCGCCGGTCGCCTCCCCGTCAACGTCAGTGCGTGCGGGCGGTGGTCAGGGGCGGATCATCTTCGTCGGGGCCTCCACGGGGGGGACCGAGGCCCTGAAGACCTTCCTCCTCGGCGTACCGGCCAATTGCCCGCCGATCCTGATCGTCCAGCATATGCCGGAATCGTTCACCGCCTCCTTTGCCAAGCGCCTTGATGGTTTGTGTGCGCCGCAGATATGCGAGGCACAGGGCAACGAGAAAGTCGAACCGGGAAAGGTTTTCATCGCTCCCGGTCATTCTCACTTGCAAATCCGCCGCAGTGCTGCCGGTTACGTGACCGAGATCCAGGCCACACCGCCGGTCAATCGTCACCGGCCGTCGGTTGATGTACTCTTCGATTCAGCCGCCACCCTGGTCGGCCGCCAGGCGATCGGGGTAATCCTCACCGGCATGGGCAAGGACGGCGCCCATGGCCTGTTGCGTATGCGCCAGGCCGGGGCCAGCACCTTCGGCCAGGACGAAGCCAGCTGCGTGGTCTATGGCATGCCGCGCGAAGCTTTCATCATCGGTGCCGTCGAGGAACAATGCGCGCTGAACGATATGGCGAGACGGGTAATGGCCGCCGTCCGCTAGGCGGCCATGGCTTTACCGGGGTATGCACTTGTTGGCAATGGCCAAAGGTTTAAACTAGGCGCAACCATAACTACCAAATTAACGGGGCAATCCCATGCAAGCGAGCATTTCCAAGGATACCGGCAAGGCGCTGATCAAGCTTTCCGGCCGCTTCGACTTCAATACGCATCGTGAGTTTCGTGCTGCTTACGAACCGCTGGTCGGCGATGCCGAAACGCGGTCCGTGGTCGTCGATTTCTCCAATGTCGATTATCTCGACAGTTCGGCCCTTGGCATGTTGCTGATGTTGCGCGACAAACTTGGTGGTGCCGGCAAGGAAGTGGCTTTGTCCGGCGTGCGTGGTAACGTAAAGCAAGTCCTTGATATTGCCAATTTTGGCAAATTATTTCCGATTTCTTGAGTATGTCGTTGGCCTGAGCGCTTCGCCGAAGGATTGTTTTTGCTCGCTGCGATCTCCATCCGGCGGTTTGTCGGGTATCGAAAAACGTGTATTCTTGGGCTTCCGCGGCCGATAATCAGAGCAAAAGGCTGCATGCTAGACGTGCGAGGGAATGACGATGTCAGAGTTGTTGAAGAATATCGATGCGCGGACCAAGTTGGCGGGAACCAACAAGCTTGAGATTTTGCTGTTTTTTCTTGGCCTCGATCAGCGCACCGGGCGTCGCGAAACTTACGGTATCAACGTCTTCAAAGTCCGCGAGGTGATGCGCACCCCGGTGATCACCGCAGCGCCGGAGATGCCGGCCTCGGTCGAGGGCATGGTCAGTCTGCGCGGGGCTCTGGTGCCCGTTATCGACCTCGCCAAGTATTCCGGAATCAGCGCCGAGACGCCGCGGGAAATCATGATTGTCACCGAGTACAACGGTCACACCCAGGGCTTCCTGGTCGAGGGCGTCGATACCATTCTGCGCCTCGACTGGAGCAAGATGCGGGTGCCACCGGAAATGCTTACGGCTCAGACCGGTGGCCTGGTGACGGCAGTGACCGAACTGGAGGACGGGCGCCTGGTGATGATGATGGACGTCGAGAAGGTGCTCTCGGAAACCACCTCCATCGACAACGAAATCATGTTCCGCGGCGTGGTCGCGCTCGATCGCCCGGATGCCATCGTTTTCTATTGCGACGATTCCAGCGTTGCCCGCAAGCAGATCGAAAAGACGCTGAACGTCATGGGGGTCAAGGGCATCAGCGCGGTCAACGGGCGCAGCATGTGGGAGGAGATGGAAAAGACGGCGACCTATGCGCAATCGGTCGGTCAGCCCGTCAGCAAATTCATCAACCTGGTGCTCACCGACATCGAAATGCCGGAAATGGATGGTTATATCCTGACCAAGAGGATCAAGTCCGATCCGCGTTTCAATGGCATTCCGGTGATCATGCATTCCTCGTTGTCGGGGATGTCCAACCAGAAGCTGGGCCTTTCGGTCGGCGTCGACGAATATGTTCCCAAATTCGAGCCGCAGCGTCTTTCCGAAACACTCGCCCGCCGCCTTGGTGTGGCCGGAACGCCGGAAGCGTTGCCTGAGTCCTAAACGGAGTAGTCCATGGATCTGGTCGAAAGCAAGAATCTTCTCGATAGCGTCGATGCCCGTACCCGCCTGGCAGGCTCCAATAAAATGGAGATACTGCTGTTCTCACTGGGCACGCGGGAAATCTTCGGTATCAACGTATTCAAAGTGCGCGAGGTTGGGCGTACACCGCACATCACCAAGACGCCCAACATGCCACGTGGCGTCGAGGGACTGATTTCCCTGCGCGGCAACGTCATCCCGGTGTTGTCGCTGGCCCCCTTCCTGCAGCTCGACGGCGCGCCGGCGGGTTTGGGCAAGACGATGATGGTCGCCGAATATTCGAAGAGAACTCTGGGCTTTCTGGTCCATGAGGTCGATCGCATCATCCGCGTCGACTGGGAGCGGGTAAAGGCGCCGGAAAGCGTTCTCGCCAGCAATCAGGGCCTGATCACGGCGGTCATCGAACTGGAAAACGGCGGATTGGTGTCCATCCTCGACGTTGAACAGATACTCGCCAACGCCTTTGGTGAAGTGCTGATCGTCGATATCGCGCCGGCCCGTGTCAGCGCCGACACCAGCGTCTTCTTCGTCGATGATTCGATAGTCGCCCGCCGCAAGATTGCCGAGGTCCTGGACAAACTCGGGGTTCGCCACAAGCATGCGACCAACGGTATGGAGGCGTGGACCCGGCTGCAGGGGATTGCCGCTCATGCCCAGCAAAGTGGCAGCGTTATCCGCGACGAGGTGCGCCTGATCCTGGTCGATGCGGAAATGCCGGAAATGGACGGCTATGTGCTGACCAAGAGTATCAAATCCGATCCGCGCTTCGAGGGCGTGCCGGTGGTCATGCACTCCTCCCTTTCCTCCGAGGCCAATCGGGCCATGGGTAAGTCGGTTGGCGTCGATGCCTACGTCGCCAAATTTGATGCCGAAGCCCTGGCCGATACTTTGCGCCCGCTGATCGAACGATAACTAGATAAATCACCGGAGTACCCGATGGCAGCAGATCCAAAAATGAAATTTCTGGTGGTGGATGACTTTTCCACCATGCGTCGCATTGTCCGTAACCTGCTCAAGGAACTGGGCTTCACCAATGTCGACGAGGCGGAAGATGGTGCCATCGCCTTGCAGAAACTCCAGGGCGGTGGTTTCGAATTCGTCGTTACTGACTGGAACATGCCGAACATGGATGGTCTGACCCTGTTGCAGACCATCCGCGCGACGCCGAACCTGAAGCACCTGCCGGTCTTGATGATCACCGCCGAGGCCAAGAAAGAAAACATCATCGCCGCCGCCCAGGCTGGCGCCAGTGGTTACATCGTCAAGCCGTTCACGGCCGGCACATTGTCCGAAAAGCTGAACAAGATTTTCGAAAAAATGGGCCAGGGTTGAGGTGGGATCATGACTGCAAACAATGATTCCAACGACCTCGAGGCGCTCTTCGACTCGATCGCTTCCGACTACACGCCGGCTCCCCCTGTTTCTCCGCCACCCGCCGCGCCGTCGTCCATACCGCAGATTGGTGATAGCGACGATCTGCAGGCGCTATTTGACAGCGTTGCGGCAGAAAGCCAGGCGGTTGTAGCGGTGCCGGAACCTGCTCCGGCCGTTGCCGGTGCTGATGATGCCTGGCCTCAGCAGGAGTCCGTGTTCAACCGTATTGGCCACATGGCGCGCGCCTTGCATGACACGCTGGGGCAGCTGGGTTACGACAAGATTCTGGAAAATGCCGTCTCCGCGTTGCCGGATGCCAAGGATCGCCTGGCCTATGTGGCCAATCTGACTGAACAGGCTGCTTGTCGCGTGCTCAATGCGACCGATATCGCCAATCCGCTGGTGGAAGATATCGAGAACCGCTCACGGGCGCTTGGCGACCGTTGGGACAAGGTCTTTGCCAATCAGCTCGGGCCGGAGGAGTTCAAGGCGCTGGCCAACGACACACGCGCCTTCCTGCGCCAGCAGTTGCCGGAGAAAACCCAGGCGACGCATGCTCAGCTGACGGAAATCATGATGGCCCAGGATTTTCAGGATCTCACCGGTCAGGTCATCAAGAAGATCGTGACGCTTGCCCAAGAGCTGGAGTCCGGGCTGATGGGGTTGCTGATCGAAGTTGTGCCGGAGACCAGGAAGACGGATGAAGTGAATAGCCTGATGAACGGCCCGGTGATCAATGCCGAGGGGCGTGCCGATGTGGTGGTCAATCAAAAGCAGGTCGACGACCTGCTCGATAGTCTCGGCTTCTGAGGAGGAGCGAAAATGAGCGACTTCGCCGGAATGGAAGACCTGCTGCAGGATTTTCTGCAGGAGGCCCACGATCTGCTATCGGATGTCGACAACAAGCTGGTCGATCTGGAGAAGATGCCGGACGACCGTGGCCTGTTGAACGATATTTTCCGCGGCTTTCACACGGTCAAAGGGGGGGCAGGCTTTCTTAACGCCGCCGAACTGGTGACCCTGTGCCATCTGACCGAGAATCTCTTCGATCGGTTGCGTAACGGTGAGCTGGAGCTGAACCCGGAACTGATGGACGTCATCATGGCGGCGACCAAGGGCGTCCGTGAAATGTTTGGCGAGCTGGGGCAGATGGTTTTGCCGCAGCCGGCCGATGCACACGTGATCGCCGCACTGCAGGGGGCGCTCAATGGCCAGCCACCCGGGGCGCCAGTCGTGGCACCGGCGGCCGCAGCACCCGCTACGCCGCCACCGCCGCCTGTGTCCGGCGGCGAGCCGGACTGGCATGCCCTGCATGCAACGCTGACGGGGGCCCCGGTGCCGCCAGCAACTGAAGGTGAACTGATCGCCAAGGCCGAGGCCGTGCCGGCCAGCGTCGCTGCCGCGGCGGCGACGCCGCTGGCGCCGGTGGCTGATGGCGCGGCGCCGTCGCCGTTCGGGCGGCGGGCTACCGATCGTCCTGGCGCTCAGCCGACCAATGCGCGACGCACCGAAGAGCGCGGCATGCGCGAGAGCACCATCCGCGTCGATACCTCGCGCCTGGATCAGGTCCTCAACCTTTCGGGCGAGATTGGCCTGACCAAGAACCGCCTGACCAGCCTGCGTGCCGACATCCTGGCTGGCAAGAACGATTCGGAAACTCTGCATGCCCTCGATCAGGCGGTCAGTCAGCTCGACCTGCTGGTTTCCGATCTGCAGAATTCGGTGATGAAGACGCGGATGCAGCCGATCGGCCGGCTGTTCCAGAAGTACCCGCGCATCGCCCGCGACCTGGCCCGGCAACTCGGCAAGGATGTTGAGTTGGTGCTGGCTGGTGAGGAAACAGAGGTCGACAAGACGATGATCGAGGATCTGGCCGATCCGCTGATCCACCTGATCCGCAATGCTGTCGATCATGGCGTTGAAATGCCGCTCGAACGGCAGGCCGCCGGCAAGCCGCCAAAGAGTCTGGTCAGGCTGGAGGCGCGCCAGGAAGGCGATCACATCGTCCTGATCATCGCTGACGACGGCAAGGGCATGAGCGCTGAGCGCATCCGTGCCAAGGCCACCGAGAAGGGGCTGATCTCGGAGGAAGAAGCCAATACCCTCGACGAGCGGCAGAGTCTGAACCTGATCTTCCTGCCGGGTTTCTCGACCAAGGCGCAGATTTCCGACGTTTCCGGGCGTGGTGTCGGCATGGACGTGGTGAAGACCAACATCCAGAAGCTGAACGGTTCCATCGAGATTCGTTCGGAGCCGGGCAAAGGTTCGGTGTTCATCATCTCGCTGCCGCTGACCCTGGCCATCTTGCCGGTGTTGCTGGTGCTCCTCGGCGGTCAGCCGTTCGCCCTGCCGCTGTCGCTGGTGCGCGAGATCCTGCCGATCGAGCAGGAGCGCATCCAGGAGGTTGGTGGCAAGGAAACGCTGGTCGTCCGCGGCGAGGTGCTGCCGGTGATCTCGCTGGCCCGCCTGCTCGGCTGGCCGCTCGAGCGCTATCCGGAGTATGGCGTCTTCATGCAGACGGCGGAGCGCAGCTTCATCCTGGCGGTCGATAGCTTCGCCGGGCGCGACGATGCGGTCATCAAATCGCTTGAGGACTTCCGGCCGAAGGGTGTGGCCGGCGTCACGACGCTATCCAATGGGCAGATCGTGCTGATTCTCGACATGAAGGAGCTGCTCGCCGATCTCGGACAGCATCCGGACATGGCGGCAGGCTTGCGGGCGTTGGCTCACGTTTGATTTTCGTTATCAGTCAACGAGTTGAGAGGGGGCTTGCCCCCTCTTTTCTTTTTTGAAGGTTAACCATGTTGTCATGAGCTTGCATCGTCCACCTGAGAAACAATCTAAAAAAACACACGTACCTATTTAATTTTCTTGGTTTTTTCCTATAATAGCCTCATCAACTCCTGAAGACGGCTATGGCGGAAGAGAGCGATCTCGATAAAACAGAGGAGCCTACAGGCAGGCGAATCGAGCAGGCGCGTGAAAAGGGCCAAGTGCCTCAGTCGCGCGAACTCGGTACGTTCCTGGTCCTGATTACCGCCGCCGCCTCGTTCTGGATGTTGGGTGGCTGGTTTGCCGAGCGGTCGATGGTCATCATCCGCGAAGCCTTCATCATCGACGCTCAGTTGGCCCACGAGCCTGGTTTGCTGGTGCCTCATCTCGGTGCCGTGTTCGCCGATGCCCTGTTCCTTTTCGCCCCCCTGCTTGGTCTGCTCATGGTGGCAGCCATGCTGCCTCCCTTCTTTCTTGATGCCTGGGTGTTTTCGTCCAAGGCGCTGGTGCCGGATCCGAAACGCCTCAATCCGCTGACCGGCATCGGCCGGATGTTCTCGTGGAACAGCTTGATGGAACTTGGCAAGGCCGTACTCAAGGCCAGCCTGGTCGGTGGTGTGGCAGTGCTGCTGATCTGGTCGATGCGTGCCGAAATCTTCGGTCTGCTCTCGGAGCCCCTTGAGTCCGGGCTGGCGCACGCCGGCCGCATGCTGTCCTTCGCCTTCCTGATCATGGTGGCAACGCTGGCACTGGTTGTGGCGGCCGATGTGCCGTTCCAGATCTGGCAATACTTCCACAAGCTGAAAATGACCAAGGACGAGGTCAAGCGGGAAATGAAGGAGTTGATGGGCGACCCGCAGGTCAAAGGGCGCATCCGCTCGTTGCAGATGCAGGCGGCGCGTCGGCGCATGATGTCGGAAGTGCCGCAGGCGAATGTGGTGGTCACCAACCCGACGCATTATGCCGTGGCGCTCTCCTATCAGACCGGCATGGCGGCGCCGCGGGTGGTCGCCAAGGGCATGGGGGCGATTGCCCTGAAGATACGAGAGATCGCCGGCGAGCACGGGGTGCCGATACTTGAGGCGCCACCACTGGCGCGCGCCCTGCACAAGCATGCCGATCTTGATGCCGAAATTCCCTCCGCCCTGTACAACGCAGTCGCGGAGGTTCTTGCTTATGTCTATCAGTTGGCCGGCTGGCGTCAGGCCGGTGGTGCCTACCCGGTGCCGCCGCGCGATCTGCCGGTGCCCTCCGAACTGGTTCCGGAGGCTGCGTAAATGGCCTCTCCGTCGACCCTCAGCATGCAGAACCTCCTGGCGCGGATGAACCCGACGCACTTCGCGGCGCCGGTGCTGATCCTGATGATCCTGGCCATGATGGTGTTGCCGCTGCCGCCATTCATCCTCGATCTCTTCTTCACTTTCAATATCGCCATCTCCATCCTGGTCCTGATGGTCGCGGTAAATACCCAGAAGACCCTGGATTTTTCGGTCTTTCCGACCGTCCTGCTGGTGACCACGCTGCTCCGCTTGTCGCTCAATGTGGCCTCGACACGGGTCGTGCTGCTCGAGGGGCATAACGGTCCCGATGCGGCAGGCAAGGTGATCGAGGCCTTCGGCATCTTCCTGGTTGGTGGCAACTTCGCGGTCGGGATCATCGTCTTCCTGATCCTGGTGGTGATCAACTTCGTCGTCATCACCAAGGGCGCTGGCCGGGTCGCCGAAGTCGCCGCCCGCTTCACGCTGGATGCGATGCCCGGCAAGCAGATGGCCATCGACGCCGACCTCAATGCCGGCCTGATCGGTGAAGAAGACGCGCGGCAGCGGCGTCAGGACATCTCGCGCGAATCGGAGTTTTACGGTTCGATGGATGGCGCGTCGAAATTCGTGCGCGGCGATGCCATCGCCGGCATCGTCATCATGCTGCTCAATCTCGTCGGCGGCCTGATCGTGGGCCTGTTCCTGCATGATATGGGGCTGGCCACTGCGGCCAAGACCTACACCTTGCTGACCATTGGCGATGGTCTGGTGGCGCAGATTCCCGGCCTGATCATTTCCATTGCCGCCGGTCTGGTGGTCACCCGCGTTTCCGATGACCGGAATGTGGGTGAGCAGGTCGTTACACAGATTTTCCGTAGCCCCAGGGCAATGGGCATCACTGCGGCCATCATCGGCTTGCTCGGCATCATCCCCGGTATGCCCAACCTGGTCTTCATCCTGCTGGCTGGTGGTATTGGCTATCTCGCCTGGCGCATGGCTCAGCGCGAGCAGCGCCTGGCCGCCATTCCACCCGTCAAGGTGGCGCCAACGGCGGTGCCGGAAGCGGTGGAAGCGAGTTGGAACGACGTTGCGCCGCTTGACGTGCTCGGACTGGAAGTCGGCTATCGCCTGATCCCCCTGGTCGACAAGTCGCAGGACGGCGAATTGCTGCGCCGTATTCGCGGTATCCGCAAGAAATTTGCTCAGGAAGTAGGCTTCCTTGTGTCGCCGGTGCACATTCGCGACAACCTGGAGTTGAAGCCCAACGCCTACCGCATCCTGCTCAAGGGGGTCGAGGTCGGCGCCGGTGAAGCCTACGCTGGTCAGTTGCTGGCGATCAATCCGGGACGCGTGGCCGGTACGTTGAGCGGCACGACCACCGTCGACCCGGCCTTCGGTCTGCCGGCCATCTGGATCGATGCCGGTCAGCGCGAAAAAGCTCAGGCCTACGGTTATACCGTGGTCGATGCCTCGACCGTCGTCGCCACTCACCTCAATCACTTGATCCTGACCCATGCTGGCGAATTGCTCGGCCGCCAGGAAGTCCAGCAACTGCTCGACCACCTGGGCAAGGAAATGCCGAAACTGGTCGAAGACCTGGTGCCCAAGATCCTGCCGCTGGGCACCCTGCAGAAGGTGCTGCAGAGCCTGCTCGACGAGGGTGTGCATATCCGCGACATGCGCACCGTCATCGAGACGCTGGCCGATCATGCAACCCGCACGCAGATCGCCGACGACCTGCTGGTTCAGGTGCGCAACGCCCTCGGTCGGGCCATCGTCCAGCAGCTGTTCCCGGGCAGCGGCGAAATGCAGGTCATGTCGCTCGACCCGTCGCTCGAGCGGCTACTCGCCCAGGCGGTCGCCGGCGGCAGCGAGAACACCAGTTTCGAGCCCGGCCTGGCCGATACCCTGGTGCGCGAGACTGCCGCCGCCGCCCAGCGCCAGGAAAGTCTGGGCCTGCCGGCGGTATTGCTGGTGCCGGGTAGTTTGCGCCTGCTCCTTTCACGATTCCTGCGCCGTACCGTCACTCAGTTGAAGGTGCTGGCCCACAACGAAGTACCGGAAAATCGAATCATCAAGGTGACCTCGGTTATCGGAGGTAAAACATGAACGTCAAAAAATTCATCGCCGCCAATCCCCGGGATGCCTTGCGCAAAGTCAAGGAGACCCTTGGCAACGACGCCATCATCCTGTCCAACCGGGGTATCCCCGGCGGCGTCGAAATCATGGCCGTCGCCGCCCGCGACATGGCGATGATCGCGCCGACCACGGTCGCCGACAGTCATCCGCCAACTGAACAACATCGGCAAGCGGTCGATAGCGATGACGATTACCGTGTCTCGCTCAGCAGCGCCCGTGCCCAGGCCAGTCAGCCGCCTCAGCGCCACGCCATTCCCGGACTGCTGGCCGCCGCCCAGCGCCAGGCAGCGCCGACACCGGCAGCGCGCCCCGCTGGTACAGTCAATGCGGGCATTCCGAAAACCAGCGCCCTGCGCAATCTCGATGCCGGTCGTCAGAACACGGCGCCAATGACCCCGCCTCCCGTAGTCAGTGCGCCGCCGCGTGCCGCGGCGGCTGAAGCATCGCCGCAACGGGCGCCGGCGGAAGTCGTGCCGATGGAGGTCATGGACGAAATCCGTTCCCTGCGTAAGATCGTCGAACAGCATCTGGCCGGTTTCGCCTGGGGCGAGTCTGCCCGCACGGCACCGGTAAAGACTGAAGTCCTGCGCCAGATGCTCGACGCCGGATTTTCACCACAGTTCGCCCGCGATCTGCTGGGCGATCTGCCGGTTGAAATGGATGGCGTGCAGGCCATGGCCTGGGTCAAGGGGGCGGCGGACCGTTGCCTGTTCACCGTCGGCAACGATGCCGACATCGTCGATCGCGGTGGGGTCTACGCCCTCGTCGGACCAACCGGCGTCGGCAAGACGACGACCACCGCCAAACTGGCCGCCCGCTGCGTGCTGCGCCACGGCCCGAGCAAGGTGGCCCTGGTGACCACCGACGGCTACCGGATCGGCGCCCACGAACAATTGCGCATCTACGGCCGCATCCTCGGTGTCTCGGTCTATCTGGTGAAGGATGCCGTGGAATTGCGGCAGACGTTGCGCGAACTGCAACACAAGCACATGGTGCTGATCGACACCATGGGTATGAGCCAGAAGGACAAGCTGGTGCCCGAACTGACCGACATGCTGGCCGGCTGCGATGTCCAGCGCCTGTTGCTGCTGTCGTCGACTTCGCGCGGTGACACTTTGGACGATGTGGTGCGTGCCTATCAGGGTGAAAATCTTGCCGGCTGCATTCTCACCAAGATAGACGAGGCCGCCAGCCTGGCCACAGCCCTCGATGTCATCATGCGTCACGGTCTGCGTCTGCACTATGTGTCGAACGGCCAGCGGGTGCCGGAAGATCTGCATCTGCCGAATCGCGGCTATCTGTTGCACCGCGCCTTCAAGGATCTGCCGGAAAGCTCGCCGCACAAGCATAGCGGCGTCGAGCCGGCGTTGATGATGGCCAATGCCGGGATGATCTCGGCCGGTGGACGCCGTGGCTGATTTCCGCAGCGATCAGGCCGCTGGTCTGCGTCGCCTGCTCGGCGGCGGCCAGCAATTACAGGTGGTGACCTTCGTCGCCGGTTGTGAAGGCGTGGGCCGTAGCGTGGCCGTGGCCAATATCGGCGTCGCTCTGGCGCGTCTGGGCAAGGAAGTGCTGATCATCGACGAGCACGCCTCGCGCGACGACATCGCTTCTTCCTTCGGCCTGATGGCGCGCTATGACCTGCTCAATGTCGTGCAACGG
Source organism: Betaproteobacteria bacterium HGW-Betaproteobacteria-7 (assembly GCA_002840765.1). Taxonomy (GTDB): domain Bacteria; phylum Pseudomonadota; class Gammaproteobacteria; order Burkholderiales; family Rhodocyclaceae; genus Azonexus. The sequence continues at coordinate 85,368 of PHCE01000011.1, forward strand.
GAAATCGGCCTGCCCCAGGTCCTCCTGCAGCCGATGAACGGCCTGCGTATCATGCCGGCTGCACGGGCGGTCAAGAAGCTGGGGCGTTTGTCGCTGCCCCAGCAGCAGACCTTGCTCGATGCGATGTCGGGACTGGAACGGCCGGTCGATGTCATTCTGGTCGATGCCAGCATGGCCCATCCCAATGGGTTCTCGCCATTCGGCCTGGCTTCGCAGGAGGCGGTGGTGGTGCTCTCCGGCAACAGCGCTTCGATCACCGAGGCCTATGCCTTGATCAAGAAGGTCAGTCACGCATTTGCCCGCCGCCATTTCCGCATCCTGGTCAACAAGGTGCGTAGCCAGCCGGATGCCCGTTCGATCTACGAGAACATTGCCCAGGTCGCCGCCCAGCGCGGCATCGCCCGCCTCGATTACGCCGGCGCCATCCCGCTCGACGAATCGCTGCGCCAGGCCTTCCAGCTCGGTCGGCCAGTACTGGTTCAGGCACCGGATTCTCCGGCGGCCGCCGCCTTCCGCGATATCGCGGCCGATCTGCTGTATTGGCAGGGCAATGACGCCGGCGGCGGTGGCGTCGAGCATTTCATCCAGCAACTGCTACACTTGAGCCAACGCATTAACCCGAACGTATTGCGAGCTTGATGTATACCGCTGCCGGGCAGCCAGACAGGGAACAGTTGGTTCAGCGCTTCGTGCCGCTGGTGAAACGTATCGCCTATCATCTGATGGCTCGCTTGCCGGCCAGCGTCCAGTTCGATGATCTGGTGCAGAACGGCATGATCGGTCTGCTTGATGCCATGGATCGCTTTCAGGAAGGCTTCGGCGCCCAGTTCGAGACCTATGCCTCGCAGCGCGTGCGCGGGGCCATGCTTGACGGCCTGCGCGAGAACGACTGGTTGCCGCGCGGCCTCCGCCGTGAGCTGCGGCGTATCGAGACGGCGATCAGCCAGTTGGAGCATGAACGGGGGCGGGTGCCTTCGGAAAGCGAACTGGCCGAAGCATTGGGCATGACCCTGGCCGATTATCAGCACACCCTGCAGGAGGCGCGGGGCCATCAGATCGTCTACTTTGACGACCTTGCCGGTGATGGTGACGAGGATTTTCTCGAGCGGCACTTCACCGACAACGATGCTGATCCGGCCAGTATCCTTGAAGACCGCGATGTCCGCCAGGCGCTGGTGGCGGCGATCGCTCGCCTGCCGGAGCGGGAAAAGCTGATGATGGGGCTCTACTACGAACAGGAGCTCAATCTGCGCGAGATCGGCGATGTGATGGGCGTTACCGAGTCGCGCGTCTGCCAGTTGCACACTCAGGCGATCGCCCGCCTGCGGACGCAGATTGCCGGCAACTTGCCGGCAGCGGCAAGAAAGCGCAAGGGAGCGGCGGGTGGATAAGATCAGCTTCGCCGGCTTGTTGCTCGGCATGGTCGCCATCCTCGGCGGCCAGATGCTCGAGGGCGGCCACGTCGGCTCGCTGGTGCAGCCGACGGCCCTGCTCATTGTTCTCGGGGGCACGCTGGGTGCCGTGCTGCTGCAAAGCCCCTTCCATGTCTTCCGGCGAGGTATCCGGATGGCCAAGTGGGTGTGGGTGCCGCCGGTCATCGAACAGAAGGGCATGATCGAGCAGGTCCTGAAGTGGAGCCAGGTATCCAGGCGTGAAGGCCTGCTCGTGCTGGAGAACTACATTCCGGCGATCAAGGACGAGTTCACCCGCAAAGGATTGCAGTTGCTGGTCGATGGGGCCGATCCCGAGCGCATCCGGGAACTGCTTGAGGTCGAAATCAACACCTTCGAAGAGGAATGGCGACAATCGGCCAAGATATGGGATGCCGCCGGTGGCTATTCACCAACCATTGGCATTCTCGGGGCGGTGATGGGCCTCATTCATGTGATGGAGAATCTTTCCGATCCGACCAAGCTCGGTTCGGGGATCGCCGTTGCTTTCGTGGCGACCATCTATGGCGTCGGCCTCGCCAACCTGATCTATCTGCCCATTGCCGGCAAACTGAAGTACTACATCAACCGCATGGTCGCCTCGCGCGAGATGCTGATCGACGGATTGGTCGGCATCGCGCAGGGTGACAACCCTCGCATCATCGAGGGGCGCCTGCGTGGATATCTGCTCTGATGGCCCGCCGTCGTCGCGAGGAAGAGCCCGAGAACCACGAGCGCTGGCTGGTCTCGTACGCCGACTTCATCACTTTGCTGTTTGCCTTCTTCGTCGTCATGTACGCGATTTCGTCGGTCAATGAAGGCAAGTACAAGGTGCTCTCCAACGCCCTGACCAACGCTTTCAAGAACACCACCGCGCAGCCGGGCGGCCAGCCAATTGCAGTCATCCAGGGGGCGTTGCCGATGCCGCCGCGGCCAGTCCTTCGGCCGGACAAACTCGCCGAACAGAAAAAGGAAGAGCGGAAGGTCGAACAGCGGAGCAAGATGAAGAACGTCGCAGACGACATCATGGCCGCCTTGCAGCCGTTGGTTGCCCAGGGCAAGGTCAGGTTGCTCGAAACAAGCCGTGGGGTGACCATCGAGATCAACGACAGCATCCTGTTCCAGCCCGGACAGGCGCGTTTGCAGCCGGAATCGATCAACGCCATGCTGGCTATCGCCTCGGTCCTGGCGGCCTCGGATTTTCCGATTACCGTCGAGGGGCACACCGACAACATTCCTATCGCGACGCCGCAGTTTCCCTCCAACTGGGAGCTTTCGGCCATGCGGGCAACGACCGTGCTGCGCCTGTTCAACGACGGCGGGGTGGGGGCGGCACGGCTGACGGCCATCGGCTACGGCGAGACGCGGCCGGTGGAAACCAATACGACGGTGGAGGGGCGGGCACGCAACCGGCGGGTCAGCATCCTGATCGATTCCAACCGCCCCGAAGAACCGACAGAGGTTTCGCCGGCTGCTGTCGGTAACTGACGGGGCCGCCTCAGGCGCTGTTTAGTGCGCCTTCAGGCCGAATCAACAATGCGGCTGCCACTCGCCGTGGCCGCCTGCCCATTGCTGCCGTAAAGCGTTTCGCTGGCGCTGCGTCCATGGAGAATGGCCAGCGCTTCCTGGGTGCGTTGCAGATGGAGGGCGACCAGTCCGGCATTCAGCTGGTGCAACTGGCGAGCTTCGTCGGCCAGCGCCAGTAGTTTTGTCCAGTTGACGGCGGTGGCGAGCTGAGCCGGGTTGGCTGCCAGCCACTTTTCCATGGCAGCCCGCGGCTTGTCACTAACGGGCATGGCCAGCGCGGCAACGCGCTGGTCCTCAAGGGCGTTCAATTGTTCGACCAGGGCGGCCTTAGCCGTACCCAGTTCGGGAAGCTGGCTGGGATCGGTACCGCGCAGGCTGTCCTGCTCTTCCTTGAGCAGTTCGACAAAACGGGCAATCAGAGCGACTTCACGCTCGGTGATCGCGGCAATGTCAGCCATCAGGCTTCGCGGCGGTTGCTATTGACCAGTTCGCGCGCCGACTCGATCAGCCGGTCGGCGATCGCTTCCGGATTGATCTTGAAACGGCCTTCGGCGATGGCCTGTTTGATTTCCTGGACACGCGCCGTGTTCACTGGCATTGCTTCGCCGCTGCGCAGGCTGCCGGCCAGCGGACTGAGGCTTACCGCCTCGCTGGCTACAGCGGCGGCAGGCGCCGGCTGCGGCGATGTAGCCTTGGGGGGCGCTCCGGTGGTCGTTGGTTTGAATGAACTGTCGATCTTCATGATGACTTCCCGCTACTTTGTCTGCTTAACTGTTTATCGGCTGCCGTCGCTGAAACTTTAGCCTAAAAAGAGATTTCCACACTGCCGTCGTCAAGGGCGATACCGCTGATTGTCTGCCCGGACGCCATGCGGACCTGCACGACCTGTCCTTCATTGGCGTTGGTCAGTGCCCGACCTTCACTGCTCACAGCAAAACCCGTGCCGCGCGAGATGACGCGCACGGTCTGCCCCTGGCGGATGACCAGCGGCGCAACCAGTTGGTCGCCGCGCAGCGGCTGGCCGGCGGCCAGGGCGTTGCGCAGGGTCTTGCCGACCGCCTGGTCGGGTGTTGAGATGATTCCTGTCGGCAGACTGGCGATGTCGCCGGAGAGGGTGGCCACGTCGCCGGTCTGGACGACCTGACCGGCGGCCAGTGGCCGGGTGGTGACGACATAATTGCCGGTAACGGCAATTTGTACCGGTACCAGGACGCTCCAGATATTCGGGCCGAGGCAGCGAACGCCGATATGGGTGCGGCCACTCAGGCGACTACCGGGAGGGGCATAGGCCTCGTGTGCGGAACAAGGGGGTAGGCGTTCGATGTCGAGGCGACCCATGGTGATGCGCACCTGGCCAGGCAGGCCCTGTGTTTGCAGGCGGACATAGCGCTCTGCAGTGTCAATGACGACATCGGCCTCGGCGGCGGCGGCCTGGCCAACGAACAGTGCGACGAGAAGTAGGAAGCAGCGCAACAGCATCCCGGCATTGTGCCTGAACCGCGAGCACAGGGGGCAATTGGTCGCCCTCCGGATGCGTGGCACGAAGGCTGCTTTATTTACTTCATAAATTTTGGAGCATCGTTCATGAACTCTATTGCCCAGCACGTTTCGGTCTACAGCCAGGCGCTCAACCTGCGCACGCAACGGCATCAGGTTCTCGCCTCCAATATTGCCAATGCTGATACGCCGAATTACAAGGCCCGTGATTTCGATTTCTCGCGGGCCATGCAGAATTCCCTGGCCGGTCGCCAGAGTGCGGGCGGCATCGGCCTGGCGCAGACTTCATCGGCACACATGAGCGGCAGCGGCGGCCCCGGTGCGGCCGAACTTCAGTTCCGCGAGGAAAGTCAGTCGGCGGTCGATGGCAACACGGTGGACATGGATGTCGAACGTGCTCAGATCACCGAGAACGCCTTGCAGTACCAGATTCTCACCCAGTTGATCGGTGACAAGTTCAAGGGCCTGCGCAGCGCCATGGCTTCGAACAACAGCTAAGGGGATAACGATGAGCTTGCTGAATGTCTTTCAGGTCGCATCGAGTGCGATGACCGCTCAGTCCATGCGTCTCAATGCCGTGGCTTCCAATCTGGCCAATGCCGACAGCGTCATCTCCGCCGACGGCAAGGCCTATCGCGCCAAGCAGGTCGTCTTCGAAACGACGCCGATGGGCAACAACGGCGACCTGTCGAAGGGGGTGCGGGTACGCCAGGTTGTTGATAGCGCGGCGCCGCCACGCATGGTGTACGACCCGAAAAATCCTGCTGCCGACGAGAAGGGCTATGTCGCCTTCTCCAATGTCGATGTGGTCGAGGAAATGACCAACATGATTTCTGCCTCGCGTTCCTATCAGACGAACGTCGAGGTCATGAATACCGCCAAGGCCATGATGCTGCGCACGCTGCAGATTGGTCAGGGCTAACCGAGAGGAGAGATTCCATGGCCACCGTCAATAACGCCACTGCCACAAATTCTGCTGACTTGTACGCCAAAGTTGGCGGTTCGGCTGCTAGCGCCGGGGCGACCGAAGGCAGCACGACGCAGGAAATGGAAAATCGCTTCCTGACCCTGCTCATGGCGCAGATCAAGAATCAGGATCCGCTCAATCCGCTCGACAACGCCCAGGTGACGACCCAGCTGGCGCAGCTGAATACAGTCAATGGCATTGAGCGGCTGAACGGAACGCTCAGCCAACTGCTTTCGGGCTACAACGAAGCGCAGGCGATGCAGGCGGCAGGAATGATCGGCAAAAACGTCACGGTTGCCGGCAATAATTTGCCGCTAGTCAGCAGCCAGGCGGTCGGCGGCATCCAGCTGGCCAGTCCGGCCGACCACGTGATGCTGACGATCAAGGATTCGAGCGGCAAGGTCGTGCAGACAGAGGAGCTCGGTGCACGTGAGGCGGGCACCTTCTATTTCGGTTGGGACGGCAAGGATGCCGACGGCAAGGTGCTGGCGGACGGCAGCTACACCTTCGGCGTCGAAGCCACGGCCAATGGCAAGAAGGTTGAAGCTGCTGCCATGCAGATTGGCACGGTTTCTGCTGTTGTCCGCAATACGAACGGTTTCCTTCTGGATCTCGGTGCCATGGGCAACGTGGCCTTCAAGGATGTTCAGCAAATTCTCTGAGTGAGGTAGGAAAATGGCATTCCAGCAAGCACTGAGCGGTCTGAATACCGCTGCCAAGGCGATCGATTCGACCAGCCACAATATCGCCAACTCGAGCACGGTTGGCTATAAAGCCTCGGTTGCCCATTTCTCCGATGTCTATGCGGCATCCTTGAGCGGTGCCGGTGCCAGCCAGATCGGCATCGGTGTCAATCTGTCGGCCATCCAGCAGCAATTCACCCAGGGCAACATCACCTCGACCAATAATCCGCTGGATATTTCTATCAACGGTGCTGGGTTCTTCCGTATGGATCAGGGTGGTGCCACCACCTTTACGCGCAGCGGCCAGTTCCATCTCGACAAGAATGGCTTCATCATCAACGACCAGGGTATGCGGCTGACTGGCTACATTGCCCAGGCCGGAATCATCACGCCGACGACCCCGGCACCAATCCAGATATCGGCTTCCGACCTGGCGCCGGTGGCGACCGGCCTCAATTCCAGCAGCGCTTTCAATGGCGTCAAGGCCAACCTGAATCTCGACTCGCGGGAGACGGTTCCGCCCTCGGCCTGGGTCGATGGCGGTGCACCGGGCAGCACCACGGCGTTCACGCCGGACCCGCAGACCTACAACTACTCGACGGCGCTGTCGATTTACGATTCGCTGGGCAATGCCCACACCATGACCTACTACTTCCGCAAGACGGCAAATGCCGGCGAGTGGCAGGTTTTCGCCAATGTCGATGGCACGACCAACCAGAACATCACCCCCGGTGGTGGTCCGATCGGCACCCTCACTTTCGGGACCAACGGCCAGATCACGGCTGGCAATCCGATGACCGTAGCGGTCAATATCCTTGGCACCATGCAGAGCCAGGGGCAGCCGGCCGGTAATGGCGCCCAGGCGTCGCAGACCTTCCCGGTCGATTTTACCGGCACGACCCAGTTCGGTAGCGGCTTCGGTACCAATCGCCTGGAGCAAGATGGCTATGCGGCCGGTAACCTGATTGGTCTCTCGGTGGGTAGTGACGGCATCATCCAGGGGCGCTACAGCAATGGGCAGACCTTCGCCCAAGGCCAGGTAGTGCTGGCCAACTTCACCAATCCGAACGGCCTGCAGTCGTTGGGCAACAACCAATGGGCGGAGACTTCCGATTCCGGGCCGGCCCTGGTCGGCGCGCCGAATACTTCCAGCCTGGGGGTGCTCTCTTCGTCGACGGTGGAAGAGTCGAACGTCGACTTGACGGCTGAGCTGGTCAACCTGATCACCCAGCAGCGCAACTACCAAGCCAATGCCCAGTCCATCAAGACGCAGGACCAGGTTCTGCAGACCCTGGTCAATCTACGCTAACCGACTGACTGAGCAGCTGCCATGGACCGTCTGATCTACACCGCGATGACCGGCGCCAAGCATGTGTTCATGCAGCAGGCCGGCACCGCGAACAACCTGGCCAATGCCAGCACCGTCGGCTTCAAGGCGCAGGAGCATCGCTTCCGCGCCGTGCCGGTGCAGGGCGAGGGCATGCCGACGCGCGCTTTCGTCGTCGATGCCTCGGTCAGCGATGTGCTTGATCAGGGGCCGCTGATGTTTACCGGCAACAATCTCGATGTCGCCGTCCAGGGCAAGGGCTGGATTGCCCTGCAGATGCCGGACGGCAGCGAGGCCTATACGCGCGCCGGTGGCCTGCAGGTCGACGTCACCGGAATTCTGCAGACCAAGGGCGGCCAGACGGTGGCCGGCGACGGCGGAGCGATCAACATCCCGCCGGACAACAACATCGAGATCGCGCCGGACGGCACGGTGTCGGTCATCGCCACCTTCGGCACGCCGAACAACGTCAATGCCCTCGGTCGCATCAAGTTGGTCAATCCGCCGGAAGGCAATCTGGTGCGCGGGGCCGATGGACTCTTCCGGCTGCGCGACGGGCAGCCGGCGCCGGTTGATGAAAACGTCCGGCTGGCCTCTGGCACGCTGGAAGGCAGTAACGTCAATGTCACCGACGCCATGGTCAATCTGATCAGCCTGTCCCGCCAGTTCGAGATGCAGATCAAGATGCTGCAGACCGCCGATACCAACGCCCAGCGCGCCGACCAGCTGCTGTCGCTGAATGCCTGATAGGAAAACACCATGATCCGTTCCCTGTGGATTGCCCGTAGCGGCCTTGATGCCCAGCAGACTCAGCTCGACGTCATCTCGAACAACCTGGCCAACGTCAGCACCAACGGCTTCAAGCGCTCGCGCGCCGTCTTCGAGGATCTGCTATATCAGACGATGCGCCAGCCCGGCGCCCAGTCGTCGCAGCAAACGAACCTGCCGACCGGCCTGCAGCTCGGCACCGGCGCCCGTCCAGTGGCGACGTCCCGCATCCACACCCAGGGCAATCTGCAGAAAACCGATAATCCGCTCGATGTCGCCATCAACGGCAAGGGCTTCTTCCAGATACTGCTGCCCGATGGCACCACCGGTTACACCCGTGATGGTTCCTTCCAGAAGGACAATCAAGGCCAGATCGTCACCTCGGAAGGTTATCCGTTGCAGCCAAACATCACCATTCCCGCCGATTCGATCAGCGTTGCGATCGGCAACGATGGCACCGTCTCGGTGACCCAGGCCGGCGTCGCCGGGACCACGGAAATCGGCACCATTCAGCTGGCCACCTTCATCAATCCGGCCGGTCTGCAGAGCATGGGCCAGAACCTGTACCTGGAAACGGCGGCCAGCGGTACGCCGACGCCAAACACCCCGGGCACCAACGGTGCCGGCATCGTCAACCAGCTCTATGTCGAGACCTCCAACGTCAATGTCGCCGAAGAACTGGTGACCATGATCCAGACCCAGCGGGCCTACGAACTCAATTCCAAGGTGGTGTCCACGTCTGATGCCATGCTTGGCCGCCTGACGCAGCTTTGAGGTGATGTCATGAAACGTCTCGCCCTGCTTGCTGTGGTGGTTGCCGCCGGGTGTACGACGGTGCCGCCGACTAATATTCATCAGCCGATGTCGGTACGCCCTGCCGAGCGTCCGCTGACGATGGCCGCCAACGGCGCCATCTGGCAGGCCGGCCAGGGCCGACCGCTGTTCGAGGACCGGCGCGCCCGCTACGTTGGCGACACGATCACCATCAAGATCACCGAAAGCACGACGGCCACGGCCAAGTCCAACCGCAAGCTGGACAAGACCAACAGCATCTCGGCGGCAGTCACCTCGCTGCTCGGCCTGCCCGGCAAGAGTCTGCTCGGTCTCGATCTCGGCGCCGAAAGCGCCAATGCCTTCAACGGCAAGGGCGAAGCCGCCAACAACAATGCCTTCAGCGGAAATATCACGGTGACCGTGATCGATGTCCTGCCCAACGGCAACCTGCTGGTATCCGGCGAGAAACAGCTAGCCATCGGTCAGGAGCAGGAATTTGTCCGCATCTCCGGCGTCGTCAATCCCAGCTTCGTCGATGCCTTCAACATCATCGAATCCTCGAAGGTGGCTGATGCCCGCATTGAGTACAAGTCCGCGGGCATGCTCAGCGAAGGGCAGATCCTCGGCTGGATGGCACGATTCTTCCTTAATGTCTTGCCATTCTAGGAATGTATTCGCGGAGAACCATCATGAACACCAAAAGCGGCAAATGGTACCGGCAGGCGGCAATCATCGCCGCCTGTCTGCTGCCGCTGGTCAGCTCGCCAGCCTTCGCCGAGCGCATTAAGGATCTGGCCGCGGTCCAGGGCGTGCGCCACAACCAGCTGATCGGCTACGGCATCGTCGTCGGCCTCGATAACACCGGTGACCAGACTACGCAGACGCCATTCACCAGCCAGGCGATCGGCAACATGCTGTCGCAGATGGGCGTCAATCTGACCCAGGCCCAGGCGGAGAAGCTGCAGCTGAAAAACGTCGCCGCAGTAATGGTGACCGCTTCGCTGCCGCCTTTCGCCCGGCCCGGCCAGCCGATCGATATCACTGTTTCCTCAATGGGAAACGCCAAGAGCCTGCGCGGCGGGACGTTGGTCATGACGCCGCTGAAGGGTGGCGATGGCCAGGTCTATGCCATGGCCCAGGGAAATATCCTGGTCGGCGGTGTCGGCGCCACTTCCGGCAATTCGAAGGTCACCGTCAACCATCTGGCCGCCGGGCGGATTCCCGCCGGTGCCACCGTCGAGCGGGCGGTGCCGACGACGCTCGGGCAGGGTGGCTATGTCTATTACGAACTGGCCGAAACCGACTTCGGCAACGCTCAAGTCGTCGTCGATGCCATCAACAAGTCCATGGGCCAGGGTACGGCGCAGGCTCTCGATGGCCGCCGCATCGCCGTGCGCACACCGGATGACGCCAACGCCCGCGTCGCCTTCCTTGGCCGTATCGATAATCTCGAAGTCAGGCGCCAGGCTGGCGCCGCCAAGGTGGTGATCAATCCGCGTACCGGTTCGGTGGTGATGAACCAGCGGGTCAGCCTCGAGGCCTGTACCGTGGCTCACGGCAGCCTGTCGGTGATCGTTGAGGGCGCCCAGCCGCAGTTTGGTCAGCCGGCCGATATTCAGGTCAAGCAGGACGGCAGCAGCCTGATCGCGGTCAAGGCTGGAGCCAGTCTGGCCGAAGTGGTCAAGGCACTCAATGCCCTTGGCGCCAATCCCCTTGACCTGCTGGCCATCCTTCAGGCGATGAAATCGGCCGGCGCCCTGCGCGCCGATCTGGAAGTGATCTAGGGACGTCCATGGCCATCAAGATTCAGAACGTCCCCAACCGCGCCGCCTTCGACGTCCAGTCGGCACAGGATCTGCGTGGCCAGTTCGCCAAGAATCCGCAGGAAGGATTGAAGGCTGCAGCTCAGCAGTTTGAGCAGATGTTCCTGCAGATGGTCATGAAGAGCATGCGCGACACGGTGCCGCAGGACGGCATGCTGAACAGTGAGCAGTCGCGCTTCTATACCTCCCTGCTTGACCAGCAGATGGCGCAGAATTTGGCGAGCAGCAACAATGGTGTCGGCTTTGCCCGCCTGATCGAGCAACAACTGGGCAGAACGGTTGGCAACGGGCAGGAACTGGCGGCACCCGGCGAGGCGGCAAACGCTGCCGGCAATCCACTGCCGCTGACTACCGTCGATAGCCGCCATCTGCGCCATTCCCCGATACCGGGAGGCCTGCCGACGTCGGCGGCCTATGCCGCCCAGGCACGGGCCGCGGCACCGACCAGCAATAGCGAGGTGCCGGCCACCGCCCGCGATTTCGCCAACCGCGTCTGGCCGCATGCCGTCGAGGCCTCGCGCTCGACCGGCATTCCGCCGCAGTTCCTGGTTGCCCATTCGGCTCTGGAAAGCGGCTGGGGCCGTAGCGAAATCCGCCATGCCGACGGCTCGCCCAGCCACAACCTGTTCGGCATCAAGGCCGGCAAGGGCTGGACGGGTGCCACCGTAGAAGCGACCACCACGGAATATGTGAACGGCCAGCCGCAGCAGGTGATCGAGCGCTTCCGCGCTTATGCCTCTTACGAAGAAAGTTTCCGCGACTACGCGGCGCTGTTGCGCGACAGTTCGCGCTACAGCAGCGTCATCGGCTCCCAGGATGGCACGGAGTTTGCGAGACGTCTGCAGCAGGCAGGGTATGCCACCGATCCGATGTACGCCGACAAACTGGCGCGCATCATCAACGGCCCGACCCTCCGCCAGGCGCTGATCGGTTGAAGCGTCGCTAAACTTTGCGGCCAACCGGTCGTTAACCTCATAGAGGTGAATGATGAGCTCAGGAATTTTTGGTATTGGCATCAGCGGCATCAATGCCGCTCAACTCGGTCTGCTGACGACCGAACACAATGTCGTCAACGCCAATACACCCGGCTATACCCGTCAGCGGACGGTGCAGGCAACCAACATTGCGGTGAACACCGGTGCCGGTTCGATCGGGCAGGGCGTCCATGTGCAGACGATCGAGCGCGTCTACGACGCCTTCATCAACCGTCAGGTGAATACTGCGCAGACGACGGTCAGTCAGCTGGATGCCTTTTACGGCCAGATCAAGCAGATCGACAACATGCTGGCCGATGCCAGCGCCGGCTTGTCGCCAGCCTTGCAGGATTTCTTTTCCGGTGCGCAGCAGGTGGCTTCGAATCCGTCGCTGTTGCCAGCACGCCAGGCAATGATTTCCTCGGCGCAGACCATGGTCGAGCGTTTCCGTAGCCTCGACTCGCGGCTGGAAGAGATCAACTATGAGATCAACGGCCGGATCACCAATGCGGTGTCCGAAATCAATACTTATGCCGGCCTGATCGCCGATGTCAATCAGCGCATCGTCGTTTCCGAGGGCAGCTACGGCCAGCCAGCCAACGACCTGCTCGATCAGCGAGATCAGTTGGTCAGCGATCTCAATCAACTGATCAAGGTGTCGACCACCACCAACAGCGATGGCAGCTTCAATGTTTTCATCGGCTCCGGGCAACAATTGGTGGTTGGTAGCACGGCGCAGCAAATGACGGCGACGCCATCAGTTGCCGATCCATCGCGGATCGTGGTTGGTCTGCAGACCGGCAGTGGAGCCCTGGAGCTGCCGGAGTCTCTGGTCAACGGCGGTGTCCTCGGCGGTCTGGTGTCTTTCCGCGCCAGTTCACTCGATCGGGTGAGCAACGAGATCGGGCGCCTGGGGGCTTCGCTGGCGCTGACCTTCAACGCCCAACTGGGGCTTGGTCAGGATTTGGTTGGTAACGTGGCCGGCGATCCAGCGTTCGTCGGCAACCTGTTCGTCTTGTCGGCGCCTCAGGTCCAGGGGAACAGCACGAACACCGGTAGCGGGGTTCTCGCGGCGGCCTTCGCTCCCCCGGAAGCACCGAATCCGCCGGACTTCAGCGGTAATTTCTTCACTGAATTGCAGCCCAGCGACTACCAGGTGAGCTTTTCCGCAGGCGGTAACTACTCGGTTACCCGCCTGACTGACAACCAGGTGGTTTTCAACGGCAGCGGCGCCGGTGTTGCTTCCTTCGACGGCATCGATCTGACGATCACCACTGTGGGGAATCCGGGGGATCGCTTCAAGGTGGAGCCCTACTCGGAAATCGCTCGCAATCTCTCGATCAATCAGCAAATTGCCGCCGATCCTAGACTGATCGCTGCTGCCGCACCGGTAGGCGTGACGCCGAATATCGCCAATAGTGGAACATTCCGGATATCCCAAGGGGTCGTTGCCGAGGGGTACAGCCTGCCGGCGCCCGCTTTGACGCTGACGGTGAACCAGACCGACCTGCAAGGAGTGACATCACCCTGGACGGCCATGTATTCCGACGGCACGGTAGTTCCGGGGGCCGGCAATATACCGCTGAATGCTGCCGGTGCCACGCTGGTTGGCTTTACCTTCGACAACATGCATTTCGCCGTCTCCGGGTCGGCGCCGAGCAGCGGCAGCGACAGTTTTCTGGTTGGCAGCAATGCTTCCGGCATTCAGGATGGTCGCAACGCCATCCTGTTCGCCAAATTGCAGACACAGAGCACCATGGACGGTGGCGTGTCGAATTACCAGGCAGCCTACTCCAAGCTGGTGGCCGACAACGGCATCCGCTCGCGCGAAGCTAAAATCCAGCTCGATGCCCAGACGGCCGTCCTGCAGCAGGCCCAGGCCACCCGTGAGGCGTTGTCCGGGGTCAATCTCGACGAAGAAGCCGCCAACATGCTCAAGTTCCAGCGTGCCTATCAGGCTTCCTCGAAGCTGCTCGAAATCGGCAACAAGCTGTTCGACACCATTCTGTCCCTAGGCTGAAAGGGGAAAACATCATGCGCGTCAGTACTTCCCAGATATTCAATTCCGGCACCAGCGGCATCCAGAGCCGTCAGTTCGACCTGTTCAAGGTCCAGCAGCAGATGTCTACCGGCCGCCGGGTGCTCTCCCCGGAAGACGATCCCATTGCATCTGCGCAGGCCCTGCAGGTCAGCCAGTCGAAGGGTGTTAACAAGCAGTTTCTCGACAACCTTGGCGAGGCGACGAGCAAGCTCAATCTGCTCGATTCGACGTTGAGCGGTGTCGAGGACGAGCTGCAAGCCATTTACGAACGGGCCGTCCAGGGCGGCAATGCCAGCTACAGCCCGGCCCAGCGTGGCATGTTGGCCGAGGAATTGAAGCAACGCCTGCAGAGCATGATCGGCCTGGCCAATACCCAGGATGGCAGCGGACTATACATCTTCGCCGGGTTTCAGTCGGCGACCCAACCCTTCCAGGTCGATCCGGGGGCAACGCCGCCGTACGCACTGGCTGTAGGGGCGACCCATGTGGCCTATGCCGGCGACGGTGGTAACGAAGCCTTGCAGATCAGCGCCTCGCGCGTCATCAATACCTCGGAAAACGGTTTCGACGTCTTCATGCAGGTGCGCAATGCTCAGGGCGCCGTTACCGGGCGCAGCATGTTCGATAGCCTGAAAAACATGATCGACATCCTCGATCCGGCGAGCGGTGTCCCATTTACAACGGCAGCCTACGGCCAGGCACTGGACGATACCTCGGCGGCGATCGCCCACTTGTCCACCGTACGCGCCTCGGTCGGCGCCCGCCTGCAGTCAATGGAGAGCATGACGACCTCGGCTGAGGAGTCAGCGTACCTCTACGAAGTCAGGCACTCGGAACTGGTCGATCTGGATTACACCGACGCGATTTCGCGACTGTCGCGCTACCAGTTGCAGCTTGAGGCAGCACAGCTGTCCTTCAAGCAGACCAGTCAGCTCAGCCTGTTCAATATCCTATGAAAGTTGTTCCCTGCCTCCTGGTCGCCGGGGCGCTAGCCTTGGGTGGATGCAGTTCCAGCGGTTCGACTGGTTCGCCGCTGCTGGCGGACAAGGTCATCCAGTTGACCGCCGATACCTCAATAAAGCTCTCCTCGCTGGCAACCGCAGTCGTCGTCGCGGCGGCGATCTACGTTGTCTATGATCCGCTGGCTCCCAACTGGGAAATTGAGGAGGCGCGGCTCAACGACAATACCTATCGCCTGTCGATGAAAATGAAGCGCTTCCATACTGGCGGCTCCGGCGAGTCGATTCAGCTGCTCAAGCGCCGGGCCAGCCAGTTGCAGCATGAGCAGGGCTTCAGTCAGTACCAGATTCTCGAATACAGCGAGGGCATCGACTCGCAGACCATCGGCGCCCGCCGCATGGCCGAAGGTGTCATTCGTCTGGTCCGCCAGGAACAGGCCAACTCTTTCCTGCAGAACTAACGTACCACTGCAAATTCGAGCATGGCGCGCAGGCCGATTTCGAAGACCGCCTGGATTGGTGCCGCCATGTAATCCAGGCCGATCGCCAGGGAGACGAAGCCGCCCATCAGGGTCATCGGGAAGCCCAGGGCGAAGATGTTCAACTGCGGGGCCGCGCGGGTCAGAACGGCGAGCGCGAAATTGGTGATCATCAGGGCGACGATGACAGGTAGCGCGAGCAGCAGGCCGGAAGAAAAAATCACGCCGCCCAGTTGGGTCAGGTTGAGCCAGGATTGTGCCGCCAGCGGCGTGGCACTGATCGGGATGGCATTGAAGCTTTGCGCCAGCGTCGCGAAGTAGAGCAGGTGGCCGTTCATCGAGAGAAACAGGAGCAAGGCGAAGAGGCCCATGAACTCGGCGACCACCGGGGTCTGCGAGCCGCGCACGGGATCGTAGAAAGTGGCGAAGCCGAGGCCCATCTGGAAGCCGATGAATTCGCCGGCGAGGTCGAAGGCGGCAAAGACGATGCGCGCGGCGAAGCCCATGCCGATGCCGATCAGCATTTGCTGGAACATGATCCACAGGCCGGCCAGCGTCGCTGGTTGTACCTCGGGCATCGGCGGCAGGGCCGGGGCGATGGCCAGGGTGATGCCGATGCCGAGAATCAGGCGGGTGCGCTGCGGTATGACGGCCGTGCTCCACAAAGGCGCGGCGGCGATGAAGCCGAGGATGCGGGCGAGCGGAAAGAACAGGGCGGCGATCCAGGCATCGATCTGGGTGCTGGCGATGCTGATCATGATGCTGAAGTTCCTAGCCGATCAGCTGGGGAATGCTGCCGAACAGGCGCTGGATGTAATCGATCAGGTACTGCAGCATCCACGGTCCGAACAGCATGATGACGACGAACATGGTGACCAGCTTGGGGATGAACTGCAGCGTCGATTCGTTGATCTGCGTCGCCGCCTGGAAGATGCTGATGATCAGGCCGACGACCAGAGCGGCAAGGAGAGTCGGGGCGGCGATGATCAGCGTCACCTCAATGGCCTGGCGGCCGATTTCCATGACCGTACCTGGGGTCATGGAGTGAAGCTCTGGATCAGCGAGCCGATGACCAGGTGCCAGCCATCGACCAGCACGAATAGCATCAGCTTGAAGGGCAGGGCGACCATGATCGGCGACATCATCATCATGCCCATCGACATCAGCAGGCTGGCGACGACCATGTCGATGACGAGGAAGGGAATGAACAGGATGAAGCCGATCTGGAAGGCGGTTTTCAATTCGCTGATGACGAAGGCCGGGATCAGGACGCGCAGGGGAATATCGTCTGGTTTTTCGAACCGTTCGGCCTTGGCAATGCCAGCAAACAGGGCGAGGTCGGATTCGCGCGTCTGCTTGAGCATGAAGCCGCGCAGCGGCACGGCCGCCCGTTCGGCCGCCTCAATGATGTTGATGCGGTTCTCCGAGAGCGGCAGATAAGCCTCGGTATAGACGCGATCAAGCACCGGGCTCATGACGAAGAAGGTGAGGAACAGCGAGAGGCCGATCACCACCTGATTGGGAGGGGAAGTCGGGGTGCCGATGGCCTGACGGAGCAGGGCAAGGACGATGACGATGCGCGTGAAGCCGGTCATCATCAGCATGGTGGCCGGGATGAAAGTGAACGCCGTCATCAACAGCAGCGTCTGAATGGTCAGCGAATACGTCGTCCCGCCGCCGGCAGCCGGGCTGCTGGTCACCGCCGGCAGCCCGGCTGCCTGAGCGAGGGCTGCACCAGCGGGCAGCAACAGGGCGAGGATGGTGAGCAGGCGCCTGGTCATGGCCGGCGCCGTTCGCTGATGTTCTGTAACCACTGGGCAAAGGGGCGGTCAGCGTCAGCTTTGGCGCCCTCGCTGCTCAGGTCGCCCTTGGCCAGGCGGTGCAGGGTGCGGATTTGGCCGGGGACGATGCCGATGACCAGCCATTCGTCACCCACCTCGATCAGGACGATGCGTTCGCGCGGGCCGAGGGCAACGCCGCCAATGACGCGCATGCCGCCCTGGCCGAAACCCTTGCCGCCGGTGACCTTGCGGGCCAGCCAGGCGGCGCCGGCGAGGAGGCTGATAATCAAGGCCAGGGCCAGCCCGGCCTGCACGTAGGAGGCGAAGCCAACGCCTGGCGGCGGGGTCTCGGTGGCCGCCGCTGCGGTCAGGGGAAGAAGCAGGAGAATGAAGCGCAGCAAGGAAAAACCCGTCGCACGAAGTGGTCAGGGCGCTATCTTAATGCAAACCGGACAGCGAGGTTCAGCGGTTCAGTTTGCGCATGCGCTCGGAGGGCGTGATGATATCGGTCAGGCGGATGCCGAACTTGTCATTGACGACAACGACCTCACCCTGAGCGATCAGCGTGCCGTTGACCAGTACGTCCATCGGCTCGCCGGCCATGGCGTCGAGCTCGACGACCGAGCCGTGGGCCAGCTGCAACAGGTTCTTGATGGTGATCTTGGTGCGCCCGAGTTCGACGGTGATCTGGACGGGAATGTCGAGAATCATGTCGAGTTCGTTCATCATGCCGGCCGCGGCGCCGCCGCCACCGAAGGATGGGAAGATGTCGGCCGGTTGCGCGCTGACGGTTGCTGGCGACTCAGTGACGGCCTGCTCGGCCATGGCGGCTGCCCAGTCGTCCTCACTGATCTGGCCGTCGTCCTCGGTCACCGGGTTATCGAAGTTTTCCATTTCGTCAGCCATTTTTTTCTCCCAATGCCGGCTCGCTGGCTGGCACGTCGGACGATGATGCAATGAATCGTTCGACCTTCAATGCGTACTGGCCGTTCTGCTGGCCATAGGAACATTCCATCAGCGGCACGTTGTCGACCAGTGCCTCGATGTACTGCGGTATGTGGATCGGGATGACGTCGCCGACCTTGAGTTCGAGTATCTGCCCGAGCGTGATCTTGCCGTTGCCAAGGTGGGCCACGACTTCCAGCTCGGCGCCCTGCAACTGCTTGCGCAGAGTGATGATCCAGCGTTTGTCGGAGGATAGCTGATCGCTCTGCATGGTGCTGTAGAGCAGGTCGCGGATCGGCTCGAGCATCGAATAGGGGAAACAGATGTGCATGTCTGCCGTGGCTCCGCCGAACTCCAGCGTGAAGGTCGTCGACACGACGATTTCCGACGGCGTCGCGATATTGGCAAACTGGGAATTCATTTCCGAGCGCACGTACTCGAAATTGATGTCGTGCACGGGCTTCCAGGATTTGCTGTATTCGGTGAACACAACACCCAGCAAGCCCTGGATGATGCGCTGTTCGGTGGCCGTGAAGTCACGCCCTTCGACCCGGGTATGGAAGCGACCGTCGCCGCCGAACATGTTGTCGACGACAAGGAACACCAGGTTGGGATCGAAAACGAACAGGGCCGTGCCGCGTAGCGGTTTGGCGATAACCAGATTCAGGTTGGTCGGGACCACCAGATTACGGATGAATTCGCTGTACTTTTGCACGCGAATCGGGCCGACCGAAATTTCGGCGTTGCGGTGCATGTAGTTGAACAGGCCGATGCGCAGGTAGCGTGCGAAGCGCTCGTTGACCAGTTCCAGGGTTGGCATCCGGCCGCGGACAATGCGTTCCTGGGTGCCAATGTTGTAGGCGCGGATCTCGCCATCGCCGCCTCCGTGATCTTCAGGCTCGTCGGTCTCCCCGGTGACGCCCTTGAGCAGGGCATCAACCTCGTCCTGGGAGAGAAAGTCGCCGGCCATGGCTCCTTACTGGATGATGAAGGAGGTGAACAGGACGGAGACGACGGGGCCCTCATCGGCCCCCTTGCTTCCATCCGGGTTGATCACGGTATTGATTTCGTTCTTAAGGGCTTCCGCCAGTTGTTCCTTGCCTTCCTTGGGCAGAAGTTCGGACGCTTTTTTTGACGACAGCAACAGGGTGATGTTGTTGCGGATGCGCGGCATCAGCGATTTCATCGCCAGATCGGCTTCGGGATTTTTGAGTTCTATGGAGAGCACTACCTGCAGGTACTGGTCGCCGGTTTCGGGTACCAGGTTGACAGTGAACGGGTCGAGATTGGCAAACACCGGCGGCGCGCTCGGCTCCTTTTTCTTGGCTTTCTTCGCCTTGGCGGATTCTTCGGTGTACTCCTCATCCTCGCCATCGGCGTTGCCACCGGAAAGCAGCAGGAAGGCGGCGCCACCGCCGGCCAGTACGAGCACCAGCACAGCCGACAGGATGATGATCAACAGCTTCTTGCTCTTCTTGGGAGCCTCCGCGGCTCCCTCCTCCGTCGGCTTGGCATCCTTGGCCATGTCTAATCCTCTCTAATCAATTCCGGGTTATCAGGCGAACAGGTCAACCAGGCCGCGCCCCCTGTGCAGAACCGGGCTGCCTGCAGTGTTCACCGCATTATCATTGGCCGGGAGTATAGCGTTTTCATCTGCCGAGCGGGTTCCGTTTGCATCCGCGAAAGGGTTGTCGGCGGGCTGTTGAGAGAGATTGCCGCCGACGTTGGATTGACCGAGGCTGATCCCGGCCGAAGAGAGCATTTCCTTCAATTGCGGCATGGCGCTTTCGATCGCCTGGCGAACTTCGGCATGCGGCGAGGCGAAAGCGATGGTCGCTTGGTCGCCGCTCAGATTGAGGCTGATCTGAATGGGGCCGAGTTGTGGCGGATTGATGGTCAGTTGGGCCGACTGCTGGTCGTTCCTGGCCATCCAGACGATCTTGTCGGAGAATTGCTGAGGCCAGGCTGCCGATTGCAGGTGGGCGTTGACGGCGGGACGCTGGTCGACGGTGGGCAGTTTCTCCAGGCCACTGGCCGCTGGATTGACGCCATGGCCCGTCAGGGAACTCGCTGTCGGCAGGTTGTCCGGGCCGCGATTCTCGCCGGCAATAATTGCCGCCGGCGAGCGCAGGGTGGCTGCCAACTGGCTACCGAAGCTGAGTGATTGGCTGCTCTTCTCCGCCGCGGCCGAGAGAGCCGCCGGATCACGGCCGCCGGCGGCACTGCGCTCGGCCAGTTGCTGAGCAATGTCCGCTTGGCGGGCGGCAGCGCCGCGGCCGGTCGAACCTTCTGGGCCATCAAAGCTGACACGCGATGCGCCGGGCTGGTTGGCTGGTCGGATATCCATATGGCCGAACAGCGAAGCAAACAAGGATGGGTCGTCGTCGCTGGGCGACGGGCTTTTCCGTAGGCTGTCGACGATTTCCTCTCCGGCCGGGGCGGAATTGGTCATCAGGCCGAGCAATTCGCCGCTCAGCAGGCTGGCGAAATCGCCGGCGACGGCCTCGCTACCGATGCCGGCGGTTGCCCCGTTGGCGGGCAGGAGGCCAGCAACGCTGGCGGGGATGACGGTAAGGCCCATGCGAACTCCCGAAAAGGCAATGATTTGCCCAGAAGAAAGCAATGTACGTGCCGGGCTTTAGTCTTCGTTGCTTTCCCGCGTGCTGAATTTGCGCGTCGAGAATTCGTCCAGAAGCTTTTGCTCCTGGCGATTCTCGCGATAGCGTTCGCGGGCATCGTGTCGCTGCGACAAAGTGTCGATGGCTTTCAGGCGGGTATTCTGTTCGCGCCATTGCTCCTGGCCGGCGCGCGTGCTGCTTTCGGAATTGCCGACAACGATGCGCTGCTGGTTGATGGCGTCGTCGATGCGGGCGAGAAAGTCCTGGTAATTGCGCAGGATCAAACGGGTGACGCCTTCTGCCGTGGCCTCGCGCAGGCGCTGCGCGTATTCCTCGCGGTATTGCTCAAGCATTTGCAGGCGGCTGCGCTGGTTCTGCTCGGCGGAGATCAACTGGCCGAGGCGGCGTGTTGCCTCGTCGGCGCGGGTCTGCATGATTTCCAGCAGTGGCTGGAGCGAGAAAGGTTGTGACATCGCTTATCAGAACAATGACATCAAGGCATGCAGGCTGGATGGGAAATCGGCCTGCTCGGTCAGCTGTTGTTGGAGAAAGTGCTCCATTTTTGGGTAATTGGCAATCGCCTGGTCGAGCACCGGGTCAGTACCCGGCACGTAGGCGCCCACCGAGATCAGGTCGCGCGAGCGCTGATAGCGGGCGAACAGCACTTTGAATTTGCGGATCTGTTCGAGGTGACGTTCGTCGATCAGGTTGACCATGGCGCGACTGATCGACTGCTCGATGTCGATGGCTGGGTAGTGCCCGGCGTCGGCCAGCGTCCGCGAGAGGACGATGTGACCGTCGAGGATGGCGCGTGCCGAGTCGGCGATCGGGTCCTGCTGGTCGTCGCCTTCGGCCAGTACAGTGTAGAAGGCGGTGATCGAGCCGCCACCTTCCGGGCCATTGCCGGCTCGTTCAACCAGTTGTGGCAGGCGGGCGAAGACGGAGGGCGGATAGCCGCGGGTGGCTGGGGGTTCGCCGATGGCCAGGGCGATCTCGCGCTGGGCCATGGCGAAGCGGGTAAGCGAATCCATGATCAGCAGGACGTGCTTGCCCTGGTCGCGGAAGTATTCGGCAACCGTCGTTGCATAGGCGGCACCCTGCAGGCGCATCAGCGGTCCGGTATCGGCCGGGGCGGCGACGACAACGGCGCGGCGCATACCTTCTTCGCCGAGAATCTGCTCGATGAATTCCTTGACCTCGCGGCCGCGTTCGCCGATCAGGCCGACGACGATCACTTCGGCACTGGTGTAGCGGGCCATCATGCCAAGCAGCACCGATTTGCCGACGCCGGAGCCGGCGAACAGACCCATGCGTTGCCCTCGACCGACGGTAAGCAGGGTATTGATGGCGCGGATGCCGACGTCAAGCGGTTGTTCGATGGCAGCCCGCGACATCGGATTGATCGCCCGGCTCTGCAGCGGCCGGGTGCGCGAGGCGAGCACCGGTCCCTTGTTGTCGAGCGGGCGACCGACGCCGTCGAGGACGCGACCGAGCAATTCTTCGCCGACCGGTGCCTGCTTGACGCGATCGATGGCGCGTCGACGCAGCGGTGGTGGGTCGCCGATACGCGGCGGCGCGGCGGCCGGCTCGAAGGCGACGACGCGCGAGCCGGGAGCCAGGCCGTAGAGATCATCGGAAGGCATCAGATAGAGTTTCTCGCCGGCAAAGCCGACCACTTCGGCCTCGACCGGAGCACCACTCGGCGGGTGGATGTGGCAGGTGCTGCCGAGCGGCAGCTTCAACCCGGAGGCTTCCATGACCAAGCCGTTGATGCGCGTCAGGCGGCCAACCGGCCATAGGGGCTGGGCATTGCCAACGGCGATGCGGCAGTTGTCCAGGAAGGTCTGCCAGTGGCTGGCGTGTACCGGTTGCTCGGGGGTCAGGGGGTCTGCCATGCCTTGGGCTCGGCGCCGATGGTTTCCAGTACCCGCTTGCGTCGCGTTTCGAGCGTTGCGTCGACCTCGCTGGCCCCGGCCAGAAGCACACAGCCGCCACGGCTGATCAACTGATCCTCGATGATCTGCGTGCCGCTCTGGGCCAGCTCGTCGCCGAGCAGGCGACGGACATCGGCAGCGTCAGCGGGATTCAGGCGCAGGGTGATGTGGGCGTGATGCAGCGGTAGCGTGGCAATTGCCTCGCGGATGGGCGGCAGCAGTGCATCCTCGCGGACGACGATGTGGGCGCGGGTGATCTGATCGGCGATTTCGATGGCCAGGCCGAGCAGTTGCTCAGCCACAGTCTGGTCAAGCTCCTTCAGCGCTTGCTGCAGGCCGTCGATCAGGGTGCCGTATTGCCCGGCGAATGCCTCGGCGGCGAGGCGGGCCTCGGTCGCGGCGGCTTCCCGACCTTCGGCGAGTCCGGCGGCGTAGCCCTGGCTATGCGCCTCCTCGTGCATTTGCTCGATGTCTTCTGCAGTGGGCAGACGCACCTCCGGTTCTGGCGGCAGGGCCGGAGCCGTGGTTGGGGCGGCATCGACCGCCGGCTGGGGGGCTGCGGCTGGTTTCGGCTTGCCATCGAAGGAGTCGAGCTGCCAGCGCTGGTAACTGCCGAGTTCTGCCTTGGGAATGACCATGGTCGTCTGCCGACTAGATCATCTGTTCGCCGCCGGCTCCGCCGAGGACGATCTGGCCTTCGTCGGCCAGGCGACGAACAACCTTGAGGATTTCCTTCTGTTCGGCCTCGACTTCCGAGAGGCGCACCGGCCCCTTCGATTCGAGGTCTTCGCGGAGCATTTCGGCGGCCCGCTGCGACATGTTCTTGAAGATCTTCTCGCGCAGATCCGGCGAAGCGCCTTTCAGCGCCAGGATCAGCGAGTCGGACTGGATTTCGCGCAGAATCATCTGGATCGAGCGGTCGTCGATGTCCATCAGGTTTTCGAAGACGAACATCTCGTCGAGGATTTTCTGCGCCAGATCCGGGTCGTATTCGCGGATGGCGTCGACTACCGAGGTTTCGTTGGTAGCGCCGATGAAGTTGAGGATTTCGGCCACCGTCCGCACGCCGCCCATGGCCGTCCGCTTGACGCTGGCCGAGCCGGAGAGGATACGCGCCATTGCTTCGTTGAGCTCGCGCAGGGCGGCCGGCTGGATGCCTTCGAGCGTGGCAATGCGCAGCACGACATCGTTGCGTAGGCGCTCGGTGAAATGGTTAAGGATCTCGCTGGCCTGATCGTGCTCAAGGTGCACCAGGATGGTGGCGATGATCTGCGGGTGCTCATTCCTGATCAGATCGGCGACCGTCGGCGCATCCATCCATTTCAAGCCTTCGATGCCCGAGGTCTCGCCACCCTGCAGGATGCGCGAGATCAGGTTGGAGGCCTTGTCATCGCCAAGGGCCTTGGTCAGCACCGAGCGGATGTAGCTGTCAGTATCGACGTGCATGGCGCCGTGCTCGGCGGCGATCTGGTGGAATTCGTCAAGCACCGCCTCGACCTTGACACGCGGCACCGATTTCAGCGTTGCCATGGCGTGGCCGAGCTTCTGCACTTCGCGCGGGCCGAGCTGACGCAGAACGTCTGCCGCCTGTTCCTCGCCCAGGGCGATGAGCAGCGTGGCGCTCTTTTCCAGGCCTTCTTCGGGGCTAGTTGGCATTGGCGCCCATCCAGTCCTTGATGATGTTGGCTACCGCCTTCGGATCGGCCTGGGCGATGTCGCGGGCCTTCTGCACCTTGGCGGCGTAATGGTCGATCTGTACATCGCTGCCACCTTCCTCTCCGGGCGCACCAGGCAGGCCATCGGGGCCGTAGAGGACACCGCCTTCGCCGGCCGGGCCACGGGCATCGCGGGTCCCCGGGGGCGGGAACATGGTCTTCAGCGTCGGCTGGATGATCTTGAAGTAGAGCAGGGCGATGGCGACGAGGACGATCAGCAGTTTGATCAGGTCCTTGGCATAGGAGATGTTTTCCGGATCCTGCCAGAGCGGTATCGACAGTTCCGTCTTAACGCTCTCGGTGAATGGGGCATTGGCCACCGATAGCGTGTCGCCGCGCTCCTTGCTGAAGCCCATCGCTTCACGGATGAGTTCGTTGATCTGCTTCAATTCCGCTTCTGGCAGCGGCACGACCGACGGTTTGCCATCCCTGCCGACGGCCTTGCGGTGATTGACGACGACCGCCGCCGAGAGGCGACGGATTTCGCCCTGCGCCTGCTTGGTGTAACGGATGGTCTTGTCCACCTCGTAATTGATCGTCGAGTTCTTGCTCGTGCTCAGCGGCGGTGCAGCGCCGGCCAACGGCGCGCTGATGCCACCAACTTCGATGCGGCCATTGGCCTCTCCCGGTCGGGCCGGCTGGCCGGGAACGCCGGCGCCAACGTTGGGCTGGGTCAGCGGCGCCGTGGCCGGTACGGGCGGCTGGTTGGTCAGTGCTCCGGGTACGCCGCCAACCGACTGGTTGACGCTCGCCGACTCGTTGTTCTGCTGGCTGCGGATGACGCTGCTTTCCGGGGTGCTATTCGGGCGGAAGGTTTCGGCGGTCTGCTCGCTCTGCGAGAAATCCAGGTCGGCGGCCACCTGTACCCGGAAATTCTCGGCACCGAGCAGCGGCTTCAGGATGTTGTCGATGCGCTGGATGATGCCGTCTTCTATCTCGCGGACATACTTCACCTGTACCGGGTCAAGCCCAAAGCTGTTGGCGCTTTTCAGTTGCGAAAGCAGGGCGCCGTTCTGGTCGATGACGGTAACGTTGGTTATCGGCAGGTTGGGAACGCTGGAGGAAATCAGGTGGGCGATGCCGGCGATCTGTCCGCCGTCGAGCGCCCTTCCGGGATAGAGATTGAGCATGGCCGAGGCGGTCGGCTTTTGTTCGTCGCGGACGAATACCGAGGGCTTGGGGATGGCCAGGTGCACGCGTGCCGACTGCACCGCGCCGATCGACTGGATAGTGCGCGCCAGTTCGCCTTCGAGGCCGCGCTGATAGTTGACCTGCTCGGCGAACTGGCTGGTGCCGAATTTCTGGTTCTCCATCAGTTCGAAGCCGACCAGGCCGCCACGCGGTAGCCCCTCAGAGGCCAGTTTCAGGCGCACCTCGTGGACGCGATCGGCCGGCACCATGAGGGCGCCGCTGCTGCTGAAACGATGGGGGATGTTCTGTGCTTCCAGATTGGCAACGATGGTGCCGCCATCCTTCTCAGTCAGATTGGAAAACAGGATTTTCCAGTCCGGTTGTCGGCTCCACAGGATACTGCCGACAATGATGGCGATGATTGCGGCAATGCCGACCATGAAGACGATCTTCTGCTGCTCGCTCAAACGGTTGAAGGCCGCACGCAGACGTTCCGCCGGATTGCCGCCCGGAGCGGTTCCTGCTGTGGTTTCAGTCGTCGCTGCCATCAATGCCTGGTGAAATGCCGTAAAAATGAAGAAGAATCAATCGGGAAGCCAAATTTTCCTAGAAATATTCTACTATTACCGGCGCTGAATTCACCCTATCTTTTTTCGATGCCACTTCCCCTGGATACCGCTGCCGCCGCTGCCGCCGAGGCCAAGACCGCCGATTTGCAGCGGGCGTTCGCCATGTTCAACCAGGTTTCTGCCGAGTTGACCCAGGCCTATGAGGCCCTCCAGGGGCGGGTGGCTTCGCTGACCGAGGAACTGGCCATCGCCAATGGCGAGCTGCGCCGCCAGTTCGAAGAAAAGGAGGCGCTTTCCGAACGCCTGTCATCACTGCTCGATGCATTGCCGGCCGGCGTCGTACTGCTCGATGCCAATGCCCTCGTTGTCGCCACCAATCCGGCGGCGATGGCCATGTTCGGCAACGCGACCATCGGTCGCCACTGGGGTGATGTCGTCCGTGCCCACCTGGAGCCGGCCCTGACCGTCGGCGAATGGCTGCTCGGCGAGCGCCGGTTGTCGATTGCCGAAAGCCTGCTGCCTTCAGCCGGCGGCCGGATCATGCTGGTTCATGACGTGACGGCAGCGCACCGCATGCAGGCCGATCTGGAACGCAGCCAGCGCCTGGCGGCGATGGGCGAGATGGCCGCCTCGCTGGCCCACCAGTTGCGAACTCCCTTGGCTGCAGCCCTGCTGCACACCGCCAATCTCGGCCAGCCGGGGCTCAGCGACGAGTTGCGGACGCGCTTCTCGGGCAAGGCGAGCGGCCAGTTGCGCCGTCTCGAGCGCTTGATCCAGGATGTACTGCTCTTTGCCCGCGGCGAAAGCATCGGCCGCGATGTGATCGTCGCCAGCGAACTGCTGGCCGAGGCGGCACAAACGGTGGAGCCGTTGATGCGCGAGCACGGATTGGCGTTTTCCGTTGCCGACGCCTGTGCCGAAGCGGTCATCGTCGGCAGCCGCAAGGCGCTTTTCGGCGCCCTGGTCAATCTGCTGGAAAATGCCATGCAGGCGACGCCGGCAGGCGGCAAAATTTGCCTCTCCGGCAATTGTCGTGGCGATCTGCTGGCCATCGGTGTGCGCGATAGCGGCCCGGGCATCGAGCGGGCGACGCAGGCGCGCATCTTCGAGCCCTTCTTTACCACCAAGGGCCAGGGTACCGGCCTCGGCCTGGCTATCGCCCTCGGCGTCGCCCGTGCCCACGGCGGTGCCATCGAACTGCTTTCCGAACCTGGCGCTGGCGCCGAGTTCGTCATCACCCTGCCGATCGCCTCGGCGGAGCAAGGAATGGAAGAACATGTCTGAACATAGCCTGCCGATTCTCGTTGTCGAGGACGACGCCAGCCTGCGCGAGGCGATCGGCGACACGCTGGAGCTGGCCGGGCGGCCCTACGTCGCCGTCGATGGCGGCGAGGCAGCGCTCAAGGTCTTGGCGGAACAGGCTTTCTCCATCGTCGTCAGCGATGTGCGGATGATGCCGATGGACGGCATCACGCTGCTCAAGGAAGTGCGCCAGCGCCTGCCGCACCTGCCGGTGGTGCTGATGACGGCCTACGCTGAAGTGGACAAGGCGGTCGACGCCATGCGTTCCGGGGCCTGCGATTTCCTGCTCAAGCCCTTCGAGCCGGCCGCCCTGCTGGCGCACATCAACAAGTATGAATTGCCGGAAGGCGGCGATGAGGGGGCTGGTGTCATTGCCATCGATCCGGCCAGCCGCGATCTTTTCGCCATGGCCGCGCGTGTCGCCCAGACCGATGCGACGGTGCTGCTGACCGGAGAATCTGGAGTCGGCAAGGAAGTGGTCGCGCGCTATATCCATCGTCATTCGGGGCGGCGGCAGGGGCCGTTCGTCGCCATCAACTGCGCGGCGATCCCCGACAGCCTGCTCGAAGCCACGCTGTTCGGTTACGAGAAGGGCGCCTTTACCGGTGCCCAACAGGCGCAGGCCGGCAAGTTCGAACAGGCCGAAGGCGGCACCCTGCTGCTCGATGAAGTCACCGAAATGCCGATGGGCCTCCAGGCCAAGCTGCTGCGCGTATTGCAGGAGCGGGAGGTCGAGCGGGTAGGCGGCAAGAAACCCGTGCAGCTCAATATCCGCATCGTCGCCACCTCAAATCGCGACATGGCTGAGGCAGTCGCCAAGGGTGTCTTTCGCGAGGATCTGTTCTATCGCCTCAACGTCTTCCCGGTGGACATCCCGGCGCTGCGCCAGCGGCGCGAGGACATCGTCGCCATCGCCCGCCATTTTGTCGTCGAACACGGTGGTCGCCTCGGACGTCCGGGCGTTTCGCTGTCGCCGGCTGCCGAGGCGGCGCTGATCGCCCATGACTGGCCGGGCAATGTGCGCGAGTTGGAGAACGTCATTCAGCGCGCGTTGATTCTCTCGACCGGCAGCCTGATTGGTCCCGAACACCTGCATCTTGCGCCGCGGCCTCTGAGCCAGGAGGCGCCGCGATCAGTCACCGAGGTGCCAGACGCGACACTGCCAGAGGGTGAAAAAAGGGTAGATAATATGAAAGACCTTGAGCGCGACCACATCCTGCGCACGCTGGCTGAAGTCGGCGGCTCACGCAAGGCGGCGATCGAGCGTCTCGGCATATCGGAGCGCACACTGCGGTATAAGCTGCAGCAGTATCGCGACGAGGGATATTTCAACGGCTGATCTGGCCTGGGAATTGCTTGTATCTGGCCGAGGATTTAGGAGCGAAATATGGACACCCAAGGTATCGAACAAATGTTGAGCGTGCTGCGCAGTACCGCTGCGCAGGCTTCCGGCACGACGCCGGTCGCCGCGCCGACAGCCGGGGGGATGGATTTCGCCGAAGTTTTGAAGAGTTCCATCGACAAGGTCAATACAACCCAGTCTCAGGCTAACCAGATGGCGGAAAAACTTGCCGCCGGCGATACGTCGCAGAACCTGCATGAAGTGATGATTGCGTTGCAGACGGCCAGCGTTTCCTTCCAGGAGATGGTCCAGGTCCGCAACCGCTTGGTCTCAGCCTACCAGGACATGATGAACATGCAGATTTAAGGCTGTTAGCCACCGGCGATGCTGGTGGCTACTTGCCTCCCGTCAGGCGGTCAGTCCTGATTCGCGGGCCTTGCGTTCACGCTCGATACGGGCGATGTAGCGCTCAATGAAAGCCAGGCGCGTGCCGGGCAAATTCACGAACTCACAGCCGATGCGCAGGTTGTGCTGTCCATCCCGGGCAGAGACTTCAACAGTTTTGCGAACCCGCAAGTTGACCTGGGTTACCCCCTCTTCCGGAATGTCCAGCCGGCATTGCTGAAACAGTGCGTCGCGCGGGAAATAACGGGCCAGTTCGAGCGGGCCGATCAGGCTGACACCGCCGCCACTGATGTCGGACAGCGTCAGCTCGAAAGTTTGCAAGGCACCATCTTCTTCGCGGGTAGCCAGTTGGCAGGTGATCGGCGACGCCAGGGGTGGCTCCAGGCGAAAAAATTCGCGCCGCTGCAGGCGCAGGAGCTGCTTAGGCAGCGGGGCGGCGAGCAGCGATTGTCCCTGATAGGAGGCGCGATGAAGCGCCGGCAGAAGCATCTGCATCTTGACCCGATCGAGATTGGTGACCAGGGTGAGCCGCTTGGCTCCACAAGCGTTGGCGTTGCTTTCCTCGGCATTCGACGGGTCGAGGAAAAGTGTGCCGGCGGCGTCGTCAACGGCGACGATGGAGGTCAGGAAAAATGCCTGGCCGGCGTCAATATAGGCGGTGAACAAGCAGCGTCGCTTGGCCAGCAGGTTCAGGTAAAAGCTGATTTCCAGGGGATTGCCGAGGAAGAACTGGGCGTACACCTCGGGGTGGTCGATCTCGAAATCGGGAGCGGGAAGTTCTTCAGCCATGATCGACGGATGGTCAATGCAAAAGTGATGGCGGCATCTTAATCGAATGCACCGCTTTTTCGGCAGCGGTAGCCGTCTGTCGTCAAATGGGTGGCGTTGCGTCGTCGCCGTGTTCGATACGGTAGAGCCAGGCCAGGAGTTCGGCAACCGCCATGTAGAGCTGTGGGGGAATGTGCTCGTCGATATCGACCTGGGTGAGCAGAGCGACGAGTTCCGGCGACTCATGGACATAGACGCCATGTTCGCGGGCGCGGGCAATGATTTCCTCGGCGATCAGTCCCTTGCCTTTGGCGACGATACGAGGAGCGGCATCGGTTTGCCGGTAGGCCAGGGCAATGGCCTCGCGGGCGCCGTTAGCTTCCGGTTTGCTCATGCTGGACCAGCAGTTGGGTCAGTTCCAGGCCGGCTGCGGCAAAGCGCTTGGCCAGCGCCTCGCTGTTGTCGCGCAGGCGAGCCTCGCTGCTGGCCGAGTCGGCGCTCATTTGAATTTCCACGCGGCCCCCGGGCTGCAGGCGCAGTGTGGCCTCAATGCCTCCCAGTGCCGGCAGATCGAGTTTCAGACGGGTCTGCCAGCGTCGGGCGGCTTCATCATTTTGTCCGGCATGCTGTTCGCCATCTTCGGAAATTTCCCACCACATTTTCTGACCGGACCAGACCTGCCCCTGCCAGGCATAGTTCTGCGTTGCCAGGGCGTCCAGCTGTTGCTGGACGAGGGGGGTCAATTCGCGCGGGATCACCGTGCCTTGTTGGGTCACCGCCGGGGCGGGCTGGTCAACCTTGGTCAGGGTGGCGGCGACAGGGGGTGTCGTGTCTGTGCCGCGGGTTTCCGCTGTTGCCGTCGCCTGTAGCGGGGGTGGCAGTGTCGGCGGCATCTTGCCTTGCGGTTCCTGGCGCAAGGCTTCGGTCGGCAGCTGCCCGGCCACCCAGCGCGCCTGATGAGCCTCATAGAAAACGCCGCTCTTGCCCAGGGCATCCTTCAATATCGGCGCCAACAGGGCACCATCGGGGGCGCTCTTCGACAAGGGCTGGTTGCCGTTGAGGGGGGCGGGCGCTGCCCTGGCGCCGCCTTCCTCGACATTGCTCAGCAGATTGCCGATCAGGCGGCCGGTCTGGCTGAGCGTGGTGGAAACCGATTCCCGTGGCTGGGCAGCTGCCTCCTGGCCGGTCGTCCGGTTGGCGACGAAGGCCAGGGTGATCTTGCCATCGCTGTCCAGTACCTCCAGCTCCAGGCTGTCTCCGGCCTTGGCCGAGAAAGGGAGGGCCAGGGTGACGTCACGTTGGGCGACGATGGCGCGATAGGTGCCATTCGGCAACATGGCCTGGACTTCCGCCAAGACCCGCTGTCCGGGAACCAGATTGGACAGGGCATCGGTGAGCTTCTGGACGGGCAGGACCGGCTGCGGGGTATCCTGCGGCGCCGGGGGAAGGGCCACCCGCAGGCGGCTGGCCAGGTCGGCGGGGATCATGGTGTCGGCGAGTCGTCGGCTTCGGGCTTCGTGCGCCAGGCGTGGAGCAACGGGCCGATCTGTTGTTGCCGAGTATTGGCCTGGGCCTGCAGTTCTCCGGCCAGGGCGAGCAGCTGGCGCAATTCGTCAGCTTCGGCTTGTCGCGGCGGTGCCTGGTTAGCGTTCAGTTGCTGAAGAATGTGGCCGAGCCGCTGGGTGGGTTGCGCCAGAGATTCCCAATGACCGCCCTGCATGGCGGTTTGCAGCTCATTCAGGCAGGTGCGCAGGGCGAACAGTCGATCACGCCCGGTTCCACCGTCCTCAGCGCGAGGGCTTGGGGGCAATTTCTTTCCAGGCTCCGCAAAGTTCGGTCAGCAGTCCCCTGACTTCATTCATGGCGGTCAGGTCATTCTGAAAATTGGCGTGGGTCAGCCGAGAGGCCATGTATTCGTAAAGCAACTTGAGGTTGCCTGCGACCTCACCACCATCGTCCATGTTCAAGCTGGCGCTCAGGCCGTCAAGGATGATCTCGATGGCGCGGGTCAGGGCATTCGTTTTGTCCTGATAGTTCTTGGCGGCCAAGGAAAGTTCGGCCCGGTCGAGGGCCGATAGTGCGCCCTCGAAAAGGAGTATGACCAGGCGATGGGGATCAGAACCGCGAATGTCGGTTTCATAACCGACATTCTGGTACGACTGGATGGGGCTGGGGGCGAAACCCATGAAGATTATCCTGAAGTCAGGTCGGCTAGGAGTTGTTGTTCAGAGAAGCGAGCTGCTGGCTGAGATACGACCCGGTAGTCTGCAGGCTGCTGACCAGTGTGTCCAGCGCTGTAAACTGAGCGCGGTAGCGCTTTTCGATTGAGTCGAGCCGGAATTGCAGGCGCTCCTTGTCTGCGCCGAGAAGGCTGATGGAACGCTTGATGCCATCCTCTCGATTGGCGATCAAGCCGGTGCTGCTGACAATTGATTCCAAGGCGTTCGAGAAGGCGGTTCCATAGGCACCCAGCGTATTTTCGACGGCAGCAGAGTCGGTATTGATGGCAGCCGTAAGCTTGGTGCTGTCTACCACCAACTGACCGTCCTTCTGAATCGAGATGCCCAGTGTCGACAGGGTCTCAAATGGGGTGCCACTCAGCGATGCTGGGACTGTAGTACGAGCACCGGCAAGAATCTGCATGACACTCCGCACCGTAGATTCCGCATTCAACGGCTTGCCGGTCTTGGTCGTCGTGTCGTAGGCTGATTCGCTTTTGACGCGTGTGATTACATCGTTGAACGCTTTGACGAAGGTATTTACCGCCTCGCTAACCTTGCCGGTGTCCTTGGCCACCGTGAGTTGCGTGGTGCCGACTTTGGTCAAGGTCAGTGTCAGGCCATTAACCGCCGTGGACAGCGTATTGGTCGACGAAGTAACCAGAATTCCATCGATTTTGGCCTGGGCGTCCTGGGCATTCGTACTGAATGGGTTGGCCAGATCGAAACTGGCCAGGGATTGCAGATTGGCATCGGCCGAATTGACGCTCAGGGTGAACGCACCGGCAGTTCCCTCGGTGGTGCTGGTCAGGACCAGCCGGTCGCCGCTGTCGCCAGAGATAATGGAAGCAGTTACACCGGTGTTGGCGGCATTGATGGCGGCACGGACCTCGATCAGGCTGTTGCTGCCGGTCAGCTCAACATCCTTGTCGACACCATTGACGTTGAAGGTCAGTGTCCCGGCACCGAAACTAGTGGAACTGGCATAGGCCGTATTTGAGTAACGTTTCTGCGCCGAGGCGAGATTGAGCACCTCTACTGAATACGTCCCGGCGCTGGCGAAGAAGTTCGCCTGGGCCTTGACGATTTCAGTATCGGCAGCTGTTGCCGTGTAGGCGGCCAGCTTGTTTGGGTCAGCCAATGTCTTGGCAGCCGTTTGTAGGGTGGATAACGCCGACTTAAGCTGGCCGAACGAAGAGAGCTTGGCATTGAACGCCGTTGTCTTGGCGTTCAATGCCGTCAGCGGTATTTGCTCGAGCGACATCAGTTTGCTGACGATCGAGTTGGCATCGAGTCCGGTGCCAATACCGAGCGAGGAGATGCTTCCGGCCATGATCTACCTCCGATAAATTGGGATGGTGCAAAGGCTTTATATTTTATCCCGCAAAAACAGGCCTTGCAGCTTGTCCAGGGCACGGGCGATGGCCACAACTTCCTCGGAGGGAATCTGGCGAATGACATCCTGTGAGTTGCGGTCGATCACCTTGACCATGAATCCTGCGTCCTGATCAATCGAGAAGGTGATATCGCGGGTCGTCTGGGAAACAAATTTCTGGATGTTGTCGACCGCCTCGCGCACCTCTTTTTCCGATTCGCTGCGATTGGCGGAGCGAGTCTCGGGTGAGGCTTCCTGCACCGTGGTGCTGGTAGGATCACTGCCGCTGCGCAGCTCGGGTTGGACTGCCGTTTTGCCGCCAGATTGAATGTGGGGCAGGGGCTGGGCATTTGCCGTAACGGACTGAATACTCATTTTTGTTCCTCCTTACGTGCAAATGTGCGGGGGCCGTTAAGCCTCCGCACATTCAGACTACTTACTGGGTGAAGCGTTCAGCTTAGCCGCGGAGGAGCGTCAGCACGTTTTGCGGAATCGCATTGGCCTGGGCCACCATCGCCGTACCCGATTGTTGCAGGATCTGGGCGCGCGTCAGGTTGGCGGTTTCGGCAGCGAAGTCAGCATCCATGATGCGGCTACGGGCGGCGTACTGGTTTTCACGCGAGGTTTCCAGTTGCTGGATACGGAATTGCAGGGCGCCCATCACAGCACCGGCCTGCGCGCGGTTGGAGGAAACGGTGTTGATCGCCGAGTCGATCGCAGTCAGGGCGGAAGATGCGCCGGCAGAGGTGCTGACATTGCCAGTCGGCGCAGCAACGCTGGTAAAGGTCGCCGATAGCGTCTGGGAGGCTGTGGTACCAACTTGGAAGGAGAACGTCGAGAAAACGGACTGGTTGTTCAGGGTTGCGGCGCCTTGCAAGTCGGTAATTTGAGATTGCAGTTGCGTGAATTCCGAATTCAGGTAGCCGCGTTCCGTATTGGAGATCGTGCCGTTCAACGACTGCACCGCCAGTTCGCGCATACGCTGGAGAATTTCACCAACGGTACCGAGGGCACCGTCAGCCGTCTGGCCGAAGGAGATACCGTCCGAAGCGTTGCGGATGGCGACGGTCAGGCCGCGGGCATCGGCTTCCATTCGGGAGGCGACAGCCAGACCGGCAGCGTCGTCACGGGAGGAGTTGATGCGAAGACCGGAGGAGAGACGCTCGATCGCGGTGCTCATGCCGAGCGAATTCTTGTTCAGATTCTTCTGAGCGTTCAGAGAATATGTATTGGTGAAGATTACTTGTGCCATTTTGAACTCCTTTAGCGAAAATTGATCGACTCTGCCGGCCGGGCGATGTTGCTTATTCGTCTGCCGTTGAGTCCACTTACGACAGGCTGTTGAATAACTTTAGCGTTTTATTGCGTTCAATCTGCTAAATGTGCCGACAACCATTCGGCAAGGTGATCCTCAAGGATGTAGCCCGCCGTGACCCACTCGCGCATTCGCTGTCCTTCTCGCTCTCGTGCGTCGCGGTCGTGGATGCGTTCACGGATTGCGCCAATCCATGCGTTTGTCTCGTTGTTGACCTGGCAGGCAGGGCTGTTGCGGTAAGGGTCAATGTCGGTGCACACCACCGGCAGGCCGAGCATGCCGTACTCCAATAGTCGAAGGTTGCTCTTGGCTTGGTTGAAGCGGTTCATTTCCAGCGGCGCGACTGCGATATCGAGATCCAGCGAAGCCAACTTCCCCGGGTAATCTTCAAACTTCACTCCCGGGTGGAATTCGGCAATCAATGGCCTGATTTCATCAGGGCACATGCCGAAGAAGACCCAGTCAGCTTCATCACGCGTTGCGGCGATCACGTCGAGCAGTATTCGCAGGTCGCCAAGGTGGGTCGTTCCCCCCGCCCAGCCGATCCGAGGCTTTCCACCTTCCCGTTTGGCAGTTTGCAGTCCCGACCAGACATCTCGTTCGAGACGGTTGGGTACAACACGGATGTCACCGATCAGGTGGCGGTAGGTCTCGGCTAAAAACTCGGTACTGACTACCATGCGATCGCATCTTGCCAATGCATACTTTAGCCGGGTACGCGCGTTGGCGCTGGTGTTGCTGCGCAGGCTGCTGCTCAATGGCATCTCGGTAGCCAGGTCGTCAAGTGCATAGACGGTGAATATGTCGAGGCCGGCGGCTCGCCAAGTGTCTAGTCCGGCCAGGCGGGGATCGACCAAGTAGTTCTGCGCGATCAGCACATCGGGTGCA
The DNA here is from genome assembly GCA_002840765.1 of Betaproteobacteria bacterium HGW-Betaproteobacteria-7. Classification (GTDB taxonomy): domain Bacteria; phylum Pseudomonadota; class Gammaproteobacteria; order Burkholderiales; family Rhodocyclaceae; genus Azonexus. The sequence continues at coordinate 120,924 of PHCE01000011.1, forward strand.
AGCCGGGCAAGCTCGTAAGGCGTCAGTTCACGGTCAGTATCCTGCGGCCAGATGCATTCGAGTGCCAGGCCGGCGCGACGGGCGGCCAGCAGCGGACTTGCAACGCGATAGTCTCCTTGGGCGTTGCCGACGGTACGCGCCAATATGCGCGGTATCGCCAGCGGCAGGCGATACCAGACCGGCTGGAATTCGGTTTCTGGCTGCGGCGATCCTCCCCGCAAGCTGAGATTCGGGTTCCAGTAAGGATCAGCAAAGCCCTTGGCGAGCCAGCGCAAATTGAATGCAGCTTGCTCTCGCGCAAGCTGCTGCTCGCGATCGAATGTCGATTGAGAGAAATGTTCACGCAATGCTTGTCCGTAGTGGACAAGGGTGACTTGCGGCTGATAAATCAAACGATTTCCACTGGCGAGGAGCTTGAGGGACAGATCCTGTGTTGCCAGATGCTGGGGGAAAAGATCTGCCTCCATGCCTTCGACAGCGATATAGTCGCTGCGTCGGATCAGTAAGCAGGCATCCGCAAGTAAGGAAACATCCCGGGCAACCTGGAGACAGTCAAGGTAACCGCGCTCCGAAAAATGGCTGTCGTCCTGATACGGAGAGGCGTGCTCCCCACCCAATCCCAGGACGTCGCCGGCATACGCGATTTTTCCATTGCCGGGGCGTACGAGACGTGGAGAGACGCCAGCCACTCTCGGCGTCCCGATTGTTCTTACAAGTTCGCTCAGCCAGTTTGGATCGAGAATCAGCGTATCTTCTCTGAGCAATACGACCAGTTCATTGCTCGCTGAAACAATCCCTGCATTACAGGCTTCCGCATGGCTGGCATCCGGGTTGAGGAATACTTGGCGCGTTGTGCCGGAGCGGAAGTGGAAGTTCCCAAGCCAAGTGTTGAGGTCATGATCCTCATCCTCCTGGCGAAGTACCAGCAGTTCGATTTCAGGCCAAAGGGTGCTTTTATTCAGGCTATCCAGGCACGCTTGGAGAAACTCAAGTTGGCCTTGCGAAATGACCGCAATGCTGACCGGCGGATGGTCTCGGTGGGGGTGGCAAATACGCCAGCTAATTTCGCTGACTGGGATGACTTCGCTCCCGGTGAGCGGCGAATCGGGCGACAAAATAGCTTCCTGACAACACTCAATGTCGCCGGGAAATTTTTCGCGATAGCTGATGAGCAAATCAGGGATATGAGCAAGAGCGCCCGGGCCAGCCAGCTTAAGAATCCTGAGCAGTTGATCGAACCATGGGCTTCCCGATCGCCTCGATGCCCCGCCGATTTCACGCCAGGCGCTACGCTTTATGAAAAGCGGCCCGGCCAGATCCTGGGAGTAGAACCATTCTGGATTTGTGTCCGGCTTGTAGCGGGGCGTATTTCTGATGCCCTCCACGTCGACGAGATCATCGTCTACATAGAACGCTGATGTATCCGGATTTTTGTTGATTTCATCTGCAAGGCGCCAAAGACAGAATGGATCCAGTATCGCGCCTGGGGGGAGTTCAGCAATGAAGTCGTGTCTGGCGGCAGCAACACAAAAATCGATGAGCGACTTCATGTCGTCACCTTCCGGACAACTGTGCCAGCGCAAACAGGTGATTCCCTCGATACCTTCCGGAGCGCTTGTGGTGGCAATCACTTCAACGAACCAATGTGAATGGAGTTGATGATTCAGGCTGTCCAGCGTGTCCGCAAGGCCTGCTTCCGCACCCCGTGGCAACCTGATCACGAGATGGAAACTGGGCGACTTTTGCCAATGCTTGTGCATATGGTTGGCAATAGCGGCGCCATCCTGGTCTATGACGTCTGGAATGACACTTGGGAACTTGTTCTGCGTAAGCGGAGCGCTGCGTTTGCTATGGGCCTTTTCCTGAGCGGCCTCCTGGGTTCTGGCAACAAAGTTTTCTATAGTCAGCCAGGATTTCTCAATATTTCTTTTGTAGTCTTCGCGAAATTGATCGCCAACGATTTGAAGCGGGGGGGAGGGGATGCGTTTCTCGTCAATGATCGGGATGTTGTTTTTTGCTAGATCGAACTGCTGGATGTAAGGCGTGTTGATGATTACGGCTGGGCAGCCGCAAGCATACGCCTCGGCGATCAGGTTTGACGGTTCGTAGCAATATAGAACGCGTGATGTCTTGAGTATGTGTGCGATCTGCTCGGGAGACCTCGGGATGTCCTGGCAAAGGCTGGTGCTGTTCTCGGTTAGCCACGGATTGATGGTTCCGCCATGGACCAGATATTTGTGAGCGTAGAAACAGCTTCCCGATCGGTTCTGGTCATCTGTATCTTGAGTGTTGAACAGGCGGCTATTTACACTATCAAGATATAGGCGATCGGCGTTTTTTTCGCCCTGTAAAACCCATTCGTCCCAGTAAAATAACAATTCATCCGAGCCGAAAGAGTGCTCTCCGCCCAGGTGGCCCGCTCTATTTAAAATCCATCTTGCAATGACGGTGCCATTCAATGGGTTGCCGCGGACTACCTCCGGGTACACCACAACCGGAACTCTATTCGTTAACAGGTGCTGATCTTGTATTTCCTGTGTCAGCTTTGGCGTTCTTAACCAAGGGCTGGTTTTACCCGCGGTGATATAAGCCTCATAACCCAGTTCGTTCAATGTGTGGCAAAGATAATGCAGAACTCGCGGGCCAGAAGATTTTTGGGCGTAATCAGGGCATGCGATGTAATAAGGGTGATGAAAGCTTTCAAAAAAGCTGATGTGATTCTTTAACAGCAGGAGGCTTGTCAGGTCAGAAATTGGAAACATGGCGGAGGTCATTGAATCAGATTCTTCCAGGATATGATTTCCGCGTTCGACCGCAGGTGTTGCCTGATGATGGCTTCTATGTAGTGCTCGTGGTCTCTTTCAGAACTGATGATAATAATGTCCTCAGGTAGGACATGTTCGCTCATCCAGGTGGGGGCTTGAATGGGTATTCCCAGCAGTCGCTTGCCTTGGCGATTGCTGTTTGAATCGATACAGGCAACGACCTGCAGGTTGTGTCTTTTTGCTTCCAGAATAAGAAGAGCGGCAATGAATGCGCTACCGAATATGATTATTCTCTTTCCCTCTAACGGATCAAGGACGCATTCGCTCAGATTCTTGGTTTTTGCTATGGTCCACGCCAGAAGTTTTTTCGTGCAATTGTGATGGTTTTCCGCCGAGAATTTTTGGGGTTCTATATCGGTTTTTACGGTGGAAATTAGCATTCTAAGCAGAATCACTGGCAGGCCTGCTAGAAAGGCTTCAGGAGATGAGTGAATATTTTCTGCTAGTTTAGTGAACGCAGTTTCTATTTTACGGGAAGTGTTTTTGCTGATCGTTTCGCCTTCATTTGAGGTGATGGCGTCCTGAATATCGAAGCGTAATGCGTGTGCATCAAACTGGAATGTTTCTGCCTTGATTTCAGGGATCCTTCTCGCGATCTTTCTTAATCCGCGATAAAGATAAACTCCAGGTCGGGAGAGGCTGGCGGCGTGGGTGAACTGATTGGTATGCAATCTACGTCGTAATAAGGGCTTTCCAAGAACCGCGATGGAGTTTTTTTGATTAATGCGTGCTGGCAACAAGATATCCTCGATACCTGCTGCATCCATCGGATTCTTCAGGCGCCGAGGGGGGCGAGTTCGCAAATAGCTTTCCGAATAGCCTTTCGGCAAAAGAGCTCGATTGAACATGACGCCACTTGGCATAGGCCACAGGCGTTCCCTGAGAAAACCCAAAAGGTATTCTCCCGGTTTGAATATCCTGTCCTCGAACGATTCTTGTTTTTTGGTCAACTGTTTCCCGTCTTGATCTATGTCGGTAATGTTTGTCCAGACAAGACCTACATCAGGGTTGTTGTCGAGAAAATTCATCTGGTTCTCGAGCATATGCTTTTCCATGATGTCATCGTCGTGTGTCGCAATTACTCGTCGTCCGGATGCGATGTGATATGCCGAAATACAGTTGAATTGAACTGACGTGTTGGGAGCATTTCTGACATAGCGAATCCTCGGGTCATTCAGGCTCATCAGGAAATCGCTTGTTCCATCCACACTATGATTGTCAAGGATCAGGAATTCAAAGTCGCCATAGGTTTGGGCGAGGATCGCCGCGATGGCCTCTTTCAAATAATGAAGTCGATTGTAGGTGAGCAAGGCAACGGTCAGCGGAGGGGCAAGTGAGCTCATGGGGACAATAAATTCAAAAGGTGAAAATGTGCTGATGCTGTTGTTCGTGCAGGAATATGAAATTCGTTTCCTGGGTTTCCTCGTCGATGTTGGGTGACGGGGCCAAACCATCAGCTCGTAGCTTAAAAGCCCGATACCCATGCTTCCCGAGGAGTGCTATGACGTCGTTGGGGTGATAGCCGAATTTCTCAGACCATTTTCTGAGAAGCTCGACCAGGATGACAGGCTTATGGACTGAAATGGTCCTCTCGCCGCCTTGGATGACCATCAACTCCGCACCCTCGACATCGCACTTGATGAGTTGTGGGGCCAGGCCGTGTTGTGCACAGAACGTGTCGAGCGTTGTAGAAATAGCGGAGACTTTTTCCAGTGGTGCGACAGTCGTAGGTTGTCCAGCAAGGGCAAGTGAAGTCGCACCAGAACAAGAGGGCGTATGGAAAAATTCGACAGTTTTTTCTTGATTGGAGAGCGCCAGCTGGTGCGCGGCAATATTGTTCAAGCCATTGTGCCGGATATTGTGTTTGAGAATTTCATAAGTGCTGGGGATTGGCTCGAAACCATGTATTTGGGCGGACGGACAGTGCTTTGCCAAGGATAGTGCGTACCAGCCGCAATTGGCGCCAATATCAAGAATCGTCCAGTTCGGTTGCACGATGGCCTTGAGAAGCGCCGTTTCATCTGGCTCGTAATGCCCGAAGTTCATCAACGTGCAAGGAACGAGATGCTGGTCCCGAGGATCCAGGACGAGCTCGATTTGTTGCGACCGGGAACGGATGAAGATGCCATCTGCCTGGATCGTTACTGATTCCACATCGGTATGGGAGATGAATTCGGGGTAGTTGAAGAGGCACTCGTGTCGCGCATGTATGCTTTCTATGTAGTCCTGCTTGCCGGTATGTCCGGCTTCAAAGGCTTCTCGGATCTTGATGAGCGCGTTCATCGGATTTGCTCGCTTCCTGATGTGAGGCTGACTATTCGGCCAGTCCAGCTGTACTGGTCGGTGAGTGGGTCGCAGACTGGTTCGGGCATAAATTGTGCGGCCGATAAGAGTCCTGGTGCCCAGGGGGTTGAGGAAGCAACGCTAACGCGAGGTGGATCGGGTCGCATTGATTCATGCGGACGTCGTTGTTTCGTCAAGGTCGATGCGCAGGATGCTCCCACGCCAGGAAAATTGTTCCTGCAGATCACGGGCTATTTCTGCACCATAAGTCGTACTGAAGACAACCACGGTCGCGTCGCGATCCTGTTCGTGTAGCCATTCCGGTGGTTGGATGTGGGCACCGAACATGGACTTGCCCTGTAGTTGCCGATTTTTGTCAACGAAGCCGAGCAGTCGGAGGCGATCGACCGGTGTCGTGGCGCACAGCCGGGTAGCCAGGGCGCCAGCGCCCCAGATGATGGTCGGTGTTTGCCTGGTCGCGAGGTCGTCCAGCCGCGCGCGGATTGCTGCAAGATTTCCGTTCGAGCATTCGATGTAGGCGCGGATACTTTCTTCGCCCGTTGCATCGTGCGTCAGTCCGGGCCGCTCTTTGAGACCGGCTCTGAAAAGGCCATAGATGTAACTGTTGTTGTAAAAGCTGTTGGCACGCGATTCGATGGTCAGCGCAGAAAAGCCGTGGCGTTCGAGCAGATTCCGCAGCGTGGCCGGCGTAAAGAAATTGATGTGCTCAAGCGCAAATTCGAGAAAGGGCTCGGTTGAAGGTGTGGTGCCGAAGCTGGCTGCGTCCGGGACGGCGAGGAAAAGGAGAGCATCCCGGTTGCCGATATCGGTGATTCTCGCCAAGGCAGCGGGTATGTCGGGGATGTGCTCGAAAACCCCGCACATCGTGATTAGTTCGAATGCCCGTGGTGGCGAGAAACTGCCCAGCGTCTCCGGAACGATCTCGATGCCGTATCGTTCGGCGGCTTGTCTCTGGGCGCTCCGGCTGGGTTCGAGGCCGAGGACGTCGCCATGGCCGGCAGCCTTGAAAAGGCTGAGAAAATGCCCCATGCCGCAACCGATGTCGAGAATGCTCGCTTCCTTCGGCAAGTCCGCATGCTGCTGGATAAAGTCGAAGAAATCGCGATGGATGGTGCTCAGGCCAGGCGGAATATCCGGGTGAAGATGATGCTCCGCTTCTTGGTAATGCGCCTCCAATGCTTCCGTCGCCGGGATGTTGTCGGCGAAGATGAAACCACATCGGTTGCAGGTCTGGATGTCGTAGCTCAACTTGCCTTCGACGCCGGGGAGGACGAAGTATTGCCGGTGAAGGTGTCGACAGTCGCTGGCAAGGCAGGCGCGGCAGGTGCCTGAAGATGGCTTGGTCGGAGTGGGGGACAGAGTCATCGGTCGGCTGGCTGGTGGTGGTTGGCCGGTGATCGGGTCGATTGGTACCAGTCCTGTGACAATGACCTGATCGCGGTGATGGTCTCGAAATGGCTGTCCGGAATGGTTTCGGCGAGGGCAAGCAATTCGCGGAAGCGCGCCGCTTCAGCCGGGCCGGTGACGGTTGATTCTTCCGCCAGGACGCTCTCATCAGGCTGCGGTTCCCAGAAATCGGCAATGCTGCCTTCCGGCGTTGTATTGGGGGTTATTCCAAGTCTGGCCAGGGTTGCCAGATAGCTAGCGTAACGGTCCGCGTAGCGGCGATGGGCCGGAGCGTAGTCGCAGGCCGCGAGCAGCCAGTCGAGATCGATCCGCTTCGGCAGGTCGTGCTCGGCGACAAAGGGCAACTCAAAGAACTCGCACATCTCGCGAACGCGCGCATCGTGCGCGATGAACAACGATGGGACGCCAGCCTGGAGCGCAGGCGTCAGACCGTGCATGCGGGCGCCAAAGGCGAAGTCCATGCGGCCCAGAAAATCTTTCCATATCCGGTAATTGGTGAAGTAGTGCAGGCGGCCCGCTTCGAGCAGTGCTGCCAAGTGGTGCAGGTCGCGATAAATGCGCCGCGCCTTGAAAAAATCCTCGGCCTCTATCTTGCCGGGATAGCAGAGCGCCTTGGACGCCAGGGCGAAGCTTTGTTCGATGTAGTGATAGCCGTTGGCCACGGCCATGCCGAGAACGTCTGCGATACGTGAACCGGCGTTGCCCTGGTAGTTCGAGTAGCAGACGGCTACGTTCCGGATGTTCTGGCGCTCGGGCCTGACGAGCAGCCCCGGAGGTAACTGCAATCCATTGACGTACAGCGATGGGCAGCCCAGGGCTTCGACGTTGCGAATTCCCAGTTTGTGCAGTACCTCGGCCGAATAGTCGCCGCGGGTGCCTACCACCGGACTGCGTTCGGCGATGGTGTGCAGGTAACGCTGCACTTTCGGTGACAGCCGGCGGTGGAGGTCAGATTCGTAGGCATAGCCTTCCGCCTGGATTGATTCGCTCAGGCTGAAGAAGGGCACCTTGAGCTTCTCGATGAATTGAGTGACCACTTCGTAGGGATAGCCATCGGCATCAAATGGCGGCGGTGCGATCCGGCAGGGGATAAAGAAGATGACCCGGGAGCAGGTTTCGTTAACCTCCTCTGCCGACATCGTGAAATTCCAGGGTTTGAAGTTCCGGCCGCAGGTCAGCATCGTGCCAGCATAGGTATAGGCGATGTCGCCGATATTCACCAGGCTGCTGTGCCGGAGATAGTTGGCACCCGTCTTGCGGATGCCGCCGAGCGGCGGCAGGTAGCCGATCAGTGTTGGGCGGTCAGGCGCGGTGTTCATGCTGGCGAGTTTCGAAATGCTGGTACAGCATGCGGAATCCCTCTGCCGGCGCAACCTTGGGAGCCCAACCCAGGCGCTTGATCCGGCCTATATCGAAATGCCCGGAACTGCGTGGTGCTGGGTTGAGTTGAACGGTGTCGATGCCGGTGTTAAGCAATATTCGGCGTTCGGACTTGCCGCTGATGTCGAGTAGCAGACGGGCCAGGTCGAGCATGCTCAGTTCCTCGGTGCTGCCGACGTTATAGGCTTCCCCCGGCATTCCCCGAAGCAGGATGAGGAAAAGCCCCGTGACCAGGTCGCTGATGTGGCAAAAGGGGCGAGTGTCCATGCCATCGGACTTGATGTGGATGTCCCGGTCGGCCAGCAGATCGGCAATGAAGTCGGTGAAAACACGGCCGTCGTCCAGTTCGAGTCCGGGACCGTAGGTGTGGGAAATGCGGGCAATCGAGGCATGCAGCCCGAACTGGCGGGCGTATCCGGCACAAAGCGTTTCCCCGAAGCGCTTGCCTTCGCCATAACAGGCTCTGGGATCGAGCGGGTCGAGGGTGCCGAAATCGGTCTCGTCGATTTCATCATTGCCGATGGTGTTTTGGCCGTAAACGGTTCCGCTGCTCAGGAAAAGCAGCCTGGCGCCGGTGCGCCGCGCCAGTTCGAGCAGGTGGTGAGTTCCGAGCGCATTCGCCAGGGCTGTGTCGACCGGTGTTGCCAGATAGTATTTCGGGCTTGCCGGGCTGGCGGCATGGATGATGAAATCGATCGGCTGGTCTGTCGCCCAGGGTTGCGTGACATCCTGGATCACCGCTTGGAAGTCAGCGCGGCCGGCAAGATGGGCGAAACGGCAAGCCATTTTCTCCAGATTGCGTCCTAGCGCGCGGATACCTATCGCGGCATCGGGATGGCGTTCATTCAGGAAGGCAAGCGTATCGACCAGATAGCCACCAATAAAGCCGGCAGCGCCGGTAATCAGTATATTTTTGCCAAAGAGTGCGGACCAGGGCAGTTTCTCACTGACGATAGCGGCGAGATCGCGCTCGATGAACGGGTCACGACGGGTCATAGATTTCTTCCAGGCCGACGATCAGGTGTTCCTCGATGCCCAGTCCCTGCAAGTGCAAGCGGATGTCTACGCCAAACCTGATCGAGCTGATGAGCAGGGGAATGCCGCCATGAGTCGATTCTGCATAGGCTTCGATTCGACGTCCGGCAATTTTCCTTCCCTGTTTCTCGGGAGCGGAGTCGAGCAGGGCGACGACCGGCAGGTCATCGAGCAGCGGCAGGATGTAGTTTTCGAAATCGCCACCGATGCCGTAAATGGCGAACGGGTCGCTCAAGCGCTCGGCAAAGCTTGCCAGCAGTCGTTCGCGTCGCTTCGCCGGTGTTGCGTTGAGGCGGGCGATGACGCGCAGGCTGTCGGGGTATACCGGCGATTCCCGGTGGCCACGGGTTATCTGATCTATGTCCAGTCCGCACCGTTCAAGTAGACAGGCTAGGGAAGCAATGCAGAACTGGTGCAGATGTTCCCGATTGGCATCCTGCACCAGGAGCGGGTGCCCGGCGCGGTTCGGCACCTCGATCAGTACGCGTCCTTCGCTGCCCAGCAGGCGCAGCCATGAACGGATTTCGGCAGCGACATCGGTGATGTGCTCAAGGACATGAAAGGAAGCAATGAGATCATAAGCGGGAGCGCTTACTTCCGCTGCGGGAACCTTGAATACGTGGTCGAGACGATTGGCCGCAACAGCGGCATCACGCGACAGCTCGATGCCGTCGTAACAAATATCCCTTTTGGCCTTGAGGTGTGCTCCGAGCAGGCCTTCAGCGCAGCCGATTTCAAGAACACGGCCGGCCTTGGGACTGATCAGAAGCTGCAGCGCCTCTGTGCGTTCCGCCAGTTTGCGTGCAAACCAGGGGGCGCTGGTGTCGTTGCGGGAGATCAGCCCCTGATAGTAACCAGGCTCTGCCGTTGCTCCGTTGGTGCGCCAGCGATGGGCGCATTTCGGGCAAGATAACCAGTCGGCAGGCGCCTCCACGAAAATGGCAATTGTGCAGCAGGGGCAGGTGGCAGCAGGCATCGGCGGGCGTTTTGCTTTGGGCTAATGGCGGGCGGTGCGCGAGATCGGTGAGAGCGGGACCAACATTTCCGCCTGTAGTTGTTCCAGCGAGAGCAGCGGTGACATGTCTTCGAGCGGCATTGACAGCATGCTGCCATCGGCCTGCGGTAGGGCAGCCGCCTTGGGCGCCAGCGTTTCGTTCGGGGTCAGATGGACATCGACAATGCGCGGGCCAGGCGTCGTCAGCGCGGCGTCGAGCAGGTCGGCCAATTCGCTGGCATCCGTAATGCGCACATAGGGCAGGCCGTAGGTGGTGGCCACCTTGTCGAGATCGGGGAGCAGCAGACCCGCCTCCGGTCCGGTGCCGATGTAGCGCTCGGCGAAGTAGTTGCGCTGGGTGTTGCGTATCGAGGCGTAGCCGCCGTTGTTGAGGATCACCAGGGTGATCGGCAGGCGTTGCGCGGCCAGCGTAGCCAGTTCCTGCAGGTTGAGCTGCAGGCTGCCGTCGCTTTCGATCGCGACCATCGGTCGGCTGTCGTTGGCCAGGCAGGCGCCGATGGCGGCCGGCAGGCCATAGCCCATCGAGCCGAGGCCCGAGGTCAGGAAGACGCGCTGGCCGGGCTTGTTGCGGAAGATGGTGTAGAAGACCTCGATGGCCAGCCCGGAACTGCCGGTAGAGACCAGCGTATCAGCCGGGATGGCAGCGGAGAGCGCCGAGACGAAGTGGTAGTGAGTGATTGCTCCGCTGCTCGGGAAGGGGACACCGTCATTGACCGGGTAGCGTTTTTTCCAGCCCTGGCAGTGGGCGATCCAGTCCGCGCACTGCATCGGTTGTGCACGTTCGGCGAGTTGGCGGATGAAGCTACCGGCATCGGCAGTGATGCGGGCATCAATGTCCATGTCGATACGGGCCAGTTCGTTGGCATCGACATCGACCACGACCTTGCGGGCCGCCCGGGCGAAGCCGCGCGGGTTGTAGGCGGTGATGATGTTGTCCAGGCGGGAGCCGATGCTGATCAGCAGGTCGCAGTTCTGGACGGCGAAATTGGCAGCGCGCAGCGCGACTACGCCGGGTCGGCCGACGTTGAGCGGATGCGCATCGGGGAGCAGGTCGAGCGCATTCCACGTAGTAACGACGGGCACGCCCAAGGTTTCGGCCAGCGTGAGAAAGTCCTGCGCTGCCCCGGCTATGCGTACCCCGTGGCCGGCGAGGATGAGCGGGCGTTTTGCTGCCTGCAGCATGGCCAGCGTCTGCCCGATCTCGGCCGTGAGATCCGTTGCTGGCGCGCTGGGCGGCTCGTATCCGATCAATTGCTCGGGGTCGATCGGCGCTGCCTGCACGTCGAGCGGGACATCCAGCCAGACCGGGCCGGGGCGTCCTTCGCGCATCAGGTAAAGTGCCTTTTCCAGATGGAAGCGAATCTGCTGCGGGTCATCGACGGTCACCGCATACTTGGTCACCGATTCGACCATCGGCACGATGTCGACTTCCTGTACGCCGCCTTGGCGCAGCGGCCGGCCATTGAGACGGTCAGCGCGCTTGACCTGCCCGGAAATGACGAGCAGCGGCAGCGATTCGATCCAGGCACCGGCGACCGGCGTAACGACGTTGGTCGTGCCCGGCCCGGTGGTCACCAGGCAGGTGCCGAAGCTGCCGCGCACCCGGCCCCAGGCTTCGGCGGCAATGCCGCAGGCCTGTTCGTGGTGGCAGGGCACAGGCACCAGGCGCTTCTCGCAGACCAGGGCGTCGTTGAGATGCATCGCGCCGCCGCCGGGCAGCAGAAAGACATGTTCGGCGCCGGCATCGGCCAGGCGCGCCATCAGGTAGTCGGCCAAGCGCATGGTCAGAGCCAGTGGGTGAGCAGGGTTTTGCGGTGGGCGTTGGCGTTGATCGCCGGATCGCTGTAGAAGGAATCGTCGGCGTGGTGCGTCGAGGAGATTTCTTCGAAGACGACTCCGTCGCGACTGTGGAACTTGTGCCGGACGCCGCGCTGGACGGTGATCACATCGCCGCGCCGGGCCTCCTGTTCCTTGCCGTCGAGCCAGATCTGCATGCTGCCGTGGAGGATGACGAAGGTCTCTTCCTTCTTGGTGTGGTGCTGTTCCGGATGGGTCTGGCCGGGCAGCATGACGATCAGCTTCTTGCAGTATTCACGGTTGACCACAGTGATCATGGTCAGGCCGAATTCGCCGAAACGCTCGATGCCGTAGTGATGTGAGATTTCGAGATCGGACTTGCCGGGAACGACGATGTTGCCTAGCTGCAGGAGTTGCCGCACGGCCGTGACGGCGGCCAGCACGTGTTCACGTTCATTGAAGGTGGCGACTTGCGCCAGCAGCAGGGGGCTTCCCTCCGCCAGGGCTGAGAGTGCCGTGAAGCGGCTGTACTTCGACCACTGGTTGGCGGTGATCTGCCCCGGGACCGGGGGAAAGGCAAAGCAGACGGCAGCGTTGTCAACGATTTCGCCAGCCGCCACCGGGCGGGTCAGGAAGACGCCCCGGCGCAGACTGGCCAGGCTGTCCCGCTCGGCCGGCGTGGCCTCGGGCCAGGCTTCGCTGCCGCACATGGCGAGCCCGCGCTGGGCGGCCTGCAGCCAGCGGCGTACCTGTTCCGGCTTGGCCGAATAGGCGTTCAGGGCATAGCGTTCGGTGGGCAGGCCGACGTGTTTCTCGAAGACCGTGGCCCCTTTGGCCAGCGCCAGCATGACCGGCTCGGTGATCTCCGGGTTCTCATGGGTCGAGAAGCCGATCCGGACCTCGGGGTAGCGCTGGCGCAAGGCATCGATGCGGGCGATATGGAGGCTTTCGTCGGGCGTTGGATACTCGGCGACGCAATGCATCAGGGTCAGCGCGATGCTCCGGTGCAGGAAGAAGCTGACGACATTGTCCACCTCCTCGGTGCTGGCGCCAGCGGTCGAAGCGATGACCGGCTTGCCTGCCTGGGCGATTTTTTCGAGCAGGGGCCAGTCGGTCAGCGAACAACTGGCGATCTTGATGACCTCGATCCCTTGGGCGCCGATCAGATCGACGGAATTCTCGTCGAAGGGCGTGCACACCGTCCGGAAGCCGCAGTCGCGCATGGCGTCAAGCAGGGTCTGGAATTGTGCCGGCGACAGCCGCGTTTCCTCGAAGCGCTTGACGTACTTGATGTCGTCGCGCCCCTGGAAGCTGGGATGGATGAAGCTGTCGAGGTCCCGGTACTGCAGTTTGAAGGCGAAATCGAACGGGAAGCCGGCGCAGGCTTCGCGCATGGCCTTGATGATGGCGACGCCGTGGGCAGTGTCGCCCATGTGGTTGTTGGCCATCTCAAAAATGAATAGCGGTCGGGTCATCGGTGTGCTCTCAGAAATTTGTGCCGCAGAAATCGCCCAGGGATTGCGCGATGTAGCACAACTGGTCTTCGCCCAGGCCGGGCCAGACGCCGAGCCAGAAGGTGCGCTGCATGATGATGTCGGCGTTATCGAGACGGCCGGAAATACGATGCGGGCGGTCGAGGAAATAGGGTTGCCGGGTCAGGTTGCCGGCAAACAGCAGGCGCGAACCGATCTTGCGCTGGTCGAGGAAGCGCAACAGGTCGACGCGGGCGAAGGGCGCTGATTCGCGCAGTGTCAGCGGCAAGCCGAACCAGGACGGTAGGCTGCCCGGGCTGGCTTCCGGCAGGATGAAGAACTCGCTGAGGGGCTGCAGCAGCTCGGTCAACCGGGCGAAATTGTTGCGCCGCGCGGCCACGAAACCGTCAATCCGCCCGAGCTGGGCGAGGCCGAGGGCGGCCTGCATGTCAGTGATCTTCAGGTTGTAGCCGGCATGGGAATACACGTACTTGTGGTCGTAGCCGGCCGGCAACTGGCCGAGTTGCCAGTCGAAGCGCTTGCCGCAGGTATTGTCGCAGCCCGGATTGCACCAGCAGTCGCGGCCCCAGTCGCGGAAGGATTCGAGGATGCGCTTGAGTTGCGGATCATCGGTGAAGACGGCCCCTCCCTCGCCCATCGTGATGTGGTGGGCCGGGTAGAAAGAGAGCGTGCCGATGTCGCCCCAGGTGCCAACCTTGCGCCCTTGGTGTTCGGAGCCCAGGGCGTCGCAGCAGTCCTCGATCAGCCAGAGTCCGTGGCGATCGGCAAGGCTCTTCAGGGCAGCGATTTCAAGCGGATTACCCAGCGTGTGCGCCAGCATGATGGCCCGGGTACGGGGCGTGATGGCAGTCGCTATGCTATCCGGCAGCGGGTTGTAGGTGGGAATGTGGGAGTCGACGAAAACCGGCGTCAGTCCATTTTGCAGGATGGGATTGACCGTGGTCGGGAAACCGGCGGCAGCGGTGATCACTTCGTCGCCGGGTTTGAGGGCGCGCTCGCCGAGCTGGGGCGAGGTGAGCGCCGACAAGGCGAGCAGGTTGGCACTGGAGCCGGAGTTACAGGTCAGGACATGAGCGATGCCGAGATAACCGGCGAGCGCCGCCTCGAACTGTTGATTGAAACGGCCGGTAGTAAGCCAGCCGTCGAGCGCAGCGTCCACCATATGTACGAACTCCTCGGCGCCGAGCACCTTGCCGGAAGGCGGAATGGCTTGCTGCCCGGGGATGAATGCAGTGGTTTGCTGGCGCTGGGTCGCGTAGTCGCGGACTTGGTCGAGGATGTGTTGACGTTGCTTATCGGGGCTCATCGAATGTCTGGGTGGTCCGCAGGTACTGTTGAATCTGGTCACGACTGAAAGACTGCATGTCATGTCCGCTCAGCCAGGCGCGATGCCAGGCAACAGTATGTCGGACTGCCTCATTCAACGGCCATTTCGGGCGCCACTTTAGCATTTGTTGAGCGGCATCCGTATTCAGCCGCAAGAGTTGGGCTTCGTGCGGCAGTTTGCTCGGTTCGCTGTGCCAACGGGCCGCGGGGGACCAGTGACGGGCGGCGAGGTCGGCCAGGGCGCCGCTCGGCATGCAGTCGGCCAGTGCCGGTCCGAAATTCCAGGCACGGGCGAAGGCCGGGTCGCGAGTCAGTTTTTCTGCCAGGAGCAGGTAGCCGACGAGTGGGTCGAGGACGTGTTGCCAGGGGCGCACCGCATCGGGGTGGCGCAGGCAGGCGCTGCTGCCTTCGGCGAAAGCGCGTAGCAGATCGGGCAGGAGGCGATTGGCGGCCCAATCGCCGCCACCAATGACATTGCCGGCGCGGGCGGTGGCGATCCGTGGGGCAGATTCTGCCTGGCAATAGGAAGCGCGGTAGGCCGCGGCGACCAGTTCGGCACAGGCCTTGCTGCTGCTGTAGGGGTCGCGACCGCCGAGCGGGTCAGCTTCGCTATAGTCGTGCAGGCTTTCGCGATTGTCGTAGCACTTGTCGGTGGTGATGACGACGATGCTTTCCAGGTCGCAGCATCGACGCGCCGCGTCCAGCACGTTGACCGTACCCATGACGTTGGTGGCGTAGGTGCCGACGGGGTCGGCATACCCCTCACTGACCAGCGGCTGGGCGGCGAGGTGCAGCAGCGTTTGCGGGCGAGCCACTTGCATGGCCATGCCGAGGGCCTGGGCATCACGAATGTCGGCGATGACCGAATGCAGGGTTTCGCCGATGCGGGCAATGCTGTAAAGGTTGGGCTCGGTCGGCGGCGCGAGGGCATAACCGGTGACTTCGGCGCCCAGTTCGTTTAGCCAGAGCGCCAGCCAACTTCCCTTGAAACCAGTGTGGCCGGTCAGGAAGACGCGGCGACCACGCCAGAAATCCTGCGTCACCAGATCTTCCACGGGGCCCTGCCCGATTGCCAGAGGTCTTCGAGCAACATCTTGTCGCGCAGGGTATCCATCGGTTGCCAGAAGCCGTCATGCTTCCAGGCTGCCAGCTGTCCACGGCTGGCCAGTTCGTGCAGCGGCTCGCTTTCCCAGGCTTGCTGGTCGTGCGTGATCATGTCGAGAATCTCGGGTTGCAGGACAAAAAAGCCACCATTGATCGTGCCGCCTTCGCCATGCGGTTTTTCCTGGAAGCGTGAGACGCGGTCATCAAGAATGTCCAGCGCACCGAAACGTCCGGGCGGGGTGACGGCGCAGACCGTTGCGGCAAGCCCATGCTGGCGATGAAAGGCAATCTGCCGCGTGATATCCACGTTGGCAACACCATCGCCGTAGGTGAAGCAGAACGGCTCATCCGGATCGATGAAATGCCGGACGCGCTTGAGACGTCCGCCGGTCATCGTCTGCTCGCCCGTGTCGACCAGGGTTACCCGCCAGGGCTCGGCGTGCCGCTCGTGGACTTCCATGCGGTTGTTCTCCATGTCGAAGGTGACATCCGAGGTGTGCAGGAAGTAGTTGGCAAAATACTCCTTGACGACGTAGCCCTTGTAGCCGAGGCAGATGATGAAGTCGTTGATGCCGTGGGCGGAGTAAATCTTGAGGATGTGCCAGATGATCGGTTTGCCGCCAATTTCGATCATCGGCTTGGGCTTGAGGTGCGATTCCTCGCTGATTCGCGTGCCCAGGCCGCCGGCAAGTATCACCGCCTTCATGCGCGGACCACCCGGTTCTTGCCGCTGCGCTTGGCCTCGTACATGGCTGCGTCGGCGCGCTTGACGACGGTGGTCTGGGTGTCGGCTTCCTCCATTTGGGTGACGCCGGCGCTGAAGGTGATGAGGACTTTGTCGTTGCCGTGCAGGAAGAATTTCCGGGTCAGTTCGCGCTGCAGACGGGTCAGCGCCGCGATGGCGTCATCGAGCGAGGTTTCCGGCAGAACGATGATGAATTCCTCGCCGCCATAACGCGCCACAGTGTCCTGCGGGCGCAGGGTTTCCTTGCAGACGGTGGCCAGGTGGATCAGGGCCTGGTCACCGATCTCGTGGCCCAGCGAGTCGTTCAGTTTCTTGAAGTTGTCGATGTCGAGCAGGCCGACGCAAAGCACGGTGTCGTGCCGCTTGGCGCGGCCGATTTCCTTGGCGAAGATCTCGTCCAGTCCGCGCCGGTTGAGGGCTCCGGTCAGTTGATCGTGGCGGACCAGTTCGCTGGTGGCTTCCAGTTCATGTTCGAGTTCACGAATGCGCGCTTCCGATTCCTGGACTTTCTGCTGTGTCGACCGTAGTTCGTCGCGGGAACGCAGGGCGTTCAACTGTATGGTTCTGGTTTCCCGCATGACATCACCGAGGACGTTCTCCAGCGACGTGATGTCGTCGGCGGCGCTGATTTTTTCGGCGCAGGCCTCGATCTTGTCGTGGTACTCCGAGGTGGCGTCGGCAAAGTTGGCCAGATGATCGATAAAGCCGGCCAGCATCTGCTTGATGGCTTCCTTGGCATCGAACAGGCTGGCCTTGAGCTGACTCTGTTTGAACAGAATTTCTTTCAGGCGGCGTTCGGCATCGTCGATGGCACGTTGCGACAGGGGCTTGTCGATAATGTCGCGGACCACCTCGATCTGGCCGTGCAGCCATCGATCGTCAAGAACCAGTTCGGTGATGTTCTCGACCAGCAGACGAAGCAGGCTGAGCAGGCTGCTGCGCAATTCGGCCTGATCTTCGGCCAGCAACTCCAGTTTGAAGGCAAAGCGTTTGAGGCGGGTCAGAAACTCCTGCAGCTGGGCCGTCGTGTTCGCCATCCTGATGTCGTGCGCCAGGGTTTTGGCATCGCTTGCCAGCTGAGGGCTCTCGACCAGTTGCGTGGCGATCGCCGTTTCCAGCGTGAAGGCGAACAACTGGCGCAACTCTGGCAGGAGATCATTTTCCGCAGTCGCAGCCGTTCTCGGCTCGGCGTTGTCGACCGGGGGCGGTTCGACTGCGGCAGCGTTTTCGTTCTCGCGTCCCTGGCCCCAGGCACGCAGAAGATTACTCAGCCGGTTATACAGGGTTTCCGGATTGGCACCGCTACCACTCAGCACATGCTCCAGCGCCTCGCGCTTGCGGGCGGCGGTGAGGCCGTTATGCCGGGCCTCCCACTGTTTGAACAAGTCGCCTATGAGTTCGGACCAGGCCAGCTTCTGGGCGTCGGCAAGGGAGCCAATGAATTCCAGCAGGCGGGCTTTGTATTCGTTCCAGTTGGCGGCCTTGACCGCCTCTTCAAGCTGTCGCGCCAGCCGCAACTGCTCGGGCGTGCCTTTGGGCAGCTCGCTGGCCAGAGAGCGCAGGAGCTTGTCCGGAAACGGCTCGGCAGTCGGTTTGATGCCGGCGATTTCCTGATACAGCGTCAGGTAGTTGTCCGGCGTCGGCGGCACACGGCGGACGGCGAGTTGGCGCAGGGTTTCTCGCGCCACTTCGAAGGGGTTGCTGAGCGTGCTCATGTCAGATTTGACTTGATCGGGCTATAATCGCCGCCCGACGCTTTGCCCCCGTAGCATGAAGGTCGTGCAGTTGATTTGTAATCATCAGGTAGCGGTTCGATTCCGTTCGGGGGCACCAGTATCCTCACCCGTGCTGCCGTAGCCAAGGCGGCGCGACAGGGCATCAGCAGCGCCCAGCATGGCCTTCGCCACGGGGCCGTCCCATTCAGCATCGAATTCACCGACCGATCCCAGCGCCGTAATGCTGGCGACCATGCTGCCCGTGTGGTCGTAGACCGGGGCGCTGAAGCCGTTGATGCCCGGGGTAAGGCTACCAGTAGCTCGCGACAGGCCATATTCACGGATTTCGGTTAACGTCTTTTCCAGTTGGCGGCGAATCGTGGTGATGGCCGTTTTGCTTGATTCGGCTGTTTCGTGAAGTTCCTCGTCAAGTAGCTTCTTCAGGAAGGGCGAACGGAAAAAGGCGGCAAAGGCCCGCCCCGTTGCTGATTTCGACAGGGAAAGCACGGTGCCGTGGCGCAAGGTGATCGTGACCGGCGACCCCGCATCAACAATGCGCACGATGGTTGCTCCGCGTGTTCCCCAGACGGCAAGAGCCACGGTTTCGTGGATTTCCTCGCAGAGCGCTTCCAATATGGGGCCGGACAGGCGGACCGGGTCGAGTCGCCCAAGCCCGGAGAGCCCTAGTTGCAATGCGTAGGCGCCCAGGTCGTAACGACCACTGGCCGGATCCTGTTCGACGATACCGATACGCAGGAAGCTGACCATATAACGATGGGCCTTGGCTGCCGGCATGCCGGCCCCCTTGGCTATATCGCGCAACATCATCGGACGGTTGGTCGCCGCCATTACATTTAGTAGACGAAATCCAACTTCGATCGATTGAATGCCCTGGCGGTCGCCCGCAACTTTGCTAACCATGATTGACTCAGCGGTGGAAAGTTTGCATTTTATGCATCTATGACGTCCTTGAGCACGCCGAATATAATGCGACAACAAATAAACGGGAGGTCATATGCGAGCAGTCCTTGTGGCAAATCCAAAAGGCGGTGCGGGAAAAACGACCCTGGCCACCAATCTGTCGGGGCATTTTGCCAATCAGCGGAAGAGAACCACCCTGTGCGACCTGGATCGGCAGCAATCGGCATTGCGTTGGATGGCCTTTCGCGATCCCGGAATGGCGCCGGTGACTGGCTATTATGCTGGCAACCAGATATCGGCGAGCCTGCCGCGCGAGGCGGACTGGGTCGTGGTGGATGCGCCGGCAGGGTTGCAGGGTTACAAGTTGACCGATTATCTGCGCGCCGTAGACAAAGTCGTCATCCCCTTGGTCCCTTCGGTGTTTGACATGGCGGCAACGGAAGACTTCCTGAATTCCATCCGCAGTGAGCTTCGTGGCCAACGGACCAAGGTTGGCATCGTTGCCATGCGTGTCGATCCGCGGACGCGGGCAGCGAGCATGCTGGAAGAGTTCATCAAACACTTCGACATCCCCATCGTTGCCTATCTGAGAAGCACGCAAAACTACGTCAATGTTGCCGCTGCCGGGGCGACGGTATTCGACCCGCCGCATGCCCGGCATCGCCGGGATGTCGGTCAGTGGTCTTCACTGGTGGAGTGGTTGAACAAATAATCCCCGATCTTGGCGATAGTCGTTGACACCGGGTGGGGGTCTCTGGATAATGCGCCCCTCTGACGGACGCGGGGTGGAGCAGTTTGGCAGCTCGTCGGGCTCATAACCCGAAGGTCGCAGGTTCAAGTCCTGCCCCCGCAACCAACAAAGCTAAAGACGCTTGGTCTTGCCAAGCGTCTTTGTTTTCAAGGGTTCGAAAGAAGTGGTGAGAAGAAAATCTTGCAGAATTGCTTGACGGTTTGAAGGAAGTTCTTCATAATCTCGCCTCTCTGCTGCAGACGGATTTAACGAGACGGCGCGGCGGGAAAGCAGTTCTTTAACAAT
>PHCE01000029.1 GCA_002840765.1 Betaproteobacteria bacterium HGW-Betaproteobacteria-7
GCACCACGGCGATGAGGTCGCGCCGGGGGCGGATAAGACACCGCAGCCGGGAAAGAAAACGCATATGGAAAATCATGCGTCGGACAACCCCAAGATCCCGGATGAAGCTGCTCCGGTGCCCAGCGAAGAAAAGCCCTTGAACTAGACCATCATTTAATGGAGGCGGTGGGCAACCCATCCCGGGAATGGGGGCGGGTGCTTCTCCAGGCTCGGCAGGCGGCGCCTGAGCCCGGGTACGATGGCGGTTTGCCATCCCCAAAGGAGTGACCGGTGCCGAACTAACTGCCGCCCAGCTGCGCCTGCATCAGGCTGCCCTGCAACTCTTCGCCAAACGGGGCGTCGCTCAAATCAATTTCGCGAGTTGGCGCAGGCCGCCGGAATGGCGCGGGGAACCGAGTTCAACAATCTGGCCGACCTCGATGGATTGTTCGGTACCGTGCGTAGCCAGTTGAGTTCGGAAATGAGCGACCGGATCGCCGACAACGTCAGGAATTTGCCCGATCCGGCGTTTCCCTGACCAATGGCATCCGTTTCTTTGTCCGACGGGCACACGAAGAACCGTATTGGGGCCGCTTCATCTGCCGCTTCGCCCTGAGCAATGCGTCGCTGCAGGAAATCTAGACCGGCCAGCCGGCCACTGATTTGCTGGAAGGCCAGAAGACCTGGCGCGAAGCCGGTTCGGATGCCGCCGACCTCTTCCTGGTCGCCACTGGCGTGGCCCGCGAAGAAGCGCGGACGCTTGCCGCCAGTGATCTACCGGCGCTACCGCCTATCGCGGCAGAGTGAGGCGGCTGACCGCTTCCTGAATTCCCTGATCGTCTCCGCGATCAGGATGTAGGACGCCAGTCCTGCCCCAGGCGGCTGTAATCCCTTTGCAGTAGGGCTTTGCCAGGGGGCTGGCGCGCCTGCGTAAACTTCTCTTGCGTTTAGCGGACTCCCCGAAGCGAGCCCCCAAGCGGGGGATTATCGCTGTCATTTCACGCCTCTACTCTCGCAGGGCACGAACCGGTTAGTACGCGAGAACTTTGAAATTCAACGCACTGAAATCGTCTGTCCGGGTATCCACTCACCTGACAATTGCCGAAATGATTTCAATGTCACGTTCAATGGGTTTCTTGTCGGATCGCGCCTGGCGCTGACCACTGGGTGCGCTCTTGTTTGCCTGGCGCTTTGTCGTTTTCGCTGCCGGACGTGATTTCTGCTCCGTACGCTGGCTTGCTTTTGTCGAGCCAGCCTGGGTTGCCGCCGTTGCTTGGGTAGGCGCCGTACTGCCAGAAGCGAGTTCTTCCTGCAGGGCAGCGAATGCGTTGGGTTGCTTCGTTGCTTCCATGGACTCATTGTTTCCTGAGGCAGTGGTCAGGATCAATGCCGCGCCACTTTCCGCGGCCACCGGCACGGCCACGGTCGCAGGCTGAGGCGACAGGGGCGGTGTCGCGGGAACGTCGCTGGCCAAGGCAACTGGCGAAATCGTGTGCTCGCCCTTGTCGTCGAAAACATTGCCGAAATAGATCCAGAGCATGCCCCCAATGAGCAGGAGCGCCGCAGCCCAAGCGACGAGATGGCTGCTCGCTGTGCGGGCGGAGGAGGGGATCCGGGAGTTTGCCGGATCCAGGTCGTTCAAGATGCTCATGCTCTTTCTCTCAACGGATTGTTCGGAGGGGCTAGTGGTCATTTGCACTATTCATTGGCAATTCAAGTACGTTTATTGGATTGTAATATGAAATTGGCAACTTCGCGTTGCTACCCATTTGTATTATGATTGCCGAATTTCTTTCGCCTAGATTTCTTGTTTATTGGATAGTATTTTCAAATAAACAATAGGTTATTAAGGTTTATACGTGATTCAGGCAAGCCTTTTTGCATATTTCGTTCTGGTCGCTGTGCTTGTTGTCCTGGTTGTTTTTCCAGGGTGGCGCGCCCAGGCGGCTTCAACATTTCGTCATTTTTTCGGGACGCTGACGAATCCGGTCTTCCGTTCGTTAAGCCTGGTTTCTCGCAGCATGGATCACTCCCGCTCGGCCACGTCGAGCGGAATAGCCTCGGCGTCAGGCTGGATTGCACGCAATCGTCTTCTGGCCGCTTTGGCGCTGGCTGCGCTCGTGCTGCCGTCGTTGTTAGTGGTCGTCACGCGTGGTCCAGCCATTTTTGACTTTGCTGAACAGGGCAGCTTTGGTGATCGCCAGATCACCTTGCTGCTCGAAGGGGAGCAACTGGTGCCGCCGGCTGCTTTGCCGCCGGAAGTGTTCACCACGCGCGAAGTGGAGTTGATTCGACCCGACATCGCCTATGCCAGCCGCGACTGGGCATTGCTCGATCAGGAATTCGTTCATCGCTTGCTGGTCGTCTTCAAGCTGATGAAGGAGCGACACGGCTACCAGATGGCGTTGATCGAAGGCTACCGCAGCCCGCAGCGGCAGGAAGAGTTGCTGGCGCAGGGCGCGCATGTGACCCGGGCGGGGGCCAACATGAGTTACCACCAGCACGGACTGGCCGCCGATGTCGCGTTTTTCGTCAATGGGCGGGTGGTCATTTCCGAACGCGATCCGCAAATCATGCGCGCCTACCAGCTTTACGGGGAAATAGCCGAACAGGTCGGTCTGACCTGGGGTGGGCGCTGGAAGATGCAGGATTACGGCCATGTCGAGCTGCGCCGTCCCGGTGTTCTTGGCAGTGAAACTTGAAATTCTTGGATACAGGCAATGAGTAGACCTTTCATTTTGTTGGGTGACAAGACCAACCATGGTGGCGTCGTCATTTCGGCGTCCGAGTCCAGCGATTGCAATGGCAAGGGGATTGCGCGCGTCGGTGACAAGGTCACCTGTCCAAAAAAAGGTCATGGCAGTGTCACGACCATTGCCACCGGCGATCCGACCGCCATCATCGATGGCCGACCGGCTGCTCGTCACGGTGACGTGACAGCATGCGGAGCGTCGTTGATTGCCAGCCAGTCGCTGACGACCGATTGAGCGCAGCTCATCAATGATGCTTCTGACGCTGTTCAAGGTTATTGGCGGCAGTCTGCTGGCGGCTGCGCTGATCTGGGCGCTAGTTCTCGCGTGGTGGCAGTCGAACGACCACCAGCCGGATCAACTGGAACTGGCCCTTTACCTGGGGGCGCTGCCGCTGGCGGTGATCGGTGGTTACTGGTTGCTGCGCGGCTTCATTGAACACTTGAAGGCACCACCGCCCGTGGCGCCGGTGCAGCCGGCCGACGATGATCCGCTCGCCGGCCCTGGCAAGAAAGCCGATGCAGCGGAACGGGCGTTTACGGTCGATATCATCGATGCCTTCGTTCGTACCGGCGGTGGTCGCGGGGCTGATGAAATACTGGCGGCCATGGCTGAGGGCAAGCGGCCAGACCCGGACGCGTCATTGCTCGACAACGATGGATTCCCGGTATTTGCGGCGGCGGTTGCCGATCTCGACAGTGATTCGATGGCCGAGATGCTGGCGGAGAAGGATGCCCCGCTGGCCAGCCTGGCCACGCAGCCGGAAGTCTTGCGGGCAATGACGCTGCTTGACGATGTGTTGCAGCAAGCGCGCGAACGCCTGATCGGCCTGCTGGAAAACGCACCTCAGTCACTTACCACGCAGGTGCTGTGGTTGGTTCCCGCCTCCTGGGAGCAGGCCTGGCTGGTGCCGTTGCGGACCTGGTTGGCAGACCTGGATTGGCCGGAAGGATGCCGGCCTGGCCTGGCTTTCTCGCTGCTTCAGGTGGCCAGTGAAAGCGCGGCGCTGAAGCAGCTTGATGAACTGATTCTCAGCGTCAATCGCAATCCGGAGGCCGATCAGCTGTTATTGGTCATCTCTGCCGTTTCGCTGATTGACCAGCAGCGGATCGATGCCTGGTCGGCGGCAAATCTCCTGTTTTCGGCCAAGCATCAGGAACGGCTGATTCCAGGCGAGGGTGGGGTGGCGATTCTGCTGGCCGCCCAAGCCTGTTGTGACCGACTGGCTGTTGCCGAAAGAACACGGCTCAGCCGGGTCAGCCTCGGCGCGCGGGACAAATCCGTACACGCGGGAGGTCGGATCACCGGCCAGCTGATTCAGCAACTCGCTTCCGGCGTGCTCGATGTCAGCGGCACGGAGCCAGCCACCATCATGGCGGCGGTGACCGATACCGATCATCGGGCGGCGAATGCCGCCGAGATGCTGGAAGGGCTTGGCGCCGACTTTGCCCATCTCGATCCGCTCAAGGATTGCTTGGGCACCGGTACATGCAGCGGCGCAATACCGCCTGTCGGCAGCCTCGTTGCGCTGGCTTGCGCCCACGAAAAAACGCGTTCCCTGGCGGCTCCTGTCATCTGCCTGAGCAACCAGCACGACAAGGAGCGGGGCCTCCTGCTGGTGATGCCGCATACGCCCGCCGCCGATTCCGAATTTTGCGCCACCTGATGGAAAGCCACTCAGCAATGTCCAGACTACGTTCCTTATTGACCGATTCGCGCTTCCTGTCGTTTGTCGGGATTCTGGCGGTGACCGCCTTCTTCTTTCTTGGCGCCAAGACACTGAAGGTGGCCATGCTTTGGGCGGCTGTGGCCAGTGCGGTATTGCTGCTGGTCTGGGCGATCGTCTGGTTCGTTCGTCGTCAGCGCGCGCGCAAGGCCGGCGATGCCATTGGCTCAATGCTGGAGCAGCACGGCGATGCTGCGCAGAAGCGGGCAGGAGCGGCCGGCGCAGCCGAGATTGAAGCGCTCAAGCAGCGCATGCAGGGAGCGGTAAAGACGATCAAGACCTCCCGTCTGGGCCAGATGTCTGGTGCCGAAGCCTTGTACGAGCTGCCTTGGTACATCACGATCGGCAATCCCGCTGCCGGCAAGAGCACGGCAATCGTCAATTCCGGGCTGAAATTTCCGTTCGATGATGGGGGCAATGCCGTCATCAAGGGTATTGGCGGAACGCGAAATTGCGACTGGTTCTTCACCACTGAAGGGATCCTGCTCGATACGGCAGGGCGCTACTCGGTGCATGAGGAAGACCGCGAAGAGTGGCTGGGCTTTCTCGGGCTGCTGAAGAAACACCGCTCACGGGCGCCGATCAACGGGATCATCGTGACGGTGAGCATTGGCGAGCTGATGGGGAACTCGCCGGGATTCGCCATCACGCTGGCCAAAAACCTGCGCCAGCGGGTCCAGGAACTGACCGAGAAGCTGGAGGTTTTTGCCCCTGTCTATGTCTTGTTCACCAAAGTCGACCTGGTTCCCGGATTTCACGACTTCTTCCTCGACCTTGACTGGAATGAGCGAGACAGGGTTTGGGGCGCCACCATTCCTTATGAACAAGCCAACGGCGGCGAGTTGATCGCCATGTTCGACAAGCGTTTTGACGAACTTTATGAGGGCCTGAGGGCGATGAGCGTCGCCCAGTTGTCGCGCGTGCAGGGCGAAAATTCCCTGCCCGGACTGCTGACATTTCCGTCAGAGTTCGCCGCCATCAAACCGGCGCTGCAGGCCTTCATCGCCACCCTGTTCGAAGAAAATCCCTTTCAGTTCAAGCCAATTTTCCGCGGCTTTTATATCACCTCGGCCATTCAGAGCGCCGACATCAAACCGATTTCCAACGAGCGCATCCTCAAGCGATTCTCACTGACTGGAAATGGTGCGGTACCCGTGCGTACGGCACTGAGTCACGGCTATTTCCTCAAGGATCTGTTTTCCAAGGTGATCTTTCCCGATCGCAACCTGGTACGCCAGCACACCAGTCGGGCCAAGGCCAGACTGCGCCAGGTCGCCGTGCTCGGCGCCCTGTGCGGCCTGGGCCTGGCGCTGGCTGGCTGGAGTTGGTCATATCTGAACAACCGCAGCCTGCTGAACAATGTTGTCCAGGACGTTGCCAAGGCAGTCAAGGTCCAGGAGGGGCGCATAGACCTGCAGTCCCGACTGGAGGCGTTGGAAATCATCCAGGATCGGCTTGCCCAACTGGATCGTTTCAACGCTGAGCATCCGCTGTCCATCGGACTTGGCCTTTACCAGGGCGAGCGCATGGCTGCCCGCTTGCGCGAGGAGTATTTCGCCGGGGTCAGCAACATCATGCTGGCGCCGGTCAAGGAGAGTCTCGAGAGCTTTCTCATGGAGGTCAATGCCGAGGGCGACGGCTTGAAACCAGCGCCGGCTCCTGGCGAAGGACGACTGCAGCAGGTGGCAGCGAAAACCTACAAAGACGCGGTTCCGACGCTTACCGAGGATGGTTACAACGCCCTGAAAACCTATCTGATGCTGGCTGATCGGGAGCATGTGGATGCCGGTCATCTGTCCGACCAGGTAACGCGTTTCTGGCGCGGCTGGCTGGAAGCCAATCGCGGCACCATGACCCGCGAGCAGATGATCCGTGTTGCCGGCCGCATCCTGTCGTTTCATCTTGAACAGGCGAGGCGTCCGGATTGGCCGCTCATTGAAAATAATCTGGTACTGGTTGACGAAGTACGCAGCAAGCTGCGCCGGGTAGTGCGCGGCATGCCGGCCGCCGAGCGTGTCTACGGCGAAATCAAGGCGCGTGCCTCGACTCGATTTGCCCCGGTGACCGTCGCCGCAATCGTCGGCCCGGACAATGCAGCCCTGGTTACTGGCAGTCATGTCGTTTCGGGGGCCTTTACCGCCGAGGCCTGGCGCGAGTACGTCCAGCCGGCGATCAAGGAGGCGGCGACCAGCGAACAGCAGAACAATGACTGGGTGCTGCAGAGCTCGACCAAGGATGATCTGACGCTGGAGGGCAGTCCGGAGCAAATCCAGAAATCGTTGATTGCCATGTACAAGCGGGATTACGCCGCCGAGTGGAAGACTTTCGTACAGGGCGTCAGTGTCTCGTCATTCGCCAACTTCCCCGAGGCGGTCAGCGCCATGAACCGCCTGGGTGACACCCAGAACTCACCCTTGGGCACGCTGATCAAACATATTTTTGACCAGACCGCATGGGACAACCCGGCGCTGGCCAATATCGGCCTGCAGAGGGCACAAAAGGGATTCATCGAGTGGTTCAAGCGTTCCGTCCTGCAGATGTCGCCCAGCCGTGTCCAGGTGGATGTGAATGTCGCGGGCAATGCGGCCGAAGTGCAGATGGGGCCGATCGGCAAGGAGTTTGCTGGCTTCGGGCGGTTGGTGATGCCGCTCGACAAGGGCGATCCGATGCTGGATACCTATCTCAAGCAGTTGTCCAAGGTGCGCACCCGTCTCAATAATCTGAAGAACCAGGGCGATCCGGGCCAAGGGGCGCTCAAGCTGATGCGCGAGACCATCGACGGTGGCAATTCCGAGTTGTCGGAAACCCTGCGCTATGTCGATGAGCAGATGCTCAACGGGATGCCCGACGAACAGCGTTCGGTCCTTCGGCCATTGCTGCTCCGTCCCTTGTTGCAGACTTACGCCGCAATCGTCAGGCCGGCGGCAGAGGATCTCAACAAGACCTGGGCGGCTCAGGTGTACGATCCGTTCAGCCGCAAGCTGGCGATCAAGTACCCGTTTTCGCCGAACTCGAATATCGAAGCATCGCCGGTGGAGATCGCCCAGGTCTTCGGTCCCGAGGGAGCGATCGCCAAGTACGTCGAATCGGCCATGGGAGCCCTGGTCGTCCGCCGCGGCAATACCGTTACCCCACGTACCTGGGGGGATATCGGCCTGACCTTGCAGCCCGAGTTCATGAACGAGTTCGCCCGTTGGGTTTCTCCGCTGGAAGGTGGCGCCGCTACCGATAGCTCGGCCAGTGGTGCCGGCCAGGCGCAGACCGTATTCATGCTGCGCCCGCAACCGGCGCCGGGAACAACCGGCTATGTAATCGAGATTGACGGTCAGAAGCTGAACTACCGCAACGGTGTTGCCCAGTGGGCCAATTTCATCTGGCCGAATGCGGAAGGGGCGCCCGGGGCGAGGATCGTGGCGACGACCTTCGAAGGAAAGGTGGTCGAGGTGGTCAATTTCCCCGGACGATTCGGTCTGGAAAAATTGATCAATTCGGCCAGCCGTTCGCGCCAGGAGGAGGGGGTATTCCGTCTCTCCTGGAATAACGGCGGCCTTGCCGTCAGCGTCGATCTGCGTTTGTTGAGCAGCGTCCAGGCGCAGGCCGGTCAGCAGACTGGCGGTGCCCGCGGCATGGCCGGGCTGGTCTTGCCGCGGGACGTGGTTGCCGGCACCTCTGCGATCGTTGAAACCGCCGCTGCTTCGGCACCGAAGCTGGCCAGTGATGGCAAGAGCGGTCAGCTGGAGAGCCAGCAATGAGCAATGCCGTGCTTTCTCCGGCTACCTGCTTCGGCAAGATTCCGTCGCGTGGAGATTTCGTCAAGGGGCAGGGTCAGCATCAACTGATCGGCATTCTTGATCAATGGGTATCGCAGGCGATGGAGTTATTGTCCGAAGATTCGCGCTGGAAAATTGCCTACGATGCGGCCGGAGCCTTTGACTTTGCCTTTGTCGGGGCGCGTAGCCGCCTGTCGGTGGTCGGTCATTTGCGCCCGAGCAGCGATTCGTCCGGACGGCGCTTTCCCTTCATCACTGCCGCCACTGTGGCGCGCGACGATTCACTGATGTTTCGCTGTGCGCCGGTTGGGCTTGCCCGGGCTTTTGCTGCCCTGGGCAAGGTCTCGGAAGCCGGCATCGCGGGTGGCGAAGTAAGCCAGCTACTGGGCGAACTGGATGCCATCGACTGCGCCGGTGATTTTGAAACCGCCCTCCAATCCGATCCCTTGGGCAATTTTGTCCGGCGAACCACGCTCGATAGCTTGGCGAGCATGCTTGAACTGCCGGGGAGCCAGCCGGTGCGTCGCATCATCCTGGCCATCGGCCTGCTGATGCGCCCGGTCCTCGGGCAGGGGAGCGTCAGCATCGACAAGGATCTTGTGTTGCCGCTGCCGCCAGACGAACGCAATCGCAATCTGGTAGCCGGCTTATGGCTCTACCTCGTATCCGCCTTCCTCCGGCGGAGCAGCGTCGAACTGCAACTCGTCATTGAACGCAAGGCCGACCGTCCGCGCTTGGTGCTCGGCTTCAACGGTGCTTCACCGATGACCTTGCTCGAGGCCCTGGCCCCGGATGCAGCTGCCGGCCGCTGTATCGTCCTCGGTGATCCGGAGTGGATAGATGATCAGGCGGCACTGAACAATGACTATGGTGTGGCCAAGCTGTCCACCTATCTCGACCAGCCGGCGCTTAGCCTGGAGTTGGCCATCACCACTTTCCGGGAAGTCTTCTTGGGGGAATGAGTATGAAAATTTCGAGTCTCGCGCTCGTCTTGACCGCGCTTTGCGTTATTACCGGTCATGGCATGGCAGATCAGGCGGCAGCACAAGGCGCCGATGACCTGGCAGGCAAAGTGATCGCTGCCGGCAAGCTGCCCGATGAAGCCTCACGTGCGGCCGTTCTGGGCAAGTTGCGTGAATTGTATGGGGCGGCCAATGTGATCGACCGACTGGAGGTTGGCGGTGTCGTGCCGCCCCCCAACTGGAGCGAGTACATGGGCAAGCTGCTCGGTCCCAACCTGAAGCAGGTGCACAAGGGGCAGCTTTACGTGAACGGAACACAGGTGGCCATTCGCGGCAACGTCGCCAACGAAGCCTTGCGCCAGCAAGTGGTGAGCGACATGGCCACCGCCCTGAATCCAACCTACAGTATCGATAACGCCCTCATTGTTGACGCAGGGGAAGCGCAGACCGTACTGGACGACACGCTATCGAACCGGGTTGTCGAGTTCGAAATCGGCTCGGCAACGTTGACGCCAAGGGGGGTAGCGATTCTCGATGAAATGGTTGGTGCCATCAAAAAGCTTGGCACACCCCGCCTGCAGGTGGTCGGACATACTGACGGCAGTGGCAGCCGGCTGGCCAATATCGGGCTGAGTCTGGCGCGCGCTGGCACGGTGCGCAATTATCTGATCGAACGGGGGATTTCCGCCGAATCGCTAAGTGCCGTCGGTTCGGGGCCTGATCATCCGGTGGCGACCAACGACAGCGCCGAAGGGCGGGCGAAGAACCGGCGCATCGAGTTCCGCTTGGTCAATTAGGCAGCGTCGGCGGCTCAGCTTTCACCAGCTTCCGCCGGCGGTCGTTCGATACCCAATAGCTCCTCGACCCGTGCCAGCGTGGCGTCGTCCTTGACGACGCTTTGCAGCCAGGTGTGCAGCGGCATGCTTCCCCAGCGGGCCGCCTTGTCTGCCAGGTAGGCGACCGGGCTGTGCGGTTCCGTATCGCGAAAGAAGGCGGCGATATCCTGAAGTTGCCGGATCGCCTGGGCTCGCGATGCCGGCCGTCCACCGGTGTTGAATCCCGGGTTGTTGGCAGTTGTCGGGGTGGCATTCGCTTGTTCGGGATATTGGGGTGCCAAAGCCTCGGCGGCACCCCCTTCTGCGATGACATCTCCACCACCGTGACGGCGGTGGAAGCGAAGCACGTCGTCAAGAGCATCGTAGGCCGGAGTGAAGGACGGCGCGTATTCGCCCATCTGGCGGTCGAGGATGACTTGCAAGCCCTGCATGGCCGTCTTCAGAGCCTCGGCGGACTCCATGCCGGCCTTGAAGTAACTGTGCGGCGTATCCTTCAGCGCGGCGTCGAAGGCATCCAGACTTACTCTGGGTTTTGCCGAAGTGTTGCCGGCCATCTCCGGATGGCGTTCGCTGTTGCGTGCACTGGTGCGCGCCGATTCTTGATGGAGAAGGGAAAAATCTCCTTTCGGCGAGCGGGTCAGGGGCGTTTCACGAATGAGAAAAACGCTCTGGTTCAGCAGCCATTCAAGGGCGCCAGTGCGTTGGTCCAGGTCACCGTCTTCAGCGCGTGGATGAACATCATCCCAGTAGGTTTCGCACAAGCCGCCGAGCAGCCGGAAACCGTCAGCCAAGCCAGCCAGTCCGCGAGTTTTGCCGCTCGCCTCAGTCAGCCAGCCGGCAACGCGCAAATCCTTGGACTTGCCGGTCAGGATATCGGTGCAGCGATTAATGACCTTATCCCACTCGGCTTCCTTGATCTGGGTTACCCACTCTCCTTGGGACAGGGAAGGATCGTCGAAGCGGCGTGCTTCGCGAATGGCATCAAAGTCGCTGGAGAAGATCAGGTCCTCTCCACAACGCTCACTTCCGGCCGCCAGCGGTTGCAGCAGAAGTTCAACATTCATCGTGTAATCCTTGTTGGTGCCAGTGGCTCACGGGGCGCCGCGACTCACGGCAGCGTGATGGTCAGACTGGGCGCGCGCGGGGCAAGCTGGACGATATCGCGGAACGGCTCCATGCTTTCGCTGACGCTTGCCGCGGCGTGCCAGTCGAGTCCGATGTAGGCAATCAGGCCGCACAGTGCAAGCACTGAGCCGATCACCCAGAATGGTACGTCGCGCTTGAGGGCGTTGCTGATGCTGTCGGGTGCAGCCCAGTGCGGCGCAAATGGACTGCTCCTGCCCTTGATGTGGGCGATCTGCTCGCCCAGTTGCGCAGTCAGGTATTTCAGTTTCTCCGGCCCCTCGAGCAGGTAGCGCCCCTTGAAGCCGGTCAGCAAACACATGTGGAAGACTTCCAGGGCATTGATCCGCGACGCACCGCCGTTGCGGGCGACTTCGAGTTTGTCGAAAAAGTGCTCGCCGGCCAGTTGATCGCCGAAAAGCACCAGTTGCAATGGCCGGCGCTCCCAGACATCCCGGATGTTCATGCGCGAGGTCAGGATGGCCTCGTCGACCGCTGCACAAAATGCATACTTGGCATCGAAAATGTCTTCGCTGCCAAAGTGATGTCGCTTGGCCGTGCGTTCGAACTGGTCGAGAAATTTCTGGATGTCTGCGGCAAAGGTTTCGGCCTCCTTCGGCGCACATCGATGGCGCAGCAGGAGCAGCATGTAGAAACCGTCGTAAAGGACGTCGACGAGGCTCTTCGCCGGTTGCTCGACAGTATCGCCGTTGCGTAGCGAGGGGGCGACAGAAAATAGGCTGGGGGCTTCAGTCATGATGTGACGGCGATCATTTCAATTTTGAGGTCGCGATAGCTTTCCGGGGCATAGATCGTTACTGATTGTGCCTTGAGCATCCGCTCATACAACGGACCGTGGGCGTCGAGTGCGAAGTAGCAGGCACCGGGGCGAACGGGAATTGGGGCCGGGACTTGCGCGGCGTGACTCAGGCGGACGCCGGACATGGCCGAAAGCACCAGCTTGTCGACATCGTCCGGGGCACCCACCTTGAAGCGCAAGGGGACCGACTCGATGATTTCCGATTGCGGGTGAGCCGCCGAAACGGCAAGGTAGAAGGCCGTATCGCCATCGATTTTTTCCGAATCCAGGCGTCCGGCGTAGAAGGCCGGTTTGGGCTGGCCTAGGCTGATGGCGAAGTAACGGGTGGAGATCACGGTATCCAGCAGTTCGCGCAGGATCTGATCGAGACGAGCAAAGCACGGCCCGGGCTGGCCATGGTCGTAGGCGGGCAGTTCATTCAGGCTATGGCTCTTGGAAAAGGTCATCAGCCCGCCGGCCAGACGGAGCAACTCCTGGAACAGGCGTTCCGGTGATATGTCCGGATTACGCAACAGGTGGGTCAGTGCTGCGCAGGCGCTGCTGGCGGTGTGCAGCAGCCAGAACGAGGCGATGTCGCCGGAGCGGAATTCGATAATGTTTTTCGATGGTTCGCGATGGAAGCCGTAGAGTGCGTCCACCTTGGCGACCAGGGCATCGATATGGCGCTGCAATTGCAGATAGAGGCCGGGAGCACTGCGCAAACTGAGTGAGGGGGGAATGAAGCCGGGATCCAGTTCCAGGCCATTACTTGCCGTACGCCGGATGCGGACGATGGGCAGGGAAAGGAACTGATCACGCGGCTCGCCAGCGGCTTTGAGCAACGCAAGCTTGCTCAGGGTGGCGATATCCGCTTCGGCGGCATCTGTATAAAGATCGGCCATCTCGCGACTGACCACGAGGTAGCGGGCCTGAGCCGATTCGTCAGCGTTTTCCGTGCAGTTGCCGCCATGTCTGTTCAGGTGATGGAGAGCGAGGTAGAACTCGCGTCCCATGTCCTCGGTGACCCAGTTGTCGAGCGCCAGCGGCGGTGGCAACTGATCAATGTCCGGGGCGGTGATGCGTTCGCCGTTGGCAAAAATGGCATCGATGCGATTGAAGCGAAGAACGCCACTTTTCAGCGAATCCAGGTCGATATCTAGATCCTTGATTCCCCAGGCATAGGCGTTGGCAGCCAGCATGGCCTGCCGAGCGAGGTTTTCGTGATAGGCGTCCTGCTGCTGAAAGTGCTGAGGACGAAGAAAGAGACCTTCGCCCCAGAGAATTTTTGGATTGGTCATGGAATGCGGGTTTTCAGAGAAAGCATTGAACGCCAACCAGCGACTGCACCGAGGCCGGACTGATGTCGGTCAACAGGCTGCCCTGGCTTGCGGTAAGGGCACAGGCATGGGCGCCGATGATGATGCCGGTGTCGAATGAGGGTTTGGCATCGAAAGCCAGCTTCCAGCGTGAGCCGTACGGGGCCCGGAACATGCCGACGACACCGATCGTATTTGCCTCACCTGGCACTTTCAGTACCAGATCGTAAGACTTGCCAGGAATGACAATGATTTCCCGCACGCCAAGCAATTCCTCGCCGAGTGCCTCTTTTTCGCCCTCGGCGCTGGTTATCTGCGGATAAGTAAGCGAAGCCAAGCGTTCCGGCGAACGCAGGATATAGATCTTGACGACCAGCGAGAGGGACTGCCCCTCCTGTGTCGTGTTGAGTTGCCTGCCGCCGAATACCTTGATTGATAAATCCTTGGTGCGTTTATTCGGGTCACTGCCATCCTTCTTGATCACCCCGGTGGCCTCAAGAACGATACCGATTGCCGTTCCCGCCATTTGCATAGTGGACATTGACGCACAGCCGGAAAGCAGAGCGCTGCAGAGAGAAAAGGCAACGATAGCTAGCGCCCGTCCTGTGGATATTGCTTGAAAAATTGACATCGGCCAGCTAGTAGAGGGATTGATGACGTACGCAATAAAATATGCACTTGTCTTGCATGGTGACGAATGCGTAATGTACTATGCCAATCTCATTCAATCAACTCATTGGCATAATTTGCGCAATGGCAGTGCAACTAACCCAGTTGGAGCGCCCATGTTTTTCACCAGAGCTGTCACCCCCGTCCTTTTTGTTGTCGCTGCCTCGTTGCTTGGTGGTTGTGCCGGGAATAAGGTGGCGATGAGCAAAGAGGAGTTCGTTGTCGCCATGGGCGAGTCGGGGGTGAAGGTTGATGCATTGCTGGAAAAGGGTAATCGCGATGATGCAATCGTCATTCTTCAGGGTCTGGCAACAAAAAATCCGGACCGCAAGGAGCCATGGGGTCGTATCGCGAAAATTCAGTTTGACGCAGGGAGCTACTCCGAGGCCATCGTCTCGGCAGAGGAAGTCCTGCAGCGCGATGAAACCGACCGTACCGCCAAGAGTATTCGAGCAGTTGCCGGCCTGCGGGTGGCGGCACAGTCGCTTGCCGATCTGCGGAACGACGTCGAGCTAAAAGGTAACGCACGCTCCGATGCGACGGCATTGGCCAGTGTCATGCGCGAAACCCTTGGTGAAGACGTGCTGGTGCCGCCGGCCGAACTGGAGGCGCGCAAAAAGCGTGAGGCGGCCGCTGCTGCCCGTGCCAAGAGAGTTCGTGCGACCCCGGTCTCGGCGCCAGACAAGGCCGCTTCGGTGCCGGTAACGGGGGGTGATCCATTCAGTTTGTTGAAGTAATTGGTCGCTGGACCGCAAGCGATAGCTTGCGATCCAGCTTTTGCAGCCACCTGACGGGTGGTCATTGATTCAGTAATTCGGGAGAGCCTTGTGGCAAAGAAAGAGAGTGTTCAGAAGCGGCTGCAGAAGGTCCGTCCGCCACGCGTCCAACTGACCTATGACGTTGAAATTGGTGATGCGATCGAAGCCAAGGAGTTGCCCTTCGTCGTTGGCGTGCTCGGTGACTATGCCGGTCAGTCAAGATTGCCGCAGGGTAAGGTCCGCGATCGAAAGTTCGTGAACATCGACATGGATAATTTCGACGATGTCATGGAAGGTCTGGCCCCGCGGGCGGCCTACCGCGTCAAGAATCGACTGACGCCTGAAGGTGGCGAAATGGCAGTCGATATCGAATTCGCCAAGTTCGAGGATTTCCGTCCGGAGTCGGTGGTGCAGCAAGTGGAGCCGCTCCGTAAATTGCTCGAAGCACGTTCGAAGCTGGCCGATCTACGCAACAAGCTCGCTGGCAACGAGAAGCTAGAAGACCTGCTCAACGATGTCCTGGCCAATACCGAACAGCTGAACGATCTGGGCGGCAAGAGCAGCGAAGGAGATGCGAAGTGAACATGCAACAGGCAGTGGCCATGGAAGCGGCGACGGCAACCCGGAGTGCCGGCCTTCTTGACCAGATCATTGAAGAAAGTCGGGTGGCCCAGTCCGATCAGGAGAAACACCGGGCCCGGGACATCATCAGTGAACTGGTCAGTCAGGTTCTTGAGGGTGAGGTCATCGTTTCGGAAAATCTCGCAGCTTCCCTCGATGCGCGGGTCGCTGAGCTTGACCGACTGATCTCCGAGCAGTTGAGCGAAGTCATGCACGCCCCGGAGTTCCAGGCTCTGGAGAGCGCCTGGACTGGCCTGCATTACCTGTGCAAGCAGACCTCGACGGGGCAGCAGCTGAAGATCAAGCTGCTCAACGCCAACAAGCGCGAGCTGGTCAGGGATTTCAAGACGGCCATCGATTTCGACCAGAGCGCCTTGTTCAAGAAGGTCTACGAGGAAGAGTTCGGTACCTTTGGTGGCGCCCCATTCGGTTCACTGATCGGTCAGTTCGAACTGTCACGCCAAGCCGAGGACATGTACTTCATCGAGCAGATGTCGCATATCGCCGCCGCCTCGCATGCGCCGTTCGTTACTGCGGCCTCGCCGCAACTGTTCGGCCTCGAGTCTTTTACCGAGCTTGGCAAGCCGCGCGATATGGGCAAGGTCTTCGATACCGTCGAGTATGCCAAATGGAAGTCTTTCCGCGAAGCCGAGGACTCACGCTATGTCGGTCTGGCCTTGCCGCGTTTCCTGGGTCGCCTGCCCTACAACCCGATCGACGGCGAAGTGACGGAAGGCTTCAATTTCGTCGAAGAGGTCGACGGTACCAATCATGACAAGTATCTGTGGTGCAACGCCGCCTTTGCTTTCGCCTCCCGCCTGACTGAAGCTTTCGAGAACTATGGCTGGTGTGCGGCCATTCGTGGGGTTGAGGGCGGTGGTCTGGTCGAAGATCTGCCGACCCATACCTTCCGCACCGACGACGGGGAAGTCGCGCTCAAGTGTCCGACGGAAATTTCGATCACCGACCGGCGCGAAAAGGAACTGAGCGATCTCGGCTTCATTCCCCTGGTCCATTGCAAGAACACCGACTATGCCGCCTTTTTTGGCGCGCAGTCGGCGCAGAAGCCGAAGAAATACGATCTTGATTCGGCCAACGCCAATGCCTCGCTGTCGGCGCAACTGCAATACATCTTCGCCGTGTCACGCATTGCCCACTACATGAAGGCAATGATGCGCGACAAGATCGGCAGCTTTGCTTCGGCAGCCAATGTCCAGTCCTACCTGCAGCGATGGATTGACCAGTATGTCACTGCCGACGATTCGGCATCACAAGAAACCAAGGCCCAGTTCCCCTTGCGGGAGGCCTCCATCGAAGTCAGCGAAGTGCCGGGCCGGCCTGGCGTCTATCGGGCCGTTTCCTTTATCCGTCCGCACTTCCAGCTTGACGAACTCTCGGTGTCTCTGCGCTTGGTCGCCGAGTTGCCCCAATCCGGCAAGAACTGACCTTTTCAACCCACTAGCGCACTAGGAGAAATAAACAAATGAAGGATATTTACGTCGAGTTCAAAGGCAGTGACATCAAGGGTGATTCCCGCGATGCCAAGCATAAGGATACTGTCGAGGTTTCCACTTGGAGCCATATGATGCGTCAGCCGAAGTCGGCAACGGCTTCCGGGTCCGGTGGCCACACCGCCGAGCGCGTCGAACATGGCGAGATGTTTTTTACCAAGGATATCGATGGTTCCAGCCCGAAGCTGTATCAGGCTTGTTCCTCGGGTCTTGTCGTCAATGATGTAATCGTTTATTTCTACCGTGCTTTTGGCGGCAAGAATACGACCGGTAATCCGTCAGCGACTCAAAATCGTCATCAGTACATGAAGATCGAACTGAAGAACGTCATCATCGCCTCGGTTTCGCCGTCGGTGGATGACGAAGGTATCCCCAAGGAAACATTCTCGCTGAAGTATTCGGCAGTCAAGTGGACCTATGACGAGCTGAACATCGACGGCAATAAATCCGGCAAGGTCAATATCCAGGGCGCCTGGAATCTGGCCAAGAACACGCCGAACCTGACCTGATCGCTGCTGATCCGAAAAACACGGCGGAACCCTGTTTCCGCCGTTTTTTATGATCAAAGGATTCGAGCCATCTCTCTACGACAAGCTGTTCGACGACCTGCCGGTCGGCGCGGCGCGCTGGCGCCTGACGCTTGAACAACTCAAGGACTCCGTCGCCCGCGATCTGGAGGCCTTGCTCAACACGCGGGTGTTGCTTGACGACGACTTGATGCAGTCCTTTCCTTTATCCGGGCGCTCGGTTTTCGGCTTCGGCCTAGGGGATTTTGCCGGCCTCAGCCTGGCCAGTGTCCATGACCGTCGACGCATCTGTACCTCAATCGCCGCAGCGATAGCCGCCCATGAGCCACGTTTGCGCGATGTTCGTGTCGACCTCGAACTTCAACGGAAGACGATCAACGCCTTGTATTTCTCGATCAATGCCGTGCTTTTCGTCCGTCCGGCGCAGGAGCCGGTGGCTTTCGATGCTCTCCTGCAACCGACCAGCCTGCAGTATTCGGTCAGCCGGCAGCGCAGTCGCTTGGGGCTATAAGTGGAAGACCTGCTGCCGTACTACGAGCGTGAGCTGAGTTTCCTCCGTCAGCACTCGCGGGAATTTGCCGAGCGCTATCCGAAACTGGCCGCGCAGCTACTGCTCTCCGGGGAGGGCTGTGACGATCCGCATGTCGAGCGGATGATCCAATCCTTTGCGCTGCTCACGGCACGAGTTTCGAAAAAGCTGGAAGACAGTTATCCGCAATTCACCGAAGCGCTGCTCAATGTGCTGTACCCGCATTATCTGCGGCCGTTTCCCAGTTGCTCCATTGCCTTTTTCGATCATGCCGGGGGCGACATGTCGTCGATCAGCACGATCGCCCGCGGCACCGAACTGCATTCGCGGCCGATCAAGGGCGCCACGTGCAAGTTCCGCACGGCGTGGGACCTGGAACTGGCACCGGTAAGCATCGGCGAACTGGATTTCGACCCGATTGCGTCAGCACCTTCCGAGGTGCGCCTGCCGGTAGGCTGCAATGCCTTGCTCTCTTGCTCGCTCGGCGTCCGCGGGCAATTGGAAGGCGGCTTTGGCAAACTGAAGAAACTGCGGATCTATATCGATGCCGAGCCGTCGGTAGCCTCCGCCCTGCGCGATGCGCTGTTCCTGCGTTGCCTACGGGTATACGCCGCCGGTGCCGATCAGCGCTGGCGGGTTGCCCGTCCCGAGGCAATCGGCGAAGTCGGTTTCGCCGAGTATGAGGCACTAATCGAGATGCCGGATAACGCCCACGGCGCCTATCGCTACCTGACGGAATACTTCTGTTTTCCGGAAAAATTCAATTTTTTCGATCTCGATCTCAGTGCCTTGCCTTCGTCGCTGCTGGCCGAAGGGCAGATCAGACTGCATCTGGCCTTCGGCGATCTGCGCGCCGATAGCGATGCCTCGCGCCTGCTGCAGACCCTGACAGCGCAGAGCCTGCGCCTCGGCTGCGTGCCGGTGATCAATCTCTTCGCCCAGCGTGGCGACCCCATCCGCATCAGCAACCGGCAGTCGTCCTATCCCGTGGTTGCCGACGGGCGCCGTGCCTACGCTTACGACATTTATTCGATCGATGCCGTCCGCCGTGTGCGGCAAAGCGCTCGCGGCGAAGAAATCGTCGAGTTCCGACCGTTTTTCTCCCTGCACCATGGCGAGACGCCGGAACGCAACGGCTATTACTGGTATGCCCAGCGCGACCATCTGGTGGCCGAGAGCAGTCCGGGTTACGAAACCTCGATCTCCATCGTCGATGCCGATTTCGATCCCGTGCAGCCGAAGACCGACGTGCTCAGCCTGCAGCTCACCTGCAGCAACCGCCATCTACCGACCCTGATGTCGGTCGGTCTGCCCTCCGGCGAGCTGTTTCTCGAGGGCGGTTCCAGTGTCCGCGCCATCAGGCTGCTGCGCAAGCCGACCCAGCCGTGGCGTTTCGATCATCGGCGCGACGGCCAGTGGCGCATCATTTCCCACCTGTCGCTGAATCACTTGTCCTTGTCCGGTGGCGGACTAGCCGCCTTCCAGGAAATGCTGGCCCTCTACGATCTGCCGCGCAGTGCGGCGACACGCCGGCAGATCGAAGGGGTGCTGGGTATCGCCCAGGAGGACAAGACGGTGTGGATGCCCGGCAAGCCCTTCGCCTGTTTCATTCGTGGCCTGGAGGTTCGCCTCAGTATCGACGAATCCAGTTTTGTCGGCAGCGGTCTCGATGTCTTCGCCCGCTGTATCGACCGCTTTTTCGGGCTTTACGTCAGTCTGAACAGCTTCATCCAGCTGGTCGTCGTCTCGCACCGAACCGGAGAGGAATTGATCCGATGCGCTCCCCGCAACGGCGAATCGATCCTGGGCTAGTCGACCAGACTGTCCGCGAACCAGAGCGCTACGAGTTCTTTCAACTCGTACGCCTCTACGAGATCGTCTTCCGTAACAGCGGCGGGGCTTCTGACGAGGTCGTCAGCGAGCGCATCCGTTTCCGCAACTCGCTGCGCCTGGGTTTCGCTCC
Source organism: Betaproteobacteria bacterium HGW-Betaproteobacteria-7 (assembly GCA_002840765.1). Classification (GTDB taxonomy): domain Bacteria; phylum Pseudomonadota; class Gammaproteobacteria; order Burkholderiales; family Rhodocyclaceae; genus Azonexus. The sequence goes on from PHCE01000029.1 coordinate 19,839, forward strand.
CAGCCAGGTCGATGCCATGCGTGCGAGCTACCGGCGCGACGCCGAAGGTCTGGCAACGGCCGAGGTCGAGCAGGTTGAGATCGCGCCCAGCTTCATGGGCATGCTTGGCGTCAACGGCACCTTGCCGATTCACTACACCGAACAGGTCATCCATCGCGAGCGCTTCCAGAAGGATATATCCGGGCGGGCCTTTCTCGACCTGTTCACCAACCGTGCGGTCGGCCATTTCTATCGGGCCTGGAAAAAGTACAAACTGCCCATCCAGTACGAGACGGACCGGCAAAACCGCTTCCTGCCGCTGGTCCTGGCGCTTGCTGGGCTCGGTTTCGACGCCCTGCGCGAGCGGATGAATGCCGCGCCCGGCGCCGTTGATGACGAGTCGCTCGCCTTCCTGGCCGGCCTGCTGCGGCAGAAGCCGGTTTCCGGTGAGGCGCTGGAGCGGGCGCTGAGCAGTTATTTCCGCGAACAGGTCGTGGTCGAGCAATTTGTCGGCCGTTGGTATGTCATTCCTCATGAGCAGCGGTCAACGCTGGGCGGCCGCAACAGCGTGCTGGGCAGCAATGTGCTGGCCGGCGAGCGCGTCTGGCAGCGCAACCTGCGCGTTCGCATCCACATCGGGCCGCTCAGTCATCAACGCTACATGGCGTTTCTGCCGAAGGGCGATATCGCCGCCGCCCTGGAAAAAATCCTCAGCCTGGCCACCGGTGGCCAGTTCGAATACGAGATCCGTCCCATTCTGCGCGCCGCCGATGTCAGGCCGACGGTGCTGGCCGCCGGGCAGGGCGCGCGCCTCGGCTACGACAGCTTCATGCTGACCCGTCCTCAAACGCGGGATCGCAGCGATACCCGCTATCTCACCCGTTTCGTCCAGTAATCAACCATTTCATTCATCCAGCAAACGACAAGGCAATGAGCACCTCACTGAAGACCCTGATCAGCAAACTCAACACCACCTGCCGCCAGGCGGCCGAACGGGCGGCCAGCCTGTGCATGGGGCGCGGCAATTACGAGGTTGATCTCGAACACCTGCTGCTCGCCCTCATGGAGCAGCCGGGCAGCGACATGATGAGCATCCTGCGCCGCAACAGCATCAGCCCGACCGGCGTCGAGCGCGAACTGAATCAGGAAATCGACCGCTTCAAGAATGGCAACACCCGCACCCCGGTGTTTTCCACGCACATTCCCAAGCTTTTCGAGCAGGCCTGGCTGATCGCCTCGCTCGACGCCCGCCTGCCGCGCATCCGCTCCGGCCATTTGCTGCTCGCTTTGCTGACCGAACCGGAACTGTCGCAACTCGCCTTCCGCGGCTCCAAGCTGCTGGCCAAGGTCAAGCTTGATGAGCTCAAGCACAATTTCGACAAAATGACTGCCGGCTCGGCTGAAGCCGCTGAAGTCACCGGCCTGGGCAGCGCGCCGGCCGGCGCGGAGGAGGGCGGGGATCCGCTCGAGAACGCCACGCCGCAAGCCGGCAAGACGCCAGCGCTCGACCAGTTCACCACCAATCTGACGCAGCGCGCCCGCGATGGCAAGGTCGACCCGGTAATCGGCCGCGATGGCGAAATCCGCCAGGTCATCGACATTCTGATGCGCCGCCGCCAGAACAACCCGATCCTCACCGGCGAAGCCGGTGTCGGCAAGACCGCTGTCGTCGAAGGCCTGGCCCTGCGCATTGCCGCCGACGACGTGCCGCCGCCGCTGCTCGGCGTCGATCTGCACACGCTCGACATGGGCCTGCTGCAGGCCGGGGCCAGCGTCAAGGGCGAGTTCGAGAACCGTCTGAAGAATGTCATCGATGAGGTCAAGAAGAGCCCCAAGCCGATCATCCTGTTCATCGATGAAGCCCACACCATAATCGGCGCCGGCGGCCAGTCCGGCCAGAACGACGCCGCCAACCTGCTCAAGCCGGCGCTGGCGCGCGGCGAGCTGCGCACTGTCGCGGCGACCACCTGGGCCGAATACAAGAAGTACTTCGAGAAGGACGCCGCGCTCGCCCGCCGCTTCCAGGTCGTCAAGGTCGAGGAGCCGAGCGAGCCGCTCGCCGCCGCCATGCTGCGCGGCATGGTGCCGCTCATGGAAAAGCACTTCGGCATCCGCGTCATGGACGAGGCCGTCACCGAGGCCGTGCGCCTGTCGCACCGCTACATCAGCGGCCGACAACTGCCGGACAAGGCGATCAGCGTGCTCGACACCGCCTGCGCCAAGGTTGCCCTCGGCCAGAGCGCGACTCCTGCGTTGATCGACGAGGCCGACAAGCGCATCGTCCGCGAAAAGGTCGAACTTGCCGCACTGGAGCGCGAAGCCGCCAGCGGCGCCTGGCACGACACGCGGATCGGCGAACTAAAGGCGCAGATTGTCGCCGTCGAATCCGACCTCGCCATCTACAAGGCACGCTTCGAGGAAGAAAAAGGCTTGGTCAGCCGCATTCTCGAATTGCGCAGCCAGCTAGAAAACGCTGAGGCGCCAGCCGATGAAGCTACTACCAAGGCCAAACCAAAAAACCGCAAGAAGGCCGAAACCGCGACTACCGGCGACAGCGAACTCGACAAGGCCCTGGCCCGCCTGCGTGACATCCAGGGTGAAACGCCGATGGTGCCGCTGCAGGTGGACGGCCTGGTCGTTGCCGAGATCATCGCCGCCTGGACCGGCATCCCGCTCGGCAAGATGGTCAAGGATGAAATCAAGACTGTCCTCAACCTCAAGCCCCTGCTGCAGGAACGCGTGATCGGCCAGGACCATGCCCTGGAAGCCGTCGCCCAGCGCGTGCGCACCGCCCGCGCCAATCTCGAAGACCCGAACAAGCCGAAAGGCGTCTTCATGTTCGTCGGTCCCTCCGGCGTAGGCAAGACCGAAACCGCGCTGGCGCTGGCCGACATCCTCTATGGTGGCGAGCGCAAGCTGGTCACCATCAACATGAGCGAATACCAGGAAGCCCATACCGTCTCCGGCCTCAAGGGCTCCCCGCCGGGCTACGTCGGCTACGGCGAGGGCGGGGTGCTGACCGAGGCGGTGCGCCGCAATCCTTACAGCGTTGTGCTCCTCGACGAAGTCGAAAAGGCCCACCCGGATGTTCTCGAACTCTTCTTCCAGGTCTTCGATAAGGGCGTGCTCGACGACGCCGAAGGCCGCGAGATCGATTTCCGTAACACCCTGATCATCCTCACCAGCAACGTCGGCGCTAGCCAGATCATGCAGTCCTGCCTCAACAAGCCGGCCGCCGAACTGCCCGAGGCTGACGCCCTGGCCGATGCCTTGCGCCCGGTGCTGTTCAAGAGCTTCAAGCCGGCCTTCCTTGGCCGCATGAAGGTGGTGCCCTATTACCCGATATCCGACGATGTGCTGGTCAGCATCATCCAGCTCAAGCTCGGCCGCATCCGCGACCGCATTTCCGCCAATCACAAGGCCGAGTTCCTTTGGGACGACAAACTGGTCGAAGCCGTGCTGGCGCGCTGCACCGAAGTCGATTCGGGCGCCCGCAACGTCGACCACATCCTCAACGGCACGCTGCTGCCGGAAATCGCCGAAGTCGTCCTCGCCCGCATGGCCGAAGGCGCTGCCGTCGAGCGCATCAAGGTCACCGCCGGCAAGAACGGCGAGTTCAAGTACGCCATCAAGTAACCCACTTCACGGAGGCCATCCCATGCTCAACCTGAACTTTGCCACGCTGATCAAAGGCTATCGCCAGCACGCCGCCCTGCCGGCAAGCGAACTGCTCGCCGGACTCGGCTGGGCCGAGCGGGCCGGCGCCCCGGGTTACGCTCGCAACGGCGCCCTGCTGACCAGTTTGGCGCTGCTCAGCTGCGGCGCGCCGGTCAGCGGTCCGCTCAAGATCGAAGCCGGCCCCTGGCTTGGCCGCAAGCTGCAGAACGGTGCCAACCGACTGGCCGACTGGCTCAGCCAACGCCATGGCGCCCCTGAGCTCATTGCCCTCGACGGCGGCCTCGGCCAGGTAGCCGAGCGCCTGGCCGGCCGGCGCGGCATCGTTGCCTTTATCCAGGGCAGTGGTCCGGCCGGTGGCCACATCACCCTGCTTGACGGCCGTAATGCAGTCGCCGCCTGCCGCAGCGCAGAAACGCGCCAGCCGCTGGAAGTCCGCTTCTGGGAAATCGCCTGAAGCTGAGCCGGTTCTGCAATAATCCACACGTCATGAATTGTGGCGACACGCCTGCCCGTCACCGCTACCCTCGCTGAATGCCCGCCATGAATCCCCTTGTCGATCTGCTCACCGGCGCCGCCGGCTGGCGCCAGAATGCCCGTCTGCTGACCCTGCACACCCCGCTCGGCAACGACGTGCTGCTGGCGGAAACCGCGATCATCGATGAAGCCCTCGGGCCGTTGGCCGAACACGCCGGTTTCACCATTGAACTCACGGTCCTCTCCACCAACGCCCATCTGGCCCTCAACGCCATGCTCGGCCAGCCCGTCCGTCTCAATCTGCAAACCAGTGCATCACGCAGCGAACTACGCCCTTTCCACGGCCACATCACCGCCGCCAGCCGGCTCGGCGCCAACGGTGGCTTTGCCCGCTACCGCCTGATCATCGAACCCTGGCTCGCCTTCCTCGGTCACAACCGCGACCACTACCTGTTCCAGGAGATGAGCGTCATCGACATCGTCGACGAAGTCCTTGCCGACTGGAAATCCCAAGGCAAGCTCGTCCCTGAATGGCGCTGGGACCTGGCCGACCGGGCTGCCTACCCCAAACGTGGCATGACCGTCCAATACGCCGAAAGCGATCTCGCCTTTTTGAAGCGCCTGCTCGCCGAAGAAGGGCTCTTCTGCTGGTTTGAACACACTGCGGACGAGGGCGAGACACTGGGCAAACACACGCTGGTCATCGCCGATCACAATGGCGCCTTCAAAGCCAATCCCCAAGCCCGCATCCGCTACACCCAGGCCGGCACCACGCTCAGTGAGGACAGCCTCAACCGCTGGCACGGCGAACGGCGCCTCGATACCGCCGAATCGCAAGCCAGCAGCTGGGACTACCGCAGCCTGTCGGCCCGCCCGCAAGGCGCCGGCACCACCATTGCGAACGGTACGATCCCAGCCACCGTCGCCTGGCACGACCCCGGTCAATACGCCTGGCAGAGCAGCGCCCACGGCGAACGCATGCTGACCAACCAGCGCCAGGCCATCGACGCCCGCATGAAGCATTACCGCGCTGAAAGCACCGTCCGTAGCGCCGCACCGGGCAGCACCTTCCACCTCGCCGACCACCCCGATCATCCCCTCGGCCAGGGCGAGAACGACCACTTCCTGATCACCGCCGTCCGTCATGGCGGCAGAAACAACCTCGCCGAACAACTCCCCGCCGCCCTCGACGTACTCGGTCCGCCGCCCAACGAAGGCATCCCCGAGTACTACCGCAATCAGTTCACCGCCCTGAGTGCCGCAACCCCCTGGAAGCCGCTGCTGACCGACTCTCACGGCCGACACATCCACCCGCGCCCGACCGCCAGCGGCACCCTGACCGGCATCGTCGTCGGTGACGGCAGTCCCACCCACACCGACCGCGATGGCCGCATCCGTGTCGAATTCCCCTGGCAACGCGGCAGCCGCTCGGCCAGTCGCAACCCGCACCCCACGGGCGCCGATAACGCCCCGGCCGAACACCGCCTCGGCGTCTGGCTGCGCGTCATGGCCCCGGTCGCCGGCGCCAATTGGGGAGGCCACCTGATCCCGCGTCCCGGCCAGGAAGTTCTGGTCGCCTTCCAGAACGGCAACATTGACCGGCCGTTGGTCATCGGCAGCGTCTACAACGGCCAGGGCAACGACGACGCCCAAGGCAACCGCATCGCCGGCAGTACGCTGAACACCAGCGCCAACGCCCCGGCTTTCTTCGCTGGCAAGGAAGACACCGCCCACAGCCACGGCGCCAGCCTCTCCGGCATCAAGAGCCAGCAACTCGCCAACAGCCGCGACGGGCAGGGTGGTCACAACCAACTCGTCTTCGACGACACCCCCGGCGAAGCCCGCCTCGACCTCGCCACCAGCCAACACCAGAGCCAGCTTCAGCTCGGCCACCTCAAGGAACAACACGACAACGCCCGCCGCAAAGACCGCGGCCACGGCGGCGAACTCGCCACCCAAGCCAGCTTCGCTGTCCGTGCCGGCAACGGGCTGCTCATCAGCGCCGACACCCGGGCCAATGCCAGCAGTCAGCAGCTCGACAGCCGCGAAGCCATCGCTGGTATTGAAGCTGCCCAATCACTGACCAACAGCCTCGCCGACCTCGCCAAGAAACAGAACGCCGCCCTCACCGGCGACCCCGACGAACTACCGGTCAGCGAATCCCTCCAGCACGCCCTCGACGTCCTGCAAGCCACCACCAGCCAGGGACCGAAAGCCACCGGCTCCGGCGACATCAAAGCCACCCAGGGCGGTACCGGCACCATCACCGCCTGGAGCGAACCGCGCCTGCAAACCAGCGCCCCCGCCGGCATCGCCCAGGTCACCCCCAACAACCACGTCCTCATCTCCGGCAAGAGCACCACCATCGCCAGCGGCCAGGACAGCCAGATCATCAGCCAGGGCAAGCACAGCCTGGCGATCAAGGACGGCCTGGCGCTATTCACCCACGGCAAGAGCAAGAAAGACAACAAACCCAACCAGGAAACCGGCATCCACCTGCACGCCGCCAGCGGCCAGGTCAGCCTTCAGGTACAGAGCGGCAAACTGATCGCCGCCGCCGACAAGAAGATGACCCTGGCCAGCACCCACGCCAGCCTGAGCGCTTCCGCCAAACAGAAGATCGTCGCCACTGCACAAGGCGCTTATCTGAAGATCGAAGGTGGCAACATCGAAGTGCATGCGCCGGGGAAGGTGTTGTTCAAGGCGAGCAAAAAGAATTGGACGGGGCCGAAGAGCAGTTCGAGTAGTTGGAGCTTGCCGAAGGCGGGGGCGTTGAAGCTGTGCGCTGCCAGCAATCAGGCAGCCATCTCCCAGGGCGGAGCCACAGTACCGATCGGTGCGTGACATGTCGGCCGTGGAACACGTTTTTCTCATCGATCAGTATCGATACGCCATTGTTGATCTGGCAGCTTTGCCAGAGGATGCGTTGCCATCAGGGATCGAGGTGCGTCGCCTGGTCCCAGAAATGCTGGCCGGTGATTCCGCAAAGCTGCCGGGACTGATTTGCCTGAGCGACATCTCGGACAAGAACCGTGTCTATCTTCAAGAAAACCTCGAATCGGCCTTTCGCGCAGAGCGACTGCATCTCCTCTCCTGCCTGTTGAATGCCGAAAATACGATCGACTCTTCAACCGTGGTTCGGCATTTGACCAGCCGTCTGATTGTGGACAGTCCGCAAGGCAAGGCATTTTTGCGCTATTACGACCCCCGGGTACTGCAGCATCTGGAATGGATTCTTGAACCCTCGCAATGGCGGGCGCTATTCGGTCCGATCAGTCAGTGGGCGGTTTGCGAGCCTCTTCGATTACGCAAGATCGTACGCCCGGAGATTCCCGGCAGTCGGCGTTGGTCGGTCAGCGCCAAGCAACGTCGATGGCTCGATCATGTCGGTCTGCTCAATGAAACGCTCAAGAAGGCAAGTCGGCGGCAGCACACGTTGAAGACAAGTGAAGCGGATGACTTGGAAGCACTTGGCCAGCGAATCCTTGCCGCCATGGCAGTTGCCGAAACCCGTTATGGGATGAACCACGACCAGGATCTCGTCGCCTTTGCCACCCATGCTGTTCTCCATGGTGACGATTTCCATGAGCGGGAAGTCGTGCAAACACTGCTCGCCTCGCTGGCAGATGACGAGAACACCTATGCCGATTCCGGCCCATTGATCGACGAGTGTCTTCAGGCTCAGCGTCGGGCAGAGCCTCGCCAATAAGTCAGGAAAGCAATCATGAGCGAATGCAAGACAAAATGCCCTATGTGTGACAAACGCGGTCTGCCTGTGCTGGTGACCCGCTATGCGATCGCGCCGGTGAAAGCCAACGCGGCTCCTGTGAGCGGCAATTTTGCCGTCAGCAACCCGGTTCCGTTGGGCGAACACGCGATGTACACGCAGCGGCTCTTGCGCAGCGGCTACCTTTACGTTTTTGACGAAGCACGGAACACATGGGCGGCCTATTTTGTCAGTCCGGACGCCTACATGATGCCCATCGACTTGCCCGCCGACGACAAGGTGTCGCCGTCAGTAACCGGCAACCCGGCGGAAATCAAGCCGTGCAGCCGCAATGCCAGTGCCACGGTAGCCGGCTGCATAACCATTTCCAGCCCCAAACAGGCTGGCCTCGTATGGCTGGGCTTTTCCGATGCCGAATGGACCTCGGCGGTATTGAAGAACCATCAGGACACTGCCTACCGAAAACAGCACATGCGTGCCTTCAATGTGAAGAAATGGCTGGCTGCCACCCAGCACCCCCATAGCGCCAAGATCGATCAGGTAGCTTCGCTGGTTGCCGATTACCGGCCGGCAGTGCCGTCAAATGCTTTCGATTTCAGTCCAGCACCCAAGGCCATGCGACTGGGAAGCCAGGCCGGTTCGTCGCTGATCCAGAATTGCGAGCAGATGATGGCGGGCAAGGGTGCCATCGTTGCCGTGGATGATCCGGCTGGTGTCGTGATGGATATGGCTGGCCTGATGAAACACCTGGGCGAGGAATTTCTGGATCAGGATCGGCGCCGATATCACCTTGTCGTCAATGGCTGGCTTAACGAAATCGAAGGCCAGATCAAGGACGGGGCGCAGCGCAAACGTTTGGATGACGCCATGGACGAACGGGAGTACCGTGAAGGGCCGCGAACACCCACCTTCTTCCCGGCAACGCGCAGGGCCTATGAAATATCGACCTCCGGCGCCCTGAGCAACATGGACAGCCCCGAGCAACTGGAGCGCGTGGCCAATGGCAGCTGGCAAAAATACGCGGAAAAACTAAAGCCAACAGAACGTTCAGACTGGTTGCAGAAATTCAGCACCGACAGCCAGGCATTCGACGCCAGCCATATTGCTCCGCTGGCCGAAGCGCACGTTGCCTGGATGAAGAGCAGCGGGATGAAGCAGTACATGGGGTGTAATTTCGACACGGCGGATATTGAAGTCGGCCTTGTCTATGTCACGGTGATGACATCGTGTGTCCTGACGACAGAGGACAAGCTGCCCTGCCGGCAGCTTTATGAGAAATGGTTGAGCGAAGAATCGATCAGCGACGGCAATCTGCTGTTCAAGGCACTGACCTTCAACCAGAAAACGCTGGGTGATGAAATCAAGGGCATGGGCAACGGAGTGACCTGGGCGCAACTCGCCTGGGACAAGTTGATCGACGGTTTCGACAAGTCGGTCAAGAAGTTGGCGGAGGGGCGACCGGACGTGCTGGGTCGCTTCATCGCTGCACTGGCGGGCAGCCTGGCCGGGGTGCTGAAGAGCGCAGCACTGCAGCCGCGAGCTTATGCGACCCTTGTTGCCATCGGTGTGGCGGCGCGCCAGCCCATCGTGCGTGTGGAGGTCACCGGCAGCAAGCGCGCTTTCCGCGCCGCGCTGATCCGCGAGATTGTGCGCGCCAATGGCCAGCCGATGGCCGGACAGGCGCTGCGCCGGGCTGTGGCGGCCGAATTGCGGCGGCTGCAGGTACACGGCGTACCCCTGGGCGGGACCGACAAACGGTACTGGCTGCTGATGGTGAATCCAGACCAAGTACGTGACATGCCAGCCAACCTGAAACCGCAGCAACGTGCGGAATGGCTGCTCAGAATGATCTGGACGCCGGAACGCGTCGAAGCGCTGAACATGCGCCGTTGGGAACAGCAGGTCAGCCGTGTGGAAACCACGGTGCGCGGTGTCGTCGGCTATAGTGCGCCCTTTGGCTTTGCCGTGCTGGGTCTGCTCGCCAACCGCGCTGCCTGGCTATCGCTGATCGAGGACGAAAAAAAGGCCATGGCGCACGTGCAGGGTGAGACCCTGCGGCGGGTCTGGGCGCAGGGTGCGCAACTGCTTGGTGCGAGCGGCGTTGCCGTCGAGCAGGGGGTGAAGCGGCTGGTGATGCCGTTTCTGTCGAGAGGAGTGGGGGCAGCGAAGGTCATCGCAGAGGGGATCGGTAAGTGGGGCGGCAGACTAGGGGTTGCCGGGGCTGTGGTGATGTCGTTGTTTGATTTTGGCCGGGCGTGGAAAGAAAGCAGGGAGGGTAGTGTTGGTGGTACGGTTGCATACTTCATCTCTGGGGCACTTGGTTTCATTGCCACCTGGGCACTCGCTTCAAGTGCTATCGGAGTCGGCATTATCTTCACCATCCTGCTGATCGGCTGGGCCTTCGTCATGACCTACCTGGTGGATGACAAGTTACAGGACTGGCTGGAGCGCTGTCTCTGGGGAAAGCTGGAGGGGCAGCGCTACGGCGAAATGTCTCTGGAAGAACGGGAATTGAACAAGGCG
>PHCE01000012.1 GCA_002840765.1 Betaproteobacteria bacterium HGW-Betaproteobacteria-7
GACCGGGCCGGTGATTTCGACGCGGCGGCAGTGCAGGGCCGGCGGCACCGGGGCGACCTTCCAGTCGCCGGCGCGGATGTGGGCGGTTTCCGGCAGGAAGTCGGGCATTTCACCGGCATCGATGCGGGCCTGGCGGGCGACGCGCGCCTTGAGCAGTTCCTGGCGGCGGGCTTCGCAGGCGCGGTGCAGCTTGGCGACGAGTTCCAGGGCTCCGGTGCTGAGGATGGGTTCCCATTCGGGCTTGATCGGGGCAGTGATTTGCACGCCGGCGGGCAGGTTGAGGGCCATGTGGATCTCCTGGTGAAGAGTGAATGAAATGCGGCAATGCAATGCATTCTAGGTGTCTTCTATAAGACTTGAAAGGCGGCTAGAATCAATTCATCTTTTACTTTGAGTATCAAATGGACCGCTTAAAGCAGATAGAAGCCTTTGCCAGCGTCGCAATTCGTGGCAGTTTGTCGGCTGCGGCGCGGGTCGAAGGGGTGACGCCGGCCATCATCGGCCGCCGCATCGATGCTCTCGAAGCGCGCCTGGGGGTGCGCCTGCTGTTGCGCACAACGCGCAAACTGACTCTGACTTTCGAGGGGCAGGCTTTCCTCGAAGATTGCCAGAAGCTGCTCAATGATCTGGCCAATGCCGAAGCGGCGGTGTCGCTCGGCGGCCTGAAGGCCAGCGGCTACCTCAAGCTGTCGGCACCGGCCGGCTTCGGCCGGCAGCATGTAGCGCCGTTGGTCGATGATTTCATGCGCGCCAATCCGGAAGTTCGAGTCAATCTCAATCTCTCGGATCGCCTGGTCGACCTGATCAACGAAAATATCGACTGCGCCATCCGCATCGGCGAGCTGACCGATTCCAGCCTGATTAGCGTCCGTCTGGGCGAGATGCGGCGCATGGTCGTCGCCAGTCCGGCCTATCTGGTCGAGCATGGGGTGCCACGTACGCCCGCGGACCTGGCGCGGCATAACTGCCTGTCGCTCGGTCAGCAGCGCGGTTGGGTCTTTCGTCATCCGGAAAGCGGCGAAGCGGATACGCTGAAGGTCAGCGGCAGTTTCGAATGTAACGACGGTGCTGTCCTGCATGAATGGGCGTTGGCCGGGCGCGGGCTGGCCTGGCGCTCGCTGTGGGAGGTCGGCCGCGATCTCAAGGAGGGCCGTCTGACCTCGGTGCTCGACGCCTGGCAGGCGCCGCCGATGGGTATCTACGCGGTATTTCCGCAACGCCGTCACCTGCCGCTGCGGGTGCGCCTGTTCATCGACCTGCTGCGCGATACCTACGGCCGTGCCAGCTACTGGGAATTGCGGTGAAACGCCCGCTTTACCGCCTGTTCGGCCTGCTGGCGCTGGCTCTCGGCGCGGCCGGGGCGGTGCTGCCGCTGTTGCCGACGACGCCGTTCCTGTTGCTTGCCGCCTATTTCTTTGCCCGCTCGCATCCGGAATGGGAAGCGCGCCTGCTCGCCCATCCCTGGGCCGGCCCGGCTATCCGGGCCTGGCGTGACCACGGCGCCATCCCGCTGGTCGCCAAGCAGGCGGCGACGGTGATGCTGGCAATCAGCGGCGTCACCGGCTGGTGGCTGCTCGCCGATGCCTGGCGTTATGTGCCGTCGGTCATCGGCGTCGTCGTCCTGGTCTGGATGTGGTCGCGCCCGTCGCGCTGATTTGCCCCCCGCTTACGGGGTGCTGCGGCGTACCGGAACGAAATCGCCAATGCTGACCGGCCGGCCGTACAGGTAGCCCTGGAAGGCATCGCAGCCACGGGCGAGCAGGGCATCGCGCTGGTGAATGGTTTCGACGCCTTCGGCAATCACCTTGAGGTTGAAGGCACGCCCGAGGGCGATCACCGCATCGGCGATGGCGGCATCGTTGGTATTGCTGTCGATGTCGCGGACGAAGCTGCGATCGATCTTCACCTGATCGAGCGGCAATTGCTTGAGGTAGCTGAGCGACGAGTAGCCGGTGCCGAAATCGTCGAGGGAAAGGCCAACCCCCAGTTGATCCTTGAGCGCTCGCATACGGGTGATTGCCTCGCCGGTGTTTTCGAGCAGAACCGACTCGGTGATTTCCAGTTTCAACAACTCCGGCCGGACACCGCTTTCGGCGAGAGCATGGGCCACATTGTCTACAAAGGCTCTGTCGCCAAATTGCACGGCGCTGACATTGACTGCCAGGCCGAGTCCGGCGGTGGCCGGATCCTGTTGCCAGCGAGCCAACTGGCGGCAGGCCTCGGTCAGTACCCACTGGCCGATCGGCAGGATCAGGCGGGTTTCTTCGGCCAGGGAAATGAACTCGCCGGGCAGGATCATGCCGCGTTGCGGATGCTGCCAGCGGATCAGGGCCTCGGCGCCGAAGGTGTTGCCATCGCGGTCGACCTGAGGTTGCAGATGCAGCTCAAATTGCCCGTCGGCCAAGGCCTGGCGCAGGTCGCGCTCAAGAGCGGCGCGTTGCTCGATCTCGGTCTGCATGGCCGGATCGAAGAAGCGCACTGCATTCCGGCCGGCTTCCTTGGCCTTGTACATGGCCATGTCGGCAGCCTTGAGCAGGCCCTCGATGCTTTCACCAGTGTCGCGGAAGGGAACGGCGCCGATACTGGCCGTGCAGTGGTGGGTGATCTCACCCAGTGCATATGGCCGGCCGAGGGACTCCAGCATGTGCTCGGCAGCCCGGCGAATCTGGGCAATGGCATCGTGGATGTCGGGACTGAGTTCCTCGAGGAGAACGATGAACTCGTCGCCACCCAGGCGGGCGACTGAGTCACCGGCGCGCACCGATTGGCGCAGGCGCTGGGCGACCTGGATCAGCAGCGAGTCGCCGACGGCATGGCCCATGGTGTCGTTGAGCGTCTTGAAATTGTCGAGGTCGATGAACAGCAGCGCGCCATAGCGCCGGTGGCGACCACTGGCGGCCAGCAGTTTCTGCAGGCGTTCATTGAGCAGGCGGCGGTTCGGCAACTGGGTCAGCGGGTCGAAATAGGCGAGGAACTGGATCTGTTCCTCGGCTTCCTTGCGCTGGGTGATGTCGAGGAAGGAAGAAACGAAATGGGTGGTCTTGCCCTGGCCATCGTGCACTGCCGAGATGCTCAGCCATTCCGGGTAGACTTCGCCATTCTTGCGTCGATTCCAGATCTCTCCCTGCCAGCGTCCGGATTGTTGCAGGGTGGTCCACATCTGTTGATAGAAGGCGTCGTCATGGCGCCCGGACTTGAGCATGGACGGCGTCTGGCCGATCGCTTCCTCAGCAGAATAGCCAGTGACCCGGCTGAAGGCCTGATTGACCCGGAGGATGCGGCTGCTGGCATCGGTCACCACCATGCCCTCCTGCGTCTCGAAGGCGATGGCGGCGATGCGCATCATTTCGTCGGCGTGACGTTGAGCGGAAATGTCGCGGAAGGTGACGACGGCGCCTTCGCGACGCGCCTGGCGGTCGATGGGGCTGGCCAGGAAGGTCGCCGGGAAGGCTTCGCCATTGCGCCGGATGAACCACTCCTCACCCTGCCGTCGCTGGCCGTCGACCAGGGTGCGATGGATCGGACAGTCGTCGCTGGGGTAGTCGCTGCCGTCGGGATGGCGCGAGTGGAAGAGGGCGTGCGCGTTCTGGCCGATGACGTCGCCATGTTGCCAGCCGAGAATCTCCAGCGCCTTGGGGTTGATGAAGGTGCAGCGTCCGGTGTTGTCGAGGCCATAGACCCCTTCGCCCAGGCTGTCGAGCAGGCTGGCGCGTTGGCGCAGGGTGGCACTGATCTGTAGCCGCGAACGGATCAGGAAGGTCAGGCCGGAGAGGGCGAGCAACAGCAGAAGGCTGAGTATCGAGGCGACCTGATAGGGATATTTTTCGACGATGTCCTGCAGATCGAAGCGCTGCAGCCGATTCGGATGGGCGCGCAGTTCCAGCATCATGGTTTCAAGGCCGCTGTAGTCGGCCGGCGGCGAAAAGGCGTGGAACTGGCCGGACTGCGCAGCCGGGTGATCGGCAGTCAGTTGTAGCAGGGCGATGGCGGTTGCCTTGGCGATCGGCTCGGGAACCCGGCGGGCGACCAGGAAGGGCCACTCGGGAAATAGCGGTGTCGACAACAGCAAGGGAAATCCCGGCTCCTGGCGGGGATTGATCACTTGCAGGGCGTCCGGCGCCAGCTTGCCCTCGGCAATCAGCGCTTCAATCAGGCCGGTACGCACGAAACCGGCATCGACCTTGCCTTGGAGCACGAGGTCGATCACCAGGTCCTGCGGTTGGCCGGTAAAGGTTATCGCCGCGTCTTCGGCCAAGCTCAGGCCTGCCTTGAGCAGGGTCCATTGCTGCAGGCGGAAGCTGCCCAGTGAGTGCGGGTGGGCGGCGGCCAGGCGCTTGTCGGGAAGATCCTCCAGGCCTTTGATGTCATTGCGGCCAGTGCGGCTGACGATCACCCCGCCCATCCGTGAAATGCCCTGCTCGCCAGCACGAACGGCCAGGGTGGCGATCGGCGACAGGCCGTGATGCAGGGCGCGGATATGAACGTAGTGCTCGGGCTGGGTAAGCACGAAATCGAATTCGCCGCGCTCTACCGCCAGACTGAGATCATCAAGCGCCAAGCTGCGGACGACGACGCGACGGCCCCCCAGTCGCTCGCTTAGATAGTTGCCCAGTGGCGTCCACTGGCGGGTGGTGCTGGCCGGATCGCGGAAGGCGAGGACGCCAATACGTAGTGGCTCCAACGCCGCAGCCCAGGTCGGCAGGGGAATCGCCAGCAGGGTGGCGAGAACAAGGGCAAGAATCGACAGCGCGCGGACGCTGCTTTGAAACGGAGGAATCAATATCGGCTTTCGGCGACGCTGCACGGCACAAGGAGGTTCGGCAGCGATGATGCAGAAATAGTGTAGCGCGTTTGTGACACGAAACAAAAAGGCCGACACCTCGTGAGTGCCGGCCTCCGATGCTGCCCGATAAGGCAGCAAGATAAAGCGGTGCTTGCTTAGTGGAACTGTTCTTCTTCGGTCGAGCCGGTCAGCGCGGTAACGCTGGACTTGCCACCCTGAATGACGGTGGTGACATCGTCGAAGTAACCGGTACCGACTTCCTGCTGGTGCGAGACGAAGGTGTAGCCACGGTCGCGGGCAGCGAATTCCGGCTCCTGAACCTTCTCGACGTAGGCCGACATGCCGATGGCGCCCAGTTCCACCTGGAACTTGGCGATGGTGGCGTCGTCGAGGTTCTTCTTCCAGTTGAAGGACGGCGAGCAGTTGTAGGCCAGCATCTTGCCCGGGTGAACCTTATGCACGGCTTCGGCGAACTTGCGGGCAAATTCCAGATCCGGCGTACCGGTTTCGCACCACACCAGGTCGGCGTAGTCAGCGTAGGCGATAGCGCGGGAGATGGCCTGGTCCAGACCCTTCTTGGTCTTGTAGAAGCCTTCGGCAGTGCGCTCGCCAGTCAGGAACGGCTTGTCGTTTTCGTCGTAGTCGGAGGTCAGCAGGTCAGCGGCTTCGGCATCGGTACGGGCGATGACCAGGGTCGGCACGCCATAGACGTCGGCGGCCATACGGGCAGCGATCAACTTCTGCACGGCTTCGGTGGTCGGCACGAGCACCTTGCCACCCATGTGGCCGCACTTCTTGACGGAAGCCAGCTGGTCTTCCCAATGCACGCCGGCAGCGCCAGCGCGGATCATGGCCTTCATCAGTTCGTAGGCGTTGAGCACGCCACCGAAACCGGCTTCAGCATCAGCAACGATCGGCAGGTGGTATTCAACATGACCGGCATCGCCAGCGTTGATGTTCTTCGACCACTGGATTTCGTCGGCGCGGTTGAAGGCGTTGTTGATGCGCTCGACAACCTTCGGCACGGAGTCAACCGGGTACAGGGACTGGTCCGGGTACATGGCGGCGTATTCGTTGTTGTCGGCAGCGACTTGCCAGCCGGACAGGTAAATGGCCTTGATACCGGCCTTGGCTTGTTGCACGGCTTGGCCGCCGGTGAGGGCGCCCAGGCAGTTGACGTAGGGGGTGTTGTTGACCAGATCCCAGAGCTTCTCGGCACCACGACGGGCCAGAGTGTGCTCGACCTGGAAGGAGCCGCGCAGGCGGACGACGTCAGCAGCGGAGTAACCGCGCTTGATGCCCTTCCAGCGGGGATTTTCTGCCCAGTCTTTTTCCAGGGCGGCGATTTGCTGTTCGCGAGTGCTCATTTGAATTCCTCAAGGTTTAGGGTGGGATGATGACTTTGTTGCGCTGGAGCTATCCTGCTCGAGCGATGGACGAAGTATAGAGATTATTCTGCACAGCAGCAATAGTCTTATATAAGACATAAGACAATATTTTTTTGCGATTATTCAATTGCTTATTGTCAATATTTCGCGATGTGAAACGACATTCGCTTTTGTGAAATGCAGTGCAGCATGATGCCGCTCCGGGCGGGGCCAGATGCCGTCCGGGCAATTTGATATAGCCGGTTGACGCCCATCCGGAAGGAAGGTTGAATTCAGCACATTTTTCAAATTTGGGCGGTATCTATGGAACTTCTGCGCAGCTTGTACGACTGGACAGAGCGAACTTTCTGGAACTCGCTGACCAAGAAGCTGATGAGCTTCCTGTTGCTGTTCTTCATTGATATCGTTTATCTGACCATCTATATCAACCAGAAGACGATGGTTGGCGAAGAAATGAGCCGATCGGGCACCGCCCCGGAGGTCATGCAGCGCATTTCGGCGAGCATGGATCACGGTCTGACGCTGATGATCGCCCTGACTGTTTTTGCCCTCGCCTGGAACCTGCTGCAGATTCTCTATATCCGCTACCTGATCCTGCGTCCGGTGCGCATGATCGCCACCATCTTCGACGAGATCGGGCGTGGCGAGGGCGATTTCTCGCGCAACCTGCCAACGGTCACTCATGACGAATTGCGTACCCTGGCCGAAGCCTACAACCGCTTCGCCGACAAGATGCGCGAGATCATCAGCGAAGTGCGCAAGATGAGCGTCAACATTGCGCGCGAAGCGGTGATGGTCAAGAAAAGCGTCTCTTCGACGGCCGAACGCGCGACGCAACAGGGCGAAATCGCCAATGCCGTGTTTGGCGCCAGCAACGAGGCGACGCAGGCGATTCAGGAGGTCTCCGGCTCGGCCGAGCGGATCACTCAGTCGACCGATGCCAATCTGGCAACCGCCCGCAATTCCCTCGGCGAAATGCAGGATATCGTCAGCAAGGTGCAGTTGGTCAGCGACAAGCTGAACCAGTTCAACGATACGGTCGGTCATCTCGCCGAACGCTCCGACAGCATTCGGCAGATTGCCGGGCTGATCAAGGACATTGCCGATCAGACCAACCTGCTGGCGCTCAATGCCGCCATCGAGGCAGCGCGCGCCGGGGAAATGGGCCGGGGTTTTGCAGTCGTCGCCGACGAGGTACGCAAGCTGGCCGAGCGGGTCAATGTGGCCACCCAGGAGATCACCGACAAGATCGGCGGTATGATCTCGCTGGTGCGTGACACACAGAGCGAAAACGAGATGATCAATACCGACATCCGACGAACGCGCGAAGCGGTCGAGCGTTCGTCGGGCGAGTTCCAGCGCATGGTCGGTGACTTCGAGCAGACCGGCGATCAGCTCAACCAGATCGCCACGGCCATGGAAGAGCTGACGGCGACCAATGCCCAGGTGCATGAGGCGGTGGTCCAGGTGCACGACTTGTCGCGCGAGGTCTCGGGCAGCATGAAATCGTCCGAACAGTCGACCCTGACCTTGAGCCACGCGACGGAGAGCGTCCAGGAGCTGGTGTCACGGTTCAAGATCGGTCGCGGGGCCTTCGATTTCAACGTCGATCAGGCGCGCGGCTTCCGTGATGCGGTGCAGAAACGGCTCGGCGAACTGGCGGCCCGCGGCGTCGATATCTGGGATCAGAACTATCGTCCGCTGCCGCATACCAATCCGCAAAAATACGACGTCGGCTACTGCCCGGTGTTCGAGCAGGAAGTCCAGCCGTTACTTGAGCGGGCGCTAGCCGACCTGCGTGGCGGCGTCTATGCGCTGATCATCGACATGCGCGGCTACGGGGCCATTCACAACCTGAAGTATTCACAGTCCCTGACCGGCAACTATCAGAAGGATCTGGTCGGCAACCGCACCCGGCGTATCTGGGACGACGTCACCGGTCAGCGCGGCGCGAAGAATACCCAGCCGATGCTGGTGCAGACCTATGCCCGCGATACCGGCGAGATTCTCTCGGAAATCAACATGCCGATCATGGTCGGCGGGCGCCACTGGGGCGCCGTGCGCATCGGTTGCGAAAGCTCGGTGCTGCTCGAAGGCTAAGCGAGGCGGGCGGCATTGTCGCCGCCCGTGAAATCAGAGCAGCGGCTTGGCCGAGACAAGTATGCCGTCCTCGTCGGCATACAGCCATTCGCCGGGAGTGAAGGTGACGCCGCCGAAGGTGACGGCGATGTTGCGGTCGCCGACACCTTTCTTGATGCTCTTCTGCGGATGGGTGTTCAGGGCCCGCACACCGATATCAATGCCATTGATGTCGGCCGAATCGCGGATGCAGCCATAGACGACGACGCCTTCCCAGCCATTTTTGGCAGCCAGGATGGCCAGCTGGTCGCCGACCAGCGCGCAACGCAGCGAACCGCCGCCGTCAATGACCAGTACCTTGCCCTGGCCTTTCTCGCCAAAGGCTTCGCGGACCAAGGAGTTGTCCTCGAAAATCTTCAGCGTGACAATCTCGCCGCAAAAGCTGCTGCGGCCGCCATAGCGCTGGAACATGGGGGCGACGACGCGCAGGCTCTGGCCCAGTTCGGACTCGAATTCATCGCAGAGGTCGGGTGTCTTGAAGCTCATTTTTGGGCTCTCCCTGGCAGAAAAAAAGCCATGCATCGCATGGCTTGTTGTAATGAGATTGAAGCTTAGACGATGGCTTCGCTTTTTTCCTCTTCAAAGTCGAGCTTGATCTTGCCGTCCTTGTCGAGATCGACAGTCACCCTGCCACCATTGGCCAGCTTGCCGAACAGCAACTCGTCGGCCAGCGCCGAGCGGATGGTGTCCTGAATCAGGCGGGCCATCGGCCGGGCGCCCATCAACGGATCGAAGCCTTTTTCCGCCAGCAGTTCCTTGACTGCTTCGGTGAAATGCGCCTCGACCTTCTTCTCGTGCAGCTGCTCTTCCAGCTGCATCAGGAACTTGTCGACGACGCGCAGGATGATCTCGTGGTCGAGCGGCGCGAAGGAAATCGTCGCATCCAGGCGATTGCGGAACTCGGGCGTGAACAGGCGCTTGATTTCCGCCATCTCGTCGCCCGCCTGCTTGGAACTGGTGAAACCCATGCTCGACTTCTGCAGATCGGCGGCGCCGGCATTGGTGGTCATGATGATGACCACGTTGCGGAAATCGGCCTTGCGTCCGTTGTTGTCGGTCAGCGTGCCATGATCCATGACCTGCAGCAGGATGTTGAAGATGTCCGGATGGGCCTTCTCGATTTCATCAAGGAGCAGCACGCAGTACGGCTTCTTGGTCACCGCCTCGGTCAGCAGGCCGCCCTGCTCGAAGCCGACGTAGCCCGGCGGGGCGCCGATCAGCCGCGATACGGCATGGCGTTCCATGTACTCGCTCATGTCGAAGCGCAGCAATTCGATGCCCATGCAGTAAGCCAACTGCTTGGCGACTTCCGTCTTGCCAACACCGGTCGGGCCGCTGAACAGGAACGAGCCGATCGGCTTACCCGGGTTGCCGAGCCCGGAACGGGCCATCTTGATCGCCTTGGTCAGCGCGTCAATGGCCTTGTCCTGGCCGAAGACGACCGCCTTCAGGTCGCGGTCGAGGTTCTTCAGGGCACCACGGTCGTCCAGCGTCACGTGCTGGGACGGGATGCGGGCGATCTTGGCGACGATCTCCTCAATGTCCGTCTTGTTGATCATCTTCTTCTGCTTCGACTTGGGCAGGATGCGCTGGGCGGCACCGGCCTCGTCGATGACGTCGATGGCTTTGTCGGGAAGATGACGATCGGTGATATAGCGGGCCGCCAGTTCAGCAGCCGACGAAATCGCCGTCGCCGAATACTTGATGCCGTGGTGAGCCTCGAAACGGGCCTTCAGACCCTTGAGGATTTCCACCGTCTCGGCTACGGACGGTTCATTGACGTCAATCTTCTGGAAGCGCCGCGACAGCGCGCTGTCCTTCTCGAAAATGCCGCGGAACTCGGTATAGGTCGTCGCTCCGATGCACTTCAGCTGGCCCGATGACAGTGCCGGCTTGAGCAGGTTGGAGGCGTCCAGCGTGCCGCCCGAAGCGGAACCGGCACCGATCAGCGTGTGGATCTCGTCAATGAACAGTATGGCGTTGGGGTTGTCGCCCAACTGCTTGAGCACGCCTTTCAGACGCTGCTCGAAATCGCCGCGGTACTTGGTGCCGGCCAGCAGGGCGCCCATGTCCAGCGAATAGACGTTGGCCTTGGCCAAAATCTCCGGCACATCGCTCTCGACGATGCGCCGGGCCAGACCTTCGGCGATTGCCGTTTTGCCGACGCCAGCCTCGCCGACCAGCAGCGGATTGTTCTTGCGCCGCCGGCACAGGGTCTGGATAACCCGTTCCAGTTCCTTGTCGCGGCCGATCAGCGGATCGATCTTGCCCTGCAGGGCAAGGGCGTTGAGGTTGATCGTGTATTGCTCCAGCGGCCCGGCTTCCTTCTCGCCTTCGCTCTCGATCGTTTCGGCCTCGGTCGGAGTCTTCTGCTGCGGCACCTTGCTGATGCCGTGCGAAATGTAATTGACCACGTCGAGGCGCGTCACTGCCTGCTTCTGCAGGAAATAGACGGCGTGCGAATCCTTTTCGCCGTAGATGGCGACCAGCACGTTGGCACCGTTCACTTCCTTCTTGCCGGACGACTGCACATGCAGGATGGCGCGTTGGATAACGCGCTGGAAACCGAGCGTCGGTTGCGTGTCGATGTCGTCCTCGCCGGAAACGGTCGGCGTGTGTTCGTTGATGAAATTGGTCAGATCCTTGCGCAGCGCATCGGGCTTGGCGCCGCAGGCCCGCAGGGCATCGGCTGCCGACGGATTGTCGATCAGCGCGAGCAGGAGGTGTTCGACGGTAATGAACTCGTGGCGTTTTTGACGCGCCTCGACAAAAGCCATATGCAGGCTGACTTCGAGTTCCTGGGCAATCATCAGTTTTCCTCCATGACGCAAGCAAGCGGGTGTTGGTGCTGGCGGGCGAATGCACTCACCTGTTCAACCTTGGTGGCCGCGATGTCGCGCGGAAAGACTCCGCAGACGCCCCGACCTTCGTTGTGAACTTTGAGCATGATTCGCGTCGCTTGTTCAGTATCCAGAGAAAAAAAGCGCTGCAGAACGGTGATGACGAAATCCATCGGCGTGTAATCGTCGTTCAGCAACACCACCTTGAACATCCTTGGCGGCTCCGGCTTTGTGCGTTGTGCCTGGAGTTGTCCGCCTTCCTGAAACTTCGTAGCCATGCGTCCGATTCTATACAGTCCGATTCAATTGGCAACTGGAAACATGGGGGTGTATCCAGTCGATTCCCAGATGGTTTGAAGCAATTACGATGCCTGGTGCATGCTGCGTCGCCGCTTCGATACTTGTTGACGACCCATTTCAACTGGCGTAGAAAGCAAACGTGTTTGGCTTCAAGATGGTTGAACGGTGCCGCAATGCACCGGGTCACTGAGCTCAAACAGGGAGTCGGGGAGACCCGGAAATTTGTTCGTTTTTTGTATGAAAGTTGCAAACATGGCAATCGGTACTGTCAAGTGGTTCAATGATTCCAAGGGCTTTGGCTTCATCACTCCTGACGATGGCAGCGAAGATCTTTTCGCACACTTCTCGGCCATCAACATGAATGGTTTCAAGACACTGAAGGAAGGCGAAAAAGTCTCCTTTGAAGTCGTGCAGGGCCCCAAGGGCAAGCAGGCTTCCAACATCCAGCGCGCCTGAGCGTCGGGAAGTTGCAGAATTGAAAGCCCGTCCATCTGGACGGGCTTTTTTCATTGGCGCGCCGGTATTTCAGCCGACGGTGAACTCGTCCTGGCGGCGTTCGCCCAGATTGTCCAGCCAGCTGACAGTTAGCTGGTCACCTGCCTTGATGCCACGTACCCGGAAGGCGAACAGCGGGTTGCGCGAAACCGAGGTGTTGAGCTGGCCTTCGATCAGTGTCTTGCCGCCGTGACTGACGATAAATGTCTGGATGAAGTGCATGGCGACGGACATTCCCTTGTCGTCCTTGCGTTGGCCGGTTTCCATCGGATGCTGCAAAAGGATGCGCAACTCGGTGAATTCGCCCTGAATCTGTGCGCGTAGTTTGATCTGTTCGGCCATCGTTAACCTCCGCAACCGCCGAGGGTGACCTTGATCTCCCGGAAAGCAACATGGTTCTTGCCGTCGGCCGTTCTGGCCACGGCGCGGATACGCATGGTTTCGGCCAGCTTCAACTGGATCCTGGCGTAGGGCAGGGCAGCCCCGGAGAACTCCAGGGAGGAACACAGCGGCATCGGATTCTTGTCGGCGAAGAGGGCCAGGCTGCGGGTGTTGGCCAGGTTGCTGCTGACCTCGACTTCGACCTTGGCGCCGTTTTCAGCAATTTCCGGCGCGTTGATGACGATATCCCGTGACTCCATTGCATTGCCGGCGCCATAGCTTTTCAGGGCATCGCCGATGTTGCGGGCGGTGAATGCCGGGCGATTCCAGTCGGCCGCCAGAACGGCACCGGGCATCAGCAGGCCGGTGCCGAGCAGAGGTGTCAGCAGGCTGGCCGAGACACCGCCCTTGAGCAGGCGGCGGCGCCATTCATCGGGTTGGGACAGGTTTTTCATTCGGCAGTCCAGTGGCCGGATTTGCCGCCCTTCTTCTCGATCAGGCGGACGTTGTCGATACGCATGCCGCGATCAACGGCCTTGCACATGTCGTAGATGGTCAGCAGGCCGACCGACGCTGAAGTCAGCGCCTCCATTTCGACACCAGTGCGGCCGAAACATTCGGCGGTCACCGCACAATGCACGGCACTGTGCGCTTCGTCGATGGAAAAGTCGGCAGTGACGCGGGTCAGGGCGATCGGGTGGCAGAGCGGGATCAGGTCGCCGGTGCGTTTGGCCGCCTGGATAGCGGCGATGCGGGCGATGCCGAGGACGTCACCTTTCTTCGCCGAACCGTCGCGGATCAGTGCCAGTGTCTCGGGTTTCATGAAGATGCTGCCGGCGGCACGGGCGGTTCGCGCCGTCTCGTTCTTGGCGCCGACATCGACCATGTGGGCCTGGCCGGCACTGTCGAAATGGGTCAGATTCTGTTGGGTCACGGAGTTTTACAGGAGGTTACGCTTTGCCTGCAGAGCGGGTTCTCTGGGCTGCGTTATCATAACACCATGCCTTTTGCCCAACGCCTGATCACCGGGCTTCTAGCCTGCTCGCTAGTTGTCCAGCCGCTGCATGCAAACAGCCTGCCGGAGCTCGGCGATGTCGCCAGCAACGAGCTGTCGCTCACGACCGAAAAACGCATCGGGCGCCAGATCATGAATGAGATTCGCCTCCGCGAGCCGGCTTATCTCGAGGATGCGGATGTCGAAGGCTACCTGAACGTGCTCGGCGGCAAACTGGTGGCGGCCAGCGACGATCCGGGAATCGGCTTCTTCTTTTTCGCCATCGCCGATCAAAGCATCAACGCCTTCGCCATGCCCGGCGGTTTCATCGGCGTCCATACCGGTTTGATCGTCAATGCCCAGACGGAGTCGGAACTGGCCGGTGTAATGGCACACGAAATTGCCCACGTCACCCAGCGCCATATTGCCCGCCAGGTCTTCCAGTCCAAGCAGCTGGGCATGGCTTCCATGCTGGCCATGGGCCTGGCCTTGCTGGCGGCGCGCTCCAGTTCGCAGGCGGCGAGTGCTGCCATCGCCACCACCCAGGCCGGGGCGATCTCCGCGCAGCTGGCTTTTTCGCGCGACTTCGAACGCGAATCCGATCGCCTGGGGTTCGATGTCCTGCGCAAGGCGGGTTTCGACGTGCGCGGCATGGCGGTCTTTTTTGATCGCCTGCAGCGTTCTGCCCGCCATTACGAAAATAATGCGACGGCCTACCTGCGCACCCATCCGCTGACTGGCGAGCGCCTGACCGACATGCAGAACCGGGAGAGCGAGCTAGCCTATCGTCAGGTGCCGGACAGCGTTGAATTCCAGTTGGTACGGGCCAAATTGCGCGCCATGCAGGGAACGCCGGCGGAAGCGGTTCGCCATTTCGAAACGCTTCTCGCCGAAGGCAAGTTCGCCTCAGAAGCGGCGGTTCGCTACGGGCTGGCCTACGCCCTGTTCCGTTCTCGCGACTGGACAGCGGCCGAGCGGCAGTTGCAGCCCCTGCGTTCCGGCAAACCGGAGGTGCCGATGGTCAATCGCCTGCAGGCTGAATTGCGCATCGCTCAGGCCGATCCCAACACGGGACTGGCGATCTACCGCGAGGCGCTCCGCCGTTTTCCCCTCAACGAGGGGCTGCTCGATGGCTACGGCCAGGCGTTGCTTGGCGCCCGCCGCTTCGCCGAGGCCCTTCGCTTTGCCGATGAGCAGTTGCAGACGCGGCCTGAGGAGGTGCGTTTTCTTCGCTTGCGTGCTGCCAGTCATGCCGGCCTGGGCCAAATGGCCCAGCAACACCAGGCGCTGGCCGATGTCTTTGCCGTAAATGGACAAACTGGGGCAGCGATCGAGCAACTGGAGCTGGCGCAAAAGGCCGGAGACGCCAATTTTTACGTGATGTCGGCCATCGATGCCCGCTTGCGCGAACTGAAGCGGCTACGCCTGGAGGAACTGAAGGAAAGGCGCAATTAAGGTTAAAATCGCGGCTCTAATCCCCGGAATCTGGAACACCATGGAATTCGATCGCGATCTCGACGTCAAGGGACTCAACTGCCCGCTTCCCATCCTGCGTACCAAGAAGGCGCTGGCCGAGATGGATTCTGGCCAGGTATTGCGCGTACAGGCGACCGATCCAGGGTCGCTGAAGGATTTTCCCGCGTTTGCCAAGCAGACCGGCAATGAGCTGATCGCCCAAAAAGAAGAAAACCGCGTCTTCGAGTACTACCTCAAGCGCAAGTAATTCCCGCGTTGTACGCTTTCTTCGAGGACAGGCAAGCACCGGCGGGCTCGCCTGCGGCCTGGCTTTTCGAGGAATTGGTCGAATGCCAGGAAGTGTTCGATCAGGTCGGCCTGGATAAGACTTTGCAGGATCTGCACGCGGCACCGGGGTGGACAGTTGTCGCCTTGGCCTATGAACTGGGCTATTTGTTTGAATCGAAAAGTGCCCCGGCCAAGCCTTCGCCGGCAGCACGGATACCGTTGGCACGCTTCTGGCGATTCGCCAGTTGCCGCCGGCTGAATGCGGCGGAGGCCGAGGCCTGGTGCCGGCAGGCGGCGGGTGATGCGCCGGCCGGTGTTGGCGGCCTGCGTGAGACCATCACCGAAGATGCTTACCGGGCTGCCGTTGGCCGGATCCAGTCGCTGATTGCTGCTGGCGACTGCTATCAGGTTAATTTCACCTTTCCTTTGGAATTTTCCTGGTTCGGTACGCCCGCTGGCCTTTACGCACGCTTGCGTGCCTGTCAGCCAGTGCGTTACGGCGGCTTTATCAGTGATGCGGGCGAGGGGATCGTTTCCCTGTCGCCGGAGCTGTTCGTCGAGCGTCGGGGAGACCGGCTGCGCACCCGGCCGATGAAGGGGACCGCGGCCCTCGAAACGCCATCGGAGATGCTGCGCAATTCGGTCAAGGATCGCGCCGAGAACCTGATGATCGTAGACCTCCTGCGCAACGATCTCGGGCGCATTGCCGAGAAAGGCAGTGTCCAGGTCGACCGGCTGTTCGAGATTGAGGACTATCCGACGGTGCGCCAGATGGTTTCGGAAATCTCCGCCTCGATCGCCGGCCGGAGTTTCGGCGACATTCTGCGGGCGATGTTTCCCTGCGGCTCAATCACCGGCGCGCCGAAAATACGGGCCATGCAGATCATCGGCGAACTGGAACAGACGCCGCGCGGCCTCTATACCGGCGCCTTCGGCTGGCTGGCACCGAATGGCGATTTCCGCCTCAATGTCGCCATCCGTACGCTGGAGCTGGCTGCCGACGGCAACGGTCGCCTGGGCATCGGTAGCGGTGTCGTCGCTGACTCCGAGGCTGCGGCCGAGTGGCAGGAATGCCGCCTGAAGGCGCGTTTTCTACGCGATTGCGATCCGGGCTTGCAACTGATCGAAACCCTGCGTCGAGACAATGGCGTCTATCCGATGTGGGCCGGGCATTTCGCCCGCCTGCTGCGTTCTGCCGAGTGGTTCGGCTTCGCCCTGGACGAGCAGCGCTTGTTCCGCCTCCTGGCTGAACAGCCGACCGCCGGTGTCTGGCGGGTGCGCCTGACATTGAACAAGGCCGGCGAGATTGGCGTGCAGTCGTTTCCCCTTGCGGATACGCCACCGAGTGTTCAGGGCGCCTTGCTGGCTGCTCAGACAATCGATTCCGCCGATCCGTTGCGCCGCCACAAGACAACGGCGCGGGCGATCTACGACGAGGCGCTACGGACCCTGCCGGCTGATACCGGTCTCTTCGATGTGGTGTTTCTCAACGAACGGGGTGAGGTGGCCGAAGGGGCGCGCAGTAACGTCTTCGTCGAGCGCGACGGTGTCCTGCTGACGCCGCCGCTGAGCAGTGGCGCCTTGCCCGGCGTGCTGCGCGCCAGCCTGCTGGATCAGGGAAAGGCGCGCGAGGCAGTGCTTTGCCGCGACGACCTGCAGGGTGATTTCTGGCTGGGCAATGCCCTGCGCGGCCTGATTCCGGTGCGCCTGAAAACGCAGCCCTGAAAAGCTCCAGGGCTGCGCGGCTTCTTACCCGAGCTTGGCCAGTTGCGGCTTCAGCTTGTCGAGCGTGGCGCAGAATTCAGCGACACGCTGTTTTTCCTGATCGACGACGGCGGCCGGGGCGCGGGCGACGAAACCTTCATTCGACAGCTTGCCCTGGGCGATGGCAATCTGCTTTTCCAGTTTCTCGATTTCCTTCTTCAGGCGCTCGCGTTCAGCAGCGACGTCGATCTCGACCTTGAGCATCAGGCGTGTCTCGCCGACCACGGCAACGGGCGCCATGGTGTCGGCCGGCATGTCGTCGACGATCTGCACTTCGGAGAGCTTGCCCAGCGCTTGCAGGATGGGCGCGAACTCGGCCATGTCGGCGCCGCCACCGGCGACCAGCAGCGGCATGCGCTGGGCCGGGGAGACGTTCATCTCGCCGCGCAGGTTGCGGCAGGCGTGGGTCAGCACCTTCAGGCGCTCGACCTTGGCCTCAGAGGCGACATCAATCTTGTATTCCTCGGCACGCGGGTAAGCGGCGAGCATGATCGAGTCGTGCGTCTTGCGGCCGGCGATCGGCGCGACCGTTTGCCACAGTTCCTCGGTAACGAAGGGAATCAGTGGGTGGGCCAGGCGCAGGATGGCTTCCAGCGTGCGGATCAGGGTCCGGCGGGCGCCGCGCTGTTGAGCATCGTTGCCGGTCTGGATCTCGACCTTGGCGATTTCCAGGTACCAGTCGCAGAACTCGTCCCAGATGAACTTGTAGACGGCCTGGGCGATGAGGTCGAAACGATAGTCGGTGAAGTGCTGCTCGACTTCCTGTTCAACACGCTGCAACTGGCTGACGATCCAGCGGTCGGCAAAGGAGAACTCGAGCGGAGCGGAGCCGCCGCAGGTCGGGCCGTTCTGCTGGTGGTCGAGTGCCAGGTCGTGGCCTTCGACATTCATCAGTACGAAGCGGGTGGCGTTCCACAGCTTGTTGCAGAAATTGCGGTAGCCGTCGCAGCGGTTGAGGTCGAACTTGATGTCGCGGCCGGGCGAGGCGAGTGAGGCGAAGGTGAAGCGCAGTGCGTCGGTGCCGAAGGACTGGATACCTTCCGGGAATTCCTTCCGCGTCTTCTTGGCGATGCTCTCGGCCTGCTTCGGGTTCATCAGGCCGGTCGTGCGCTTTTCGATCAACGCCTCAAGGCCGATGCCGTCGATCAGGTCGATCGGGTCGAGGACGTTGCCCTTCGACTTCGACATCTTCTGGCCTTCGCCATCGCGGATCAGGCCGTGCACGTACACGTGCTTGAACGGGATCTGGCCGGTGATCTGCTTGGTCATCATGACCATGCGGGCAACCCAGAAGAAGATGATGTCGAAACCGGTGACCAGCACCGACGACGGCAGGTATTGCTTGAGCAGCGGGTTGGCAACATCGACGGCCTCGTCGCCAGTCCAGTCCAGGGTCGAGAACGGCCAAAGGGCAGAGGAGAACCAGGTGTCGAGGACGTCTTCGTCACGGCTCAGGGCGCCGGTGTAGCCTTGCTTGGCGGCTTCGGCGCGGGCTTCTTCTTCGCTGTGGGCGACGAAGATTTCGCCATTCTCGCCGTACCACGCCGGGATCTGGTGGCCCCACCAAAGCTGGCGGGAGATGCACCAGTCCTGGATGTTGTTCAGCCACTGGTTGTAGGTATTAACCCAGTTTTCCGGGTAGAACTTGATTTCGCCGGAATGGACGACATCGAGCGCCTTCTCGGTGATCGACTTGCCGTCGTCGCCCGGCTTGCTCATCGCGACGAACCACTGGTCGGTCAGCATCGGCTCGATGACGACATTGGTCCGGTCGCCGCGCGGCACCTTCAGCTTATGCTTGTCGACCTTGACCAGGATGCCTTGTTCTTCAAGATCGGCGACGACGGCCTTGCGGGCGTCGAAGCGGTCGAGGCCTACGTATTTTTCCGGCAGGAGTATTGGGTTACCCGGAACGTAGTTGCCGGTGCGTTGATGAGTAACCTCAGACTCGATGGATAGTCCATCGCCAACATAGGTCCGGCTGAACGATGACACAAAGTGTTCTGCTTGCTTGCGTACTTTGCCATCAAGCGTCAGGACATTTATCTGTGGCAAGCCATGGCGCTGGCCGACCGCATAGTCGTTGAAGTCATGCGCCGGCGTGACCTTGACGCAGCCGGTGCCGAATTCGAGATCGACGTAGCTGTCGGCGATGATCGGGATTTCGCGCCCGGTCAGCGGCAGCTTCACCATCTTGCCAATCATGTGCTTGTAGCGCTCATCTTCCGGATGGACCATCACGGCGGTGTCGCCGAGCATGGTTTCCGGACGCGTCGTGGCGACCACCAGGCTATCGCTGCCATCGGCCAGCGGGTAGCGGATCTGCCACATGAAGCCGTCTTCTTCTTCCTGGACGACTTCGAGGTCGGAGACGGCGGTATTCAGCTTCGGATCCCAGTTGACCAGGCGCTTGCCGCGGTAGATCAGGCCTTCGTTGAACAGGCGGACGAAGGTTTCGGTGACGACCTTGTTGAGGCCGGCATCCATGGTGAAGCGTTCGCGCTGCCAGTCCGGGCTGGTGCCCATGCGGCGCATCTGGCGGGTGATGGTGCCGCCGGAGTACTCCTTCCATTCCCAGACCTTTTCCAGGAATTTCTCGCGGCCGAGGTCGTGGCGGCTGATTCCCTGGGCATCAAGCTGGCGCTCGACGACAATCTGCGTGGCGATGCCGGCATGGTCGGTGCCCGGTTGCCATAGCGTGTTGTGGCCGCGCATCCGGTAGTAGCGGGTGAGCGCGTCCATGATCGTCTGGTTGAAGCCATGGCCCATGTGCAGCGTGCCGGTGACATTGGGCGGCGGCAGCAGGATGCAGAAGTTGTCGGTCTTGTTGCCATCGACGCCGGCGGCGAAGTAGTTGCGCGACTCCCACTCGGGATACCAGCGGCGTTCGATGTCGGCGGGTTCAAAGGCTTTGGCGAGTTCCATGGGCTTGGCGGAAAAGGGGAAAACCGGCAATTATACCGGAGCGCCGCGCCGCTCAGCCGGGAGCTTCAGCCCTGGAAATCGGCTTGGTGGCCGTCCGTCGCCGTCTGCTCGGCGATAAAGTCGCGGACGGTGGCTTCGATGATGCGCGGCAGTTCAGCGGCCAGGCGCTGCTCGACCCGGCGGGCGATCTCGCGGGCGATTTCTTCGGGGATGGCTACGGCCGGTAGGCTGGCGTCTGGCGCCGGGCAGGGCGTCGCCACCTCGATGAGTTCGGGAAGAGGCGGCTCCTCGATCAGGATCTCGGGCAGTTCGGGCAAAGCTGCTTCCTCGACCGGCAAGAAGGCGTCCGCTGAGCTGGATAGTGGCGCGATGGGTTCGATGTCGAAGAGTACCGGCACATCATCGTCCGTTTCCGGCGCGTTGATGTCGACCGCATCGGTCAGCACCGGCACATCGTCGGCCTCGGCGTTCTGCCGGCGGCGTTGCATCAGGGCATCGGCGCGGGCGAGGATGGGGCTGGGCATGGTCGGCGTCAGTCGCGGCTGGCGAGGTCGAAGTACTGCACGTCGCAGCCCTCTTCCTTGTACTGGTGAACCCGTTCGCGGGCCGCCAGGCGGTCTTCCTCGTCACGGCCGACGACCTCGACCAGGCTCTGGAAGCGCTGGTAATCCGGCGGAATGGTACGCGAGAGATTCATCAGGCGCTCCGTCTGGGCGACAGTTTCCAGCCGGCTGGCGATCAGTATCGGCGTCTCCGCAGCGAGTGGCGAATCGGCACCGCAGTGGGGGATGAAGCTCAGCTGGGCGCTGGTCCATAACATCCGGTCCAGGCCTTCAGCGACCGGCGCCTCGGGGGCGTAAACCAGAATTGGCCGGCGTTTCGTCCAGGCGCCGCTAATCAGGGCGCAGGCGGCGGCGAGGCGGTCGGAGGCGCCGTGATAGAAGAAGACCTGGGTCAATTGAGCTGGCCGGTACGTTGCAGCAGGTAGTGGGCGAGCAGCGCCACCGGGCGGCCGGTGGCGCCCTTGTCCGCCCCGGATTTCCAGGCGGTGCCGGCGATGTCGAGGTGCGCCCAGTCGTACTTTTTGGTAAAGCGCGAAAGGAAACAGGCGGCGGTGATGGCGCCGCCCCAGCGGCCGCCGATATTGGCCATGTCGGCAAACGGACTCTTCAGCAACTCCTGGTAGTCGTCCCACAGCGGCATGTGCCAGGCACGATCGTGGGCTTCCTCGCCAGCTTCGAGCAGGTCGCGGGCGAGGGCGTCCTTGTTGGCGAAGAGGCCACTGGCGACACCGCCTAGGGCAACGACGCAGGCGCCGGTCAGCGTGGCGACGTCGATGACGGTGTCCGGCTGCAGGCGTTCGGCGTAGGTCAGGGCATCGCAGAGGATCAGGCGGCCTTCGGCATCGGTGTTGAGGATTTCGATGGTCTGTCCGGACAGCGAGGTGACGATGTCGCCTGGCCGGGTGGCGTTGCCGCCCGGCATGTTCTCGGTGGCCGGAACGATGATCGTCAGGTTGACCGGCAGTTTCAGGCGGGCGACGGCGAGCAGGGTGCCGAGGACGCCGGCGGCGCCGCACATGTCGTACTTCATCTCGTCCATCTCGGCGGCTGGTTTCAGGGAAATGCCGCCGGTGTCGAAAGTCACGCCCTTGCCGACAAGGACCACCGGCTTCTCGCCAGCCCGGGCGCCGCGATAGTTTAGAACGATCAGCTTGGGCGGCTGGTGGGCGCCATTGGCCACCGACAGCAGCGAGTGCATGCCGAGCTTTTCCATGTCGGCGCGTTCCAGCACCTCGCATTCCAGAGCGAGTTCATCGGCCATGGCCAGGGCGCGTTCGGCAAGGTAGGCAGGATTGCAGACGTTCGGTGGCAGGTTGCCGAGATCCTTGGCCAAGGCCATGCCTTCGGCAATGGCGATGCCCTGTTTCAGTGCCTCCTCGGCCAGTGAAAGCTCGCTGCGTCGCTCGACGCCGAGGGTCAGCTTGCGCAGCGGCCTACGGACTTCCTCCTTTTTGCTCTTGAACTGGTCGAAACGATAGGTTGCGTCAAGGGCGACGATGGCTGCCTGGCGGACTCGCCAGGCGACATTGCGCTTCTTGACGGCCAGTTCGGTCAGGAAGATGGAGGCATCGAAGGCGCCGGTTTCGTTGAGCGTCTTGACGGCGGCGCGGATCGCCTGGGCGAATTCCTTTTCGCGGAAGTCCTTTTCCTTGCCGAGGCCGACCAGCAGGACGCGGTCGCACAGTGTTCCGGGAACGTTGTGGAGGAGCAGGGTGGTACCCGCCTTGCCTTCCATGTCACCGCGGCGGACGATGTCGGAAATGTAGCCGCTGCCCGCCTTGTCGAGCAGCTCTGCGGCCAGGGTAAGTTTGCGCGCTTCGAAGATGCCGACGACGACGCAGGCACTGCGCTGCTTCTCCGGGCTGCCACTTTTTATGCTAAATTCCACAGGCTGCTCCTGTTCCAGGAAATATCAGTATCCGCGGGATTATCCCCGCATTTTTTCGGTTTCGTCAAAGCATGATATTCGAGCGCGCCGCCCGGCGTGAATTCGCTCAGGCAGCGGCCGGCATCAGTGTTGCACTGTTGGCCATCCTGACCTCCACACAGTTGATCAGGTTGCTCAAGGACGCGGCCGGCGGACGCATTGTCCCGGAAGCCGTTGCCTCGTTGCTCGGCTTCGCCGCCTTGAATTTCATGCCGGTTTTGTTGTCGCTGACGCTTTTTGTCGCCATTTTGCTCAGTTTGTCGCGCGCCTACCGCGATTCCGAAATGGTTATCTGGTTCACCAGCGGCCAGCCGCTGACCGCCTGGGTGCGCCCGGTGCTCCGCTTCGCGCTGCCCATCGTCGGCGCCATCGCCCTGCTGTCCTGGTTCCTGTCGCCCTGGGCCTATCACAGTCGCGACGAGTACAAGCAGCAGCTATCGGCACGTAGCGAACTGGCTCAGGTCTCTCCCGGAGCCTTTCAGGAGGTCAGCAACGGCCAACGAGTGATTTTCGTCGAGGCGCTGGCCGATGATGCCACCCAGGTCGGCAACGTTTTTGTCGCCTCGGCGCAGGACGGCCAGCTCGGCGTCATCATGTCCGACACCGGGTTTCAACGGACAGCCGAAAATGGTGACCGCTTCATCGTTCTGGAAAGCGGACGGCGCTATGAGGTGGAACCGGGAACGCCGGAATTCAAGATCATGGAATTCGAGCGCTACCAGGTGCGTGTAGAGGACGGTGAAGCCAAACCGGTGGCACGTTCGCCGAAGACCATGCCGATTACCGAACTGCTTTTCGACAGCAGCTCGCGTGCCCGCGGCGAGCTGGTCTGGCGCCTCGGCGTTCCCGTGTCGGCGCTGGTTCTCGCCTTGCTGGCCATTCCCCTCGGTTTCGTCAATCCGCGGGCCGGGCGTTCCGCCAATCTGTTGATCGCCATTCCGATCTACGCCATCTACAGCAACCTGCTTTCGGTCAGCCAGGCATGGGTGGCCCAGGAGCGCCTGCCGTTCTGGATCGGCCTGTGGGCGGTGCATGTCTTGATGCTGTTGCCGCTGCTCTTCTTGTTCTATCAGCGGATGATCGTCGGCCGGCCGTTTGCCCGGAGGGGCGCCTGATGTTCCGCCTCAAGCTCTATCAGCGCTACCTGATGCGCGAGACTCTGGCCGCGGTGTTTCTCGTCCTGCTGGCTTTTCTGGTGCTGTTCAGTTTCTTCGACCTGATCAATGAATTGCGCAATGTTGGCAACAGCGATTACCAGCTTGGCCATGCCGTCCTGACCGTTGCCTTGAATCTTCCAGGGCTGGTCTATGAACTGATTCCCATCGCGGCGCTGATTGGTACGCTGTACGCGCTGTCAACGCTGGCCCGCCATTCCGAAATCACTGTCCTGCGCGCTTCCGGTCTGGCTACCAGTGAATTGCTGACGACGTTGTTTCGCGTCGCCGGCCTGCTGGCGTTGCTCACCTTCCTCGTTGGAGAAGCCTTGGTTCCGTTCACCGAGCGCCTGGGTAATGAAATGCGCGCCAAGGCAGTCAGCGAGGCTGTTGCCCAGCAGGGATTCACCTCCGGCCTGTGGGTCAAGGATGGGCGTAATTTCATCAACATCCGCACGGTGATGCCGGACTCCAGCCTGCAAAAGCTGCGCATCTATCAATTTGATCAGATGAATGCGCTGATGTCGGTGACCGATGCCGAGGATGCGCGCTTTGATCTGACGGCAGGCTGGGTCCTGCGAAACGTCGTGCGCACGAGTCTTGACGGCGAGGTGTCGCGCGTCGAACGGCTGCCCAGCATGACCTGGCAGTCCGCGGTGACGCCGGCGCTGCTGGCCGTCCTGATGGTGGCGCCGGAGCGCATGTCGCTGTTCAGTCTGGTGAATTTCACCCGGCATCTGGCGGAGAACCGGCAGCAGACAGAGCGTTACGAGATCGCCATCTGGAAGAAAGTGGTTTACCCGCTGGCGGCCTTGGTCATGGTCGCCCTTGCCTTGCCGTTCGGCTATTCGCACAACCGAGTCGGCGGCGTCAGCCTGAAAATATTTGCCGGGGTGATGCTAGGTATCCTGTTCTATGCCCTTAACGGTCTTTTCTCCAACCTCGGTATCATCAATGCTTGGCCACCCTTCGCCAGCGCCGCGGCGCCTTCGGCGATGTTCCTGCTCGCCGCCATCGGCATGTTGTGGCTGGTCGAGCGTCGTTGATCAGGATGTTTCGCTGACGATCCGCGAGCCGGCGATCCGGTCATGCAGAAACTGCCGGTCACGATCGACCAGCGCCCACAGGATGCCGATGCCGAACAGCAGGATGCTCGGCCAGGCAGCCAGATAGCGCAGCACGGCCTGCAGGGGGCGCAGCGGGCTGCCATCCTGATTGACGACGCGCATTTTCCAGGTCTTCATCGGCAGGGTCTGCCCGCCATGCAGCCAGAACCAGACAAAGTAGAAGAGCAACAGCAGGAGCAAGTGCAGCCAGAGCAGGCGCGGCGAGAACGCCAGTCCAATGCCGGAGAGCAGGGCCTGCGGCAGCCAGAAGCCGATCAGCAGCACGGCAAAGACGACCAGGCCCTCGTAGAGCATGCAGGCCAGGCGGCGGCCGAATCCGGGGGCGGCGGCGATCATTGCGGGACTGCTCCCGGACTGGCCGGACTCTCGCCTACGATCGCAGGAGCGAGACTCTCGTCGACCTGAGGCTCGGGTTGCGGCGGTGTCAGCAGTTGCACCGATTTGCCCGCCTCGCGGAGGCGTTGGCGTTCTGCGGCGGGAAGGCTGAGGTAAGCCTTCCATTTTTCCTTGACTGTCTGCTTCTGTTCGGCAGGCAACTGGTTGAAGTCCTTATACGAGTCACGCACCTTCGCCCGCTGTTCGGGCGTCAATCGTGCCCATTCGCGCATTCGTTCCTGCATGCGGTTCTGTTCGTCGGCCTTCATCTTCGGATAGCGCTCGGCGATTCCCAGCCATTTTTTCTTGCGCACGCTTTCCATGCTGTCCCAATCTTTGGACAGCGGAGCCAGGGCTGATTTTTGCGCTGGCGTCAATTGAGTCCAGTCAGGCTGCGGGGGGGTGCCGATGATGACCGCGGTGGGCGGGGCTGCCAGCACGGAGCCAGCCAGCAGCAGCCCGCAGATCAGTCCGCCGCCGAGTCGTCTTTTAGCCATTCAATGAATTCGTTGTCGAGGAAAGCCTCGGGGGGAATGTCGTCGGCGAGCAGTGCCATGTCGACTGCTTCTATCTCGCTGACATACTGGGTGCTGTGCCAGTAAAAGGCCAGCCACATGCCAACTAGCAAGGCAATGATGGCCAGGAAAGGTTTGAAGGGCGTGAAGTCCACGCCCGAGCGCAGCAACTGGCTGCCTGACCAGTTTCCGGCGGTGGCCAGCGCCAGTTCGGGCTCAGCCTGCTTTTGCCGTGACACGGCGAGATGGCGCGCGGCTTCCAGGCGACGCGAAGCGGCCGGCGGGATTCCCTGCAGGCCATGGTTCAGCACTTGCCGAACCCTTGAGGCGTAACGTTCTTCATTCATAACTTGATACCTTTGGCCGAAAGTGCAGCTGCCAGTGTGTGGGTGGCACGCGAACAATGGGTCTTGACGCTGCCTTCCGAGCAGCCCATCGTCGCAGCCGTTTCGGCGACGTCCATGTCCTCCCAGTAACGCATCAGGAAGGCTTCGCGTTGACGTGCCGGCAGTTTTTTTATTTCGTCGTCAATGATGTTGAGGGTTTGTGCTTGCAGTAGCTGGCTTTCCGGCGTTCGTGGGCCGCCGTCGTTGCTGTCTACGGTCAGTGTTTCCAGCGGGTCGTAGTCCTCGTCATCGTCGGAGGAGAAAGCCGAGAGCAATGTCGTCCACATCGAACGCACCTTGCTCCGCCGGTAGAAGTCGCGAATGGTGTTCTGCAGGATGCGCTGGAAGAGCATGGGAAACTCCTCTTCCGGTCGATCGCCGTATTTCTCTGCCAGTTTCATCATCGAATCCTGGACGATGTCGAGCGCCGCTTCTTCCTCGTGAACGGCATACATCGCCTGTTTGAAGGCGCGACGCTCCACAGATTCGAGAAAGCTGGAAAGTTGTCGGGGTGAAGCCAGGAGTCTCTTC
This sequence comes from Betaproteobacteria bacterium HGW-Betaproteobacteria-7, assembly GCA_002840765.1. GTDB lineage: Bacteria > Pseudomonadota > Gammaproteobacteria > Burkholderiales > Rhodocyclaceae > Azonexus. The sequence continues at coordinate 26,331 of PHCE01000012.1, forward strand.
CAGTAAAAGCCTTGAGCGCTATGGGGTTATGCCGGGAAACCTTGACCGGAAATGGGCGGTCGATTAAGGTTACGCCCTTTTAAGCAACAGCTTTTTGGGCTCAAGAATGATGATCAGCGGTGCAGAAATTGTAATCAGGTGCCTGCAGGAAGAAAAGGTCGATTGTGTTTTCGGTTACCCGGGCGGGTCCGTTCTGCACATTTACGACGCGCTGTTCAAGCAGGAACAGGTAAAGCACATTCTTGTTCGTCATGAGCAGGCTGCCGTTCATGCTGCCGATGCCTACTCGCGTTCCTCGCAGAAGGTCGGCGTGGCGCTGGTGACTTCCGGCCCCGGCGTGACCAACACGGTGACCGGCATCGCCACAGCCTACATGGATTCCATTCCAATGGTCGTGCTCTGTGGCCAGGTGCCAACCCAGTACATCGGTCAGGATGCTTTCCAGGAATGCGACACGGTTGGCATCACCCGGCCTTGCGTCAAGCACAATTTCCTGGTCAAGGATGTCAAGGATCTGGCGGTCACCATCAAGAAGGCATTCCACATTGCGGCGACCGGCCGCCCGGGCCCGGTGGTGGTCGACATCCCGAAGGACATCACCGCCCAGCTGTGCGACTTCGAGTATCCGAAGTCGATCCAGATGCGTTCCTACAATCCGGTGGTCAAGGGGCATCTCGGTCAGATCAAGAAGGCCGTGCAGATGTTGCAGGAAGCCAAGCGGCCGATTATCTACTCCGGCGGCGGGGTGATCCTGTCGGATGCCTCGGACAAGCTGACCCAGCTTGCCCACAAGCTCGATTTCCCGGTCACCAACACGCTGATGGGCCTCGGCGGCTATCCGGCCACCGATCGCCAGTTCGTCGGCATGCTGGGCATGCACGGTACGTTCGAGGCCAACAATGCCATGCACTATGCCGATGTGATCCTCGCCGTCGGCGCCCGTTTTGACGATCGGGTGATCGGCAATCCTGAGCATTTCGGCGAGGAAAAGCGTCGCGTCATTCATATCGATATCGACCCGTCGTCGATCTCCAAGCGCGTCAAGGTCGATGTGCCGATCGTCGGCAATGTCGCCGACGTGCTCGACGAAATGCTCAAGCTGATGGATGGCAGCTTCAAAGCCGATCCGGAAGTGGCCGACTGGTGGAAGCAGATCGACGAGTGGCGTGGCCGCAAGTCGCTGGCTTACCGCCAGAGCGAACACATCATGCCGCAGTTCGTCATGGAGAAGCTGTATGAGGTCACCGGCGGCGATGCCTTCGTCACCTCCGACGTCGGTCAGCACCAGATGTTTGCCGCCCAGTACTACAAGTTCGACAAGCCGCGGCGCTGGATCAATTCCGGTGGTCTGGGCACCATGGGCGTTGGCCTGCCGTACGGCATGGGCGTGCTGATGGCCAATCCGGGTGCGCAGGTCGCCTGCGTCACCGGCGAAGGCTCGATCCAGATGTGCATCCAGGAAATGTCGACCTGCAAGCAGTACGGCTTCCCGATCAAGATCATCAACCTGAACAACGGCATGCTCGGCATGGTCCGCCAGTGGCAGGAAATGTTCTATTCCAAGCGCTACTCGCAGTCCTACGTCACTTCGCTGCCCGATTTCGTCAAGCTGGCCGAGGCCTATGGCCACGTCGGCATGAAGATCGAGAAACCGGAAGACGTTGAGCCGGCACTGCGCAAGGCCTTCACCGAGCACAAGGACGATCTGGTCTTCATGGACTTCATCATCGATCCGGCCGCCAATGTCTTCCCGATGGTCGCCGCTGGCAAGGGCCTGACCGAAATGATCCTCGCCGAAGAACTGTAAGCGGGGAAGGACAAAACTATGCGACACATCATTTCCATCCTGATCGAAAACGAAGCGGGCGCTCTCTCCCGCGTGGCTGGGCTGTTCTCCGCCCGGGGCTACAACATCGAATCGCTGACCGTGGCACCGACGGAAGACCCCTCGTTGTCGCGGATGACCATCCTGACCCGGGGCTCGGACGACGTGCTCGAACAGATCACCAAGCAGCTCAACAAGCTGATTGATGTGGTCAAGGTGGTTGATCTCTCCGAAGCGCCCCACGTCGAGCGCGAACTGATGCTGATCAAGGTTCGCGCCACCGGCAAGGACCGCGAAGAGATGAAGCGGATGGCCGATATCTTCCGCGGCCGCATCATCGACGTCACCGAAACGGCTTATGTCATCGAGTTGACCGGTGCCAGTTCCAAGCTCGATTCGTTCATCGCCGCGCTCGATGCCGGCCTGATTCTCGAAACGGTTCGTACCGGCGTTTGCGGCGTTGGCCGCGGCGACCGCATTCTCAAAGTCTGACTATCTGCTTATTTATAAAGAGGGTTTCATGAAAGTTTATTACGACAAGGACGCCGACCTCTCCCTGATCAAGGGCAAGAAGGTCACCATCGTTGGTTACGGTTCGCAGGGTCACGCCCACGCCCAGAATCTGAAGGATTCCGGCGTCAAGGTCACGGTTGGCCTGCGCAAGGATGGCGCTTCCTGGAAGAAGGCCGAAGCCGCCGGTCTGAAGGTCGAAGAGATCGCCAAGGCGGTCAAGGGCGCTGATGTCGTCATGATGCTGCTGCCGGACGAAAACATTCCGCAGGTGTACAACGAAGAAGTCGCTCCGAACCTGAAGAAGGGCGCTGCCCTGGCCTTTGCTCACGGCTTCAACGTGCATTACAACCAGGTCGTGCCGCGCGCCGATGTGGACGTGATCATGGTCGCCCCGAAGGGCCCCGGCCATACCGTGCGTTCCGAGTACCTCAAGGGTGGTGGCGTGCCGTCCCTGATCGCTATCTATCAGGACGTCACCAAGAAGGCCAAGGACATCGCTCTTTCTTATGCTGCTGCCAATGGCGGCACCAAGGGCGGTGTCATTGAGACCAACTTCCGCGAAGAAACCGAAACCGACCTGTTCGGCGAACAGGCTGTGCTTTGCGGCGGCGCCGTCGAATTGGTCAAGATGGGCTTCGAAACCCTGACCGAAGCTGGTTACGCCCCGGAAATGGCCTACTTCGAGTGTCTGCACGAACTCAAGCTGATCGTCGACCTGATGTACGAAGGCGGCATTGCCAACATGAACTACTCGATCTCCAACAATGCGGAGTTCGGCGAGTACGTGACCGGTACCGAAGTCATCAACGAGCAGTCCCGTGCTGCCATGCGCAATGCCTTGAAGCGCATCCAGAACGGTGACTACGCCAAGATGTTCATCCAGGAAGGCAAGACCAACTACCCGAGCATGACGGCCCGTCGTCGTCTGAATGCCGTGCATCCGATCGAGACGGTTGGTGGTCAGCTGCGCGACATGATGCCGTGGATCAAGAAGAACAAGCTGGTCGACCAGTCCAAGAACTGATCGGCTAGTCGCCTTCGACTGGGCGTCGTTCCTCGCGCCCAGCCGCGTCTTCGCCTTGGGCGGTGTGGTTATCTGCACCGCCCAAGTTGTTTGAGGGATGGGTGTATCCTTGCACCGTTCTGGATGAATCCTTAAGCCAATGACCGAACTCAAGCCCCGTAAGTCGCTGTTCAATCCGGAAGTCAAGCGGCGCGGCATTTACATCCTGCCTAACCTGTTTACGACAGCAGCGCTGTTTGCCGGCTTCTTTGCCATCGTCCAGGCCATGCAGGGCGATTTCGAACGGGCGGCGATGGCCATCTTCATCGCCATGGTGCTCGACGGGCTGGATGGGCGCGTGGCTCGCCTGACCAATACCCAGTCAGCTTTTGGTGCCGAATACGATTCGTTGTCCGACATGGTCAGCTTCGGCGCCGCACCGGCGCTGGTGATGTACGAATGGGCGCTGCGCGACCTCGGCCGTCTTGGCTGGATCGCCGCCTTTATCTACTGCGCTGGGGCTGCCCTGCGCTTGGCGCGCTTCAACACGACGCTGGAAGTCATGGACAAGCGCTTTTTCCAGGGCCTGCCATCGCCGGCTGCCGCGGCGCTGGTCGCCGGTCTGGTCTGGGTGATGATCGTCGCCGAAGTGCCGGGCAGCGATATCCGCTGGCTGGCCTGCGGGCTGACTATCTTTGCCGGCGTGACGATGGTTTCCAATATTCGCTACTACAGTTTCAAGGACATCAACCTGAAGAAAAGCGTGCCATTCTTCGTGATTGCCGCGATTGCGCTCGGTTTTGCGCTGGTCGCCTACAGTCCGGAAATCGCCCTGTTCGCCTTCTTTGTCGTCTATGGCCTGTCCGGCTATGTGCTGGCGGCCATCGGCCTGGCCAAGCGTCGGGCCGCTTGAGCATTCGGAGCAGTAAATGAGCAAACAGCATCTCGTCATTTTTGACACCACCCTGCGCGACGGTGAACAGAGCCCCGGCGCCTCGATGACCAAGGAAGAGAAGATCCGCGTCGCCCGTCAGCTCGAGAAGATGCGCGTCGACGTTATCGAGGCCGGTTTTGCTGCGGCTTCGCCGGGCGATTTTGACGCCATCCAGGCGATTGCCCAGGTGATCAAGGAGTCGACGGTGTGTTCGCTGGCACGGGCCAATGAAAACGATATCCGCCGCTCCGGCGAGGCGATCAAGCCGGCCACTTCGGGCCGCATCCATACCTTCATCGCCACTTCGTCGATTCACATGGAAAAGAAGCTGCGCATGACGCCCGACCAGGTGGTCGAGCAGGCGGTCAAATCCATCGGCTGGGCGCGTGAGTACACCGACGATATCGAGTTTTCCGCCGAGGACGCAGGGCGTTCGGACATCGATTTCCTCTGCCGGATTTTCGACGCGGTGATCAAGGCCGGGGCGACGACAATCAACGTGCCCGACACCGTCGGCTACAACATTCCCGCGCAATACGCGGCAACGCTGCAACAACTGATCGAACGCGTGCCCAACGCCGACAAGGTGGTGTGGTCGGTGCATTGCCACAACGACCTCGGACTGGCCGTCGCCAATTCGCTGGCGGCGGTGCTGGCGGGCGCCCGGCAGGTCGAGTGTACGATCAACGGTCTTGGTGAGCGGGCCGGCAATGCCGCACTGGAAGAAATTGTCATGGCCGTGCGTACGCGCGCTGACGTCTTTCCGGTCGAGACACGTATCGACGCGACGCAGATTGTGCCCGCCTCCAAGCTGGTGTCGCAGATAACCGGTTACCCGGTGCAGCCGAACAAGGCCGTGGTTGGCGCCAATGCCTTCGCCCACGAGTCAGGTATCCATCAGGACGGCGTGCTGAAACATCGCGAAACCTACGAAATCATGCGCGCCCAGGATGTCGGCTGGTCGCAGAACAAATTGGTGCTCGGCAAGCATTCCGGGCGCAATGCCTTCAAGAGCCGGCTGCAGGAACTCGGCATCGAGCTGGCGAGCGATGAAACGCTGAACGCCGCCTTTGCCCGCTTCAAGGATCTGGCTGACAAGAAGCACGAGATTTTCGACGAAGACCTGCATGCGCTGGTTTCCGAAGAGGTGGTAGAGCCCGAGCACGAGCACTACAAGCTCGTCTATTCACACGTCTGCTCGGAAACCGGCGAGATGCCGCAGGCGACGGTGATTCTCAATGTCGGCGGCGTCGAGCACAAGGCGCAGGCCGAGGGCGGCGGTCCGGTCGATGCCACCTTCAAGGCCATCGAAAGCATTGCCGGCAGTGGTGCCGAACTGATGCTTTATTCGGTCAATGCCATCACCACCGGCACCGATGCACAGGGCGAAGTGACGACGCGGCTGGCCAAGGCCGGGCGTATCGTCAATGGCAATGGCGCCGACACCGATATCGTCATCGCTTCGGCACGCTCCTACCTGAATGCGCTGAACAAGCTGCATTCGACGCTGGACAAGGTGCGCGCCCAGGGCGACATCTGATCGCCCTGTCGATGCCCAGGCCGCCTCAGCTTTGCTCGGCGGCCTTTTTTTCGGGCGTCACCCGTGTCGTCCGGATGTAGAGGATGGCGCCGGCGAAAATGATCGTCGCCAGCAGCGTCTCGCCGATGGCGAGCAACTGCGACAGGCCGCCCTCGCTGGTGGCGCGGGTCAGGCCTTCGAGCAGGTAGAACTGGATCAGCAGCGACAGCCATTTGTAGGTATAGCGCTTGCCGCGCAGGATGCCGAACAGCGGCAGCAACAGCACGGCGCCCTTGAGGATCAGCCACGAGCCTCCAGGACGTAGCGGCGCCAGCCAGCCCTCCCAGGCCAGGCACAGGAAAATCAGGGCGATCAGGCTGACACTGGTCAGCATCTGCCAGCGGGCGGCGTTCATGCCGCCCCCAGTTTCTGCACGAGCAGCGCCAGGCGCTTGCCCTGGGCGAAAGCAAGGCGGCTTTCCGCCTCGCCCAGCTGCGGGTCGCTGGCGCCGCCGGAGACGTGGCTGGCACCGTAGGGAGTGCCGCCACCATTGGTTGTGGTCAGATCAGGCTCAGTAAAGGGCAGGCCCAGCAGCAGCATGCCGTGATGCAGCAAGGGCAGCATCATCGACAGCAGGGTTGTCTCGTTGCCGCCGTGTGGACTGGCGCTGGCGGTGAACACGCAGGCCGGCTTGCCGGCCAGGGTGCCGTTGTGCCATTCGGCGATGGTACCGTCGAGAAAGTATTTCATCGGTGCCGCCATATTTCCGAAGCGTACAGGGCTGCCCAGCGCCAGGCCGGCACATTCGGCCAGGTCGGCAGCTTCGACGTAGGGGGCGCCGTGCTCGGGTATGCTCGCGGCGGTGGTTTCGCAGACGGCGGAGACGCGCGGCACGGTGCGCAGGCGGGCTTGCATCCCGGGCACCGATTCGATACCGCGGGCAATGCGTTCGGCCAGGGCGCGAACCGAGCCGCGATGGCTGTAGTAGAGGACGAGGATGTCTTGCATGGTCGGCTATTATACGGGCCCATGCTGACTCGCTCCCGCTATCGTCGTAACCGCCGACCGGCCGCCGCCGCCGGCGGCGGCGGCATCCTGCGTCGCTTCCTGCACGAGAACATGTTGCAGACCAGCGCCGCCCTCGCTTTCACAACCTTGCTGGCACTGGTGCCGCTGGTTACTGTGGTGTTGGCCGTGGCTGAGATGATCCCTTATCTCGACCTGCTGCTTGAGCGGCTGACGGGGATATTGCGGGAGACGCTGTTGCCGAGTGGTGCTGCGCGCACAATCGCCGGCGGCATCGGACGCTTTTCCAGTCGCGCCCAGCAGCTGACGGTCGCCGGTCTGCTTTTCCTCGCGGTTACGGCTTTCCTGCTCATGCAGACCATCGAGCGCGCCTTCAATCATCTATGGCAGGTTGAGCCGCGCCCCTTTGTTTTCCGACTGAGGCTTTATGCGTTCGTGATGATCGTCTGGCCATTCTTGCTGGGAGCGGTGGCGCTGGCCAGCTCTTTTGCGCTCAGTGCCTCGCTGGGACTGCTCGATGAAATGACCTGGACGCGCAGACTGTTGCCGCACGCCCTTTCATCCCTGTTGCTGGGGGTGTTCTTTGCCTTCCTCTACTACGCGGTGCCCAATGCCCGGGTGAGGGGCTGGGCGGCCTTGCTCGGCGGTGCCTTTGTCAGTCTGGCCATCGCTGCCATGCAACGCCTTTTTGAACTGTTTCTGGCGACTTCTGGCATCTTCCGCAGCATTTACGGGGCTTTTGCCGCCATTCCGATCTTTCTCGTCTGGCTCCAGCTGTCGTGGGCCATCGTGTTGTTTGGCGGTCTGCTGGCGGCTAAGCTGAATCGTCCGGGGCAAGGCTGAACAATTCGATGCTGCTTGTCTGTTCGTCCAGTTGTTCAGTGCGCACTTCACGTATCAGCAGATTGCCCGATTCGACCAGCAGCAACAGCTTTTCCTGATTATCCGGAAGATTTCCCGAGGCGACGAGCAGCGATTCGAGCGGCCTGAGTGGTGGCGTTTGCGGCAGGATCAGGGCATTAACATGATGGCCGGATAGTTCGAAGGGCTGGGCGATTTTCGCGGCGAGGGCGCGGGCGGCGATCATCTGCAGGCCAATTTCGACGTGTTCCGGATTTTCGGAGATGGCCCAGCGGACGATACAGATGTGCCAGGGGCCATTGCTGGCTTCGCTCTCGCCGATCGCCTGCAGGGCAACCACTTCGCCAATGCGCAGATCATCCGTACTGCCGGTGACATGCATCAGGGCGTAGCCATCCGGGCTTTCGTTGGTGACCATCCACTCGCTAAGACGCACGGGAGCGGCGGGATTCTTCAGCAGGTGCCAGAGATTGTTCAGGCCAAGACAGAGATTGGCACGGTAGGACTGGCGGCGTCGGTTAAAGCGCCGTTTCGTCGGTTTGCCCCAAAGCTTGGCCAGGCGCAGTAAAACGCCCTGTCCGGCACGGGTGCCGGCAAAACTGGGCAGATCGAGCGCTTCAGGGGCAACGCCGCGAACCAGTTCGTCGTGTTTCCGCCGGGCATCGGCGGCGATGGCGGTACAGGAAAAGTACAGCGGCCTGGCATCGGCTGCCGGCACGCGTCGAATCAGTGCATGAGCGGGGAAGTCGCTGTCGAGATCGATCCAGAACACTGCGTCAGCATCAGCGGGGGGGGCGTCGTACAGCTCGATCCGGATCGGGTTGCGTTCAATGAAGCCGCTGATGAACTCCAGTTCGCTGGCCGAGAAGGAGGCAGGCTGAGCGATGGCGGCAAGCAGTATGTCGGTGTAGGCGCGCTGCACGCCAGCGCCGCCACGTGGTCCGGGAAAATTTTCCAGGCCGAGTCGACGGGCGGTGCGGAAGGCGGCATGCAATTGCTGCCACAGACCGATACGCGTTGGCGAAGCGAGCAGGTGATTGATGCGAATCTGCCAGGCGATTCCCTGAAGCGCACGCAGCAGCGATGCGTGGGGCGCGCGCAGGCCATTGCCGCCCTCGGGGTCGAACAGCTCAGCGAGCGAATTGAAGTAATCCTGGGCCAGCGTTTCCAGCAGGTCGATCAGGATCCGGACACGCTGCCGGATCTTCCGCGAAACGGGTAGCGAAATCTTCTGAAAGCCAGGCAGTTCAGCCATGATGACCCGCTCGGCGTGGGCATGCAGGAGGTCGAGCAGCTTGATGCGCTGTGAAATGGGCAGCGGCGTATCACGCAGTTTGAGCAACTGCTGAAAAAGCTGGTCGGCATCCTCGCTACCCTGGCGATCGTGCGCCTTGGCCAGCCATTCGAGGATGCTCCTGATGCTGGCTTCTGTAGCGGGAGTTGGGGTGGGTGTGGTTTCATCGCTCATGGAGCCAGCAGCATAGCAAAAAATGTCCTCTAGCCATGTGCCTGCTTGCTCCCCGGTCTGGCTCCTTGGTGCCAGGAACGAGGAATCCGTAGAAAGCTTTTTGGGGGGTACCGTAGGCTTGTTTTTCCTTGTTAAAGCGCTATAATCCCGGGTCTTTTTTCCAGCTAGGAAAGTATTCCCATGGTTGTTATTCGTCTTGCCCGTGGTGGCGCCAAGAAGCGCCCGTTCTACAACATGGTTGTTACTGACTCCCGTAACCGTCGTGATGGTCGTTTCGTCGAGCGTATCGGCTTCTACAACCCGGTCGCTTCCGGCAATGCCGAAAAGCTGCGCATTTCCGTCGATCGCCTGGCCTACTGGCAGAGCAACGGTGCCCAACTGTCGCCGACCGTCGCCCGTCTGGTCAAGCAGAGCGCCGCTCAGCAGGCAGCCTAAGTTTTCCCCTTGTCCGGCAACGATATCGTCGTTCTGGGGCGGCTGGCCGACCCCTACGGGATTCAGGGCTGGCTGTGGTTGCATCCTTTTGGCGATGATCCGCTGGCCTGGGCAAAAATGCCGGTCTGGTGGGTTGCTCGCGAAGGCGAGTCGTGGCGTGAGTGCAAGCTGAATGGCTTGAAGGCTCATGGCAATGGTGTGGTCGTTCTGCTGGATGGCATTGGCGACCGCACGGCGGCTGAAGCGGCAAAGGGGCTCTTGGTCGGTGCGCCGCGCAATGCTTTGCCGAAGGTCGACCAGGACGAGTTTTACTGGACTGACCTGATTGGCCTGGAGGTCGTCAATACGGCCGACGAGCGCTTGGGTAAGGTGGCCGGTCTGATCGAAACCGGTGCTAACGCCGTTCTGCGTGTTGTTGCCGATGACGAAACCGAGCGTCTCCTGCCATTCGTTTCGGCAGTGGTGCTGACGGTCGACAAAGAGGCGGGTTTGATCCGCGTGGAGTGGGGCAGCGACTGGTGATCCGGTTCGACTGCGTGACCATCTTTCCGGAGATGTTCGCCGCCGTGACGCACAGTGGTATCACCCGTCGGGCGCTGGAAGAGCAGCGCTGGGTCTGGCAGGGCTGGAATCCGCGGGATTTCGCCGAGAATGCCTGGCGCCGGGTGGATGATCGCCCCTTTGGTGGCGGGCCGGGCATGCTGATGCAGCCGGGGCCGCTGGAGAAGGCGATTGCGGCAGCCAAGGCGCAGCAGCGGGAGGCAGGGCTGGCGAAAAGCCGGGTCATCTACCTCTCGCCGCAGGGGGCGACGCTGACGCATGAGCGGGTGATGCAGTTGGCGACTGGCGAGGAAGGGTTGATCCTTCTTTGCGGTCGTTATGAAGGAATTGACGAGCGATTGATCGAGCGCTGTGTCGATGAAGAAATTTCGATCGGGGATTTTGTGCTCTCCGGTGGCGAGTTGCCGGCGATGGTGTTGATCGATGCCGTCGTCCGCCAGTTGCCAGGGGTGCTCGGTGATGCCGCTTCGGCGGTGGAAGATTCGTTTGTCGGTGGTTTGCTGGACTGTCCGCACTACACGCGACCTGAAGTTTATGAGGGCGCGCAGGTGCCGGAAGTGTTGTTGTCCGGTGATCACAAAAAAATTCGGCGCTGGCGACTCAAGCAGTCGCTGGCACGGACCCGGAAGCGTCGCCCGGATTTGCTGGCGCACCGCGTGTTGAGCGCGGAAGAAACGCAACTACTCACGGAAATTTCCGGAGAGGAGCAATGCGGTGAGTAAGTGTTTATAAATTAGAGGATCTCACATGAACCTGATTGAACAGCTGGAAAATGAAGAAATTGCCCGCCTGGGCAAGACCATTCCTGACTTCGCCCCGGGCGACACCGTTGTCGTGCAGGTGAAGGTCAAGGAAGGCAACCGCGAGCGTCTGCAGGCTTACGAAGGTGTTGTCATCGCCAAGCGTAACCGCGGCCTGAACTCCGGCTTTACCGTGCGCAAGATTTCGTCCGGCGAAGGTGTCGAGCGTACTTTCCAGACCTATTCCCCGCTGGTCGCTTCGATCGAAGTGAAGCGTCGTGGTGATGTGCGTCGCGCCAAGCTGTACTACCTGCGCGAGCGTTCGGGCAAGTCGGCACGGATCAAGGAAAAGCTGCCGGCCAAGAAGGCTTCTGCCTAAGCGGCTGCCAGCAAGAAGAGAAAGGGGCTTCGGCCCCTTTTTTGCGCCCGGAAATTTCGTCTTCCGGATACAAAAAAAGGAGCCAGCGGCTCCTTTTTCGCTTGCCTGACGGTCAGGACTTTTTCTTGTCCTTCTCGATCAAGGCGTAGGCCGAGTGGTTGTGGATCGATTCGAAATTTTCCGATTCGACCACGTAGGCATCGATGCGGCCTTCGGCGTTGAGGCGCGCGGCGACGTCGCGGACCATGTCTTCGACGAACTTGGGATTGTCGTAGGCGCGTTCGGTGACGTATTTCTCGTCCGGGCGCTTCAACAGGCCGAACAGTTCGCAGGAGGCTTCCTGCTCAACCAACTGGACGATTTCCTCGATCCAGACGAAATCATTGGTACGCGCCGTGACAGTGACGTGCGAGCGCTGGTTGTGGGCGCCGCGCTCGGAAATTTTCTTCGAGCAGGGGCACAGGCTCGTCACCGGCACGACGACCTTGACCGAGGTGGCGATCTCGCCGTGGCAGATGTCGCCGATGAAGGTGACGTCGTAGTCCATCAGGCTCTGCACACCGGAGATCGGTGCCGTCTTGTTGATGAAGTACGGGAAATTCATTTCGATGTGGCCAGTCTCGGCTTCCAGCTTGGCCACCATGTCGCGCAGCATGGTCGGGAAATTTTCGACCGAAATCTCGCGCTCATGGCTGTTCAGGATCTCCACGAAGCGCGACATGTGGGTGCCCTTGAAGTTGTGTGGCAGGCTCACGTACATGTTGAACATGGCGATCGTGTGCTGGATGCCGGCCGACTTGTCCTGAACCTTGATCGGATGGCGGATCGATTTGATGCCGACCTTGTTGATGGCGATGTGGCGCGTGTCGGCCGAGTTCTGGACGTCGGCGATGGGGGTGTTGGTTGTCATTGAGCTGTTCTATCGGGTTAGCGGATGGCCAGGCGCTCGCGCACGCTGCGCACGATGCCGTCCTTGTCGAGGCCGAGCTCGGCGAGGAGCTGACCCTGTTCGCCATGATCGACGAAGCGATCCGGCAGGCCGAGACGCAGCACGGCCACGTTCAACCCGCGTTCGCTGAGCACCCGTTCGATTTCCGAGCCGGCGCCACCGATCACAGCATTCTCTTCGATGCTGACCAGCAGGGAATGGTTCCCCGCCAGTTCGACGATCAGCTCGGCATCGAGCGGCTTGACGAAGCGCATGTTGGCCACTGTGGCGTCGAGTACTTCGCCCGCTGCCTCGGCGGCGGCGACCAGGCTGCCGAAGGCGAGCAGGGCGACGCCCTGGCCGCGGCGGCGGACCTCACCCTTGCCCAGGGGCATGGTGTCGAGTTCCGGCGACGGCACGGAGCCCTTGCCGCTGCCGCGCGGGTAACGGACCAGGCTCGGGCCGTCGTGCGCGTAAGCGGTCGACAGCAGGCGCCGGCATTCGGCCTCGTCGGACGGCGCCATGACCACCATGTTGGGGACGCAGGTGGCGAAAGAGAGATCAAAAGTGCCGTGGTGCGTCGGGCCGTCGGCGCCGACCAGTCCGCCACGATCGACGGCGAAGACAACGGGCAGGTTCTGCAGGGCGACATCGTGGATCAACTGGTCGTAGGCGCGCTGCAGGAAGGTCGAGTAGATGGCGACGACCGGTTTCAGTCCTTCGCAGGCCAAACCGGCGGCGAAGGTGACGGCATGCTGCTCGGCAATGCCGACATCGAAATAGCGATCGGCGTATTCGGCCGAGAAACGCACCATGCCAGAGCCTTCGCGCATGGCCGGGGTAACGGCGACGAGGCGCGAATCGGCCTTGGCCATGTCGCACAGCCAGTCACCGAAAACCTGCGTGTAGGTCAGTTTGGCTGGCACCTTGGCTGACTGGATGCCGTCGCAGGCGGCGAACTTGCCGACGCCGTGATACAGAATCGGGTCGTTCTCGGCCAGCTTGTAGCCCTGACCTTTCTTCGTGATTACGTGCAGGAACTTCGGGCCCTTGAGCTTCTTCAGGTTTTCCAGCGTCGGGATCAGGGCGTCGAGGTCGTGGCCGTCGATCGGGCCGTAGTAATGGAAACCGAATTCCTCGAACAGCGTACCGGGGGCGATCATGCCCTTGACGTGTTCCTCGGCGCGGCGCGCCAGTTCGAGCAGCGGCGGGGCGAAGCCGAGCATGTGGCGACCGGCTTCGCGGGCAGCGTTGTAGGTCTTGCTCGAGGTCAGGCGAGTCAGGATGTTGTTGAGCGCGCCGACCGGCGGCGAAATCGACATCTCGTTATCGTTGAGGATGACCAGTATGTCGGTGTCGGCGACGCCGGCATTGTTCAGCGCCTCGAAGGCCATGCCGGCCGACATCGCGCCATCGCCGATGACGGCGACGACCTTGCGGCCCTCGCCCTTGTGCTTGGCAGCCAGCGCCATGCCGAGGGCGGCGGAAATGGAAGTCGAGGAGTGACCAACGCCGAAGGTGTCGTACGGGCTTTCACAACGCTTGGGAAAGCCGGCGACGCCGCCGCGCATGCGCAGCTTGTCCATGCCCTGGCGGCGCCCGGTGAGGATCTTGTGCGGGTAGCACTGATGGCCGACATCCCAGACCAGACGGTCGGCAGGGGTGTCGTAGACGGCGTGCAGGGCGATGGTCAGTTCGACGGTGCCGAGGTTGGACGACAGGTGGCCGCCGGTTTGCGATACGGAGTCGATCAGGAATTCGCGCAGTTCGTCGGCCAGTTGCGCCAGTTGCTTGCGTTCGAGGGCGCGCAGGTCGGCCGGGCAATCGATGGTTTCCAGCAGCGGGTAGCTCATGGTCAGAATTGCCTGTCGCAGATGAAGTCGGCCAACTGGGTCAGGCGGCCGGCGCGGTCGCCGAAGATGGACAGGGCGGCCAGGGCCTCGCTGCGCAATTCCCCGGCGTAGGCGCGGGCGCCTTCGAGGCCGAGCAGGGCGACGTAGGTTGGCTTGTCGGCGGCCTCGTCCTTGCCGGCGGTCTTGCCCAGAGTCGCCGTGCTGGCGGTGCAGTCGAGGATGTCGTCGACGACCTGGAAGAGCAGGCCGGCGCGCTTGGCGAAACGGTCGAGCTGGCTGCGTTGCTCGGTTGTCAGTGGCTGGCCGGCCAGGGCGCCGAGGAGGACGGCGGCGCGGATCAGGGCGCCGGTCTTCAGCGCGTGCATCAATTCCAGTTGCGGCTGCTCCAGCGGTTTGCCGACCGAGGCCAGGTCGATCGCCTGGCCGCCGGCCATGCCGCGCGAGCCGCTGGCATGGGCGAGCAGGGTAATCATTTCCAGTTGCTGTTGCGGGTCGCCCAGCGGCTGGCCAGCGAGCAGTTCGAAGGCCAGTGTCTGCAGACTGTCGCCGACCAGCAGGGCAGTCGGCTCGTCGTATTCGACATGACAGGTCGGCCGGCCGCGGCGCAACACGTCGTCGTCCATGCATGGCAGGTCGTCGTGGACCAGTGAATAGGCGTGGATCAGTTCGACGGCGCAGGCGACGATGTCGAGTTTTTCCGCATCGGCACTGGAGAGTTCGCCGGCGGCGAAGGCGAGCAACGGCCGGACGCGCTTGCCGCCGCCGAGCGTGGTGTAGCGCATGGCTTCGTGCAGGCGGTGCGGGATGCTGTCAGCGCCCGGCAGGTGGTGGGCCAGGGCAGTTTCGGTGCGCGCCTGAGTGGCGGCCATCCAGTCGGTGAAAGAGGTGCTCACTGGCCCTCCAGCGTCAGGCGGTCCACTTCCCGGAGTTCGCCATTTTCGAGCACGCGGATTTGTTCCTCGGCGTCGGTCAGTTGCGCCTGGCAGTGCTTCATCAACGCCATGCCGCGACGATAGGCGGCGATCGAGGCTTCGAGCTCGAGCTGGCCGCCTTCCATGCTGGCGACGATGGCCTCCAGTTCGGCCAGCGCCGTCTCAAATTTCATGTCGGCGATCGGGGTCTGATCCATGGCGTCGGGGTTCGGGGAAACACGCGAAAATACTCCATCACGGGGCGCCGGGTCAAATTCTCGGGGTAAAATCGCCGTTTTACCCGCTTGAGGCTTGGAATGTCCGACATGGCGACTTCGTCCCGGTTGGCGCCCGCAGTTTCCCAACTGCCGGTGGACTGGTACTTCGATGAACGGATCTATGCGCTGGAGAAGAAGCTTCTCTTCGATGCTGGTCCGGGCTATGTCGGCCACAGTCTGATGGTGCCGGAAGCGGGTGATTACCGGACGCTGGAATGGAAGGATCACGGCCAGATGCTGCTCAACGGCGGCGAGGCCGGTGCGCATGCCGGCATCTGGCAGATGTCCAACGTCTGCCGCCATCGCCAGGCGATCATGTTGCAGGGCAGCGGCAAGCTGAACGGGCCGGTGGTCTGTCCGATCCATCGCTGGACTTATGACCAGGGTGGTCAACTCATTGGCGCGCCGCATTTTCCGCAGAATCCCTGCCTGAATCTCGACAAGGCCAAACTGGAAAACTGGAACGGCCTGTTGTTCAAGGGCCCACGTTCGGCCAACAGTGATCTCGGCGGCATGACCGTCGCCCGCGACCTGGATTTCAGCGGTTACAAGCTCGACCACGTCGAGATGCATACCTGCAATTACAACTGGAAGACCTTCATCGAGGTCTATCTGGAGGACTACCATGTCGTGCCCTACCACCCGGGCCTCGGCAAGTTCGTCACCTGTGATGACCTGTCCTGGCAGTTCGGCGACTGGTACTCGGTGCAGAAGGTTGGCATCACCTCGCTGATGAAGTCCGGTTCGGCGGTATACGACAAGTGGCAGAAGGTCGTTCGCGAATACTACGGCGACCGCGGCGAGACGCCGCCGCAAGGGGCGATCTGGCTGACCTACTACCCGAACATCATGGTCGAGTGGTATCCGCATGTGCTGGTCGTGTCCACGCTGATCCCGCAGGGGCCGGACAAGACGATGAACTTCGTCGAGTTTTATTATCCTGAGGAAATCGTCGATTTCGAGCGCGAATTCATCGAAGCCGAGCGCGCCGCCTACATGGAAACGGCGATCGAGGACGACGACATCGGCGAGCGCATGGACCGCGGTCGCAAGGCACTGCTGGCGGACGGCAGGAATGAGGTTGGGCCGTACCAGAGCCCGATGGAAGACGGCATGCAGCACTTCCATGAGTTCTATCGGCGGATCATGAAGAAGGATATCGAAGGCCGCTGATTTGCTGCGGCTGACAGGGGCGCCGGGGTAGAATCCGGCGCCCTTTTATTTTTCCGAGCCCGCCGAGAATGCAATCCCTGTGGATGCTGGTCGCCAGCCTGCTCTTCGCCTGCATGGGCGTCTGCGTCAAGTTCGCGGCGGCAACGCATTCGGCGGTCGAAATCACCTTCTGGCGCAGCATCATTTCGCTGCTGCTGATGTTCGCCCTGGTCCGCCTGCGCGGTGTGCCGCTGCAGACGCCGCACTGGCGCTGGCAGGTTACGCGCGGCGCGGTGGGCTTCGCGGCGCTGTTCTCCTACTTCTACGCCATTACGTTGTTGCCGCTGGCCACTGCGGTGACGCTGAACTACACCTCGGCAATCTTCCTTGCCCTGTACCTGGCCCTGGCCGGCTGGCGTATGCAGCGCGGCATCCTGGTGGCGCTGGCCATCGGCCTGGCTGGTGTCGTGCTGTTGCTGCGCCCGACCCTGCAGGCTGATCAGCTATTCGGCGGCCTCGTCGGCCTGGCCTCCGGCGTGCTCGCCGGCATGGCCTATTTCAGCGTGCGCGAGCTGGGCGCTCGTGGCGAACCGGAAACGCGGACGGTGTTCTATTTCGCGCTGGTCTCCGCGATCGGTGCCGGTATTTGGTTGCTCTTTTCCGACTGGCATGCGGTCGATGCCGACAGCGGCCTGCTTCTCTTCGGCGTCGCCGCCTTCGCCACGCTCGCCCAGCTGGCGATGACCCGGGCTTACTCGCGCGGCAAGACGATGATGGCGGCGACGCTGGCCTATAGCACGGTGATCTTCTCCAGCCTGTTCGGCATGCTGTTCTGGGGTGAAGTGCTTGGTGCATCGGCTTGGGCGGCGATCGGCCTGATCATCCTGTCCGGTATCGCCGCTACGCATTTTTCCCGCGCCAGCCCGGTGGAACAGGATTGATTGGCGTTAAACTGAAGCAAATAACAACGGAGTCCGATCATGATCGTTATCGACCATCAAGCCAGCCGTGTCAGTGTTTCGGTGTTCGGCGAGTTCACGCTGCCCGACTACAAGGAGTTTGAGGAAGTCGTCAATTACAAGGTCCGTTTCGAAGGACCGGTCGATCTCTATTTCGACCTCACCCAGATGGCCGGCCTGACGCTGGATGTGGCCTGGGAAGAAGTGAAGTTCTCGCGTGCCCACGCCAATGATTTCAATCGCGTCGCCGTCATCACCGACAGTCAGTGGGTGACCTGGAGCGCCTGGCTGTCGCAGACTTTCGTCAATGCCGACGTCGAGGTCTTCGACAGTGCCGAGGCAGCCAAACTCTGGCTGGACCAGGAGACGACCGCTTGAGTTACGGCACGCTGGTCGATGCGGCGACGCTCGCCGCACACGTGGGCGATCCCGCCTGGCGCATTGTCGACGTCCGGCATCAGTTGGCCGATGTTGCCTTTGGCGAAGCGGCCTATGTTGCCGGGCACATTCCCGGTGCTGTTTTCATGCATTGTGACCGCGACCTGTCGGGTCCAATGAGCGGTCGCAACGGCCGTCATCCGCTGCCGGATCCGGCGCAACTGGCGGCCTCTCTGGGGAGCCTCGGCATCGGTCCGCAGACGCAGGTCGTGGTCTATGACGACAGCCAGGGCATGATTGCCGGCCGACTCTGGTGGCTGTTGCGCTGGCTTGGTCATGATCGCGTCGCCGTCCTCGACGGCGGGCTGCAGGCCTGGCAGGCTGCCGGGGGCCGCCTGACGGACCAGATTCAGCCAGCGCCGGTGACGGAATTCGTCGTCCGTCAGCGCGACGTGCTGGTTGATATCGACCATGTGCGGGCCTTCCTGCAGACCTCGCGCATGCACCTGGTCGATGCGCGCAGCCCGGACCGTTTCCGCGGCGAGAACGAGACCATCGATCCGGTTGGCGGACATATTCCGGGGGCGGTGAACCGCTTCTTCCGCGATAACCTGCAGGCTGACGGGCGTTTCAAGCCGGCTGCCGAATTGCGGGCGGAATGGCTGGCCGTGCTCGCCGGTCGGGCGCCGGAGCAAGTGGTGCACCAGTGCGGTTCAGGGGTATCCGCCTGTAACAACATTCTGGCCATGGAATTGGCTGGATTGCCGGGGTCGCGGCTGTACGCCGGTTCGTGGAGCGAATGGTGCGCCGATCCGGCGCGCCCGGTGGCCGTCGGCTGAGCGGCTGACACAATCGTGGCCGGACGCGCCGTTCGTCGCTTCCTGATCACCCTGAGCCTGCTGTTGCCGGCGCTCGGCGGATTGGCCGAGACACCAGATTCAATCCGCGTCGGCCTCGACGACAATTACCCACCTTCCTCCTTGCGCGCGGCTGACGCTCAGCCACCAGGCATCGCCGCCGCCATCCAGCCGATCAGCGACAGCGTCGAATCCGCCGGCCCCCGCCTCCGTGCCAACGAACGCCGCTGGCCGGACCAAGGTGTCGACGACAGCCCGTGGATGCGCTATACCCGGCCGCTGGCCTATGCCCTGGTCGGGCTGAGTTTGCTCATTGCAATTCTCGCGGCGTGGAGCTGGACGCTGCGCCGTAGGGTGGCCGACAGCACCAAGGCACTGACGAGCACGCTCGATTCGCTGCGGCGTACCGAAGAGCGCTTCCATACCCTGTTCGAGCAGGCCAATGACGCCATCTTCATCATGCAGGGCATCACCGTGCTCGACTGCAACCGGCGGGCCGAGGAGCTCTACCAGCTGGCGCGCGAACGGATCGTCGGGGCGACGGTGCTGGCCGTCTCGCCACCCCTGCAGCCAGACGGCCGGCCGTCGGCGGAAGTGGTCGAGGAGAAGGTCGCCATGGCCATTTCCGGCCATCCGGTGCTGTTCGAATGGCGCAACCTGCATCGGGATGGTTCGCAGCTCGACGTCGAGATCAGCCTCAAACGCATCGACTACGGCGGCGAGGTCTGCCTGCAGGCGATTGTCCGCGATGTCACGGAGCGCAAGCAGCAGGACGACCGGATCAAGGAGTTGCTCGACGAGCAACGGCTGATCTTCGACAACGCCCACGTCGGCATCTTGCTCCTGCGCAAGCGGCGGATACTGAAGTGCAACCAGCGCCTTGCCGAGATCTTCGGCTTTGCCAATGCCGCCGAACTGGAGGGGCAGAAGACAGAGATCTTCTACGGTTCCCGCGAGCGCTTCGAGATTGCCGGCCGGATTGGTTATGCGCAGTTGTCGGAGCAGGGCAGCGCCAGTTTCGAGACCGAAATGCGCCATCAGGACGGTTCGCGCTTGTGGATCATCCAGACCGGCCGGCCGCTCGACCGCAATGCCGTGCTCGAAGGAGCCTCGATCTGGGTCTATACCGACATCACCGAGCGCAAGCTGGCCGATCTTGCCTTGCGCCAGTCGCGGCAGATGTTCTCGGCGGCCTTCGAGTCCTGTCCGATCGCCGCCTCCATCGCCACCCTGGCCGATGGTCGTTTCATCGAGGCCAATGCCAATTACGAGCGGGATTTCGGCTGGGCCAAGGCCGAGTTGATCGGGCGGACGTCGCTGGAAGTGGGCTTCTGGCCGAGCGTTGCCCTGCGCCAGGCATGGGTGGATGAACTGGCCAAGAACGGCCGTCTGGTGGATTATGAAACGGTCTGGCTCGATCGGGCCGGATCGCCGATCCATGTCAGTCTGTCTAGCGAAATCACCGAACTTGACGGGCGATTGTGCACCCTTGCCTACGTCACCGACATTTCCGCCCGCAAGCGCAACGAGGCTGATCTGCGCATCGCTGCGGCAGCCTTCGAATCGCAGGAGGGGACGGTGATCACCGACGCCGGCGGGGTCATTCTGCGGGTCAACCAGGCGTTTACGGCGAGCACCGGTTATAGCGCCGAGGAGGTGGTTGGCCAGACGCCACGGCTGTTCAAGTCGGGCCGCCACGACGAGACCTTCTACCGCAGCATGTGGGAAACGCTGCTCAGCCAGGGCGCCTGGCAGGGGGAGATCTGGGATCGCCGCAAGAATGGTGAAATCTATCCAAAATGGCTGACCATCTCGGCGGTTAAGGACGAGGCTGAAGTGGTCACCCACTATGTCGGCACTCATTTCGACATCACCGAGCGCAAGAAGGCTGAGGAGAAGATCCAGGCACTGGCTTTCAGCGACCAGCTGACCGGCCTCGCCAACCGCACCAGCCTGCACGAGCGGCTGCTCCAGGCGCTTGGCATGGCTGCCCGCAACGGCAAGCAGGTGGCCTTGATGATGATCGACCTCGACAACTTCAAGACCATCAACGACACCCTCGGCCACCAGGTCGGCGATCTGTTGCTCAAGGATGTCGCTCAGCGGCTTGCCGGTTCCATTCGCCAGACCGATCTGGTCGCCCGCCTGGGGGGAGACGAGTTCGTCATCGTCCTTGCCGACATCGATGAGCCGGCCGATGCCGCCCATGTCGCCGACAAGATACTGAGCGTTGTCGCCGAACCCTATCTGCTCGAGCACAATGAATTGCGCACCAGTGCCAGTATCGGCATCTGCCTGTATCCGGAGGACGCCGGGGAGAGCCAGGACTTGCTGAAAAAAGCCGATGCGGCGATGTATCACGCCAAGGCCAATGGCCGTGGCAACTACCAGTTCTTCAAGGAAGAAATCCAGCAGGCGGCGGTCAAGCGCTTGGCTCTCGAATCCGACCTGCGCCGGGCGATCGAGCAGCGTCAGTTCCTGCTTCATTACCAGCCGCAGCTGGATTTGCGCAGCGGGCGGGTGGTCGGCGTCGAGGCACTAATCCGTTGGCAGCACCCGGAGCGCGGCCTGGTTTCGCCGATGGAATTCATCCCGATTGCCGAGGAAACCGGCCTGATCCTGCCGATCGGCGACTGGGTGCTGGAGCAGGCCTGCCGCCAGTTGGTGCTCTGGCGCAATCGCGGTATCGGGCATCTGCGCATGTCGGTCAATCTGACCGCCAGCCAGTTCCTCAACCGCTCTTTGCCCGAACGCATCCAGGCCATGCTTCTGCAATACGGCGTGGCGACCGAAATGATGGTGCTCGAGGTGACCGAATCGATGTCGATGGCCAATCCTGACCAGACCATCGCCTCGATGAACGAGCTGGCTGGGTGTGGCCTCTCGCTGTCGATTGACGACTTCGGCACCGGCTATTCTTCGCTGTCCTATCTCAAGCTGTTTCCGGTCAGTACGCTGAAAATCGACCGCTCTTTCGTCAAGGACATCGAGACCGACCAGAACGATGCCGACATCTGCGACGTTACCGTGCTGCTTGCCCACAAGCTGGGCCTGGACGTGGTTGCCGAAGGCGTCGAAACCGAAGCGCAGCTGAAATACCTGCTCTCCATCGGTTGCGAAAAGATCCAGGGTTACCTGATCAGCAAACCCTTGCCGGCCGACGAACTCGAGTCCTTCATTCGGGCTCATCCGCAAATGACGGGTTTCGGCACCACGGACCTGTGGGGTGTTTCAGCTATCGAAACCTAGTCGGCGCTGGGCCCAAGTGACATGCTCGCGGACCAGCGCCGAGGGATGCCCGGCATGGCTTTGCAGCGCCGCCCTGGCTGCCGCCGTCGGCGGACCGTTGCCGAGGGCGACGGCAATGTTGCGCAGCCAGCGCTCGTGCCCGATGCGGCGGATCGGATTGCCGGCCAGGCGTTGCTCGAACTCCTCTTCCGTCCAGGCGAACAAGGCGACCAGCGAGGCCGAGTCTAGGCCGTGGCGCGGCGCAAATTCGCCGTCGCCAAGCTGGGCGAAGCGGTTCCACGGGCAGCACAGCTGGCAGTCGTCGCAGCCGTAGATACGGTTGCCGAGCAGCGGCCGCAGTTCCTCGGGAATCGCCCCGGCCAGCTCGATGGTCAGGTAACTGATGCAGCGCCGCGCATCGACGCGGTAGGGGGCGACGATGGCGCCGGTCGGGCAGGCGGCCAGGCAGGCGCTACATGTGCCGCAGTGTTCCTCAACCGGATCGTCAGGCGGCAGCGGCAGGTCGGTATAAATTTCGCCGAGAAAGCGCCAGGACCCCTGCTTCGATAACAGCAGCGTGTGCTTGCCACGCCAGCCGAGGCCGGCCTGGCGGGCGAACTCGACTTCCATGACTGGCGCCGAGTCGGAGAAGACGCGGTAGCCGAAGGGGCCGACCACGCCGGCGATGGCATCGGCCAGTTTCTGCAGCCGGCCGCGTACCACTTTGTGATAGTCGCGGCCCTGGGCGTAGCGCGAAATCGCCGCCACGTCGGCGGGCGGCGCCGGCTGGTCGTGCGGCAAATAATCGAGCGCTGCCGAGATCACCGTCAGCGTGCCGGGGTGCAACTGCTGCGGCTGGGCGCGCAGTTCGGCATGGCGGGCCATATAATCCATTTCGCCGTGGCAGCCCTCGGCCAGCCAGGCGCGCAGACGGCTGGCGGCCGGGCCGGGATCGGCGCGGGCGACGCCGACGGCGACAAAGCCAAGTTTCCGGCCGGCGGCGCGAATTTCTTCCCGCAGCGCCGTGTAATCCACCGTGGAGTCCTGATCGTGCATAGCCCCGATGTTACCGCCGTTTATCACCTGCCCGACGAGGCTGCCACTCAGCGTTTCGGGGAATTGCTGGCACCGCGCCTGAGCGCCGGGCTGGTCGTCAATCTCGAAGGTGACCTGGGCGCTGGCAAGACGACCCTGGTCCGCGCGTTGATCCGGGCGCTGGGCCACAGCGGTCCGGTTAAGAGTCCGACCTATTCATTGGTTGAAGTTTACGTAGTTTCGAGCTTATACTTATATCACTTTGATTTTTATCGTTTCGAGTCGCCAGAGGAGTTTCTCGATGCGGGTTTTGGCGAGTATTTCAATGACAGCGCAATCTGTCTGGTCGAATGGCCGGAACGCGCTGCGGGCTGCGTCCCGGCGCCAGACATCCGCTTGCGTCTGCGCCACGAAGGCAGCGGACGGGTACTCGAAACCATCGTTGATTCGCCGGAAGGAAAGCAATGTCTAGAAGGCCTGGCCTCAGCCTGGGACGCCGGCAACTACTCCGCTATGCCGGCGCCTCGCTGATCCTTTCCGTCACACCGCTGGCCGGCGCCGCCGCCAGGCTGCCGTCAGTGCTCGCCGTGCGCGTGTGGCCGGCCGCCGATTACACGCGCGTCACGCTGGAGCATGACGGCGCGCTCAAGTACAAGCATTTCCTGATCGAAAATCCTGACCGCCTGGTCCTCGATATCGAAGGCGTTGAATTCAACAGCGTGCTCGACAGTCTGGCCAGCAAAGTGGCCACCGATGATCCCAACATCAAGCTGTTGCGTGCCGGGCGCTTCAAGCCGGGCGTCGTGCGCCTGGTGATGGAACTGAAGAACAAGGTCAATCCACAGGTATTTACGCTCGAACCGGTTGGCGAATATGGCCATCGCCTGGTCCTCGACGTCTATCCGCTGACTCCGCCCGATCCGCTGATGGCGTTGCTCGAAGGGCGGGAAAATGCCGTCGAGCCGTTACCTGATCAGCGGGATTTCCAGCCGCACGACAGCCGGCCTGAGGCGCCTGAGGGGCAAACGACACGGAAGTCCGGCAAACCTGTTGTCGACCGGCTGGTGACCATCATGCTTGATCCTGGCCATGGTGGCGAGGATCCGGGAGCCATTGGCAAGGGCGGAACCTACGAGAAAACGGTCACCCTGGAAGTGGCCCGTCGCCTGAAGCGGCGCATTGACGCCGAACCGAACATGCGGGCGGTGCTGACCCGCGATGCGGACTTTTTCGTGCCGCTGCAGGTGCGCGTGCAGAAGGCGAGACGCGTCCAGGCCGACCTTTTCCTGTCCATCCATGCCGATGCCTGGATCAAGCCCGACGCCCGTGGCTCCTCGGTGTTCGTTCTCTCCGAGCGTGGCGCCTCAAGCACCCAGGCACGTTTGCTGGCGCAGCGCGAGAATCAGGCCGACCTGATCGGTGGGGTCAATATCCGCTCCCGCGATCCCTTCCTTGCCCGCACGTTGCTTGACTTGTCGCAGACGGCGACGATCAATGACAGCCTGAAGCTTGGCAAGTATCTGCTCGGTGAGCTTGGGACGATCAATACCCTGCACAAGAACCATGTCGAGCAGGCCGGCTTTGCCGTGCTCAAGGCGCCGGACGTTCCGTCGGCATTGATCGAAACGGCCTTCATCTCCAATCCGGAAGAAGAGCGCCGGCTCAACGACGATGCCTATCAGGAGAAATTGGCCGAAGCCATCGTTCGGGGTATTCGCCAATACTTCATCAAGCACCCGCCCGGTCCGCGGGCACGTCCGTCGGTTATCGGCTAGAACAGTTCAATTTCGCCGCGCGCCACTTCCTTGGCGATCAGTTGCCGGGTGGCGACCAGTTCCTCGTAACAGTCGATGCGATTGCGCCCGTTGTGCTTGGCGAAGTACAGCGCTTCGTCGGCCCGGTCGATGGCATCGGCCGGCGTGTCGTGGGGCAGCAGCCGGCTGAAGCCGATGCTGATGGTGACGTGGCCGACGCGGCTGAACACCTGGCTGGCGACCTGGCGGCGAAAGCGCTCCAGGGTGGCGAGAGCCGAAGTGCGGTCGGTCGGTTGCAACAGGGCGACGAACTCCTCGCCGCCGAAGCGGAACAGTTGGTCATCGAAGCGGAAGGACTGGCGCATCACCTGGGCGAGCATGATCAGTACCTCGTCACCAATCAGGTGGCCGAAGTTGTCGTTGACCTGCTTGAAATGATCGATGTCGCAGACGGCCAGCCAGTGGCTGGCCTCGCCGGAACTGCCGCGCCGGCGCCGGGGATGGCCGTTGCCGTTGGCCAGCAGTTCATCGCTGGCAGCCTGACCGAGCAATTCGAACAAATGCTTGTCGAAGGTCTTGCGGCTGGCGAGTCCGGTCAGCGTGTCACCTTCGCCGTAATCGAGCAGGCCGATATGGTTGCCGAAATACTCAATCAGTCCCATCAAGGCTATCCGTTGATCGGCAGAAAATTCGTCGAGCAGGGTCAGGTCGATCATGTAGCTCGGTTCATTGCGCCGGATGATCGGAAAAACGATGCGATGCGAGCCATCTTTCAGGTGGTCGAGGACAGCGGAGGCTTCCTGGCGGCAGCGCTGGAGCAGCGGATCATGGTCGATGCCATGGCAGTGCAGACGGTCCGGCAGATAGGCGTTGCGCAGGAAGGGGCCATGCGGGCCGAAACCGGCACAGGGAAAGAAGACCGCCTTGTTGTGTCCGGAGTAGCAACGGTAGATGGTGGCGCGCAGCGGATGAAACAGGTCGATCAGGGCGTCGACCATGGCCGAATTGATCTCGGTACGGTCACGGCGAGCCGAAATTTTTACGACATGGTTGATCAGGTCGAGCATCGACGGCTTACTGCGAAAGTAATAAGCCGGCGATTATAGCGAAGGTGGGTAGGCGGTTTCGCTTTTCGCAACGGTGAACCCGCCTTCGGCCAAGCGGGCAGCCGCGCAGGCCGTTATAATTCAACGTTTTTTTCTCGCCACCAATTCATGCTTGTCTATCGCGGTTATTCGCGCTCCGTTCCCACTCCCGTCGTCCTCGCCATCGGCAATTTCGATGGCGTGCACCTCGGGCACGCGGCGTTGCTGGCGCGACTGACGCAGGTAGGGCGCGATCTCGGCTTGCCGCCGACGATCCTCACCTTCGAGCCCCATCCCCGTGAATTTTTCGCCCCCGACTCGGCCCCGGCGCGCCTGACGACGCTGCGCGAGAAGCTCGAACTGCTCGCTGACCTGGGGGTGGCGCAGGCCATGGTCTGCCCGTTCAACGCCGCCTTCGCTGCCCTGAGCGCCGAGGACTTCGTTGAACAGGTGCTGTGCCAAGGGCTGCAGCTTCGCCACCTGATCATCGGCGACGACTTTCGCTTCGGTCGCGGCCGGCAGGGGGATTTTGCGCTCCTCCAGGCAGCCGGACGGCGCCTCGGTTTCGGCGTCGAGGCGATGCACAGCGTTGTCGTGGAAGGTGAACGCGTCTCCAGCTCAGGCGTCCGCCGGGCCCTGGCCGGCGGTGACATGACCCATGCTGCCCGCCTGCTTGGCCGGACCTACGCCATGGATGGCCAGGTGTCGCACGGCGACAAGATCGGCCGGCAACTCGGCTTCGCCACCGCCAACATCCGCATCAAGCACAATCCCTTGCCGATGACCGGCGTCTTCGCCGTCGAAGTCGGCGGTCTCGGCGAGCGGTCGTTGCCTGGCGTTGCCAACCTCGGCATCCGGCCGACTGTCGGTGGCACCCGGCCGTTGCTGGAAGTGCATCTGTTCGATTTCGATCGCGACATCTATGGTGCGCACATCTCGGTGCGTTTCGTGCGGAAACTGCGCGACGAGCAACGTTTTCCCAATCTCGATGCCCTCAAGGCGCAAATCGCGGCCGATGCCGCGGCGGCGCGGGCCTACTTCAAGCTGTGAACACGCAAAATGGCTGACTACAAAGACACCCTGAATCTTCCCGATACGCCGTTCCCGATGCGCGGCGACCTGCCCAAGCGCGAGCCGCAATGGGTCGCCCAGTGGCAGGAGAAAAAGCTCTATCAGCGCATCCGCGAGATAGCCGCCGGGCGGCCGAAGTTCGTTCTGCATGACGGCCCGCCATACGCCAATGGCGACATCCACATCGGCCATGCGGTGAACAAGGTGCTCAAGGACATCATCGTCCGCGCGAAGACGCTCTCCGGCTTCGATGCGCCCTACGTGCCGGGCTGGGACTGCCACGGCATGCCGATCGAGATCCAGATCGAGAAGACGCACGGCAAGCACATTCCGCGCGAGCAGGTGCAGAAGCTGGCGCGTGCCTACGCGGCCGAGCAGATCGACCGGCAGAAAAAGGATTTCATTCGCCTGGGCGTGCTCGGCGAGTGGGACAACCCGTACCAGACGATGAACTTCAAGACCGAGGCCGACGAGATTCGCGCGCTCGGCGCGATGGTCAAGCGCGGTTTCGTTTATCGCGGCCTGAAGCCGGTGAACTGGTGTTTTGACTGCGGTTCAGCGCTGGCCGAAGCGGAAGTCGAATACCAGGACAAGAAATCACCGGCCATCGACGTTGCCTTCGCCGCCGCCGAGCGCGACAAGCTGGCGGCCGCCTTCGGCCTCAAGGAACTGCCGGCTGGCGAAGCCTACGCGGTGATCTGGACGACGACGCCGTGGACCATTCCCGGCAACCAGGCGCTCAACGCCCATCCGGAGTTCACCTACCACCTGGTGCAGACCGAAAAGGGCTGCCTGATCCTCGCCGCCGACCTGCAGGAAAGCTGCCTCGCTCGCTATGGTCTGACTGGTACCACGGTCGCCAGCTGCCAGGGCGCGGCACTCGAGCGCATCGCCTTCCGCCATCCGTTCTACGACCGCCTGTCGCCGGTTTTTCTCGGTGATTACGTGACGCTAGACGCCGGCACCGGCATCGTCCATTCGGCGCCGGCCTACGGTATCGAGGACTTCCAGTCGTGCAAGAACTACGGCATGCACAACGAGAACATCCTGACGCCGGTGCAGGGCGACGGCAGATTTGCCGAAGACCTGCCGTTCTTCGGGGGCATGAACGTGTGGAAGGCCAACCCGGTGATCGTCGAGAAACTGGCCGAAGTCGGCGCGCTGATGAAGCACACCACCATCGAGCACAGCTACATGCACTGCTGGCGCCACAAGACGCCGCTGATCTACCGCGCCACCAGCCAGTGGTTCGTGCGCATGGATGCGCCGGATGTCGACAGCCAGGGCATTGCCGCCACCGAGCCGGCCGGCCACACGCTGCGCGAAGCGGCGCTGCAGGGCGTCGAGGACACCGCCTTCTATCCCGCCTGGGGCAAGAACCGCCTTCACGCGATGATCGCCAACCGCCCGGACTGGTGCATTTCGCGCCAGCGCAACTGGGGCGTGCCGCTACCCTTCTTCACCCACAAGGCGACCGGCGAACTGCACCCGAACACGCTGGAACTGATGGAAGCCGTCGCCAAGCGGGTCGAGCAGGGCGGCATTGAAGCGTGGACGCAACTCGACGCTGCTGAACTGCTCGGCAATGATGCTGCCGACTACGTCAAAACCACCGATATCCTTGACGTCTGGTTCGATTCCGGCACCACGCACATGAGCGTGCTGCGCGGCTCGCACGCCGAGCTGGGCTGGCCGGCCGACCTCTACCTGGAAGGCTCCGACCAGCACCGCGGCTGGTTCCATTCCTCGCTGCTGACCGGCGCCGCCATCGACGGCCGCGCCCCGTACAAGGCGCTGCTGACGCACGGCTTTGTCGTCGACGGCAAGGGCCACAAGATGTCCAAGTCGAAGGGTAACGTCATCGCGCCGCAGCAGGTCTCGGACAAGATGGGCGCCGATATCCTGCGCCTGTGGACCGCCGCGACCGACTACTCCGGCGAGCTGTCGATTTCCGACGAAATCCTCAAGCGCGTCGTCGAAGGCTATCGTCGCATCCGCAACACGCTGCGCTTCCTGCTGGCCAACGTCTCCGACTTCGATGCTGGCGCCGACATGCTGCCGGTTGAGCAGTGGCTGGAGATCGACCGCTACGCGCTGGCGCTGACCCGCGAGCTGCAGGTCGCCTGCTGCGCCGATTACGACAAGTTCGAGTTCCACCGCGTGGTCCAGGCGCTGCAGACCTTCTGCTCGGAAGACCTCGGCGGCTTCTACCTCGACATCCTGAAGGACCGCTTGTACACCACGGCCCCCAAGTCGACCGCCCGCCGCTCGGCGCAATCGGCGCTGTGGCACATCACCCAGGCTTTCGTCCGCCTGCTGGCGCCGATCACGTCATTCACCGCCGAGGAAGTCTGGGCCGTGCTCAACGGTAAGGAAGATGATTCGGTGATGTTCCAACGCTGGCATGAGCTGCCGGCGGTGGCCGGCGAGGCTGAGTTGCTGACCCGCTGGGCGCTGGTCCGCGCGGCCCGTGCCGATGTCACCAAGGCACTGGAAGCGCAGCGCGAAGCCGGCAAGATCGGTTCGGCGCTGCAGGCGGCTGTCGAAATTCGCTGCACCGGCGACAAGTATGAAGCGCTGGCAGCACTCGGCGATGACCTGAAGTTCGTCCTCATCTGCTCGGCGACGTCACTGGTCCGCGATGAAACCGAATTGGTCGTGGCGACGCCGCTCGAGCACGCCAAGTGTGAGCGTTGCTGGCATGTCCGCGCGGATGTCGGCGCCCATGCCGAACATTCGACCCTGTGCGGCCGTTGTGTCAGTAACCTGCACGGCGAAGGCGAGGCGCGCCGCTGTGCCTAAGGCGGCGCACTGGTACGCCCTGGCCGGACTGGTCATCGTCCTTGATCAGCTCAGTAAGTGGGTCGTGCTCAGCCATATCGAGTACGGCCAGACGATCTACGTCGCGCCCTTCTGGAATTGGGTACTGACCTTCAATCCGGGGGCGGCCTTCAGCTTCCTCGCCGACCAGCCGGGCTGGCAACGCTGGTTTTTCACCATCCTGGCGCTGGCCGTTTCGGCCTGGATCGCCGTGATGCTGCGCCAGCATCCACAGCAAAAGCTGGCCTCGCTGTCGCTGGCCCTGATCATGGGCGGCGCGCTGGGCAATGTCATCGATCGCGTGCGCTTCGGCGCTGTCGTCGATTTCGTCCAGTGGCATGCCGCCGGCTATTACTGGCCGGCCTTCAACGTCGCCGATACGGCGATCACGGTTGGCGCCGTCCTCCTCGTCATCGAACAGCTGATGGCGAGCACCCGCAAACCCGCCGAGAAAAAGCCATGAATACCGTTCGTCCTGACAGTTACCTGACGCTGCATTACCGCATCACCACCCTTGACGGCGAGGAGTTCCTGTCCACCTTCGACATGAGCCCGGCGACGCTGCAGATGGGCAGCGGCCAGCTGGCCGAGAATCTCGAAGCGGTGCTGGTCGGCCTGCCGGCTCATGAGCACTTCGTCTTCGAACTCGAACCGGCGCAGGCCTTCGGTCAGCACAACGAACGCCTGGTCGAACGCATCGCCCGCAGCGGCCTGCCGGCCGAGATGGAACTCAAGGAGAATTCCGTCGTCGAATTCACCGCGCCCAACGGCGGCACCTTTGCCGGCTTCCTGCGCGAACTGGACGCCACCCACGCGCTCTTCGACTTCAACCACCCGATGGCCGGCAAGACTATCCGCTTCGAGGTGAAAATCATCGGAATCATGTAAATGCAGATCGTACTGGCCAACCCCCGCGGTTTCTGCGCTGGCGTCGAGCGCGCCATCGCCATCGTCGAGCGCGCCCTGGAAAAGTTCGGCGCGCCGATCTACGTTCGCCATGAGGTCGTGCACAACAAGTTTGTCTGCGACGACCTGCGCGCCAAGGGCGCCGTCTTCATCGAAGAACTCGACGAAGCGCCAACCGGCAGCACGGTGATCTTCAGCGCCCACGGCGTCTCGAAAGCCGTCCGCGACGAAGCCGAGCGGCGCGGTCTGAAGGTCTTCGACGCCACCTGCCCACTGGTCACCAAAGTCCATGTCGAAGTCGGCAAGATGCGCAACCAGGCACGTGAAGTGGTGATGATCGGGCATAAGGGGCACCCGGAAGTCGAAGGCACGATGGGGCAGAGCGAAGGCGGCATGTACCTGGTGGAAACGGCAGAAGACGTCGCCAGCCTCGAAGTGCAATCGCTAGACAATCTGTCATTCGTCACCCAGACCACGCTGTCGGTCGATGATGCGACGGTGGTCATCGATGCCCTGCGTCAGCGCTTTCCGTCCATCCAGGGGCCGAAGAAGGACGACATCTGCTACGCCACGCAGAACCGCCAGGATGCGGTCAAGGCCTTGGCAGAACAGTGCGACCTTGTGATCGTGGTGGGTAGCCAGAACAGTTCGAATTCCCGGCGCCTGAGGGAAGTGGCCCTGATCCGTGGCATCGATGCCCATCTGGTAGATGGTCCCGATGAAATTCTCCCAAGCTGGTTCGGTGGCAAGCAGTCGGTCGGTCTTACCGCCGGTGCTTCCGCCCCGGAAGTGCTGGTGCAGCGGGTGATCGTGCGCATCAAAGAACTGACCGGGACCACCGACCTGATCCAGCTTCCGGGGCTTGAGGAGGGCGTAACCTTTCCTCTGCCGGCTGGCTTGGGGGCAACGCGAACCGGCGCTGCCTGATCTTTGACGGTTAAGGCAACGGGATTGCCGCAGCCAAGCTGACCTCAATGCGGTAGAGACTGTCGACCGCTCGTTGATTGACTGTTCCTGGGTCGAAGCGGGTTTGGCGGAAGCGTTCAGCCAGCATTTCGCTGGTTTCAGGACTCAATTCGGTGGCTTCGACATAAGCCCAGAGAACCTCGCCGGTAGCGGACACGAGCAGCAATAGCTGCATCTTGCCTTGCTCGTCCGCTGGCAGCACAAGCGTTTCATCCAGCTCCGGCGGCAGCAGTGGCACCGCTTGCATGTCCAATTCGAAATCCTGGTAGACCCTTCGCCGCGGAAGCGGATTCGTCTCCTCAGGCAGCACCGGCGCGGCTTCAGGCATCGTTGGGGGAGGTGAGGTGCTCCCCTGTTTTATCATGTTGAGCGAGGGCCGTGGTGGAATATTGCTGCCAAGGGTCACCATGGTGACCGTTAAGGCGCGAGGACGGACCTCATGGTCGAACTCAGCGCTCCCCATGCGCCATCCGCCGGAGAAGTGCACGGGCAGAGAACCTGAAGCAATCAGGAGCCCGTGCAGGACACAGGACAGGGCGATATACCTGCCCAACGCAGAAAAGGGGCCAAGGCCCCTTTTTTGGTATGTCATGGCGAGTTGCCCTGCCGGCCGATCAGCGATTCCAGCAGTCGCTGGCGGTGGCCGATGCTGAGGCCCCGGTAATTCCCTTGGCTCCGGCGTTGGTCAGCGTCAGTGTGCCGCATTTGTCGTTGACCTGTGAACCTGAGGGGGCCGCTTGCAGCATGAAGGATTCGGACGCAAGCGCGCCGCTGAGCGTAATGGTGTAGTAAGTCGTGCTGCCATCTTTCGGCGCCACGGTTAGTGCAGTCGGGAAGCCGATGGCGGCCAAGGTGGTGCCCGCCGTGCCATCGGACTGCTTGTTGTAGGCGCCGCGTTCAGTGTAGACGCGTTCCATGAACTGGGCGCCTTCGAGCAGCACCGATTTGGCATCGGCCCGCCGTCCACGGGCGATCGACTCGAAGTAAGACGGCAGGGCGACGGCGGCCAGGATACCGATGATGGCTACCACAATCATCACTTCGATCAGGGTGAAGCCGAGAATGCGTTGGTTTTTCATGGAGTGTCTGTATTCCATTAACGGAGTTGCCGCCAGGAGGTTCGCTTGATGCCGCAACTGGTTGATGTTGGCGGCTTTCTGATCGTTTCAATCCGGCCATCGGAGCAGGAAAGGATGCCGAGATCGAAGGAGCAGCCCTTCATGCCGCCGGTGGCAGACTCAAAGCACATCGCTGAGTTCGGATTGCTGGCATCCGGAGCGCCAACCTGCCGGCCTGCATTTCTTTCGCCAGTTCCGGGCGTTCCTCTGTCCGCACTGTCAAAAACAAGATTCCCGTCGAGATCGAAGGTGGGAATGCTCAAGGCCTCGCCGGTGCAGGCATTGAAGTCGAGCATGAAGCTCGATCCGCTGGCATCGCACTGATCGCCGGTCGGGATTGAGGTGATGTAGGTCGCCAAAAGTTCGTTGGTCCGCAACTTAGTCAGGATAGGGGCCTGGATGATGCGCTCGCCGATATCACGCGGTACAGCCGTCGGCTTTTCGCGCAGATCAAGGAACCAGCCTTTCTTGGTGGCATCGAAAGCTTCGTCCGAGACGTAGACAAGATTCGACGTAATGCCGCCGTACGTTTCCGTACGCTTGTCAGTGACCGTGTACTCCTGGAGCTCGGAACTACGGGTGCCGGTCAGGGCCGATCCGGTGTCTTGGACGCCATAGGCGGACTGAACGCCCTTGTACACCAGATCTCCTTCATAAACGAATCGCCCGGTTCCGGCTGCGACGCAGACATTGTTGGCGTTCTTCGGATTAGTGCCGGCTGCCACCGCGCTGGTGATCGGCTGTGTATTGCCGCTGCTGTCCTTGGCCTGGAACAACTTGTAGGCTGTGGTCCATGCAGACGGAGTGGCGTCGCTCAGGTCGAACTTCCAGACGTTGCCCTGCAGGTCGCCGGCATACACGTAGCTGACAGCGGTCGTAGCGCGGTCCTTGATGGCTGGGCCGGACAGGCCATTGTCAGTGCCATTGTCATAGACTGTTGAGCTGCCGCTGGTAGTGATGGAGGGAGGCGTTGTAGCGGTTTGGTCGTCGGTGGCGTGGATGACGAAGTAATCGCTACCCAGCGTCCAGCCGTTACTCAGGTCAGGTTTCAACTTGATGATGAAAAGCTTTGCATTACGTGCTGTAGATGCCAGGTCCTGAGTACAGAATGGCCTAGGGGCCGAAGAATTGGTCGCCGTGTAGCGCGGCGTTTGGCTGCTGTCGCAGGTACTGCTTTCCAGTCCGTTACCGACGATCGCATACCAGTTGCCATCGTTCAGCCGGGCAATGATCGGCTGGTTGCGGACATGGCCAAGTTCTGGATGCGAGAATTCCCACATCACGTTGCTGGCCGTGAAACTGTCCGGATTGGTCACGTCGAGAGCAAAGACTGCCTTGCCTCCGGCACCGAGCGTGCCGACAAGCGCTGTCTTCCAGTTGCTGCCGTCGTAAAAATCGTTAACCACGAGCGGGCCGTCAACGTAGTACTTGTGAGCATAGGATTTCGAAGTCAGCAAGGAAAGCTGTGACGCATTATCGCCCCACAATGTTGCTCGTGGAATGTAGGCCAGCAACTCGACGCCGTCGCTGGCACGGAAACCATGCAGCATGCCGTCATTGGCACCGACGTAGATCATCTTGGAGCGCGAAGGGCTTTTCTTGGTCGAGGTTACGTACGCGGCATAGCTCGATCCCTCGGTGCCGGAAAGCGACCCATACCCCTGGTCTTCGTCGCCCGCGAAGATCGGCTGCGAATTGATGATGTCACCAAGCACGGTGTCAACGTCACGCTTGCGGAAATTGGTTGTCCCGGTTCCTTCATTGGTCCTGTCACCGCGGATGTAATCGAGTTGACTGGATTGGTTGCCCAGTTTTCCCTTCTCGGTGGTATCCAGCGTTGTCCACTTGAACGCTATACCCGCGGATGTTGATTGACGGTAAGTATAAATATTGCGCGTCGCAGCCGAGGGCAAGACACTACTACTACTGGCCTCCCAGAGCGGTGTGGTGGTATCGACGGTTCCCGTGTTTGTGTTGATCGTGTACGCGCTAAGCCGCCCAGACCAATATGCAGCGATATATTTGCCTTGGTAAACCGCATTCAATGTCTTGAGGTCAGTCGAGTTCGAGGCGGTGGCCGCAAAGGAGGAGCCGCTGACCAGGGTCGGCGTGATTGCCTGCGTAATCTGTTCCTTGAGTAAGGCCGGATTGACGACGCGGAAATAGCTGTTCGGCGTGATGCCATCCGTACCCTTCCATTCATCGCCATCAAGTTGGAGATTGGGTGTCGTGTTGCCCTTTCCATCCAGATAGCCGCCGTATTTCGCGGCATACCACAGGGGGTCGTGGGGAATGAACTCACCGGCATTAATTGACATGCCAAGATCGTAGCTAGCCGCGTGGTTCAGTCGCAATGAGTTGCCGTCCGCAGCCGTCTTCATAGTGACGAGGCCAGCTGATGAGTTGTTACCACTGTTGAAATAGTTGTCTACAAAATTGCCGCTGATGCGGGCACTGGCCAGGTCCAGCGAATGTGCGAGATCGGTGACCCCATCATTGCCGGTGTTGTAGGCGTTGTTGCGAACGACGAGACGGGTAGCCTGTTCTCCTGTCGGGATCTGGACGCCTGAAATGGAGTAGCCGAGATGCATGCCCCTGACCCCGGTGGCCGAGTAACCAATACCATCTACGCCATCCCGGTTACAGCGGATGGTCTGGGCGACAGAGGTCAGGCCGCCGCTGGTCTGGCTTTCCGGATAGGGATCAGCACAGACGTTGACCACCACTTTTTTGGCCGCGTCGTCCCAATAGACCTCATAGGTGGCCCGTGAGTCCATGTCGTTGTCGTGGCCGTTGTTGCGGTAAAGCGAGTTGTCGGAAAAGACGACCTGCATCTTGTAATACGGGAATCCGCCATTGATCGCTGGATCCTGCACTGCACCAGTGACATTCTTGATGTTATCGACAAAGACCTTGACGAACTCAGCAAAGGCCCAATTTCCGCCAGCGTTGGTTTGCGCATAGGGAACGACAGTGACCAATTGATCGCTGCCGGCCAGGCTCACCTTCATCTCGATTCGCGGCAAGGCCGAAGACAGCGCGACAACCGAGGTGTTGACGACCCGATTGGTGATGCTGGAGGACGCAAAAGCCGGGTTGCCCAGGGTCTTGAGATCGGTTTCCTTGCCGTACTTGGCTACCGACGCCGCGTAAAAGGAGCCTTGCCACATCGGGTCTTCCGGCACCAGGCCGCGGATTTGCGCGAAACTGGTGACCCCGGACTTGACCGTTGGCAGACCTGCCTCGCTGCCGCCGTATTTTTCGCCGGTGATTATGTTCTTGGTTGTCCAGCCTTCCGATGTCCATATCTGGCCGGCGAGCGCCGCGACGTCCAGTTGGTTGGTTGCCGGGCCGAAAGTGCCTGCGAAACTGGCGCCGCTGGCCCACAAGGATCCGGGCAATTTGTCAGAATCGAATGTCGGATTGACATCACTGATGACCATCTGGGTCGGTTTGGCACAGACATTGAAGCCCGAGCCACCATAGGGGTTCGTCCAGCTCAGCACGGCCGGCAACTTCGGATCCTCGTTTTGCGTCAATCCACCGGAAAGAGCGGTTCCATCCCAATAGTCAGTGGTTCTGGTAGCGCCGGCGAGGTAGCGCAGCCCCTCGTACATCATTTCCGCGACCGGGTTGCCGACGGTGTTGGACGACGAAGATTCACCGGTCTTAGAGCTATAAGCACCTCCGCCAGCACCACTGAAGGGACGGACCTGCAAGCGGTCGATCGTATAGACCATGCCTTTGACGGAGGTCGAGAAGATGCCCGTGGATGCGTCGACTTCGTCGGTAAAGCTCGAGATGGCCTTGCGTAACATGCCACCATTGAAATTCTTGACCGATGTGCCGGTCAGCAGGCCAAAATAGACCGAATTCTGCTCGCCAAAGTCATGAAGGATGCCGACGGGCTTCTTGTTCTGTCCGTAAGTTTTGCAATAGCCATTGGCATCCGCACCCTTATTCGGCGTCTGGTCGTCGTCGCCGCTGGTATCACAGACCACCACGCGTACGTTCAGATTGGTCGGGGTGACGGCGGTGCCGTTTAGTGGTGTATCGGCCACCGCCGAAGTCTCAGCCGCGATCCAGTCCCAAGCCCGTTCGCCGCGGTTGGTCAGGATGCGCAACAGCGGTGGGTTATTGGCCGCGGTACTGCCCAGGGTGACATTGGCGAACAGGTGCCGCTTGCCTGCAGTCGGCTGGCTCAGGGGCGTATAGTCGGCGATATCGTAGCCGTCCACGGTCGTACTGGTGTATTCCTTGCCGTAGGCATGCAAATCCTGAGGAATGTTGGCCCGTTCAAGCACCGTGTGCGAGGTCTTCTTGCCTGATACATAGGTCAGATCAAGATAGCGCTTGCCGCCGTAAAGCACCTTGCGCAGTGCATCAATCCGGGTCGTCGTCATGTAGTTCAGGAAGTCGCCACTCCATGGCGAGGTAAGGCCGCTCTTCGAATAGCTCGTACATTTTTTCGTGCCTGTATCGGTGTCACCGATGGGCACGAAGGCTTTCAATGTACCAGCTGAGCCGCCACTACCATAGGCATAATCCTTGTATTCGTAGCACTTGTAGGGATCGAAATAGCCATAGTAGTCCAGGATATTGGTCTTGTAGGCCTTGGCGACCGGGTCGTATTCCTTGAGTTCCGGGTTGTAGCGGGTATCCATGACGCCGTCGCCGTTGATGTCGCTGGCATCGTCATAGGCTTCGACGAAGAGGCGCGAATCCCGCTGCATGGTCATCAGGATCAGCGGGGCGGCCGAGACATTGCCGATCAGTGGCATCGAATAGAGTCCGGAAAAGCTTTGCGCGTATGCAGTCGGCGGCAGCGCCGCGGCGGCGAGCGCCAGGATCAACAAGGGGGTATGTAGCTTTTTCATGGCCATTCCTCGCCTAAGGCATCATTGACTGGTATACGTGGCTTGCAGTATCACCACCGTGTTGGCCGAGCTACCCCAGCCTTTGGCGGTTACGCGGTATGACATAAGCAGGTTGCCGTCGACGGGCATTTCCTCAATGACATATCTGGGCAACTTGATTGGTTTGCCGGCCTTACCGACATCACCGCTGGCGACGAAAGTGACATGATCACCGCTGCCGGTGAAAGAACAGTTTGTGGTTTCCCAGGGGTATTCGTTCCAGAAATCGATTGAACTGCCATCCCAACGGGTGCCGGAGGTAAAGGTGCTGTTGGTTGCTGCAAAGTACGGCACGCCGGTATTGAGCTTGTAGATGCCCTTGGCGGTACAAGCTGTGCCGTTGAATGTGGCCGACGATGGCGCCGAGGTGACGGATAGATATTTTTCCGCTGCGCGCAAAGCCGACTCGGCCGCCTGGAAGGCGATGCCCCGGTCGCGAACGTTGCCGGCCATGCGCTCCTGCATGGTGGCCGTGCGCAGGGCCGTGAAGGCAAGCATAGTCAGGGCGACCATCAGGATGAGGCCGACGAAAAGTATTGCCCCGCCTTGTCGGCCCATGGTGGGCATGTTCTGGCGCGACGCGGAAATGGGCCGGGTGGTTAGCATCATGGGTCGGTGGAGAGCAGTGTGCGGTTACGGATGCTGATGGTGCTGCCGACGACGAGCCGCAAGTGCTTGTCGGTTGGTGTCACCGTGGCGCTGTTGAAATAGACCTTCTGAATGTCGGTGGTCAGATTGTTTTCCGGGGAGCGAACGAGCAGGTCGATACGTACCGACTTGACCAGCGACCAATTGGTGACGCCTGAAGCAGTTTGGTAGCTGGTCGGATAACCGGTCGTTGTGGCAGCTACGCCGTACTTGACCTGGAAGCTTTCAATGTAGGGAACCAAGGCGATTTCGGTGCTATTAACCATGTTCTTGCGATACAGGGTGGGTATGCCATCGGCGTCATTTTTTACGTAGTAGGCGTTGCGTGTCAGTTTCAGCAAGGAGCCGCCCTTGTAGTTGTTGCCCCAGTCCTTGCAGCTATTTCCCCAGGCCGGCGAGGTGCAACCGCCGCTGTTGCCGGTGCTGTGGACTATGATTCCACTGGAGTTAACCTGACAGGCTTGGAAAATCACGGAGTTCTTGCAATCGGAAGCAATCAGGATGTCGCCTTCCTGGACGCAGTTGGCCAGATCCGTGCCGGTCACGTTGACGCCGATGTTGGCGGCATTGCCGCCCGGGGGATCCTTGTCGATTGTCACAGCACTAGCAGCTGAATTCGTTCCCTCGCAGGGATTGCCGGCACGGCTGAGTTCCAGTACATCGGTGCCGCTGAGCGGCGTAATGCCGAGGGCTGTGATTGCCGCGGTGACGTTTTCGTGGCCGTGGATCGGTTCGCTTGCGCCGACGGTCGCACAGCCAGTTCCGCCGAGTGTGCAGATGACGGTTGGTACGGTGGCGGTGGGCCAAGCGCAAGCAGCCGCGCTGCCTCCGGCCTGATAAGCAGAGGCTAGGCTGGCGCATCCAAAATCACCGCCTTGCCGGATATCCCGGCTCAGGTACTCGAAGGCCAGACGGGCGCTTTCCTGCATCCGGGCCAGGTTTTCCTGGACCTGGTAGGTTTTTTTGCTGCCGACATAGATATAGCTGACGCCAAGAATCAAGAACAGGCTGATGGCTAGCGCGACCAGCAGTTCGATCAGCGAAAAGCCGGTAGGAAGATTTCGATGGAGCGGGGGGCTAAGCAGAGTTATTTTCATGTTTTCAGAGTTTCCCGTCAGAAAACGCAGCTTTCGCCAATAGCGCAGCCCTGGGTTTCGACGGACAGGGACTGCGTAGTGCCGCCGCCGGTGCCGCGGGCATCGTTCCACTGGATGGTGACGCGCAGGGTGCTCGCACCAGCGGCCGCCTCGATCTTGGCCTTGCTCGAAGGAAGCTGGTTGCCAAGCGCAGTGAGCCATTCTTCCTTGTCAATGTCCACCATGGCGCTCGCCGAACCCGGCGTCAGCTTGCCATTCACGAAACTGCCACCGGTATCGTAGCTGCCGGCAATCAGGGCCTTCTTGTTGGCGCGCATGCGGTCGAGCATGTCATAACCCAGGAAGGTCGCTGTTGAACGGTAGTAGGCGCTCTGGTTGTTCTTGATGCCGGTGATCTGCATCGAGGCGACGCCGAGCAGGCCGAAGGAAATGACGACGATCGCCACCAAGACCTCGATCAATGAAAGACCGGATTGATGATTTGGGAGGGAGATTTTTGAGGGCATGTTTGCTCAGGTGCAGGTGTGATTCTTAACGGAAACGCTTCCGCTCACGTTAATGGAAATCTGCCGTGATTGATCGTTGGCGCCACCCTGGCGGCACAGATTGAAATTGCCCGAAATTCCCACGTCAGAGGCATTCACGGCGACGCCAAGCGCGTTGTAACGAACGGCTAGAGGGAAGTCGGAACTGGTCAACGTATTTCCGCCAGCCAACGCATCGTGCACCTGCAATAGCGTACTTTCGGTCTTACAGAAGTCGGCTGCCGCGGAGATGGTCCGTGCGGTGCTACTATCAACGAACACCCGCCACCCATCGCTCCAATTATTGGCGGTGGCACTGACGCGCTTGACGCAAACCGGAGCTCCTTGGCGGACGGCCTCGGAACGGGCTGTATTGAGTGCTGAAATAAGATCGTTGGCCTGGGTGGTGAGGCGATTTCTGGCGAGCAAATCGGTAAAGGAAGGCAGGCCGATCGTCAGCAGAATGGCAGCGATCACCATTGCTATAAGTAGTTCGATCAGGGTGAAGCCTGGGGCACGAGAACGCATGTTTCCTCCTTGAATATCAAGTGTATCGATACATGTGTTGCATGCGCCGGCCGGGCGATGAGCGGTATGCATCGCGGGGTGACTGGTCGGTCGGTGGCGACGCTGATACATGTCGTTACTCGCATCGCCATGCCGTAGTTGCACTGAGTAGGTTCCTGTTTTTTCAGATGGTTCTTTATTTGCAAATCCACTTGTGGTAAACTGCTGCGTTTTATTGCTCTAATTAACGGATTAAATTCATGGCCAACAGCGCACAAGCCCGCAAGCGCGCCCGTCAAGCTGACGGGCAGCGCGCCCACAACGCAAGCCTGCGTTCGACCCTGCGTACCGCGATCAAGCGTGTGCGTCAGGCGATCCTGGCTGGCGACAAAGCCGCCGCCCAGGGCGTTTATCAGCAATCTGTCGCGGTTCTCGATCGTATCGCCGACAAGAAGATCGTGCATAAGAACAAGGCTTCTCGTACCAAGAGCCGCCTGTCTGCCCAGATCAAGGCCCTTGCTGCCTGATCCTTGCGTGATCAAATAAGAATGGCGCCTGTGGGCGCCTTTTTTGTTGCCGATTTTTTTTGATCAGTTTATTTCTTGTCGCTGATGATGCAGACGCCGTCCACGATCTGCAGGTCATTGTCCTGGGCGAAATTGAGCATGAAACGGTAGGCCATCGGTTCGACTTCGCCCAGTCGGCCATCGACGAAAACGGCTTTTTCCCCGTTGTAATCGCCGGGGCCGACGTAGGGGGAGTATTTCATCTTGCGTTCGGCGCCGAAGGCAGACATGACGCCGCAGAGGCGTTCGGCCCAGTCGCTCGGGCGGAATTTTTTCCCTTCTTTGGTTAGGCCAACAATGATGAAAGTGGTCGATTCGTGTGTTGTCATTGTTTTACTCTGCGTTGGGGGCGGTGCGACCTAGTCGCGCAGATTTTAGCAGAAGGCTTCCGGCTGTGGCAGTGCGGCCGGAAATTGGGCGAAACTTCTTTCGTTTTAACGCGATAGATTGTGTTTGTAGAATCGACTGCATATACTCGATCTAATCCCATGATCTGACGGAGGTTCCGTGCAGACAGTTGTCATTACGAAGTACCTGTTTCGCATTCGCACGCGTAGCGGCGTGCTGGTCGAAAACCTTGCCATTTCCGGTCGTGATGAGGCGGATGCCCGGCGCAAGCTGTGCACTATCTGCCGCGGCTGTGAGGTGCAGGCTTGCCAGGTGGTGCGCCCTTCGCCAGTTGGGCGCAACGGGAACCCGAACTACGAGGATGTCGTCGATCTGATCATCGCTTCGTGAGCTGCATGTCGCCACGGGTGACGAGTTCGGCGAGCAGGCTCTGGTAGTCGTGGGCGCCTCTGCTGGAGGCGTTGCGGCGGAAGACATCCTGGTTGACTGAAGGGCTTTCGGCGACGGTGACGTTTTCCGAGATGACGGTGTCGAGCACCTCATCGCCGTAGCGTTCGCGTAGTTTGCGGCGCACGTCGTCGCTCATTCGCCGGCGGCGGTCGAAGCGGGTCAGCAGGTAGCGGCGTTCGACGCGGCGCTTGATGACGGGTTCCAGCACCTGCAGCGTACGCGTGATGTGGTCGGCGGCCTGTAGCGACAGGTAATCGGTCGACACCGGGATGATCAGGCGTTCACAAGCGAAGATGGCGTTCAGGGCGAGGACGCCGATATAGGGGCAGCAGTCGATGATGCAGGGGCGCTCTGGGTCACTGGTTAGTGTTGCATCGAGACCGAGGCGGAGCTTGTTGAGGATGGCTGGCCCCTTGCCGAAGATGGAGTCGACCTTGATCAATTGCTGGTGTGCCGGAACCAGATAACCGATGTGCTCCCAGGGAATTTCCAGTTCGCTCAGGCTGCGTGTGTCCTGATAGAAGGCGAACAAGCTGCGACTTGCCTCGACCGGTGCCTGGCCGTGAATGCTCGAAAGGTGCCCTTGCGGGTCGAGATCGAGAAGTAGTGAGGGGGATCCGGAGCGGTGCAGGGCGGCGCCAAGATTAAGCGCAGTCGTCGTTTTTCCGACGCCCCCCTTCTGGTTGAAAATGGCGATGCGCATGGTTTTGCCGTTCTATACAAGGCTCTATTTTTCACTTAACATTCCATTTTCTGCAACTCTTTCGGAAGATCGTCGTTCGAATAAGTTGCGTTTGTTCCGGCGGCGATGGCCGCCGTTTTCGTTTTATGGGGTTGCCTCATGTCGCATGTCATGAACACCTATGCCCGTTTGCCCGTCACCTTCAGCCATGGTCAGGGCAGTCGGATTTTCGATTGCGAAGGACGCGAGTACCTGGATGCCTTGTCCGGAATCGCCGTGTCGACGCTCGGCCACGCCCATCCCAAACTGGTAGCCGCGATTGCTGCTCAGGCCGGGCGCATGCTGCACACCTCCAATCTGTACCGCATTCGCGAGCAGGAGCAACTAGCCGACAAGCTCTGCGAGCTGTCCGGCATGCAGGAGGTTTTTTTCGGCAATTCCGGTGCTGAAGCCAACGAGGCTGCGATCAAGCTGGCGCGTTTCTACGGTCACAAGAAGGGTGTCGAACTGCCGACGGTGATCGTCATGGAAAAGGCTTTCCATGGACGTACCATGGCGACCTTGTCGGCCACGGGCAATCGCAAGGCGCAGGCCGGTTTCGAGCCGCTGGTCGCTGGCTTCGTCCGCGTGCCCTACGGCGATTTGGCGGCGATTCAGGCGGTTGCCGAGCACAACAAGAACATCGTCGCCGTCATGCTGGAAATCATCCAGGGCGAGGGCGGCATCCATCTGGTTGATTCGTCGTACTACCGCGGTGTGCGCGAGATCTGCGACGCCCACGAGTGGCTGATGATCTGCGACGAGGTCCAATGCGGCATGGGGCGCACCGGCAAATGGTTCGGCTTCCAACAGGCGGGTGTCCAGCCGGATGTGGCGACGCTGGCCAAGGGCCTGGGTTCGGGCTTGCCGATCGGTGCCTGTCTGGCCGGCGGCCGGGCTGCTGGGCTGTTCGGGCCGGGCAACCATGGTTCAACCTTCGGTGGCAATCCGCTGGTGTCCACGGCCGCCCTGACGACGCTGCAGGTGATCGAGGAGGAGGGGCTGCTCGACAACGCGGCCCGTATCGGCGCCCTGATTCGCCAGTTGTTCGGCGAGGCGCTGGCTGGCGTCAAGGGTCTGGTCGAGATTCGTGGTCATGGGTTGATGATCGGTATCGAGCTGGATCGCCCCTGTGGCGAACTGGTCGGTAAGGGGCTGGCGGCCGGGCTGTTGATCAACGTGACGGCCGATACGGTTGTGCGTTTCCTGCCGCCGCTGATTTTCAGCGAAAGCGATGCCCGCGAGTTGGTGGCGCGCACGGTGCCGCTGATCAAGGAATTTCTGGCGGCCTGAACCATGGCGATCAAACATTTTCTGCAGTTCAAGGATTTCACGCGTCAGGAGCTCGAATATGTTTTCGAGCGTACGCGCTGGATCAAGAACCAGTTCAAGTCCTACCAGAAGTACTGGCCGCTGAGC
The DNA here is from genome assembly GCA_002840765.1 of Betaproteobacteria bacterium HGW-Betaproteobacteria-7. Lineage (GTDB taxonomy): Bacteria > Pseudomonadota > Gammaproteobacteria > Burkholderiales > Rhodocyclaceae > Azonexus. The sequence continues at coordinate 70,090 of PHCE01000012.1, forward strand.
GACCGGACGTTGGTGATGATTTTCGAGAAGGCCAGCACGCGTACCCGTCTCTCCTTCGAGGCCGGCATGCAGCAGCTGGGCGGCGCGGCGATCTACCTGAATACCCGTGACTCGCAGCTCGGTCGTGGTGAGCCGGTCGAGGATGCTGCCCAGGTCATCTCGCGGATGAGCGACATCGTGATGATCCGCACCTTTGAGCAGGACATCATCGAACGCTTTGCCGCCAATTCGCGGGTGCCGGTGATCAACGGCCTGACCAATGAATACCACCCGTGCCAGATCCTGGCCGACATCTACACCTACATCGAGCATCGCGGTTGCATTCAGGGCAAGACGGTGGCCTGGGTCGGCGACGCCAACAACATGTGCAACACCTGGCTGCAGGCGGCTGAGGTGCTGGATTTCAAGGTTCACGTGTCGACCCCGCCCGGCTACGAACTGCAGCCGGAACTGATCGCCGGGGTCGATGCCTCACGTTTCCAGGTCTTTGCCGATCCGATGGAAGCCTGTCGTGGTACCGATCTGGTGACCACCGACGTGTGGACCTCGATGGGCTTCGAAGCCGAGAACGAGGAGCGCATCAAAGCCTTTGCCGACTGGTGCGTCGATGGCGACATGATGCGCGTGGCCGATGCGCAGGCCGTGTTCATGCACTGCTTGCCGGCCCATCGCGGCGAGGAAGTGACCGCCGAAGTCATCGACGGGCCGCAATCGGTGGTCTGGGACGAAGCCGAGAATCGCCTGCATGTGCAGAAGGCGCTGATGGAATATTTGCTCCTGGGTCGTCTGAGCCAGTAGCCAGTGGCTTGAGTTGCCAGCGATGGCCTGCCGTCAACTCAAGCCACTCGATCTTGATAACTGGGTTTTTTAAGGAAGTTTCAAATGAGCGACATAAAGAAGGTTGTGCTGGCCTATTCGGGCGGTCTGGATACCTCGGTCATCCTCAAGTGGTTGCAGGATGTGTACAAGTGCGAAGTGGTTACCTTCACGGCCGACCTCGGTCAGGGTGAAGAGCTGGAGCCGGCGCGTGCCAAGGCGCTAAAGGCTGGCATCAAGCCGAAGAACATATATATCGACGATGTCCGCGAAGAGTTCGTCCGCGACTTCGTTTTCCCGATGTTCCGCGCCAATACCGTCTATGAAGGCGAATACCTGCTCGGTACCTCCATCGCCCGGCCGCTGATTGCCAAGCGCCTGATCGAGATCGTCAATGAAACCGGTGCCGACGCCATCTGTCACGGTGCGACCGGCAAGGGTAACGATCAGGTGCGTTTCGAACTCGGCGCCTACGCGCTGAAGCCGGGTATCAAGGTCATCGCGCCGTGGCGCGAGTGGGACCTGATGTCGCGCGAGAAGCTGATGGCCTATGCCGAAAAGCATGGCATCGAGATCGACATGAAGCACAAGAAGGGCGGCTCGCCGTATTCGATGGACGCCAACCTGCTGCACATTTCCTACGAAGGTCGCCACCTGGAAGATCCGGCAGCTGAAGCCGAAGAGTCGATGTGGCGGTGGACCGTGTCGCCGGAAAAGGCGCCGAACAAGGCTGAGTACCTCGATCTTGAGTTCGCCAAGGGCGATGTGGTCGCAGTCAATGGCAAGAAGCTGAAGGCGCATGAAGTGCTGGCCCTGCTCAACGAACTGGGCGGCAAGCACGGCATCGGCCGTCTCGATCTGGTCGAGAACCGCTATGTCGGCATGAAGTCGCGTGGTTGCTACGAAACCCCGGGCGGAACGATTCTGCTGCGTGCCCACCGCGCCATCGAGTCGGTGACGCTGGACCGCGAAGTTGCGCACCTCAAGGATGACTTGATGCCGCGCTACGCCAGCCTGGTGTACAACGGCTACTGGTGGAGTCCGGAGCGCAAGGCGCTGCAGGTGCTGATCGACCACACGCAGCAGACGGTGAACGGCACGGTTCGCCTGAAGCTGTACAAGGGCAACGTCATCATCGTCGGCCGCGATTCAAAGACCGACTCGCTGTTCGACTCGACCATCGCCACCTTCGAGGACGATGCCGGTGCCTACGACCAGCGCGATGCCGGCGGCTTCATCAAGCTCAACGCGCTGCGTATGCGTATTGCCGCCAACCTGGCAGCGCGCAAGGCGGGCAAGCCGGTGAAGCCGGCCGCAGCCAAGACTGTCAAGGCTCCCGCTAAAAAGCCGGCAGCCAAGAAGAAGGGCTAAGCAATGGAGAGCGGCACCGTATTCGGCCTGAACGAGGAGCAGATCGCTGACTTCTTCTCGACCTGGGGTGTCGGCGCCTTCATCCTGTTCATGCTGTTCATCATCGGCGAAATCGCCTGGAAGTCGAAAGCCGGCAAGATGGGTACGTTCATACTCTTCTTCGTGCTGGCTTTCGGCATGGTCGGTTTCATCGCCAAGTCCATCATCGAAAAAATGTGGGGTATCTGAATGTCGCAGTACGACAACGTTTCCGTAGTCAAGAAGGCCAATGTTTATTTCGACGGCAAGTGTGTCAGCCACACCGTGGTGCTGGCTGATGGCACGAAGAAGACCGTCGGTGTGATCCTGCCGTCCAGTTTGACCTTCAACACCGGCGCGCCGGAAATCATGGAAGGCGTCGGCGGTGCCTGCCGGGTCAAGCTAAAAGGCGAGTCCGAGTGGAGCTCGTATGGCGAGGGGCAATCCTTCGATGTGCCGGGTAACTCCAGCTTCGAGATAGCCGTCGCCGAGGGCGATGCCTACCACTACGTCTGCCACTTTGGATAAGCATCATGCCAAGCTTTGACTTCACCTCCGAAGCGGACATGGTGGCGTTGAAGAACGCCATCGATGTCACCTCCCGCCAGATCGACAACCGCTACGACTTCAAGGGCACCACGGCCAAGGTCGAGCTGAACGAGAAGGACAAGGTCATCATCCTGTGGGGCGACTCCGACTTCCAACTCGACCAGATCAAGGACCTGCTTTTCCCGGCGATGGAGAAGAAGGAGAAGGAAAGCGTCAAGCGCCTCGATCACCAGAAAGTGATTAGCGTCTCCGGCAACAAGGTCAAGCAGGAAATGAAGATCAAGGACGGCATCGACAGTGATCTGGCGAAGAAGATCGTCAAACTGGTCAAGGATGGCAAGCTCAAGGTCCAGGCCTCGATCCAGGGCGATACCGTGCGCGTTCAGGGGGCCAAGCGCGATGACCTGCAGGGCTGTATCGCCCTGATCACCAAGTCGATTACCGACTTTCCGATCAAGTACGGCAATTTTCGCGACTGAGCGTTTGCTTGGCAGCCGGGCGAACGAGAACGGGCAGCCTGGCTGCCCGTTTTGCTTTCAGCGCAGCAGGCCGCCGATCCACACCGAATACAGCTGTTCCGATAGTTGCCGCATCACCGGCAGGCGACCGGCGGTTTCGTCGCGCATCACTGCCGGCGTCTGCACACTCGGCTGGTCGGCCACGGCAATTGCCTCGTCGGCCCACTGGCCGCACCAGGTGGAAATCATCTCCGGCGTCATCTCGACATGGCACTGCATGCCCAGGTGCGGGCCGAGGGCGAACATCTGGTTGGCGCAGTAGTCATTGGCCAGCAACCGGGTGGCGCCCGGCGGGATGCTGAAGGTTTCGCCGTGCCACTGGAAGATCGTGGCCCGCTGGCTGGCGTAATCGCCAAGCCAGTGGCGGGCGACCGCATCGCTCTCGCCGCAGGCTTCGCCCCAGCCGATTTCCTTGACCGGATTGCGCGTCACGGCACCGCCCAGGGCCTTACTCATCAGTTGACCACCCAGGCAGTGGCCGATGACCGGAATCTTTCGGGCCACCGCATCCCGAATCAGTGCGCACACTGGCTCAATCCAAGGCAGCGGGTCGTTGACACTCATCGGGCCGCCCATGAAGCAGAGCCCGGAAAAGCCATCGGCGGTGGCGGGCACCGGCTCGCCTTCGTCGATGGCGATCAGCCGCCAGGGAATCTGGTGATGCTCAAGGAATATGGCAAAATAGCCCGGTCCTTCGGTCGGAGAGTGGCGAAAAATGGCGACAGGCAACATGGCAGGAATCCGCAGTCTTGGCAGAATCCTGCATTCTACGCTGCTGGCGTTCGCGGTTTTCGCGGCGGCTCCAGCGACAGCCCAGGATGTTGGCCTGGCCGGCATCATGGGCAGCAAGGCGATGCTGATGGTCAACGGCGGCGAGCCGGAAGCCGTGCGGGTCGGTGAATCACTCGGTGGCGTCAGGGTGGTGGCCATCCAGGGCGATCAGGTGATTGTTGAAGTCGGCGGCCGCAAACGCCCGCTACGGATCGGGCAACATGCCATCGGCGCAGCTTCAGCCGATGGCTCCGGCAAGATCACCCTGACCGCCGACGGCCGCGGACATTTTTATACGACCGGGACGATCAACGGAACGTCGGTGCGCTTTCTGGTCGATACCGGGGCCACGATGATTTCGCTGGGGGCCAGTGATGCGCGCCGGCTCGGCCTGGATTTCAATCGCGGACAGAAAGGTTTTTCACAGACGGCCAATGGCCAGGTGGTGGTGAGCAAGGTCAAGCTCGATACCGTCTCCATCGCCGGTGTCACCCTGCGCCAGGTCGATGCTCTGCTGCACCAGAATGACATGCCGATCGCCCTGCTTGGCATGAGTTTCCTCAATCGCATGGAGATGCAGCACGAAGGGGGTACCATGACGCTACGCCAGCGATACTAGGAGAAACGTCATGCCGCACCGCGATCAGGAAATTGCGCTCTTGCGCCGGGAAGTTGAAATGCTGATGACGGAACGGCAAGCCTTGTTGCGCGTCGTCGGCGCCGCCACGGCGCTGATCGCCAGCCTCGACAGCAAGCGCCTGCCGGTTGGCGCGGTGGAGGCGGCCGATATGGTGGCGACATCAATCAACGGCCTTGGCGAGGAAACGCTGCAGGATGCACTGGCTTCGGTTCATGCTGAAATTGAGGAAGACTCCACGCAGGCATGATGCTGGACCTGCAACGCCTGAAGGCCTGCCTGCTCACCCAGCCGCCAGCCACGGAATTCGTTGAGGAGGACGGTGCTGCAAGCTTGGCTCTGACGCCGGCTGCCGTACTCTTTCCCATCGTTCTGCGGCCGCAGCGGCCGACCGTGCTGTTCACCCAGCGGACCGCCCATCTGCGCGACCATGCCGGCCAGGTCAGTTTTCCCGGTGGCCGGGTAGAGGTGGATGATCTTTCGGCAGTGCACACGGCCCTGCGCGAGACTGAAGAGGAAATCGGCCTGGCGCGTGACCGTATCGAAGTCCTTGGCTTCCTGCCCGAGTACCGGACCGGCACCGGCTTTCGCGTGATACCGGTGGTCGCCTTGGTCGAGCCACCGTTCGAACTGCGGCCAGACCCCTTCGAGGTTGCCGAAGTGTTCGAGGTGCCGCTCGATTTTCTGCTCGATCCGGTCAATCACAAACAGCACGAAATGCATTATCGGGGAGCTTTGCGCCGCTATTACGCGATGCCTTACGGCGACTATTTCATCTGGGGCGCGACGGCCGGAATGATCCGTTCGCTGAGCGAGCGCCTCGGTCTCCATGCGCCGGTGCCTTGTGGTATCGTGGCGCTTTAGAACAAGAAAACAAGCCGAAAACGGCACTCTCGGCACCCCATGAGTCTTCTCTCGCTGATTGCGGTTTTTCTCATCGAGCAGCTACAACCCCTCAATTACCGCCGGGTCGTCGCGGAGCCGCTCGGCGCCTGGGCGGATTTCATCGAATCCTGCTGCAATGCTGGAAGCCGTCGTCATGGCATTCTGGCCTGGTGTCTGGCGGTTCTGCCGCCGGTCTTGGTGCTCGGGCTGATCTACAAAATTCTCTATTCGCTCAGCCCGCTGCTGGCCTGGGCGCTGAATGTCGGCGTTCTCTACCTGACCATGGGTTTTCGCCAGTTCAGCCATCACTACACGGAAATACAGTTGGCCCTGCGTCTCGGCGACCTGCCACGTGCGCGCCAGTTGCTCGGTGAGTGGACCGGGCGCTCGACCGAGATGCTCGGTACCGAGGAAATTGCCCGGCTCTCCATCGAGCAGGCGCTGGCTGCCTCGCATCGCCATGTTTTCGCCGTGCTGCTCTGGTTCGTCATCCTGCCTGGTCCTTGCGGTGCGCTGCTCTACCGGATGGCAGCGGTGCTGCGCGAGCGCTGGGGTGAGGCCGACGGGGCGGCGCGCGATGAATTTCCCGACTTTGCCCGCCGGGTTTTCGGTATTATCGACTGGTTGCCCTTGCGCGCCACGGCGGCTGCTTTTGCCATCGTTGGCGATTTTGAGGATGCGGTGTATTGCTGGCGTACCCAACCGGCACGCTGGCCGGACCGCGATCTCGGTATTGTGCTGGCGAGCGGGGCCGGAGCACTTGGCGTGCAGCTGGGCCGGCCGCTGATTGACGGAGCGGAAACCTCGGATGGTGCCGAACTGGGCTTGGGCGATCCGCCTGATGTCGATTTCATGCAAAGTGCCGTCGGACTCGTCTGGCGGGCCACGGTGTTATGGATGTTGTTGCTGTTTCTGTTGGGGCTCGCCAGTCTGGTGGGCTGAATAATTCTTACAAGGAGTTTCTTATGAGCAGAGATGTTGTCGTTCTGAGCGCAGTTCGTTCCCCCATCGGTGCCTTCGGTGGTTCGCTGGCCGACTTTGAGTCTACCGAACTGGCCGGCATCGTCATGAAGGAAGCTATCGCTCGCTCCGGTGTCGATCCCCAGGCAATCAACTACGTTACCGTTGGCACGACCATGCCGACCGATTCCCGCTACGCCTATGTTTCCCGCGTCGCTTCCATTCAGGCTGGCCTGTCGATGGACTCCGTCGCCATGCAGGTTTCCCGCCTGTGCGCCTCCGGCCTGCAGGGCATTGTCACTACCGCCCAGAACATCATGCTGAACGATGCCGACTACGGTATCGGCGGTGGCGTCGAAGTCATGTCCAAGGCTGCCTACCTGATGCCGACGCTGCGTTCCGGCGCTCGCATGGGTGATACCAAGGCTGTTGACTCCATGGTTGCCGTGCTGACCGACCCGTTCGGCGTCGGCCACATGGGCATCACCGCCGAAAACCTGGCAGAAAAGCATGGCATCACCCGCGAACAGCAGGACGAGTTCGCCGTCGAATCGCAGCGCCGCGCTGCTGCCGCCATCGATGCCGGTCACTTCAAGTCGCAGATCGTGCCGATCGTCAAGCAGACCCGCAAGGGCGAAGTCGTGTTTGATACCGACGAGCACCTGAAGCGCGGCACGACCATGGAATCCCTGGCCAAGATGAAGCCGGCCTTCAAGAAGGACGGTACCGTCACCGCTGGTAATGCTTCTGGCATCAACGACGGCGCTGCTTTCTTCGTGCTGGCCGCCGCTGATGTGGCCGCCAAGGCCGGTTACAAGGCCCGTGCCCGCATCGCCGGTTACGCCGTCGCCGGCGTGCCGAACGATGTCATGGGTGAAGGTCCGATCCCGGCGACCAAGCTGGCCCTGAAGAAGGCCGGCCTGACGCTGGACCAGATGGACGTCATCGAATCCAACGAAGCCTTCGCTGCCCAGGCCCTGTCGGTGTCCAAGGTGCTCGGCCTCGATCCGGCCAAGACCAACCCGAACGGCGGCGCCATTGCCCTCGGCCACCCGGTCGGCTGCTCCGGTGCCTTCATCGCCACCAAGGCGCTCTACGAACTCGAACGCATCGGCGGCAAGTACGCGCTGGTCACCATGTGTATCGGTGGCGGTCAGGGCATCGCCGTGATTCTTGAGCGTGCTTGATCATCTCGCGCGTTAGTCAAAACAAGACCCGCCGGAGCGATCCGGCGGGTTTTTTATTTGCACCACTTTGAAAATGCCCGCACCGGCTTGGGGCGCAACACAGTGTGATGAATTTGTAATCCCATGATTTGATGACATTTTGATCCGTGGCACGGAACCTGCTGAAACTGTATCGAGAGCATCCTCAGTGACGAGTCCAACATGAACTTCTATAACGAGATGTACGATGCCAACGGCGGCGTCAGGGAGCACTACAAGGGATACGAGGCTTGGCTCAAGGCAACTCCGGGCGAGCGCATCGAGCGCAAACGGGCCGAGGCCGATCTGGCCTTCCACCGCGTTGGCATCACCTTCGCTGTCTATGGCGAAGAGGCCGGTAAGGAACGCCTGATTCCCTTCGACGTCATCCCGCGCATCATCCCGTCCGCCGAGTGGAAGGGCATGCAGAAGGGCTTGCGCCAGCGGGTCACGGCGCTCAACATGTTCCTGCGCGATGTCTATCACGATCAGGAAATTCTCAAGGCCGGCAAGGTTCCGGCCGAGCAGGTGCTGAACAACGCTCAATATCGTCCGGTGATGCAGGGGGTCGATCTGCCCGGCGACATCTACGCCCACATCGCCGGTGTCGACATCGTGCGGGCTGGGGCCGGCGAGTGCTACGTGCTGGAAGACAACCTGCGCGTGCCGTCGGGGGTCTCCTACATGCTGGAAGACCGCAAGATGATGATGCGGCTCTTCCCCGAACTGTTCGCCCGACACAAGGTGGCGCCGGTCCAGCACTACCCGGATATGCTCCTGGAAAAGCTGCGCGCCGTCGCGCCGACGGGCGTCAGCGACCCGACCGTTGTCGTGCTGACGCCGGGCGCCTACAACAGCGCCTATTTCGAACATACCTTCCTGGCCCAGCAGATGGGTGTCGAACTGGTCGAAGGCCGCGACCTGTTCGTCCAGGACGAGGTGGTCTACATGCGGACGACGCAGGGGCCACAGCGCGTCGACGTCATCTACCGCCGCATTGACGACGACTTCATGGATCCGCTGGCCTTCCGCCCCGATTCCGCCCTCGGCGTGCCAGGCATCCTGAAAGCCTATCAGGCCGGCAACGTGACGCTGTCCAATGCCATCGGCACCGGTGTCGCCGACGATAAGTCGATCTACCCCTACGTGCCGGAGATGATCCGCTTCTATCTCGGCGAGGAACCGATCCTCAACAACGTGCCGACCTACATGTGCCGCAAGGCGGACGACCTCAAGTACGTGCTCGCCCACCTGGCGGAACTGGTGGTCAAGGAAGTTCACGGTGCCGGCGGCTACGGCATGCTGGTCGGCCCGGCATCGACGAAGGAACAGATCGAGAACTTCCGCCAGTTGCTGATCGCCAAGCCGGAAGGCTACATCGCCCAGCCGACGCTGGCCCTGTCCAACTGCCCGACCTTCGTCGAAGAGGGCATCGCGCCGCGGCACCTCGACCTGCGGCCCTTCGTGCTGTCCTCGGGCAAGTGTGTGGATATGGCGCCTGGCGGCCTGACCCGGGTCGCCCTGACCAAGGGCTCGCTGGTGGTCAATTCGTCGCAGGGCGGCGGCACCAAAGACACCTGGGTCCTTGAAGACTGAACAAGGGAGAGAGAAAAATGCTATCGCGTACCGCCGACCACCTGTTCTGGATGTCCCGCTATATCGAACGGGCGGAGAATCTCGCCCGCCTGCTCGACGTCACCTGGCAGATGTCGCTCGTCCCGCAATCGCTGGAAGCGGCGAACCAGAACTGGAACGCCATCATCGCCCTGAACAGTCTTGAGGAAAGCTTTGCCAAAAAGTATTCCGAGGTCAATGCCGACAACGTGCTGCGCTTCATGGTCAGCGATCCGGACAATTTCGCCTCGATCTACAGCTGCCTGCGCCTCGCCCGCGAGAACGCTCACGCCGTGCGTGGCACGGTCACCGCGGAGATGTGGGAAACGCTCAACTCGACCTGGCTGGAAGCCCGCGAAAAGACTTTTGAACAGATCCTCAATGGCGGCGTCGGCGAATTCTTCGAGTGGGTCAAGATGCGCTCCTCGCTGTCGCGCGGCACGACGCTCGGCACCCTGCTGCAGGACGAGGCCTTCCACTTCATCCGCCTCGGCACGCTGCTCGAGCGCGCCGACAACACGGCGCGCATTCTCGACGTCAAATATCACGTGCTGCGCCCGCATGGCGACGAGGGCGCCACCGACTTTTACCAGTGGGGCGCCCTGTTGCGTTCCGTTTCGGCCTTCGAGGTGTATCGCAAGGTGTACCGCGACGTGATCACGCCGGAGCGGGTCACCGAACTGCTGATCCTGCGCAAGGACATGCCGCGCTCGCTGCACTTCTGCATGAATGGCGTGGTCAAGAACCTCGACCTGATCGCCAATCGGCACTCCGATGAAACTGCGCGCCATGCCGGCATGCTGCATGCCCAACTGCACTACTCCCGCGTCGAGGACATCCTCGCCGAAGGCCTGCACCCGTGGCTGACCGACTTCATGGATCGCATCTACGCGCTTGGCGATGGCATCAGCCGCGACTTTCTCGTGCCGATGGCGGAGGCGGCGTGACCTATTGCGTCGCCATGCGCCTGGATGCAGGCCTGGTTTTCCTGTCCGATTCGCGCACCAACGCCGGCGTCGATCACATCAACACCTTCCGCAAGATGCACGTCTTCGCCAAGGACGGCGAGCGCGTGCTGGTGCTGATGACCTCGGGCAACCTGTCGATCAGCCAGTCGGTAGTCAATACCTTGCGGGAAAAGCTGGAGTCCGCGCGCGGCCCCAATCTGAACAAGGTCAGGAACATGTTCGAGGCCGCCAAACACGTTGGCGACTGTCTGCGCGAGGTCCACGACCGCGATGCCGATGCCCTGGAGAAGTTCGGCGTCGACTTTGCCTCGTCAATGATCCTCGGCGGTCAGATCAAGGGCGAGGAGCAGCGCGTTTTCAGCATCTACGCGGCCGGCAACTTCATCGAGTCAACGCGCGAGACGCCGTATTTCCAGATCGGCGAATCGAAGTACGGCAAGCCGATCATCGACCGTGTGGTCAGCCCCCAGACCTCGCTCGACGAAGCCGCCAAGTGCGCGCTGATCTCGATGGACTCGACCATCCGCTCCAACCTCTCGGTCGATCTGCCACTCGACCTGTTGATCTACGAACGCGATGCCCTGAAAGTCAGACAGCACGTCAAGATCACCCGCGATACCGCCTACTACGGACAGATTCGCAAGCAATGGGGCGAGCACCTGCGTCAGGGCTTCGCCGCCTTGCCTGATCCAGACTGGTCCAGTCTTTAGCGGTTAGCGGCGAGGAAGCATTGCCGTTCGCGGCGAATTTGTGCACCCTTTGCTGCATGCAACAGGATCTCTTCTCACTCGCCGACGATAGCGGTCTCGAAGCCGTCGCCGGTGGTCGCGGGCGACGCCTTGGTTCGGGCACGGTCCTCCTTCCCGGCCTGGCGTTGGCCGAGGCACCAAATCTGGTCGCCGAGATCGGCAGCATCGCCAGGGTTGCCCCGTTCCGCAACATGCTGACACCGGGTGGTCAGGCGATGTCGGTAGCCATGACCAACTGTGGTCCGCTTGGCTGGGTAAGCGACCGCGCCGGGTACCGCTACCAGGCCAACGACCCTGATAGCGGTCAGCCGTGGCCAGCGATGCCGGCGGCCTTCGGCCAACTGGCCAGCGCGGCGGCAGCGCTGGCCGGTTTTGCCGACTTCGTGCCGGATGCCTGCCTGATCAACCGCTACCTTCCCGGGGCGCGCATGTCGCTGCACCAGGATCGCGACGAGCGCGATTTCAGCCAGCCTATCGTCTCCGTCTCGCTTGGCCTGTCGGCCAACTTCCAATTGGCCGGCGAGACGCGCAGCGGTCCGCGCCTGCGCTTGCCGCTGGTGCACGGTGACGTGCTCGTCTGGGGCGGCCCCGACCGGCTGCGCTTCCATGGCGTGCAGAGTATCGCCGCAGGCGAGCATCCGCTGACCGGCGCCTGCCGCTACAACCTGACCTTCCGGCGCGCAACCTGATGGCGCCGACGCAGTGCCGGCTTGAGCTGCCGGTCGGTTTCAGGCCTGCCGACATTCTTGAATTTCACGGGCGTGATGTTCTTGCCGTCGGCGAGCGCACTACTGCCGACCGGCTGGAAAAGGGCCTCATCTGGCAAGGCCAGCCAGCCTGCCTGAGCATTATTTTTCAACCCGGATCGGCCGAAGCCGAATTGGCCATCGATGGTGGCAGCGCCGAGCCAGCAGCGCTAATGGCCGCCGCTCGCCGGCTGCTCGGTCTCGACCAGCCGGTCGAGGCGTTCGAACGGGCGCATGCCGGCCATCCGCAACTCGGCCCGCTGCTCGCCCGTCAGGCTGGCTTGCGTGTGCCGCAGGCGGCAACGCCGTTCGAAGCACTGAGTTGGGCGATCACCGGCCAGCAGATCAGCCTCGGCGCTGCCGTGTCGTTGCGCCGCAAGCTGTTGCTCGCCGCGGGCCTCCGCCATTCCGGCGGGTTGCTCTGCTACCCCGATGCCGCCCGCGTCGCTGCACTCGACGAAGCGAGACTGCGCGGCGCCGGTTTCTCCGGCAGCAAGACGCAGACGCTGCTGGCCGTAAGCCGGCTGGTGGAAGAGGGGGCTTTGCCGCTCGATGACTGGCTGGCGGCGCAACCAGCCGAGGAGGTCCGCGAACGCCTGTTGGCGGTGCGTGGCATTGGCCCGTGGACGGTTGATTACGTGCTATTGCGCGGCTACGGCTGGCTCGACGGTTCGCTGCACGGCGATGCCGCCGTGCGCCGCGCCCTTGGTCGTCTGCTGGACAGAGCGCAGGCACCGGACGAGAAGGAAGCGCGCAGCTGGCTGGTGCCCTTCGCCCCGTGGCGGGCGCTGCTCGCTGCCCACCTGTGGGCCTCGCTGGCCCTGGCGGCCTGAGGCGTCAGGCCGTATCGCTGGCTGGTGCTGCTGGCGCCTCGCGATGCAGGCCATCAAGCAGTCGCGCCGCTTTGGCCACCTGATCGACGATGCGCCGGAGGGCGCTGAAGCTGCGCGTCAGCGCATCCATTGGCCCCATGGCCAGACGGCCGTCGGCGCCGGCGCCGAGCAGGGCGGCTTTCAAGGCCTGGTACTCAGCCTCGAAGGCGGCCAGTTGCTCCGCCGTCGCCGGTTGCGGATGCCCACCGGCCGGATCGAACTGGGCGAGCAACTGCCCGGCATGGTCGGCCAGCGCGCAAATCCCGTCGTGCAGCGGGCTGCCAGCCAAGGTTGCCACGGCCTCGCGGCCAACCGTGATGTCCGGCGCCAGCTCCTGGCAGAGATCGTAATAGCCCTGTATGCGCAGCAGCACCGCCAGGGTGCTTGCCGTGCTTTCGGACATGCCGTGCCGGTTGACCTCGGTCAGGAAGTTGCGCATCGCCTGGCTGAGTCCCGGCTGCGCCGCCGAATCGTCGGGCCGTGCCGGCCGTCCGGCAAGCAGGGCGGTACGGTTGCGGACGCCGCCGAGGGTCATGCCAGCGAGGCGGAGCATCTCGCGGCGCAGCGCATCGGCGGCCAGCGACGGTACTGAGGCAACGTTGTGGTCGATGTATTGCGGCTGGCCGACTTCCTCTTCGCGGGTGCGAAAGCGGCCTTGCAGGAAACGCGTCAGGCGATCGGTCAGCGGCCACATCAGGGCGACGCCGAGCAGGTTGAACAGGGTATGGAACAGCGCTAGGCTGACCGCCGGCGAGGATTCCAGTTCGAAGGCATCGCGCAGGTGGGCAACGCCGGCCAGCAGCAGCGGCAGCATGAGCAGGGCGACGAAACCGGTCAGCAAGTTGAATATCACATGCGCCAGTGCCGCCCGGCGGGCGTTGGGCGTGGCGCCGATGACGGCGAGCAGGGCCGTCACCGTCGTGCCGATGTTGGCGCCGATAACTGCTGCCGCCGCTTCCGAGAGCGGGATGATGCCAGCCTGGGCCAGGGTCAGGACCACCACCAAGGCTGCTGCCGAGGCCTGCATGAGCACGGTCAGCAACATGCCGGCGAGAACGAAGGCGACCACCGACAGGAGTCCGCGGCCGGACAGGGAGGCCAGATCCAGCGCCTGTTCGCTGCCGGCGAAACCCTGCTGGATGAAGGAAATGCCAAGGAACAGTACGCCGAAACCGGTGAGCGCGCCGCCGATCGCGCCGCGCCGCGTCTCCGGCCCGGAGATGCGCAGCGCCATGCCCAACCCGATCAATGGCAGCGCTGCCGCGTCAACCTTGATCTTCATGCCGACCAGGGCGACCAGCCAGCCAGTCATCGTCGTCCCGACGTTGGAGCCGAAGAGCACCCACAGCGATTGGCCGAGCGTCAGCAACCCGGCATTGACGAAGCCGATGGCGGCGACAGTGACGGCGCTCGACGACTGGACCATGGCGGTGACGATGATGCCGGAGAGCAGGCCGCGCCAGCGTGTCTGTGTCGATGACGAGATGATCGCGCCAAGCGCCGGGCCGGCCGCCATTTTCAGGCCGTCGGTCATCAGTGCCATGCCGAGCAGGAAAAGGCCGACGCCGCCGAGCAGCACGCCGAATCCAATGCCTTCCATGTGTCTCCGTGTCGTTGTCGGTATTTGCGGCCAGCATGGCGCCGGGGCAGGCAGCCGTCAAGCTGGTGACGGCAGACGCGTCAGGCGGGCGGCGCCGGCACGTTGCCGCCGAGTCTATGCCCGCAGCTGCTGGTCGAAGTCGCCAGTGTCAGCGCAGGCGGGTGTTCAGTTGGTCGATGACGCCAGCCCAGTCGGCATCGTCAATGATCTCTTCCTTGAGGAAATCGCGCTGGGAACTGCTCCAGAATGGCGCCCGGTAGAGGGGGACCTCGTTCGGTAGCGGCCGGTGCGCGGCGATGAACGCATCGATGGCCCCCGGCGCATTGGCCAGGCCCAATTGGGCGAACAGGTTGCTCATCGTGTGCAGGTTGGCTTCCATGGCATTACTCCAGTAGTCAGCGCGGCAGGCATGGCCCCGGTGCCGATGACCGGCGGGGGAAGGAATAGCGAAGGCGGAACAATCCGCATCGCCTCGTTCATTCGAGTGACATCGCCGGGAACAGTTCCGGGCGATGCTGGGGCCCGGATTTGTTCCTTCAGGCCAGGCGCAACACGCCGAACGATGCCTGCGGGCCGCAGAGCAGCCAGATCTGTTCGAAGGGATGGGCCGGCGGAATCTCGATCTCCGCCAGGTGCGCGGTGAAATCGTTGATATCCCACAGCGGTAGCGCTGAACGGATCAGCAGCCAGACTCGCGGTGCGTGGTAGCTCTTGGTCGCCTTGTCGGCCAGCAGGCGGTTGAGCGGCGTCAGCAGCCGGATATCCAGCGGTACCAAAGAGGACAGCCGCTTCTCTTCCGATGTCGCTGCCGATTTTCCCTGGCGCCCGAGCAATTCCTTGGCATCGGATGCCGTCCCGTAAAAATGGCCAACCTCGATGTGCAAAGGCTGTCCGTCCAGCGCACAAAGCGCATCGGGCTCCGGCGGCTGACGCAGTTCGCAAAAGGCGAAGCGGGACTCGCCCCACAAGTCGGTCAGGGCGTCGGAAAACTGGATCAGAGCCTCAATTTCGAGATCGTACTTTTCGTTGGTGTTGGGCATGGCGTGAACAGGCGAAACCCGCGCGAAGGAAAAATCATCGCCTGGGCAGGCGCAGGATGCAACGAACGCGCTATTCATGCAATCAATAGCGCCAGGCTCATACTTCGTTATGGCAACTGGAACAATACTTGGCTTGCGTGGGACTATCGTGCGGACCACAATCCCAACAAAATCGCTACCGTGCGGTGGCGGTCGGCCAACTCTCGGGAGATCTCGGATGGGACTATTGGATTCATTGGTGAGTGCGGCCTTGGGCGGTGGACAGGGCGAGCAGGCGCAAGGCAGCGCGGGCGGACTCGATCCGCAGATGATCATGGGCATCATTGGTGTCCTGATGAACAATGCCGGCGGTCTGTCCGGGCTGCTGAGCAAGCTGCGGCAGGGCGGCCTCGGCGAGGCGGCGCAATCCTGGATCGGTACCGGCGCCAATCAGCCGGTCTCGCCCGATGCCGTGAGTGGCGCCCTGGGCAATGACCTCATGGCCATGCTCGCCAAGCAGTTGGGCGGTAGCCAGCAACAGGCAGCCGGCACGATGGCCGACTTGCTGCCGGGGCTGATCGACCAGCTGACACCGCAAGGGCAGTTGCCGGCCGACAATGGCCTGGGCACGCTGGGCGATCTGCTCGGCGGCGGACGCGGCGGCCAGGGGATGGATGCTGGCGCTCTCGCCGGCATGCTGGGTGGCCTGCTGCGCAAGTAAGCGGCCTGCACGCTCCTGGAAGCGGCCTCTGCGGAGGCCGTTTTACATGTACGAGAAATGGTGGGGCTGGATCTGGCTTCTCAGTCGATCGATCGCCACATGTAGCGTGCCGGCGGCGGGTAGGTGGCCAGTGCCGCCGTGGCCGCCGGGGCGAGTGGCCGGCGCTCGGCGAAACCACATCGCTGCCAGAAGGCGAAGGCGTCCTGCACGCAGACCAGGGCCGCCTGCGCCAGGTCCTGCCGGCGCGCCGCCTGCAGCGCATGTTCGACCAGTCGCGCGCCGAGGCCACTGCCGCTGGCTGCTGGCGCCACCGCCAGATCGTGGACATACAGGCAATCGGCCGCCCCGGTGACGACAAACTCGCCACCCAGCGGCGTCACTTTGTCCAGGTGGGACGGGTAGGTCGCCAGATAGGCGCCGACCTCGCCGCCGATTTCCGCCACCCACGTAAAATCCGCAGCCGCCGCCAGTCGGCCGCGCCAGGTGCTTTCGTCCTCGTTCATCTCCGGCACGTAGCACTGTCGCTGCACGGCCAATATCGCCGGCAGGTCGGTCGGGTGCATCGGGCGGAGGAAGGGGATATCAAGGGTGAAAGCTGTGGATTGCATGGCTGTACTAGGCGAGGAGCGAGACGGAAGGGCTTTCTGTCCTGTCAGCCGACGACGACTGTATTTCGCCCCGCGGCTTTGGCCTGATAAAGCGCAGCATCCGCACGTCTGATCAGACTTTCGGTCGTTTCGTCAGCCTGATGTTGGGCCACGCCGATACTCACCGTAATGCGGGGTAACTCGGAAATCTGGATACCGCTGACGGATATCCGCAAGCATTCGGCGAGATGAGCAGCATTTCCGATATCCGTTTGCGGTAAGAAGATGGTGAACTCCTCCCCACCCCAGCGACATACTGAGTCGGTGTCGCGAACCCGATTCGCCAGCGTTTTTGCCAGCAGTACGAGTGTCTCGTCACCCTTCTCATGGCCGAATTGATCATTGATGTTCTTGAAATGGTCTACATCCAGCATCAGAAGGCTGTAGTTCTCATCTTTACGCCGCCTCTGCTGACGGGCCTTTTCCAGCGATTTGAGAAAGTGGCGGCGATTCCACAGGCCGCTCAAAGGATCGCGCGATGCCGCATATTCGAGTTCATTCTTCAGGCGTTTTTGCTCTGTCACATCATGAACAACACACAGCATGAGCCGCCTGCCTTCTATTTTCAAAGGACAGGCGTAGGTCTGCACATCTCTCAGGCTGCCATCGGCAAGGCGGTGAACAAAATTGAGTGGTCGATGCCCACCAGCCAATTTGGCTACTTCGCTCATGATGGGCAGGACCTGACGCCCGAGCGCGTTTATTTCCCAAGTGTGTTTGCGGCAGAAGCCTTCCCGGGTGTGGCCGTAGAAACGGCATGCCGCCTGGTTGGCATCGACGATCCGGCCTTCTGCCATGGGGTCGATGAGGAGCATGGGCGCTCCATTTGAATGAAAGAGCTGGCCGTAGAGACTATCCTCAGTGAGGTCGTACTTCTCAGCAACAGCGACCGATGGCAGGCTGGACAAAATGCCTTCTACGAGGATTTGCTCGTTATTTGAATCTTGTTTGAGCAGTGACAACTGGCAGCTCAGGGGAACAGCCTCGCCATTCAGCTGAAGCGTCCAGATTTCGATAATTGGTTCGCGGGCACGCAGAGCCGGAAGATAGGCAGCAAGTTGTTCCTCGGCATGGGCTGAGTGGCTGCCGTGGCGCATTGCGTGCACGTCTGACGTGGCGGAAAGCCGTTCGGCCGCGTCGTTGGCAAAAATAAGTTCGTTTCCCCGGCTCGCGACAATCCATACCGGCGTCGTCAGCAAGTTCAGTGCGCGATGCTCGGGGTGCTGCAAGGTGAACGGCTCACTCATCTGTTCGGCTTGAAGTTGAATTTTGGGCGGCTTGTGATACCGGCAGAGACAAGTATGCCCCGGACGATTCTCCCAGCAAAGAAGCGGGTGCAAAGAACGGCAAAGGTCAGAGTTCGCAAATATGCTGGTTGCAATGGCGGCCGATCACAAGACCTGATCAATCTGTTTGTGATCTCGGGGAGCCGACCTCGCCGTTCCTTCAAACCTTTCGTTCCGACTCGGCAACAAGTCGGGCAACGATAGGTTTTGCCTTGTCATACATCTCCTGAGGACCAAAGCGACTTTCCAGTCGCTCGATTCCCCTGCTCAGCGATGGGCCAAGCTCAACGCTCGCCTCGTCCAAACCCAGCTTCGATTTCTCGAGTGATAGCAGTAGTTCACGCGGCGAACCTTTGACGCCATATTCCAAGAGTGCGTAGAAGACACTTCGCGGGATTCCGATATGCGCAGCAATTCGATTCCCGAGTTTGCGGCCTGACCCCGGACCGATCTGTCTCCAGAAGAAGACTGCCAATCCAATCAAGCCTAGAAAACTAACGACTAAATCGAAGTATCCCAACATCAACATCCTCGCAAACTACGCGAATCAGAGGCCGAACTACCGCCGCTGTGCACCTTTCGCGTTCTGGTAGAAAAATTCGTTTTCTGGTCTTGGTCCTGAAAGCAAAACGCCCCGAAAATTCGAGGCGTTTTCTTGATTCAATCTGCGCTTATCCGCAGGTCCCAACCGCCCCGCAAGCTGTACAGAAATCACACCCGTCCTTGCGGATCATCGTGTGGTTGCCGCATTCGCCGCACAGCTTGCCCTGGGTCGGCAGCACCTTGTTGCTGGTGGTGTCTTCCGGCGCTTCGAGGATGCCCATTTGCTGCAGTGGGAAGCCGGCTTCGTCGAGGATGCCGAGCATGGCGTAGCGGTGGATGATCAGCTGGGCGATGTAGGCGACGGTCGACGGGTAGGTCTGCTGCTTGCGCGAACCCGGGACGAAGGCCATGAAGTCGCCGAACGGCTCGGAGTAGTCGAGCAGCTTGCGCAGCTTCATGCCGATCCAAGCCGGGTCGACGACGCGCATGTCGAGCGACAGCAGCTTGCACAGGCCGTCGAGGGCGCGCGGGTAGTTGCCGGCGAGCCACATCGAGTAGGGGCGGGTGACGCCATCCGGCAGGGTGATTTCCTTGAGGCCGAGGACGAAATCTTCGCCGGTCGCGGCGTTGTTGATGTCCACCGTCCAGGAGAGGGTGCCGTCGGTGCCGGTCTTCGGCTCCTTGGTGCTGAACAGGGCGTCCTTGACCGGGGTCGGGCCGTCGTGGGCGAGGGCGCCGAGTTGTTCGACGCGCCAGCTGATGACCTGGGCCATGGCCGAGACGACGGAGGGCATGCGCTTCCTTTCGCCATGCGGTGGCATGTGCATTTCGAAGGAGTCGCCCGGGGTCTTGGACAGCGCTTCCAGCTTCATTTCCAGCCAGGCGTGGTCGTTGGCGCGCATGTCCATGGACAGGGTCTTGGCGACGGCGCCGAGGCCGCGCGGTTCGGCCGGGCCGTTGGCCCAGACTTCGAACGGCCAGGCGTGGCCTTCCTGTTCGACGTGGCCGACGAAGAGCGCGAACTTGCCGATCGGCGAGTCGACCATGTAGGTCCAGCACAGGTTGCCTTCCGGCAGGTTCGGGCGACCCGGCCAGCGCAGGCTGGAGAGCACCGGGGCCGGCAGGTTCTTGATTGACAGGCGGCGGTTGGCGTCGGTGACGAAGTCTTGCGGCGACTTGGCGTCGTCGGCGGCTTCCTTGGCCGGTTCGCTCGAGGTGACCGAGAGAACGGAGCCGAGGACGCTGTTCGGACGATAGGTGGCCAGGCCCTTGAGGCCGGATTTCCAGGCGCCCATGTAGAGATCCTGGAAGTCTTCGTACGGGTAGTCGCCGGGGACGTTGACCGTCTTCGAGATCGAGGTGTCGATGAACGGGGCGACGGCAGCGACCATGTCGGCGTGGGCCTTGGCGGAGATTTCCAGGGCAGTGACGAAGTAGTCGGGCAGCTTGGAAACGTCGCCGCCCTGGTGCTTGTACAGACGCCAGGCGTAGTCCTCGACCGAGTATTCCTTGATCGTGCCGTCCTGCATCCGCTTCTTGCGGCTGTAGGTCCAGGAGAACGGCGGCTCGATGCCATTCGAGGCATTGTCGGCGAAGGCCAGCGAGATGGTGCCGGTCGGGGCGATCGACAGCAGGTGCGAGTTGCGCAGGCCGTGCTTGCGGATTTCGGCCTTGACGTCGGCCGGCAGGCGCGAGGCGAAGTTGCCGCCGGAGAGGTAGAGCTCGGCGTTGAACAGCGGGAAGGCGCCGCGTTCCTTGGCCATTTCAACCGAGTACAGGTAGGCGGTGTCGCGCATGAATTCGCTGATGCGGGCGGCCATGGCGCGGGCTTCCGGCTTGTCGTAGCGCAGGCGGAGCATGGCCAGCGCATCGCCGAGGCCGGTGTAGCCGAGGCCGACGCGGCGCTTGTTGGCGGCTTCCTGCTGCTGGCGTTCGAGCGGCCAGTGGGTTGCGTCGAGCACGTTGTCGAGCATGCGGGTGGAGATGCGGATGACTTCGGCGAATTCGTCGAAATCGAATTCGGCCTTGTCGGAGAAGGCGTCGCGGATGAACAGCGTCAGATTGATCGAACCCAGGCAGCAGCAGCCATACGGCGGCAGCGGCTGTTCGGCGCAGGGGTTGGTGGCCTCAATGACTTCGCAGTAATTGAGGTTGTTGTCCTTGTTCATCCGGTCGAGGAACAGGATGCCTGGCTCGGCGTGGTCGTAGGTGGATTTCATCACCTGATCCCACAGATCACGGGCGCGCACCTTGCGGTAGGTCCACAGACCGTCGTCGCGCTGGTAGGCGCCGGACGACTTCATATCGGTATTCGGTTCGGCGCGGTGGGTCAGTTCGACGAAACCGTCGGCATCGACCGCTTCCATGAAGCCGTCGGTGACGCCGATGGAGATGTTGAAGTTGGTCAGGTCGCCCTTGTCCTTGGCGTGGATGAAGTCCTCGATGTCCGGATGGTCGCAGCGCAGCACGCCCATCTGGGCGCCGCGGCGGGCGCCGGCGGATTCGACGGTTTCGCAGGAGCGGTCGAAGACGCGCATGTAGGAGACCGGGCCGGAGGCGCGCGACTGGGTGCCCTTGACCCGGGCGCCCTGCGGCCGGATGGAGGAGAAGTCGTAACCGACGCCACCACCGCGGCGCATGGTTTCAGCGGCCTGGGCGAGGGCGGTGTAGATGCCCGGCTTGCCATCGGTGTTTTCGACGATGGAGTCGCCGACCGGCTGGACGAAGCAGTTGATCAGCGTCGCCTGCAGGTCGGTGCCGGCGGCAGAGTTGATGCGGCCGGCCGGGATGAAGCCGTTTTCCTGGGCCCAGAGGAAACGGTTTTCCCAATGTGCCTGATCCTTTTCCTGCTCGACTTGTGCCAGTGCCCAGGCGACGCGCTTGCGTACATCGTGGACATTGGTTTCCTTGCCCTTGGCGTATTTTTCGATCAACACTTCGCCGGAGATTTCCTGCTCCTGCAGGGGGGCGAATTGGGGGGCGGCGGGAATGTCAGTCAGCGACAGTTGTTCGGATACCGGGCTCATTTATTGCTCCTCAGCTTGGCTTGGTTTATCAGGCTTGTTAGTTTTCGAATGGGTCGTAATCTACTGCCTATAGTAGGTCGATGCAATCCGTTGACTAAATACGGTGTGATGTGCCGCGACTGAAACCGTTTTGTCATGTCGCCGAAAACCCAGAAAAAACAAAGCCCCGCCGACTTTCGCCGACGGGGCTGTTGGACAAAAATTTTTTGTTGGAGTGCCAGGAGGGCTCTGTTTCGCTACCCCAGTACCTGGCGGTTGACGAGGAGGAATACGCCCAGCGCAATTTCCAACAAGCCGACGATTATTGCTGGAAAGCCCTCAACAATCTGCCAGGTTTCATCACCGGCACGGCCTTTTTTCAGCAACAGAAAGCGTGCCTCTCTGGTAAGAATGCTGTGTATGCCAATGGCGATCGCTGCCAGGGCGCATCACAGGGTGAGAGTTTGATTCGGCATCGTTCGCTCTGCCTTCAGTTGGCGGGTACTGTCCGGCTGCTGGCCCAAGTGCGCAAGGCAGAAATTTGTTCTGCCATGACCACCGATAATGGCTGCGTACCGGTAATGGCGTTTTCGACATCCGACTGCCGCAGAGGGCGTCTGTCAGCATGGGCAGCGTACCCCGCTGCCACTATGGCTTGCTCGATTTCCGCGCCGGAGTAGCCCGTTGTCAATTCGGCCAGGCGCCCAAGGTCAAAAAGAGCAGGTTCGAGCCTGCGTTTGACCAAATGGATGGAAACGATCTGGCGGCGGGCTGCGTCGTCGGGCAAGTCAACAAAGAAGATTTCGTCGAATCGTCCCTTGCGCATTAGTTCGGGTGGTAGCGAGGTGATGTCATTGGCGGTGGCGACGATGAATACAGGCTCCTTGCGCTCGTTCATCCAGGTCAGCAGGGTGGCGAGCATGCGCCGCGATACGCCGCCATCACCATCTCCAGCGTCGGTGGCCAGTCCCTTTTCGATTTCATCCATCCACAGCACGCAGGGGGCGATCGTCTGTGCAATGTTGAGGGCGTTGCGTAGATTGGTCTCGCTCTCGCCGTGATATTTGCCATACAACTGGCCAAAATCGAGACGGAACAAGGGTAGTCGCCACGATCCGGCGACACATTTTGCGGCCAGACTCTTGCCGGCGCCCTGGACACCGAGAAGCAGTACGCCCTTGGGAGAGGGCAGGCCAGGGGAGTTCGCCGGGTCGATGAAAACTTCGCGGCGAATCCCGAGCCATTGCTTGAGGCGGTTCAGGCCACCAATTTCCTCCAGTTTTGGGACGTTCGTTTCCAGTGTCAGGAGTTCCGCAGATTCCATCATCTGATGTTTGTGGCGCAGAACACGGCCGATATCGGCAGCCGTTATGGCGCCATCGTCATGAATCGACATCCGGCACAGTTTGCGTACGTCGCTTTCGGTCAGTCCGCTGAGATGCTGAGTCAGCAGGCTGATCGACTCGCGCGATCCGGAAACCTTTTGACCGGAACGATCCGCCCACTTCGCGGCTTCCTCCTTGAGTATCTGGAAAACCCGTTCCTTGCTGGGCAGCTTGGGTTCCAGAACCGCCGCAATCTTCTTCAAATCGCCGGGTAATTCAATCTCGGGTGCAATCATCACCAGCATGCGCCCGGAGTCCAGGGCCAGAAGATCCTTCAGCAAGCGAATGACAGTGGGGTCCGCGAGGAAATGATGTGCATCGAAAAAGACATAAACGGAATTGTCTGGCGAGGTCAGAATGTGTCTGAGCGCATCAGGAATCTGATCGGTGTTGTAGACCGGTTTACGCGTGCTTCCCTCGCAGAGTCCGCCGGTCACACTCCAGGTTGTCACGTAGCGACCATTGAGCAGGGCAAAACGGTCCAACATCGAAAGTACGCGTTGCTCTTCGTGGCTATTGATGATTACCAATCCCTGCTTCTGCAGTAGCAACTCTTCCAGCCTGGCAAGATCGTCCATGCGCAATCAGTCCTGATTCAAATTAGAAAGGCGCACTCTAACGCATGGAAAATACTGATGTCATCAAGTGTCGAGTGTGAATTACAGGATCTGCTGGTTTTCCTGGCATGAATGAAAAAGCCCCGCCGACTTTCGTCGGCAGGGCTTTGGCGCAAAAAAAATACTACTTAGAGTGCCAGCAGCGTCTGTGCGTGGTGCGCCATCATCCACTCTTCGTTGGTCGGGATGACCAGCACGTCGACGCTGCTGTTGCCGGCGCTGATCACCAGGTCGTGGCGGGCGTTGGCTTCCGGATTCAGGCGGATGCCCAGCCATTCCGACTGCAGGCAGACGCGGCGGCGGACTTCGGCGGCGTGTTCGCCGATACCGCCGGTGAACACCACGGCATCGACGCCACCGGCGGCGGCTGCCAGTGAGCCGAGTTCGCGGGCGATGCGGTAGCAGAACAGCTCAACCGCCTCACGGGCTTCCGGCTTGTCGCTGGAAAGCAGCGTGCGCATGTCCTGGCTGATGCCGGAAACGCCGAGCAGGCCGGATTCCTTGTACAGGATGCGGGTCATGTCCTTGACCGTCAGACCCTTGGTTTCCATCAGGTGGAGGACGACGCCGGGGTCGAGGTTGCCGCAGCGGGTACCCATCATCAGGCCGTCGATGGTCGAGAAGCCGAGCGTCGTGCCGACGCACTTGCGATTGATCATGGCCGCCATGCTGGCACCGTTGCCAAGGTGGGCAACGATGACCCGGCCGTCGGCGCGGTGCGAGTGCTGCGGCAGCGTGCGGGCGATGTACTCGTAAGACAGGCCGTGGAAGCCGTAGCGCTTGATGCCTTCGGCGGTCAGGGCGCGCGGCAGGCCGAACAGTTGGGCGACGTCCGGCTGGCTGCGGTGGAAAGCGGTGTCGAAGCAGGCGACTTGCGGCACCGTCGGCAGCAGGCTCTGCAGGGCGCGGATGCCGGCGACGTTGTGCGGTTCGTGCAGCGGGGCGAGCGGGATGAAGCTGGTCAGGTGTTCGAGTACCTGACCGTCGACCACCGTCGGCTGCGAGTAGAGGTCACCGCCATGGACTACGCGGTGGCCGACGACGACGATCTGCCAGTCAGCCTGGGTGGCTTGGAACCACTTGAGCAATGCGTCGAAGGCCAGGTCGTGGCTGACTGCCTCACCGACGATGGCTTGGTCGGCGATCTTCTCGCCGGCGCGGTCCTTGGCCACCATCTTGGTGGCATTGGTGCCGATGCCATCGATCTGGCCGGAGACTTCGGCGTCCGGCGATAGCGGGTGGGCAAGCGGGAAGAGGGCGAACTTGATGGAGGACGATCCGGCATTGATCGTCAGGATGCCTTGTTTCATTAGCTGGTGACCTTGTTGCGGTTGGCGTGGGCGACGAGCGCGGCGATGACGCAGGACGCGGTGCGCGTCTCGGCGGTGTCGGCCCGGCTGGTAAGGACGATGGGTACGCGGGTGCCGAGGACGATGCCGGCGGTCAACGCGTTGGCCAGGTATTCGAGCTGCTTGGCCACCATGTTGCCGGATTCGAGATCGGGTACCACGAGAATTTCGGCATGGCCGGCGACCGCCGACTTGATGCCCTTGGTCTTGGCGGCGACGATGGAGACGGCATTGTCGAAGGCCAGCGGGCCGTCGAGGATGCCGCCGGTGATCTGGCCGCGGTCAGCCATCTTGCACAGGGCGGCGGCGTCGAGCGTGGACTGGATCTTCGGATTGACCGTTTCGACAGCGGAAAGGATGGCCACCTTGGGTTCGGGAATGCCGATGATGTGGGCGAGGTCGATGGCGTTCTGAATGATGTCGACCTTGTCTTCCAGCGTCGGCGCGATATTTATTGCTGCATCGGTGATCAACAGCGGCCGGTGGTAAGTCGGCACGTTCATCAGGAAGACGTGGCTGATGCGGCGGTTGGTGCGCAGGCCGTTGGCGCGCGAAACGACTTCGCCCATCAGTTCGTCGGTATGCAGGCTGCCCTTCATCAGCGCTTCGGCGTCGCCGGTACGCACCAGGGAGACGGCGATGGCGGCCGAGTCGTGGCTGTGCGCGGCATTGACGATGCGGATGCCGGAGAGGTCGAGGCCGAATTCCTCGGCGACGGCGCGGATCTTGTTTTCCGGGCCGACCAGGATCGGTTCGATGATGCCGGCCTGGAAGGCCATGACCGGGCCTTTCAGGGATTCGTGGTCGCAGGGGTGGGCGACGGCGGTGGGAATCGGTTCCATGCCCTTCACCCGCGACAGCATCGCCGTGTAGCGCTCGTGCTTGTCGTCGATATGGACTTCCGGCATGTGCACGGCGCGCAGATGCGAGACTTTTTCGTTCGGTGCCAGCACTTCGGCGGTGCCGCGGACGACCTGCAGGTTGTCCTGGTTGGTGCACACGCAGTCGAAAATGATGTGCTGGTTGTGGTCGAACTTCTGCTTGGCGGTGATGGTGATGGTGATGGTGTCGCCGATGGTCACCGGCCGGGCGAAATGCAGGGTCTGGTCGACCAGGATGGTGCCCGGACCGGGAAACTGCGTGCCGAGCACCGTGGAAATCAGCGAGCCGCTCCACATGCCGTGAGCGATCACTTCGCGGAACATGCCGCTCTGCGAGTAATTCGGATCGACGACGGTCGGGTTGAAGTCGCCGGTCAGGATGGCGAACAGCTTGACGTCTTCCGGCATCAGCGTGCGAGTCAGGCTGGACGAATCGCCGATGGCGATTTCGTCGTAGGTCTTGTTCACCAGGTAGTGTTGCTCGTTATTCACTTGCATGTCGGACTCCCGGAAAGGCGCTCACAGGAGAGCACCGGATGGCTGGCAGTATAGTATGTTGCGCTGCAGCAAACAACGCGGCTACGCCGTTGCCCGGGTCTTCAGGCGCGGGCGGCGTAGCGCCGATCGTGGGCGCTGTTGGGAAGCGGGATCTCGACGGCGAGTTGCGGATGCAATTGCTGCAGGCGGTCGATCACCCACTGGTTGGCTTCGTAGGCAAATTCGCGGGCGGCCAGCGGCGCCCCGGTCAGCGCCTCGATGAAGAGGGCAACAGCGGCCGAGCGGCTGACGCCGAATTCGCAGTGCACCATCACCGACATGGCGAAGGGCGCCGCCTGCAATTCGCCGATGAAGGCATCGATGCGCCGGGCCATGGCCATGTCGAAGAGGCCGGGCAACGGCGGCATGAATTCGTCGGCCGGTACGGCATCGAAGAAGGACAGGCGCAGGACGTGGCGGAACATCGGATCGAGCCGGGCTTCCGGGGTCGTCGGGTCGGTGATCGAGATGACCGCCATGTAGGGATTGCCCTCCAGCGACTCGGCGAGCTTGCGGGAAGTGTAGAAAACCTTGTTGATGGTCATTGCTTGCCTGGGATCATTCCATGAAAACCGGGTCGGAGAAGACCAGGGTACCGTCCTTGCGCATCATCAGGTTGTCGGCCTTGATCAGGTCGGGTAGGGCGCCGTACTCGTCGGAAAAGACTTCCAGCGCCTGCAGCGACTCCTGAACGGCATCGCTCCAACCCATCGGCGTCACCGTCAGGTGATGCAGGGCGATGCGGCCCATGTCCTGGGCCAGATTGCGCCACATCATGCAGGCGTCGAAGTAGGAGGTGGAAATCTTGGTCGCTACTTCGGAGGTGTCGCCGGCGCCGGGCAGCGGATAAAGACGCTCGACTTCGACGATGTGGAAAGGATAGCCGCGGCTGGAGCGGCCGGCCGTGCCGTGGTCGGCATAGACGATGGGAAAGTGGCGGCCGGTCGGCCGGTCGGGGGCGGTGTAGTAGGCGTAGTCGGTGGGCGAGGAGAGGATCTTGTAGACCCGCTCCTGATCGCCGACCGTATCAGCCTCGACGACGATGGTGCTTTCGCCGCGACCGATCTCCTTGCGCCCCTTGAGCAGGGGATGATCGGGAACGGGATCGGCGATGATCGGGTCGGGACAGTCAGCCATGAGCTTCTCCTCCGCAGGACTGGTGGGGTTCCAGCCTAGCGCAGGCGAGGGCGGCAGCCCTTGACCTGCGGCAAGGGATGGTGGCTCAGGCGACGATGTGGGCGCCGGCATCGACGTAGATGGTCTGGCCGGTCATGCCCGAAGAGCCCGGGGTGCACAGGAAGGCGGTCAGGGCGCCGACTTCCTCGATGGTCACGGTGCGGCCGAGCGGTGCCTTCTGGGCGTCGGATTCGAGCAGGTTGTTGAAGTTGGCGATGCCGGAAGCGGCACGGGTCATGATCGGGCCGGGCGACACGGCGAAGACGCGGATACCCTTGGGGCCGAGGTCGTAAGCCATGTAGCGGACGGCCGATTCGAGCGCTGCCTTGATGATGCCCATGACGCCGTAGTTGCGGACGACGCGCTCGGCACCCAGGTAGGACATGGTGATCAGCGAGCCGCCGTGGCTCATCAGCGGCTCCAGCGCCTTGGCCATGCGCAGGAAGCTGTGGCAGGAGACGTTCATGGCCGAGTCGAAGCCTTCTTCGCTGGCGTCGATGACGCGGCCGTGCAAGTCGTCGGCATTGCAGAAAGCCATCGAGTGGATGGCGAAGTCGAGTTCGCCGAAGGTTTCGCCGCACTGGGCGATGACGCCTTCCAGGCAGCCCGGTTCGGCAACGTCCAGTTTGAGGAACAGCTTGGCGCCGAGGCCTTCGGCCAGCGGCTGGGTATAGCGGGCGGTCTTGTCGTTCTGGTAGGTGACGGCGATTTCGCCACCGAGGGCGACGACGGCCTTGGCGACCGCGTAGGCGATCGACTTGTCGTTGGCGATGCCGGTGATCAGGCCCTTCTTGCCAGCGAGTGGGAGTAGGGGGTTGATGGCTTCCGTATTCATGCTGTTGATCCTCTGTTATGTGCCATATGGCGCTGATGCAATGCACCATGCCACGGCTATGTTTATTTACGATGACTGGCTTGGGGAAATGCTGTGGTGCACCATCATTGTGTCACAGCGGGATAGCCGGTTGTTGATCAAGCAGCGAGTCTTGCGTTGATCTCGCGCAAGAATTCGTCAAGTTTTGGTGCTAGGCTGTTCCTGTCTCAAGTGATCGCCGGGAGGTTGTCGTGGCACTGAACGATATGCATGCCGAAGCCGTGGCGGGGATTGTGGATCGCGTGGTCGCCCGCTGGCGGCGCGACCCCACCTGCATGGTGCAGATCCTGCGCGAAGTGCAGGAAGCCTGTGACTGGATTTCACCGGAAGCCATCGACCGCCTGCAGGTCACGCTGGGCGTCCCGCGCACCAAGATCGAGGGCGTCGCCGGCTTCTATTCCTTCTTCTACACCGAGCCGCGCGGCCAATACCGGGTGCTGTTCTCGGACAACATCACCGACCGCATGCAGGGCAACCGGGCGCTGATGGAGCGTCTGTGCAACAACCTATGGGTTGAGCGCGGCAAGGTTTCCGAGGACGGTCTGGTCAGCGTCGGCAAGACCGCCTGTACTGGCCTCTGCGACCAGGGGCCGGGGATGCTGGTCAATAACTACGCGATTGCCGGTCTGACAGCCGAGCGCATTGACGAGATCGCCGAACTGATCCGCAACAAGGTGCCGCTGGCCGAATGGCCGAGCGCCTATTTCAGGATTGAAGACAATATTCGCCAGGCAGACATCCTGCTCAATGCCGACTTCGCGCCCGGCGAAGCCTTGCTGGCGGCGCGCGCACGGGCGCCGAGCGACGGCCTCAACGCCTCGAATATGCGCTCTTGGCGCGAGGGACTGCCCAGCGGCATTGGCGGTCCGGGCGCCACGCTCGATGAAATCAAGCGTTCCGGCCTGCGCGGCCGCGGCGGCGCCGGTTTCACCACCGGCCTGAAATGGGAGGCCTGCCGCAATGCACAGCTCAAGGCCGACCATCAGCGCGTCGTCGTCTGCAATGCCGATGAAGGCGAGCCGGGCACCTTCAAGGACCGCGTGCTGCTGGCGAAGTGCCCCGACCTGGTGTTCGAGGGCATGACCGTGGCTGCCTACGCCATCGGCGCGACGCGCGGCTTCGTCTATCTGCGCGGCGAGTACCGCTACCTGCTCGATCACCTGCAAGCCGTGCTGGCCCGGCGGCGTAGCCAGAACCTGCTGGGCAAGGACATCTGCGGCTTGCCCGGGGCGGATTTCGATATCGAAATCCACGTTGGTGCCGGTGCCTATGTCTGCGGCGAGGAATCGGCGCTGATCGAGTCGCTCGAAGGCAAACGCGGTACGCCGCGTAACCGGCCACCATTCCCGGTGACCAACGGCTATCTTGACCAGCCGACCATCGTCAATAACGTCGAAACCTTTGCCGCTGCGGCACTCATTGCCTTGAAAGGCGGCGACTGGTACGCCGGCATCGGCACCAAGCATTCGGCCGGAACGAAGGTGCTGTCGGTGTCCGGCGATTGCGAACGGCCGGGCATCTATGAGTACCCGTTCGGCGTCAGCATCCGTCAGGTGCTGGCCGATTGCGGCGCCACCGAGACGCAGGCGGTACAGGTCAGCGGGCCGTCCGGCATCTGCGTCGCCGAGGATGAATTCGACCGCATCATCGGCTTCGAGGACATTCCGACTGCGGGCGCCTTCACCATCTTCAACAAGAGCCGCGACATGTTCCAGGTGGCGCGCAACTACGTGCATTTCTTCCAGCACGAGAGTTGCGGCTTCTGCACGCCGTGCCGGGTCGGCACCTCGCTGTTGAAGAACCTGATGGACAAGCTGCATTACGGCAGCGGTTCGCCCTACGACTTTGCCGAAATCGAGAAGCTCAACCAATTGCTGCAATCGATGAGCCACTGCGGCCTCGGCCATACGGCCTGCAATCCGGTGCTCGACACCATCGCCAAATTCCGCCCGGCTTACGACAAGCGGATGATGCAGCAGGACTTCACGCCAGCCTTCAATCTCGACCGCGAACTGTCGTCGGCTCGGCAGATGACCGGGCGCGACGATGCCGCCGCCCATTTGGCAACGGAACACGGAGGCCAGTCATGAGTCACACCTTCACGCTCGACGGCAAAGTCATTCCTTTTACCGAGGGGCAGACCATCATCCAGGCGGCCAGCGCCGCCGGCGTCTTCATCCCGCACCTCTGCTACCACCCGGAATTCAAGCCGCACGGCTCGTGCAAGCTGTGCACGGTCAAGGTCAACGGCCGGCATACCGCTTCGTGCACGATGCGCGCGGCGGTCGGCATGGTCGTCGAGAGCGAGACCGAGGAAATCAATGCCGAACGGCGGGCGCTGACCCAGATGCTGTTCGTCGAGGGCAACCATTTCTGTCCGTCGTGCGAGCAGAGCGGTAACTGCCAGTTGCAGGCCACGGCCTACCATCTCGGCATGATGTCGGCGCACTACGATCACTTTTTCCCGAATCGCGCCGTTGATGCCTCGCATCCCGAGGTGCTGCTTGACTTCAACCGCTGCATCCTCTGTTCGCTGTGCGTGCGCGCCAGCCGCGACGTCGATGGCAAGAACGTCTTCGCCTTGTCCGGGCGCGGCATCAAGACGCACCTGATCGTCAATGCCAAGTCCGGCCAGCTGGCCGATACCGATTTCACGCTGGCCGACAAGGCGGCGCAGGTCTGCCCGGTCGGCGTCATCCTGACCAAGCGTCGTGGTTTTGCCGTGCCGATCGGCGAGCGCAAGTTCGACAAGGCGCCGATTTCGGAAACGGCCGAAACGACGGAGGGCCGCTGAAATGAATGCCCCGAAGAAAAAGCTGAAGGTGGCCACCACCTCGCTGGCCGGTTGTTTCGGCTGTCACATGTCCTTCCTCGACATCGACGAGCGACTATTCACGCTGCTCGACCACATCGAGTTCGACCGTTCGCCGCTGACCGACATCAAGGTGGTCAGCCCGGGCACCGACATCGGCATCATCGAGGGCGGCCTGTGCAATGCCGAGAACGTCCATGTGCTGCGTGAATTCCGCCAGAACTGCACAACGCTGATCGCTATTGGCGCCTGCGCCATCAACGGTGGCCTGCCGGCCCAGCGCAACCATCTGCCGCTGACTGCCATCCTCGAGGAGGTCTATCACACCGGCCACGGGCTGGCCAACGGCATGATCCCCAACGATCCGGAACTGCCGCTGCCGCTGAACAAGGTGCACCCGATCCATGAGGTGGTGAAGATCGACTACTTCATCCCCGGCTGCCCGCCCTCCGCCGACGCCATCTGGAAGGTGCTGACCGATCTGCTGGCCGGCAAGGAACCCGAGTTGGGCCACGGCCTGATGCACTACGATTAATAGAGGTAGAACATGACCTACCAGCTAGAAACCGCCGCTCACCCCGAAACCCTGCGCCGCGTGGCGATCGACCCGGTCTCCCGCGTCGAAGGCCACGGCAAGGTCACCATCCTGCTCGACGAGCAGAACAAGGTGCATCAGGTGCGCCTGCACATCGTCGAGTTCCGCGGCTTCGAGAAGTTCATCCAGGGCCGGCCGTACTGGGAAGTGCCGGTCATGGTCCAGCGCCTGTGCGGCATCTGCCCGGTGTCGCATCACCTGGCGGCGTCGAAGGCGCTCGACATCATCGTTGGTGCCAAAAAGCTGACGCCGGCAGCCGAAAAGCTGCGCCGGCTGATGCACTACGGCCAGATGCTGCAATCACATGCCCTGCATTTTTTCCACCTCTGTTCGCCGGACCTGCTGTTCGGCTTCGACAGCGACGTCACCCAGCGCAATATCGTCGGTGTCGCCGCGGCGCATCCGGAAACTGCCAAGCGCGGCGTGCTCCTGCGCAAGTTCGGTCAGGAGGTGATCCGCGTCACCGCCGGCAAGCGCGTGCATGGCACCGGTGCCGTGCCGGGCGGCATGAACAAGTCGCTGACCGTCGCCGAGCGCGATGAGCTGCTCAAGGACATCTATCACATCGTCCAGTGGTCGCGCGACGCGGTCCATCTGATCCAGAAGGTGCATACCCAGGATCCCGGCCTCTACAACAGCTTCGGCATCTTCCGTTCCAATTTCATGTCCATCGTCGGCCACAACGGCGATCTCGACTTCTACCACGGCACCCTGCGTGCTCGCGACGACAACGGCAAGATCATCTTCGACCACGTCGATTATCAGCACTACGACGATTACATCGAGGAAGAAGTGAAGTCGTGGAGCTACATGAAGTTTCCCTACTTCAAATCGATCGGCAAGGAACAGGGCTGGTACAAGGTCGGTCCGCTGGCCCGGGTGCAGAACTGCGACCGGATTTCGACGCCGTTTGCCGAGCACGAGCGCCGCGAGTTCGTCGATTATGCCGGCGGCACGCCGATGCATGCGCCGCTCGCCTACCACTGGACGCGGATGATCGAGATGCTGCATGCCGCCGAGGTGATCAAGGAACTGCTGCACGACGACGACCTGCTCTCCGACGACCTGATGGTCGAGGGCGAACGGGCGATGGAAGGGGTCGGCGTCATCGAGGCGCCGCGCGGTACGCTGTTCCACCACTACCGGGTCGATGAGAACGACCTGGTGACCATGGCCAACCTGATCGTGTCGACGACCAACAACAACCAGGCGATGAACGAGGCGGTGCGCCATGTCGCCCGCCGATATCTGCATGGGCGGGAGGTCACCGAAGGCTTGCTCAACCACATCGAGGTGGCGATCCGTGCCTTCGATCCCTGCCTGTCCTGCGCCACGCATGCGCTGGGCAAGATGCCGCTGGAAGTCGAACTGGTCGATGTGGAGGGCGCCGTGGTGCACGCGCTGAGCCGTTCATGATCGCGCCGGTCGTCGTTTTCGCCGTCGGCAACCCGAGCCGCGGCGACGATGCCATTGGGCCCTTGCTGCTCGAACGGCTGGCCGCTTGGCTGGCGGCCGAGGGGCTGGACGGGCATTTCGATCTGGTCGAGGATTTCCAGTTGCAGATCGAGCACAGCCTCGACCTGCAGGGCCGGCGCCTGGCGCTGTTCATCGACGCCGGAGTGCAGACCCCGGTGCCGTACAGCTTCCTGCGCATCGCCCCGGCTAGCGGCTTTGCCCACACCACCCACGAACTGCCGCCGGAAGCGGTGCTACAGGTCTTCCGGCAGACCGAGGCGGCCGAGCCGCCGCCGGCATTCACGCTCTGTGTCAGCGGCGAGCGTTTCGAACTCGGCGAGCCGTTGAGTCCGGCCGCTGAAGCTCATGCAGCGGCGGCCTTCGCCACGCTCGGGCAACTCTGCCGCGACAGCCATGCAGCGGCCTGGGAGCGTCTGCAATTCAGCGGGAACGCCGCTGTGGCGCCGGCTGTCGAAGGGGCATGTTGAACGCCGGATCACCGATCCGATACTCCCGGGTGGCTTGCTGATGCTCAGCGGACTGCAAAGAATCCTCGTCGTACTGGCGGCACTGCTCGTCGGGGCCTGCGTTGCCTACGGCGGGCTTGGCCTGCAGCCCGGTGTGGCCACCGTCGACGACGTGCAGCGCACGCTGGGCGTGCCGTCCCTGCGCTGGAGCAATCCGGATGGCAGTCAGCAGTTCGCCTATCCCCGCGGCCCGGCCGGTACGCAGACCTACATGGCCTTCTTCAACCCGGACGGTCGCCTCAGTCGCCTGGAAAACGTGCTGCAGATGAGCCACTTCGCCCGCATACGGCCGGGCCAGGACGATCAGGAGGCGATCCTGCGCCTGCTCGGTCCGCCGGTCCCGGCGTGGACCGAATACTTCAAGGCGCGCGACGAACTGGTCTGGGAATGGGCCTTCTGCGACGACGGCAACAAGCTGGCCCGCTTCGACGTGCTGTTCGACGGCACCTCCGGCCTCGTCCGCAACACCTTCCAGCGTCCGGACCGGCGCGGCCCGCAGGGCGTGGTTCCTTTTTGCGGCCAGTAGGGCAACGGCGAAATAGTTGATCCGCATCATGGGCCGGCTGCCGGTTCGCGCCCAAGATGCATCCGGGACACAGCCCTTATGGCCGGTTTCCTGATCGACATGACATTCCTTGAGAAAGTATTTGCGGCGACTGCGGTCGCCGTCTTTTTTCTGCCGGCCGGCGCCGCCGAGCCGGCCGATACCCGCTATGCGGCGCTGGCAAGCCTGACACCGGCGGAATTGCTGGCCGAGCGGGGGCGGGCGGTCGAGTTCGACATCGATCTGGCGGCCAGCCCCGGCTACAGCATCGAGCTGGAGGGCGAGCGGGCGGCGGTGCGCTACCGCATGGCCTTCAACCAGATTGCCGAGGGCTGGAGCTGGCGGCCGCAGGCCGACCCGGCAGTCGAGGATTACTACCGCTTCAAGTCCCTGCCGTTGCAGTCGGTCGCCGTCGAGCGTGGCGAATACGAGCAGGAGGACAAGATCGGCACGCCGCAGCGGATGAAGGTCAGCTGGCGCTACGACTACTTTCTGGCCTTCGAGAACCTGTACGACTTTTATGCCCGCCGCGCTGACGACGACGCCGGCTTCAGCGCCGATCTGCCGGCCGGCCTGGCCTCGCATCTCGGCCTGCGCGCCAAGGCCCGGCTGATCGAACCGGTGATCGGCGAGAGCACGACCTTCTGGAAGGCCACCCATGCCCAGCCGACCGACTTCACGCTGAAGAAGCGCTATCTGGTCGGCGTGCTCGACGAAGTCGATTTCATCGATACGGCGAACGGCCGGGTCGTCTGCCGCATCCTGCCCGGCAGCGATCGCTGCAGGGCGCCGTAGCGCCCCGGTCGGCGCCGGCCCGCTGCGCTGCTAGCATGCCGCCATGAGCCTCTATCACGACCTCGCCGAGCGCACCGAGCGCCTGATCAGTGCCGGCGTGCTGCGCGCCGGCGACAAGCTGCCGTCGGTGCGCCAGGCCTGCGGCACGCATGGGGTCAGCCCGATTACCGTGACCCAGGCTTACTACCTGCTGGAGAGCCGCGGGCTGATCGAGGCGCGGCCGAAATCCGGCTACTTCGTCCGCGCCCGCCTCGGGCGCAGCCTGCCGGAACCGGAGATGACGCATCCAGTCGGCGGTTCGACGGCGCTGCAGGTCAGCGATTTCATTTTCCAGATTCTCGACAGCGTCCGCGATCCGGCGGTGGTGCCGCTCGGTTCCAGCTTTCCCAGCCCCTACCTGTTCCCGCTGGCCAAGCTCGGACGCTTTCTGGCCAGCGCTGCCCGGCATTTCGATCCGCTGGCCACCGTTACCGACCTGCCGCCCGGCAATGAGGAACTGCGCCGCCAACTGGCCTTGCGCTACTTGGCGCAGGGGGCGTCATCAGTGTCGCCGCAGGAAATCGTCATCACTTCCGGGGCGATGGAAGGCCTCAACCTGTGCCTGCAGGCGGCGACGCAGCCGGGCGACCTGATCGCCGTCGAGTCGCCGACCTTCTATGCTGGCCTGCAGGCCAGCGAGCGGCTGGGGCTGAAAGTGATCGAGATTCCCAGCCATCCGCGCGAGGGTGTCAGCCTCGAGGCGCTGGCAGAGGCGCTGCGCCGGCATCCGGTCACGGCCTGCCTGCTGATGCTCAATTTCGCCAACCCGACCGGCAGCCTGGTCAGCGACGAGCGCAAGAAGGCGCTACTCGAACTGCTCTACCGCCACCAGGTGCCGCTGATCGAGGACGACGTCTACGCCGAGCTGTACTTTGGCCGGCAGGCGCCGCGCTGCAGCAAGGCCGACGATCCGGACGGGCTGGTCATGCATGTCTCGTCCTTCTCCAAATGCCTGGCACCGGGCTACCGCCTCGGCTGGGTGGCGGCCGGCCGCTTCGCCCGGCAGGTGCAGCGGCTCAAGCTGTCGACCAGCCTGGCCACCACCGGGCCGGTGCAGATCGCGCTGGCCGACTACCTGAAGCAGGGCGGCTACGAAAGCCACCTGCGCCAGTTGCGGCGGCGCCTGGCCGAACAGGAGGCCGGTCTGGTCGAGGCCGTGGAGCGGCATTTTCCGGCCGGCACCCGGCTGGCCCGGCCGCGGGGCGGTTATTTCCTGTGGCTGGAACTGCCGCGTCCGGTCGATACCCTGGTTTTGCACCAGCAGGCGCTGGCTCGCGGCATCAGCATTGCGCCGGGGCCGATCTTCTCGGCCAAGCGCGAATTCGCCCATTACCTGCGGCTCAATTTCGGCCACCCGGATTCGCCCGCCCGTCAGGAAGCCATGGCGACGCTCGGGCAGTTGATCGCCGCCCAGCTATAGGGTCGCCCAGCGGGCCAGCTGGTGGCCGTAGAAGGCGGTCAGCAGCAGGGCGATCGGGGTGAAGGCGATGAAGGCGCGCAGCACGTTGCGGATGAAGGGCGGCGCCAGTTCGGCCTCGATGAAGCGGCGGGCGACCAGCGTGCCCTTGAGCCAGACGATGGCGGCGACCAGCACCTGCAGCCAGGCGGCGCCGTGGAACCAGTGGCCGAGCCCGAGGCTCAGCAGGGTCAGCGCGACCAGGGCCAGCCAGGCAGTCGCCAGCGGGGCGAGGGCGGTATTGGGTTGGGCGGGCGTCGGTGCCATGGTTCAGGCCAGTACGTAGAAGAACGGAAAGATGATCAGCCAGATGATGTCGGTGGCGTGCCAGTAGCTGGCCAGCGACTCGAGGCCGGAGTAGTCCTCGGCGCTGTAGCCGCCGGTGACGTGGCGGGCGAGTACCCAGAGGATGCCGAGAATGCCCCACACGGCATGCACCAGATGGTTGAAGGTCAGGTAGTAATAGACGGTGAAGAAGATGCCCGATTCGCCGTTGATGCCGTTGGCCAGGTTCCAGCGGATCTCGAAATACTTGGCGATCGGGTAGCCGAGCGCCACCACCAGCCCGGCCAGCAGCCAGTACAGCGAGCGCCGGCTGTGCCCGGCGCGCATCGTGGCCACCGAACAGGCGATGAAGAAGCTGCTGGTCAACATCAGCAGGGTGATCACCGTGCCGGCGGTGCGCGACAGGCGCTCGGCGCCCTGCTCGAAGGCATCGGGGAAATGGGCGCGGGCGATGAAATAGACGACGAAGAGCACCAGGAACTCGACGAACTCGCAGGTGATCCCGACCCAGATGCCCTTGTTGCCCGGGATGTGCCAGGTGGTGGCCGGCGCGCTGGGCGTGCCGGGTGGTTCGGGGGCGGCAACGGTGATGGCCGTCATGGCGGAAGACTCCTCGATGGATGCCGCCATTGTTGCAGGCGGTGGCGGAAATGACAGGGACAGATGGCGGAATATCGGCCCGGTACAGTCGGTGTCCCGGCCGGGTATCTGTGCCTATCGAAAACTTGCATCTCTGAATCTGTTCCTGTCGGGTGCCCGGTGGTGTACTGGCGGCCGTTCACCGATCAGGAGCCGTAGCATGAACAAGCCGGTCAGCAAGGTTCGCGAAGCGAAGCTGGAGCTTTACCGCAAGCAGGGAAAAATCCACGCCCGGGCCGTTGACGGCCGCTTCAACCGCCTGCGCTGGGCGCTGGTCTGGCTGACCCAGATCGTCTTCTACGGCGCCTGCTGGCTGAGCTGGGAGAGCAACGGCAGTAGCCGTCAGGCGATCCTGTTCGACATCGCCCACGAGAAGCTGTACCTGTTCGGTCTCGTGCTGTGGCCGCAGGATGCGCTGCTGCTGGCGCTCGTGCTGATCCTGGCGGCAACCGGGCTGTTCCTGGTGACGGCGCTGGCCGGCCGGCTGTTCTGCGGCTTCCTCTGTCCGCAGACGGTCTATACCGCGATCTTCACGTGGATCGAGGCGAAGGTCGAAGGCGACCACTTGGCCCGGCTGAAACTCGACCGCAGCCCGCCGAGTGCCGGCAAGCTGCTGCGCAAGGCCGTCAAGCACGGCATCTGGGCTGTCGTCGCGCTGTGGACGGCGATCACCTTTGTCGGCTATTTCACGCCGATCCGCGAGCTGCTGCCCAGCATTGCCGGCTTGCGCACAGGGCCGTGGGAGGCGTTCTGGCTGATCTTCTATGCCGCCTTCACCTACGTCCAGGCCGGCCTGGCCCGCGAGGCGGTGTGCCAGCATATGTGCCCCTATTCCCGTTTCCAGGGCGTGATGTTCGATCCGACCACGGCCAACGTCGCCTACGACCGTCAGCGTGGCGAGCCGCGCAGCGCCCGCCGTCAGGGCGCCGGCGGCGGCGACTGCATCGATTGCGGCATCTGCGTCGAGGTCTGCCCGACCGGCATCGACATTCGCGACGGCCTGCAATACCAGTGCATCAACTGCGGCCTGTGCATCGACGCCTGCGACCAGGTGATGGAGCGCATCGGCGCGCCGCGTGGCCTGATCCGCTTCGCCTCGGAGCGTGAACTGGCCGGTGCGCCGGCACCGCAAGGCCTCGGTGGGCGGCCGCGGGTTGCCGTCTATGGGGCCTTGCTGCTGGTTTTTTCGCTGCTGGGCGGCGGCTATCTGGCCGAGCGTTCGCTGTTGCTGGTCGACGTGCTGCGCGACCGCGGTGCGCTGTCCCGGGAAACTGCCGAGGGGCGCATCGAGAATGCCTATACCCTGAAGCTGATGAATCTGGACGATGCACCCCGGCAATACCGGGTCGCCGTCAGCGGCCTGCCCGGGCTGGAGATCGTCGGTAGCGACCAGTTTGCCGTGGCACCGGCGACGATTCGCCCCGTTTCGGTTACCGTATCGGCCCCGGGCGGGGCGCTACCCTCCGGCATCCGGCCAATCGCCTTCGAGATCGTGGCCGAGCACGACCCGGCGACCCGGGTGCGCGAGCCGAGCAGTTTCGCGCTGCCCTGATTTTTATTTGCAACAAACATGGAAAGGAAGCTTGTGCGTCAGAGCAACCCACTGGATGCCAGCATGCCCGTCTGGCTTGACGGGCAGGGCGAGCCCATCGCCTGCATCGAGAAAATCCGGGTGATGAATGACAACTTCGCTGAACTGCAGCGTGTGTTGATTGACGCCCTGGAGGACGGCATCCTGATCGGGGCCGACGAAGCCCGGCTACGCGCCTGCTTTGCCGCCTTGGCCAACGAGGTGCCGTTGCCGCTGGTGGGCGCTCGTCAGGCAGAAGGGTGCGCCGGCTAGTCGCCAGTCGCAAGTGCTCAGCGATAGACGAGGACCGGCACCTTCGAGTGGGTCAGCACCTTGTTGGTTTCGCTGCCGAGCAGGAAGCCACTGATCCCGCGGCGGCCGTGGGAGGCCATGAAGATCAGGTCGCAGCCGGATTTTTCGGCCGCCTCGATGATCGCCTCGTAGGGCACGTCGCTGGTGGCGGTGAAGGTACCGCAGGCGACCCCCGCTTCAGCGCACATCGCCTGTACTTCGCCGAGATACTGGTTGGCCTGGTTGTCGGCCATTTCGGCGAATTTCTCCGGAGTTGTCGGGTCGATCAGCGCGCCTTCGCCGAAGTAGGCAATCGGATATTCGGGTTTGGCAAAAAAAACGGTGACTCTGGCACCCGCCTCGCTGGCGAAGGCGACAGCGCGCCGTGCCGTTGCCTGTGACAACTCTGAACCATCGGTGGGAACAAGGATGTGCTTGAACATGGTCTACCTCCTGGAACGGTCTGCCGGCGTTGCTTTCCGCCTTGTTCAGGGTCATGCTACGCCAACTCGGGAGGATTTCAAACATGCGTCTGGGTTTTCACGGAGCAGCCGGCGAGGTCACCGGTTCCTGCACTTTGGTCGAGGTGGCAGGCTGCCGTTTCCTGGTCGATTGCGGCATGTTTCAGGGTGGTTCGGAGGCGCGCAGCAAGAACCAGCGGGCGCTGAACTTCGGCTTCGATGTACGCAAGCTTGATTTCGTCCTGCTTACCCATGCTCACATAGATCATTCCGGGCTGTTGCCGCGCCTGGCCATGCTCGGCTATCGCGGCCCGATCTACGCCACGCCGGCGACTATCGACCTGCTCGCAGTACTGCTGCCGGACAGCGCCCATATCCAGGAGAAGGAAAGCGAATGGCTGCTGCGCAACCGCCACCGGCGCGGCAAGGGGGAGCGCGGCATTCCGGCGCCGCTGTATTCGGTTGAGCAGGCGCTGGCGACCCTGCGCCTGCTGCGGCCGGTGGCTTACGGCGAGGAGTTGCGGCCGGCGGACGGCGTGAACGTCCGCTTCCATGATGCCGGGCATATTCTCGGTTCGTCCTGGCTGGAAGTGCTGGTCAGCGGCGAGGGCAAGCCCCGGCGCCTGATCTTTTCCGGCGATCTCGGCCAGCCCGAGCGGCCGGTGCTGCACGATCCCGAAAAACCCGGCGGCAGCGCCGATGTGCTGCTGATCGAATCGACCTATGGCGACCGCCGCCATCGTTCGCTGGGGGAAACCGAGGACGAGATTGTCGATGTCGTCGAACGGACTCGGGCGGCCGGCGGCAACCTGATCATCCCGGCCTTCGCCGTCGGTCGCACGCAGGAAATCATCTACCTGCTGGCCGGCCTGGTGCGCAGTCAGCGCCTGCGGCCGCTGAAGGTCTATGTCGATTCA
This sequence comes from Betaproteobacteria bacterium HGW-Betaproteobacteria-7, assembly GCA_002840765.1. Taxonomy (GTDB): domain Bacteria; phylum Pseudomonadota; class Gammaproteobacteria; order Burkholderiales; family Rhodocyclaceae; genus Azonexus. The sequence continues at coordinate 110,795 of PHCE01000012.1, forward strand.
CCAATGGCCAACACGGCGACGCGTATCACGCTCAACCACAAGGAACTGCTCGATGGCGAAACGCGCGAACTGATCGCCTGGCAGCAGGCGCATCCGGAAAAGATGAAGCTGGAATTCGTTGCCGATGTTGAACGTTCCAAGTCGCTCAACGCCATCCGCAGCGGCGCCGTCATCATTTCGGCCAGCGGCATGTGCGAGGCCGGACGGATCAAGTACCACCTGCGCGAGAACCTGCCGCGCCGCGAATGCAGCATCCTGATCGCCGGTTTCCAGGCGGCCGGCACGCTTGGTCGGCGGCTGGTGGATGGGGCGCGCCTGGTGCGCATCTTTGGTCAGCAGGTGCCGGTGCGCGCCCGCATCGCCACCGTCGGCGGCCTGTCCGCCCATGCCGACCAGGCGGCACTGCTCGACTGGCTGGGTGGTTTTCGCCAGGCACCGCGCCATGTCTTTGTTATGCATGGCGAAGCCGGCTCATCGGCCGCATTCACCGCGGCGATCAAGGAACGTCATGGCTGGCCGGAGGTGCGTCCGCCGCTCCCCGGCGAGTCCGTCAGCCTGTAAGATAGGCTTGGCTCAATAGCGCTAAGAGGTAAGGCAAATGTCTGGCAATACATCGGCAAGGAACGGCAGCGTCAACATGCATGCACACAGCCCGCTGGAAAGTCTGGGTGATTCGGTGAGCAAGGCCATCGATCCCTACGGCGTGACCACTTCACTGCTCAACGCGCAGATGGCCTGGCTGCTCCACCCGCAGGAACTGGCGCGAGCGCTCAATTCCCTGTCCGCCGATCTTATTGCCCTGCAGTCGCACGTCATGAACCGGGCCGTCGGCATCGCCTCGCCCGATGTCATCAAGCCAAATGCCGACGATGCCCGTTTCGCCGACCCGATCTGGACTGACTCGGCCACCTGGGACATCATCAAGGAGTGGTACCTGGCCTTCACCCACCATCTCGAGGACATGCTCTTCGAGACCCCGGGGCTGTCGGACAAGGAGCGCCGGCGCTCTGCCTTCTGGCTGCGCAACTGGCTGAACATGGTGGCGCCGACCAATTTCTTCTGGTTCAACCCGGCGGCCATGCGTCGCTTCGTCGAAACCAACGGCGACAGCCTCAAGCAAGGCTGGGAAAACCTGCAGCGCGACATCAAGGCGAAGAACATCCTGATGGTCGAGCCGGATGCCTTCACCGTCGGCAAGGATCTGGCGACGACACCGGGCAAGGTGGTGTTCCGCAACCGCCTGCTCGAACTGATCCATTACGCGCCGACCACCGAGCAGGTGCGGGCAATGCCCATCGTCATCACCACGCCGTGGATCAACAAGTTCTACATCCTCGACCTGACGGCGCGCAAGAGCCTGGTCAAGCACCTGACCGATCAGGGTTTCTCGGTGTTCATCACCAGCTGGAAGAATCCGGATGAAAGTCTGGCCGAAATCCGCTTCGACGACTATCTGGAGGAAGGCGTCGCCGAGGCCGTGCGCGTCGCCTGCGAGTTCTGCAAGGTGCCGCAGGTCCATCTGGTCGGCTACTGCATCGGCGGCACGCTGGTCAGCACCTACATGGCCTGGGCCAACAAGCGCTATGCTGCCGACAAGATGCCGGTCGCCCACTGGACGCTGTTCACCACCCTGACCGATTTCGCTCATCCTGGCGATATCGACGTCTTCATCGACGAGTCGTGCATCAACGCACTGGAAGAATCGATGGCCAAAAAGGGCTTTCTCGACGGCAACGAGATGGCGGCTTCCTTCCGCATGTTGCGTTCGAACAGCCTGATCTGGAACTACTGGGTCAACAGCTACCTGCTCGGCGAGAACCTGCCGGCTTTCGACGTGCTGTTCTGGAACATGGACTCGACGCGCATGCCGCAGGCCATGCATTCCTACTATCTGCGCGAGATGTACCTGCACAACAACCTGATCAAACGCGACAAACTCAGCATTGCCGGCGAGGACATCGACCTCGACCGCATCACCCAGCCGCTCTACGTGGTGACCGCCGAGGACGATCACATTGCGCCGTGGAAGCAGTGCTACCGCATCCGCAAACAGATCAACGTGGCGGCCCCGGTGCGCTTCGTGCTGTCAACCTCCGGCCACATCCTCGGCATCGTCAATCCGCCGGCCAAACCGCCCAAGCGGGCCTATTGGATCGCCGAGCCGGAGCGCAACGAGCACTGGGAGCACTGGTTCGAGCGTGCCGAGAAGAAGCCGGGCACCTGGTGGGAAGACTGGACGCGCTGGCTGGGTGAGCGCAGCGGCCCGCTGGTCGAGGCCTATCCGGCCGCCAATCGCAAGTTCCCGGCCCTGGGTGAGGCACCTGGCAGCTACGTTCTCGAGAAATGAGCACGGCCACGGCGCTGACGGTGGGCGCGACAGCGTCCGCAGCCGGCGCCGACCTGTTGCGTATCGTCCGCATCAACGAGCAGATCAAACGCGTCGTCGGTGTTTCCTTCAAGATCAACATCATGGCGCTCAACGCCATCTTCCTGGCCAAGCGGGCGGGCACGGCGGCCCTCGGCTTCGGTGTGCTGTCCAATGAGCTGCGCGTCTTCTCCCAGGAGTTGCGCGATTGCATGAGCGGGCTGAATGGCCTGATCCACGCCAGCGTCAACGAGGTTTCGATCATTCTGCGCAATGGTCGTCAGGACCGCCTGCTTGGCGAACTCGCCAAGGGCGGCGCAGTGTTGCCGCTGGTCAGCGGCGTCCTTGAACGCCGTGCCGGCGAGCGGTCGGCCCATGCCAAGCGGCTCGCCGACTTGCGCCGACAGTTGAAGCGCGCTCTCGAGGATGCCTTCCAACTGGTCGAACTGGGCGGTGTCCTGGCCAAATCGGCGAAAATCGAGGCGGCCTACGGACAGAGCTTCGCCGCTTCGCTGACCCAGGTTTCATCAGAATTCGACGGCATCGTCGAAGAGATTCGCGGTGCCCTCGAGTCGCTGCGCCATTCGCCCTTCTTTGCCAGCAAATGATGCCCACCGGAGCCGTTTCGTGAAGACGACCAAGACCATATTCCAGGACGGCGACCACCGCTGGCTGGCCATTGTCCGTGACCCCGACAAGCCAAACTACCTGATCGATACCAACGAATACCTGGTCACCCATGGCGATCGCGGCCTGCTCGTCGATCCCGGCGGTGCCGAGATCTTTCCTGCGGTCTTTTCGGCGCTGTCGGCGGAGTTCGATCCGTCGGCGCTGAGCGGCATGTTCGCCTCGCACCAGGATCCGGACTGCTGCTCATCGTTGGCCCTGTGGCTGGAATTCAACCCGGCCATGCGCTGCTACGTGAGCTGGATGTGGAGCGGTTTTCTGCCGCACTTCGGCGGCAGCGGCGAAACCTTCGTGGCGATCCCCGACGAGGGCATGGAAATTCCGGTGGACACCCTGATGCTGCAGGCCATTCCGGCGCATTACCTGCATTCCTCCGGCAATTTTCATCTCTACGACAAGGTCGCCCGCCTGCTGTTCTCCGGCGATGTCGGCGCCGCCCTGCTGCCGCCGGGCATGGATGGCCTGTACGTGAACAACTTCGATGCCCACATCCGGCATGCCGAAGCCTTCCACAAACGCTGGATGGGTTCCAACGAAGCCAAGCGCCGTTGGTGCGAGCGGGCCAGCGGCATGGCCATCGACCTGCTCTGCCCGCAGCACGGCGCCATCTATACCGGCCCGGACGTCGAACGCTTCATCAACTGGTTCGACGAGTTGCCGGTAGGGCTGGCAGTGTGAACGCGGGGTTTTGACTCCGGTCAAGGAGCTGCCTTGGTGCTGCCCGCAGAATGGACGCACCGTACAACGCCCAGAGCAGCTTAATGACCACAATCCGCACTTTCATGACCGATGATCACCGCCATTGCGACGATCTGCTGGCCGAAGCCGAGCAGGCCATGGCCAAAGGCAATCTCGAGGCCGGCAAGGCGGCTTTCGGGCATTTCGCCACGGCTCTGCTGGCTCATTTTGCCGCCGAGGAAAAAACGCTGTTTCCATCCTTTGAGGTGAAGACCGGCATGAGCATGGGGCCGACCCGGGTCATGCGCCTGGAACACGAACAGATGCGCAGCCTGCTCGCCGATGCCCAGGCCGCCCTGGCGGCCGGTGACGGCGACGATTACATCGGCTGCGCCGAAACCCTGCTGATCATGATGCAGCAGCACAACCTGAAGGAAGAAAACATGCTCTACCCGATGTGCGACGAGCATCTCGCCGCCGAATGCAGCGAACTGCTGCAGCATCTCGAAGCGGAGCTGGCCGAGGCATGAGCCATCCAAAAACCCCGCATGTCGTCGATGCCCGCTACATGGAGCCGCCCGAGCCCTTCGTCCAGACCATGGAAATGCTCGACCGCTTGCAGCCTGGGGAGAAGATGCTGCTCCTGCTGTTCCGCGAACCGCATCCCCTGTACAAGGTATTGCGCCAGAACGGCCATGCCTACGAGAGCGAACTGCTGCCCGACGGCACCTTCGAAATCCTCATCTCGCGCTGAGTGTCGGCGATGCAGGGGGGGCTTTCCTTTGACAATGCGCCGCCGCTGGCGGCACCCCTGCGCTTTTTCCTGACGGCGCCGCTGTTCCTCGTTCTTGCCGGCCTGCTGCTGGTTTATGCCGGGCCGGACATCTTCGCCTCGCGCTGGTTGCCGGCGACGCTGGCCCTGGTGCATCTGATCACCATCGGCTTCATGCTGCAGGTGATGATCGGTGCCTTGCTCCAGGTGCTGCCGGTACTCGCCGGTGCCGATATCGGCCGGCCATTGCTGGTCGCCCGCCTCGTCCATCCGGCGCTGACACTGGGTACTCTGCTGTTGGCCGCCGGTTTCCTCAGTGCTTCGCCGTGGTTCTTTCGTCTGGCTGCCGTGTTGTTGTTGGCGGCCATCGCCGTTTTCCTGCTTGCCGCAGGGCGCGGACTGGCCGCGCAGCCGTCGACCAGTCCGACGATCCGCGGTCTCAAACTGTCCTTGCTCAGCCTGGCCGTCACCGTCGCCCTCGGCGTCACCCTGGCCCTCGGCCTGGCCCACGGCTGGAGTCTGCCCTACGCCGATCTGACCGACCTGCATGCTGGCTGGGGTTTGGGCGCCTGGGGCGGCGTTCTGCTCGCCGCCATGGCCTACGTCGTCGTCCCGATGTTCCAGCTGACACCCGGCTACCCGGCGCGTCCCAGCTGGTGGTTCCCGCCGCTGATCGTCATCTTGCTGTTGCTGTGGACGGTGGCCGCTGCCGGCGGCTGGCACTGGCTGGTGGCCGCCTGCCAGCTCGGGCTGGCCGCTGTCGGCTGCGCTTTTGCCGGACTGACCTTGCGCCTGCAGTTGCAGCGCCGTCGGGCCCGCGCCGATGCCACCAGCCGCTACTGGCAGAGCGGCTTGTTCGCCGCCATGGCGGCCCTGCTGATGCTCGCTGCCGCCACCCTGTGGCCGTCGCTCACCGAGTTGCCGGCGTGGACGCCGCTATTTGCCATCCTCTTGATCGCCGGCGCCTTCGTTTCCTTCATCGCCGGCATGCTCTACAAGATCGTGCCCTTCCTCGCCTGGCTGCACCTGCAACATGGCATCCAGGTCGGCATGCCGGCGCCGAACATGAACCGCCTGCTCGCCGATTCGGCCATGCAGCGGCAGATGCGCGCCCATCAACTGGCGCTGGCGCTGCTGGTCGCTGCCGCCTTCCTGCCCGACTGGCTGGCCCGGCCGGCAGGTGGTGCCTTGGCCGTGGCCGGCGGCTGGTTGTTCTGGAACCTGCTGCAGGCAGCGCTGCGTTACCGCCAGCAGGCCGCCGCCATCGTTGCCCGGCAGGAGGCAGCTTGAGCTATCTCGCCCTGAAGCACCTGCACGTTACTTGCGTCGTGCTCAGCGGCCTCGGTTTCTGCTTGCGTGGTTGGTGGATGGCGACAGCGTCGCCGCGACTGCTGGCACGGCTGACGCGGGTGCTGCCGCATGTGATCGACAGCACGCTGCTCGGCAGCGCCTTGGTCATGGCCTGGATGAGCGGCCAGTATCCCTTCGTTCACGGCTGGCTGACGGCCAAGGTACTCGGCCTGCTCGCCTACATCCTGCTCGGCGCCATGGCCCTCAAGCGGGCGCCGACGCGCGCCGCCCGTTTGCGCTTCTTCGTGCTGGCGCTGCTCGCTTACGCCTACATCGTTGGCGTCGCGCTGACCCGCAATCCCTTGCTGTTATAAGCGGCCGAGCTTGCGGTACAGCGTGTTGCGGCTGATGCCCAGTTGCCGGGCGGCGGCCGAGACATTGCCGTTGGCCGCTTCCAGCGCCCGTTGCGCCACCTGGCGGCCGATTTCCTCGAGGCTGCCGGCCGGATTTTCGAGGGGTGCGGGTGCCCACTGCGGGGCGTTGCCGATGTTCGTCGGCGGCAGTGGTGCCTCGAACAGCTCCTCGGGCAGATGGGCTTCGCAGATCAGGCTCTCGCCGTCGTCGAGGAGGGCGATGGCGACGCGGATGACGTTGAACAGCTGGCGGATGTTGCCCGGCCAGTCGTAACTTTCGATGGCCTGCAGCGCGCCTTCGGAGAAACGCACCGGACCGCGTTCGCAGACTTCGCTGGCGGCGATCTTGGCGACCAGCTGGCGAATGTCGCTGCGCTCGCGCAGGGAGGGCAGGGTGACGCTCATGCCGTTCAGGCGGTAGTAGAGATCCTCGCGGAAGCTGCCACGGGCGACTTCCTCGCGCAGCTTGCGGTGGGTGGCGCAGACCAGCGAGATATCGACCTGGATCGCCCGTGTGCTGCCCAGCGGCGTCACGCAACGCTCCTGCAGCACGCGCAATAGGCGGGCCTGCAGGTTGAGCGGCATGTCGCCGATCTCGTCGAGGAACAAGGTGCCGCCGTGTGCCTGCTGGATCTTGCCCGGTGCCCCTTCCTTGCGGGCGCCGGTGAAGGCGCCGCCCTGGTAGCCGAAGAGTTCGGATTCGATCAGCGTTTCCGGGATCGAGGCGCAGTTCAGCGCGACGAAGGGACCCTCGTGGCGCGGGCCGCTGTTGTGGAACCCCTTGGCGAACATTTCCTTGCCGGCACCTGATTCGCCCTGGATCATGATCGGGATGTCGCGCCCGAGGATGCGACGGGCTCGGTCGATGGCGGCCTGCAAGCGCGGGTCGCCGGTGTTCAGGGTGTCGAGGGTCAGCGGCGGGGTGCAGCCACTTTCGCTGCGGCGCGGCGGCCGGGCGACCGGCGGCTCGTCGAAGACGCGGCCGGTAGTGGTTGGCGTCGGCAGGCGGCCGCGCAACTGCAGGCTGATTGCCCGGCCATTGACGTTGATCTCGCTGTGCCCCTGCGGTTGTTGGCGCTGGCGGTCGATCAGCGTCGCCAGGCTGCTCTCGAAGACCATCGAGAAGTCGCGACGCACGGCGTCGACGCGGCGGATGCCGAGAATTTCCAGGCCGTTGATATTGATCGCCAGCACCTGACCATCCGCCGACACGGCGGCCATGCCTTCCTTCGGGCTGCCCAGGTAATCCGGGCGGGCGTGGAAGCAGGCGATGATGTCGTTGGCGTGGGCGGCTTCGAACAGGCGCTTTTCGGCGAGGGCTGTCGACAGCCGGGCCAGGCCGAGGGTGTGGCGCTGCGTTGCCCGATAGTCGCCAGAAATGTCGAGGACGCCGATCAGTACGCCGTCCGGACCGAAGATCGGGCTGGCGCAGCAGGTCAGGAAGCCGTTGTGATCAAGAAAGTGCTCGGCGCCGAGCACCTCCACCGGGCGCTCCTCAGAGAGTGCCGTACCGATGGCGTTGGTGCCACGCTGGTTTTCGTCCCACGAGGCGCCAGGGGTGAGGGCGACACGATCGGCCCGGTCGACGAAGTCGGGATCGCCGACGGTTTCCAGCAGCAGACCGTTGGCGTCGGCCAGGATGACCATGCTGCCCGATTCGCGGATCTGCTCGTAAACATGCTCCATGATCGGCCGTACCTGTTGCAGCAGGTAGCGGTTGCGCAATTGTTCCGTCTTCAATGCCACCCGGTCGAGCGATTCGACGCCGGGCAGGGCGTGCACCTCGGTCAGGCCGAAGCGCCGGCAACGTTCCCAGGAACGCAGGATTACCGGGTCGACGAGACCCGCTGGCAACTCGCCACGGTCGAAAAATATCTGCCGTGCTTCTTGCAGACGCGGGGCGTGCAACTCGCCCGTCGTTTCAATCAGTCCCATCTCTCCTCCAGCCACTCAACTTGCATTTTTGTTATTTTTCTGCTTCATAACGTAGCACCTGCCCATTTAATAAGCAATGCGCTGAACAATTCCGTTGCTACTCTCGCAAATGGCGTGCCAAGCGATGTCGGTTGGACTGCAGCGACGGCGCCATCGTTCAAGCCATGTTGTCTTGCTCAGCGAGCAACTGGCACAGGCTTTGCAGACAGGTCTCCCACAAGCTGTCCATTCGCATTCACCAAAGGAGACCCCGTGAAGCACTCAACCCAAACCCTCGGCGCCTTGCTCGCCGCTCTGTTCCTCGCCGCGCAAGTGCCGGCGGCCCTTGCCCACGGCGACGTGGTACCGCAGGCGGTCGATACCACCGGCCTGAAGAAGCTCGGTGCCGACTGGCAGACGGCCAATCCCTACCGCGAGGAGAAGACGGCGATCCGTATCGGCGACTCCGCCTACAACCAGAATTGCGCCCGCTGCCACGGCCTCGGTGGCGTCTCCGGCGGTATCGCCCCGGACCTCCGTTACCTGCCGAAGGGCGACGAAGGTGACGAAATCTTCCTGCAACGCATCCGCAAGGGGGCCGTTCGTGATGGCCGTGTGTACATGCCGCCGTTCGAGGAAACCCTGAGTCAGGAAGCCATGTGGGCGATCCGCGCCTGGCTGGAGACCGTCCATGAAGAATGATCGCCGCCGCTGCCTGCGCGCCCTCGTCGCGCTGCCTCTGAGCCTGGCCCTGCCGGCAATCGCCGATGCGCTGGAAACCGTGCGCCAGCGCGGCCGCCTGCGCATCGCCATCTACAATGATTTTCCGCCGTATTCGCTGCGCGGCGGCAAGGGCATCGACGCCGACATCGGCCGCGCCATCGCCGCCCGCATGGGAGTCGCCGCCGAAATCGTCGGTTTCAATGCCGATGAGGACATGAACGACGACCTGCGCAACATGGTCTGGAAAGGCCACTATCTCGGCACCCAGCCGGCGGATGTGATGCTGCACGTGCCGGTAGATGAAGTCCTGGCGCGGGCCAACGACAAGGTCCGCATCTTCGGTGCCTACCATCGCGAGACCCTGGCTGTGGCGCGCAATCCGCAGCGCGTGCCGGCGCTGTCCGGCTCGGCGGCGATGGCCCTGGAAGTGTTCACCCGCGAGAAGATAGGCGTCGAAACGGCCTCGCTGGCCGACTCCTTCCTGCTCAGCGCCCTCAACGGTCGGTTGCGCGAAAACGTCGTCCATTTCACTACCGTTGCCGAGGCCGGCCAGGCCCTGGCGGCCGGCAGCATCGCCGCCGTGCTGGCGCCGCGCGCCGAGCTGGAGGCGGCGATCAAGGGGCAGGAGCGGGTGGTCATCGATAGTGCCAAGTTCGCCGAACTGAAGGTCGATAGCTGGCCGCTCGGCATGGCCGTCAAGGCCGAGGAACAGCCGCTGGCCGAAGCGCTGGCCGCTGCCCTTGGCGAACTCAAGCGCGACGGCAGCATCGCCGCCATCTTCCGCCAGTACGGCATCACCCATCACGCCGCCTGAGGTCAACATGCGCCTATTGCTCCCCCTCCTGGCCGTGCTGCTCGGCGGCAACGCCGCCGCCGAACCGCTGGCCTACGTGCCGAACGAGAAGACGGCCAGCATCAGCATCATCGACACCGCCAGCGACGAGATACGCGGCGAATTCGCCATCGGCCAGCGGCCGCGCGGCATCGCTGGCGGTGCCGGCCGGCTCTATCTGACCGACGGCAAGACTGGCAGCCTGCTGATCGTCGACAGTGCCGCCGGCAAGCTCGAACGCAGCGTGCCGGTCGGCGATTCGCCGGAAGGGGTCAGCCTGTCGGCCGATGGCAAGCTGCTGGCAGTGGCGCTCGAGGACGACAACAGCGTTGTCCTGCTCAGTGCGCCGGAAGGCCGCGAGCTGGCGCGCATCAAGGTCCAGGGGAAGAACCCGGAACATGCGGTGTTCAGCCCGGATGGCCGCTGGCTCTATGTCAGTGCCGAGGAGGCCGAGCAGGTCGACGTCATCGACGTGGCGGCAAAGCGCCAGGTGGCCAGTATCGCCGTCGGCAAGCGGCCACGCGGCATCGGCTTCCTGCCTGACGGCAGCCTGGCCTATGTCGCCTGCGAGCTGGCCGGCAAGGTGTATGCGATCGATGTCGCCCGCCAGCAGACGATCGCCGAGATTCCGGCCGGCCAGTATCCGAACGGGATTGCCGTGCACCCCGACGGCAAGCGCGTCTTCGTCTCCAACGGCCGCGATGCCTCGGTAATGGCCATCGACGTCGCCAGCAACAAGGTGACGGCCACGGCGGCGGTCGGCAAGCGGCCGTGGAACATGGCGCTGACGCCGGATGGCAGCAAGCTCTATGTCGCCAACGGGCGTTCCGCCAGCGTTTCAGTGATCGATACCGGGCGCTTCGAGAAGCTGCGCGACATCGCCGTCGGCGAGCTGCCATGGGGCGTCAACATCCAATGAACGCGCCGCGCTATACGCTGCCGGCCATCGCGCTGCACTGGGCGCAGGCCATCCTGATCGCCTGGCTGCTCTGGCTCGGATGGACGATGACCGACCTGCCCAAGGGCGCCGAGCGCAGTGCTGCCTACGGTCTGCACAAGTCGCTCGGCCTGCTCGCCCTGCTGCTGGTCATCCTCCGGCTGGCCTGGCGGCAGCGCCACCCGGCGCCGCCGTTGCCGGCCAGCGGCTGGGAAGTGGCGCTGGCGAAAGCGACGCACGTCGGGCTCTATCTATTCCTGCTGGTAGCGCCGCTCGCCGGCTATCTGGCCTCGTCGTTCACACCCTTTGCCCTGAAGTTTTTCGGTATCGAACTACCCAAGGTAGGCTGGCCGGATGAGACGCTGAACGGCCTGTTCAAGCAGATTCACTGGCTGGCGGTGTGGAGCGGGGCGGGATTGATCGCCTTGCATGTAGCCGGTGCCCTGAAGCATGCGCTGCTGGGCGACGGCCTGTTGAGTCGGATGTTGCCCGGCCGGCTGTTGCATAAATGAACAGGTGCTCCACGCTGGAGCACTTGTTTCCTTTCGGCGGCGAACGAGTTCGCTGGATTCTCAGATGACGCCCTGGGCCTGCATCGCTTCGGCGACCTTGACGAAGCCGGCGATATTGGCGCCATTGACATAGCTGACCGTGCCGTCGGCGCCGCGGCCGTAGCGCAGGCAGGCCGCGTGGATGTTGCACATGATTTCGTGCAGGCGGGTATCGACTTCCTCGCGTTGCCAGGAAAGGCGCATGGCGTTCTGGCTCATCTCCAGGCCGGAAGTGGCGACGCCACCGGCGTTGCTCGCCTTGCCCGGGGCGTAGAGCACACCGGCGCTTTCAAAGACTTTCACTGCCGCTGCCGTGGACGGCATGTTGGCGCCCTCGGCGACGCAGATCACGCCGTTGTTCACCAGGGTCCGTGCATCCTCGCCGTCGAGTTCATTCTGCGTTGCGCAGGGCAGGGCGATGTCCACCGGCACGTGCCACGGGCGGACGCCGGGCAGGAAGTTGGCCTTGACGCGCTGGGCGTAGTCGCTGACCCGGCCGTACAGGTGGTTCTTCACCTCCATCAGCTCGGCCAGCTTCTCCGGCGTGAAGCCGTCGTTGTCGACGACCGTGCCGCTCGAGTCGGAAACGGTGACGACCTTGGCGCCGAGCGCCATGGCCTTTTCCACGGCGTACTGGGCGACGTTGCCGGCGCCGGAGACGCTGACGCGCCGGCCGGCGAAGCTGCAGCCCTGCTGGGCGAGCATCTGCTCGGCGAAATAGACGGTGCCGTAGCCGGTGGCTTCCGGGCGGATCAGCGAGCCGCCGAAGGCCAGGCCCTTGCCGGTGAACACGCAGTCGGCGCGGTTCGACAGCTTCTTCATCATGCCGGCCATGAAGCCGACCTCGCGGCCGCCGACACCGATGTCGCCGGCCGGCACGTCGGTGTCGCTGCCGATGTGGCGGAACAGCTCGCTGACGAAGGCCTGGCAGAAGCACATCACCTCACCCGGGCTGCGGCCCTTCGGATCGAAGTCGGCGCCGCCCTTGCCGCCGCCCATCGGCAGTGTGGTCAGGGCGTTCTTGAAGGTCTGCTCGAAGGCGAGGAACTTGAGGATGGACAGATTGACCGAGGGGTGGAAGCGAATGCCGCCCTTGTACGGCCCGATCGCCGACGAATGCTGGATGCGGTAGCCGCGATTGACCTGTACCTCGCCGTGGTCGTCCACCCAGGAGACGCGGAACATGATGATGCGCTCCGGCTCGACCAGGCGGTCGAGCAGGCCGTGCTCGGCATACTTCGGATGTTGCTCGATGTACGGCCAGAGGCTTTCGATGACCTCGGTGACGGCCTGCAGGAACTCGGGTTGGCCGGGGTTTCGGGCGGCTACCTGGTTGATGAATTGTTCAAATGACGTGTAGCGCACGAAACGGGTCTCCCTTTGCTGATTCAGTATTGTGGTGTCTTGTAATCCGTCGCGCCGAGCACTGGCTGGCTGACCGCGACGACCGTCAGGCGGCGGCTGCTGCCGGGAAAGTCCCAGTCGATTTCCTGGCCGACTGAGAGGCCGATCAACGCGGCACCGACGGGCGCGAATACCGACACCTTGCCTAGTGCGGGGTCGGCTTCTTCGGGGAAAACGATCTCGACTTCGCGGCTGTGGCCGGTTTCAATTTCGGCATAGCGCACGCGCGAACCCATGGTGACAATGCTGGTCTGTATTAAATCGTTGTGAACAACAATGGCGCGCTCTAGCTCGGCGCGCAAGTCGGGCGGTGGCTGGGTAGCCATCAGGCGAATGAAATCCGATTCGCTGATGATCAGGTTAGTCTGTTGCATTTACGATGTTTTTTCTATGTATTGGATGGGTTGTCCAAGGTGGTTGTGACGACCGTGCATGGTAGAGGCCGGTCGCAGACTTGATAAGCCGGCGAGTTTGAATAAAACTGTTTCCATATTGATAACAAACCGGTGGGTCATGCAGAACGTCAACGACATGTTGTTGTTCGCCCAAGTGGTCAAGGCGCGCAGTTTTTCCGGTGCGGCTACCCGCCTGGGTATTTCCAAATCGCGGGTCAGCAAGTCGGTGGCCCGGCTGGAAGCTGAGCTCGGCGTTCAGCTGCTGCAGCGCAGTACCCGGCGGCTCAGCCTGACCGAAGTCGGCGAGGCCTATTTCGAGCATTGCGACCGCATCCTCGACGAACTGGCCCAGGCCGACAACACCATCGGCAGCCTGCATCGCGAGCCGCGCGGCCGCTTGAAGTTCAGCGCTCCGGTGGCTTTCAGCACCCTGCACGTGGCCCCGGCGCTGGCCGATTTCATGGCCCAGTATCCCGACCTGTCGGTGGACATGACCATCAGCGACCGCCTGGTCGATCTGGTCGAGGAGGGTTATGACCTGGCACTGCGCATCACCCCGGAGCCGGGGCTGAACTTCGTCGCCCGGCGTCTGGCGCCGATCCGCCGCAAGATCTGCGGCAGCCCGGCCTACCTCGCCCGTTGCGGCGTGCCACAGGCACCGGCGGACCTTGCCGCGCACAACTGTCTCGACTACACCTACATGAACGCCCAGGGGATGTGGCACCTGCACGGCCCGGAAGGCGAGGTGACCGTGCCGGTCGCCGGCAACCTGCGCATCAACGATGACGAGGCGCTGTCGCAGGCCGTGCTCGGTGGCCTCGGCCTGGCCCTGCTGCCGACTTTCATCGTCGGCAGCGAACTGCAGGCCGGGCGGCTGGTCGAAGTGTTGCCCGGCTACGTGCCGGTCGAGCGTTTCATTTATGCCGTCCACCTGCCCAATCGGCATCTGCCGCTGAAAGTACGGGCCTTCATCGACTACCTGCAGCAACACTTCGGTGAGGAACCCTATTGGGATCGGCCACCGGCACCGGGAGAAGAACGCCTGTGGCTGGGCCGCAGTCGCTGACAAGGAGAAGAACATGCGCAAGGGATTGATCGCCGCCGGCCTGCTGGTCCTGACATTGAGTGGCCTGGCCGGCGCCGCCGGCCAGCCGGTGCGCAGCGAAAAGGCGACGTTTCGCGTCGCCATCGTCAGCGAAGGCCTGGAGCACCCTTGGGCCGTCGCCTTCCTGCCCGACGGCCGCTTTCTGGTGACGGAGCGCCCCGGCCGGCTGCGCCTGATTGCCGCCGATGGCCGCGTCGACCCGCAACCGGTGGCCGGCGTGCCGCCGGTGGCCGCAGTCGGGCAGGGTGGCCTGCTCGATGTAGTTTTGCATCCCAATTTCGCCGACAACGGCTGGGTCTACCTCAGCTATGCCGGTCCCGGGCCAGGCGGCAGCGGTACCGAAGTGGCACGCGGCCGTCTGCTCAGCGATGCCCGCGGCAGCCGCCTCGAAAACCTGCAGGTGATCTATCGCCAGCAACCGAAATCGAGTGCTCGCGTGCATTTCGGCTCGCGCCTGGTGTTCGACCGCGCCGGCTTTCTCTACATCACCCAGGGCGACCGTGGCGAGATGGAGCGCGTCCAGCGCCTCGACGACCTGGCCGGCAAACTGGTGCGCCTGCATGACGACGGCCGCATCCCGGCCGACAACCCGTGGCAGGGGCAGGCCGGCGCCCGGCCCGAAATTTTCAGCTTCGGCCACCGCAGCGTGCAGGGCGCGGCGCTGCATCCGACGACCGGCGAACTGTGGACGCACGAACATGGCCCGCAGGGCGGCGACGAAATCAACATCGCCCGCCGTGGCCTCAATTACGGCTGGCCGGTGATCACCTACGGCGTGAATTACGGCATCGGCACCAAGATCGGTGTCGGCACTCGGAAGGCGGGGCTGGAACAGCCGCTGCATCAATGGACGCCGTCCATCGCGCCATCCGGCATGGCTTTTTACACCGCTGACCGCTTCCCCGGTTGGCGTGGTGACCTGTTCGTCGGCGCCCTGAAATTCCAGATGCTGGTCCGCCTCGAACTCGAACTCGACGGCGACCGCGTGGTCCGCGAAGAACGTCTGCTTACCGGCCGCGAAGGGCGCATCCGCGACGTTCGCCAGGGGCCGGACGGCCTGCTCTACCTGCTGACCGATGCGGCGGACGGGAAACTGCTGC
The DNA here is from genome assembly GCA_002840765.1 of Betaproteobacteria bacterium HGW-Betaproteobacteria-7. Classification (GTDB taxonomy): domain Bacteria; phylum Pseudomonadota; class Gammaproteobacteria; order Burkholderiales; family Rhodocyclaceae; genus Azonexus. The sequence goes on from PHCE01000012.1 coordinate 125,961, forward strand.
GGATCGAGCCGGTGAAGAACTAGCGGACTCCGCACGCGCCCGCAACAGACTTGCATTGCCGGCGGCTCGATACTGCAGACATAATCTGCGCATGAGTATCGAGCCAACCACTGCCGCCAAGGTCCGCGCCAGCCCCGCTGGGCGCGGGTGGCAGCCGGTTGCTCCTGGTGGCCACCCGCGCTGGCGCTTGAGCTTATCGCTGCTGCTCTCCCTGCTGCTCCATGCATTGGTTCTGAGCCTGAGCTTTGGTGGCCAGGAATTCGGTTTGCCGGGCTTTACCTTTCCCTGGGAGGAAAGACGGGCTGAAGTACCCGATCTGCTCGCCGATCTGGCTGCCGCAGCGAATATGGCGCCGCCGCCAGCCAGCGCCTTGCCCCCCGCCCTTTTGCCGCCGCTGGCGAGTGCGCAAACACCGCTCGCCGGACCGCTGATCGTCACCTTCAGGTCACCCCAGGCCGCCCCGGCCTTGCCGGCGCGGGCGGTTGTTTCTCGCAGTGCCTCGCCAGCCAAGGCGAGAGCCAGGCCGAAGCCAAAGGCAAAGGCGAAGGTGCCCAGCGAAATCAGGCCTACGGAGGAACCGGCCCAGGTGTTGGCCAAAGCTGAACCTCCACCTGAACCCTTTCCAGCAGTAATCGCCCTGGAGCAGTCCATCGAGCCCGAATTCGTTGTGCCACCGGCACCTCGGGAAGAGGCACCAGCCGACTCGACAGAGTCCGGAAGTCAGGGCGAGGTAGCGCCGGCGCCAAGTGAAGAGCCGGTTGTGGAAAAATTGGTTGTCGAGGAACCTGCTCCAGCGGCGGTCGCGCAGCAGCCGGTGGCGCAGCCGGAAGCTGCTCGGGCAGAGGCTGAACGACTGGCGGCGGCCCGTCAGGAATTCGCTCAGCAGGAGGCAGAGCGTCAGCAAGCGGCACAGCAATTGGCGGTTGAAAGCCGGGAAGAGGCGCGCCTGGCAGCTGCCCGTGAGGAACTGGCGCAGCAGGAAGTCAGGCGTCAGGCAGCGGCAAAGGCCGAAGCCGAAGCCGAAGCCGAAGCCGAACGTTTGGCGGCCGAGCGTCGGGCGGCCGCAAGGCAGACACTGCTCCAACAGCAAGCAGCTCAGGCCGAGGCCGAACGACTGGAAGCTGAACGCCGGGAAGTCGCACGCCAGGAGGCGGCACGGGCCGAGGCCAAGCGGTTGGAAGCTGAGCGCCGGGAAAAGGCAAGACAGAAGGCGCTGCAGCAGGAAGCGGCAAGGGCTGAGGCCGAACGACTCGAAGCCGAGCGTCGCGAAGTTGCCAGGCAGGAGGCTGCCCGGGCTGAGGCAGAACGTCGGGAAGCACAACGCCATGAAGCCGCGAAACAGGAAACCGCGAAACAGGAAGCTGCACGAGCCGAGGCTGAGCGCCAGGCGGCGGAACGTCGCGAGGTCGCCCAGCAGGAAGCCGACCGCCAGGAGGCTGCACGGGCGGAAGCGGAGCGTCAGGAGGCAGCCCGTCAGGAGGCAGCCCGTAAGGAGGCAGCCCGTCAGGAGGCAGTCCGTCAGGAGGCAGCCCGTCAGGAGGCAGCCCGCCAGGAGGCAGCCCGCCAGGAGGCAGCCCGCCAGGAGGCAGCACGCCAGGAGGCAGCACGCCAGGAGGCAGCACGCCAGGCAGCCGCCAAGGCCGAGGCAGACCGTCAGGAAAGCGAGCGCCAGGCGGCCGCCGGGCAGGAGCAGGCGCGGCAGGAGGCGGCCACTCGGGAAGCACGGGAGCAGGATGCAAGACGTGACGCCGCCAGGCGGGCGATGGGGCGCCAGCTGGACGAGGAGGCTGCTCGCCGGGCAGAGGAACAAGCGACCAGGGAACGTTCCCCGTCGGCAAGCTCCTTCCGCCGCGCCAGGCTGTTCGGGCGTACCGACCCCAATGCCCAACTTGTCCTCTATGCCGAAGCCTGGACCCGGAAAATCCACTTCAACACGCCATTCGACACGGTGCGCGAGCTGGTAAAGCAGCCGCACACCCAGCCCATCGTGACTGTGGCCATTCGCCGCGATGGTTCAGTTGAGTCCGTCACCATCGTCCGCTCCAGCGGCCTGCCGGCGCTCGATGACGCGATCCGCCGCATCGTGCACAGCCAGACGCCTTATCTGCCGTTCCAGCCGGCACTCGCCCGCGAGTTCGACGTGATCGAAATCCGCCGGACCTGGCATTTCGATTCGGCCATTCGTCTGTATTGAAGTTGTTCTGCCGCCACCCTGGCACGCCCGACAGTTGTTGCAAAATGGGCTGGAACTTTCATTCCCGGTCGAGTCGAACGTTTGCCAATTGGTTTCTTGTTCCCCTGCCGAACCCGCCAGAAAGACACATGACATGCCTAGCAAACACAATAAAAACGCCATTCGCCTGGAGTTTGCTCCGGGGGCGCTGGTTCATACCAACCTTTCCGGCGCTGCGTTTTCCCGTGAATGCTTGTGGGTGGCCGGCGACGAGGCCTGCGCCATCGACCGCCTGCGCCGCCTTGATCCATCCGGAATCGAACTGCTGCGCTTCGGCGATGGACTGAGTTTTTCGCTGGCGGAACTGCTCGATTTGCCGGGCGGGGCGGACGAGGAAGCTGACCTGGAAGGCATGGCCGTGGCCGATGGCTATCTTTGGGTGGTGGGCTCGCATGGGCTCAAGCGCAAGAATGCGAAGAGTGATCGCGACCACGCGGAAAATGCCAAGCGCCTGGCCAAGGTGACGCTCGACAGCAACCGCCGCCTGTTGGCCTGTCTACCGATTGAAATGGGTGAAGACGGCAACCCAAGTCTGGTCCGCGAGGCGAAAGATGGACGCCGGGCGCGCCGCCTGAAAGGCGATGCCGAGGCCAACCTGCTCACCCAAGCTCTTTCGGATGATCCCCATTTCGGACCGTACCTGGGCATTCCCGGCAAAGACAATGGTTTGGATATCGAAGGGCTGGTCGTCGATGGTAAGCGTTTGCTGCTCGGACTGCGCGGCCCGGTGTTGAGAGGTTGGTCGGCGCTGCTGGAAATTGCGCTCGAAGCCAAGGGTGAACAGCTGCGGCTGGTGCCGCTGGATGAGAGCGGCAGCCTGATCCGCAAGCATTTTCTGCAACTGGAAGGACTCGGCATTCGCGATCTGCACTTTTCCGGTAATGACCTCTACATCCTGGCCGGGCCGACTATGGTGCTTGATGGTGATATCCGCGTGTTCAAGTGGCCGAACGCCAAATCCCTGCTGGCGGCCAACCGTGAACCGGTGCGTTTCGACGCCGCGCTGACTCAGATGCTTTCCTTACCCCATGGTCACGGCACCAATCGTGCAGAAGCTCTTTGCGAATTACCAGCCGAGCTTGCCGCGCACAAGCCGAGCTGGTTGGTGCTCTACGACGCCCCCGGACCTGATCGCAAGGATGGTGAGTACACGGTTTTCGGCGATGTTATTCATCAATGATTGAGCCTCGGCTCAACCGATGACTTCTCCGGCGGCGCAGGTGACGCGCTGCAGCGTCTCCGCGAAGTTCACAGCTAGACGCTGTGGCAAGGCCGGCTGGAGAAGACTGGGTTAGACTTGGTTATCCCTGCATGTGTGCGCCGCTCCGTCGTTCGGGCGCCCGCCTCCCCTTACCAATACCGTTCATGAAACATACCGGATCGCGTCTCGGACTGCGTATTGCACTCATCGGCTTGGCCAGCCTGATTCTCGTCTGGGCCGTCGGCGCCTATGAAATTACCCGGAGCAGGGAGGCTGTCCTGCACGAGGCCGAGCTCAGGACAGCGGCCCAGGCGCAGGTATTCGCCGAGTATTCCGAATCGACGATCAAGCGGCTCAACGAACTGACGCTCGATCTGCGCGGCTACTGGACCGGTGACTGGCGCAAGTTCGCCGAGCTGATCCAGCGTCGCCAGGAGAACATCCAGGACATCGCCTTCCAGGTCGGCGTAATCGACCGCGACGGGCTGCTCGCCTTTTCCAACCTGGCGCCGCCGGACAACCGGGCGGATCTCAGCCAGCGCGAGCATTTCCAGGTGCACAAGGCAGCGCCGGGGAGCGATCGCCTGTTCATCAGCAAGGCGCTCAAGGGCAAGGTGTCCGGTAAGTGGACAATCCAGTTCACCCGGCCGATCTACCGGAACGGCCAGTTCGATGGCGTGCTGGTCGTCTCGGTCAGTCCGGAGCTGTTCTCGAATTTCGCCACCAAGCTGCAGATCCCCGAAGGCAGCGTCATCGCCGTACTCCGCGACAGCGGCGAGTTGATGGCCCGCCATCCGGTGCTCGAAACGAGCTACGGGCAGGTGTTGAAGGACAGGCAATATCTGCAGGCCGACGCGCCGATCGCCGGCAATGACCGCCGTGTGGCGACGATCGATGGCACCGAGCGCCTCTATGGTTACTACAAGTTGCCGGCGCACGGGATGCTCTTCGTGATCGGCGAGCGGGTAGACAGCGTTCTGGCGCCTTACCATGCCTACCGCGATACCGTGCTTGGCGTCGCACTCTTCGTCAGCGTCTTCGCCGCCTTCCTGTTCTACGGGCTGATCCAGTCGCTAGTCACGCTCGACAAGGTACGCCGCGAACTGGTGGACGCCAAGGAGAAGGCGGATGCGGCGAACCTGGCGAAGAGCAAGTTCCTGGCGACCATGTCGCACGAGATCCGGACGCCGATGAACGGCATTCTCGGCATGGCCCAGCTGATGATGGCCAAGGAGCTGAAGGATGGCGAGCGCCAGGAGTACGCGCGGATCATCCTGAGCTCCGGCGAGACCCTGCTCAACCTGCTCAACGACATCCTCGACCTGTCCAAGGTGGAGGCCGGCCGGGTCGAGCTGGAATACCTCGTTTTCAGCCCGGAGCAGACCATTCGCGAGGTCGCCGCGCTGTTTGCCGATCAGGCGCACGCCAAGGGCCTGGGCATCGAGGCCGTCTGGCGCGGTCCGGAGGATGCGCATTACCGGGCCGATCCGTTGCGCCTGCGGCAGATGCTGGCCAATCTGGTGAGCAATGCGATCAAGTTCTCGGCGCACGGCGTCATCCGTCTCGAGGCATCTCCCGTCAAGTTCCCGGCCGGGGAGGCGGCGCTGGAATTTGCCGTCAGCGATGCCGGCATCGGCATCGCCGAAGACAAGCAGATACTTCTGTTCAAGGCGTTCTCCCAGCTCGACAGCTCGACCACCCGGGAGTACGGCGGCACCGGGCTGGGGTTGTCCATCGTCCGCTCGCTGGTCCAGTTGATGGGTGGTGAGGTAGGTGTCAGCAGCAAGGCGGGTGAAGGCTCGCGCTTCTGGTTCCGCCTGCCGGTCGGCGTCGTCGATGCCGGCGAGGAGCGGCGCATCCTCGAACGCCTGCCGGAACCGGCCGGCATTCCATCGGCACCGCTGCCGACGCGCGCCGGCTACGTGCTGGTCGTCGAGGACAACACGATCAACCGCAAGGTGATCGAGGCGCTATTGAAGAAGTTCGGCATTCCCTACGCCTGCGTCGGCAACGGCGAGGAGGCGCTGACCGCTGTCACTGCCGGGGTGGCGCCACGCATCGTCCTGATGGATTGCCAAATGCCGGTCATGGACGGGTTCACGGCGACGCGGGCGATCCGCGACTGGGAGGCGGCCCACGGCCGCCCGCGCTTGCCGGTCATCGCACTTACCGCCGATGCCTTCCCGGAAGATCGAGCGCACTGCCTGGCCGCGGGGATGGATGATTTTCTGGCGAAGCCGATTGTCTGCGAGCAGTTGCAGGCCCTCATTGCGAAATGGGGCGGCGGCCTGACGGCACAGCCGCCGGCCACCGACTCGGCGCTCAATCGAGCGCCAGAATCCAGCTGACGGCGGCCTTCAGGTCGTCGTCGCTGATCTTGTCTGCCGGGTGCGCCAGCATGGGGACCGTGCCCCAGTTACCGGAGCCGCCATTGCGGACCTTCTCGAAGAGCATGGTGGGGGCCTTGCTGTCGCCCTTGTATTTGACGGCGACATCCTTGTAGGCGGGGCCGACGCGCTTCTGGTCAACGGCGTGACAGGCGACGCAGCGGGCTTTCTTGACGATGGCTTCGCTGGCCTTGGCGGGAATGGCGACGGCGAGCAGCGAGGCTGCCAGCAGCGGCAGGGTGAGGGCGTTGAGCTTCTGTTTCATGTGGGGTTCCTTACGAGATCAAACCAGGCCAGCGGCCTGCAGTTCGGCCCATTCGCTGTCGGTGAACAGGCGTGAGCGGGTATGGAAAGCCTTGCCGGTGTTGCCTTCGAGCGAGAA
>PHCE01000013.1 GCA_002840765.1 Betaproteobacteria bacterium HGW-Betaproteobacteria-7
GCCGATGATAGTGAGTACTACGCTCGCGAAAGTAGGTCACCGCCAGGCTCCCCATTCAAAGCCCTTCTAGCTCACGCTAGAAGGGCTTTGCGCTTTCAGAGATCGAAATTCGGGCTCTTGAAATGGACTGATTTGGCCCCATATCCGAGACACATTTCGTTTCATGGGAGTTTCAAGCATGTCCGAGTCCGCCACTGCGAACCGCGAGACCCTGGGTTTCCAGGCTGAAGTAAAGCAACTGCTGCAATTGATGATTCACTCCTTGTACAGCAACAAGGAGATTTTCCTGCGCGAGCTGGTTTCCAATGCCTCCGATGCCTGCGACAAGTTGCGTTTTGAAGCGCTGAATAACAGCGCCCTCTACGGCGACGACAGTGACCTGAAGATTCGCATCGCCTTCAACAAGGAAGCGCGCACCATCACAATTTCCGACAATGGTATCGGTCTGTCGCGTGATGAAGCGGTCGAGCATCTCGGTACCATCGCCAAGTCGGGAACCCGTGAATTCTTCTCGGCGCTGACTGGCGATCAGGCCAAGGATGCGCATCTGATCGGCCAGTTTGGTGTCGGCTTCTACTCATCTTTCATCATTGCCGACAAGGTGACGGTCGTTTCCCGGCGTGCTGGTCTCGAGGCCAATCAGGCGGTTTGCTGGGAGTCGGCAGGCGAGGGCGATTACACCGTCGAGATGGTCGACAAGGCGACGCGCGGTACCGATGTCACGCTGCATTTGCGCGAGGGCGAGGATGAGTTCCTCGGCGGCTGGAAGCTGAAGTCGATCATCCGCAAGTACTCCGATCACATCACGCTGCCGATCGTGATGAAGAAGGAGGAATGGAAGGATGGTGCTCAGGTCGAGACTGACGAGGATGAAACGGTCAACCAGGCCAATGCGCTCTGGGTTCGCTCCAAGTCCGATATCACCGACGAGCAGTACAAGGAGTTCTACAAGCACGTTGCCCACGACTTCGAGGACCCGCTGAGCTGGACCCATGCCCGCGTCGAGGGCAAGCAGGAATATACCCAGCTGCTCTATATCCCGGCCCGCGCGCCGTTCGACCTGTGGGACCGCAACGCCCGTCACGGCATCAAGCTCTATGTCCGCCGTGTCTTCATCATGGACGATGCCGAGCAACTGATGCCGCTGTATCTGCGCTTCGTGCGTGGCGTCGTCGATTCATCCGACCTGCCCCTCAACGTTTCGCGCGAGATCCTGCAGGAGAGCAAGGACATCGACAACATCCGCAGCGGTTGCACGCGCAAGGTGCTGGCCATGCTCGAAGGTCTGGCCAACAGCGACGAGGCTGCCGACAAGGAGAAGTACACCACGTTCTGGGAAGCCTTCGGTTCGGTGCTCAAGGAAGGGGTGGGTGAAGATCACGCCAACAAGGACAAGATCGCCGGCCTGATCCGTTTTGCCTCGACGCATGGCGATGGCGACAAGCAGATCGTGTCGCTGGCCGACTACATCGGCCGCATGAAGGAAGGCCAGGAAAAGATCTACTACGTCACTGCCGATACCTTCAATGCGGCGAAGAACAGCCCGCATCTCGAAATCTTCAAGAAGAAGGGCATCGAAGTGTTGCTGCTCTCCGATCGCGTCGATGAGTGGGTGGTCGGCCATCTGACTGAATTCGAGGGCAAGCAGTTGCAGTCGGTCGCCAAGGGCGGCCTGGATCTCGGCAAGCTGGAAGATGAAGCCGAGAAGCAGGAAGCCGAAAAGGCCGCCGACGAGTACAAGGAACTGCTGGCAAAGGTGAAGACTTCGCTCGGCGACAAGGTCAAGGATGTGCGCGTCACCTACCGCCTGACCGATTCGCCGTCCTGCCTGGTTTCCGACGAGCACGACCCATCCGGCAACCTGGCCCGCCTGTTGAAAGCGGCAGGCCAGAAGGCGCCGGACGCCAAGCCGATCCTCGAAATCAATCCGCAGCACCCGGCGGTGATGCGTTTGAAGTATGAGGAAAACCGTTTCGACGACTGGTCGGCGCTGCTCTTCGAACAGGCGCTGCTCGCCGAAGGTGGCCAGCTCGACGATCCGGCCGGCTTCGTCAAGCGTATCAATGACCTGATGATGGCCCTCTCGGGCAAGTAAGGAGAACGGGGCCACGGCCCCGTTTTTTACATGCAAGCAGAGGACCTGCAACTACTCGTCGAACGCCAGATGCCCTATGGCAAGTACAAGGGGCGACTGCTCGCCGACCTGCCCGGACATTACCTTGGCTGGTTCGCCCGCGAAGGCTTCCCCAGGGGAGAGCTCGGCCGACTGCTGGCGCTGATGTACGAGCTCGATCATAACGCTCTGAAAGGCCTGCTCGAGCCGCTGCGGCGGCGGTGAGCGGGCGCGCTGCCGCCGCCGGTGCTATATTCCCGGCCATGGATGACAAATCAGTGGGCGAACACCGCCTGGCGCTGGCCGAAGTGCTGCAATGGATGGTCGATGACGGGCTGGTCGCTGCCGAGACGGCCGATGTCCTGAAGAACGAACGACGCCTGCATGGCGGCAAGATCCATCCGCTGATCGTCATCGCCGATCAGAAGTGGCGTTCGCTGCAAACTCCCGGTCGCCTCCTCGTTCTCGAGCCGTTGACCGAGTGGCTGGCGGCTCGTGTCGGTCTCGACTATCTGCACATCGATCCGCTGAAAATTGACTTCACCGGCGTTGCCGAGGTCATGTCCAGCGCCTATGCGGCACGCTTCGGCATCTTGCCGGTGCAGGTGACGACGCGCGAAGTCGTGATCGCCACAGCCGAGCCGTTCGTCCGCGAGTGGGTCGAGGAACTGCGGCCGATCCTGCGCAAGGACATCCGTCGGGTGCTGGCCAGTCCGGATGACATCGGTCGCTATCTGGTCGAATTCTTCAATCTGGCCAAGTCAGTGAAGAAGGCGGCGGCGCGCGGCGAGACGACGGCCGGTCTGTCGAGCTTCGAGCAACTGGTCGAACTGGGCAAGGGCAACCGCCAGTTCGATGCCAATGACCAGCACATCGTCCATATCGTCGACTGGCTGTGGCAATACGCCTTCGACCAGCGGGCTTCGGACATCCACATCGAGCCGCGGCGCGATCTCGGCATCGTGCGTTTCCGCATCGATGGCGTGCTGCATCAGGTGTACCAGATCCCGATGGCGGTGATGAATGCGATGACCAGCCGCATCAAGCTGCTCGGGCGCATGGACGTGATCGAGAAGCGGCGGCCGCAGGATGGTCGGATCAAGACGCGGACACCTGGCGGCCAAGAGGTAGAACTGCGCCTGTCCACGCTGCCGACGGCTTTCGGCGAGAAGCTCGTGATGCGCATCTTCGATCCGGAAGTGCTGGTCCGCGATTTCCGCGCCCTCGGTTTTTCCGAGGACGACCAGAGTCGCTGGAAGCAGATGACCACCATGCCGAACGGCATCGTCCTGGTCACCGGCCCGACCGGCTCGGGCAAGACGACGACCCTGTACACAACGCTCAAGCAACTGGCGACGCCGGAAGTCAATGTGTGCACCATCGAGGATCCGATCGAAATGGTCGAATCCTCGTTCAATCAGATGCAGGTCCAGCACAGCATCGACATCAGTTTTGCCGAAGGTGTGCGGGCATTGATGCGGCAGGATCCGGACATCGTCATGATCGGCGAGATCCGCGACCTGGAGACGGCGGAGATGGCCGTGCAGGCGGCACTGACCGGGCATCTGGTGCTGTCCACCCTGCATACCAACGATGCGCCGGCAGCGCTGACGCGCTTGCTCGACCTCGGTGTGCCGGCCTACCTGATCAATTCGACCTTGCTCGGTGTCATGGCCCAGCGTCTGGTACGCACCCTGTGTCCGCATTGCAAGAAGGCCATGCCGATCAGCGACGAGCAGCGTGCCGTCTGGCGTTCGCTGGTGGCACCATGGAAGGCCACCGAGCCGGCGCAGGTCTGGCAGCCCGTCGGTTGTCTGGAATGTCGGATGACCGGTTATATGGGTCGTGTCGGCATTTACGAAATCCTGATCAATTCAGTCGATGTGCGCCGCCTGATCACCCCGCAGATGGATGTTGCCCGCGTGCGTGACCAGGCCTATCGGGAGGGCATGCGGCCCCTACGTATTTCCGGGGCGATGAAGGTTGCCCAGGGCATCACCTCGCTCGAAGAAATCATCAAGGTGGCACCGCCGGCCGACGACGCCTGATCAGCGCAGGCAGGGCTGATTGCCGCTCGGGCAGGGGACAACCTGACGCGTCGGCGATGGTGGCTCAGACCTTGGCTGCCGCTGCCTGGGCTGAACGACCGGTGGTACGACGGTGAAGCCGCGGCATTGGGCGATCCGCCGCTCCTGTTCGGCCGGTGCCAGGCGCAGGCGCAGCACATTCTGGACACAGGCGTCGATGCCATGTGCCGGATAGGCTGGAACAGGAACGACGACCACCGGCGACGATGCTTTGGTCTTGGCCCGGCAGACGGCTTCAAGTTCGGCGCGGCGCCCGGCATCGACATTCTGTCGTCCGAGTTCGCGCAGGCAGGAGTCCATATCGCTCGTTTCGTAAATGCTGCGGGCCGCTTCAGCTTGCCGTTCAGCCTGCTGCTGACGGTTGTCGGCCGCTTCCTCACGCCGCTGCTCCGCCTCGCGCTGTTCGATGAAACTGCGCATGCGGGCGACGTCGCGCTGGGCCTGCTCACGGGATGCTTCCGGAACTGTCTCGCTAGGCCGGGTGCTCAGTGTGGTACTGCCGCCCGGGCAGGGCGCGCTGGATATTTCGGTACGGCCGTCAGCCAGACGGCACTTGTAAATCTCGGCCTGAGCAGAGAACGCCGCCAAGGCCAGCAGAGCGCCGATCAGGTAGCTCATGGCGCCAGCAGGTCGCCCGCCTCTTCGGCTTTGCGGGCGGCGGCGATCAGTTCGTCCGGGGCGCCGACGCGTTCGAGGAAATGGCTGTGGCCCTGGTGCAGGAAGGCTTCGATGGCCCGGTAGTCGTCGGGCAGGGCGGGGTTGTTCCAGCCTTTTTCCGTGTGCCGGGCGAAATCGACGGCCAGTTTGACGTTCTGCACATTGGGCGAGTTGGCGTTGTCCGGATCGATCAAGGTCACCAGCAATTGCGGCAATCCCCAGAGCGTGGCCAGTTCGACCGTCAGCTCGTCAAGGATCACGCCGTATTCCTCGTTCTGCAGCGCCGCCGAGCGCAGGTGCGGGGCGGCTGCCTGACGTTCCTTCAGGCGCGTGGCCAGCGACGGGGCGAAACACCACATCAGGATCTCGGTGAAATCGTGCAGCAGGGCCGCCAGCATGATTTCCTCGAAGGCCGGGTTCTGCCGTTGCAAGGCCCAGTCACGCGCCCAGGCCGCCGCCTGACGGGAACGGGCCATGACCTTGAGCAGGCCGAGCATGGCTTTCGGGTAACCTTTCAACTGCTGCTCGATGATCGGCAGATCCTGAAAGTCAGCGAAGAATTTTTGCGTGCCGATCATCATCAGCGCCCGCTCCACCGTGGTCAGCTCAGCCGACTGCCGCTTCGAGCGATGTGCGGCCATGTACTGGAAGAGGCGCAGCGTCATCAGTGGATCATTCTCGATCACGGCCGCCAGCTTGCGCGTGTTGATGCGTTCCGCATCGTCGCGCAGTTCGGCCAGCTGGTTCATGGTGTGGCGGAGCACCGGCAATTCGACTTCCTTGTAATGCTCCACCCAGGGCTCGAGGCCGGGGAAGGGAAAGTCGATCATCAGGGTCATGCGGACAGTCCTCAGCGATTGAACAGTTTTTTGACGAAAGCTTCGAGATACGCCGGCCGCACCGGTTTCACCACATAGCCGCGCGCGCCACCGGCTGCCGCCTGCTCGACCAGCTCACGCGAAGCACTGCCGGTAACCATGACTACGGCAGTTTTCGGACTAACTTGACGGATACGCGGCAGCGCTTCGAGACCCGACAGCAAGGGCATGTTGACGTCGAGGAAGAGTACCGCCGGCTGATGCGTCTGGGCGGCTTTCACCGCCTCTTCGCCATTGGTCGCCTGGCCGACGATGTTGAGCCCCAGTTCGCTGAGCAATCCCTTGAGCAGCAGGCGGATCGAGCTGTTGTCGTCGGCGATCACCACCCTTGGGCGGTGATCGGCGGGCGGCGCCGATGCCTCGGTTGGCGGCTGGGCGGCGAGTTCGTTCTGCTGGTTGGCGGCGCTGGCCTGCTCGCGGGTGGCGACGACGTCCTGAATCTCATCGATCACCTGCTTCTGGCCGAAGGGTTTGCGCAGAAAGCCGGCGGCGCCGGCATCGGCGGCCTTGCGCTCGATTTCAGGCTCTTCCGAAGCGGTCATGAAGAGCACATCGATTTCCGGACGGGCGTTGTTGATTTCTTCGAGGATGTCGAGGCCATCGCGCCCTGGTAACTGATAGTCCAGACAGACGATGTCCGGCGTCAGCCGGTCGACTGCTTCCATCACTCCGTTGCCTTCGGCGAGGGAGCCAACGATCTGATGGCCCCGATCAGCAAGCAAGGTGGACAGCAGTATCCGCATCGAGGCGTTGTCGTCAACAATCAGAATGCGCATTACGGGTACTCGTCGGCTTCTCGGCGGTGAATGATGGCGCTATGTTAGCCGTGAACGGGGCGAAATGCGCTTGCAGAAACGCCAGACGCCCCATGCGGGGCGTCTATAGGCAAGATCGAGATCCTGCTCAGAGAATCATCCCGGCGCCGACCGTGTTGTTGTTGCTCTCGTCGATGACGATGAAGGCGCCGGTGCCGCGGTTTTCCAGGTAGGGATCGACGAACAGCGGCTGGGCCAGCTTGAAGGTCACTTCGGCGATGTCGTTCATCGCCAGCTTGTCGGCAGGCAGGTTTTCCAGCGTATTGACGTCCAGCCGGTGGTCAATGCCGGTCAGCTTGGCCTTGGAGTCACGCGTCGTGTGGCGGATCAGGTAGGTACGGGCGCGGTCGAGCGGGGATTCGGCGAGCCAGCAGACGGTGGCGCGGATTTCCTTGACCGCGGCCGGGGCTTCTACTGTTTTGACGATCATGTCGCCGCGCGAACAGTCGATCTCGTCGGCGAGCAGCAGGGTGACCGATTGCTCGGTGAAGGCCGAGCCGATATCGACGCCGCCGATCTGCACCGCCTTGACGGTGGATTGCAGGCCGTTCGGCAAGACCGTAACGGCGTCGCCAACTTTGATCGAGCCGGATTCGACGCGGCCCATGAAACCGCGGTAGTCGTGCAGCTCCGGATTGGCCGAATCCTGCGGCCGGCACACGTACTGCACCGGGAAGCGGAAGGCTTCGGCATGCTCGGTGTGGGCACCGGGCGTCGCTTCGAGGATGTCGATCAGCGTCGGCCCGTCGTACCAGTTCAGGTTGTCGCCGCGGTCGACGATCATGTCGCCGTTCAGAGCCGAGAGCGGGATGAAGCGCACATCGGTGATGCCGACCTTGGCGGCGAATTCGCGGTAATCGGCCTTGATCTTCTCGTAGGTCGCCTGCGAGTAGTCGACCAGGTCCATTTTGTTGATGGCGACGACCAGGTGCGGAATGCCGACCAGCGAAGCCAGCTTCGAATGACGCCGGGTTTGCGTCAGCACGCCCTTGCGCGCATCGATCAGGATGATGGCGAGGTTGGCCGTGGACGCGGCGGTGACCATGTTGCGTGTGTACTGCTCATGGCCCGGCGCGTCGGCGATGATGTACTTGCGCGTGCCGGTGGAGAAGTAGCGGTAGGCGACGTCGATGGTGATGCCCTGTTCACGCTCGGCCTGCAGGCCATCGGTGAGCAGTGACAGGTCGACGGCGCCCATGCCGCGTTTTTCCGAGGTCTTGGTGATAGCCGACAGCGTGTCGGCAAGAATGGTCTTGGTGTCGAACAGCAGGCGGCCGATCAGCGTGCTCTTGCCGTCGTCGACGCTGCCGCAGGTGAGAAAGCGCAGCAGGCCGTGGTCTTCAACTTGGGCGGACATCAGAAGTAACCCTCTTTCTTGCGTTGTTCCATGGAGGCTTCGCTGGTCTGGTCGTCCAGACGGGTAGCGCCGCGCTCGGTGATGGTGGTGGTGGCGGTTTCGAGAACGATCTTCTCGACGTTGTCGGCGTCGGACTCAACCGGCGCCGTGCAGGAAATGTCGCCGACGGTGCGGAAACGCACCTGCAGGTCGATAATCTCCTCGCCGGCCTTCGGCAGGTTGGTCAGTTCGCCGGACACCAGCGGCACGTTGACCGGCACGATGGCGCCCTGGCGCATGACCACCGGTCGGGTATGGGCGAAGTAGATCGATGGCAGTTCCAGGCCTTCGCGCTCGATGTATTGCCAGACGTCCATTTCCGTCCAGTTCGAGATCGGGAAGGCGCGGATGTTCTCGCCCTTGTGGCTGCGGGCGTTGTACAGGCTCCACAGTTCCGGGCGCTGGTTCTTCGGGTCCCACTGGCCGAATTCGTCGCGGAAGCTGAAGATGCGTTCCTTGGCCCGGGCCTTTTCCTCGTCGCGGCGGGCACCGCCGATACAGCAGTCGAAGCCGAATTCCTCAATGGCTTCGAGCAGCGTCACCGACTGGTGTTTGTTGCGCGATTCGCCTTCATGCTTGAGCACCACCGTGCCGCGTTTCATCGAATCTTCAACGGAGCGGACGATCAAGCGTTCGCCCAGTTCGGCGGCGCGCTGGTCGCGGAAGGCGACGACTTCCTGATAATTGTGGCCGGTGTCAATGTGCATCAGCGGGAAGGGAAACTTGCCCGGGCGGAATGCCTTTTCCGCGATGCGTAGCATGCAGATCGAGTCCTTGCCGCCGGAGAAGAGCAGCACCGGGTTGGCGCACTGGCCGGCCACTTCACGCATGATGTGGATGGCTTCGGCTTCCAGCCAGTCGAGATGGGAAAGTGTGGAACGTTGAGTCATTGCAGGTAATCCGCAGGGATTGTCGAATGGAGCGCATTGTAGCAATGGCTTAATATTAAATTAAGAACATGTGCGCATCTTGTTATTCGATTCAGGAATAAGCCTATGGTCGACTAAAGCGCTCGGGAATGCTCATGCGCCTGTGATAGATTCGGCCCATGACCACGATCAGCACCCTGTTCCTGCTGGCGGGCCTGCTGTTGTTCATCAGTGTTCTGGCCAGCACCATTTCCGCCCGGCTCGGCCTGCCGCTGCTGCTGCTTTTTCTCGCCATCGGCATGCTGGCCGGCGAGGATGGTCCCGGCGGCATTCTCTTCAGCGATTTCTTCACTGCCAATCTGGTCGGCCAGTTGGCACTTGCCGTCATTCTGCTTGATGGCGGGTTGCGCACCGATACCCGCAGTTTCCGCGTTGCCCTGAAGCCGGCAGCGGTGCTCGCCACCTGGGGCGTCGTCGGCACCGTCGCCTTGCTTGGGGTGTTTGCCACCTGGGTGCTGGATGTGGATTGGCGCCTCGGTTTGCTGCTTGCCGCCATCGTCGGTTCGACCGACGCCGCGGCAGTGTTCGCGCTGTTGCGGCACAGCGGCGTACGGCTCAATGAGCGGGTCAAGAGCACGCTGGAAATCGAATCAGGTTCCAACGATCCGATGGCCATCCTGCTGGTCACGGTCATGGTCGAAATTTTGTTGCACCCGGAGCGCGCGGGTGTCGCCGCATTTGCCGTGCTCCTGCTGAAGCAGGCCGGGATCGGACTGCTCTTCGGCTTTGCCGGCGGCAAGGTCCTCGCCTGGCTGCTGCGCCGCCTGAATCTGGCGGAAGGCTTGTACGCGCTGCTCATCCTTTCCGGTGGCTTGCTCATCGTTGGCGCTGCCAATCTGCTCGACGGCAGCGGCTTGCTGGCGGTCTACATTGCCGGGGTCATCGTCGGCAACCGGCGCAGTCACGCCACCGAGCATGTGCTGCGGGTGATGGACGGTCTTGCCTGGCTGGCCCAGGCCGGCATGTTTGTCGTCTTGGGGCTGCTGGTGACGCCCTCGCACCTCGCCGAATACTCGTGGGAAGCGCTAGCCATGGCTTTGTTCCTGATGCTGGTGGCGCGGCCGGCGGCGGTGGCCATCGGTTTGTGGCCCTTCCGCTATACGCGCAACGAAGTCGCCTTCGTCAGCTGGGTCGGGCTGCGCGGTGCGGTGCCGGTTGTCCTCGCTATCTTCCCGGTGGTCATGGGGGTGCCCGATTCGAAGCTGCTGTTCGATGTGGCCTTCTCCGTCGTCCTGCTGTCGCTGCTGGTGCAGGGTTCAACCATCCCGGCGGCGGCGCGGCTGTTGAAGGTGGAGCTGCCGCCGACCGACGAACCGCGCGACCGGCGCGAGGTCTGGGTCGGCGAGGAGGCGGCGCTGCCCATGTTCGAGTACCGGGTGACCGCCGGGTCAACGGCCGAAGGCCGCCATCCGGATGATTTGCCAGTGTCGCCCGGCGCTGCCGAGGTGCGCTGCATCGCCGTCGTTCGCCACGGTCGCCTGTGTGAAATGCAGGCGGAGCTGCGCCTGCGCCCCGGCGATTCGGTCTGGTTCATTGCCCCCGAATCGGTAGCCGAGTCAATGGCGCGGCTCTTTGGCGCGGCGGCGCTCGATATCGGGCGCAACGCCAGCTTCTTCGGCGAATTTGCCGTCGATCCGACCTGCCTGGCCGGCGATCTGGCGCAAGCCTACGGGTTTGCGCTGGACGGTGATGAGGCAGTGGTCAGCGTCGGCGAACTCCTGCGTCACCGTCTTGGCCGGCCGGCCGTGGTCGGCGATCGCGTGGCTTTGGGTGGCTTCGACCTGGTCGTCCGGGTCGTGGATGAGCAGGGGGCAATCAGTGGCGTCGGTCTCAAGTGCCCGTGGCAGAAAGCGGTCGAGCCGTCGCATTGAAACCCTTCGTCAGTCGGCCACCAGCACGTCGCCCTGACTTTCGTCGAGGACATGCTTGGTGGTGCTGCCGAGCAGCAGTTCCTCGATCATGTTGAGGCCGTGCTTGCCGACGACGATCAGGTCGCAGTCCTCTTCCTGCTCTTGTTCAAGGATCAGACGGGCTGCGCGGCCGGGCAGGGCAAGCAGACGCGTCGCCGGCTCCGCCAGCCCTTCTTCGGCGGCGAACTGGCGCAGTTTGCGCAAGGCCTCCTGCTGCGCCTCCTGACGGTAGCGGCGAATGATTTCCGCATCGACATTGGCGTACTGCATCTTGCCTTCGAAGGGTAGTTCGACGGCATGCAGCAGCACCAGCGATGCGTTCGGCACCAGTTTGCGTACCTGGCGCAGGGCCGCCCGCGCGGTCGGCGAAAAGTCGATGGCGACCAGTGCCCGGCGGTAGGCTTCATGTGGTGGCTGCTTGACCACCAGTACTGGATGGCGGGTCTTGCGCAGCAGCCGGGAAGCCGTCGAGCCGAGCATCAGCTGACGCAGGAATCCTTCGCCACGGGCGCCGAGAACCAGCAGGTCAGCGGCGCTTTCATCGGCATGACGGGCGATGGCGACGAGCGGTGGGCCGCTGAGTACCTGACAATCGGCGACAACGCCGCGAGTGCGCTGCGGGTCGTCGTTGAGTGCCAGCAGCCGTTGGCGCGCTTCGGCGGCCACCGTCTCGGCGATGGATGGGGCGCCGCCGCCGAGCATGGCCTGCAGTTCGTCGAACATGGCGGGGGCGATGGCGTGGGCGAGGGACAGTTGCCAGCCGCGTTCGGCGGCCAGACGGTAAGCGCGGTCCACGGCGTGGCGCGACGGTGCAGAGAGATCGGTGGCAGCCAGAATGTGCTGGGTCATACGGTTTCCTCCTCGGGACGGATGAGGGCGACCAAATGTTCGACGGTGTAGTCGACGGCGTCGCGCATCGGGTAGAGCACGGTCGGTGCGCCAGCCTGCTTGAGCGCCAGACCGTGGGCGTCGTCGCGGGCGACGAAGGCGACTTCGCCGGCAAAATGGTGTTCCTTCAGGGCGTTCAGGAAGGCCAGGTTGGACTCCAGGTCGGGTAAGGTGCTGACCACCCATTTCGCGTGTCGCAACGGCAGTTCGTCAAGGAAGCCGGATTCCTGAGCATCGCCGTAATGCACGGCGACGCCGCGCTGGCGCATGTCGGCCACGCACTCCGGATCGAAATCGACGCCAAGAACGCGGATGTTGACGGCCTGCAGTTGCTGGGCGAGACGGCCGCCGTAGCGGCCGAGGCCGAAGATCACCACATCAGGAACGTCATTGCTGCGCCGGTCGTTCTCCACGGCCTGCTCGCGGAACGGCAGGCGCCGCTCGAACCAGCCGAGGTACGGGGCCAGGCGCTGATAGAGTGGCTGCGAATAGAGGATCATGTAGGTGGACATGGCGATGGTGGCCAGGCCGACCAGTGTCGTCAGGCCGAGCGCCTCGACACCGACGTGGCCGAGCGAGATGCCCATGGCGATGAAGACGATGGAAAACTCGCTGATCTGGGCCACGGTCAGGCCTGCGAGAAAGCCGGTGCGCTTGCGGTAACCCATGTAGCCCATGATCGCCATGACGATCAGCGGATTGCCGATCAGTACGAACAGCGAGAGGACGATGGCCGGCACGACTTCGCTGCCGAGCGTCGAGAAGTCGAGCTTGGAACCGAGATCGATGAAGAAAAAGAGCAGCAGGAAATCGCGGATACCGGCGAGGCGGGCATTGATGGCGTCGCGGTAGGCAGTCGAGGCGAGCGAGAAGCCGGCGAGGAAGGCGCCGGCTTCCTTGGAAAAACCCGCCCATTCACCGAGGGCCGCCAGGCCGGTACCCCAGGCGATGGCGAAGATCAGCAGCAATTCCTGCGAGTGGGCCATGGCCTTGACGATGCCCGGCAGCAGCCAGCGCATCAGCACATAGAGCACGGCGGCAGCGAGCAGCACCCGCCAGGCCAGCGAGAAGATGACTTCGGTCAGCGCTGCGTCGTCGCTGCCGTGCAGGGCACTCATCGCCATCATGGCCAGCACCACGGCCAGATCCTGGACGATCAGGAAGCCGACGGCGATGCGGCCATGCAGGGAGTCGAGCTCGCGCTTGTCGGAAAGCAGCTTGACGATGATGATGGTGCTGGAAAAAGTCAGGGCGATGGCGACGTAGAGCGCTTCCATGACCCCTTTGCCAAGCAGCAGGATCAGCGCGAAGCCGCCGGCAATGGTGAAGGCCAGCTGGCCGAGACCGGTGGCCAGGGCGACCGGGCCGATGTGGCGGACATGTTGCAGGTCGAGCTTGAGGCCGACGAGGAACAGCAGGACGGCGATGCCGACCTGGGCCAGCAGGTCGATCTGGTCATGGGCTGTGACCAGGCCGAAAACGGCCGGCCCGACGATGATGCCGACGACGATGTAGGCGATGATCAACGGCTGGCGCAGGCGCACCGAGACTGCACCAGCGACGGCAGAGATGATCAGCAGCAGGGCGAATTCGCTGAAGGCGCTCATGTCTCGGCTTCCGGTCTCCCCCGCCGCCATGCCCGATCAAGGCAGCACAAGGCTCGGCAGGAGTCTGTCGATAAACCGAGCTTACCAGAGAAGCGTTTTCAGCGTTTTTTCAACAACAGCCCGGTTTCCAGGTGATGCGTGTAGGGAAACTGATCGAAGGCGGCGGCGGCGGCGATTTCGTGCGTATCGTGCAGGGCGGCGACATTGTCGCGCAGGCTTTGCGGATTGCACGAGATGTACAGGATGTGTTCGAAGCCGCGGGCCAGTTCGAGTGTCGCCGGGTCGAGGCCGCTGCGCGGCGGGTCGACGAAGATGGTGGAAAAGCCGTAGGCGGCGAGATTGATGTGCTGCAGGCGCTGGAAGCTTTCGCGGCCGGCCAGGGCAGCGCTGATTTCCTCGCTCGACATGCGGACGATGGTAGCGTTGGCGATGCCGTTGGCCGCCAGATTGTATTGCGCGGCCTGCACCGAAGGCTTGGCGACCTCGGTGGCCAGCACCTTGGCGAAGTGCGGGGCGAGGGCGACGGTGAAATTGCCGTTGCCGCAGTACAGCTCAAGCAGGTCGCCGCCGATGCCGGCCGCTTGAGCACAGGCCCAGCCGAGCATGTGGCGATTGACCTCGCCGTTGGGCTGGCTGAAGCTGCCCTCGAACTGCTGGTATTGAAGCTGCCGGCCATCCAGGGCGAAGGATTCGAGTACCCAGTCGCGTTCAATGACGACCTTCTGCCCCTTGCTGCGGCCGATCAGGCCGATCTTCAGCTCGGCCGTCAGGCGCCGGGCCGCCTCTTCCCAGGCGGCATCCAGTTTGCGGTGGTAGATCAGGGTGACCAGCATCTCGCCGCTCAGCGTCGCCAGGAACTCGGCGCCGAACAGTTTGCGGCTGAGCTCGCTGTCCGCCAGGAGAGCGGCACGCAGGCGTGGCATCAGGGCGCAGATGCTGGCGCTGGCGACTGGGAAGTCAGCCATCAGCACCGGCTGGCGCGGATTCTCCGGATCGAACATGGCGTAGTCGAAGACCTCGCCGTGATGCCAGATGCGGAATTCGGCGCGCAGCCGGTAATGCAGCGGCGCCGAGGCAAAGGCGGCCGGTTCGGGCAGGGCGAAGGCAGCAAAGTCGTCCTGGAAGCAGGCGACCTTGGCGGCCAGTTGCGACGGATAGAGGTCGGGTTCGAGAGCGGGCAGGGGCATGGGGCGGGGCTGGTGGCGCGTAGTCGCAAAGGCGACGCCGGGCGCCAGGGAAAATGGGCTGGGGGCGGACTATACCGCGCCCGGGGGCAGATCAAAAAGCCGGGCCGGCGGACTTGGCGGAGGCGTCGAGGAAGTGCTGGCGGAAGTCGGCTTCCGGCATCGGCCGGCCGCTCAGGTAGCCCTGGTGGATATCGCAGTGCAGGTCGCGCAGCAGCACCAGTTGCGCCGCCGTCTCGACGCCTTCGGCGACGACTTCGAGGCCGAGGTTGTGAGCCATGGTGATGATCGCCGGGACCAGGGCGCTGCCGCCCGCGTAATCGCCGGCTTCGTCGATCAGCGCGGTGACGAAGCTGCGGTCGATCTTCAGGCTGGTGAAGGGCAAGCGGTGCAGGTAGGAGAGCGAGGAATAGCCGGTGCCAAAATCGTCGAGGGCCAGGCGGAAACCGCGGGCACGCATGGCATGCAGCATGTCCACATGATTGCCTTCGGCCTGTAGCAACATTGATTCGGTGATTTCCAGCTCAATCTGCGTACAGGCGACGCCGTGCTCGGCGCATAGCGCGGCCACAGTCTGGTCAAGGTCGCCAGGCCAGAACTGGCGGGCCGAGAGGTTGATGGCCATGTGCAGCGGCGTTGGCGACAGTTGGTTCCAGCGCGCCAGGCAGGCGATTGCCTCGCTCAGCACCCAGTGGCCGATGGGAATGATCAGGCCGGTTTCCTCGGCGACCGGGATGAAGCGGTCTGGCGGAATCCACTGCCCGTCGTCCTGCCAGCGCAGCAGCGCCTCGGCGCCAAGCAAGCGGCCACTGGCGGTAGCGAACTTGGGCTGGTAATGGAGTGAGAAGCCTCGCTGCTCGATGGCCCGGTGCAGGCTTGATTCGATCGAGGCACGCTGCTGTACGCGCTCCTTCATTTCCGGCGTATGCCGGGCAATCTGGCCACCGCCCTGGCGCTTGGCCACGTACATCGCGGTGTCAGCATCACGCAGCAACTGCTCGGCATCTGCGGCGTCGTCCGGGTAGAGGCTGAGGCCGATGCTGGCGCCGACGTGCAACTGGTTGCCATCGGTAACGAAAGGCTGGTTCAGGTGCTCGAGGAGCTGGCGGGCGCGGGCTTCGGCCTGCAGGCCATCGACGATGCCGGGCAGCAGCACGATGAATTCATCGCCGCCCTGGCGAACCAGCGTGTCGCTGGCGTGCAGCGCACCCCGCAGGCGACCGGCGACGTCCTGCAGCAGGCGGTCGCCGAGACGGTGACCGAGTGAGTCGTTGATGTCCTTGAAACGGTCGAGGTCGATGAACAGCAAGGCGACATGTTCGTGCCTGGCGGCCGCCTGCTGCAGTGTTTCGAGCAGTTTCTCGGCGAGCAGGAAGCGATTGGGCAGGCCAGTCAACGGGTCATGCTTGGCCATGAAGGCGACTTCGTCGTCGTGCAGCTTGCGCTCGGTGATGTCAGTGACCGAACCGGCCATCTGGTAGGCGACCCCGTGCCGGTCGCGCACTGCAATGCCGCGCGAGGCGATCCACAGATACTGGCCGTTGCTGGCGCGGACGCGGTATTCGCAATAGAAGTAAGGGCTGCGGCCCTTCAGGTGCTCGGAGACAGTCCGGTTGTAATGGGCACGGTCTTCCGGATGGACCAGTTCCAGCCAGGCATGGGTGTCAGGCAGGAAATTGTCGCGGTAGCCGAGGATTTCCAGCAGCCGGGCGCCGACGTCAAGGCGCTTGCTGACCGGGTCCCAAGCCCAGAAGCCATCGTGAGCCGCTTCCATGGCCAGGCTGTAGGCGCGCTGTGTGGCCCACAGCTTGCGCAACTGGGCCTGAACGACGTAGCCGCCGGCGAGGATGAACAGGGCCAGGGCGCCGCGAATGAGGAGCGACCATTCCCACCACCAGAGCAGCAGGAAGAGCACGCCAAACAGCGCCAGCAGCGCCAGGCGCGTACGGATACCGCGATTGCCCGGACCGGGCGAGGCTGGTTGCATGGGGCCGCCGGGGAGCGGTGGGTGCAGGGAACGGATCGAGATGTCTCCGGTGCTTTTCTGGTTTCCTGGCAGGGCATCTTGCAGTTTGCGCCTGATGGTTTTGCCGCAGTATCCCGTCCTGCTCCGGCCACGGTCAACTCCGGGAAAACCCAGGAAACCCCTGCGTCATCCAGCTATGGCCACGGCATGGTGGGCCTTGGCATATTCTGCTAGCAGGCGACCGCGCAATTCAAAGCCGGCGAGCTTCGGGCCGGGCGAGGCGGTAGGCTTATGGCATCGGCGGCAAAAGAGTACACTGCCGCGGACGGTGTCATATTGTCATGGCTGTATGGCGAACCGTGTTGACCGTCCATTTGCCGGGCTACTTATGACCCCCCTGTCCACGCTCCGTCTTCGCGATATCGCCAGTGCCTCGGTATTTTCCGTTGCCCCGGAAACGCCGCTGGGTGAAGCGGTGGCACTTTTCTCCTTGCATAGCGTCTCGTCGCTGATCATCGTTGCCGATCAGCGCCCGCTGGGCATCCTCACCGAACGCGATCTGGTGCGCATGCTCTGTGACGGAATCGGCGAGGGGCTGGTAGTCAGCGATGTGATGAGCCAGCCGGTGATGACGGCGCCTGGCGATCTCGACTTCGCCTCGGCTCAGTTGCTCATGGCCAACCGCGCCATTCGTCACCTGGTGCTGGTGGATGCTGATGGTTGTCTGTGCGGCGTGGCGACGGAAACGGATTTCCGTCATCACCTGGGCAATGATTTCTTTGCCGCCATCAAGAGCCTCGATGCCGTCATGGATCAGGGCGGCGTCATGCTGTCGGCCGGTCAGCCGTTGCAGGTGGCTCTCGAATTCATGCGTTCCGGGCATCTGGATCACGTGGTGGTCGGTTGCGATGGCATAGCCGAAGGCATCCTCACCGAACGCGACATCCCGCGCTTGCTGGCCCAGCATGTCGATGCGTCAGCGCTGCGTCTGGGCGACGTGATGAGCGGCGGTCTGCAGACGATTGCCGTCGATGTCTCGGTGGCCGAAGCGGCCGCCCGCATGGATGCCTCCGGCTTTCGCCATTTGCTCGTGGTCAATGCCCAGGGACGCATGGTCGGGGTGCTCAGTCAGCATCGCATGTTCGAGCGTCTGGGAGCGGTGCTGCTCGACGAGAGCCGGAGCAAGCTGGCCGAACGTCTGGCGTTCCTGCTCGAAGCGACGGGTGTCGGTACCTGGGAATACGACCACCGGCGGCGCTTGGTGATCCGGACGACCGCCCTGAACCGGCTGATGCACCTGCCGGACGAGCTGCTTCTGGAATCCGTCGAGGCCGTGCTGGCGCGTATCGAACCGTCTGATCGCGAGCGGGTGACCAGGGTCTTCAACGCGGTGATCGAGGGCAGCGACGAGTCGTTTTCAGTGGATTACCGGGAAACTTGCGGCGACGGCAGCGTGCTCTGGATCAGCACCCGCGGCCGGGTGATCGAGCGCGCCGCCGATGGGGCGGCGTTGCGCACGGCCGGCGTCACCGTCGATGTCACCGGCCGCCATCGCGAACATGATCTGCTCGAATTCGGCAATGCCATCCTGCAGCGCATTTCCAGTGCGGCGCCGCTGAACGAGGTGTTGACCAGGATCAGTGGCGAAATCGAACGCCAGGAGCCGGGCTGCCATTGTTCGATCCTGCTCCTCGATGGCAGTGGCCGTTATTTGACCGGTGGCGTCGCCCCCAGTCTGCCCTCCGCCTTCAGTGCCGCCATCGAAGGGGAGCTCATTGGCCCGCAGGCAGGCTCCTGCGGGACGGCGGCCTGGCGTCGGGAAGCCGTATTTGTCGGCGACATTGCCAGCGATCCACTCTGGGCCGATTACAAGGATATCGCCCTGCAGCACGGGCTTGCCGCCTGCTGGTCCTCGCCGATCCTGTCGGCGGCTGGCGAGGTACTGGGAACCTTCGCCGTCTATTGGTCAGCCCCGCGTAACGAGGTGCCGACAAATGTCAGGCGCCATGTCGAGGTGGCTGGTGCGCTGGCTGCCGTCGCCATTGAAAGCGAGCAGCGGGAGGCCAAACTGCGCAAATCGATCGAGGAATTGCGCCGCTGGCAGCAGCTCACCCTTGGCCGCGAGGGGCGCGTGCTCGAACTCAAGCAGGAGGTGAACGAACTGCTCGCCCGCCTCGGCGAGGCCCCGCGCTACGGCAGCGTTGCCGATTCGGAGGGCGCCGCATGAAGCGCTGGCTCGCCCTGCTTGGCCTGGCTTTCGCGCTGGCCTGTTCAGCCGCCGAAGAAAGGGCGCCAGGACGTCTGGTCGTCGCCCTCGACGACAACTATCCGCCTTACGCCTTCCGCGATGGTGACGGTGTGCTCAAGGGCTATCTGGTCGATGTCTGGGCGCTGTGGTCAAAACGTAGCGGCACCACCGCCGAATTGCAGGCCTCTGACTGGGCGCAGGCCATGCGCCGCTTCGCCGAGGGCGAGGCTAATGTCATCGACACCATTTTCGCCACACCGGAGCGTCGCCAGCGCATGCTGTTCACCCCTCCCTATGCCGAGCTGGCGGTGCCCATCTTCGTTCATAACAGCATTCTCGGCATCGATAGTGTGCAGACGCTGAAGGGCTTTTCGGTCGGCATCAAGGAAGGCGATGCCTGCGGTGATCGCTTGCTTGAACAAGGTGTCGGCCGCATCGACCGTTATCCCAGCTACGAGGTTATGGTTGGCGCTGCCGTTGCCGGCGAGCTGCGCATTTTCTGCATGGATCGGCCGCCGGCCAATTTTCTGCTGGCCCGTGCCGGCAGCCAGAACGAATTTCGCGAAGCATTGACGCTGTATTCCGGCGAGTTCCATCGGGCGGTACGCCGGGGTGACGAGGCGACACTGGCCCTGGTCGAGCGCGGTTTCGCAGCGATCAGCGAGGCCGAGTATGCCGAGCTGCGCAACAAGTGGCTCGATGTCGCTCCCGGCTGGCAGTACGGTCTGCCGGTCCTTTACGGCGCCCTGGCGATTGCTGTTGCCACCCTGCTGCTGTTCGCCTGGAACCTCCTGCTGCGCCGCCAGGTGGCCAGCCGTACCCGCGAGCTGAACGCCGAGCGCGATCGTCTGCGGACGCTCAGCAACGAGCGCGAGGCAACCTTGCATGCGATCCCCGATCTGCTCTTCGAGGTCGATGAAAGCGGACTGTTCAAGGAACTGTGGAGCAATGCCGACGATGAATTGCTGGTGCCGCGTGAGGCCCTGCTCGGTCGCCGGGTGGACGAGGAATTGCCGGCGGAGGCGGTGACCGCCGTCCGGACAGCTCTGCGCGAGGCTAGCGATCGCGGTCGTTCGCGTGGACAGAAGATGCTGCTGCCGCTGGCCGGCGGCGCCCAGTGGTTCGAGTTGTCGACGACGCTCAAGCCGGGCAACGATAGTCCGCGTCATTTCATGATCCTGGCGCGCAACGTGACCGAGCGCGTCGATGCCGAGCAGGAAAAGGCGGCCGCCCAGGCGGAGACGCGCCAGCTGCTGGCCGAGGCGGAACAGTCGCGGCTGATCCTGTTGAGCATCCTCGAGGACCAGAAGCGGACGGCCGAGGAATTGATGCAGTACCGCCATCA
This sequence comes from Betaproteobacteria bacterium HGW-Betaproteobacteria-7, assembly GCA_002840765.1. Taxonomy (GTDB): domain Bacteria; phylum Pseudomonadota; class Gammaproteobacteria; order Burkholderiales; family Rhodocyclaceae; genus Azonexus. Next base: position 20,024 of record PHCE01000013.1, read on the forward strand.
TCTCGAGGAGCTGGTCGATCGGCGCACTGCCGAACTGGCAGCGACCAAGGACGCTGCCGAGATCGCCAATCGGGCGAAGAGCCTGTTCCTGGCCAACATGAGCCATGAGATCAGGACGCCGATGAATGCCATCGTCGGCCTCACCCACATGCTCCAGCGCACGTCTCTGGATGCCGACCAACAGGAGCGCCTGAGCCGTATCCGCGAATCGGCCGATCACCTGCTGGTGCTGATCAATGATGTCCTTGATCTGTCCAAGGTGGAGGCCGGCAAAGTCAAGCTGGAGGCGATCGACTTCGCTCTGCTGCCCTTGCTGCAGAAACTCGGGGCGACGGTCCGGGAGCGCGCCGAAGCCAAGGGGCTGGAACTGCGCCTGGAGTTGCCGGCGGAAATCGACCTCAACGTGATCGGCGACCCGACCCGCCTCAGTCAGGCACTGCTCAACTATCTGAGCAATGCCCTCAAATTCACCGAGCATGGTTGGGTCAGCCTGCGCTGTCTGCGTATCCAGGACGACGGCGAGCAGATCGTGCTGCGCTTCGAGGTCGCCGACACCGGCATCGGCATTGCTGGCGACACCATCGCCCGCCTGTTCAATGCCTTCGAGCAGGCGGACAACTCGACCACCCGCCACTTCGGCGGCACCGGCCTGGGCCTCGCCATCACCCGTCACCTGGCCCGCCTGATGGGCGGCGATGCTGGCGTCAGCAGCCAGCCGGGTGTCGGCAGCGTCTTCTGGTTTACCGCCCACTTCGGCCGCAGCCTCAGGCTGCCCGAGGCGGCCGGGGCGTCGATGGAGGCGTGGATCAATGCCGAAAACCTGTTGTGCAGCCGGCATGCCGGCCGGCGCATCCTGATTTGCGAAGACAATCGGGTGAATCAGGAAGTGGCGCGCGACCTGCTCGAGTCGGTCGGCCTGCGGGTGACCGTCGCCGAAAATGGCGAAGTGGGCCTGCAGATGCTGGCCCAGGAGGACTTCGATCTGGTTCTGATGGACATGCAGATGCCGGTCCTCGACGGCCTCGGGGCGACCCGGCGCATTCGCGCCCGGGCCGAATGGCGCGACCTGCCGATCCTGGCGATGACCGCCAACGCTTTCCCCGAAGACCGCGATGCCTGCCTGGCAGCCGGAATGAACGATTTTGTCGCCAAGCCGGTGGAGCCGGAGGCGCTCTACGCCTGCCTCAATGTCTGGTTGCCCGGCGGCACGGCCATTCCCGTAACGACCTCGCCGGACGTGACTTTGCCGGCTGTCGAGGTGCCGGCGGCAAATAATGCTGAACTGCCGCCGATTCCCGGACTCGACATGGCGGCGGCGCTGGCCATCACGCGTGGCAATGCGCAGCGCCTCGCCCGCCTGCTGCGCATTTTCCGCGATGGACACGCCCAGGATATGGACAGCCTGCGCTTGCTGCTGGCGAGCGGCGACATGGCCGCTGTCGAACGTCTGGTGCACGGCCTCAAGGGCGCCGCCGGGGCGATCTGGCTGGGCTCTGTGTACGAACGGGTGACGGCCATGAACGACCGCATCCGTGCCGGAGCGAGCGCTGCCGAAATCGCGGCCGAGCTGCCACCGCTGGCGGCGGCGCTCAATGCTGCCTGCACGGCGATTGACGGGTTGCCGGCTGGCTGACGTCGCCGTTCTGGCTGGCTGCCGAAAAAAGCTGATAGCATGAAACGCACGCCCCGGCCATCCTTGCGCCAGCGGGCATCGGCAGGCGGGCAATCGGCAAATGAAAGAAAGCGCAGCGAAGACCATTCATTTCGTCAAGGCGGTGGAGAGCGCCGGCGAACAGGCGTTCTGGACTAACGAAGACGGGCGCTGGGCCACCCACGCGGCGGCGCATGTGGTCGGCAGCGCGGCGGCGGCCGGGAAGTTCATCTCCACCCGCGCCGATCTGGCCGCCGGGCGCCTCGTCGAACGCCGTCCGGAGTTCCGCCGGCTGCTGACGAAAAGCGTCGCCCGGCCCTGGTTGGGCTGGTTGCTGGTCGTCGGGGCGCTGATCGCCGGCGTCCTGATCGACCAGATCGGTCCGGAAAAGCGCATCAATCTGCTGGCCCTGCCCATCCTCGGCTTGCTGCTGTGGAATCTCGTCATCTATGTCGGGCTGCTGGTACGCCTCGTCTTGCGGCTGTTCCGCGGGCGGCCGGCGGTGTCGCGGCTGGCCGGCTGGATCGCCGGGATCAGTCGGGGAGCTGTCGGCGAGCCGCTCGCCGGGCAGGGTGTCGCCGCCACGTTCCTCAATGCCTGGGGGCATGCCTCGCTGCCGCTGGCCGGGGCGCGCGTCGCCCGCTTCATGCATCTGGCTGCGGCTGCCTGTGCCGTCGGGGTCATCGCCTCGCTGTACTTTCGCGGGCTGGTCAATGCCTATCTGGCGGGCTGGGAGAGCACCTTTCTTGATGCCAGCCAGTTGCACGCGCTGCTGAACATGCTCTTCGCCGCCGTTCCGGCTTTTCTGGCACCGGCCGTGCCCGATGTGGCGACGCTGGCCGCCATGCGTTTTCCCGATTCCGCCGGCGTCGATGCGGCACCCTGGATTCATCGTATCGCCGGCCTGCTGGCTCTGCTCGTCATCCTGCCCCGTCTTGTCCTGGCGCTGTTTGCCGGCTGGCGCCAGGGCTGGCTGGAAAGGCATTTTCCGCTCGATCTCAAGGAACCTTATTTTCAGCGCCTGCTCGCCCGCTTCGGCAACGAGGCGGCGCGTATTGCCGTCCTGCCATACAGCACCAGCCTGACGCCGCAGGCGGCACTGAAACTGCAACAAGTGGCGCGCGAACTCTTCGGCCCACAAAGTGACATGTTGCTGGCGGCCAGTCTGGCCTTTGGCGAAGAGGACAAGCTGCATTTGCCGGTCGGCGCTGACATCACGCTCGATCTGCTGATCTGCAGCCTGGCGGCGACACCGGAAGCTGAGCACCATGGCGCCCTGATCCGGCAAATCGTGGCGGCGACTTCGCGGCGTCTGATCGTGCTGGTCGATGAAGGCGCCTTCCGCCAGCGCTTTGCCGGGGAACCGGGGCGACTGGAGGAGCGGCGCAAGCTGTGGGCGGATTTCCTCAGGGAGCAGTCAGTGGCGCATGTTCTGCTCGATCTCGGCAATACAGAGGTCGGCGAGTTGCGCCGCCAACTGGAAGCCTGCCTGGGTGAAGGCCAGATAGCGGGGGGCGCATGAGCCACAGCGACAACCACATCCAGCTCAGTCTCGTTTCGCATACCAATATCGGCAAGACGACCCTGGCGCGGACGCTGCTCGGTCGCGACATCGGCGAAGTGCGCGATCAGGCGCATGTGACCGCCGAGGCGGAAGTTCACCCGCTGATCGAACTGGCCGACGGCCGCTCGCTGCTGCTCTGGGATACCCCGGGTTTTGGCGACAGCACACGTCTTGCCCGGCGTCTGCGCCAGCGCGGCAACCCCATCGGCTGGTTTCTCGGCGAGGTCGTCGATCGCTGGCTGAATCGACCACTGTGGGCCGCTCAGCAGGTCATCAAAAACGTCCGTGATGAATCGGATGTCGTCCTCTATCTGGTCAATGCCGCTGAGAACCCGGCCGACGCCGCCTACGTCGATGCTGAAATGGAAATCCTGGCCTGGATCGGCAAGCCGGTCATCGTCCTTCTCAACCAGGTCGGCGAGCCGCGGCCTGTCGCCCAGGAGGCGGCGGAGCGTGCCGTCTGGCAGGCCCACATGGCACGCCATCCACTGGTCCGGGAAGTCCTGGCGATGGATGCCTTCGCCCGCTGCTGGGTGCAGGAGCTGACCCTGATGCGGGCCGTTGCGGCGGCTATCGACGATGAACGCCAGGCGTTTATTGGCGAATTGCTGGCCGCCTGGCAGGCGCGTCAGCTGATGGCTTACCAGCGTTCGTTGCAGGCCATCGCCAGCTATCTGGCCAGCCTCGCCGGTGATGTCGAGGCGGTGGGCGAAATCGGGCTGTGGGGAAAGATCCGGCAGACCCTCGGCATGCCTGGCGGGAAGGCCGAGACTGTCCGCCGGCGGGCGATGGAAGCGCTGGCCGGACGAGCTTCGTCAGCCCTGCGCGGCCTCACCGATGAGCTGATTGCCATCCATGGTCTGAAGGGACGGGCCAGCCAGCTGCTGCTCGACCGCCTGGCCGAAGCCTCGCGCGTTGAGGGCGCCGCCAGTAGCGAGGGCGCGGCCGTCGTCGGTGGTGTCCTCGCCGGTGCCCTGTCCGGCCTGTCTGCCGATCTGATGGCCGGTGGCCTGACACTGGGCAGCGGCGCCCTGGTCGGTGCCATTCTCGGCGCTCTCGGTGGGGCCGGCGTGGCCCGTGGTTACAACATCATCACCGGCAAGGAAGGGGCGACCGCTCGCTGGAATGAGGAGGCGCTCAACCGCTTCTATGGCGAAGCGCTGCTGCTCTACCTGGCGGTGGCCCATTTCGGTCGTGGTCGCGGCGAGTGGCGGCGGGCGGAAAACCCGCCGCACTGGCCGGACGAAGTGGCGCGCCAGATGGAAGCGGCTGCCGCAGAACTGGCGCCGATCTGGCAGGAATGCGCCAAGGCATCGCCAGGCGAGGCGCCGTGCCAGGCGCTCGCCAAGTTGCTGCAGGATAGTCTCGACGCCATTCTCGGTCGCCTCTATCCAGCCAGCTTTGCCCGGCGGCACTGACCAGCCTTGATCGCTGGCCAGCTTGCCGCTCAGTGACGGCTCTGGATTTCCTCGATGTAGCCGAGCATGCCGGTACGCAGGTTGCCGGCGTTGCCTTCGTCGGTGTCGATGTGCATGGCCAGGCGGAATGCCGGGTTCACGCGGACGACGACGTCGCCGAAGATCAGTTCGCGGTCACCTTCGACACGGACGCGGACGACGTAGTTGTCACGCACGCGGAAGCGCATGGCATCCTCCGGCGCCATGTGGATGTGGCGCTGGGCGCAGATTACGCCGCGCTCGATGGTGGTGCTGCCGTACGGACCTTCCAGCGTCACCCCGGGGGTGCCGGCGAGGTCGCCGGACTGGCGGATCGGTGGCTGAACGCCGAGCTTGAACTGCTCGGTCATGGCGATTTCGACCTGGGTTTCCTTGCGCGTCGGACCGAGCACGCGGACCTTGGCGATACGCCCCTTGGGGCCGACCAGATGCACCTGTTCCTCGCAGGCATACTGGCCCGGTTGTGACAGTTCGTGCATCGGCGTCAGCTGGTGGCCGGGGCCGAACAGGGCTTCGACATCGGCCTGCGCCAGATGCACGTGGTGCGCCGAGATCTCCACCGGAATGGCCGGCGTTTCGCCGGCGCGGGCTTCCAGCAGCAACTGGTTGCGCTCGATGGCGCGCAGCGCCTCCCAGGCGACCAGGCGCTCGTCGTCATTGGTGACGACAAGGATCTTGACCGGCGAATCGTCGGCCGAGATCACCGCATGCGAACCGAGCGGAGCGAGATTGCGGTTCTTCTCCTCGTCGAGCTTGATGCCCATGAATTCCAGGCCCTGGCAGGCCAGGCTACGCACCGTGGCGCTCGTCTCGCCGACATCGCCGGTGAAGGCGATGACATCGATACCGCCCATCGCCGCGACGTAGGCGCCGATGTTCTTGCGTACCTGGTAGCAGAAGGCCTTGTGGGCGAGCAGGGCGCGGTGATGGCCGTCGGCCGCTGCCGCCTCGATCTCGTGGATGTTGCTGGAGATGCCGGAAATGCCCTTGAGGCCGCTTTCGGTATTGATCAAGGTGGACAACTGCTCGGCCGACATGCCGTGCTGTTCCATCAGGTGGATCATCACTGCCGGATCGATGCTGCCCGAGCGGCTGGGCATGATCAGGCCGTCGGCCGGCGTCATGCCCATGGTCGTATCGACCGAGCGGCCGTGGTCGATGGCACACAGCGAGGCACCGATGCCGAGGTGGCAGGAGATGATTTCCAGTTCGCCGAGCGGTCGCTTCAGTACTTCCGCCGCCTTCATCGAGACGTAGCGGTGCGAGGTGCCATGGAAGCCGTAACGGCGGATGCCGTGCTGCTTGTACAGGTCGTAGGGCAGGCCGTAGAGGTAGGCGTAAGGTGCCAGCGTCTGGTGGAAGGCGGTGTCGAAGACGGCGACCTGCGGCAAGTTCGGGAACTGCTTGAGAGCGACGCGGATGCCAGCGACGTTGACCGGGTTGTGCAGCGGCGCGAAGACCGCCAGTTCCTCGATGTCGGCGATCACCGACGGGGTGATGACGACGGAACTGGAGAACTTGTTACCGCCATGGACGACGCGGTGGCCGATGGCGGTGACATCTTCCGGGTGGAAGGTGAAGGCCGGGCCGAGCAGGGCAGTCGCCTCGACCATCACCTTGAACAGGTCGGAAAGCTTGAACGGCACGTGCTCCATGGTCTGCACCTGCGGCCCGACGCGGACGGTGATGCGGGCGACCTGCTGGTCAGCATTGTCGATGATGCCGTGGATGTCGGCACCACTTTCGGCGGTGTCGTAGATGCCGAAATGGATCTGGCTGAGACCGACGTTGAGCGAGACGATCTTGCCCGGCGTATTGCTGGTCAGCGACAACGCGTAGGGGTCTTCCGAACGGACCAGGGCGCGCGCCTGGGCACCAGCCAAGTCGCTGCTCATGGCGCGCGTGCGGTCGGCGAGCAAGCGGGAGAGGTAGCCGACGGCCTTGGGGTTGGTCAGGATGTGGGCGTTGAACACCTCCTGCGAAATCATCAGCACGAAGCAGCGGTTGCCGGCGATGACGTCGGCGACGATGCGGTCGCCGGTGAGCAGCGACATGACGCCGAAGACGTCGCCAGCTTCGAGCTGGCTGATCACGGCGCGGGTGCCGGTGTTGTCGGTCAGCGAGATCTCGGCGTGGCCGCTGATCATGACGCCGATGCAATGGCCCTCGTCACCGGTTTCAAGAATGGCTTCATTGCCTTCGTAGGTGGCAAGCCGCGACTTGATGACGATTTCCTCGACCTTGTCGGCGGGAAAGTGGGCGAACAGAGGAACCTGTTCAAGGAAAAAACGTTTGAGATCGATATCGCTCATGCTGTGCTCCGCTATTGGCCGATGCGGCCGCTGTTATGAGCACAAGACTACCATTATTGTTGCGGTGCAGCAAAGGTGCCTGGGAAATCGCCGGCTGCTTTGCCGGCGACCGTCCCATTCAGTCGCGTGGCGCTCCATTCTTGCCCATCCAGGCGAACAGCGAGGCGCGCATGACAGCCTCGACACTCATGTCGATCGGCGTCACCCAGGCTCGGGGAACGAAGACGGTATAACCGCCGATCATGTAGCCCATCGGCAGGTAGACGGCGACGCGGTCGCCTTCCAGGAAGCCCTCGGGCAACGTGGACAGGTCCTGGCGCGTGACCAGCCCGACAATTTCCAGTTGATGGTCGGGCATGCGCAGAATGACCACCTGCTGGGTGACATGGTCACTGTTCGGCGTGAAATAGTCGGCGAAGCTCTTCAGCGATGAATAGATGCTCTTGACCACCGGCAGATTGGTGAACGGCAGTTCGACGACGGAGAGCAGGCGACGGGCCAGCGGCTGCGAGATCAGGAAACCGAGCAGGACAATGACCCCGATGCCGATGATCAGCCCGAAACCAGGCAGGTGGAAATCGCCGAAGATGGGGCGCAGCCACCACATGGCGAAGTCCTCCGTCCACTTCAGGAACAGGAAGAGCAGGTAGATGGTCACGCCGAGCGGCAGGGCGGCAAGCAGGCCGCGGAAGAAATACTGATAAAGCTGTTTCATCGTTTGGCGATTTCCGGGAAGGGGCGGTTGGCCGATCTGCTCATGACCCTGGTGCGATACACCTGGTCAGCGGTTTGGCGAGTTACTTTTTTGTCCGGCTAGGGTATCACTGACATTGCGCTGCAGCAAAAGCGTGCAGGGCCAGCCGATGAGGTCGGAAGGCGTTGTCGCCGATCTTCCGGCGGCGAAGTTTTCGCCGACTTCAGCTATGCTGACGCGCACCACGGCAGGGCTCGGCGATACGGGCCACGGCTGACAATAATGATTAGAGGAGACCCCTTCCATGCCGCAGTTGCCTGCCAACGATTCACTGCCGCTGGCCGATCCGCCGCCCGGCGTTGTCGATCAGTCCGGCCTGATCGCCGCCGCCGCCCACCGCCTTGCCGGCATCGGCTGCAGTGCCGCCCGCATCGCCGGCTCAGCCGATGATCTGGGTCTTCTTACCGATCGCGCCAATCAGGTTTTCGGCGAGATGCGCGGCTCGCTGACGGCGATGATTTCCGGCAATCGCGGCATTGCCGAATGCGCCCGGCAGAGCGTCGGCAAGGCCGAAGCGACGCATGGCGCCGTGCGCACGGCGCTCGATCGCGCCGGCGGGCTGGCCGATTCAGTAGTCCGCGTCGAAAACGCGATCAGCGATGTGTCCACCACCCTGCGCCAGGTGGCCGATGCTTCGCAGGTGATCAACAAGATTGCTTTCCAGACGCGCATCGTCGCCTTCAACGCTTCCGTCGAGGCCGTGCGCGCCGGCGATGCCGGGCGCGGCTTTGGCGTCGTCGCCCAGGCGGTCAAGGATCTGGCGCAAATGGTCGCCGATTCGAGTCGCGAGATCGCCACCGTCGTCGATCATCTCGGCGAACGCGTGCGCGAACTGGAGCACGAACTCGAGCAGGGGCGCAGCAGTGGCGAGGGCGGCGATGCGCGTTCGCTGGTCGCCGCGGCCATCGATTCCTTCGAAAGCAATTTCGGCGAGGTCGAGGCCTTGATGCGGCAGACCGCCGCGCAGTCGGCCGCCAACCTGGCGCTGTGCGATCGCTCGGTCGACACCCTGAGCAGCTTCGGCGACGAGTTCGCCGGATCCTTGCGGCTGATCGGCGACATCCGCAACGAAGCTGGCAGCCTGCTTGAAACCAGCGAGGAAGCGATCGCCCTTTTCGCCGGTAGCGGCGTCGAGACCGAGGACAGCCCATTCATCCGCGCCGCCATCCGGGCGGCGACGGAAATCGCCCGGCGTTTCGAGCATGCCCTGGACGAAGACCTGATTTCCGTCAGCGAACTTTTCGACGAGCGCTATCGGCCGATTCCCGGTAGCAATCCCCAGCAGCACATGACGGATTTCGTCAGCTTGACCGATAGCCTGCTGCCGGCCGTGCAGGAAACCGTGCTGCGCCTGTCACCGCTGGTCAGCTTCTGTGTGGCTGTCGATCGCAACGGCTACCTGCCGACCCACAACCGCCAGTTCTCCCAGCCGCAAGGGGGCGATCCGGTGCGCAATGCGGCCGTCAGCCGCAACCGGCGCATGTTCAAGGATCGCACCGGACTGCGCGCAGCGCACAATCAGGAACCTTTCCTGCTGCAGACCTACCGGCGCGATCTCGGCGGCGGCAAAACCGTGTTGATGAAGGACGTATCGGCACCGATCTGGGTGCAGGGCCGGCACTGGGGAGCGCTGCGGATTGGTTACGGGTTTGCCGATTAGTTGTGAGTTGCTCGTCGCTAGCTCTTGTTGCGCGAGTTAGCCTGCGACGAAATGCCGACTTAGGAGGTGGCCTTCACGTGAAGGCCACATTCCTTGGATTCCGGTGATTCCCACCACCACCGTCCCGAACGGATGTCTTCGCCGGGGGAGATGGCGCGGCTGCAGGGAGCGCAGCCGATGCTGGGGTAGAACTTGTCGTGTAGGGCGTTGTAGGGCACGGCGTGCTGCTTGATGTAGGTCCATACTTCCTTTTCGCTCCAGTCAGCGAGCGGGTTGAACTTTTCCAGGCCATTGCCTTCGTCGTACTCGCGCAGCGCCAGGTTGCCGCGGGTGGCGGCTTGTTCGGCGCGCATGCCGGTGATCCAGGCTCGCTTGCTGGCCAGGGCGCGGCGCAACGGTTCGACCTTGCGCGCATAGCAGCAGGCCTTGCGCAGCGTCACCGATTCGTAGAAGGCGTTGATGCCGTGATTGCGTACGAAGCTCTCGACTTCCTCGGCTTGCGGGAAATAGACCTTCAGCTTGAGCTGGTAGTGCTGTTGCACGGCAGCCATCAGGTCGTAGGTTTCCAGCGGCAGGCGGCCGGTGTCCAGGCTGAAGATCTCGATCGGCAGCCGAGCCTTGACGATCAGATCGGTCAGCACCATGTCCTCGGCGCCGAGGCTGTTGGCGAAGGCGGCCGGCGACCAGTTGTTGGCGATTTCGCGGAGCAGGGTCTGGGCGGCGGCGGTCTTGCTGGCAACGCTGGCCGTCAGTTCCGGGGTGATCTTTAGCAGGTTTGGCGTCATGGTGGGTTCAGGCGCGGCGGCGGAAATAGGGTTGCGGCTGGCTGGTCGACGCCTGGTAGCCGTCGCTGAAGGCGGAGAAACCGGCTGCCAGCGCGTAGACCGCGTCCTTGCCTTCCTTCAGCGCGTAGCTGTCGAAGCCGACGCGCTGCAGGTAGAACAACTGGTCGTGAAGGACCTCACCGACGGCGCGTACTTCACCCTGGTAATGGTAACGCTGGCGCAGCAGCGCGGCGGTCGAATAGCCGCGGCCATCGACGAATTTCGGGAAATTGATGGCGATGACAATGAAGTAGTCGAGATCGCCGGCGACATCCTCGACGCGCTCATCAGGCTGAAGCAACAGGCCGATGCGCTTGTGGCAGGAGATGATTTCGGCCTTGCGCGCCTGCCAGACGGCAAGCGGAAAGATCACGTCGCCGGCCGGCAGGGCGAGCGTTTCCGGGGTATCACCTTCGGCCAGTTCCAGGGTCAGCCAGGTATCGGCCTGAGCCGTGCGGTTCTTGATCAGTTGCGCCATCATGCGGCCTCCTTTTCTGCTGCCTTGGCCTTGCCATGGGCACGGCCCTCGTAGACACGGTTCTTGAACGGGTCTATGCCGATGCGATCGAAGGTGTCGAGGAAGCGTTCTTCGTCCTGGCGGTTTTCAATATAGACGTCGATGATCTTGGCGACGACGTCCGGCATTTCACCGGCCGAGAACGACGGGCCGATCACCTTGCCAAGCTTGGCTTCATTGCCCTGGCGGCCGCCCAGGGTGACCTGGTAGAACTCGGCGTCGTTCTTGTCCACGCCAAGGACGCCGATGTGGCCAACGTGGTGGTGGCCACAGGCGTTCATGCAGCCGGAGATGTTGAGGTCGATCTCGCCGATGTCGAACAGGTAGTCGAGGTCGTCGAAGCGGGCCTGGATGGCGTTGGCGATGGGGATCGACTTGGCATTGGCCAGATCGCAGAAATCGCCGCCCGGGCAGCAGATGATGCCGGTCAGCAGGCCGATGTTCGGCGTCGCCAGGCCAGCGTCACGGGCCGCCTGCCAGACGGCGTAGAGGTCGCCCTGGCGGACGTCGGCGAGGATGACGTTCTGCTCGTGGCTGATGCGCAGTTCGCCGAAGCTGTAGCGGTCGGCCAGGTCGGCAACGGTTTCCATCTGTTCGGAAGTTATGTCGCCGGGGGCAATGCCGTGCTGCTTCAGCGACAGGGTGACGGCGGCGTAGCCAGCAACCTTGTGCGCGTGGGTATTGCGCTCCAGCCAGCGGGCAAAAGGCTTTTCGGCGTCGCGGCGGGCGGCGATGTAGCTGTCGTCGGCGGCTTCGGCACTGTAGGCCGGCGCGGTGAAATGCGCGGCAACGCGGTCGAACTCGGCCTGGGTGATGGTCGCCGGGCCATCCTTGCCGTGTTCCCACTCGGCTTCGACCAGACGGGTGAATTCCTCGACGCCGAGGGCCTGGACAAGAATCTTGATACGCGCCTTGTAGGCGTTGTCGCGGCGGCCGAAGCGGTTGTACACGCGGAGGATGGCCTCGCAGTAGGAGAGGATGTGCTGCCAGGGCAGAAACTCGCGCACCACCTGGCCGCGGATCGGGGTGCGGCCGAGGCCGCCGCCGACGATCACGGTGAAGCCGGTTTCGCCATTTTCCTGCTTCAGCTGCAGGCCGATGTCGTGGAACCAGGTGACGGCGCGATCTTCCTCGGTGCCGGAAATGGCGATCTTGAACTTGCGCGGCAGGAAGGCGAATTCGGGGTGGAAGGTGGTCCACTGGCGGAGGATTTCGGCCAGCGGCCGCGGGTCGATGATTTCGTCGGCGGCGACGCCGGCGAACTGGTCGGTGGTGATGTTGCGCAGGCAGTTGCCGGAGGTCTGGATGGCGTGCATCTCGACTGCCGCCAGTTCGGTCAGGATGTCCGGCACGTCCTCGATTTTCGGCCAGTTCAGCTGCAGGTTGTGGCGGGTGGTGAAATGGCCGTAGCCGCGATCGTATTTCCGGGCAACGCTGGCCAGGGTGCGCAACTGGGCTGAGTTCATCATGGCGTACGGCACGGCGATGCGGAACATCGGCGCGTGGCGCTGGATGTACAGGCCGTTCTGCAGGCGCAGCGGGCGGAATTCGTCGTTGGTCAGCTCGCCGGACTGCCAGCGGCGCACCTGGTCGCGGAACTGGGCCACGCGTTCGTTGACCAGTTGGCGGTCGATGGCATCGTATTTATACATTGGGGTTTCCTCTAGCAGCGATCAGCAGCCCGCCAGCAGAGCTGGAAGAAGGGGCAAGAATCCATGGGGCGAATCGTAGCAGCGCTTATTTGTATCAAAAAGAATATTGAGTTAGATTGGTATAGCTTTTGGTTATTAGGGTAGCAAAACCCCGGTCCTGCCCATTCGATCCTCGATCCTGCAACTCGATCCCAAAAAATGAAACTTCAGCAATTGCGCTACATCGTCGAAATCCGGCGCCAGGGACTCAATGTCTCGGAGGCGGCGGAGTCGCTGTTCACTTCGCAGCCGGGCATCTCCAAGCAGGTCAAGCTGCTTGAGGACGAGCTGGGGGTAGCTATTTTCGAGCGCAGCGGCAAGCGCTTCACCGGTGTCACCGAACCGGGGCGGACGGTACTGACGATCGCCGAGCGCATTCTTGGCGAGGCGGAGAACCTCAAGCGCGCCTGCGCCGATTTCTCGGCTGGCGACAGTGGCCGCCTGGTGCTGGCGGCCACCCATACCCAGGCGCGCTACGCGCTGCCGGTCGTCGTCCGTGATTTCGTCGCCCGCCACCCCGGCGTCAAGCTGGAAATGCACCAGGGCAGCCCGACGCAGATTGCTGAATGGGTGCTCGCCGGTGATGCCGACATCGGCATCGCCACCGAGGCGCTCGACCAGTATCCGCAACTGATCACGCTGCCGGTGCGTCAGTGGAACCATTGTGTGATCGCCCCGGCAGGCCATCCGGTGCTGGGGGTGCAGCCATTGTCGTTGCAGGAACTGGTTCGCTGGCCGCTGATCACCTACGACACGGCTTTCACCGGGCGTTCGCGCATCAACCGTGCCTTCGAGCGCACCGGTATTGCGCCGAACATCGCGCTGACCGCCCTCGATGCCGACGTGATCAAGACCTACGTCAGTCTCGGCCTCGGTCTCGGTATCATCTCGGCACTTGCCTTCGATGCGCAGCGCGATGCTGGCCTGGTAGCCATCGACGCCAGCCATCTGTTCGAATCGAACACCACGCGCTTGGCGCTGCGGCGCGGTACCTACTTGCGCCGCCACGATTACGACCTGATCGAACTGTTCGCCCCGCACCTGACGAAGCGCGTGGTCGACATGACCCTGCAGGGCAGCGGCGACGCCTATCAACTATAACTTTAGTTATATTCACCTCAGTCGCTTTAGTCTATAACCTTCCGGATATCTTTCGGAGGCCGCCTAATGAATGCCGTAATTGATGAAAAGCAGCTGGAAAAGCTGTTGAATGGTGTCGATATTCCGCCGTGCCCGGCGATCCTCATCGACATCGACCGCGAACTGGCCAAGGAGGCGCCGGACCAGCGGGAAATTGCCCGCCTGATCAGCAAGGACGTGGCCCTATCAGGGCATGTAATGCAGGTGGCCAATTCGCCGGCCTTCTCGACCGGCCACAAGTTCGGCTCGATCATGCAGGCGCTGAACATCCTCGGCACCCGGCAACTGTTCAATCTGGTCGTTTCGCAACTGCTGAAGATCGCCCTGTCCGGCAAGCCGGAAGTGCCGATGGAACGCTTCTGGGAGACCTCGGCCCTGACCGCGCGCCTGTCGGCCGAACTGGCCCGTCGCCTGCGTTGCGTTCGCCCCGATGTCGCCTATACCTTCGGTTTGTTCCACGACTGCGGCATTCCGCTGATGATGAAGCGGTTTCCCAACGCCCGCGACGTGCTGGCCGAGGCCAATGCCTGCGAGGAACGCAAATTCACCGAGGTCGAAGACCAACACCTTGGGACCAACCACGCTGTCGTCGGCTATTTCCTGGCCAAGCGCTGGCGCCTGTCGGCCGACGTCACCGAGGCCATCCTGCACCACCACGATTATTCCGTGCTCAACAAGCCGGAAGTGCTGTCGCAGACGGCGCGCCTGGTGATTGCCGTGACCGTGCTGGCCGAGCACATCATCCGCCTGCATGCCGGCGACGATGGTTATCAGGAGTGGGGCAAGGCGGCGACTGAAGCCTGCGAACTGTTCGGCCTGTCGCTGGGGGCGGTGGACGACCTGGTTGAGGACATGCGCGACTGGCTAGGGTAGCCGCCGCAGGCGCGGTGCCGAATCGCGCAGAATCAGCGAGGGCGCCGAAAAGGGCGCCAGGCGTTCGAGAAAATCGAGCAGTTCGAGCACCGGCGAGTTCCTGAAGAAGCGCGCTGCCGGTGTCTCCATCCAGATGCGGTCAGCGAAGGCGTACAACTCGTGCGGCCGGTCGCCGAAGCCATCGCCGTCAAGGTCGAAGCCCTCGTAAATGTCCCAATAGTTGCCCCACCAGAAATCGTTCAGCGCATCGCCATCGCCGATGATCATCACCGGCCACAGATTGCTGCGGAAGTCGTTGCCGATCGCCACATGTCCGCCTTTGGCGCCGTAGAAATAGACGCCGGTGACGTTGTGGGCGATCAGGTTGTCGATGAAGACGATGCGGTTGAGCGGATGCATCGGCGAGTCGGCCATGATGCCGTGGGCGCAGTGGACGATCTCGTTGTTCTGGACCAGCGCCGCCGCCGTTTCCTTGAGGGCGACGCAGGCGCCCGACGGGTCCATGGCGTGGGTGATGCGGTTGCCGCGGATGATCAGGCCGTCCGAATTAAGGGCGACGATGCCGGTGGCGTTGTTGTCGAAACGATTGCCGTCGATCAGCGTGCGGTGAGCGAATAGCAGATTGATGGCGCGCCGGCTGTCGCGCACGTTGTTGCCGACGAAGCGGTTGCGCGGCGCATTGCTTACCGTGATGTCGCGAATCTGCGCGATGTCGTTGTTCTCGATGCGGTTGCCGGTGCTGTACCAGAGACGCAGGCCGTCACCGCGGTCGGCGATGTCGACGGCGCGCGAGCGGATGCGATTGCCGCGGACGATGCTGTCATCAGTGCGATGCAGCGAGATGCCGAAGAGGACATCCTCGATGACGTTGTTTTCGATCAGTAAATTGCGCCCTTCGGCCATCAGGCCGCCGTCGAGGGCATCGTGCGACTCGCCGCTGTTACGCAGGGTCAGGCCGCGCAGGGTAACTTGGTCAGCACGGACGGTGAGCACCGTGCCCTTGCCGCCGGCATCGATCACCACCTGGCCGCCACCATCCAGAATCATCGGTTTGTCGATGACGGCCGGTCCGCCATAGGTGCCGGGCGGCAGTTTCAGTACGCTGCCGCTGGCTGTCAGGTCAATCCACGGCTGCAAGGGCTGGTTGGCAAAAGCCAGCGGCGAAACCAGCAGGAAGAGCGGCAGGCAGAGACATCTCATGCGGCCCGACTGTAGCCGGCGTCGGCCATCCCGGCATTCACCTGCATCAAATTTGCCCGCAGGCGGCGCCGCTTACTCCCAGTGTTCGGAGACCTCACTGGCCCAGGCGGTGGCTGCCAGCAGCGCGTGGTTGGCGCTGTCGGCGGGGAGGTCCAGTGCTTTGGCGGCTTTTTCCATGGCCGCGAAATCGAAGGCCTCGCCGGCTTCGGCCAGGTTCAGCAGGCTGGCGTAGGGGCCGCTGCGTTCGAGCAGGGCACTACGCACTTCGGCGGAGAGAGGTACTTCGTCGACCAGTTCAGCCAGCGGCCGGCGCAGCAACTTGTCGAGACGGGAGAAAATGCCGGTCAGGAACAGCGCGTCGGCCGGCTCTCCGGGCAGCACGCGGGCGCCCAGCAGCTCCATCAGACGGCCGCGGGTGAGGGCGCTTTCGACCAGCAACCAGTCGCCGAAACTGGGGGAGCGAACTGAAAACAGCAGCACCGACAGCCAGCGGGTCAGGCGCTGGCGGCCAAGTATGGTCAGCGCCTGGGACAGCGACTCGATGCGATGATCGAAGCCGAGCAGCGGCGAATTCAGGTAACGCAGGATGCGGAAGGCCAGCGGCGGATCCTGCTTCATCGCCTCGACAATTTCCGCCGTTTCGGCATCGCCCTGCAGCAGGCGCAGGATGTTCAGCAACTGCACCTTGTGCGGGTCGGTGGCCGCATCATCATCGTGCCGGGGCGTGCTGACGGCGAAGCTGCCGTGGAAGTAGTCGAAATGCCACTGGTGGCAAAGGTGGTGCTCGTCCAGCGTGTCAATGTAGCAGGCGAACAGCCGGGCCTGGTGGTTGCGCGGGCCGGCGCGGAAGGCGGCGGAAAAGTCCCTGACCGAGCCGGGTTCGGAAGCGGCGACATCGATGGCGCCATAGTCGGCCAGGCGGATCGTCTCGTTGAACGCCGCATGCTTCGGCTGACGCAGGATGGCGATGGCAATGCCGCGCTGGCGCAACGCCTCGATGCGGGCGCACAGAGCGTCTACACTGTCGGTCGGCTCAGCCGCCAGATGCACCAGGAGCACCAGGTTGTGCGGGCGGATGGCATCGAGGGTCCGGTCGAAAAGGCTGGGCGAGCCGAGTGGCACGAAGGCCAGGGCGGCGTTCCAGGCCTCTGAGCTGGCGTGCAGTGTGGCGATGAGCTCGCTGTCGGCCGACGGATGCGGGGCGCCGGATGCATCGGCAGCCAGCGCGGCGCCCTGCAGGGTGAACAGGCGGCCAGCCAGGCGGCCGGCGCGGTCAAAGATGGCTTCCCGGCAGAGAAAACCATCGCTGGCAGCAGCGGCCATTATCTGGCTGGTGGTAGCCGGTCTGGCGCTGGCGGGGGTGACTGGCATCTGTGGCGATGTGGCCGGCGACGCCAGTCCGAACAGTTTTCTCAGCTTGTTGAACGCCATGTTTCCCCCAAAAGAAATGCCCGCCGAGTGGCGGGCATCGGTCCACCGTTCGGTGGCCATTCTGGCACGGCCACGGGCCGATTAGTTGATCTTGGCCTTGGCGCGCAAATCCTTGACCAGTTGTTCGATCTGCTGCTGACCAGCGCGTTGCTGCAGTTGCTGCTTGACCTGGTCGTACGGGGGCGGGCTGGTCGGGCGCGAATCGTCGAGCTGGATCACGTGGTAGCCGAAATCGGTCTTCACCGGGGCCTTGGTGTATTCACCCTTCTTCAGCTTGACCAGTGCCTCGCCAAACGGCTTGACATAGGCGGCCGGCGGGTTCCAGCCAAGTTCGCCGCCATTGTCGCGGGAGCCGGGATCCTTCGATTGCTTGGCCAGTTCGGAGAACTTTTCGCCCTTTTCCAGCTTGGCAATGATTGCCTTGGCGTCGTCTTCCTTCTCGACGAGGACATGGCGGGCCTTGTATTCGGTGCTGCCAACGTTGGCCTTGATGCCTTCGTATTCAGCCTTCAGGCGCTCCTCGGTGATCGGGTTGGCGCGCACGTGCTCGGTCAGGTAGGCGCGGATCAGCACCGCCTGCTTGGCCAGTTCGACCTGGCCGGGGACCGTACCCTTCTTGTCCAGGCCCCGCTTCTTGGCTTCCTGAGCAAGCAGTTCGCGGCGGATCAGTTCTTCGCGCACGGCATTCTGCAGTTCGGGACCATCCTGGGCGCCCTGGGCCTTTTGCTCGCTGATGAAGGCGTCGTAAACGGATTGCGGAATCGGCTGGCCGTTGACCGTGGCGTAGGCCTTGTTCTGGGCCAGGGCCGGGGCCGAGATGATGGCGCCGGCGACGAGCAGGGCAGCCAGGCGGGAGTTCTTGTGCATGTAATGTCCTTCGAATGAGGGGTGGAGCGAAAAATTATACTTCTTCGGGTGCGCGCGCGTGGATGCTCAGGGCATGAATGCGTCCGCGCATCAGGTCACCAGCTGCATCATAGACGAGACGGTGGCGGGCGAGCGTGCCCTTGCCGGAAAAAACCGCGGCGACGATGGCGACCCGGAAGTGTCCGCCGTCGCGGGCGCCGGCATGGCCGGCGTGGCGGTGCGACTCGTCCTCGATCTCGAGGGAGAGCGGTGCCAGGCTGGCCAGGCAGGCCGCCAGCAGTTCGCCGGTGTTGGTGTCCATCAGGCCGGCAGAGCCTTCTTGAACGGCTTGACGGTGACCGCGGCGTAGACGCCGGCAGCGACATAGGGATCGGCGTCGGCCCAGGCGCGGGCATCGGCCAGCGAGGCGAATTCGGCGATGATGATGCTGCCCGAGAAGCCGGCCGGGCCGGGGTCGGGCGAGTCGATCGCCGGGCAGGGGCCGGCGAGCAGCAGGCGGCCTTCGGCCTGCAGGGCCTGCAGGCGTTCGAGGTGGGCGGGGCGGGCGGCCAGGCGGGATTCCAGCGAACCAGCGCGGTCCTCGCCGATGATGGCGTAGAGCATTATTTGTCTTCCTCGACGTATTTCGACAGGAACATCCCTTGGGCAAGGACGAAGAGCAGCATCAGGCCCATGCCACCGAAGAGTTTGAAATTGACCCAGGTGTCGGTGGAAAAATTGAAGGCGACCACCAGGTTGAGCACGCCCATGGCCAGGAAAAAGCCGACCCAGGCCAGGTTCAGGCGGCTCCAGACGGCATCCGGCAGGACCAGTTGTTCGCCGACCATGGCCTTGATGGCATTTCTCTTCATGACCAGCGAGGCGAAGAGCATGCTGCCGGCGAATACCCAGTAGAGGATGGTCGGCTTCCACTTGATGAACGCCTCGTTCTGGAAAAAGAGGGTCATGCCGCCGAAGACGACGACCAGCGCCAAGCTGATCCACAGCATCTTGTCCACCTTGCCGTGGCGGAAATGCACCCAGGCGATCTGGAGGACGGTGGCGACGATGACCACCACCGTGGCGAGCAGGATCGGCGCCTGCGTCAGGCTGACGGTGGCCATGCCGGGCAGGGCAGAAAGCCAGTCGACGGCCAGTTCCGGATGCTTTTCCGAATACTTGAAGGCGATGAAGAAGAGGATGACCGGGAATAGGTCGAAGAGTAGTTTCATGGCGCCGCATTATATACTTGGCCGGGCACCAACCCATCACTGCGAGAGCCCATGAATACCGTGCTGATCATCGACGACAGCGACATCAACCTGACGCTGATCAAGGCGCTGGTGCTGAAACTCGGCGAGTGCCAGCCGGTACTTCATGAAGACCCGCTGAAGGCGCTGGAATGGTGTCGCGAGAATGTGCCTGACCTAGTCATCGTCGACTACATGATGCCGGGCATGGACGGGCTGCGGTTCATCAGCGCCTTCCGCGCCCTGCACGGGCGCAACGAGATCCCGGTCCTGATGATCACCGCTAGCGACCAGAAGGACGTGCGCTACGAGGCGCTGCTCGGTGGCGCCAACGATTTTCTGACCAAGCCGGTCGACCGCGTCGAGTTCTCGGCGCGAGTCCGCAACATGCTGATGCTGCGCCAGGGGCAGAAGTTTCTCGCCGATCGCGCCCGCCATCTGGAGGATCTGGTCGACGAGCGCACCAGCGAGATTCGCGATCGTGAGCGCGAACTGATTTTCCGCATCTCGCGTGCCGCTGAATTCCGCGATCCGGAAACCGGTGCCCATATCCAGCGCATGGCGCATTACTCGCAGATCATCGCTCGCGGCCTCGATCTGGAGGCCAGCAAGCTGAAGCTGATCCTTGAGGCGGCGCCGATGCACGATGTCGGCAAGATCGGTATTCCCGATTACATCCTGCTCAAGCCCGGCAAGCTGACCTTCGAGGAATTCGAGGTGATGAAGGGACACGCCCGGCTCGGCCATGAACTGCTCAAGGACAGCCGCTCGGAGATCATGCAGGCCGGTGCCGAAGTTGCCATTTCGCACCATGAGAAATACGATGGCAGCGGCTATCCGCACGGCCTGAAGGGTCAGGCCATCCCGCTGTTCGGGCGGATTGTCGCGGTCGCCGATGTCTTCGATGCGCTGACCTCGGAGCGGCCGTACAAGAAAGCCTGGCCGTTGGAAGATGCCGTCCGTTTCCTTGAAGAGGGGCGCGGCAAGCATTTCGACCCGCTTTGCGTCGAGGCCTTCCTCGCCGGCTGGGACGCGGTGCTCGACATTCGCCGGCGCTTCCAGGACGAAGAAGTGCCGATGATTTGAACGCGTATTGCAGATCGGAGAACAGGATGGCAGACGCTTTCGTACTCAATCGCCAGAACATCCTCGAGCGCCTCGGCGGCGACGAGGAAATCTACACCATGATGCTCGACATGTACCTGCAGGATCTCGATGCCAACTGTGCCAGCCTGAGCGCGGCCATCGCCTCCGGACAGGCGATCGAGATCCGGCGCGAGGCACATACGATCAAAGGTTTGCTGGCCACGTTTTCCGACGACAGGGGGGCGGCGGCGGCCTATGTCGTCGAGCAGCAGGCCAAGGCGGGCGACATGAATGGCCTGGCCGCAGCGGCGGCGACGCTGGAAACGCGGATGCGCGAAGTGGCGATGGTGCTAGCCGCCGCGCGCTGCCCCGGGTAGATTCAGGGCGCTGGCCGCGCCGCCAGCACCGCCGACCGGCGCATGCGGCACGACGCCGAGCAGTGGCGCCGGCAGCAGATCCTGCAGAGTCTGAAGGTTGGCTTCAAAGCGGGACATCGTTGGGTCAATGCGATTGGCCACCCAGCCGGCCAGCGTCAGGCCGCGAGCGGCGATCGCCTCGACCGTGAGCAGTGCGTGGTTGATGCAGCCGAGGCGCATGCCGACGACGAAAATCACCGGCAGGCCGAGCGCCACGGTTAGATCGGCGCTGTCGCCAGCTGCTCCGAGCGGCACGCGAAAACCACCGACGCCTTCGACGATGACGATATCCGCCACTTGTTCGGCCTGCCGGCAGGCGCTGACGATCGGGGCGAAATCGATGCTTCGTCCTTCCTCGGCGGCGGCCAGGTGCGGCGCGATGGCGGCGGCAAAGCAATAGGGATTGACGATCGAAGCCGGCAACTGCAGGCTGCTGGCGGCGCGGATGGCCTCGACATCGTCGTTGCGCCCGGCGGCGTTGGTGCCGGCAGCCACCGGCTTGAGGCCGACGGCGGATAGGCCAAGCTGGCGGGCACGGTGGAGCAGGGCACAGGTGACGAAAGTCTTGCCGATCTCGGTGTCGGTGCCGGTCAGAAAATACGCCTGCTTCATGCGCGGGCCTCCAGGATCAGGACATCGTAGGTCAGCCCCAGGCCGGCCGCCGTGCGCTGGCCTTCAGCACCGGCTTCGGCGGCGGCGAAGGTGGCGCGGCCCATCAGGTTGCGCCGGCGGCCATCGCCCAGCTGATTGGCACCGATGGCCTTGACCGCCTTGAGCAGGCTGCGAAAGTCGGGGTAATGGGCGAGCTGCCGGCGGCGGCTGACCACGACATCGGCAAAACCAGCAGCGCGCGCCATCTGGCCGACCTCTTCCGGGGTGTGGAAAGGCAGCGTGTGGCGGTAGGCGTCCACGCCGGCGAAGGCCTGACGCAGTTCGCTGAAAGTCTCCGGGCCGAGGCTGGTGATGGCCAGGCGGCCGGCCGGGCGCAGCACGCGGCGGGCCTCGGCCAGTACCTGCGGCAGATCACACCATTGCACGGCCAGGCTGGACCAGTAGAGATCGAGGCTGGCCTCGGCCAGCGGCAGGCGTTCGAGATCGCCGACCAGGCGCTGGCAGGAACAGGGGGTGCGGGCCAGCATCGCCAGCGACAGGTCAATTGCCAGCCGTTCGGCGGCGGGAAAGCGCTCGGCCAGCAGCGGCAGGGCGTAGCCGGTGCCGCTGCCGGCATCGAGCAGTCGTCGCACCGGGCCGCCGGCGGCCAGGCGGTCGAGCAGGACATGGCAGATTTCCCGCTGCATGTCGGCGGCCCCGTCGTAGGTTTGGGCGGCGCGCTCGAAGGCCTGGCGGATGCGGGTCCGGGTGGGCCGGCTGGCGGCTGAACCAGGTTTGCTGCTAGTCATGCACGAAGGCGGTGACGGAGGCCAGGAAGTCGGCCGGATGCGAGAGGAAGGGCGCATGCGCACAGTCCTCGAGAACGCACAGGCGTGAGCCGGGGATCATGGCGGCCAGCACCGTACCGGCGGAGAGCGGCATCAGCGGATCGGCGCTGCCCTGGACGAGCAGGGTCGGTGCAGCGACCTGCCCGGCATCGGCGCGCAGGTCGGTGTCGCGCAGCCAGTCGAGGCCGCTGAGCAGTACTTCGGTTGGCGGCAGGGTGGTGAGGGCGAGGATTTCGCTGGTCACTTCACGGGCCCGACTGTCGCCGCGATTGAAGCCGCCAACGAAGCGCGGCAGCATGGCGGCGGCGTCGGCGGCGATGGCGCCGGCGAATTCGGCCAGCGTGCCCGGCGGCATGGCATCCGGCCAGCCATCGCGCTGGACGAAAGAGACCGTGCCGGCGATCAGCAGCAGCTTGCCGACCTTCTCCGGGGCGCGGGCGGCGATGGCCAGTGCCAGCATGGCGCCGAGCGACCAGCCGGCCAGCGTCGTGCCCGGCGCCAGGCGTTCGGCCATGGCGTCGACGGCAGCGTTGAAACTGGCAGCTGCCGGTGTTTCGCCATAACCGGGAAGGTCGATGATGCGGCCGCCGAGGACCTCGGCAGTCGCTAGCAGCGGGCCGCGACCGAGGGCCCAGCCGGGGAGGATGACCAGGGGATTCATGCGAGTTCCTTCAAGGCGGCGAGCAGCCGGTCGATATCGTCGGCGGTGTGGGCAGCGGAGATCGACAGACGCAGGCGGGCGGTGCCGGCCGGCACCGTTGGCGGGCGAATCGCCGGCACCCACAGGCCGCGTTCCCAGAGGGCCGTGGACAGCCCGACGGCGGCCGCGTTGTCGCCGACGATCAGTGGCTGGATGGCGGTGGCGGAGGGCAGCAGGCGCCAGGGTAGGCCGCTGCTGCCGTCACGCAGGCGGGCGATGTTGGCGAACAACGCGGCGCGCAGCCCGTCGCCGCCGGCAATGATCTGCAGGCTGCGGCTCAGGGCGCAGGCGATGGCTGGCGGTGCGGCGGTGGTGAAGATGTAGCTGCGGCCCTTCTGCAGCAGGTATTCGATGGCCGTCGCCGAGCCGGCGACGAAGGCGCCGCCGACGCCGGCGGCTTTGCCGAGGGTGCCCATCAGCAGGATGCGCGGTGAAGCCGGCAGGCCAAAATGGGCCAGGCTGCCACGGCCCTGGGCGCCGAGCACGCCGAAGCCGTGGGCATCGTCGATCACCAGCCAGGCATCGAAGCGCTCGGCCAGTTGCAGCAGTTGCGGCAACGGCGCCAGATCGCCATCCATGCTGAACACGGCGTCGGTGACGATCAGTTTGCTGGCGGCCGGGCTGGCCGCCAGCTGGCGTTCCAGCGCTGCCAGGTCATTGTGCGGATAGCGCTGGACCTCGGCACCGTTGGCCTTGGCCAGCTGCATGGCGTCGATCAGCGAGGCGTGGTTCAGTTTGTCGGCGAACACTGCGGCGCCACGCCCGGCCAGCGTCGGCGTCACCGCCAGGTTGGCCAGGTAGCCGGTGGAGAAGGTCAGGGCGCGGGAGAAACCGGTGAAGGCGGCGATTTCCGTTTCCAGCGCCGCGTGCGGTGCGAGGTGGCCGCTGACCAGGTGCGAGGCGCCGCTGCCGGCGCCCCACTGGCCGGCGCCATCGGCCAGCGCGGCGGCGATCTCGGCGTCGCCGGCCAGTCCGAGATAGTCGTTGCTGGCGAAGTTGAGCAGCTCGCGGCCATCGACGACGGCCAGGCGGCCGCAGGGCGAGGTCTGCACGCGGCGGCGACGGGTCAGGCCGGCGTTGGCAATTTCGGCAAGTTCTTCGTGCAAGCGGTCGTCAAGGGACATGGCGTTTCCTCAGTTGAAGCGCGACCAGGCGAACAGCAGCACGCCGGCGGCCACGGTCCACGCCAGCGTCGCCGCAATCAGCGTCGGCGCCAGTGCCAGGCGCGGGGCCAGCCACCAGACGGCGAGCAGATAGACGGCGTAGGGAATCAGCGACCACAGGCCGAACAGCGCCGTGGTCCGCAGGTCGGCAGCGCCGCGTTCGCTGCCGACGATGGCGTGGGCGATCAGCGCGAAGGTTGGAAACAGCGGCACCAGACCGGCGATGTAGAAGCTTTTCGAGCGCGAGAGCAGGGCGATCAACAGCACCGCCAGCGCGCCGAGCAGCGATTTCAGGAACAGACCGGTCATGCCAGGGCGAGATCCAGTGCCCGCCGGGTAGCGGTGCCGAGATGGGCGATCTCGTCGTCGCTGACGATGTAGGGCGGCATCAGGTAGACGGTGTTGCCGATCGGCCGCAGCAGCGCCTCGTTGTCCAGCGCAGCGCGGTAGAAGCGGCGGGAGAAGTGCGGGTCGTCGGTGACCACGTCGAAGGCGGCGATCATGCCGCGCTGGCGCAGGTGGCGGACTTGCGGGTGGCCGGCCAGCGGCGCCAGGGCGGCGGCGATCTTCCCGGTCTTGCTGCGGTTGGCGGCGATTACGTCGTTCTGCGCGAAGATGTCGAGGGTGGCCAGAGCCGCCCGGCAGGCCAGCGCATTGCCGGTGTAGGAATGCGAGTGCAGGAAGGCGCGGGCTACCGAGTCGTCGAGGAAGGCGGCGTAGATAGTGTCGCTGCTCAGGACGACGGACAGCGGCAGGTAGCCGCCGGAAATGCCCTTCGACAGGCACATCAGGTCGGGGCGGATGGCGGCCTGCTCATGAGCGAAAAAGGTGCCGGTACGGCCAAAGCCGACGGCGATCTCGTCGCAGATCAGGTGCACTTCGTGGCGGTCGCACAGTTCGCGGGCCAGACGCAGGTATTCCGGGTCGTACATGGCCATGCCGGCGGCACCCTGGACCAGCGGCTCGACGATCAGCGCTGCCGTGCGCTGGCCGTGCTTTTCCAGCCAGTCGGCCAGACCGGCAGCGGCGCGGCGGGCAACGTCGGCCGGTGTCTCGCCGGCTTCGCCCAAACGGAAATCCGGCGATGGCAGGACGTGGGCGGCGGCACGCACCAGCGGCGCGTAGGCGTCCTTGAAAATGGCGACATCAGTTACCGCCAGCGCGCCGACTGTCTCGCCGTGATAACTGCCGGCCAGACAGAGGAATTCCGCCTTCTCCGGGCGGCCGACATTGCGCCAGTAGTGGAAGCTCATCTTCAGCGCGATCTCGGTCGCCGAAGCCCCGTCGGAGGCGTAGAAGGCGTGGCCGAGCGCGCCGCCGGTCAGCGCCGACAGGCGCTCCGACAGCTCGACCACCGGCCGGTGCGTGAAGCCAGCCAGCATCACATGTTCCAGCGTTTCCAGCTGATCGCGCAAGGCCGCGTTGATGCGCGGATTGGCGTGGCCGAACAGGTTGGTCCACCACGAGCTGATGCCGTCCAGGTAGCGCTTGCCATCGAAGTCGTAGAGCCAGGCGCCAGCACCACGGGCGATCGGCACCAGCGGCAGGTGCGCCGGTGAGCCGGTCTGCGCGTGGTGCTGCATCTGCGTGCACGGATGCCAGACGGCAGCCTGGCTGCGCGCCAGCCAGTCGGCATTCACTGCAGATTTCCCCGGCGTGGCATGCGTTGTGTCAGTGCAGCGCCTGCGAGCTGCCGCCCGCCTGCTCCGGCATCTCGGCATGAACCAGTTCGGCCTCGACATTGGGATAAAGCGGGGCGCCGCAGTCGTCGCAGAATTCCATCGGGAAATGGTGGTCGAGGAAGCTGACTTCCTTGACCCCGCATTCGCGCAGCACTGCTTCGATCTCGCCGGCAGCGTCGGTGGCTTCGTCCTCGGCACCGAGCAGCGGCCAGACAATGCCGTGGTAGGTGTCCGGCTTGTCCTTGGGGCCGAGGCCGACGCGGTATTCCTCCATGCGGCGGTCGTAGCAGGGGCCGACGACGGCACGGATGTCGGCCGGTAGCAGGCCGACCGTGGCCTGCAGGAAGGCCACCGAGGCCTTCAGCGAATACGGCCGGGACAGGCGGTCGGCATTGCGGCAACCGGCATGGTAGGCATCCGGCAGTAGCGGTTCCCAGGCACAGCCGGTGAGCAGCGGCTCGAGACTGGGGCTGCCCTGCTTGATCCATTCCTTGAGCGCGCCGTCCTTGTTACCGTCCTTCTCGTTCCAGCGGAACAAGGCTTTGCCGCGCGGCACGGCGATGGCGCCGACCAGATAGCGGACATCCGACAGGAAACGGTTGGTCTCGGCCAGGGCGCTGCTGTCGATGCTCAGGTGCTGGCCGGCCAGCGTCGCCTCGCCAAGTGCCTTGGTCAGTTGCCAGGTGTCGCAGAAACTGCGCGGCAGCTGGTCGGGGCTGAACAGAAAATCAGCCAGGGCGACACGCGCCTCGCCGCCGAAGACATGGGCGCCGAGTTGCACCGACAGGGCGGTCAGCGTGGCCGGCGGCAGCGCGACGGCGGGAATGGAAAAACGCGACCAGGCGAGTACCGGGGCGGCGAAGAGCAGAACGTCGAATTCCTCGCCGAGGGCTTCCAGGCGGCCGGTTTCGGCGCGCGACTCGACCATGTCGGCGAGCTCGTCGTGAGCGCGCGGATTGCCTTCGAACAGACGGTCGAGGGCGGTATTGATGTCGTCTTCGGCACCGTTTTTCAACAGGCTGTCGACGGTTTCGGCAAGCTGGGCTTCCCAGTAGCTGTCTTCCAGTTTGCCGCCGGATTCGGAGAGGCCGGCAGCCAGGCGCTGGAGTTCGGCTGCATCGCGCGAAAGACGGTCGCGCGCGCCGAAGCGGGTTCGTTTCATGGGGGAGTCCGGAAAAGGCTAAAACGGAATTTTACCAGCCGGTAAAATCCGGCGTACCGCAATGCACAAAATTCAAACCATGCTGATCTTCCTTTCCCCGGCCAAATCCCTTGATTACTCAACCCCGCCGCATGTTGCCGACTGCACCCAGCCGGCTTTCCTGAAACAGGCGGAAAGCCTGATCAAGCAGTTGCGCAAGCTGTCGCCGGCCGATATCGCCGGCCTCATGCATTTGTCCGATCAACTGGCGCTGCTCAATTACAACCGCTACGCCGACTGGCACTTGCCGCTGACCCCGGAAAACGCCAAACAGGCGGTGCTCGCCTTCGACGGTGACGTTTACGACGGCCTGGCGGCACGCACGTTGAGCGCCGACGACCTCGCCTTCGCCCAGCAGCAGGTGCGCATCCTGTCCGGCCTGTACGGCCTCCTCAAGCCGCTCGACCTGATGCAGCCCTACCGCCTGGAAATGGGCACCCGATTCGCCAACAAGGGCGGCAAGGATCTCTACGCGTTCTGGGGCGAGCGCTTGCTCAAGACGATCAATGGCGAACTGGCCGCCCTGCCGCGGCCGGTGGCGGTCAATCTGGCCTCCGAGGAATATTTCAAGGCCGCCGTCGGCCGCAAGATCGCCGGCACGGTGATCCAGCCGGTGTTCGAGGACTGGAAGAACGGCAAGTACAAGATCATCAGCTTCTACGCCAAGCGGGCGCGCGGCCTGATGACGCGCTACGCGGTGCTCAACCGGCTGACGGGACCGGAGGGGTTGAAGGATTTCGATAGCGACGGCTACGCCTACGCGCCGGAAGTTTCCGATGCGACGACCTGGGTGTTCCGGCGGCGGCTGGCCTGACGTCGTCGCTACCGACCATGCGGACCCCGATGCTCACCCGGAAAGCACTGCAGTCATTGCTGCTGTTGGCCGTGGCGCTGGCTGGCATCCCGATGGCAACGGCGGGCACCCTGGCCGACTGCCGGGCACTGCCGGCCGATAGCGAGCGTCTGGCCTGCTACGACGCGCTGGCCGCCGCTGCGGTCGCACCGCTGGCGGAGTCAGCCGAGCCTCCGGCCGCCCCGGCTCCCGTGCCGGCCGAACCTTCGGCGCTGGCCAAGGCCTGGGAGCTGGACGAGGGCGAGCGCGGTCACATCCTGCGCATCCGCCCGTACAAGCCGATCTACCTGTTGCCGTATTTCCATGCCCGGCGCCCCAACCGGCAGCCGGACAGCCCGGCCCCGGGGCATGCCAGCCCGGCCATCGCCGACCTGAGCGCCGACGAGGCCAAGCTGCAGATCAGTTTCAAGAGCAAGCTGGCCGAGGATGTCTTCGGCAGCAACGGCGACCTGTGGTTCGGCTACACCCAGTCGTCGCGCTGGCAGGTCTATAACGGCGGCCTGTCGCGCCCGTTCCGCGAAACCGACCACGAGCCGGAGGCGATGCTGGTCTGGCGCACCGATTACCGGCTGCTCGGCTGGCGCGGACGCCTGCTCTCGGCCGGCCTCAATCACCAGTCGAACGGCCGCAGCCTGCCGCTGTCGCGCAGCTGGAACCGGGTGATGTTCGCCGCTGCCTTCGAGCGCGACGACTGGACGCTGACCCTGCGCCCGTGGTGGCGCATCCGCGAGGATGACGACCGGGACGACAACCCGGACATCGCCAACTATCTCGGTCGGGCCGATCTGCACCTCTTGCGGCGCTGGGGCGGTCAGCAGTTTTCCGTACTGCTGCGCCACAGCCTGCGTTCCGGCGCCAACAGTCACGGAGCGGTGCAGCTCGACTACGCCTTCCCCATCGCCGGCGACTTGCGCGGCCACCTGCAATGGTTCTCCGGCTACGGCGAAAGCCTGATTGACTACAACCACCGCTCCACCTACTACGGCATCGGCGTCTCGCTGGTCGAGTGGTAGGTGGCGGCCTAAAGCTTCAGCCCGAAGGTCTGGGCGATGATGCTGACGGCCTGCGGGCTGTCCCATTCCTTGGCGCCGTAGTACTTGGCCAGCACGCGGCCATTGGCGTCGACCAGCAGGGTCAGCGGCAGCCGGTTGGCGCCGAGCATGTTTTCCAGCGGCCAGGGTTTGCTATCAATGAAATTGGCAAAGGACGTTCCCGATTTTTGTAAAAAGCTGCGGGCCGCCTCGGGGTAGTCGTCGGTCGAGATGCCGATGACCGTGAACTGTTTGCCGTAGCGCCGGGCCAGGCGGTCCAGCGAGCCCATTTCCATCCTGCAGGGGGCGCACCAGCTGGCCCAGACATTGATGATCAGTGGCTTGCCGCGGTATTCGGACAGCTTGCGGCTCGGGCCGGAAAGCCCCTGCATGGGGGCTTCGCGCAGCACGCTGCCGATCTCGACTTCACCCGGCGTCTTGGCCTGGGCGAGGGGGGCGATGGCCAACCAGGCCGTGAGCAGGGCAATCAGTATTTTCATGGGGCGGAGTTTTCCAGTCGGTGTTCAGGCGTTGCCGATTCGTAGCGACAACCATGCCAGCTGCCGCGGCGCGCCAGCTCGGCCGACAGCCGCGGCGCCAGTTCGTGCAGGCGCAGGTTCCAGTGCGGCGCCAGTTTCAGTTTCGGCGGCACTTCGCTGCCCAGGCGCTGGAGCAGGATATCCGGTGACAGCCGTTCAATGAAGTCGGCAAGCAGGGCGATGTAGTCGTCCTCGCTGAGCAGGGTGACGGCTGTCGGGTCGGCTTCCCATTCGCGGGCCAGGGTGGTGCCGCGCACCAGATCCAGCTGGTGCAGTTTCAGGCTGCGCACTGGCAGGGCGGACAGCTGACGGGCGCCGTCGAGCATGCTGGCGGTACTTTCGCCGGGCAGGCCGAGGATCAGGTGGACGCTGACCTCCAGGCCGCGGGCGGCGGCCCGCTTGATGGCGTCGGCGCTGCTGGCGAAGTCGTGGCCGCGATTGACCCGCTGCAGGGCGGCGTCGTTGCACGATTCGACGCCGATTTCCAGTTCGACGATGTGCTCCTGCGCCAGTTCGGCCAGGTAATCGAGCACCCGGTCGGGCAGGCAGTCGGGGCGGGTGCCGATGGCCAGGCCGCTGACCTCCGGATGGGCCAGGGCTGCTTCGTAGCAGGCGCGCAGGCGGTCGAATTCGCCGTAGGTGTTGCTGTAACTCTGGAAGTAGGCGATGTGCAGTCGCGTGCGTGGATAACGCCGGCGCAGGAATTCAAGGCCGGTTTCGATCTGCGCGTGGATGGACTGCCGGCGATCGAGATGGCCGGGCGTGAAGCCGGCGTTGTTGCAGAAGCTACAGCCGCCAGTGCCGAGCGTGCCGTCGCGATTCGGGCAGGTGAAGCCGCCGAGCACCGAAATCTTCTGTACCCGGCCGCCGTGGCGGCGCTTCACGTAGTCGTTCCAGGCGTTGTAGCGGCGTTCGCCGAAAGGCGACGGGGAAATTTCGGCGGGCATGCGGGCGGTGGCTGGCAATGGCGCGCCAGTATGCCTGAACCTGCCGCGGGGAGTTGCCTGCGGCAATCCGCAATTGACGCAGGGGAGCGATGCGTCCCTGGGCGGAGCCGGCACGTCGTTTGCTTCAAATGAAGCTTCTTCTATCCCTTGCGGAGTTGTATCTCATGAGCAAATTTATCGCTGTAGTTCTCGCTGGTGCCCTGTCGGTCGGTGCCTCGCTGGCGTTTGCCGCCGAAGTGGAAAGCCGCACGGTGGAAGCGGTGTACAAGGACAAGGCAGCGCTGGTCGGCAAGGAAGTCAGCGTCAAGGGCAAGGTGGTCAAGGTCAACAACGGCATCATGGGGCGCAATTTCGTCCATGTGCAGGACGGCACCGGCGACCAGAACAGCAACAACCTGATCATCACCAGCACGCAGACGGCTGGCGTCGGCGACAGCGTCCAGGTGACCGGCAAGGTCGTCCTCGACCGCAAGTTCGGCGCCGGTTATTCCTACCCGCTGCTGCTCGAAGAAGGCATCATCGCGCCGGTCAAGTAAGCACCGTCTGCCGGCGCCGCTTCAGCCCGCCAGGAGGGCCGAAGCCGCCGCCGGCTTGACGATCTGGAAGGCGAGTCTGGTGCGCCCGCGCAGCTTCAGCAGCGCCTTGTCCTTGCTGACCAGGATGTTGGCACCGGCGCGGGCCGCCAGTTCGAGAAATTTCTGGTCGTCGCGATCCTTGCAGCGCGGCAGCTCCGGCGCCGCGCCGGCAGGGATGACCCGCACCAGCGCCGCGTAGCGGGCGTAGCGCTCGGCAATCATCTCCGGCGTCAGCTTCAGTTGCGGGTAGGTCAGCACGCGCTGCAGTTCGTCGAGCGTGCGTTCGTCGACCAGGCATTCGATGCGGCCGGCTTCCAGCGCCGCCATGATCGGCACGGCGTCGACGTTGGCCCAGTGGAAGAGATCGAGGACGACGTTGGTGTCGAGGACGAAGCGCAGCATGGCGCGGATTATAATGCGCGCCTTCGCCACGCCCCGTCCGGAATCCGCATGTCCCGCATACTTCTCGCCCCGATGGAGGGGCTCGCCGACAACCTGCTGCGCGGCGTGCTGACGGGCATCGGCGGCTACGACTGGGGCATCTGCGAATTCGTCCGCGTCTCCAACAGCCTGCTGCCGGTCAAGACCTACGAACGCATTTGTCCGGAACTTCTGAACGACAGCAAGACCGCGGCCGGCACGCCGATGCGCGTGCAACTGCTCGGTTCCGACCCGCAGATGATGGCCGAGAACGCGCGCCGTCTGGTGACGTTGAAGCCGGCCGGCATCGACCTCAATTTCGGCTGCCCGGCACCGACCGTCAATCGCCATCGCGGCGGCGCCGCACTGCTCGGCGAGCCGGAACTGCTGCACGCCATCACCGCCGCCGTGCGCGCCGTGGTGCCGCCGGAGATTCCCTTCACCGCCAAGATGCGCCTTGGCATCGACGACACCAGCCGGGCCGTGGACAACGCCCAGGCGCTGCAGGCCGCTGGCATCGACGAACTGATCGTGCATGGCCGGACCAAGGCCGACGGCTACCGGCCGCCGGCGCGCTGGGAATGGATCGACCGGGTGCGCGCGGCGATTGCCATCCCGCTGATCGCCAACGGCGAAGTTTGGACGGCCGAGGATTTCCGTAATTGCCAGCAGGCCACCGGCTGCGCCGACATCATGGTCGGCCGTGGCGCCATCTCCGACCCGCTGCTCGCCCGCCGCGTGCGTGGCGAGGCGGTCGGCGGCTGGGAAGAGGTGCAGCCCGGCGTCGCCGCCTACTGGCTTGGCGTTCGCCAGAAAGTGGTGCCGGCGCATGCCGGCGGGCGCGTCAAGCAATGGCTGGCGATGCTGCGCCGCAACTTTGCAGAGGCCGAAGTGCTCTACCAGCAGTTACGTCCGGTCAAGTCGGCCGCTGAGATCGACCGCCTGCTGGTCGCCGCGGGCGTGCTCGACCGCTTGCCACCGGCCAGCGTCTGGACGGCAACGGCGCCCTGAGGCCAGGCGGGCCGTCGAGCGGGCAACAGTACCAGCGCGGGCTGGAACGATAGTTGCGAATAGCGTTGCATCACGACGCCAGTTTTTCCTGACCCCATGACCAGCCCGCTCATCAACGCCATCAATCAAGGCAACCTCGCTGCCGTTGTCGCTGCCCTCGAGGCGGGTGCCGATATCGAGGAAGTCGATGCCCACGGTTACGCCGGCCTGCCGCTGCGAAGTGCCTGTTTCCACGGGCATCTCGGCATCGTCGTCGAATTGCTCAAACGCGGCGCCAACATCCTGGCCGCCAGTTACGAAGGGATCGGTGCGGCCGTTCGGGCGGCCGTCCGCGGCCGGCAGGTGAAAACCGTGCGCATCCTGCTCGAACATGGTGCCGAGCTGCCGCCGGGTATGAGCCTCGGGCTGAGCCACGAAGAAGTATTCCGGGCCCAGCTGGTGGCCACCATCTGCCAGCGCAGCCGACTCGACGACGCCGTCGGCGAAGAGTCGTCGCTGCCGGACCACGAAATCAAGGAGCTTTTCGTCTCGCCGGAAGAATTCGAGCGCCTGTTCAGGAAGCCAGCCAAGTCCCTGCGCGTGTAATCGAAAATTTCCTGAATTTGGAAAAGCTGGCGCGGCGATTCTCTAAAACGAGATTTTTCGGCTGCGCCGCGCAGGCATCTACTCTCCGGCTACACCAACCTCAGTTGCTGAGCTTCCGCCAGCGCTGGAGCTTGATCTGGGCCAGCGCGCTGCTGGCGATGGCAAAAGCGACGACGCCGATGGCGCTGGATAGCAATGGTAGGTGCCCGGGGGCGGAATTTAATCCAGGGAGGGGTCAGTCGCGGGCGAATTGCCGGGATGCGGCCAATCGTCGCCCTGGCGATTGTTCGTCGGGGCCTGTTCGACGCGGTTGCGGCCCCGACGCTTGGCCCGGTACATGGATTCGTCGGCACGATTCAGGACCGTCTCGGCCGTCTCGCCCGGTTGCCAATCGGCAACGCCGATGCTCGCGGTCATGCTGATCGGAGTCGGCTCGTTGGCGACCGGGTGAGTTTCGATGGCGACAAGCAGGCGATTCGCTGCCGCCATAGCTTCAACGAGGCCGGCGTGCGGCAGGAAAATTGCGAACTCCTCGCCCCCCATGCGGCCAATGACATCGCCGTGGCGTACGCAGTTCTCGGCGACGGCGACGAAATGCCGCAAGGCTTCATCACCGGTTTGATGACCCCAGGTGTCATTGATTTTCTTGAAGTGGTCAAGGTCGACCAACATGACCGACAAGGGGGTGTTCCCGCGCACCGCGACGCTGATGCTCTTGTCGAGCAGGGTCAGGAAGGAGCGACGATTGAAAGTGCCGGTCAGCGGGTCGCAATCGGCGACACTGCGCAGTTCCAGCGTCACCCTTTCATTGGCCAGCATGACGATGGCGAAGGCCATCAGGACAATGGTGACGATCGATTCGATGATGACGAACTGGGAAAGGGCGATTGCCTGCTGTTCATCGAACAAGCCGTTGCTGCCCAGGGCGAACAGCCAGGGGCGCAGCAGCAGGAACAATCCATGGAAGCCGCTGGCCGTCGCGTAGAGGTACCGGGCCGGGTAGTCGTGGATCTTGCCTTTGGCGATGGTACGCGCGCAGAGCAGGAAGATGCTGCCGATCATCAGGCTGGACACGGCAAAACGCGCGCCACCGTTGGGCTCGACCAGAGTGAACCAGGTCGAGACGACAAGCAGGGCGGCTAGTCCGAGCATCGGGTAGGCCTTGGGCAGGACCGGGAGGCCGATGTAGGCGCGGGTCCCGGTCAAGTTCAGGTAGGCCATCAGGAAGATGAAGACCTGGGCGGCAAGCACCGAGGCAATCTCCGGCAGCGCCGGGCGCAGCAACAGGCTGATGCAGAAAAGAAAGCCGGAGAGGTAGGCCAGCGTCCACGCGCCGAACCCGGCGATCTGTCGGTTGAAACGCCAGGCGGCCAGCAGCATCAAGGCCATGATTCCCATCAGAATGGCAGCGAGGATGAGAAGCGTCGGACTGTGCACGGTGCGAAATTCCTGGCCGGTCGGCAAAGTCCGCTAGTTTACCGGCAAAAAGTCGATGGCCGAACGGTGGTGAGGACAGGGCGCGTCTGTTAGTGAATGAACGACAGAATTTATCTCGCAGTTTCGTGTCGAAACTCAGATTGAGTATTGATGATGTGTTGATGGAAGGAGTTCGCCATGAACCACGATCTGCGCTTGTCCTGGAGAACGGAAGTTGCCGTTAACCGCGGCCTGGCCTTGGCCTTGCTGGACGGCGTCCGCGCCGGCATCGAGCACATGAAGAAGGAAAACGTCCCGCTCGACGTCATCTACCGGGTCATCCTGACCCCGAGCCAGCGGCGAGATACCGACTGGCGCCACTGACCGTCCAGAGTGCACCTCGAATTTTTGCGGCGCCTGCGTTACTGTAGGGTTCGCTTGGCGGTTTTGTTTGCCAAGTGCTCTCTTTCCCAGGAACCGTCGCATGGACAATTCATTGCAGTCGCTGGAGCAGATCCGGGCTTCGGCCCTCGACATGGCCGTCCGTTTCGGCCCCAAAGTACTCGTCGCCATCCTCATCATGGGCGCCGGCTACATGGTGGCCCGCTGGTTCGGGCGCCTGCTCGATCGCCTGCTCGTCCGTCTCAATCTCGATGCGCCCGTACGTTCACTGCTCTGCCGCATTGCCCAGCTCTTCGTCCTTGCCATCTTCGCCATCATGGCCTTGCAGAACCTGGGTATCGAACTGCTGCCCCTGATCGCCGGTCTGGGCGTCGCCGGTGCCGGTATCGCCCTGGCCATGCAGGGCCTGCTCGGCAACTTGGTGGCCGGCCTGAGCATCATCTTCACCCGGCCCTTTCACCTTGGCGACTACATATCCATTGCCGATGAAGAGGGCGAAGTCCTCGACATCAGCCTGTTCACCACCACCCTGGGTCATACCGATCTGTCGCGGGTGGTCATTCCCAACCGCAAGATCGTTGGCGAGATCCTGCACAACTACGGACAAATCCGCCGTCTCGATATTTCCCTGAGTGTTTCCTATACCAACGACGCCGATGCGGCCCTGGCCCTGGTCGGCGAGGTCCTGGCGGCCAACCCCAAGGTCCTCAAGGACCCGCTGCCGCGCCTCGGGGTGCTGCGGCTCACCGAAACCGGGATGACCATCAGCGTGCGGCCCTGGGTCATGGTGCCGGATTACGAGTCGGCGATCGGCGAACTGAACAAGACCATACTCGCGGCCTTCGCCCAAAAGGGTATCGCCCTGGCCCTGCCGCGCTACGAGGTGCGCATGCTCGGCGAACCGGCCTTGCAGCCCGGCTGATTCGCCGCCTGGCACCGCCTCATCGGGCGGAATCGCTCCGTCCGGCGGGCAGCGCGGCGCGCAACTGGCCGACCAGCGTCTCGATGGCATCGGCCAGTTGCAAGGCATGGGCGGTGAGGTCGGTGGTGCCGGCATGGGCGGCATCGAGCAATTCTCCGGCATAGCGGGCAATGTCGCGGGCGCCCAGGTTGCCGGCGGCGCCCTTGAGGGCATGGGCGATGCTGCGGATGGCTTGGTTGTCGGCCGCTGACGCCAGTTGCCGCAGGCGCGGCGCATCGCCCCCGTGGTGATCGACAAGCAGGCTGAGGAAGCGGACGTAGACCGGCCAGCGTTTGCCGGCGATGGCCAGGCCATGGATCAGGTCGAGTTCCTTGATCGCCGCCAGGCGCCTTTCGATGTCGGCCGGCACGGCCGCCGGCGCCGCTGGCGCAATGGCGGAGCCGCGTGTCCGTTCCGGTAGCCACCTGAGCAGGGCGCCGTAGAGCAACTCCGGGTCAAATGGCTTGGAGACGAAATCGTTCATGCCGGCCGCCAGACAGTTACGCCGGTCCTCTTCGAAGACATTGGCGGTCATCGCCAGAATCGGAATTTTTTCCCAGCCGGGCAGCCGGCGAATCTCCCGGGTTGCTTCTAGGCCGTCCAACTCGGGCATCTGCACGTCCATCAGCACCAGGTCGTAAAAGCGGCGGCGCGCCTTGTCGACCGCCGTGCGGCCATCGCCGGCCGTGTCCACGACGAGTCCGGCGGCCTGCAGCACGTCGCGGGCGACTTCCTGGTTGATCTCGTTGTCCTCGGCCAGCAGGATGCAGGCGCCGGCCCGGCTGGCCGCCAGCGTGGTCGCGGTATCGAGGCGGCGGGCGGCTTCCGTCTTCGGCTTCATCCCCTGGCCGCGGTGCAACTGTACGGTAAACCAGAAGGTACTGCCCTTGCCGAATTCGCTGCTGACGCCAGCTTCGCCGCCCATCATGCGGGCCAGGCGGCGGGTGATCGCCAGGCCCAGGCCGGTGCCGCCGTAGCGCCGGCTGATCGAAGCTTCCGCCTGTTCGAAGGCGGTGAACAGGTTGGCCATCTTGTCCGGAGCGATGCCGGGGCCGGTGTCGCTGACCTCGAAGCGGACGCGCAGGTTGTCGCCGTCCTCCTGCTCGAGCTTGGCGCGCAGGGCTACGGAACCGCGCTCGGTGAACTTGATGGCGTTGCCGGCATAGTTGATCAGTCCCTGGCGCAGGCGCACCGGGTCGCCGCGGAGCCAGATGGGCACGTTGTCGTAGTCGATCTCGATGCTCAGCCCCTTGTTCTTCGCCGCCTCGCCGATCATCGAATAGGTGTGGTCGAGCACCTCGCCCAGGGCGAAGTCGATGTCCTCGAACTCCATGCGGCCGGCCTCGATTTTCGACAGGTCGAGAATGTCGTTGATGATTGATAGCAGGTGAAAGGCCGCCGAGTCGATCTTCTTCAGCCGCGCCCGCTGTTCGTCGTCGAGATTCGACTGGCGCAGCAGGTGGGTCATGCCGATGATGGCGTTCATCGGCGTCCGGATTTCGTGACTCATGTTGGCGAGAAAGGCGCTCTTCGCCCGGGTCGTCGATTCCGCTACCTGGCGCATCTGGATCAGCAGCTTCTCCTTTTCCTTGGCCGGGCCGATGTCCTCGATCAACCAGATGGCGCTGTCTGGATGCGTGACCGGGTCGAGCGGCTGGCGCACGATGCGCGCCCAGAAGCGCCGGCCATCCCGGCCCTCGAGCTCGATCTCCGTATCCAGTACCTGGCCGGCGGCCGCATCCGTCCCGGCAGCGACCGGCAGCGCCTCGCCGTCGGCGCCGTGCAGCAGGCTGAGGATCGGCAGGCCGACCAGCTCGCCGGCAGCGGCGTAGCCGAAGAGCGTGGCGGCCTTCGGATTGGCGCGCAGGATGTCTCCGCGGGCCACCGAAATGACGCCGGCCTGGACGTTGCCGAGGATGGTTTCCAGTTCTGCGGTGCGAGCGTCCACCCGTTGTTCCAGTTCGCCATAGACGCGCACGTTCTCCAGTGCCACCGCTGTCGTGTCGGCCAGCGCCTGGAGCACCTTCACCTGATCTGCCGTCGGCTGATAGCGGCGCGCCCAGTAGATGCCGATGGCGCCAACCGGCGCCGACTGGCGGATCGGCACCATGGCCAGGCTTTTGACGAAGGTGGGCCGATAGGCATCGGTCGGGATGCGGGGATCGGCATAGATGTCTTCGATCACCACCGCTTGCCGGTGCAGCATTGCCCAGCCGCTGATGCAGCTACTCATCGGGAAACGCCGCCCCTTCCACAGCGGGCTGAGCGCATCCTCGTCGGCGTAGTGGCACAAGTCGCCATCGCGCAGCACGAAAGCCGCCCCGTCCGCCCCGCTCAGGTTGCGCGCCGCATGCTTGACGATCTCCATCACCGTCGCCAGGTCGCGGGCGGTGGACAGTTGCAGGACCACCTCAACCAGATGTTCCATGGCCACGCCATAGTTCATCGTATTTGCCGAGGATGCCAACTCGCGCGAACCGGATTCGCTGTTTGTCATGACGAACTCCCGTGAATGACCAGACAGACGGGCTTTTGCCAGGGGGAGAGGACTCCGCAAAGCAGGCAACTGGCATGCGCCCTGGGTCATTCTAGGGGGCGCAGGCGGAATGATCCATATGCAATAGGTATGGGGGCTGCTTGTCGGCCGTCGCCGTCGTTTTCTGGTTCTGTGCGCTGAGGCACAGACTGCATTCAGGCGGACGGCTATTAGTTGCTGACGTTGTCAGGACCATTTCACTATTTGCACGGCGGTCGTGCGCGGTTGATAAACCCGTTAATTCTTGGAGAGAGCCAATGAAAAAATTATGGCTTGTTCTGGCAACGCTGCTGACGTTAAGTCTCACCGGTTGCGGCTACAACACGTTTCAGAGCAACGATGAGCAGATCAAGGCGAGCTGGTCCGAGGTGGTGAATCAGTACCAGCGCCGGGCGGACCTGATACCCAACCTGGTCAATACCGTCAAAGGTTACGCCGATCACGAAAAAGAGGTCCTGCTGGGCGTCACCAACGCCCGTGCCAAAGTCGGCGGTATGCAGGCGACGCCGGAACTGATCAACGACCCGGCGGCATTTGCCAAATTCCAGGCTGCCCAGGGCGAGTTGTCAGGGGCGCTGTCCCGCTTACTGGTGGTGGCGGAAAACTATCCGCAGCTGAAAGCCGATGCCAGCTTCCGCGATCTGCAAGCTCAGCTCGAGGGCACCGAAAACCGCATCACGGTGGCCCGCAATCGTTATATCCAGGCCGTGCAGGCGTACAACATCACGGTTCGCTCCTTCCCGTCGAACCTGACGGCGATGGTGCTCGGGTACAAGACAAAGCCCAATTTCACCGTGGAGAACGAACAGGCGATTTCCCGGCCACCCAGTGTTGATTTTGCTCCGTCGTCCTCCAGGCTGCCGGGCGAGGCTGCGGGAGCCGCGAAGTAACTCATGCGCACAGCAAGAACCTCCTTTCTGGTAATCGCGCTCGGCTGGTCTCTTCTCGTTGGCGCGCAGATCCCGGTTCCCCCGTTGACCGAGCGTGTGACCGACCAGGCGGCCTTGCTGACCCCTGAGCAGAAGGCCAGCCTGGAACAGAAGTTGCAAACTTTTGAAGCCAGAAAAGGCAGTCAGCTCGCGGTGCTGATCGTGCCCACCACCGCGCCGGAAACGATAGAGCAATACGCGCTGCGCGTTGTCGAGCAATGGAAGCTGGGGCGCAAGACAGTCGATGACGGGGCGCTCATGCTCATCGCCACGACTGATCGGTCGCTGCGCATCGAGGTGGGCTATGGCCTGGAGGGCGCGCTCAATGATGCAACCAGCAAACGCATCATCAGCGAAACCATGACGCCGCATTTCAAGGCAGGGGATTTCTATGCGGGCATTACCGCTGGCGTCGATCAGA
This sequence comes from Betaproteobacteria bacterium HGW-Betaproteobacteria-7, assembly GCA_002840765.1. Lineage (GTDB taxonomy): Bacteria > Pseudomonadota > Gammaproteobacteria > Burkholderiales > Rhodocyclaceae > Azonexus. The sequence continues at coordinate 59,507 of PHCE01000013.1, forward strand.
TCATTCGTGTAATCGACGGCGAACCCTTGCCGGAACCCCAACGAATAGCTGGCAGCGGCAGCGGTATGGCCGATATCCAGCAGTATGTGCCGATCATTTTCATGCTGGCGCTGGTGGTGGGCGGGCTCCTGCGCTCCTGGCTCGGCCGCTTCCCCGGGGCGCTAGTCACTGGCGGCGCAGTGGCCGTGGCCGCCTGGCTATTTGCCGGCGCCATCTCCGTCGCATTGATTGCCGGCATCCTGGCGCTGGTGTTTACGTTGCTCAGCGGTGGCATGGGCGGTATGGGCGGTCATCGGGGCGGCGGCTTCGGTGGCGGAGGTTTTGGCGGCGGTGGCTTCGGCGGAGGCGGTGGCGGCTTTGGTGGCGGCGGCGCATCGGGACGGTGGTAAGGGATGAGTATCAAACGCCTAGCCAAGCATTTGCTGCAAACCCCGCGGCAAGTCCACCGGGATTTCCCCAGCCAAACCTTGAATGCCATTGAACGGGCGATCAAGGCCAGTGAGACTGCGCATCGGGGAGAAATCCGTTTCGCCGTGGAAGGCGCACTGGATGGCCTACCGCTCTTCAAGGGCCAGAGCGCACGCGAGCGGGCCATCGACGTCTTTTCCCAATTACGCATCTGGGACACCGAACACAACAACGGCGTCCTGATTTATCTGTTGCTTGCCGACCGGGACGTCGAAATTGTTGCCGATCGTGGCATCGATGCGAAAGTCGGCGCCGACGAATGGGAAAGAATTTGCCACATGATGGAAAGCGACTTCCAGCAAGGCAAGTACGAAGACGGTGTGGTCAGCGGCATCCTGGCGGTGACGCAGCATCTGATCAAGAATTTCCCGGCTTCCGGTGCTGACCAGAATGAATTGCCGGACAGACCTGTGGTGCTGTAGCTCAGCCATAAGCCAACGTCCGGAACGCGAATTCACGTGAATCTCAAGCAAATCGGCGCTCTGATCGGCAAATCGGTAAGCGCCTGGATTGCCGATTTCGCCCCGAGCATGGGTGCTGCCCTGGCGTACTACACCCTGTTCTCGATTGCCCCGCTCCTGATCATCGTCATCGCTATTGCCGGTCTTGTTTTTGGCCATGATGCCGCGCGCGGCGAAATCGTTGCCCAGATCCAGGGCCTGATCGGACGCGACGGCGCGATCGCCGTGCAAGGCCTGCTGAAAAGCACCAGCGAGCCGGCGCAGGGAATCGTGGCCATCGTCATCAGCACGATCATGCTGATCATCGGCGCGACGACCGTGTTCGCCGAATTGCAGAGCGACCTCGACCGCATCTGGCGCGTTCCCGCCCCGGCAAAACAGATTGGCATCTTCGTCATGCTGCGCCGGCGCCTGCTTTCATTCGGCCTGGTGCTCGGCCTGGCGTTCCTGCTTTTGGTTTCGCTCGTGATCAGTACAGCGATCGCCGCCGTCGGCAAATGGTGGGACGGTTACTTCGCCGGCTGGGAGGCAATTCTCCAGGTGGTTGATTTCTGCCTCTCGTTCACCATTTCGACCGTACTCTTCGCGCTGATCTACAAGCTCATGCCGCGAGCCAGAATCGCCTGGCGAGACGTCTGGATCGGCGCAGCAGTGACGGCACTGTTGTTCGACATAGGCAAACTCCTGATCGGCCTGTATCTGGGGAAAGCCAGCGTTGCATCGGGATACGGCGCTGCCGGTTCGCTGGTCGTGCTGCTGGTTTGGGTCTATTTCGCGGCGCAGATATTTCTACTTGGCGCCGAATTCACTTGGGCCTACGCCCACACATGCGGTTCGCAAGCGGAACGATCCGGCCCGACTACCAGTAAGAAATCCTTGCCGGTCACTTGAGTCCGCAACCACCAGCGACCGGGCCGGCTTACTTGCTGAAGTCGTGCAATTGTCTCAAAGTCGGCCAAAGCGGCCGTTCGAGTGGCTGGCTGATTCAGGCAGCAAAGCTGCTGTTAGCTGCCGTTAAGTGGGCATTCATACTGAAAGGCAGCTTTTCGGTCGGCCAACTTATCGGCCTCTCCGTGTATCTGGATTCGTAATCAACGCTGACCCGAGGGGCATCACCTAGCACAGGTTGCTCACTGGACAATGGTGCCGAATATCTAATCACTTAAGATGCCGCACAATCGGCAGACTAGACACCCCAAGTTATGCGTCATATTCTCTCGGGTCATTGCAATCCTCAACAGATCTAAATGAACGATTACTACGCAATTTTGGCTGTCCAGGAGGATTGGGATGGCTGCATTTCCGCCTTTCAAGCCTGAGCACTTCGAATCGATTGCGCGCGAGTTGGGTGACTTTGTTACGGGCACGCAGTTAGATCAGCTGTTTGCGACGCGGGGTATTTCTGATATCTCTGGGCAGTCAACAAAGTGGCGGCGAATTCATATCAGCTTACTCGCTCGGCAGGAAGCGGATCGCTGCGGCAACAACGTGGCCGCATTCATCATGACCGTGATGGCGCCCGGAAGGTCTGTCGGTGACCAAGCGCGCTATGAAACGGTACGTAGCGCGTTAAACAAGGTGTTGATCTTTGATGGCTTGCAGCTTGGTGAAGATGGTCAGTTCAGACAAGTAAGTGCTGCAAACACGATCGGCGAAGCCAAGCGACGCGCTGAAGGCATGGCGTTCCGTCTGCGTGGCCGGGATATTCATCCAGAAATCCTACGTTACTGCCGGGAAGAGCTGATGCAAGAAAATTACTTTCATGCGGTCTTCGAGGCGGCCAAGAGCCTTGCACAGCGTCTTCGCGACATGACCGGCTTGCCACTTGATGGCGCCGCCCTGATTGACAAATGCTTTGCTGAAAGCCAGCCGCTGATCTGGATCAACGCACTGCGAACAGAGACTGAGCGTTCGGAACACAAGGGGTTTGCGCTGCTTCTGAAAGGCGCTTTTGCCGCCATCCGCAACCCGACGGCCCACGAGCCAAGGATACTGTGGCAAGGTGAAGACGATGCTGCCGACTATTTCACCCTGCTCTCGCTGTTGCATCGCAAGTTGGATTCGGCACGGGCGGTCAGCGCGAACTGAGTTTGGTTACCCGCATCAGCCTGCAAATAACAAGATAAGGACTACAAGCGATGAAACGAGAGGTAATTGGTACTTGGCAGGGGGTGACACTGGCAGATCTGTTTTTTGCATTCAGGAAGGCCAAGGCCGATTGCTTTTTCGAGCGTTCCATCTGCATTGCCAGCGAGTTTGCCGAATATGAGAAGGACTTGGCACGCAACCTGAATGGCCTACTGGGTCGCTTACAAGCTGGCGAGGTAACTGAGGTACTGGCACAGAACCTTGGGCCGACGCGGGTGGTGGCCAAGAAACTGGGGGCCGCTCCTAAGCCCCCAAAGAAGGGTTCCGTGCCGGAAGGTCATGGTTTTTTCTCCGACCCTGCACGAGCCTTTGAGCGTTTGTGTGCCTCGCATGAACTGACTCCAGAGTTCCGACTGATCGGGGACTTTCCAGTTGAGATGCACGTGTTGTCTGCACTGTGGATCAACTTGGTGGGTCACAAGTTCGATGCAGTGCTGACCAAGTCGGCCTACGGTTCACGGCTGCGCCGCTATCGCCCCGAGCCGGGCGCTCCAAAAGGCAGCGTGGGGGACTACCACCTGGAAGCGATAGGGTCCTTTCAACCCTACTTTGGGCCTTACAAAGAATGGCGCAGTCGCGGCTTGAAAGCCATACGCTCAGAGTTGGAAGCTGGCCATGCAGTGGTCGCCATTTCGATGGACTTAACCAGCTATTACCATAGAGTCGATCCAAGCTTCATGGCAGATAGCCGGTTCCATGCCCATGCAGGTATCACTCTGTCCGAGTGGGAACTGGAATTCACCGAGGCCTTCACTGCAGCGCTGGTGGACTGGTCTAGGCAAGTCGCAGCCCAGATGCACGCACTGGGCTGCAGCAAAAGAGAGGCCTCAGTTGGTGGATTGCCCATCGGTTTGTCCATCTCGCGCGTGGTAGCCAACGCTCTGCTGGTGGGCCTGGACAGAGACATCGAGCACGGCCTGACGGCGGTATATTACGGTCGTTACGTGGATGACCTGTTTTTGGTGCTGCGCGACCCTGGCGATCTGGCAACGGCTGAAGCACTGCTGGCCTATTTTGCTGTGCGCACAAACTGCTTCCCGAGTGAGAACGAGGTCAAGAACGGCGATATCTTTTTGAGCTTGCCCGGTGGCTTTCAGGCCAAGACCAAGTTGCTCCTGCAACAGAGCAAGCAGAAGGCATTCTTCCTGCAAGGGCAAGGTGGCATCGACCTGCTCAGCAACATTGAATCGCAGATCCGCAGTGTTTCTAGTGAACGAAGGTTGATGCCGTCGCCGGACCGTTTGGAGTCCATGGCATCCGCTAAGGTGCTGACTGCCGCTGGGCATGCCTCTGAAGAGGCCGATACGTTGCGACGTGCCGATGGGTTGTCCGTGCGACGTCTGGGATGGTCTGTGCAGCTAAGAGCGGTGGAAATTTTAGCCCGCGACCTACGCGAAGAGGATTGGCAGGAAGAACGCAAGCAGTTTTACGAGTTCGCCCACAGCCATATTCTGCGCGCGGACAAGATTCTGGATCATCTCGATTATTTGCCACGCCTTCTATCCCTAGCTGTTGCACTAACGGACTGGGCCGACGCTCGTCGGCTAATCGAGTCAACTCTTGGGGCCATCGATGTACTGCATACCAAGTCTGCATCATCCGTGGTCAGGGTCAACGGCTTCAAGGCTAAGTCAAATATAGAAAGTCTATGGCGCGGGCTACTCCAGACGACATTGGACTTGGCACAAGACGCGGTTCTTCGGTCGCTGCGTTGGAGCCGCAGCACGGGCGAGATGCGTCCGCTTAGCGAAACCGCTCTTGCCGTCTGCGAAATGGTCGGCCTAGCCAGAGATGTTGACGACATATCCAGACGAGCGCTAAAACTGCGTGAGGCAGACTGGGCGAAAACAGCCTACAAGGATCACGTGCGCCGTAATGCGATGCGGCAGCGTCCTGCAATCGAGCAGGAGCAACTTCTACACGATCTATATCCACATGAAGCAGACCTGCGGGATTTCCTGAGCAAATCAATGCATGCTGGCAACGGCACGGGCGCTCCTCGGATACCTGCACGCTGCGTTAACTCGACCAGTGACGCTATGGCTCCATCATTGTTGCCATACCTGTTGCCCACACGGCCTTACACACCACAAGAAGTATCGTTGTTCCTGCCAGAAGAGTGCATCTTCGAAGGGCTGAGCAGCGCACCGGCACGAGCATGGGCGAGATATGTCCGTGCGGTGCGGGGGGTATGGGTATGGGGCTCATTGGTTCAGGCGGATGTCAGTGCTGATGACCAAGTCCAGAGCGATGATCGCAGCAAGGAAAAGCTACAGCGCCTCGCGCGAATCGGCAGCACTAGGTCAATGCCAAAGGTAAGACTTGGAATCAGTAGCCTGTTAACGACAGACGAGAGTTTCAGCGCAGCCGCTAGTGGGCGACCAGATCTTTCTCGTGCTCGCTATCAGCGCATCGAGCGCTTGGTTAACCAGGCTATCGATGCCCATCCGCGACCGACACACCTGTTGCTACCCGAACTATCTCTACCTGAGCGTTGGATCGATACGGTGTCTCGCTTGCTGCAAGAAGCCGGCATCAGTCTGATTGCAGGGCTTGATTACCACCACGGCAAAGTCTCCGACGTTCACAGCGAAGCAGTCTTGGTATTAGCCGATGATCGCCTCGGATTTCCGACCTCCGTTCAGATTCGACAAGCAAAGTCTCTACCTGCAGCAGGCGAGGAGGAAACATTGCTGCGTTTATTTGGGCTGAAATGGCCAGCTCGTTTGGCTAGCGAGCGAAAACCCGTGTACAACCATGGCGGTTTTTGCTTTGGCGTGCTGGTCTGCTCGGAGTTGCAGAACATTGCACATCGCCAGCAGTTTCAGGGCGATGTGGATTGCATGATGGTTCTTTCCTGGAATCAGGATCTAGAGACCTTTGCAGCTCTGGTCGAGTCGGCGAGCCTGGATGTTCATGCTCACATTGCGCTCGTGAACAATCGACGCTATGGCGACAGCCGGGTCAGGAGCCCGGCCAAAAAGGATTTCATGCGCGATGCTTGCAGATTACGTGGTGGGCAAAACGAGCATGTGGTTATCGTGGAGCTGGATATCGTCAATCTCCGGGCTTTCCAATGCCGCGAGAAGCGTTGGCCGCGGGAGGATGACCAATACAAGCCGGTTCCTGAAGGATATCAAATCGCCTCATTCCGAAAAGCCACACCTGCATAGCTACTCAGGATTATCGTTTTCATTGCCTGCGTATCCGATTAGTTAGGAGTAGTAGTGCCGCTCAACCACACATCCAAGTTCGCTGAACTTACCGACGTGCAGTACATTGCCTTGGGAAAAGCCGTCGTCGAATGGGCAAATATCGAACAATTATTGAGCGTTGTGCTTGGGCGCCTGCTCGGAACTCCTGATTTCCTCGCACGAACGTTCACTGATCCGCTCTCCGCAGCTAGATTGCAAGAGGCAATTCAAGAGGCTGTCGAAATTCACCGCATACGCTACAGCGAACGAATTATTTCTGGTGACCTCCTTGATGAAATAGTGCGAGTCAATAATTCGGTCACTTCGCTGCGCGGCATCAGAAACAAAATTGCCCATTTCTGCTGGTGCCGCCAATCAGACGAGTCCTTGTTTGGTACTAGCTTCGCTGGCGGTATTCCGTCGCCAAAATCCGAAAGAAAGAATACTGTGGAGCTCAAACTCAGCGACCTAACTAAGCTCCATCAGGACGCGTTTTCGCTGGTTGAGCAACTCATCGTCTTAACCGAAAGGCTTCCTCATGTTGACGAGGAACTACTCCTATCTCTGCACTTAACCGGCCCTGCGCGAAAAACCGCGCAGGCTGGTTAGCTATATGTTGGACGCCTCAAACCGATGCAACCTGAAGTGTTTTCGATAAATCCGCCACACAGGGCGCTATACGCGATCAGCGTCTCGTTCTGTACTGCATCAGCTATTCGATCCATTGGGGCCGTCTCAAACGTCATGGCGCATTTGGCCTCCGGTGACAGTGACGACCCGTTGGAAGACATTGACTCACATGCGGTTCTTGACGAACTTCAAAACATCATCGTCCAGGGGGCAGCGGTTTCCAGATATTTTTGGCCGTCGAATAGTGCTCACGAAGTAAGAGGAAGAGAGTTGCGCGAGATGTTTCAAATCACAGAACAAAGCCCGCTCAGGTCCCGCCATCTACGCAACATGATCGAGCATTTCGATGAAAAGCTCGATCACTACCTCGCAAAGGGAATAGTGGGGCATGTCATTCCGCACTATTTTGGACCTGAGGGTGCGAATACTGGAGTGCCAACACATTTCTTCCGCGCCTACTTCACCAACGTCGGTATCTTTGAAATTCTTGGGAAGCGCTACGAAATTGAACCAATTGCCAAAGAACTTTGGCGTCTTCATGAATTGGCAAGCGACTAATAAGGCGCCCAAACGTCGTGAACGTCCACTTTCCCTGGCCGACTCTGATAGCTATGGGTCGGGAAGCGTCGTAGGGTGTTAATTGAAGCGGTCATTGACGACCTTCAACAACTGAATGGCTGGTGTCCGGTCAATAGTTGCCCGAGTCTAGCCATAGACCCAAGGTCGGCTTTGGCCGAGCAACTGCTTGATGCCGTTAGCAATAGTCGGCAGTTCGGCCAATGCGGAAATCTGCCGAGAGATTGTGTATCGGGATTAGCGCTTGGCGGACTCAAACGAACCAGATAGAAAAGGCGACCATGTCTTTTTTATCGGGTGCTTCGAGTTTCTCAAAACCTTCTCCAACTCGCTGATTCTCAGCTTCAGACCCGCATTCACCTCATCAGGGGAAGCAGCTTTCAGCTTTTTCCGCATCTCGCCTAACTCGTCTTTCAGCGCACGAAGAGTACGCTGCCTTGCGGCCACCGCACCTGTCGGCTTGGCCTTCGATTTTTTCTTCGGCTGTTTTGATGGAATCGGAACGCCATGCGCGTCCAGGCGGTGCTTATCCAGCGCTCGACGATCTACTAGCAATCCGCAGACGTCGCAGATAGACGACAGGTTGTTCTGCAGCTGAGCTGTTGCCGCGACCAATCGTTCCGCCACAGCTTTTCCGATGACTTTAGGCTGGTGAACATTGGCGCGATGCTTATCTAGGTTCTTCGCGAATACTGAGTGCCCGCAATCCGGGCACTTTACTTGGACTTCTTTTTTCTTCGCCTTGAGCTGAGCTGTATTCATCGGCCCATCAACTGCAACTTTGTCTATCTTTGACTTCCGCTTCTTCTTAGTTAGCGGGGGAAGTGGACCGAGATATCCAGCCGAATACCCCGAACCCTGAGTCATGGCGAGCTCTTTGCGAACAGGGGGCAATTCAAGCCGAGGCTCGTCACTCATCTCGTCAATCCACCCCCGGCCATCGCACTTGAAACATCGTGGGTTATTGCCACCACATGAACACGGAATACGTTCGGACATACACCCCCTTTAACCAGCCATTCAAACTGCGCCTTTTAGCAATGCCATTGTCTTCACTGGCGAAAAGGCATTAGGTTACACCGGCAAGGCCAATCGGTGGAATTAGACTGGCCCGAATGCTGTTGGCACATGGCACTGTGATCATTTGAGGCAGGCATCGAACGCTACAACCGGATGGTCCGTTACGACTGCCTCAACCGCTACGCTAACGGCATAGCGGCAGGTAACTGGCACACAGCCGCCCGATTCTGACCATAGGACCAAGTTCAGCTTTGGCCGACGACCGGCCTCTCGCTCCACCAAATCTTCCACCCAAAGCACCCCTAGCGACCATGCCTGAGATAGTTGCTTTCATGCGGTGAAGCTGCCATTGTCAGCACCCCAAAAACTTGAGCAGATCCGCTTCGGGATCGTGATACTGGTTACCGATGATTCGCCTCCTTCATCCCCCCGCATTTCCCCTGTTTGTCCGCCAATGAGTCCCCGGGAAACCCGCCGCCTCTTGGCCCAGGAGCTCGCTGCCGCAGCCGCCGGCTATCAGGATTCCGCGGTGATACCGCATTGTCCGGTGTGCGCCAAGCCGTGCTGTCGCCTCGATAAGCTGGTGCTCGAACTGGAGTGGAAGCAGGTCAAGGTGTTCTGGCGGCTCGACGAGTCGCGCAAGGCTTTTGATCGGCGGCTTGCAGCCGGCCAGGGGCCGGTGGAGATTCGGCCGGCTAACGGGCTGTACTACGCCCATCAGAAAGCCTGCCCCGCCTACGATCAAACGGCCCAATCGTGCCGGGTCTATGGTCAGGAGATCAAGCCCGTGGGCTGCTCGGATTTCCCGGTGTACGAGGATCAGGGGAAGGTTGTTGCCGACTTGCGCTGTGAGGCCGTCGATATCGCGGCGCTGACGGCCTGGATTGCCCGTTCGCTTGGGCCGGGGTGGCGCATCGTCCAGACGGCCGACGAGGAGTTCCCCTTCCTGGTCACGCTGGCGGTGAAGAAGGTGTCGGCCACGGCTGGTGCCAGCAAGCGCTCACGCTACTGAGAGGCTCAGCGCCGTATTCGGTTCAGGATGGGCGGATTGTTGGCTTCGGGCATCCACTTGAGCAGGGTGGCGAAGAGCACCTCGGGATTGACCGGCTTCAGGATGAAATCGTTCATGCCGGCGGCAAGGCAGCGGACCCTGTCCTCGGCAAACGCATTGGCGGTCATGGCCAGAATCGGTACGCCGGCACCATTGGCCAGCAGCCTAATTAGGCGGGTTGCCTCCAGGCCGTCCATGCGGGGCATTTGAATGTCCATCAGGATCAGATCGTAGTCATTTTCACCTGCCAGTCTGACTGCCTCGACACCGTCTTCGGCGAAGCTCACCCGCTGCCCGGCAAGGTTGAGCAGATACTGCGTCACTTCCCGATTGAGTGGCTCATCCTCGACCAGCAGGATGTGTCGGTTGCTACAGGTTCTGATCAGTAGGTCTTCGGCTGATTCGTGGGCTGAGGAAACAGCATGCGGCCTGGCTGCATGGCCCTTTTTGAGCTGCGCGGTAAACCAGAACGTGCTCCCCTGGCCGAGTGTGCTGACGACGCCGGCGTCGCCCCCCATCAGTCGCGCCAACTTGAGCGTGATGGCCAGGCCGAGTCCCGTGCCGCCGTATTTTCTGGTGGTTGTGTTGTCGGCCTGCTCGAAGCTTGAAAAGAGCTTGTGGACGACTTCCGGAGGGATGCCTATACCGGTGTCCTGAACCTCGAAACGGACCTCGACGCTATCGCTGCCCGTTTCGTGCATCCGGACGCGCAAGGTGACGGTGCCCGCCTGGGTGAACTTGATGGCATTGCTGGCGTAATTGAGCAGCGCCTGCTGGAGTCTGGTTGGATCGCCCAGCAGATGATGCGGTAGCAGATCCGTATCGACCAAAAACTCAAGGGATTTGGCGCGCGCCTTGTCGAACAACATGGAAGCGACGTTGGCGACGATGCTGCCGATACTGGCGTCGATTTCTTCGAGAGTGAACTTGCCGGCATCGATTTTTGAGAGATCGAGGATGTTGTTGATGATGGCCAGCAGGTGGTCGGCTGCGCCAGCAATTTTCCCGAGTTTGTCGACTTCTTCGGGACTCCGGTCGCTCCGTCGCTGCAGCATGCCGGTCAACCCGACGATGGCATTCATCGGGGTGCGGATTTCGTGGCTCATGTTGGCGAGAAATTCGCTTTTCACCCGACTGGCTGCCTTCGTCTCGTCAATCTGCTCGCCGAGCTGCCGATTCAGCAAGGCAATCTCGGCCGTGCGCTGGGCGACCAATTCTTCCAGATGCTCACGATGCTGCTTGAGCTCGCCCATCATTAGCTTGTTTTCGGAAATGTCTTCCTTGATCGCCACATAGTGCGAAACCCGACCATCGGCCTGATGCATCGGCGAAATGATGGCGCTCTCGACATAGATTTCGCCGTTCTTGCGCCGGTTGATGAACTCGCCACGCCAGGTCTGGCCAGTGGCGAGCGTGCGCCACATGTCGACGTAGGTTTCGCGCGGCGTCTGCTGCGAGTGCAGAAAGCGCGGATTTCTGCCCAGGGCTTCTGCTACCGGATAGCCTGACGTTACTGTGAAGGCGGCGTTGGCATATTCAATTCGACCTTCGAGATCGGTAATGACGACGGTTTGCGTGGTCTGCTCAACGGCCAGCGATAGCTGGGCTAGCTTCTCCTGAGCCAATTTAGTGGCGGTGATATCGACGGCGACCAGGCGCAGATTCTCATGATCGGCAGCAAGCTCCGCGTCGATATGGACAAACCGGGCGATTGCCGGCTGTCCGCCGGTTAGCAGGGTAAGTTCGCAGCTTTCACGGCTGTGCCCGCTTACGGCCTTATTGAGCAGTTCGGCGAAAGCCGGGCGGGATGCGGGTTCGACAAAATCGGCGAAATGCCGTCCGCACAGTTGGTCGCGCTCCTGACTCAGCAATCTTGCTCCGGCCAGATTGAGCTGGCTGATGATGCACCGACGGGAAAGGGTGAAATAGCCCACCGGCGCAAAGTCGTAGAGATCGGTGTAGCCTGCGAGGGCCGCTTCCAGTTCCACCCGGGACTGGAGCAACGCGTTGTTTTGCATTTCCAGTTCAATCTGATGCACCTGCAATTCGTGCACCAGGCGGCTCGAATCAAGTGCCGGCAGGCAGATCTCATCCGTGGGCAGCTTGCTCAGGTGTGCTTCCGCGCTTTTTCGTAGTTCGATAGCCGTGTTTGTCGAATGCATCAGATACCCCTTATTGTCGAACTCACTTGGGCGGTCTGTACGCACTCGCGGGGTCGTTGAAACCCCACAATATCTGGACAACTCTCGGCAAAAGACGACTGAAACTACCTTACGCCTTTGACAAGGGAATAGATACGGAGGTTTACGCGGGCGGCCGCCAGTTCACTCCGCTTGTCCCAGCCAATGTTCGAGAAACTCCACGCAAACCCTGAGCTTGGCCGAGGTGGACAGGCGCGAGGGGGTGACCGCCCAGACGTCGACTTCCTGGGCGTAGTCGGGCAGCAGATGCACCAGGTCGCCGCGGGCTATGCTCGGGCCGACGTCCCACAGCGAACGCAGGATGATGCCGTGGCCTGCGATGGCCCATTGGTGGACGATCTCGCCATTGTTGGCGGAGAGCGGGCCGCCGATGCGCACGGCCTCGGCGCCGTGCGGGCCGTGCAGGGTCCATTGGCCGAACTGGAAGTCGCGTTCGCGGATGACGATGCAGCGGTGGCCGGCGAGGTCTGCCAGTTTCTGCGGCGTGCCGTGGCCGGCGAGATAAGCGGGGGCGGCGCAGAGTACGCGGCGGTTGTGGGCGATGCGCCGGGAGATGACGTTGGGCTCAGTGACGGCGCCGATACGGATGTCGAGATGGAAGCCCTCATCGATCAAGTTGACCGGCCGGTCGAGCAGTTCCAGTTCGATTTCCAGCGCCGGGTAGCGCTGGGCGAGGGCGGCGAGGGCGGGGCCGACGCGGTTGCGGCCGAAGCCGGAGCTGGTGCAGATGCGCAGCAGGCCGCCCGGTTCGGCGCCGGTGCTGGAGACGGCATCGCCCATCTGCTCGACGTCTTCGAGGATGCGCTGGGCCCACTGGTGCACGATGTCGCCCTGTTCAGTGAGGCTGACGCGGCGCGTCGTCCGGTGCAGCAGGCGGGTTTGCAGGCTGGCTTCGAGGATGGCGATGCGCTTGCTGACGTAGGCGTTGGAGACACCACGTTCGCGGGCGGTGGCGGCGAAGCTGCCATGGCGGACGACGATGCAGAAGAGCTGGAGGTCGTCGAGCAGCGGTTTATTGTTCACGATATGTGATTAGTGATGTTACAGATTGGCAGATTATAGGCTTAAAGGTTTCCAGTACTATCGCCGGCATTCCATTACCGAGAGCGTCGCACCATGTCCCGCCATTCCATCGCAGTCATTGCCGGCGACGGCATCGGCAACGAAGTCATGCCCGAGGGGCTGCGCGTCCTGCAGGCCGCCGCTGCCAAGTTCGCCATCGAGCTGGAGCTGACCACCTACGACTGGGCCCACTGCGACTACTACCTGCAGCACGGCAAGATGATGCCGGACGACTGGTTCGCCCGGTTGCAGGGCCACGAGGCGATTTTCTTCGGTGCCGTCGGCTGGCCTGACAAGGTGCCCGACCACATTTCGCTGTGGGGTTCGCTGCTCAAGTTCCGCCGCGAGTTCGACCAGTACGTGAACCTGCGCCCGGTGCGCCTGATGCCCGGCGTGCCCTGTCCGCTGGCCGGGCGGAAGGTCGGCGACATCGATTTCTACGTCGTGCGCGAGAACACCGAAGGCGAGTATTCCTCGGTCGGCGGCCGGATGTTTGCAGGCACCGAGCGCGAGATCGTGCTGCAGGAGGCGGTGTTCAGCCGCAAGGGTGTGGACCGCATCCTCAAGTATGCCTTCGAGCTGGCGCAGAGCCGGCCGAAGAAGCACCTGACCTCGGCCACCAAGTCGAACGGCATCGCCATCAGCATGCCCTACTGGGACGAGCGGGTGGAGGCGATGGCCAGCGCTTACCCGGAGGTGCGCTGGGACAAGTCGCACATCGACATCCTGACCGCCCGTTTCGTGCTGCATCCGGATCGCTTCGACGTCGTTGTCGCCTCCAACCTGTTCGGCGACATTCTTTCCGACCTCGGTCCGGCCTGTACCGGCACCATCGGCATCGCGCCCTCGGCCAATCTCAACCCGGACCGCACTTTCCCCTCGTTGTTCGAGCCGGTACATGGCTCGGCGCCGGATATCGCCGGGCGCAACATCGCCAACCCGATCGCCCAGATCTGGTCGGCGGCGATGCTGCTCGATTTTCTCGGCCACGGCGAGGGCCGCTACCGGGCCGCGCACGACGCCATCGTCCGCGCCATCGAGATGGTGCTGGTCGACGGGCCGCGGACGCCGGACATGGGCGGCACGGCCAACACCGCCGAGGTGGGCCAGGCCGTTGCCGAGGCGCTCGATGGCCTTTGATTTCAGCTTGCCGGCGCTGCTCATGCCCTTGCTCATGGGCGCCGCGCTCGGCTGGGTCGGCGGCCTGCTCGGCATCGGCGGCGGCATCATCGCCATCCCGGTGCTGACCATGGGTTTCGGCATGAGCCAGCAACTGGCGCAGGGCACGGCGCTGGTGATGATCACGCCAAACGTGCTGCTCGCCTTTTGGCGCTACCACCAGCGCAACCCGCTGCCGCTAAAGACCATCGGCCTGCTCGGTGCTGCGGCACTGCTCGCCACCTGGCCGGCGGCGCGGCTGGCGGTGCTGCTCGATTCGCGGGTGCTGATGATCTGCTTTGCCGTGTTTCTGGTCGGCTTGTCGCTGTATTTCCTCTGGGGCAGCCGTCGCGCGGCGCCGGCCGTTGATCCGAGCAAGGCATGGAACGAGCGCTGGCTACCCGGTGTCGGCGTCATCAGCGGCTTCTTCTCCGGGCTGTTCAGTGTCGGCGCCGGCATCGTCGCCGCGCCCATACTGGTCCGCTGCTTCGCCAAGCGCCAGGCTGTGGCGCAGGGCATCGCGCTGGCCGTGGTGGTGCCTGGCTCGCTGGTGTCGCTGAGCATCTACGGGCAGGCCGGCATGGTCAATTGGCAGAGCGGCCTGCTGCTGGCGGTGGGCGGCATGACCACGGTGTCGTCCGGCGTCGCCTGGGCGCACCGCCTGCCGGAACGCCGGCTGCGGCGAGTTTTTGCCGTGATGTTGCTCATCACCGCGGGGCTGATGATCCGCGCCGGCATCGTCGGCTGATTTTTGCGAAAATGGCGGCCCTGCCGCCAGCCTGCCGAACTTCACCACCGTGTCCTGTTTTTCCGCCCCTTTACTGAACCGCGAGGCCGACTGATGGACGGCAACTCGCGCTTCATCAGCAGCGCCCAGGACGGGCCGCACCGCGATCTGGAGGAACTGGTGCGCCGGCACATGGCGCATCCGTTCCGCAAGCCGATCCTCGATTACAACCGCGCGGCGCTGGCCACGGCACTGGCCGCCCGCGCCGCCTGGAATCCGGCGGCGCCGCTGATTCTCGACGCCGGTTGCGGCGTCGGCTGGAGCACGCAGCATATCGCCGAGAGCTATCCCGATCACTTCGTCATCGGCGTCGATCAGTCGCTGGATCGTTTGAGCCGCGGCAAGCCCTTGCCGATGCCGGCCAATGCGCTGCTGCTGCGCGCCGATCTGGTCGATTTCTGGCGGCTGCTGGCGGAGAACGGCATCCGCCTCGCCCGCCACTACAACCTGTACCCGAACCCGTGGCCGAAGATCGGCCATCTCGCCCGGCGCTGGCAGGGGCATGCGGTGTTTCCGGTGTGGCGTGAACTGGGCGGCGAGCTGGAATGCCGCAGCAACTGGCGCATCTACATCGAGGAAATGGCGCTGGCGCTTGGCTGGCTGAGCGGCCAGGCGGTTGCCGCCGAACCGTGGCGGACCGACGACCCGATGACGCCGTTCGAGAAGAAATATCTCGCGTCCGGCCACGAGTTGTGGCGCTGCCGGGTGAGTCTGGGATGAGCGTCTGCCAGAGTTGCGGCGCCTGTTGTGCCAGCCTGCGCGTCGATTTCCATCCGGCCGAGCTGGCCGGCGGCGCCTTCGCCTGGGGCGACGGCGTGCCGGTCGAAATGACGGTGCCGGTGACACCGGCCATCGTCCGCCTGTGCGGTACCGATGCTTCTCCGCCGCGCTGCGTGGCGCTGGCCGGCGAGGTTGGCGTCGCTGTGGCCTGCACGATTTACGACGAACGGCCGTCGCCGTGCCGCGAATTCGATATCGAGCATCCGGCCTGTAACCGGGCACGCCGACAGTGCGGGCTGCCGGCGCTCGGCTGAGCGGCGAATTTGCCCGTGGGGCGGGCTTTCTAGCGATATGGGCTTATCCCCTGCCAGGTCGGGTAAGTCTGTGGATAAGCTCGGGAGAAGTACCGGAAGTCGCTGAGTGGCAAGGGAAATCTGCCACTGCCCAATTATTGGGCAGCCTCGGATCGGCTTTCGCTCAGTCCGGGCGCTGCGCCAGCCAGGTCGCGAATTCACCGGCCGGTAGCGGGCGGGCGAACAGGAAACCCTGTAGCAGGTCGCAACCAATGTCGGCGAGGAAGTCGCGTTGGGCTTCGGTTTCGACGCCTTCGGCGACCACCGTCAGGCCCAGCCGGCGGGCCAGCGTAACGACGGCTTCAGCCACCGCGGCATCGGTTGCCGAGGCCGGCAGGTGCTGGACGAAACTGCGGTCGAGCTTGAGCACATTGAGCGGCAGCGTGCGCAGCATGGCCAGCGACGAATGGCCGGTGCCGAAATCGTCCATCGCCACCTGGATGCCGCTGGCGCGCAGGCGCTGCAGCACCTGGACGGCGCCTTCCGGGTGGGCCAGTGCGGCCGATTCGGTGATTTCCAGTTCGATCCACGCGTGCGGCGCGCCGGCGGCGGCCAGGATGTACTCCAGGCGGTCGGCCAGGTCGGCGGCGTGGAACTGCCGCGGCGACAGGTTCACCGCCATGCGCGGCAGCGCCATGCCCTGTCGGCGCCAGGCGACCATCTGCCGCGCCGCCTCGGCCAGCGCCCATTCGCCGAGTTCGGTGATGATCCCGGCCTCTTCGGCCAGCGGGATGAATTCGCCCGGCGAGACCAGGCCGCGTTCCGGGTGGTGCCAGCGCAGCAGCGCCTCGGCGCCGCCCAGACGGCCGTCGGCGGCACGGATTTGCGGCTGGTAGAACAGTTCCAGCTGATGGCGCCCCACAGCCCGGCGTAGGTCGGTTTCCAGCGCCAGACGCTGGCTGGCCCGGCGGTTCATCGCCGCGTCGTAGAAGCGGAAAGTGTTGCGCCCGGCCGCCTTGGCGGCATACATCGCGGCATCGGCATTGCGCAGCAGGCTTTCGATGTCGTGGCCGTCCTCCGGGTAAAGGGCCAGCCCGAGACTGGCTGCGACGTCAATGTCGCGGCCGCCGGCGATCACCGGCGGAGCCAGGGCGGCGAGGATGCGGCTGGCGAAGCCGGCGGCCGCCCCTGCCTCGCCGATACCTTCGAGCAGCATGACGAACTCGTCGCCGGCCAGCCGGGCCAGGGTATCGGCCCCGCGACAGACCGAGGCCAGGCGGCGGGCGACCTCGATCAGCACGGCGTCGCCGGCACTATGGCCGAGGCTGTCGTTAACCAGCTTGAAGCGGTCGAGGTCGATGAAGCACAGGGCAAAGCCGTTGCCGCGGTCGGCCCGGGCCAGGGCCTGGTGCAGACGGTCGTCGAACAGGCTGCGGTTGGGCAGGCTGGTCAGCGCGTCGTGGTTGGCCAGGAAGGCCAGCTGGCTCTCGGCTTCCTTGCGGGCGGTGACGTCGTTGAGCACGCCGACGTAGTGCGAAACGCTGTCAGCATCGCCGCGCACCGGCGACAGGAACAGTTCGATCCACTGCTGCGCGCCGTCGGCGCGCCGGCGCGACAACGTCGTATAGCCGTCACGGCCGTTGGCGATGGCGCTGCGGATCGCGGCAAAGCCGTCGTCGTCGCCGGTGCACAGGCAGGCCTGGCCGAGCGCCGTCTCGCCCGGCATGCCGAGGATCTGCGAGAAGGCGGCGTTGACGTAGATCAGCCGGCAGTCGTCGGCGCCGGCGGCAGCGATGAAGATGCCGTTGACGCTCGATTCGATGGCCCGGTCGCGCAGCGCGATGGCGCGCTTGTCGGCGTGGATGTAGGTGTCCAGTGTTAGGCCGAGATCGAGCATGACGACCTTGAGCAGGGCGTCGAAAGTCGGGACGAAAGTCGCGAAGTCTTCGCCGGTCGCCGTCCAGGTCGCCGTCAGCATGTCGGAAAGGTACTTGCGGAAGGCGCCGACGTACCACTTCGGCGTCAGGCCGATCCGGGCGTGCGTCATGCCGACGCGCAGCCGGCCGTCGACGTAGGCGGCGCCGTAATCGCCGTCGGTCAGGCTGGCGAAATAGCGGCCGTGGGCGGCTTTCAGACGGGCGACCGTGGCCTCGTCGGGAAGCAGCGCGGCCAGTTCCGGCAGTTGGCGCAGGTACTGGTAGAAGCCGTCGGCGAACCCGTTCTGTGCCGCCGCCAGTTGGTCGCGGATGGCGCGCAGGTGTTCGGCATCGCTCTCGGTCAGTTCGAGAAAGGCCTTGCGCGCCGCGATCTCGGCGGCGTCGATGCCCATTTCGGCAGCGATGTCGTCCACCGCCGCCGGCGTCAGCCCCGGCAAGCCGGCCATCAGGTGGTCGCGCGGCCGGCGCCCCGGGCGAGCATGCGTTCCATGCCGTCCATCACCGTCAGGTTGGCTTCTTCCATCCGCGTCAGCGCCGCCAGGGCGCCAGGGATATCGCCGGCGCGATAGCAGCTGACGGCCTGCCGGGCCTGGTCGTGCACCGCCTTGTGCGGCGCTTCCATTTCGCGATAGCCGGGCAGGCGGGAAAACTCGGCGCGGCCTTCGCCTTCGTAATACCAGCGGCCGAGGCGGCACTGGGTTTCGTCCGGCAGGTCCGCCGCCTTGAGGTCGGAGAGGCCGAGCAGTACCTGGTACACCTCCAGCTTCAACGTCAGCTCCTCGATATTGGCCAGTTCGGCATTGGCCAGCCGGGACGACGCAGCAATGCTGTCCTGCATCTGCTGCGACAGGCCGAGCAAGCGCTGCATGCTGCGCATCGCCTCTTCGCTCTCTGCCCCCTGGCTGGCGGCACTGCCGGCGCCGAGGTCCATGATCGCCTTGGCCTGGCCGGTCTCGTGCTGGATGCCGGCGACCAGGCCGCCAATCTCGGTGGTCGCCTTGGCGGTCCGTTCGGCCAGCTTGCGCACCTCGTCGGCGACCACGGCGAAACCGCGCCCGGCCTCGCCGGCGCGCGCCGCCTCGATCGCGGCATTGAGCGCCAGCAGGTTGGTCTGTTCGGCGATTTCCTTGATCAACTGGACGATGCCGCCGATCTCGCCGGCCCGCCGGGCGAGATCGGCGACGCTGGCGCTGGCCGAACTGATGCGCTCGACCATGGCGTGCAGGTTGCCGGCGATTTTCTCGAAGGCGGCACGGTTGGTGTCTGATTCGGTGGCCGCCGTCATTGCCGTCGCCGAATCGGCGCCAAGGTGGTTCGACAGGCCGGAAAAGGACTGGCGGAGGCCGGCCAGCGAGGCGCCGAAGCGCGGAATGTTGCCGAGCACGCCGTCAAGCAGCGCCTGCCGCTGGCGCAGCTGCTGTTGCTCGTTCTCGGCATCGCCGAGCCGCTGGCGGACCGCCGCCAGCTCCGCTTGCAGCGCCGTCGTCCGCGCCTGCAGTGCGGCGTTATCGGCGAGGGCTGCCGTCAGGTTGCGTTTAGTCTTGCCGCCGAACATGCGGGCACCCTTCTCGGTGGTGGGTAATGGTTGAGTAATTTACTCTGGTATTGGCTGGCTGTTCATGAGCCGCATCAAATTGCCTGCGTCCTGCCGGCTTGCCGGCAGGACGCAGGCACTGGCGGCTTACTGCAGCGACAGCACCCAGTCGGCCAGGCGCTTGGCTTCGGCCTCGGTGACGTTGTTCGGCGGCATCGGGATGGCGCCCCAGGCGCCCTTGCCGCCGTTCTTGATTTTGGCCGCGACATTGGCCGCCGCTGCCTTGTCACCTTTGTACTTGGCCGCGACTTCCTTGTAGCCGGGGCCGACCAGCTTCTTGTCGACGGCGTGGCAGGACATGCAGTTCTTGGCCTTGGCCAGGGGCAGTTCGTCGGCAGCGTGGGCGATGCCGGCGCTCGCCAGGCTGGCGGCGACGAGCAGGGCGGCAGGGATGAATTTCATGATGGACTCCGTTTCGTGGGTGGGGAAGTGAAACCATGGCCGGCGCCGATCGCCGGGGCCATGGCGGAAACCGGTGCCGGCCGGGGGCCGGTCGTCGGTGCCGAGGGGAGCGCGGCGCGGGGCCACGGCTTACATTCTTTCGTCATGGCTGACGCCGCCGCTGAGGTCGACCATGTCGAGCGTCACCTCGGCGAACGGCAGGACTTTGCCGCCATGCTGTGTGGCGTAGCTGGCGGCATCGGCGGCGCTGGCGAAGCCGGGGACGGTCGGGCCCATCGACGCCCGGCGCGGGCTGCCGACGACGAAGAAGGCGCTGCGCGCGTCGAGCCAGTGGCCTTCCGGCTGCTCCCAGTCGGCCTTGGCCATGTCCTGGGTGTAGATGGCGACGATGCGTTTCTGCTGTTCCGGGCGGAGCAGGATCGAGAACATTTCCCGCGTGTCGCAGAAAAAGTCCGGGTCGCCGCGGTCGTAATGGATTTGCGCCTTCGGGCCGGGGAAATCGCCGAGGATCATGCCGTCGAGCGAACAGGCGGTGCCGTCGGCGAGTTCCAGCGGCAGCGTCGGTCTGGCCGGCTCGCCGCAGGCGGCGAGCAGCAGCACGGCAACCAACACGGCGGGCAGCAGGCGGCCGGCCGGCCGCGGCGAATGGACTTGCTTCATTTGAACCTCCAGGCGGCCACCCCGAGTGGCGCAATGATCCAGAACACCAGGGCACTGCCGAGCAGCCACGGATTGGCCAGGGTTTCCGGGAAAACCGTGGCCAGGCCGTAGAGCCGGCGGACATCCTCGAAGCCGAAAATATTCAGGATGCGGAAGATGTCGGCCGGGTTGAGCAGCAGCAGGGCCGGGAAGAAATCGAGGCTGAAGCGGCCTTCGCCGAGCACCAGCAGGCCGAGCAGCAGCAGGTCGTAGACCAGCACGTAGAAGAACCACAGGGCGATGGCGATGCCGCTGGCCCGCATGCGGTCCTCGGCCAGCACCGAGACCATGACTGCCAGGCTGAGGAAACACAGGCTCAACAGGAAGGCGCTCAAGACGAAACCGGCGTAGTGGTAAAGCGCGCCGCCGCCCAATTGGGCGAACAGCAGCAGCCCGGCCAGGCCGAAACCGCCGACCGTGGCGACGCCGAGCGCCCCGGCCAGGCCGGTGAATTTGCCGAGCAGCACTTCGAAACGGGTGATCGGCATCGACAGCAGCAGGTCGAGCGAGCCGCGCTCACGCTCGGCGACGATCGCGTCGTAGCCGAGGATCAGCGCGATCAGCGGCACCAGGTAGATGACCAGGCTGACCAGGCTGGCGATGGTCACGTCGATGTTGCGCCAGCCGACCGCGCCCTGCTGGGCGGCGCCGAAATAGGCGATGACCAGCGCGAAGACGGTGAACACCAGGGCGACGGCGAGGACCCAGCGATTGCGCAGGCGGTCGCGGAATTCCTTGCCGGCGATGACGCCGATCTGGCCGAACTCGATGCCGCTCATGGGGCCATTTCCTCCGCGTAGCCCAGGAAGATGTCTTCGAGGGAGGGTTCATGCACGTCGATGTCGGTCAGCGCCGGGCCGAGGCCGGCCAGCGCCGCCAGCACCGCCATCTTGCGTTGCCGCGGGCAGGTGAAGCGGAGCTCGTACGCGCTCGCCGCGAGCGGCGCGATGGCCAGCTCGACCAGCATTTGGCGCAGCGCCGCTTCGCCGTCCGGGCGGAAGGCGACGCGCAAGGCCAGCGGCAGGTCCTGGCTGGCGCGCAGCGCCGCCACCGTGCCCAGAGCCTGGATGCGGCCGTTGCGCATCAACGCCAGGCGGTCGACGCGTTGCTGGATCTCGGCCAGGATGTGCGAGGTCAGGACGACGGTGACGCCGCCTTGGCGCAACTCGGCGAGCTGCCGGTAGAATTCCAGGATGCCCTGCGGGTCGAGGCCGTTGGTCGGCTCGTCGAGAAAGAGCAGGCGCGGCGAACCGAGCAGGGCCTGGGCGAAGCCGAGGCGCTGGCGCATGCCCTTCGAATAGTTGCGGACGCGCTGGCCGGCGGCGGCTGCGAGGCCGACCCGGTCGAGCAGGGCGGGGCAGCTGGCGCGGTCGGCGCCCTTGAGGCGGGCGAAGAAGTGCAGGGTTTCGAGGCCGCTCAGGTTGTCGTAGAGGGCGAGGCTTTCCGGCAGGTAGCCGATGCTCCGTCGCACCTGGCGGAAAGCCTCGCCGCGCACGGCCTGGCCGCCGATGCGGATGTCGCCGGAAGTTACCGGCAACAGGCCCAACATCATCTTGAACAGCGTCGTCTTGCCGGCACCGTTGTGACCGATCAGGCCGAACAGTTCGCCGGGTGCGATGTCGAGGTCGATGCCGTCCACGGCATGGATCGCGCCGTAATGCTTGTGCACGCTGCGGATTTCAATAAGCGGGTCGGTCAAGCCACTGGCTCCAGTCGGGGTTGGAAGGTTGCATGCGCGGTTGTTTGTCCACGATGCTCGGGCTGCGCAACAGCGGGAACTGGCGGGCGATCAGGCGCAGGCTGTGCACCGCCGGGCTGTTCAAGAGCAGCTTGACCAGCGGGAATTTCCAGGTCAGCCGGTCGACCAGGTCGTTGGCCTCGTACGGCACGTCGCCGGTGCCGTCGCCATTGCCGTCCCAGCCGGCGTAGTTGCTCCAGTAATTGCCCTGTCTCTTCCCCCAAGCCACGTCGCGGGTGGCGACATAGCGCACCTGCTCGCGGTTCTGGATGAAATCGTTGCCGTCCACGTCGTTGTTGATCGAGCCGGCCCAGACGTGGGCGCCGACCCGGTTGCCGATCACCCGGTTGCCCTTGAGCACGTTGTACTCGGCGTCGTAGATGAAGAAGCCGCGGCCGTTGCCGGCGACGACGTTGTTCTCGATGACTGAATCGACGATGGTGCGCAGCATGATGCCGTGGTCGCTGTTGCCCCAGGCCCGGTTGTTGCGCACCGTCTGCCGGCGCACTTCCATCAGCGCCAGGCCGCCGCGGTTGTGGTAGGTCTCGTTGTCCTCCCACAGGTTGTCGTTGGAATTCATGTAGTGCGTGCCGTAGCGCAGGTCATGCATCTTGTTGCCGCGAAAGATCGCGTGATGCGAGACATCGACGTAGATGCCGTCGCGGGCGAAGCTGACATGGTTGCCGATGATCCGGGCGCCGGTGGTGTTGTACAGCTGGATGCCGTTGCCGCGCCGGGCCGAGGCCAGGTCGCGCTTGCCGGTGATGATGTTGGCGCTGATCTCGGGGTCCTGCAGTTTTTCCAGCCAGACGCCGAACAGGTTGTAGACCAGCGTGTTGTTGCGCACAGCAATGCGGTGCCCGCCCGGCTCGACGTAAATGCCGGCATTCTGGGCGGTGAGGTCGGCACCGCTGTCGCGGATGATGAAACCTTCGATCAGCACGTCCGGCGATTTGACCCGGATGACGTCGCCGCTTTCGCCGCCGCTGATCGTTGGCCGGCCGACGCCGATCAGGCGCAGCGGCTTGTCGATGACCAGATGCTCGACGTAATGGCCGCGCGCCACGCGCACCGTATCGCCGGGCTGCGCCACGGCGATGGCGGCGCCGATCGAGGCGCCGGGGGCGACCGGCCATTCGGCGGCGACCACCGGCCCGCCGGCGATGAGCAGCAGCAGGGTGAGGCAGCGCTTCATGGCCGGAAGGCGCTCACGGCACCACCTTGATCGGGATGTAGTAACCATCGTCGCCGATCGGCGTCAGTTCCAGCCCGCTCTTGGTCCGCCGGCGGCGTTCCTTGGATAGCGGCGGGCAGGTGTGGGCGTCGTAATAGAGGATCTGGCATTCCAGGCAGAGCAGGCATTCGCGCTGGTCGATCCGGCCGTCGTCGGCGATGGCCAGCGAGCCGCAGCCTTTCTGGCAGGCGTGGCAGGTCGTGCATTCTTCCTTGCGCTTCAACTTGATGAAGCGGAAGGTGGTCGGGATCGCCAGGCCGGCGCCGAGCGGGCACAGGTACTTGCAGAACGGCCGCTCGATGAACAGTCCGAGGACGAACAGCGCCACCCAGTAGGCGACGAAGGGCCAGGCACGGTTCCAGACGCCGCCAACCAGGAAGGTCGTTTTGAAGGGCTCGACCTCGGCCATCTTCTCGGCCAGGCTGATGTCGTAGAAAGAGACGCCGACCAGCAACGCGAAGATGCCGTACTTCAGCCAGCGCAGCCGGTTGTGCCAGGGCATCGGCAGATGGGTCTGGAAACGCTTCAGGCCGAGTTTGCCGGCGATCTTGAATGACAGCTCGGACAGCGAGCCGTACGGGCAGAGCCAGCCGCAGAACAGGCCGCGGCCCCAGAGGAAGATGGTGACGGCGATGAACAGCCAGAAGATGAAGATCAGCGGGTCGGAGAGGAACAGTTCCCAACGCCACTGATAGACCAGCGAATGCATCCAGGTCATGACATGGGTGATGCTCGGCTGGGCCAGGGCGAAGAAGCCGACGAAGCCGATGCTGATCGTCCACACGATGTATTTGGGAATCGACACCCAGCGCTTGTCCTTGCGCGAAGCCTTGCGCACCAGCCGGTCGCGCATGGCGTAAAGGCCGGCGGTGGCAGCGAGGAGCAGCACAAACAGACCGATCTCCAGCTTCTTGCCGCGCCACACCTGCAGCCAGGTCGGATCGGGGCGGAGCACCGTCGGCCGGCCGCCTTCCAAGTAGCGGTCGGGCAGCCAGTATTCGCGTTCGAAATTGGCAAACGTCTTGCTGCCTGTGGCGCGATCGACCTTGTTGGCGAGGAACACCAGGCTCCACGGGTAGGCGGCGCTGAAGTTGCCGCCGCGCAGGATGAAGATGGCCGATTCCTTGTAGGTCGGGGCACCGGCGGCGGCGATGCCGTACAGGTTGAGGTAGTCGGTGTCGCGGAAAGTGTGGCTGTCGACCTCCTGGACGACCTGGATACGGTCGTAGATGCCGCCACGCACGAAGCCGGATCCCTTGAACGACGCGCTGCCGTTGGCGACGATGAAAATCGCGTGCTCGTCCGCTTTCAGATCGGCCATCAGTCGCTTCCAGCCGGCCTCGCCGAGGACGCTGCGGCCGACCGCCGGGGCATTCAGGTAGCCGAAATACAGGTCGATGTAGGGCTGCTTGCTGTCGGCAATGCCGAGTTCGTCCGGCTGCACAGTCAGGTGCTGGACGCTACCTTCGTCGATCAGGGTTTTCCAGTCGTGGCTGGCGGCCTGGGCGGTGAAGCGAGCCGCCGGCTTGGGCTCCGACTTGACGATGCCGACCTGCTTGGCGATGGCGTAGGCGCTGCGCATCACCACCTGGTTCTCGGCGATGACGGTGACCGTGGCGCCACTGATCGCATCGAGGCCGATGCGCCCGCCGGCGGCCGAGGACTTGCCGATCTCGACCTTGGCCCCGGCGAACTGGCCGACGTATTGGGCGATGAACTTGTCGAGTGCGCTTTCCGGGATGCCGACAAGCAGGATCGGCTCGCTGTGCTTGAGGATGCGCACGCCGCTGATGATCCCCTGCGGATACATGCCGATCAGCGTGACCATCGGTTTGCCCGAATAGGCCGGAATGTCGACGATATCGGTGGACAGGAAGACGTAGCCGAGCAACTGGCGCTGCGCACCGCTGCCGCGGTAGGCCTCGACGTAGCTGGGACGGCCCTGGCGGGGCGAAAAACTGTCGGCGCCGGGCATCACGTCGCGGCAAGGGGCGTAGGCGCAGAGATCGGGATCGGTGGACAGCTGCGCCGGCAGCGGCGCGTCGTACGAAGCGGCCTGGCCCGGAGACCAGGCCAGGGCGAACAACAGGGCGAACAACAGCGGCAGGAGACCTGCCGGGAAACGACACAACTTCATGATTTTGCAGAATGTGAGGGGAGCAACGGGGGAGCGTCCCGCCGTTCCCCTCTGGGAGTAGCGATGGCCGATCAAGCCTCGACGATCATACGGCCGCGCATTTCCAGGTGCAGGGCATGGCAGAAGTGCGTGCAGTAGTACCAGAACACACCGGGGCGCTCGACCTTGAAGGTCACTGACTTGGTTTCCTGCGGACCAACGATGAAGTTCACGTCGTGGCCTTCGACGGCAAAGCCGTGGTGCAGGTCTTCAACCTTGTCGTGGTTGGTCAGCACAATGGTGACGACGTCGCCCTTCTTGAGCACGAACTCGGACGGCGTGAAAGTCGGCGCCACCGACATGATGCGCACCGTGACCTTGTTGCCCTCGCGCTTGACGCCGGTGTCTTCGAAACCCTTGATGTGGATCGGCGAATCTTCCAGCGTGTAGATCTGCTTGGTCTTGATGATGTCGCGGCGGACGATGATCGCGTCGTGCGGTTCCGGATGGGCGGTGTGATCGTGCAGCAACTCCATCTTCTCGCCGCTGATGTCGATCAGCTGTTCGGTTTCGACGTGCAGTGGGCCGACCGGCAGGAAACGGTCCTTCGAGAACTTGTTGCCGGAGTTGAAGTACTTGCCGTCGGCTTCCTTGGTTTCGCCCATCGACGAATAACCATGGCCGGGCTGGTAATGCACGTCGAGCCGGTCGAGCACGACCTTGGCCGCCTTGTCGCCGTTGTAATGGGCGATGGCGGCGGCGACGTTCCACTTGACCACCTGGCTGTCGAGGAACAGCGAGGTGTAGGCGTTGCCCTTGCCGTCGAAGCCGGTATGCAGCGGGCCGAGGCCGATTTCCGGCTCGGCGACGATGCATTCCTTGGCTTCCTTGACTTCGCCGGCGAACCACTTGAGCACCCGTTCGTGCTCGATCACCGTCGCCGTCGGCGACAGCTTGCCGGCGCACACGTAGTACTTGCCGTCCGGCGTGATGTTGACGCCGTGCGGGTTCTTCGGCACCGGCACGTAGCAGGTCAGCGCCGTCTTCGGATCCTCGTTGGCTTTTCGCGTGCCGTCCACCACGGGTACCTTGGAGGTACCGATGGTGACGATCTTGCCGGCCTTGATCGCCGCCTCGATGCGCTCGACATTGAAGAAGATGCAGGCGTCGTGCTCGGCCGACATCATGTCGGAGAAGATCAGGCCGTTCTCGACGTTGTAGCTGTTCAGCGCCGCCAGCTTGCCGTCATAGGACGTGGCACAGAGGTCCATGTTGCCGTCGATGCGGACCTGCCAGCGGACGTCCATGGTTTCCGCGTCGACGCAGGTCAGCAGGCAGCCGTAATGGGCGCCGTCCTGCCAGTTCTTCGGCGTGTTCGGCAGCGGCACGTGGAACTCGGCGCCGCAGAAGACGCGGGTGGTGTGATTGATCGCCGCGTCGACCGGGTCGCGCTTGTCCGGGAAGATGCCGTGGAAACCCTGGACATTCGGGATCTCGGTGATCTTGTCGGTTTCCAGGTAATCGCCGCGAATGCGGGCCAGACGATTGTTGATCTTGTCGTTGATCCAGAAATACTTGCCGTCGTAGGTGCCGTCCTTATAGGAGCCGTGCACGTGGTGGGTATCGCCGGTCTGGTAGCGCAGGCTGCCGTCGGCCTTGGTGCCGAGGATCTGCTTCGATTCGTTGGTGATGCCCCAGCCCGACATCGGATCGATGTTGAAGACGGCGATGCGTTTCAGCGTGCGGCCAGACGGCACGCCGTAGATGCGGGCCTCGCCGGAGTGGCCGCCGCTCGACAGCATGTAGTATTCATCGAGCTGGCCGGCGGCGACGCTGCCCTTGGCGTGGGCGGCGGCGGGCTGGGCGGCGACCGGTGCGCTGGGGGCACTTTCCTCGGCCTTGTTGCAGCCGGCCAGGCCAAGGCCGACGCCGGCAATGCCGGCGGCGCCGGCGGTGTTGAGAAACTTCCGCCGGCCGTTGTCTAACGGCTTTGCGGTTTTGTGGTCTTCAGACATGCAGTACTCCCGGTTGAAATCATCACTCTTCTGATGATCCGCCGCGGGGGCGGTCGCTGTATGTCGGATATCACCCACAAGGCGCTGCCGATATCTTGATTCGGCGCGTTTATTCGATCCAGATCAAGAAATCACGCTCAGAGCGGGGTCAGGCCGTGCTGCAACGCGAACTTGACGAGGCTTGGCAGATCGGCGATGCCGAGCTTTTGCATCATCCGGCTGCGATAGGTATCAACCGTCTTCGGCGAGATGTTCAACTGGCGGGCGATCTCGATACCCGAGCGGCCCTCGACCAGCAGTTGCAGGATTTCCCGTTCGCGCTGGCTCAGCGAATCGAGCGGACTTTCGTCGGCACGTTTGCGCACGTAGTCGTCCACCACCGATTCGGTGATCTTGTGGCTCAGGTAGCGCCGGCCACTGTGTACGACGCGGACGGCATCGACCACTTCGCTGCCCGCCGACTCCTTGCGCAGGTAACCAAGGGCGCCGGCCTGCAGGGCGCGGAACACATGTTCGACGGTCGAGTGCATCGACAGCATGACGATCCGGCTGTCCGGCTGTTTGTCGAGGATCTGCGCCGTGGCATCGACGCCATTGAGCAGCGGCATGGCCAGATCCATGATCACCACGTCCGGCTTCAGGCGCAGCACCGCCTCGACCGCCGCCCGGCCATCGGCGACCAGATCGACGACGCGGATGTCGGACTGGCACTCGAGCAGCAGACGCAGGCCGTCGCGGACCACGGCATGGTCGTCGGCTATCAATACGCTGATGCTCATGCCACCTCCGGCGAGTCGTCGGGGATGGTGACGGCGACCGTCGTCCCCTGATTGCCGCGCTCGATGCGCATCTCGCCGCCAATCATGCGCGCCCGTTCGGCCATGATGGTCAGCCCCCAGCCGCTGCCGGCGGCCGGCCGGTTCAGCTGCTCCTGGGCGATACCGCGGCCGTCGTCGCTGACTTTCAGCTCGACGCCGCTCGGCAGCCGCGCCAGTGACACGGTGACCGCCGTCGCCCGGGCATGCTTGGCGACATTGATCAGGGCTTCCTGGACGATGCGGAACAGCGTCGTCTCAACCTGGGTGGCCAGCCGGGGAAAGCGCTCCCCGGCCTGGCAGTGGAAGCCGATGCCGGTGCGCCCGGCGAATTCCTCGCCATGCCAGCGCAACGCCGTGGCCAGCCCGTACTGCTCAAGCAGCGCCGGATGCAGTTCTTCCATGACGCCGCGAATGACCTCGGTCGTCTGTTCGACCAAGGTCAGGGCATCGCCGATGCGCGCCCGCGTCGCGGTCATGGCGGCCGGCGGCAGCTGGGTGGCGAGCAGGGCCAGGTTCAGATTCAGACTCATGTTCAATGCCGACAGATTTTGCCCGATACGATCATGCAGTTCGGCGGCCAGGGCCTTGCGCTCGGCGTCGCGCACTTCCACCAGCTGCCGGGTCAGGGCCTGGAGGCGCTGAGTGTAGTCGATGATCGTCGCCTCGGCTGCCTGGCGCTCGGCGACCTCGAGCTCCAGTGTGTGATTGGCCGAGCGCCAAGCCGCGGTCTGTTCGCGCACCTGATGTTCCAGGTCCAGACTGTGTTCGCGGCGGGCTACCTCGAGCAGCCGGCGGCCCCACTCGAGGCCCACCGCCACCCAGATCAGTAGCGAGAAAATGATCCGGTTGGCGTGCCCCAGCCAGGCCACCCCGTCTTCCGGATTGATAAGCACCTTGAGGCCGGCGAGCAGCGGCCCGAGGATGGCGATGGCGAGCAGCGTGCGCTTGGGCGCTTCGACGGCGATGGCGAGCAGGGCGAGCAGCAGGTAGAGGAAAGGCACGGCGAGGCCGAGCGGCGTATTCAGGTCAATGGCGAAGATCAGCCCGATGGCGACGGCGACGACGAGGTTGGTCAGCAGGGTTTTGCGGTTCGGTGGCATGGCTTTGGCTGGGGCACGGCGTCGGCGTCCGGTCTGTCGGGGCACCCGGGCGGACCGCACCGACAATGCGTACGGGGTAAGACGCGCGCCGCCCGGGTAAGTTGCCGGGAACGCGATGATAACCGCCGGCGCCGCTTCCGCAGGGCTTTGCCGGCGCGACAGCATCCGTGTGGTAACGAACATACGGGAGCGATGTGAATCCCTAAGGTGGTCCTCGTTGACTTTCATCGAGGTGTAATCATGAGACCACGGATCGGGAAAGTCCTGCCCGCGCTGGTATTGAGTTTGGTCATGGCCGAAGCCGGTGCGGCGCTGGTGAGTTCCGCGGCGGCCACCGCCACGCAGCCGGCCGGTAGTGCCACAGAACTGGCGGTTGCCGTCCGCTACCCGAGCAGCAAGCCCGGCCCGATCGCCGCGCTGCAGCTCCAGTATGGCCTGCCCGCTGGCAGCGGAGTCAGGTCGCGCTGGCCGGCCGCCCAAATCCAGCCGGAGCCGCCGCTCGGCGCGGCGAAGACCTCGGCTCTGATGCTGTCGTCGCTCGGCATGATCGGCGTGATTTCACTGCTGCGCCTGGGTCGGGCCCCGTAGGTAGGGCCGGGATGAGTCTGCAACGCTTCTTCCTGATCCTGCGCGGCCGCTGGCGACTGGTGGCGGGCGTCCTGCTCGGCGTGATGCTGCTGACCCTGGTGGCCAACCTGTTGCTGCCGCGAAAGTACGTCGCCGAAGCCGCCGTGGTCGTCGATACCCGCCCGGCCGATCCGGTGCTCGGCGTAGTCCAGCCGGTCACTGCGGCCTCGGCCGTGATGTCGACGCAGGTGGACATCATCCTTTCCGAGCGCGTGGCGCAACACGCCGTCGCCTTGCTCAAGCTTGACCAGGATCCCGACTTGCGGGGTCAGTGGCTCGACCAGACCAACGGCCGGGGTTCGTTGCAGGCCTGGCTGGCGGCGCCGATGCGCCACCACCTGAAGGTCATGCCGACGCATGAAAGCAACGTTGTGTCGATCATCTATACGGCCGGCGACGCGGCGACCGCAGCGGTGGTCGCCAATGCCTTCGCCCAGGCCTACATCGACACCAATCTCGAGTTGAAGGTCGCTTCGGCGAGCCAATACAGCCAGTGGTTCGGCGAGCGCACCCGGTCGTTCCGCGACAAGCTGGAAGCGGCGCAACAGAAGCTGTCGGCCTACCAGCAGTCGCACCGCATCGTCGTCGCCGACGAGAAGCTCGACGTCGAGACCGCCCGCCTCAGCGAACTGTCGACCCAATTGGTCGAAGTTCAGGGCCATCGCGCGGCGACCCGTGGCCGCAACAGTCAGGCCGGGTCCGCCGACATCCTGCCCGAAGTCGTCGGCAATGGCCTGATCCAGAACCTGAAAGCCCGGCTGGCCGATCTCGATGGGCAGCGCCAGCAATTGGCGCTGCGCCTGCGCGAGACCCATCCCGAATACCTCGACATGATGACCAGGGTTGCCGCCCTGCGTGCCCAGATCGGCACGGAAACCAGCCGCATCGCCGGTTCGCTTGGCGCTGCCGACCGCATGAATGCCTCCCGCGAGGGGGAAATTCGTGGCGCCCTCGATACGCAGAAGCAGAAAGTCCTCGAACTGCGGGCGCAGCGCGACGGCGTCGCCGTGCTGCAGCGTGACGTCGAGCAGGCCCAGCGTGACTACGACATGGTCACCCAGCGCCTGGTGCAAACCGGCCTCGAAAGCCAGATGCCGCAAACCAATGTGGCGATGCTGACGGTGGCCAGCGAGCCGTCCAGCCCGGCCAGTCCCAAGGTCGCCCTGAACACCGCGCTGTCGGTCGTCTTCGGCACCTTGCTTGGCATCGGCCTGGCGCTGCTGCTGGAACACCTGAATCGGCGGCTGCGCAGCGGCCGCGACCTGTCAGAAGTGCTCGCCATCCCGGTGCTCGCCGTCCTGCCGCGCAAGGGGCGCGGACCCCGGCTGTTTGCGCCGATCGAGGCGATCGGCGGCGAATTCGCGCGGCTGCGCGACAACTCGTCGGCTGCCCAGGCCAAGCGCCTGACCACCCGACCGGTCTAGCCACCATTCCGCTCACCAGCTACCCGGGCTCAGCCGAGATTTCGCCATGGATATGAATCCAGCCCATACCGTCAAGGATTTTCCGCCGCCGACGCGTTCCCTCGGCGCCATCCTGATCGATGCCGGCCGCCTCAGCCCGCAACAGGCCGGCCAGGTCATCCAGTTGCAGAAGCAGGAAGGCTTGCGCTTTGGCGAGGCGGCGCGGCAACTGGGCATCCTCGACGCCGAGGACATCCTGTTCGGCCTCGCCCGCCAGTTCGAATACAGCTGCCTGCCGGTCGGCGATACCGCCGTCTCGCCCGAGGTGCTGGCCGCCTTTGGTTCGCAACAGCCGCTGGTTGACGGGCTGCGCGACGTCCGCTCGCAGTTGATGCTGCACTGGATGGAACGCGAACCGGCACGCAAGAGCCTGGCCGTGGTCAGCGCCCGGCGCGGCGAGGGCAAGAGTTTCATCGTCGCCAATCTGGCAGTACTGTTTGCCCAACTCGGCCAGCGCACGCTGCTGGTCGATGCCGATCTGCTCCACCCGCGCCAGCATCAGCTGTTCAATCTCGACAACCGGGCCGGCCTGTCCTCGGTGCTCAGCGGCCTGGCCGGATTGCAGGCGGCGGTGCCGGTGCCGCGACTGGGCGGCCTGTTCGTGATGGCCGCCGGGCCGACGCCGCCGAATCCGCGCGAACTGCTCTCCCGGCCACTGCTCGCCGCCTTCATCGGGCAGGCCACGCAGGCCTTCGATGTCGTGTTGATCGACACCCCGTCGGCGGCGCTGGCGGATGCACAGATCATCGCCGCCCATGCCGGCGCGGCGATCCTGGTCAGCCGACCGAATGCCGCCACCCTCGCCGAGACGGCGGCATTGACCCGTAACCTCGACAACCTGCTCGGTGCCGTGGTCAACGAGTTTTGATGGCGGCCTGGCGATGACGGCGTTTCCCCTTCCCGTTGCCGGCCGCCTCCGAGCGGCCGCCCCGGCTAGCGTCAGCCGCCGCCGCCTGGCCGGCCTGCTGCTGTACACGCCGCTGCTCGCCACCATCCTGTTTGCCAAGCTGTCGGTGCCGCCGTTTGCCGCCCAGTCGCTGAGCATCGCCTACTTGTTCATCCTGCTCGCCGTCGGGATCGGCGTGATCCTCGGTCAGCTGCGTCTGGACAGCGGCCGGCTCGCCTTCTTCCTGCTCTTCGTCGGCTGCATCGGCGCCGTCCAGGTGTTGCGCGGCGATCCGTTCTCGCTCGGCTCGCTGCTGCTGCTGATGACGCTCTACGGCGCCTATGTCTTCCACCTGCCGCGGGCGGACGACGGCACGGCGCCGGCCCTGCGCTTCTTCCTCGGTCTGGCCACTATCCTGGCGCTCGCCGGCATCGCCCAGTACGGCCTGCAACTGGCGGTCGGCCCGCGCTATGCCTTCCCGATCGAGAACTTCGTGCCCGATGCTTTCCTGATCAAGGGCTTCAACATGCAGGCGCCGATCGCCTATGGCGAGGCCGCCTACCGGGTCAATGGCATCTTCTTCGCCGAGCCGTCTTTCTTCAGCCAGTTCATGGCCGTCGCCATCATCGTCGAACTGCTGACCAGCAACCGCCTGCTGCGCGTGGCGCTGTACGGGCTGGCGCTGTTGCTTTCCTATTCGGGCACCGGCGTCATCCTGCTGGCCATCTGCGGCCCGCTGATCCTGATCACGCGCCGGCACTGGGGGCTGCTCTGGCTGATTCTCGGGGCGCTGCTGCTGGCCATCGCCTTCGGCAGTTACCTCGAACTCGACAAGCTGACCGGGCGCCTCGGCGAGTTCGGCTCGGTGCGCTCCAGTGCCCACGCCCGTTTCATCGGCGGCTTCCATGTCTTCGCCCAGTATCTCTGGCCCGATCCACTGAAGGCGCTGTTCGGCTACGGCGCCGGGGCCTTTACCGGCTACGCCGAACGGATGCCGTTCCCGGTCGCCGACATGACGCTGTTCAAGATGGTTTTTGAATACGGCCTGCTCGGCGCCGGCCTCTACTTCGCCTTCATCTACTACTGCGTCTTCCGCTCAGCGGCGCCGTTCATCGTCCGCCTGGCAGTGGGGCTGACCCTGCTGCTCAACGGACCCTTCGTTCCCTTTTTCCACGGCCTGGCGCTCAGCCTGCTGGTGTGGACGACGCAGACGGAAGAGGGCGACGCCCGGTCGCCGGCCCAGAAATCCTTACTTTCCGACGGACCCTGAAAAATGTCAGAAGCTTTCCTCTACCTGGCTGGCATTTGCCTGCTGCTTGCCTTGCACCCCTTCGTCACCTTCCCGCTGTCGCTCTACGCGCTGCGCTGGTGGCGTCGGCCGCCGGTTGGTCCGGCGTTGCGGCCCGAGTCGGCCGCGGCGCCGAGTTTCGCGATCTGCATGTGCGCCTACAACGAAGAGGCGGTGATCGCGGCCAAGATCGCCAACCTGCTGGCCCTGCGCGAGCAGGAGCCGGGGCTTGAGATCCTCGTCCATGTTGATGCCGCCAGCGACCGCACAGCCGAAATCCTCAGTGCCTACGCCGACCGCATCACGCTGCAGGTGTCGGCCGAGCGTCGTGGCAAGACCGCCGGCATGAACAGCCTGGTGGCGCGGACGACGGCCTCGCTCATCGTGTTCACCGACGCCAACGTGATGCTCGATGCCCAGGCCCTGCCGGCGCTCCGCCGCCATTTCGCCGACCCCGACGTCGGCTGTGTCTGCGGCAACCTGGTCTACGTCAATGCCGACGACTCGGTCACCGCCGCCACCGGTTCGTTGTACTGGCGCTTCGAGGAAGCGATCAAGCGCCTGGAAGGGGAGAGCGGCTCGGTGATGGGGGCCGACGGTTCGCTGTTCGCCATCCGCCGCCACCTGCACCACCCGGCGCCGGAACACATCATCGACGACATGTACGTGTCGTTCCGCATCCTTTGCGACGGCTACCGCATCGTCCAGGCCACCGATGTCCACGCCTACGAGAAGTCGGCCACCTCGGCCGGCGAGGAGTTTCGTCGCAAGCAGCGCATCGCCTGCCAGGCCTTCAATGTCCACCGCCTGCTCTGGCCGCGGCTGCGCCAGCTCGACGGCCTGAGCCTGTACAAATACCTGTCGCACAAGCTGCTGCGCTGGCTGAGCATCTATCTGCTGGTCAGCGCCTTCGCCAGTTTTGAACTGGCCCTGGTGCTGGCCGGGCAGGGCATGGCGGCTGCCGTTCTGGCCGGCTTGCTCGGGCTGGTGCTGGTCATCGGCTACCGCTTCCCGCTCAAACCCTTCGCCCAGATCTTCGATGTCCTCGCCGTGCTCACCGCGGTCGGCCTTGGCGTCTGGCGGTCGCTGCGCGGCGAACGCTTCCAGACGTGGACGCCGGCGGCGTCCGTCCGCCAGCCCGGTCCGCTTGAAGGAGTCGAACCATGAACTGCCTGTGGATCGCCCGCGACCAGCCGTTCCCGCCGGATGCCGGCGACAAGATCTATTCGGCCAGCCTGGCCACGGCGCTGGCCGAGGCCGGTGTGGCGGTGAGCTTTCTCGGCTGCGCGGCGCCGGTCGGCGCCCCGCCGGCCGCTTCGCCGGTGCACTGGCTGCCGGTCGCTGGTGGCAAGCGCAGCCAGGGCCGGGCGCTGTTCAGCCGGCTGCCAATCGCCGCCGCCATCCATGACACGCCGGCTTTCCGCCAGGCCCTGGCCGCCCAACTGCAGAAAAGCTGGGATGCGATCGTCTTCGACAGCTACGGCTCGGGCTGGGCGCTCAAGCGCTATCTGGCGACTCGCCAGCCAGGCGTCCGGCCGGTGCTGATCCATGTCGCCCACAATCAGGAAGGCGCCCTGTGGCGCGACATGGTGCGCAACAGCCAGGGCGGACCGTTGAAAAAGCTGGCCCTCTGGCAGAACTGGCTGAAGGTCGCCGCCCTCGAGCGCTTCATCCTGCGCCAAGTCGATCTGACGACGGCGATCAGCGACGAGGATGGCGCCGCTTTCGCCCGCCTGGCCCCGGGCCGGCCGCCCGTGGTGCTGACCCCCGGCTATTCCGGCGAGGCGCAGCCGGCGCGGCTGATCGATGCCGCCTGCCCGAAGCGCGTCGTGCTGATCGGCTCCTTCCGCTGGGTGGTCAAGCAGGAGAACCTGCGCCAGTTCCTCGCCCTGGCCGACGCCGCCTTCCATCGCCAGGGCATCATCTTCGACGTCATCGGCGACGTCCCCGAGGCGCTGCGCGCCGAACTCGAGCCGGGCTTCAAGGCCACCGTCTTCCACGGCTTTGTCGATGACGTCGCCCCGTACTTCGCGCGCGCCCGGCTGGCCGTGGTGCCGGAAGTGATCGGCGGCGGCTTCAAGCTGAAATTCCTCGACTACATCTTCGGCCGGCTTCCGGTGGCGACCATCGACACCGCCGCCGCCGGCCTGCCGCCGGCCATCCGTAGTCAGTTGCTGAGCCGTGCCGACCTGGCGTCGCTGGTCGCCGCCATCGTCGCCCACATCGATCGACTCGACGAACTCAACGCCATGCAGCGGGGCGCCTTTGCCGCTGCCGACCAGCTTTACCGCTGGCGCGACCGCGGCAGCGCCTTGCGCGATGCCATCACCGCCTGTCAGCAGGCCCGCGCTGGCGCCGCCTCGGCCGTGCCAGCAAACGACTACCCCTTGGAGGCCCGATGATCACGCTGATCGTTCCCACCCGCGACCGCGCCCACACCCTGCGCCGGGTCGCCCCCAGCTATTTCGTCCAGAACGGAATCAGCGAGATCATTTTCGTCATTGATGGCGGCACCGACGACACGCCGCTGGTGCTCGAACGGATCGCCGCCAGTCGGCCGGCCGTGCGCATGTTGATCCTGCGCCACGAAAGGCGGCTCGGCGCCGCCCAGGCGCGCAATACCGGCGTCGCGGCGAGCACCAACGAGCTGATCCTGTTTTGCGATGACGACGAGTACCTGGAAGCCGGCTACGCCAAGACCTGCCTGCAGAAACTGCAGACGCCCGGGGTTGGCGCCGTGTCCGGCCGCCGGGTGTACATGGAAAATGGCGAAACGCCGCTCGCCGCGCTGCGCCGCTTCGGTCATGGCCTGCGCCCGGGCAAGCCGTTCCGCCCGCTGATCTGCGAATACGTCAATGGTGCCTGCTTCACCGGCGACCTCCGGCTGCCGCTGACCAACGCCGTCATCCTGACCCACAAGTCCCTGCTCCAACGCTTTCCCTACGACCCGCACTACGCCCGCGGCAACGGCTACCGTGAGGAGTCGGACTTCCAGATGAATCTGTACATCCACGGCTACGACCTGATCACCAGCAACGACTGCCACAGCATCCATCTGCCGCCGGCCCAGGTGCGTACCGGTGGGCAGCGGACGCAGACGCTCCGGCGCATCTACTGGTCGATTTACTACACCCATTATTTCTTCGGCAAGTACTACGCCGTCTATTCCGCCCGGGTCGGGCTGTGGGCGCCGCGCTGGCTGGCCGAAGCGGCCTTCGCCGCGTTTGCCGTCTATCGCGAGACCTTGCGCCCGCCGCTCTACGCCCTGGTCAAGTGGGCGCTGCGCCAGCGGCGGCGCTGGGGTGAGCGGACGCTGTCCACATGAACCTGCCCGGCGGACTGCGCGCGCCGCCGGCCCTGAGCCGGCGCAACTTCCTGCAGGGTAGCGGGGTGCTGCTCGGCGGCTGCCTGCTGACGCCAGCTACGGTCTGGGCGGCGACGCCGACGCTGGCCTTCGATTTTCGCGGCGGCCTGCCACCCGGCGTCAGCTACCAGCGGGCCAGCCCGGCCAGCCTGGCTGACGGCGTGCAGCTACGGATCTTGCCGGTTGATGCGCCGCGTTTCCCGCGCCGCAGTGGCGCGCCGCTCGGCCTGCTAATCGAGGGCGCCGCCAGCAACCTGATCGTCAACGCGTCACGGCCGGACGGCCCGGGCTGGGCCGTTGGCGGCGGCGTGACCGTTACCGCCGCCAATGAGCCGGCGCCGGACGGCAGCCGTACGGCCTTCCGTCTCGGCCGCCCGGAGCCGAAGAGCGGCAGCCTGGGCGAAGCGACGGTCACTCACGTCGACACCGGCGATTTCGCCAGCGCCTCGGTCTGGCTGCGCAGCCTCGCCGGCAGCGGCACCTGGCGCCTGCGCCTGCTCGATTTCGCCACCTTCAATAACGCCAATGCGGTGGTCGAGGTCGGCCCCGAGTGGCGCCGCTACAGCCTGACACTCAACCTGCAGGCGCGCGATACCGGGGTCAAGCGCTTTGCCGTGCTGTGGAACGAACCCTTCGCTGCCCTCACGGCGGCCCCGGCCATTTACGCGCTGAAGCCGGCGACGCCCTACCTGCCGGGGCGCACGCCGCTGACCCTGGGCAGCGTGCTGGTCTGGGGTGCCCAGTATGAAGCGGGTAATGAGGCCAGCTCCTTCATCGCCACCAGTGGCCAGGTCGGCCAGCGGGCGGCCGACGAGGTGACGTTTCCGGCGGCACCGCTGAACGCCACCGCCGGCCGGCTGACCGTCGTGCTGCCGGATGGCGGCCGGCGCGGTGGGGTGATCCTTGACGCCGCCGGCGACGCCGGCGGCCTGCGTCTGGAATATTCGAACAGCGGCTGGCTGGTCGGCCGGGTCGGCCGCGTCACCGTGGCCGGCTTCACCGACGTCACTGCCGATCCGGTGGTCCGCCTGGAATGGAGTGCCGCCGGGGTCCAGCTGTTTTCCGGCGCGACAACGACTTCCCTGGTCCGCCGGGCGGCGCTGTCGGCCAATCCGCTGCCCATCACCGGCGGCGTCCGGGCGCGCCTCGGTATGCTGACCGACGGCCAGCGGCCGCTCGGCCGGGTCGTCGCCCAGCTGACCCTCGATGGCGAGGTCGCCGCCGTTGCCCGAGTGCCTCTCCCGAGCTTCGTTCCGACCGGTTATCGCCTGGTTTTTGGCGACGATTTCGACGATCCCGACCTCGGCCGGATCAACGAGAACGCCACCGGCGGCCGCCCCGGCGCCCCGGCCTGGCGCAGCCGCTACCGGCACGAGCGGCGGACGGCGATCAATCAGGAGAAGCAGATCTACATGGATCCGCGGTTCACCGGCTCGACCAAGCAGCCGCTCGGCGTGCAGCCGTTCGCCATCGCCGGCGGCAGCCTGCAGATCCGTGCGGAGCGCGCCGATCCGGAGAAACTCTCGCCCTACATCTGGAACCGCGCCTACACCTCGGGCTGCATCACCAGCGAACTGACCCACTGGCAGACCTACGGCTATTTCGAGATGCGCGCTCGGCTGCCGCGCGGCAAGGGTTTCTGGCCGGCTTTCTGGCTACTTCCCAAACGCGCTACCTGGCCGCCCGAGATCGACGTCTTCGAGGCCTCCGGCACGCGGCCCTATGCCATCAAGCACGGCGCCATCGAGCGGCCGCGCGTCGCCACCAGCGCCGCCGGCATGTGGATCGACGGGATCATCGACAGCAGCGACGGCTTCCATATCTACGGCCTGGAGTGGACGCGCGACAACATCGTCTTCTTCATCGACGGCAGCAAGAGTTTCGAATACGGCCCGCACGGCATCCACGAGGACATGTACCTGCTGGCCAATCTGGCCCTGGGCAGCCACGACCCGAACTGGATTCCCAATCCGGACCAGACCACTCCCTTTCCCGGACTTTACGAAATCGACTACATCCGGGCCTACCAGCGAGGTGCATCATGAACCCAGCCCCCGACGTCCAGGTCGACGTCATCATCCTGTCCTGGAATCGCCCCGACGACACCATCGCCGCCATCGCCAGCGCCGCCGAACAGCTGGGCGTCCGTCAGCGCATTCTGATCGTCGACCAGGGCAGCGAAGCCGACAACCTGCGCCGACTCGAGGCCTACCTGGCCGACGTGCCGAACGCGACGCTGGAGAAACTCGGTTTCAACAGCGGCGTTGCCGGCGGCCGCAATATCGCCTCGGAGATGGGCAGTGCCCCTTACATTGTCGCCCTCGACAGCGATGCCGAGTTTGCCGACCGCCACGCCCTGGCCACCGCCGTTGCCCATCTCGACGCCCGTCCCGAGCTGTGTGCCATCGGCTTTCGCATCGACAACTACTTTACCGGCGAGAACGACGCCACCTCCTGGGATTACCCGCCGGAATGCCGTCCCGACACCGGTTTCCCGGCAACGCGCTTCATCGGCGCCGGCCACGCCATTCGCCGCAAGGTTTTCGCCGCCGTCGGCGGCTACGACGACCGCCTGTTCTTCTGCGGCGAGGAGCTTGACCTCAGTTACCGGATGCTCAACGCCGGCTACCGCATCGCCTACGTGCCGGCGGTCGGCATCCGTCACAAGGTCTCGCCCGAACACCGGGTGATGTGGGGCAAGGGTCGCTACTACTACACGGTGCGCAACAGCCTGTACTCGGCCTACAAGTTCGGCACGCCGCTGCCACGCCTGCTCGTCGGCGCCGCCGCCTTCGTCTTCCGCGGCTGGCGCAATGGCATCGGGCTGGCGGCACTGCGTGGTGTTGGCGACGCAGTTGGCATGTGCCGGGCCTACCGGCGCGAGATCGTGGACCAGGCCACCGCGCCGACCTACGCGCTGAGCCACGAAACCTGGCGCTACATCCGCCAGTGTGAATCGACGCGCCAGCAACCCCTGCTCGCCAAGATTCGCCGCCAGTTCGTGCGCTTGCCGCATCAGGGTTGAGGGGACCCGACGATGAACGCCTCGATGAATCAACTCAAGCACAAGCTGGCGGCGATCACCCGCTACCTGCCGGTGGCGCGGCCGGTGGTTTATCTCGATTACCCGGTTCATCTCAATTTCGGCGACATCCTGATCATGCGCGGCACCGAGCGCTTCTTCGCCGACTATGGCTACCGGGTCGTCGAGCGCACCGGTTACATGAACTTCACCGCCACGCGGCGCCGGGCAGTACCCGCCAACGCGGTGATCGTGCTCCACGGTGGCGGCAATTTTGGCGATCTCTACCCGGTACATCAGCATTTTCGTGAGGCCGTCGTCCGCCAGTTTCCCCAGCACCCGATCGTGCTCATGCCGCAGACCGTGCATTTCCAGTCGGAACAGGCCAAGGAGCTGTCAGCGGCGATTTTTCGGCAACACCGCAATCTGGTGCTGATGGTCCGCGATCAGAGCTCGCTGGAAGCCGTGGCTGACCGGTTCTCGCCGCAGGTCCTGCTGATGCCGGACATGGCGCACCAGCTCTGGGACGACGCGCCGCCGTCGGCAGCCGGCGGTGCTGCCGGCCGCGTCGCCCTGTGGCGCGCCGACATCGAGGCGACGGCGCCGCCGGGCGCGATAGGCGAGGGCGGGGCGCTGGTCGACTGGCTGGATTTCGTCCCGGTCTGGCAGCGCCGCCTGTTCGGTCTGATCCTCCGCCTGCACCGGCTGGAGGGCAAAACCGACCTCCGGCTCGGCGCCCAGCGGGCTTGGTATGCCTACTGCGAGGCGCTGACCGGACGCATGCAGGCGCAGTTCGCTGCCTATGGCGAAGTCCGCACCAACCGCCTCCACGGCATGATTTTCGCGGCCCTGCTCGGCAAGCGAGTGGTATTCGATGACAACTCCTACGGCAAGCTCGGCCACTATGCCGGGCAGTGGTTTGACCGCCATCCCGGCATACGTGCCGGCTGAGCCGCCGGCCGGCTCGGGCGCCGTGCGCGCCACGGCCGCCCGCTCGCTGCGCTGGACGCTGCTCGAAAGCTTCGGCCTGTCCGGGCTGTCCTTCATCGCCCTGATTTTCTTTTCGCGCTACCTGTCGGCGGCCGAGTTCGGCATCGCCGCCGTCGCCATCGGCATCGTCCAGTTGTTGAACGTGCCGGTTGAAATGCTCTTCCACGACGCCCTGATCCGCACCCGAGAGGCGACCGCGCGCCACATCAATTCGGCGTTCACGGCGGCGCTGCTGATCGGCGTGCTGCTGACTGGCGCCTGCTGGCTGCTCGCCGACCGCTTCGCCGCGCTGATCGGCCAGCCCGAGGTCGGCCCGGTGCTGCGCTGGATGAGCCTCGGCCTGGTCGCCTCCGGCTGGGGCAGTGCGCTGGTCGCGCTGCAGCGCCGGCATATGCAGTTTCGTACGCTGGCCCTGCGCTCGACGATCGGGCGTGGCGGTTCGGCGGTGATTGGCATCACCCTGGCGGTGTCCGGGGCCGGCGTGTGGAGCCTGGTCGCCCAACAGGTGAGCATGACCGTGCTCGCCACCCTGGCGCTCTGGCTGCTGGCGCCGGAGCGCCCGCGCTTCGGCCTGTCCCGGCCGGAGCTCGGGGAAATGACACGTTTCGGCGTGCCCGCCGCTTCCTTCAGCCTGGTCGGCCTGTCCACCCAGCGCTTCTTCATGATCGGCGTCGCTGCCTTCCTCGGCGTCCAGGCCGCCGGCATCCTCAGCCTGGCCTTTCGCGCCGTGGACATGCTGCGCGACATCGTTGGCAGTGCCGTCGCCCAGCTCGCCCTGCCGATCTTCGCCAGCCTTCAGGGCAGCCGCGCCGACATCCGGCGCACCTTCAGCGCCGCCGTCCGCCTGACCACCGCCCTGATGTACCCGTTATTTGCCGGCCTCGCCGTCTGTTCCTACGAAGTCGTCGAGATCGTCTTCGGTGCCCGCTGGCTGGGGGCCGCTCCCTTTGTCGCGCTGCTTGCCTTGCTCACTTTCCAGTTTTTCGGACGCCTGTTTTCGGTGCCCATCTACAACGCCACTGGCCATCCGGTGCTGCCCAGCATCGCCTTGCTGCTGCAAATCGCCTACGTCGTCGCCGGCATGCTGCTGTTCGGCCGCTTCTCGCTCGAAGCGGCGGCGGCGGTCTGGGCCTCGCGGCTGCTCCTCGGCCTGGGCATCGACCTCTGGTTGCTGCGCCGGGTAACCGGCCTGAGCGTCGCCGGGCAGCTGGCCGGCGCCATGCACCCGGCGCTGGCCGCGGCGGCGATGGCAGCCGTCGTCCATGGCACCAAGGTATATCTGCTGGCTGCCTATGATCCGGCGCTGCGTCTGGCGCTGATGGTCGGCCTTGGCGCCGTCACCTACAGCGCCGTGCTGTGGTTGCTCAATCGCAGCCTGGTCCTTGAACTGCTGGCCTTTGCCCGGCAGACCGTCAAGCGGGCGACCTGAGATGATGCGCCGCGCCATCGACTTCGCCAAAATGCTGCGCTCGACGCTGTTGCGCCGGCGCCAGCAAGCCCGGCTGCGGCGCTGGGTCGCCGGCCGCGATGCTGAAACCGCAGCCGCCCCAGCACCGCTGCGCCGCGGCAAGGCGCTGTATGCCGCGCCAATTGGCGCTTCCGGCAAGGAATTGCTGGCCCGGCTCATCGAGCGCCTGGGCCACGACGATTTCGACTACCTGATCTTCGTCTACGACGGCTGCCGTTTCGACGAAGCGATTTTCAGCCGCTGCACCTTCATCCACGAACCGGGCATCGTCTATCAGTACTTCAAGAAATACCTGACGCCGGAACGCTGCGCCGGCTACGACTACATCGTGCTCGGTATCGAGGATGTCGCCATCGACGATTTCTGCTGGCGGCGCTTCGTCGCCATCATGGAACGCAACCGCCTCGACATGGCGTCGCCAGCACTCTCCGCCCGCTCGCACAGCCCGCACGCCATCATGTTCCAGCAGCCGGGCCGGGTCGGCCGCCTGGTCGATGTCATCGAGGTCTTCATCACCGTCTTCGATGCCCGCGCCTGGCCGGCTTTCCGGGCGCTGATCGAGGACGACTACAACTACTGGGGCTGGGGCTACGTCCAGCTGGCGCAGGCGGCCTGCGGCTACAAGATGGGCATTGTCGATTGCGAAACGATCACCGTCACCCGGCCGCCGACCTTCAAGCAGGAATGCCAGGACGAGATGCAGCGCTTCCTGCGCCGGCATGCGCAATTCCGCCGCGCCCGCTTCTGCACCTACGGCGAACTCCAGCCGGTGTGCCCGCCGCTCCGCCGCCCGCTTACCCATTCCCCGTTAAATCCCGATCAACAAGGTATGACATGAACACGGCAACAATTCCCCACTACACACGGCTGTCCTCACCGGGCCAGCTATCGCGCCGCATCTATCCGCTGGTCAATCTGTTCGAATCCTTCGTGCCGCCGCTATTGGCGGTGGCCATCCTGTTCTTCACGGTCCTGGCCGGCGAGCCGCCGGTGGGCCGCCTCGACCCGGCCTACAGCATTCTCGGCCTGGCAGTGTTTTCGCTGACCTTTCCCGGGCGCTTCCATCTCAAAGAAGCGGCCTCGCCGATGGTCCGCAAGACCGTGGTCGGCTGGCTGTTCCTCGGCACTCTCCTCGGACTCTTCGCTTATGGCAGCGGCTACGTGGCCTTCTTCACGCAGCCGGTGATCCTCATCTGGCTGGCCGTGACGCCGCTCGCCCTGGTCGCCGCCAATGCCCTGGCGCGGGCGATCATCCCCGGCATCCTCGCCCTCGAGCGCAACCAGCGGCGGGCGGTGATCGCCGGCTATAACGCCACCAGCCAGCGGCTGGTGCAGACCTTGGCCGGCGACCCGGCGTTCGGCGTGCGCGTTCTCGGCTATTTCGACGACCGCAACGCCTCGCGCCTGGACGGCGATTGCCAGGGCCGCGATACGGAACGCGACCCGGAGCGCGAACTTGGCTCGCTGAGCGAACTGGTCGCCTACGCCAAGAGCCATCGCGTCGACCAGATCTACCTGGCGCTGCCGCTCGGCGAACAGTCGCGCATGCTGGCCTTGCTCGATGACCTTAAGGACACCACGGCCTCGATCTACTTCGTGCCCGATATTTTCGTCACCGACCTGATCCAGAGCCGCGTCGACTGCATTGGCGAGACGCCGATCGTGGCGGTATGTGAGACGCCGTTCACCGGCTTCAACGGCTTCCTGAAACGCAGCAGCGACATCGTGCTGGCGGCGCTGATCCTGATCCTGATTTCGCCGCTGCTGCTCGTTGTCGCCGTCGGCGTCAAGCTGATGTC
The DNA here is from genome assembly GCA_002840765.1 of Betaproteobacteria bacterium HGW-Betaproteobacteria-7. Classification (GTDB taxonomy): domain Bacteria; phylum Pseudomonadota; class Gammaproteobacteria; order Burkholderiales; family Rhodocyclaceae; genus Azonexus. The sequence continues at coordinate 103,836 of PHCE01000013.1, forward strand.
GCCCGGCCCGGCCTTCTTCAAACAGCGGCGCTACGGCCTGGACGGGCGCGAGGTGGTGGTCTACAAATTCCGCTCGATGACCGTCACCGAGGACGGCGACAAGAGCTACACCCAGGTCACCCGCGGCGACCCGCGCGTCCCGCCGTTCGGCGCGCTGATCCGCAAGGGCTCGCTCGACGAGTTGCCGCAGTTCATCAACGTGCTGCAGGGCCGGATGAGCATCGTCGGCCCGCGGCCGCACGCAATTGCCGTCAATGAGCAGTACCGCAAGCTGATTCCCGGCTACATGATCCGCCACAAGGTGCGCCCGGGCATCACCGGCTGGGCCCAGGTCAACGGCTTCCGCGGCGGCGACGATCTGGAACACATGCGCGGCCGCATCGAGTGCGACCTCGAATATCTGCGCAACTGGTCGCTCGGGCTCGATCTGCGCATCATCCTGCGCACCATCGTGCTGGTCTTCCGGGACGTCCGGGCCTTCTGAGGCGGTCGCGGGAGACAACATGGCCATCACCTCGCTGACCTTCCTGCTTTTCGTCGCCGTCGTCGTCGCCTTTCATCTCGGCCGCTCGGCGGCCTATCGGCAATGGGTGTTCGCCGCCGCCAACGCCGTCTTCATCGTCAGCCAGGTGAGCACGGCGCCGGCCCTGGCGCCGCTGCTGCTCTTCGTCGCCCTGGGCTATCCGGCGGTGCGCTGGCTGCCCCGCGCGCCGGGCTGGGGGCTGGTCCTCTGCCTGGTGCTGACCATAGGCGCCTTCGTCGTGCTCAAGCGCTACGCCTTCCTCGACGGCCTGCTCGAACTGCCCTTTCCCTACCTGAGCCTGGGCCTGTCCTATGTCCTGTTCCGCCTGATCCACCTGATGGTCGATGCGCAGAGCGGCGAGTTGCCGGCGGCGATCAGCCCGCTGCGCTACTTCAACTACAGCTGCAATTTCCTCTGTTTCGTATCCGGGCCGATCCAGCGCTACCCGGATTTCGCTGCCACTGCCGACCAGCCGGTGGTCCTCGATGAGGCGCGGGTGTTCGCCGCCTTTGCCCGGGTGGTGCGCGGCTTCCTCAAGGTGGCGGTGCTCTCGGCGGCCCTCCACTACGTTTTCGGCCAACTGTCGCCGCCGCTGCTCGCCGCCGAGGCGCTGGCCGGGGCGCGCTTCGCCATCGCCTTCAGCGCCGCGGCGGTGGTCTACACCCTGTACCTGTACTTCAACTTCTCCGGCTACATGGACATCGTCATCGGCCTCGGCAGCCTGCTCGGCCAGAACCTGCCGGAGAACTTCCGCCAGCCGTTCGCCGCCCGCAACTTCCTCGATTTCTGGACGCGCTGGCACATCACGCTCTCCGAGTGGTTCAAGACCTACCTGTTCAACCCGTTGCTCAAGGCGCTGGCCGGGCGCTTCGACGCGCCGGCGGCGATGCCCTGGCTGGCTGTGCTGGCCTTCTTCGTGACTTTCCTGGTGCTGGGCCTGTGGCATGGCACGACCGCCGTGTTCGTCGCCTACGGCCTGCTTCTCGGTGGCGGCGCCGCCGCCAACAAGCTGTGGCAGCTCACCATGACCCGGCGTCTGGGCAAGGCCGGCTATCGCGCACTGGCCGAGCAGCCCGTCTATCGCGGCCTCTGCCGCGGCGCCACCTTCGCCTATTTCGCCTTCGCTCTGGTCTGCCTGTGGGTCGATCTGGCCGAGCTCGGCGGCCTGCTGCGCACGCTGGGGCCGGCCGGCGTCGCCGCCAGCTTCGCGCTGATCACGCTGGCCAGTGCCCTGGTCTTGCCAGCCGTCGACTTCGCCATGGTCACGCTGCGCCGGGCTGCCGCCGGCCTGGCGGTTTCGCCGGCCAGCCCGGCCGGTTTCGTCGGCCGCAACGCCGCACTGGCCGCCCAGGTGCTGCTGGTCCTGATGGCCTCCTCGTTCTTCCACAAGGCGCCCGAGTTCGTGTATCGGGCCTTCTGACCATGACCATCATCCTGCGCCAGTCGGCGATCCTGCTCCTCTTCCTGCTGCTGCTCTACGGTCTGGCCCTGGCCGTCGCCGTACCGATTATGTCGCCGCCGGCCGAGACCAATCTCGATACCGCCGCCGCTGCCCGCTCGCCGTTCATGACCGAGCCGAAATACGCCTTCCTCAGTCGCAGCCGGCTTGATACCGGGGACGACAAGGCCATCCTGCTCGGCGCCTCCAACGTGCTCGCCGGTTTTCGTCCGGCCCGCCTGCAGCAACTGGTGCCGCAGGCGACGGTGCACAACCTGGCGATCGGCGGCGCCAACATGACCGAGGTTCGCCAGATGGTGGACCTGGTGCTCGAAGTGCAAAGCCCGGCGGCGCAACGCCGGAACCTGTTCGTCATCGGCGCCTGGTACGGCCTGTTTGCCGACGACCGGGCGCGCTGGCACACGCCGGATCGCCATCCCGGCGACACCGATCTCGATATCGAGCGCTACCGCTACGGCTTCTATCGGCGCACCGACGACGGGCCGGTGGCGCTGCTGCCGCCGCGCTGGCTCGACGCCGGCGTGACGCTGATCAAGCCGTTCCTGCTGGTTGACCGCCTGGCGCGCGACATCGGCAAGGCGCTACGCCCGGCCCGCGCCGTCGCCGCCCCGGCCGACCAGGTGCCGGTACCCGGTGTCGAGCGCCAGGCGCAGTACCTGGCGTTCTGGCAAGACTACATGGGCGGCAGTGGCCGCCTCGAAGCGGCGCCTTTCGCCACGCTGGTGCAAACGATAGCCACCATCCGCGCCAGTGGCGGACGGGTGCTGCTGGTCGACCTGCCCTTGCCGCGCTGGCATGCCAGCGGCTCACCCTATGAGGCCAGCTACCGCCAGCACTGGGCGGGGTTGCAGCAGCAACTGGCCGGGACCGATGGCGTCGCCTTCCTGAGCCTGAGCGATGCCGACCGGCCGGAGGATTTTTCCGACGAGGTGCATCCCAAGCCGCGCGTCGCCGAGGGTTGGGCGCGGCGTCTGGCCGGCGTCCTGAACGATGCGCCCGGCCACTTGGCCCGGCGCTGATGCAGTTTTTGATGATTGAAAAGGAGCCGCAAATGAAATCCGACAACAACCTGACGCAGATCTACAGCAAGCTGACCGAGATCTTCCGCGACGTCTTTGACGACGACAGCCTGCAGGTGACGCCGGAGCTGACGGCGGCCGATGTCGACGAGTGGGACAGCCTGAATCACATACGCCTTGTAGTGTCGATCGAGCGCGCCTTCGGGCTGAGCTTCTCGGCAGCGCAGGTTGGCCGCTTGAAGAACGTCGGCGAATTTGCCGAACTGATCGTCAGCAAGCTGTGATGACAGCGGAAAGTCGCGCCATCGCCTGGGGCGAACTGGCGGTCGGCACCGCCGCTAGCATCGATTTCGTCGTCAGCGCCGAGGAATTGCAGCAATTCGCTACCCTCTCCGGCGACTGCAACCCGCTTCACGTCGACGCCGATTTCGCCCGCAGCAAGGGCTTTGACGACGTCGTCGTCCATGGCGCGCTGCTCGTCGCCAAGGTTTCGCAACTGATCGGCATGCACCTGCCCGGTCGCGACAGTGTGTGGACCGGTCTCGCGCTGCAATTCCGCCAGCCGCTCTACGTCGGCCGCGAAGCGCGGGTCGAAGCCGTCATCCTGCGCCTGTCGCCGGCGACCGGCATGGTGCTGCTCAAACTGACGCTGCGCGCCGGGGAAGTCCTGCTCGCCAAGGGCGAAGCGGAGGTGCTGCTTGTCCGGTCGTGAACGCTTTCTCGTTTCCGGCGGCGCGGGCGGTATCGGCGCCGCCACCTGCGAGGCGCTGGCCGCCGCCGGCTATTCGCCGGTGGTTGGTTATCACCGTGCGGCGGCGGTGGCGGAAGCCGTCGCTGCGCGCACCGGTGGCCGGGCGCTGGCTCTCGATCTCGCTGCGGACGACTCGATCGACCGGGCGCTGGCCGAGCTGGCCGGCGCCGAGGGGCGCCTGGCTGGCGCCGTGCTCGCCGGTTCGCCGCCCCTCACTCTGGCCCCCTTCGGCAAGATCGCGGCGGCCGACCTGCAGGCCCAGTTGCAGGTCAATGTCCTCGGTCCGCAACGCTTGCTCGCCGGCCTCGTCCGCCAGTGCTGGCGGCCCTACAAGGACGGCGTGGTGATCGGCATCCTGAGCCGGGCGATGGGCGAGGCCGGCAGCGGTGCCGCCTCGGGAATGGGCGCCTACGTCATCGCCAAGTACGGCATGGCCGGCCTGCTCGCCGTGCTCGCCGCCGACTACCCCTGGCTGCGCGTGCGCTCGGTGCGCCCGGGCTATACCGAAACGCCGATGCTGGCCGCCTTCGACGAACGCTTTCTCGCCCAGCAACGCGAAAAAACCCCATTCCAGACGCCGCAGGACGTGGCGGCGCAAATCCTGACGGAGATCAACCGACAATGAGCCAATCTTTATATTCAACGCTGGCCTGGCTGCCGGCGCCGCCCCGGGAGTTCGCCGCCCGCTGCCGCGCGCTGCCGGTCAACGCCGCCGACCTCGGTTCGCAGCTGCAGGCTCTGGCCGGCTTCGGGCTGGACGAGAACCAGCTCACCCGGCTGTCGCGGAGCATCGAGCAGGCGCGCCAGGATGGCCGATCGCTGGCGCCGCTGGTGCCGTTCCGCCTCGGCATCGTCAGTAACGCTACCTCGCATTTCCTGGTGCCGGCGCTGGTGGCGACCGCCGCCCGCCATGGCATTGCGCTCGAATGCATCGAGGCCGGTTTCGACCAGGCGATGCAGGAAGCCCTGGCCGCCGACTCGCCGCTCAACCTCGCCCGACCCGACGCCGTACTGCTCGCCCTCGACTACCGCGGCCTGCCGCTGCGCACCACGCCGGGCGATGCCGAGGCGGCGCGGCAGACGGTGGCGGCGGCACTCGCACACATTGACCGCATCCGCGGCGGCCTGCACGCCAACGGCAAGACTGTCTGCATCCTGCAAACCCTGGCCCGGCCGGTGGAAACGCATTTCGGCAGCCTCGACCTGGTGCTGCCGGGCACCTTGCGTAGCCTGATCGACGCGATCAACCGCGGCCTCGCCGAACGGGTGGCGGCGAGCAACGACCTGCTCTTCGACGTCGCCGGCCTGGCCGAAACCGTCGGCCTCGCCGACTGGCATGCGCCGACCCTGTGGAACATGGCCAAGTTGCCCTTTGCCAGCACCTTCCTGCCGCTCTACGCCGACCATGCCTGCCGGCTGCTGGCGGCGCTGCGCGGCAAGAGCCGGCGCTGCCTGATCCTCGATCTCGACAACACGGTGTGGGGCGGGGTGATCGGCGACGACGGCCTGGAGGGCATCATCATCGGTCCCGGCGACCCGACCGGCGAGGCCCATCTGGCGGTGCAGCAGACGGCGCTGCACCTGCGCGAACGCGGTGTGGTGCTCGCCGTTTCCTCGAAGAACACCGACGAGATCGCTCGCCGGCCCTTCCGCGAGCACCCGGAAATGCTGCTGCGCGAGGATCACATCGCCATCTTCCAGGCCAACTGGAACGACAAGGCGAGCAACATCAAGGCGATTGCCGAGGCGCTGTCGCTCGGCCTCGATGCCATGACCTTCCTCGACGACAACCCGGTCGAGCGCGGCCTGATCCGGCAACTGCTGCCGCAGGTGGCGGTGCCCGAACTGCCCGACGATCCGGCGCTGTATGTTCGCACCCTGCTTGCTGGCGGCTATTTCGAAGCCGTCGCCTTTTCCGTCGAGGACCGTCAGCGCGCCGATTTCTACCAGGACAACGCCCGACGCATCGCCCTCCAGCAGCAGGCCGGCGATGTTGATGGCTATCTCGCCTCGCTGGCCATGACGCTGACCATCCAGCCCTTCGAGGCCACCGGCCGGGCGCGTATCGCCCAGCTGATCAGCAAGTCGAACCAGTTCAACCTGACCACCCGGCGTTACAACGAGCCCGAGATTGCCGAGATGGAGGGCGATCCTGATTGCCTGGCCTGGCAGATCCGGCTGGCCGACGCCTTCGGCGACAACGGCATGATCAGCGTCGTCATCTGCCAGCGTGCCGGCAGCGACTGGCAGATCGACACCTGGCTGATGAGTTGCCGCGTGCTCGGCCGCCGGGTCGAAGAGGCGGTACTCCAGGAATTACTGGCTGCGGCACGCCGCCAGGGCATCGAGCGGCTGGTCGGCGGTTACCGCCCCAGCGGGCGCAACCAGCTGGTCGAGGGGCATTACCGGAAGCTCGGTTTCACGCTGCTGACGCAGCATCCGGACGGCCGCAGCGAGTGGGCCCTGAATGTCGCCGAGGCCGAGCCGGTCGGCAATCTACCGATGGATATCCGCCACCTCGGTGTCGCCGGCAGCTCGCCGGCACCTCAGAGGTCGAGCTGCAGCGCCGCCAGCCGGGCGTAGAGGCCGCCCTGTCGGCGCAGGTCATCCGGGGTGCCGGTTTCGACGATGCGGCCGCGTTCCATGACCACGATGCGGTCGACTTTCTGCACCGTCGCCAGGCGGTGGGCGATGATCAGCGTCGTCCGCCCCTGCATGGCGGCAGCCAGACCTTTCTGGACGAGGATTTCCGATTCGGCGTCGAGGGCGCTGGTGGCTTCGTCGAGCAGCAGCAGGCGGGCGCCCTTGAGCATGGCGCGGGCAATGGCGATGCGCTGGCGCTGGCCGCCGGAAAGCCGGGTGCCGCGCTCGCCGAGGAAAGTCTGGTAGCCCTCGGGCAGGCGGTCGATGAACTCGTCCACCAACGCCGCCTTGGCCGCCGCAATGACTTCCGCGTCGCTGGCATCGGCCCGGCCGTAGCGGATGTTCTCCAGGGCGTTGGCGGAAAAGATCACCGGCTCCTGGGAGACGATGGCGATGTCCTTGCGCAGATCGTGCAGGCTCATTTGGCGGATGTCCTGGCCATTGATCCGGATGCTGCCGGCGGAGGCCTCGTAATAGCGCAGCAAAAGCTGGAAGAGGCTGGTCTTGCCGGCGCCCGACGGGCCGACCAGGGCGACGCTCTCGCCGGGGGCGATGTCCAGGCAGATGTCTTCCAGGGCCGGGGTCTGCAGCCGGGCCGGGTAGGCGAAGGTGACATGCTCGAAGCGGATCGCCGCCTGAGTCGAGATTGCCGGGGTGAGCGGCACCGGCGCTTCAACGATGGCCGATTCGGCATGCAGCAGTTCGAGCAGTCGTTCGGCCGCCCCGGCGGCGCGCATGACGTCGCCCCAGACTTCGGCCATGGTGCCGACGGCGCCGGCGACCAGCGCCGCGTAGAGGACGAAGGAGGCCAGTTCGCCGACGCTGAGCAGGCCGTCGTGCACCTGGCGGGCGCCGATCCACAGCACGAAGATGATGGTGCCCATGACTGCCGTGATGATCAGCCCGGTCAGCGCGGCGCGCACGCGGGTGCGGCGGATTGCCGTCAGGAAGCTGGTTTCGCTGCGCTCGGCGAAGCGTCGGGCCTCGTGCCGTTCCTGCGTGTAGGCCTGCACCGTCGGCATGGCGTTGAGGATTTCGCCGGCCAGCGCCGAGGCATCGGCGATCCGGTCCTGCGCTTCGCGCGAAAGTTTGCGCACGCGCCGCCCGATCAGCAGGATGGGCAGGATCAACAGCGCCATCAGGCCGAGGTTCAGCGCGAACAGGTAGAAGCTGGTCACCGCCAGCATGAGCATGCCGCCGATGAACTGGAACAGGCTGCGCAGCCCCATCGACACCGAACTGCCGACGACGGTCTGGATCAGCGTCGTGTCGCCGGTCAGCCGGGAGAGTACCTCGCCGGTCTGCAGCGTCTCGAAAAACTGCGGCGACTGGCCGAGCACCCGCGCGTAGACGGCGCTGCGCAGATCGGCGGTGGCCCGTTCGCCGATCCACGACACGGTGTAGTAGCGCGCCGCCACGGCCAGCGCCCACAAGGCGGCGAGGCCGAACAGGGCGATGAAGTGGCCGTCCAGGCTGAGTGCGCCGAGCAGGCTGCCGGACGCCGGCGGGCGTTCGCCGAAGCCGAAATCGATCAGGTCGCGAAAAGCCAGCGGCACCACCAGGATGGTCGCCGACGCCAGGCACAATAGCCCGAAGGCCAGAGCGATGCGCGCCCGGTAGGGACGCAGGAACGGCCACAGGCCAGTCAGTGCGGAGAGGCGGCGAGGGGCGGAGGAGGGATCGGCGGAGGCGAGGGACATCGGTGCTTTGCAGGCGGCGGACGGGGCGGGCAGCGGGTCCGTCATTCTGCGCCCGGGAAGAACTTCCGCTGCACGTTTTATTGCATCGGCATCGCACCTTTTTCGCCTAATGCGGTCGAAACCCCGTTGGTCAGGCTGCCTGCTGGCCCGCTACCACCACGGGAGGTTCACATGTCGAAATGGATCCACTTGCTGTCGATGTCCTTCATTACCGCCATTCTCGGAGAAATTGTCTTTTTCGCCTTCATCGATCCGCAGCTCCTCTACCTGTTCGGCGAACCGGTCGAGTGGAGCCCGTTAGTCGTCTATTCCGTTGGCTTCTTCATGTTCTGGAGCCTGACCGCACTGACGGCCGGCCTGGTCGTCCTGATGCAGAAGTCGGCAACGGAAGTCAATCGCGAACCGCAAGCCCGGGCACGCTGAATTTCGTGTTGCCCGAGCTGTGTCATGAACACCGGCTCGGCTACTTGACCAGACGTTTCTTGCGCTTGCGGGTGGACAGCTGGGTTTCGATAACTTCGGCCGGCAAGGGCTTGGAAAACAGGTAGCCCTGCAACTGGTCGCATTTCAGCCGGGCCAGGGTTTCTTGCTGGGCAACGGTTTCGACGCCTTCGGCGACGACGTTCATGCGCAGGCTGTGGGCCAGGGCGAGGATGCCGGTGACGATGGCGACAGCGTCCTCGTCGTCCGGGATGTCCTGGATGAAGGAGCGGTCGATTTTCAGTGTGTTGGCCGGCAGATGCTTGAGATATGAGAGCGAGGAATAGCCGGTGCCGAAGTCGTCGATCGACAGCTTGATGCCGAGATTGCGCAGGTCGCGCAGCAGGTCGATGTTTTCCGCTGCGTGGGCCATCAGCACGCTTTCGGTGATTTCAAGGACCAGCGCCGAGGGCGGCAGGCCGCTGTCGGCGAGGGCGCGCTGGACGATCTCGCGCAGGTCGGGCTGTTCCAGTTGCCGTGCCGACAGATTGACGGCGACGTGCAGGTCATCAAGGCCATTGTCGAGCCAGGTTCGCGCCTGGAAGCAGGCGCTGCGCAGCACGCGCTCGCCGAGTGGCAGGATCAGGCCGGTTTCCTCGGCGATGGGAATGAATTCGGCCGGCGAGATGATGCCCTGTTCCGGGTGCAGCCAGCGCACCAGGGCTTCGACGCCCGCGATCCGGCCGCTGGCGGTGTCGATCACCGATTGGTAGAAGACGGTGATCTCGTCGCGTTCCAGCGCCCGGCGCAGATCGTTCTCCAGCTTGAGGCGGTCGGAGAGGGCCGATTCCATCGTCGATTCGTAGTAGCAGAAATCACTGCCGCTCTGTTTGGCGCGATACATCGCGGTGTCGGCGTGACGCAGCAGATCGCTGACGTCAGTGCCGTCGTCGGGATAGAGCGAGATGCCGATGCTGGCGGTCATGACCATTTCCTGGCCGGCGATGACCAGGGGCGCCGAGACGGTGCGGCAGATGTTCTGGGCGACGCTGGCGGCGACGCCGGGATTGGGCAGTTCGTCGAGGAGGATGGTGAACTCGTCGCCACCCAGGCGGGCCACGCAGTCGTCGGCGCGGACGCAACCTCGCAGGCGCTGGGCCATGGTCGTCAGCAACTGGTCGCCGGCTTCGTGGCCGAGGGTGTCGTTGATGTACTTGAAGCGGTCGAGATCGAGGAAGAGCAGGGCCAGGATGCCGTCGCGGGCCTGGCAGCGGTCGATCGCGTGATTGAGTTGTTTGACGAAGAGCAGGCGGTTGGGTAGGCCGGTCAGCGTGTCGTTGTAGGCCAGTTGATGGACATGGCGCTCGGCGCGGGTGGCGTCGATGACGCGGCGGACGCGCTGATTGACCACCGACAGGTGAATGGGCTTGGGAATGAAGTCGCTGGCGCCGGATTCGAAGGCGCGCTCGATCGACTGACGGTCTTCGAGGGCGGTGATCATGAGCACCGGGATGTCTTTCCACAGCGGATGTTGTTTCAGTGCGCTGCAGGCGGCGAAGCCGTCCATCACCGGCATCAGCGCATCCATCAGGATGGCGTCGGCCGAATGATCTGCCAGCCAGTTCAGGGCCTCGGTGCCATCCCCCGCCTCTTCGACGCGGAAACCGCTCAGGTGCAGGGCGTGGCGCAGCGCCGAACGGGTGCTGCGGTCATCGTCGACGACCAGCACGACGGCGGCGTCGGAAGTCGGCTCGGGCAAGCTGGGCGGCTCATCCAGTTCGGCCATCAGCGTCGGTTCGATGAGGGCGAATTCGGTGCGCAGGCGCAACAGTAGTTCGCTGCTATCGCCGAGTGTGCCGGCTTCGGCGTGCGCTTCCATTTCGCGGGCGGCACTGGCCATGGCCAGGGCGCCGAGGTTGCCGGCGGCACCCTTGATGACGTGGGCAATGCGGCGCAGCGTAGCGCTGTCGCCCTCGGCGATGGCGCCTTCCAGCTCGTGCAGATAACCGGGCATGTCTTCGAGGAAGGGGCGGATGGCTTCGCTGATGGCCTCTCCCAGGCATTCGCGCAGGCGTTCGAGGACGGCGTTGTCGAACGGCTGGTTGCTGGCGGTGGCAGCGGGCGGCAGCCCGTGCTCGGCCGGGGTTGACCAGAGTAGCCAGCGCTGGAGGTGCTCGGTCAGCGCCTCGAGGGTCAGCGGCTTGGCCAGATGGTCGTCCATGCCGGCAGCTTTGCAACGTTCGATATCGGCGGCCAGGGTGTTGGCAGTCATGGCGATGATCGGTGTGCGCCGGCCGCTGTCGGCTTCCAGGCCGCGGATTGCGGCAGTCGCCTGGTAACCGTCCATTTCCGGCATCGAGCAGTCCATCAGGATCAGGTCCCAGTTGCCTTCATGCCAGCGGGTGACAGCTTCGACGCCGTTGCGGGCGATGCTGCTGCTGCAACCGAGCAGGTGCAGCATGCCGGCGGCGACCGCCTGGTTGGTGGCGTTGTCTTCGGCGATCAGGATGCGGGCGCTGCGGTTGATGCGTTTCTCGTCGGGGCCCTGGCGTGTGGCCGGCAGCGATTTGCCCGGCCGGCAGGGGATGGAGAACCAGAAGCTGCTGCCTTCGCCAGGGGTGCTGGTGACGCCGATTTCGCCGCCGAGCAGGCTGACGATCTGCTTGCTGATGGCCAGGCCGAGACCGCTGCCGCCGTAGCGACGGGTGGTCGACGTGTCGGCCTGGGTGAAGGAATCGAAAATGGCGAACTGCTGCTCCTCGGTGATGCCGATGCCGGTATCGCGTACGGTGAAGCGCAAGTTCCCGTCATCGGCGCTGCGCACGACGCTCAGGCTGACCGAACCGCGCTCGGTGAATTTCAGGGCGTTGCCGAGCAGATTGATCAGCACCTGGCGCAGGCGGGCCGGGTCACCGCAAAGGACTGGTGGCAGATCGGCGGCAAGCTGAACGTCGAGGCTCAGGCCCTTGCTCGCCGCTGTATTGGCGAACATGCCGATGACCCCGTCAACCAGCGGCGGCAAGGCGAAGTCGCTGGCGTCGATCTCCATACGGCCGGCTTCCAGACGGGAGAAATCGAGAATGTTGTTGATCAGTTCCAGCAGGTATTGCGAAGAATCCCAGGCGAGGCCGAGCAATTCCGCCTGTTCGGCATTCATCGGCCCGGTCTTCAGCATGTCCAGCGTGCCGATCACGCCATTCAGCGGTGTCCGGATCTCATGGCTGACGGTGGCCGCGAAATCCGCCTTGAGCTTGGCGAAGCGCAGGGCGCCGTCGCGGGCGCTGCGCAGTTCCTGCTCGCGCTGCTCCAAGGCTTCCATCATGCTGTTGAAGGCGTGGGCCATCTCGGCCAGGTCGCGCGGTCCGGCGAGGTCGGCACGCAGGCCGATCTCGCCTTTCTCGGCGCGGGCCATGGTCGCCGACAGGTTGGACAGTGGCCGGATCAGGCGCCATGCCAACAGGCGCAGGCCGAAGAGGAAAAGGGCGGCGAAGGCGATACCGGCGGTGAAATTGACGATGAAGACTTCTCTGATCAGCGCTTTGAGCGTCGCCTTGCTTTGCTCGATGACGACGTAGCCGAGCAGGATGTCCTTGCGTTCAGTGGTTTCGAACGGTGAATCGGGGCCGGAAATCGACCAGACAGGTGCCACGAAGCGCCAGCCAGCGGAGTTTTCTTCCTCCAGATAGGCGTCGTGAGCGTTTGGTGGCGGATGGCTGGCGACGTGCTTGTCATCGAAGGCAGCGCCGCGTTCGAGCAGCATCCGGCCGTCGGTGTGGCGGATCTCGATGCGGGTGATGTCAGGAAAGGCTGAGGCCGCCGCCAAGGCTTCCGAAACGTTCTCGGCCGAACCGAAGACCAGGGCCAGGCGGCTCTGCACGGCCAGGTTCTGCGAGATGCGCAGGCCGTCCTCCAGCTTGCTGGCGTAGAGCTGGCGACTGCCTTGCCAGGAGGTGACCAGCGCCGCCAGCAGGGAAACGCAGAGGACACCGACGGAGAAGAGGATCGCCAGCTGGCGGCGGAAGGTGGCCTTCCGATAACGGCCTAGCAAGGCGGACAGCCACGCCATCGTCGCTCAGCGCTCCGGGAACAGCAGGCTGAAGCTGCTCTGCTGAGCAGCCGTGGGTGCCAGGCCGAGGTGACTGGCGGTGCGCGTGTTGAACGCGCTGAGGACACTGCGAAGAGGCGATACCCCACGCACGCCGGGCTGGCCGCTGGCGACGCTGATGGCAGAGGCGGCCAGGCTGCGGCCGAGCTCGACGTTGTCGGGATAGAGGGCAAAGAGGACGCCGCGCTTGACGTGCGAAACGTTGCTGGAGAACACCGGGATGTTCTGGCTCCACGATTCCTGCAGGACCAGTGGCAGGACCAGGGATTCATCGACGGTGGCACTGTCCTGCGGCAGCCAGAGAGCATCGCGACGTGGGTCGGCGCTGGCAAAAATGCTCTGGTAGATGGCCATGGCACTCTTCAGGTCACCGGCTTCATGGGGCTGCAGTTCCAGGCCGAGGCTGCGGGCGGCATCTTTCGCCAGCTTGATCAGCCAGGCATTCTGGCGCGGGTCGAAGACAACATGGATGCGCTGGGTTTTCGGCGACAGGCTCTTCAACTGGCCGAAGAGCAGTGCCGGGTCCGGAGCCAGGCTGAGAATGGTGCTGTTGCGCCCGTCGGCTTCGGGGACCGAAACGACCCCGCCGGCGACGACGCCGATGTCCTTGTCGAGCGTACTGGCAGCCCGCAGGCCGTTGCGGCCGAGGGCGATGACGACGCGGATGTCGCGCCGGCGCAATTCGCTGGAAATGGCTTCGGCATTGAAATTGTTGCCGACGGCGTAACTGGCGACCCGGGTCTGGGTATTTTCCTCGATGCCCTCGATGATCTTCGAGAAGACGCTGCGATAGGGTTCGCCGATGTCCGGGTAGAGCACGGCGATGGGGCCGATGGTGCCGCCGGCAGCCGCCAGCTTGATGACGGCGCCGCGCTCGGCTGCAGCGAGCAGCAACTGGCCGAGGCGGGGTTCGGCGAGATCTTTCAGCGAAAGGTGGATGACTTCGAGGCCGGGAAAGTCGTCAATGCCGTTCAATTGGCCGGTAAAGCGCTCCATGGATGGATCGTCGCTCTCGACATAGATGACGGCGATACGCGTCACGTCAGCGGCCGCCGGCAGGCTGACGCCCACCAGGAACAGTGCCAGCAGCAGGCGCAAAAGGGAGGTTTTCATGACGACACTATAGGCCGAACCGAGCCTGCAGCCAGAACGTTCTGCCCGGCAGCGGCAGATCGTAGGTAATGCCGCTGCCGGTCCGGCTCGGTTCGCGGATGTCGGCATTGAACAAGTTGTAGACCGAGGCCGAGAAATCCCAGCCGCGTTTGCTACGTTCGCTGCGCAGGGTCAGGTCGGTCGAGGTGTAGTCGGCCAGTTGCGGTCGGTTGTCGCCCCAGGCGCGCTTGCGGTCAGCTACGTGATTGATCTGGGTACTGAGCTGCCAGCCCGGCACAAAGCGCCAGTCGGCACGGGCGTATAGATGGTGGTGGGGAGCATAGCCGGCGTCGTGGCCGGTGCTTTCGTCGGTATTTTTCTGGAAGGCGTAGTGGCCGGAGAGACGCAGGCTGCGGCGGGCATCCCAGATGACTTCCAGTTCGCCGCCGTGCCCCTTTTGCTTGCCGCCGTTCTGGTAAGTCGTGTTGGCCTGTTCGATGAGGTCGGATATCCGATGCTGGAACAGGCTCAGACTGGTTTGCAGACCATGGCTGACCTGCCAGATCAGGGCTCCCTCCAGGGTCCGGATTTTCTCCGGCGAGAGGTTGGGGTTACCCAGTGCCACCGGGTTGCCAGTCGCATATTGCTCAACGAAGGATGGTGCGCGGAAGGCCGTGCCGTACATCAGCTTGGCGGTCAGGTCGTGGCGTGCGTCCCAGACCAGCGCCAGGCGCGGGTTGGTGGTGCCACCAAAGTCGGAGTACCGGTCATGGCGTATGCCGCCGGTCAGTGTCCAGTCCCGCGCAAAACTCCATTCGTCCTGCACATAGGCGTAGTTGAGTCGGCGTGTGTGCGGCGTGAGGAACAGGTTGGCGCCGGTGGCCGAGTACATCGGCAGGGGCGTCGGCAAGGGACCGGGAATCAGCGTGAAGTTCTTGGTTTCGCGCGTCTTGTAGATCTCCATCTCATCGTGACCGATGCCGAAACGGATGCTGTGATCGGCAAAGCCGGAATAGACGCTGGCGGCGGAAAAGCGGCGCTGCCGTTCCCATTTGTCGGGGGCGCCGATCATGCCGTCGGGGAAGGTGCCAAAGAAGGCGCCACGCGGAAAGAGCACTGCCGGCTTGGTGATTTCATTGGCCAGATGCATGAACGAGGCCTGCATGGTGAGGCTCAGGTCGCGGGCGATCTGGGCGTCGTTCCAGGATAGGTCGGTGGAGAAACGTTCGCTGCGAAAGCGACCATTCGGGTCCAGGGCGCCGGCGATGCCGACACCAAATTCCCCGTTGCTGCGCAGTGTGTAGCCGGTGCGCCAGTGCAGGCGGCCGTAGCCAAGGTCGAGCTGGGCATCGATATCGTCGTGGCCCCGGCTGACCGAACCGGGGGCCAGCGAGGCAGCGGGTGCGAAGCCCAGGTTGTCGATGCCGGTCTGGGCATCTTCGCGAATGGTCCGCCGCTGGCCATCGGTGGCGCCGACCTTCAGGTAACCGGCGATCTCGAGGTCGCCGACACGGCTGCCGTGCTGGAGCCAGGTATCCCAGCGGTCGAAGGAACCGGCGCGGACGCCGACGACGGTACCGCCGATTTCGTCGGCGGTCTTCGTGATGACGTTGATCGTCCCAGAGAAGGCATCGGCACCGTAGAGAGCCGAGCCGGGGCCGCGGATGACCTCGATGCGGGCGACGTTGTCGATTGGCAACGCGACCGGCATGTCATTGCGGTTGCCCTGGTAGACACTGGTCATCGGAATGCCATTGACCATCATCAGGACGTGCGGATTGGATTCGGTGAGGATGCCGCGCATGCCGTAACTTGCCCCGTAAGCGAGGGTCGAGCGCGAAACATGCAGGCCAGGCACCGATTCCAGCGCCTCGTCTACAGTGGTTGCACCCATGCTCGCGATGTCTTCGGCGGTGATGACCGTAGCGGCTGAGGGCGCATTTTTGACCTGTTGTCGGGTGCCAGTGGCAATGCTGACGAAGCTCTTGTCTCCGTAGGCCTGCGCGAGTTCGTCCTCTTCCGTCAGCGGTTGGGCCAGGGCGATGCTGGTGTTGCCGGCCAATAGCAGGCCGGCAAGCAGACGGACATGAAACATGCTGAAACTCCCTAGGCCATTCTCGGTGTTTTTTTAAGTCTGCAAGGAATCTAAAGGAAAGCCTTTACCTTGGCAATAAAAAGGGCTTTTACTCGGCATGCTTGGCCCAGGCCCGGCGGGCCGGGCCGTGGTAAATCAAGGCTTGGCAGCGCAGGGGAAAGGTTGCTTGTTCCGGACGTTCGCATGCCTCGACATAGCAGGGTGGCATGCCGGCGAGGAATGCTGGAAAAAGATATAGATAGTATTCGCGCGGAGCCAGACCCATATCGAGGGCGAGCGCGGCAGCCAGAGCGGCGTAATTCATGCGCATGCGCCAGCGGCCGGCGAGCAGGATTTCCTCGATGGCGAAAGCCAGCTTGACATGCTCGCCGCCAGCCAGACCTTCGCGCTCGGCCAGTGCCAATACAACTGCGTTGCGTTCGTCGGCCGCTGATTTGGCCACCGGCCGGCCGTAGCCGCCGATGCCGCGGCTGACGCGCAATTCTTCGGCGACTACTTCGGTCAGCGGGCGACCCGCCTTGACCGCCGCCCTGGCGCGAACCAGGAAATCAGCGATGGCGATGTCGATCTGGCGACCGTAGATTGCCGCCTCCGAGGTAGCCAGAGCGGCGCTGATGGCCAGAATGCCCGTACTGCGGGCGCTACCGGCCAGGGCCGCGACACGGTTGTTCCAAAGGCGTGGGTCGGGGTAGCTGGTGTTGACCCAGATGGCGTGCAGAACCCTGATTTGGGCTGCTGAGTGGCGACGACCGCAGATGCCGAAAAGATATAGGTCGAGCCAGTCGGCGTCGCGCAGTTCGGCATGCAGGTCGTGGCCGCGAAAAACGGCTCGCTCGCCGGGGAAACAGCCGCCCATCGCGGTGCGCAATGGGCCTTCCCAGGATTCAAGAGTTTCTGTTTTGTTCACTGCAGTCTCACTGCCCGGCACGTGGGCCGGGGTCGTTGGTAATGTCGAGGGCAAAAAAAGGAAAGTGCCGGATGCCGCTTTTTTCTTGCTCCAGCGCGTGGGCGGCGGCGCCGGGCAGACGCAGCAGGAGGGTCAGCATTTCGCCAGCGGCGGGGGCGAAACCAAGGTCGGTGAGCGCGGCGGCGAGCAGGCCGGTCATCGCCAGTGGCCGGCCGCTGATCAGTTCCAAGGTTTCGCGGTGGGTGGCCAGCCAGCCGATGCAGCCGCCGTCGCAACAGGCGGCGAGCGCCTGCAGCGTCTGTCGGACCGGGAGCGAACAGTGCTGGCCATGGGCGGCGAAACCGGGCGGGTGCTCGGCATCCGGCCAGACCTGCATTCTGCCAGCGGCAGGCGGAGTAGTAAGCGCTTCGTGCCAGGCGGCGGGGTGGTCAGCACAGTGCGCCCAGAGCTGCATGCTCAGGAAAACCTCCCTCGCGCCACCGGAGACACCGGCGCCCGCGGCCAGCGCCGCCATCAGCGCGGCAGCACCCGGCGAGCCGCCGACGCCGGCGCACATTGCCGCATGCACCGACGGATCGCGCGGTCCCGGATTGGCAATCGCGATGGCCAGAATTTCCAGGGCGCGGGCGGTTTGGGCCGACGGACGTTCGCCGCGGAACAGCAGATAGAGATACTCCGGATATGTGGCGTGTTCGAGGACTTCGCCATACACGTCGTAGCCGCTGCAGTAGCAGGCGTCGGCAGTAAACGGATCAGCGTCTGCCGCTTCCTCTTCCCACAGTCGGCTGTGGATGATGTCTTTGCTTTCGGCAGTCATCGCTCTTTTTCCCTAGAGCAAACTCATGCCGCCATCAACGACGATTTCCTGGCCGACGATATAGGACGCCTCGTCACTGGCCAGGAACAGGATCGTCCGGGCGACTTCCTCGGGCATGCCGAAGCGGCCGCATGGTGATTTTTTGGCGATGTCGTTCTGGATGGTGGCGCTGACTTCCGGCGGCAGGCCGAGGCGGTCGAACATCGGCGTTGCGATCGGGCCAGGGCTGACAGCATTGACGCGGATTTTTCGTGGGATCAGTTCCAGCGCCAGGGAGGCGACCAGCGAGCGCAGGGCGGCCTTGCAGGCGCCATAGACACTGAAATTGGGTGAGCCGAGCTGGTTGGTGATGGAGGTCGTGATCACTACCGAGCTGCCTTCGCGGAGCAATGGCAGGGCTTTTTGCAGGGTGAAGAAGACGCCTTTGAAGTTGACCGCCAGAGCTTCATCGAAAGCGGCTTCAGTCACCGCTTCGAGCGGTGCAGGCGCGGCGGTGCCGGCGTTGAGGACGAGCAGGTCGAGGCCGTCAAAGTGCTGGCTTAGGTCGGCGAACAGGGTGGCGATGTCGGCGGTGTTGCCGATGTCGCTACGGTAAACCAGGGCCTCGGGCCCCAATATTTTTCCGGCTTTCTCGAGGCTGACCGGGCTGCGGCCGGTGATTGCCAGACGGGCACCTTCGGCTTGAAAGAGTTGGGCGGTGGCCAGGCCGATGCCGCTGGTGCCGCCGGTGATCAGCGCAGTTTTTCCGTGCAGTCTTTGCATAACGCAGTCCTTAGATGTTGGTGCCGAGAACCTGCATGCGCAGATTCATCGGCGGGATCTGCTCGTCGTCGATATAGACATCGAGCAGGGTTGGTCCTTTTCTCCGGCAAATCGCAGCGATGTCCAGTGCGGCCATGTCTTCCGGTGAGCGGATGGTGTGGCCGTCGGCGCCCATGGCGCGGGCGATGGCGGCGAAATCGGTGGGCGGCAGATGAAAGCCGATCTGTTCGGCACCGGCAAGGCGCTGGCCATGCTTGACCATGCCCAGTGCCTGGTCGTTGAGGATGACGAAGATCACGGTCAGGCCTTCGGCGACGGCGACCGAGATTTCCTGGCCGTTCATCATCAGGCTGCCATCGCCGGTGATGCAGACGACCGGCACGTTGGGGTTGCCGGCGGCGGTACCGATGGCGCCGCCGATGGCCCAACCCATCGGTGCGAAATCCATGGTCAGGCGCAGCCAGCCGCCATGGGTCAGGCGCCGGCCGCCGTCCCGCCGTCGCCCGCTGTTGCCCAGGCGGCGTTCGCCGATGCGCCGGTCGGCCGGATTCAGGTAATGGATGGCCCAGGCGACGCTGTTGCCGGCATCGGCGAGAAATCGGGTGCTTGGTGGGAAGCGGCGGCCGAGATCGTGCATCAGCCGTTGCGGCACGATCGGGGTGGCCGGGCTGGCGTATTGGAGGGGTTCCGCCAGCATGGCTTCGGCGGTCAATGCGGCCGGCGACTCTTCCTGGGAACCGCGCCGGCGCGAATGTTTGAACCCGCCGTTGTCCCTTGTTTTTTGGGTGCGCTCGATCAGGCGGTCGAAAATATTGAGCAGGCGTCCGCGCACATGGAGCCTGGCCATCGGCGAGCGGGCCAGGTGTTCGGCTGATTCGTCGATATGAACGAGCTTGCTGTTGAGCAGGGAGTCGCTCCAGCCGCTGCTGGTCCATTCGTTCATGCTGGTGCCGATCGCCAGGACCAGATCGACCGCCTGGTCGTTCAACATGGCGTTGGCTGAGTGGTGGCCGGCAAAGCCGAAGACACCGCAGAACAGCGGATGGTAGGGGTTGATCAGCCCCTTGCCATCCGGCGTGGTGACGAAGGGAATGCCGCGCAGCGCGGCAAATTGCAGGATGGAACCGATGGCCTCGCCGCACGAACCGCCGATCAGCAGGCGGATATTGGTCGACTGCTGGAGCAGTTCGATCAGTTCGTCGGTGGCATCGGTGTCAAGCAGCGAGGTTGGACGGATTTTGTCGGCGATGTCATAGGACGGCGTGGCGACCGGGCTGGGACTCTTCATGATGTCCAGCGGAATGGTCAGGTGCACCGGTCCGCGAGGCGCGCGAGTCGCTCTCTGCAAGGCGGTGATCAACTTCGATTCGATCTGTTCGGGATGCGAAACCAGGGAGTTGTAGCGGGTGCAGTGGCGGAACATGCCGAGCGTATTGATGCCGGTACATGCGGATTCCTGCAGGGCACGCTTGCCGAAGGAGGGCAGCGACGGTTGGCCGGTGATGACCAGCAGCGGAATGCCATTGTCGAAGGCGCAGGCGACGCCGGTAATCAGATTGGTCGCGCCGGGGCCGGAGGTGGCGCAGCAGACGCCGATCTTGCCGGTTTCGCGGGTATAGCCATCGGCCATGAAAGCGGCGCCGGCCTCATGGCGGGCGAGCATCGGCCGCGGGCCACCGCGTCGGGCACTGCGCGCCAGGGCGTTATAGAGCGGCTCAATGGCCCCACCGGGAACACCGAAAACGTATTCGATACCCATTTGCTCCAGGTAGGCGACGATCAGGTCGGCAACCTGCGGCGCCTCCCTGGCCGCCAGAGGCGAAACTTCCTCGTCGCTCGCCGCGTAAGCGAGCGCAATGCTTGTGCTGTTCATGATTAGCTCCCTGGGTTTTCGTTCTTGTTGGTGCAGCAGAATATGAGGGATGCAATATCTACAACTTTTGTCATAGTTTCCGTGATTTATTACACGAATGTGTGGATTTATTTTGCGTGACGACGTTTAGGCGGTTTTGCGTGCCGTGATTGGGGTCGTTTCGGCACAATGTGGCGTCTTTGTGGGTTTGCCTACGTGTTTGCAACGGCTCTTTGGGCGAGCGGCCAGCTCACCAGCGTAAAATTTTCCCTGCCGTGGCAAACGAAGTTCACAGCCAGCCTTCTAAAAGATAAAATATATAAGACTTGGGCGAGAGGGCTGGTTGCCATGCTGAACCGATCCCTTCCGTCGCTGTCGTAAAATATTCCGTTACGCCAAGAACTCCCCAGAGCAACCCCCTTTACGAAAGGAAGTCGCCGTGCTTGAAGCCTATCGCGCCCACGTAGCAGAGCGTGCAGCCCTCGGTATCCCGCCGCTGCCCCTGTCCAAGCAACAGACCACCGAACTGGTCGCCCTGCTGAAGAATCCGCCAGCCGGCGAAGAAGCGGCCCTGGTCGAGCTGATCACCTACCGCGTGCCGGCTGGTGTCGATGATGCCGCCAAGGTCAAGGCCGAGTTCCTGGCCAAGGTCGCCAAGGGCGAAGAAGCCTGTGCGCTGATTTCCAAGGAAAAAGCCACCGAACTGCTCGGCACCATGCTCGGCGGTTACAACGTCAAGCCGCTGATCGACCTGCTCGCCTGTCCGACCTGCGGCGCCGTCGCCGCCGAAGGCCTGAAGAAGACCCTGCTGGTGTTCGATTTCTTCCACGACGTCGCCGAACTGGCCAAGGGCGGCAACGCCAATGCCAAGGGCGTGATGCAGTCGTGGGCCGACGCCGAGTGGTTCACCTCGCGTCCGGAAGTCCCGGCTTCGCAGAAGCTGACCGTCTTCAAGGTCACCGGCGAAACCAATACCGACGACCTGTCGCCGGCCCCGGATGCCTGGTCGCGTCCTGACATCCCGCTGCACGCGCTGGCCATGCTGAAGAACGCCCGTCCGGGTATCAACCCCGACGAACCTGGTGCCCGTGGCCCGATCAAGCAACTCGAAGCGCTGGCCGCCAAGGGCAACCTGATCGCCTACGTCGGTGACGTGGTTGGTACCGGTTCTTCACGCAAGTCCGCCACCAACTCGGTGCTGTGGTTCACCGGCGAAGACATCCCGTTCGTCCCGAACAAGCGTTTCGGCGGTTTCTGCCTGGGCTCCAAGATCGCTCCGATCTTCTTCAACACCATGGAAGATGCCGGCGCGCTGCCGATCGAAATCGACGCCGGTCAGATGGACATGGGCGACGAGATCGAGCTCAAGGTTGATCAAGCCACCGGCAAGGTCACCGCGCTGAAGAACGGCACCGTCATCGCCGAATCGCAACTGAAGACCCTGGTTATCCTCGACGAAGTCCGTGCCGGCGGTCGTATTCCGCTGATCATCGGCCGTGGCCTGACCACCAAGGCGCGTGAATTCCTCGGCCTGCCGCAATCGACTCTGTTCCGTCTGCCGCAAAACCCGGCTGACGACGGCAAGGGTTACTCGCTGGCCCAGAAGATGGTTGGCAAGGCCTGCGGCGTGACCGGCATCCTGCCGGGTACCTACTGCGAGCCGAAGATGACCACCGTTGGTTCGCAAGACACCACCGGCCCGATGACCCGCGACGAACTGAAGGACCTGGCCTGCCTCGGCTTCTCCGCCGACCTGGTCATGCAGTCCTTCTGCCACACCGCCGCTTATCCGAAGCTGGTCGACGTGCGCATGCACCGCGAACTGCCGTCCTTCATCTCCACCCGCGGCGGCGTTTCGCTGCGTCCGGGTGACGGCGTCATCCACTCCTGGCTGAACCGCCTGCTGCTGCCGGATACCGTTGGTACCGGTGGTGACTCGCACACCCGTTTCCCGATCGGCATCTCCTTCCCGGCCGGTTCCGGCCTGGTCGCCTTTGCCGCCGCCACCGGCGTCATGCCGCTGGACATGCCGGAATCCGTGCTCGTCCGCTTCAAGGGCAAGATGCAGGACGGCATCACCCTGCGCGACCTGGTCAACGCCATTCCGCTGTACGCCATCAAGGCCGGCCTGCTG
>PHCE01000030.1 GCA_002840765.1 Betaproteobacteria bacterium HGW-Betaproteobacteria-7
GCGAAATGTCTCTGGAAGAACGGGAATTGAACAAGGCGGTGGCAGGATGAGGCAATTCGCATGGTGATGGAAACCACCGGGCTGATCTTCAAGTACAAGATCGACCGCCCGTTGCGCTTTGAAGAGCGGCATGGCTGCCTGAAACAGAAGGAGCGACTGGATGTCGTGCCGACGCCCTATTTGAGCACGGTCCGCCTGAACAGCACCTACCTTGAAATGGTGGGGAAGTTCTATGAGGGCAAGGGCTTTTTGACCGTGGTGATGCTCATTATCACGATCACTCCCTTGTCATTTCTCATGGCAATCGCCTTTCAAAACCTATTCGAGCCGGTTCAGTACGACAATGACTTTAATGGCTGGGCGCTTTTTGGGGTGTTGGCTTTAATTGCATCCCCCGGAATTGCCTTGGCAGTCTGGACCTTACTCAGGGAATGCTTCCGCCTGACCCACTACCCGATTCGCCTGAACCGGAAACTCCGCAAGCTGTATGCCATCGACCCTTATTCGCTGAAAGTGATCGAGGCGGACTGGGACAAGATGGTGTTCGTGCTGGAAAAGTGTCTTCATACGCCGATGCGGATTACCCAATGGGAAATCCTCGGTCATGTCCTTGACGAAGACGGACAGACGATACGGGCGACATTACCGTTTTCAATCGTCAGTGCTCAGCAGGATTTGCTCAAACGCCATTGGGAATACATGCGCCGCTACATGGAAGATGGCGTTGAGGAAATCTTCGACCACACACCGGTTTGTCTGCCGATTGCAGATCGTCGTGAAACCTTCCGTTTCGGATACCAAGTGACAATGATCGATGACTCCTATCCTGTCTGGATCTACATCGCGGGCATTCTGCTCATTCCCGAAGCCCTTGGTCGTTACCTCGCTATGCAAACCAGCGACATTCCGCGATGGTCAAAGCGGATAGAAGAAGAGTGCCAGATCGACCCCGGCGACCCTTACGCCATCGATGCCAACGACAATCCGCCGGATTTCTGGAAAGCGACCGCGAAGCGCCGTTCGGAACTGGTAGCGAGCGGGGTCATGGCGCGCTAGATATATAGTCCCACCACCCATCGATCAGTGACGGCAATCTGCTGTTCAAGGCACTGACCTTCAACCAGAAAACGCTGGGTGATGAAATCAAGGGCATGAGCAACGGTGTGATCTGGGCGCAACTCGCCTTGGACAAGTTGATCAACGGTTTCGACAAGTCGGTCAAGAAGTTGGCGGAGGGGCAACCGGATGTACTAGGTCGCTTGCTTTCATTACCACCTGGGCACTCGCTTCAAGTGTTATCGGAGTCGGCATTATCTTCACCCTCCTGCTGATCGGCTGGGCCTTCGTCATGACCTACCTGGTGGACGACAAGTTACAGGACTGGCTGGAGCGCTGTCTCTGGGGAAAGCTGGAGGGGCAGCGCTACGGCGAAATGTCTCTGGAAGAACGGGAATTGAACAAGGCGCGCCCGTTGCGCTTTGAAGAACGGCATGGCTGCCTGAAACAGAAGCAGCGACTGGATGTCCTGCCGACGCCCTATTTGAGCACCGTCCGCCTGAATAGTACCTACCTGGAAATGGTGGGGAAGTTCTATGAGGCCAAGGGCTTTCTGACGGTGGTGATGCTGGTTTGCGTAATGATGGGCATTGGGTTCGTGGGCGGGGGCGGGGTACTGGCTTACATGGCTGTTTCCGAGAATGACTTCGTGGTTTTAGTCATTGCAATATTTGCGACGCTTCTTGCTGCAGTAACTTTATTGGCCTCCATATGGACCTTTTTTAGGGAATGCTTCCGCCTGACCCACTTCCCGATTCGCCTGAACCGGAAACTCCGCAAGCTGTATGCCATGGACCCTTATTTGCTGAAAGTGATCGAGGCGGACTGGGACAAGATGGTGTTCGTGCTGGAAAAGTGTCTTCATGCGCCAATGCGGATCACCCAGTGGGAAATCCTCGGTCATGTCCTTGATGAAGACGGGCAGACGGTGCGGGCGACATTGCCGTTTTCCTTTTATTGGCCTGATGAAGGCAGCGTCAAGCAACACTGGGAGTACATGCGCCGGTATATGGAGGAAGGGCCGGAGGCGATCATGGATCACACGCCCGTGTGCTTGCCATTGCATGAAGGAAAGGAAAGCTTTGGATTCGGCTACAGGATGGTGATGCATCACCACGTGTTTTTCATCTGGGCCATCATTGCGACCCCGTTGATCTTTGTGGAAGCCCTCGGTCGTTACCTCGCTATGCAAACCAGCGACATTCCGCGATGGTCAAAGCGGATAGAAGAAGAGTGCCAGATCGACCCCGGCGACCCTTACGCCATTGATGCCAACGACAATCCGCCGGATTTCTGGAAAGCGACCGCGAAGCGCCGTTCGGAACTGGAGGCAAGCAGGGGGCTGCCCCGCTAGACGAAGTCCTGTGAATCCAGACAGGGGTAAAAAGCCCTGGCCTTTTCGTCCGTAATCCGTATAATGCGCGGCTCTGACAGCGCGCCCGTAGCTCAGTTGGATAGAGTATCTGGCTACGAACCAGAGGGTCGGGCGTTCGAATCGCTCCGGGCGCGCCTCCGGGCGCGCCAGCAGAACAATCAAGCCACCGTTTCGGTGGCTTTTTTGTTTTTCGAGGGTTATAAGTTGGGCATGTGCGATTGTCATCGGGGGATGCATGTCTGAGAGTCGGCCGGCCGGGCGTTTTGGGGCGCAGCTTGAGCAGTCGCTGGATGCCGTTGCGGATTGCCTGCTGCAGGCGCGGCGGGCGTTGTTCATTACCGGCGCAGGGATTTCGGCGGATTCGGGCTTGCCGACTTACCGTGGTGTCGGTGGCCTGTACGAAAGCGAGACAACGGCGGATGGGCTGCGGATCGAGGAAGCGCTTTCCGGCGAGGTGTTCGCGGTTCGTCCCGACATTACCTGGAAGTACCTGATCCAAATTGAAGAGAACTGCCGGGGCGCGCAGCCGAATGCGGCGCATCGGGCGATTGCTTGCCTGGATGGTCATCTCGAGCGGGTCATGGTATTCACGCAAAATGTCGATGGCCTGCATCGGGCGGCTGGCAGTCGCGAGATCATTGAAATTCACGGCAATCTTCAGGAGTTGCAATGCGTCTCCTGCGGGCATGAGGAGGCCGCCAGCAATTTCGCCGGACGGGAGTTTCCGCCGCGTTGCCCTGCCTGCAGGGGAATTCTGCGGCCTAAGGTAGTGCTCTTTGGCGAAATGTTGCCCGAGGAGCCGCTGGCGCGCTTCATTGATGCGCTTCAGGAGGGCTTCGATATCGTCTTCAGCATCGGCACCTCCAGTATCTTTCCTTATATCAACCAGCCGGTCGTCTTTGCCGCCGGGAGTGGTGTGCCGACGGTGGAAATCAATCCGTCGCGAACACCGCTCAGCGACATCGTCGATTTTTATTTGCCGCTTGGGGCTGCGGCCGCCATGAACGAGATTCTGGGAAGGGCTGGAATCACTTGTGATTGAATGATTGGTGCGGTGCACAAAAAGTTCTTGACATCGCTGGGTGACTGGTTAGAATGAAGTCATGCTGCAGTGCAACATATGCAGAACGATAATCACCCCAACCCCAGGAGAAACACCATGATCACCAAGCCCGAAGAGTTCGCCAAGTCCGGTTTCAACTTCGCCCTGTTCTTTGCCAACACCACGTTCGACGGCATCGAGCGCCTGTCCCTGCTGAACCTGGCTGCCGCCCGCTCGGTTTTCGAATCGTCCGTGGCCAACATGACCACGCTGATGGGCGCCAAGGATGTCCAGTCCTTCGTCAATCTGCAGCAGTCTATCGCTTCGCCGTCCATCGAGAAGGGCATGGAATATTCGCGTAACGTGATCGCCATCGCTTCGGAAACCAAGGACAAGATCGCCAAGGAAGTCGAAGTTCACGTTGCTGACAACAATGCCAAGGTTTCCGGCCTGGTTGAAAAGGCTCTGGCTTCCGCTCCGGCTGGTTCCGAAGTTGCCGTCGCTGCCGTCAAGACCGCGATCAAGACCGCCAACGAAGCCTACGAAGGCCTGAACAAGGCTGCCAAGCAGGCTGCCGAAGTCGCCGAAGCCAGCGTTTCCGCCGCCACCGAAGCGACCATGAAGGCTGCCAACGTGGCTGCCCCGAAGGCTGCCGGCAAGAAGGCCGCTTGATAATCGCCTGACGACGCACGACAAACCGGGGCTGAGGCCCCGGTTTTCTTTTGTACTGTCGAAGCTGCGCTAGAAATGCCGCTGAAATGACCGGGGGGCATGGAGTGGCAAAGGCTTTAGTGCGGAAAAGGCCGGGGGCGCCGGCTGAGCGCCATGGCATCGTTCAGCAATTTCGGAGAACACGAATTGCGCTTGGTCGTATGGCGCGGCGTTTTTCGTCGTCCTGCTGCAATTGATACTGTTCGATACCCTGTGTCTGGCTGCAGGATTGTGGGCGATTGGCATCGACAGCACGCTCTTGCTCGCTCTGCTGGCCAGGGTTCCCTTTGTCGGCTCGGTGGTCGGCTGTTTGCTGGTTGTCCCAGTCGTCGCCACCGATTCGCGTCTGTGCGCCCGTCATGCCCACGCCAAAGCCTTTGAGCTAAGGCGGGTGACGCGCAATCTGCGCCTTGATTGGTGGTTTTGGGTCGAGGTTGTGTGAAAACACCTCGGCTGTGTACTCCAACCCTCGGTGTGGTGCGTTAATTCCTGTACGGAGGTGCAGGAATGAAGCGATTCATCGAAGGCGAGTCCCGTAGCCAACTGACCCTGATGCCGGAATGCCTGGAGGATTACATCGGCCCAGATAATCCGGTCCGCGTGGTTGAAGCGTTTGTTGAAGCCCTCGACATGGCCGAAATGGGGTTCGACACCTCGGCAGCAGCGACGGGGCGACCAGGCTACCACCCTGGACTTTTGCTCAAACTCTACATCTACGGTTATCTGAACCGCATTCAATCGAGTCGCCGACTGGAGCGAGAAGCTGGGCGGAATGTTGAACTGATGTGGCTGACCGGCCGCTTGTGCCCAGACTTCAAAACGATTGCCGACTTTCGCCGGGACAACGGCAAAGGCATCCGTAATGTCTGCCGGCGCTTTGTGGCCCTCTGTCGCCAACTTGATTTATTCAGCGAAGCGACTGTGGCCATTGATGGCAGCAAGTTCAAGGCCGTGAATAACCGCGACAAGAACTTCACGCCGCACAAGCTGGCACAGCGGATGAAGCAAATCGACGAGAGCATCGAGCGGTATTTGCAAGAGTTGGATACCGCCGATAGAACGCAATCGCCCGATGCCGGCCGGCGCGGCCAGCACATCCAGGAGAAATTGGGGAAGCTTCGCCAGCAGATGGAATATCTCCGTCAAATTGAAGAGTAACTGAAGCTGCAGCCTGACGAACAACTCTCGCTGACTGACCCGGATGCCCGCTCGATGGCAACCAGCGGTCGCGGCACGGGGATGGTTGGCTACAACGTCCAAGCATCGGTGGATACGAAGCACCACCTCATTGTGACCCACGAGGTGACCAACGAAGGCCACGACCGCCGGCAACTATCGAATATGGCTCTGAAATCGATGGATGCCACCGGCACAGAACAACTGGACGACCTGGCAGACCGAGGCTATTTCAAAGGTCCAGAAATCCTCAAATGCGTTGAGGCAGGCATCACACCTTGGGTGCCGAAGACGATGACTTCCGATAACAAGGCCAAGGGGTTGTTCGACAAGCGTGATTTCATCTACATCGAAGCGGACGATGAATATCGCTGCCCCGCCGGTGAGCGACTACCGCGCCGCCACGCATCGGTCGAAGCCGGCCTGTTGATTCACAGCTACTACACGACGACCTGCCAACGCTGCGAACTCAAGTCTCAATGCACGACCGGCAAGGAAAGGCGTGTTCGACGCTGGGAACATGAAGGCGTACTCGACGCCATGCAACACCGGATGAACGTCACGCCCGGGAAGATGAAGCAACGCCGTTGCACGGTGGAACATGTCTTTGGCACGCTGAAATTCTGGATGGGCTCAGCTCACTTCCTGATGCGACGACTGAAGAACGTCAAAACGGAGATGACCTTGCATGTCCTCAGCTACAACCTGCGCCGAGTCATCAATCTGCTAGGAGCCGATGAACTAATAGCGGCCATCAGGAGGTATGTGGCTGCCACCTGAAGCAGCCAAGGGCAAAGACGGCCTCGTTTACCGCTCACATTTCAACCAAATAATCGGCGCTAAGTGAAACCGTCATCTTCAACTGTCGCCGGTGACCCTGCGTTTACGGACGTTTCCACACAACCTCGGTCGAAAGAGGCCAGTCGCTTCACGTCCAGCAGATTTTGCAATGCAATGGCCTGCACCGAGTTTTTGGATAGCCACCTACTACCTTAACTCGTATGATCCCGATCCGTGCCCAATAACCCCCCCGCGATGGATACTGTCACCATCAACCGCATTCACACCCTCTGGGACGAACTCGCCGACTTCGACGCAGCGAGCGCCGATGCGGCGCGCACCCATCTGCTCACATCCCTTTGTGCGCTGGTCGATGCGCAGAATGCCAACTGGCTGGGGGCGGTGCGGCTGTCCGACATTGCCTCGGTCGACCCGGTGCATGGCTGGCGCCCGCGCAAGGTGATCTATCTGTATCCATCGCCGCCAATCGACGCGGCATTGGCCGAACAGATGGAGCGGATCGAGCAGGGCAGCATCGACCTTTCCATTGTGCGCAACATAGCCCACGCGGGGGTATTCCGCGCCAACCGCCTGATCGATCTTGTTCCCGAGGAGTGGTTCGCTTCCGCCTATTACCAAGCTTATTACAAGGGTCTTGGTCGCGAGGACGCGATCTGGGCGGGATGTCCGGTCAACGAGGATGCCGAGGTGTATTTCGGCCTCTTCCGCCATGTCGGGCAGCCGCGTTTCGACGAGGCGGAACGCGAGACCATCGCCTACGCGCTGCGCGGTCTCAAGTGGTTCCATCGCCAGCAGATGCTGGCCCACGGCCTGCTGGTCGCCAGCATGCCGTTGACGCCGGCCGAGCGTGCCGTGCTGCAGGAGTTGCTCACCGGCCGGCCGGAAAAGGAAATCGCTGCCGGCCTCGACAAGAGTCACCATACCATCCACGAATACGTGACGAACATCTACCGCAAGTTCGGCGTCCAGAACCGGGCTGCGTTGATGGCCCTCTGGCTGGGCAAGGCGAACTGATACCCCCTGATTAGGGGGTTTGGGAAACGTGACGGGCTTGGCATATTGCCGCCCATGCCAATTACCCATGCTCGCGACACGGTTACCGCCGATCAGATGACTCCGCATGTTTCGTTGCGGGCGAAAGTCTATTCCCTATGGGACGATCTGGCTGATTTTGACGCTGCCCGCATTGATCAGGCAGCCGACTTTCTCATGCGCGCCCTGTGCGATCTAATTGGCGCGGACAACGCCATGTGGGTTGGTTTGGTCCGTTTCACCGACGACCGGAGTAGCGATCCAGCCTATGGCTGGCGCCCGCTTTCGATGCGCCTGCTCCATGCTAATCACCGACTGGTCGACGCCGTTCGCGAGCAAGCTCAGTCACTTGGTAAGGAAGTACTCAATCCGGCGGTGGCCGGGGTCTTGAGCGAAGCGGGCAGCTTCCATGCTTTCCGTCTGGCGGATATCGCGCCCGCGGCCTGGTTCGATACCGATGTTTACCGGTCCTACTATCGTGATTGTGGCCGTGACGATGCCATTTATGGTGTTTTCCCGATCAATTGCGACACGGCATCCTGTTTTTGTATG
The DNA here is from genome assembly GCA_002840765.1 of Betaproteobacteria bacterium HGW-Betaproteobacteria-7. Lineage (GTDB taxonomy): Bacteria > Pseudomonadota > Gammaproteobacteria > Burkholderiales > Rhodocyclaceae > Azonexus. The sequence continues at coordinate 7,746 of PHCE01000030.1, forward strand.
TTTCGCTCGGGCCGAGAGCGTAGTTTCACGACGGGGGAGCGCGACCTTGCGGCCTACGCCCTGCGTGGCCTCAAATGGTTTCACCGCCAGTTGTTGCTCAGTCATGGCCTGCTTGTCGCCAGCGCGCAGCTGACACCCGTCGAACGGAGTGTGTTGCATGGATTGCTGGCTGGGCAGGCCGAAAAAGCCATCTCTGCAGAGCTTGGAAAAAGCCAGCACACCACTCACGACAACATTACCGCCATCTACCGCAAATTTGGCGTCAATAACCGTGCGGGCCTGATGGCCCTCTGGCTAGGCCAAGTTAAATGATGCATTTCCGGTGATCTTTTCTCATTTGGATGAACCGAACATGCATCCCCCTGATTCGGGGGTTATGCCGACCTATCTCCTTTGGCATAGTCGCAGGCTGGCGATTTCGTCCTGCTGGCATATACCTTCATCGCCTTCAACTTTTGAGAATCACCATGAGACGCTCACGCTTTCTGTTTGCCATTGCTTTCAGCGCGTACTGCCTTACCGATCCCACTTGATGCAGAGGGGCCACCCATGAACCGCACCTACCGCCTAATCTGGAACGAACTCACCCGCAGCTGGGTGGCCGTCGCCGAAACCGTCCGCGCCAAGGGCAAGAAAAGCGGCACGGCGCTGCTGCTCTCCGCCGCCGCTTTCTCCGCCCACGCCCTGCCCACCGGCGGCGAAATTTCTGCCGGTTCCGGCGCTATCGTCCAGTCCGGCACGAAGACAACGATCAGCCAATCCTCGCAGAACCTCGCCATCAACTGGCAGAGCTTCAATATCGGCGCGGCGGAAACGGTGAACTTCGTCCAGCCCAACGCCGCTGCCATCGCCCTCAACCGCGTCCTCAGCACCGACGGCTCGCAAATCCTCGGCACCCTCAAGGCCAACGGCCAGGTTTGGATACTCAACCCCAACGGCGTGCTCTTCGGCAAGGGCGCGCAGGTGAACGTTGGCGGGCTCGTCGCCTCGACGCTCAATATCTCCGACGCCGACTTCATGGCCGGCAAGCGCACGTTCTCCGGCAACGGAGGAACGGTCACGAACCAGGGCGAGATCGCCGCGAACTACGTCGCCCTGCTCGGCGAGCAGGTGAAAAACGAAGGCGTGATCGTCGCCAATCTCGGCACCGTGGCGCTGGCCGCCGGCAACAAGGTCACCCTCGACTTCGCCGGCGACAAGCTGCTCGGCGTACAGATCGACGAAGGCGCGCTGCATGCGCTGGTGGACAACAAGAACCTGATCCAGGCCGACGGCGGGCTGGTGGTAATGACCGCCAAGGCCAAGGACGCCCTGCTCGACACGGCGGTGAACAACAGCGGCATCGTCCGCGCCCGTACCCTCGAAAACCGCCAAGGCAAAATCCTGCTGCTGGGCGACATGAAGAGCGGTACGACGAACGTCGGCGGCACGCTCGACGCCAGCGCCCCCGACACTGGCGACGGCGGCTTCATCGAAACCAGCGCGGCGAAAGTCGGCGTTGGCGAGACGGCGATCGTTACCACCAAAGCCGCCCACGGCAAGACCGGCACCTGGCTGATCGACCCGGTGGACTTCACCATTGCCGCCAGCGGCGGCGACATGACCGGCGCGGTGCTCACCCAGTCGCTCAACGGCACCAACGTCACCATCCTCTCCACCGACGGTGCCGCCGGCACGGCGGGCGACATCAACGTCAACGACACCGTCACCTGGAGCGCCAATACCCTCACGCTGAACGCCCAGAACAACATCAACATCAACAGCGCCATGATGGGCAGCGGCACCGCCGGTCTCGCGCTGGAATACGGCCAGGGCGCGGTGGCGGCGGGCAACACCAGCACCTACAACGTGAATGCTCCGGTGAACCTCGCTTCCACCGGCAGCTTCAGCACCAAGCTTGGTTCCGATGGCGCGGTGAAGAACTACACCATCATCACCACCCTGGGCGCGGCGGGCAGCGTCACTACCACCGACCTGCAAGGCATGAACGGCAACAGGACCCTCAACTACGTGCTCGGCGCCGACATCGACGCCTCGGCCACCAGCGGCTGGAACGACAACGGCGCCGGCGGCTTCTATGGCTTCGCGCCGATAGGCACAACAGGCGTCGGTCAGGCGTTCACCGGCGGCTTCGACGGCCTCGGCCACACCGTCAGCAACCTTTATATCAACCGCCCGGCCACCGACTACATCGGCCTGTTCGGTTTTACCGGCACCGTGACCCTGAGCAACGTCGGGCTGGTGGACGCCAACGTGACCGGCAAGAACAATGTGGGCACATTGCTGGGCTACAGTGCCACGGGCATCGTCAACAACAGCTATGCCACCGGCACGGTGAACGGCGGCGGTGCCGGCGGCGGTGTCGGCGGACTCGTGGGGGGGGCGGTGACGATCAACGACAGCCATGCCGACGTGACGGTCAGCGGCAGCGGCCCGGTGGTCGGTGGCCTTGTCGGATCTATATTGCACATCAACCGCAGCTACGCCACCGGCAACGTCAGCGGCATCAACCAGGTGGGCGGCCTGGCGGGATACGGCCGCGATGTCACCGACAGCTACGCCACCGGCAATGTCAGCGGCTCCGGCTCCAGAATCGGTGGCCTGGTGGGACTTCAGGGGAGCGGTTCGATCAGCAACAGCTATGCCACCGGCAGCGTTGGCGGCACCTTGTACGTGGGGGGGCTGGTCGGGTACGGCGAAACTTCCGGTGTCAGCATCGCCACCAGCTACGCCAGCGGCGCGGTCACCGGCAGTAGCAATGGCGTCGGCGGCCTGGCGGGGATCTACCAGGGTGCCATCAGCAACAGCTATGCTACCGGCAGCGCCAGCGGCGCTTCCGGCGTGGGCGGACTGGTCGGCGATCTCGACGGTAGCTTGGGGGCAGGGACGATCACCAACAGCTACGCCACCGGCGCGGTAACCGCTTCGGTAGCCTTTTCCGGCGGCCTGCTGGGGTTGTTGTCCGGCGGCGCGAGCGTCACCAACAGCTACTGGGACACCGTCACCACCGGCCAAGCCACCAGCGCGGGCGGCGCGGGGGCGGTGGGCATGACCACGGCGCAACTCGCCGCCGCGCTGCCCACCGGCTTTGCCTCGGCCACCTGGGGCAACGCCGGCAACCAGACCACCCCCTACCTGCTCTCCCACAGCGGCTTCGACACCGCCGGGCCAACCTATCTGGGCAGCGACGGCGCGGTCAGCCCCACTGCCTATGGCGTGATCCTCAACGTCAACCAGTTGCAGGCCATGGGTAACAACCTGGCGGGCAACTACGTGCTGGGCAACGACATCGACGCCAGCGCCACCAGCGGCTGGAACGGCGGCGCGGGCTTCGTGCCGGTGGGCAGCTACGATTTAGCGTGCCCAAACTGCTTCTCCGGCAGCTTCGACGGCCTCGGCCACAGCATCGACAGCCTCACCATTAACCGTCCGGCCACCGATTACGTCGGCCTGTTCGGCTATGCCAACGCGGCCACGCTGCGCAACGTCGGGCTGACTGCCCCGAATGTCACGGGACGCAACGGCGTCGGCGCTTTGGCGGGATACGTCGATAACGCCACCAGCGTCAGTGCCAGCCATGCGGAAGGCGGCAGCGTGACCGGCACCGGCTTTAATGTTGGCGGGCTGATCGGGAAGCTGAACGCCACCACGGATACGATCAGCGGCAGCTATGCCAGCAGCACCGTTACCAGCACCTCGGTCGGCAACAACTACCTTGGCGGTCTGGTGGGATACAGCCGCGGCGCCATCGCCAACAGCTACGCTACCGGCGCTGTCAACGGCACAGGCAGCTATGTCGGCGGCTTGGCCGGTGCGGTGGCATCCGCCAGTGCGAGCGTCAGCAACAGCTACGCCACCGGTGCTGTCAGCGGAAACAACAACGTCGGCGGCTTGGCCGGGGCGGTGGCTTCTGCCAGTGCGACCATCAGCAACAGCTACGCCACCGGCGCGGTCAGCGGCAACACCAGCGTCGGCGGCTTGGTCGGGGCAAATGCCGGCAGCGTCACCGCCAGCTACTGGAACAGCGATGTCGAGGCCACCGGTATCGGTGCGAACACCGGCACCTTCACCGCCGTGGGCAAGACCACCGCCGAGATGAAGTCCCTCGCCACCTTCGCCGGCTGGGACATCGACGCCGCCGGCGGCACGGGCAAGGTGTGGCGCATCTACGACGGCTACACCAACCCGCTGCTGCGCGGCTTCCTCACCGCGCTGAACGTCCAGCCCGACTACGACGGCAGCGGCGCGGCCATGACCGACATCGGCGCGGCAGCGGTCGTCGGCGCGCACGACGCGGGCAAGGTCTTCACCGGCAGCCTCTACGCCGACACGCTGACCCTTTCCAGCACCGCCGTCGATGCCTACACCGCCACCTCCACGGCGAACAACCTCTACTCCAACCAGCAGGGCTACGATCTGGTGTCGGTCGCGCGCAGCATCGCCACCCCCGGCAGCGCCAGCGGCGACATCGCGCTGACCAATCCGATCAGTTGGACCAGCGGCACGCTGGCGATCAACACCACCGGCACGATCAGCCAAACCGCCGCCATCAACGGCAGCGGCACGGCGATCTTCGATCTGCAAGCGGGGACATGGAATCAGGTGAACGCTACGCTGCCGGGCTTCAGCGTTTACGACTTCCGCATCAGCGGCGGCAGCTTCATCCGGGCGCTGTCCGGCGACGGCACGGTGGGCACGCCTTACCAACTGGCTGACATCTACGGCATCCAAGGTATGGGCAGCAGCGGCATGCTGGGGCTGAACTACCAGCTTGCCAACGACGTGGCCGCCAGCGGCACGGCGAACTGGAACGGCGGCGCGGGCTTCGTGCCGGTGGGCAACAGCGGCACGAAATTCACCGGCAGCTTCGACGGCCTCGGCCACACCATCACCGGACTGACCATCAACCGCCCGGCCAACGTCGTGGCCAACAACTACCAGGGCCTGTTCGGCTACGCCGACTTCGGCTCCACGCTGCGCAACGTCGGCCTGCTCAACAGCAGCATCGCGGGGGCGAATATCATTGGTGCGCTGGCGGGACGCAGCGACGGCACCGTCAGCAACAGTTATGCCGACGGCGGCAGCGTGAGCGCCTCGGTCCACCAGGCCGGCGGCCTGGTGGGCGCGCTTGGCGGCACCGGCTCCATCGGCAACAGCTACGCCCACGTCAGCGTGACCGGCACGGACTACGCTTGCTGCGGCGGAGGACTTTCTTCCACCAACATCGGCGGATTGGTCGGCACAACGCTCGCCGGCAGCAGCATCAGCAACAGCTACGCCACCGGCAGCGTCAGCGGCGGCGGTAATGTCGGCGGGCTGGTGGGACAGAACGATGCCGACATCGACACCAGCTACGCGAGCGGTGCCGTCACCGCGAACATCTCACGCGGCGGTTTCATCGGTGACCAGCAGGGCGGCGCGATCACCAACAGCTATTGGGATTCCGCCACCACCGGCGTTGCCACCAACACCCGCCACGTGGTCAACATCGCCGGCGTGACAGACGTTGCGGCCGCGCCCAATGCCCAGGCGAGCTACACCGGCTTCGACTTCACCGTTACCCCCGTTTGGCGTATCTACGAAGGCCAGACCCGGCCGCTGCTGAAGAGCTTCCTGACGCCGCTGACCATCACCGCCAACGACGCGAGCAAAATCTACGACGGCCTGGCCTACAGCGGCGGCAACGGGGTGAGCTACTCCACCGCGCCCGACGCCAACCTGCTGGGCACGGCGAGCTACGGCGGCAGCTCGCAGGGGGCGCTGGATGCGGGCAGCTACGCGATTACTGTGGACGGCTTGTATTCCAACCAGCGCGGCTATGACATTACTTTTGCGGACGGTGCGCTGACCGTGAATCAGGCTGCGCTGACCGTGACCGCCAACGACGCCGCCAAGACCTACGACGGCCTGGCGTACAGCGGCGGCAACGGGGTTGGCTATAGTGGCTTCGTCAACGGTGAAACCAGCGCCGTGCTGGGCGGCGCGCTGGCCTGGGGCGGCAATTCGCAAGGCGCGGTGAATGCCGGCAACTATGCGATCACGGCGTCCGGTCTGACGTCGGGCAACTATGCGATCCACTTCGTGGATGGCACTTTGGTCATCACTATCGTGTCGCCTGTGCCCGTTGTTCCTGGTGCGCCTCCAGATGGCTATACCGGCGCATTTGCCTCCTTGCCCAGCGGAGCTGCGGACGCTGCCGGGCCAACCCTTCTGGCGTCGATGGAGGATTCCGGGGAAGGTGAGGGTGCTTTGCCTAGCCTCTCTGGTTTGACCATCATTCCCTGTGGGCAGACCTTACCGCCAGCCATCGCCAATAGCTGCCAATAATCCATGAAACGATTCGCTCCCCTCGTTCTGCTTCTCCCTGCTGTCGCCATCGCCCAGATTGCACCAGATGCCGGCCGGCTACTCCAGGAAATCCATCCCGCGCCAGCGCTGCCCGCACCCAAGGCGCCCGCCGCCACGGTAGAAGAAACGGCTCCCGCCCCCCTTCCCGACGGCGCGACGGTGGCGGTGCGCGGTTTCCGCATTACCGGCGCCACGGCCTTTCCGGAAGCGGCTTTGCTGCCGCTGGTGGCTGACGCCGTGGGCAAGGAGCTCTCGCTCGCCGATCTCGATTCCCTGGCGGCGCGCATTACCCGCCATTACCGCAACGCCGGCTACTTCGTCGCTCGCGCCTATCTGCCGGCGCAGGAAATCGCCGACGGCAACGTCGAGATCGCCGTGCTGGAAGGCCGCATCGGCAAGATAGAGATCGACAACCAGGCGGGTATCGCGGCTTCTGCCCTGGCGCCTGCCGGGGCGCTTACGCCGGGCGATGTCATCCACGCCGGCGCGATGGAAGAGAAACTGCTGGCCCTCGCCGAACTGCCGGGCGTGGAGGTCAAATCCACGCTGCGCCCCGGTACGGCGGTGGGCACCTCCGACTTTCTGGTCGAGGTAGGGCCAGGGCGGGCGTTCAACGGTTCGGTGGATGTGGATTCCTTTGGCAATCGTTTCACGGGTGCCCATCGCCTGGGCGCCAGCCTGTTCTGGAATAACCCGGCCGGGCTGGGTGATCAGGCTAGCTTGCGGCTGCAAAAGAGCAACGGTGATTTCGATTACGCGCGTGTTGGCTACCAGTTGCCCTTCGGTGCGGCGGGTACGCGGGTGGGTGCCGCCTGGTCGGAAATGCGCTACGGCTTGGGCAAGGACTTCGCGCCGCTTGATGCGACGGGCGAAGCGAGCATCGGCAGCCTTTACCTGCAGCATCCCATCTTGCGTAGCCGCACGGCGAGCTTGTTCGGCCAGGTGCAGTTCGACGACAAGCGCCTGACTGACCGGATCGACGTCACGACGACCAAAACGGATAAGCAACTGCACAACTGGACGCTCGGCCTGAACGGCAACTTCATCGACGGCCTGGGCGGTGGTGGGAACAGCACGCTTGCATTGGACTACACGACCGGCCGGCTGGAACTTGACTCGGCCTCGGACGCCATCGACGCGGCCACGGCACGAAGCGCAGGCAGCTTCTCGAAGTGGAATCTTTCGTTCCAGCGCCTACAGCGCGTCATGGGCGATGTGTCGTTGCTGCTGTCCGTTTCGGGGCAACTGGCCGGTAATAATCTGGATTCTTCGGAGAAGTTTGTGCTCGGCGGGGCCTACGGGGTGCGAGCCTATCCGCAGGGCGAGGCAGCCGGTGACGAAGGGCATCTGATCAGCGCTGAACTGCGCTGGCAGTTGGCCCAGGCCTGGCAGGCTCAGGCGTTCTACGATGATGGCCGCACGAAGATCAACCGCGATCCGTGGGTTCCTGGCAGCAATCGCCGTCATCTGGCTGGCTATGGTGTCGGTGCGGCCTGGGCGAGCGATGGTTTTTCCCTACGTTTGTTCGCTGCATGGAAGGCAGGCACCGGTGCTCCGACTTCCGACATCGACCGTTCGCCGCGCATCTGGGTCCAGGGGGCGGCGTACTTCTGAGTTGCCGTCCACATGTTCGCGGGGGCCTTGCCTGGCAAGGCGAGAACATGAAATTTTCATTTATTTTGTCGTCTTATAGAGGTGTCATGCGTTAAGATCTGCCAGTTACACAGCGCGAATATTCGATAAAAGAAGGTGCCGCGATTATCAGCCGGACCGACCTGGATGGCAGAATTACCGAGTGCAATGCCGCGTTCGTCGAAGCCAGCGGTTATGCCCGAGAGGAGCTGATCGGCCAGCATCACAACATCGTCCGTCATCCGGACATGCCGGCCGAGGCCTTCCGCGATTTGTGGCAGACGCTGAAGTCCGGGCGGCCCTGGAGCGGTATCGTCAAGAACCGGCGCAAGAACGGTGACCATTACTGGGTCAAGGCGACGGCGACACCGCTCGCCGACGGTTCTGGCTACATGTCGGTACGCATCAAGGCGAGCCGCCAGGAGATCGAGGCGGCCGACCAGCTTTACAAGCGCATGCAGAGCGATGCCTCAATCCGCCTGCAGGAAGGGCATCTCGCCCGCGGCGGGATGGTCATGCGGATTGCCGGCTGGCTGGCCGACCTGCCGATCACGCGGCGCGTTGTGCTGCTCAATGTACTGGCCGGGCTGTTGTTCGTCGCCAGTATCTCCATCGGCTTACGCGGCTTTGACGAATCGCGTGCTGCCTGGCATGAGATGCAGCAGGAGCAGATTGCCGGGAAACTTTCGGGAACGAGTATCGAGCAGGCGCGGCGGACAGCGGAGCAGCACTATGAGCAGGCGGCGTTGGCCTTCGGTGTACTGGGTCTCATCGGTGTTTTCGGCTTCGGCGGCATCACGCTGCTGACGCTGCACCATATCCGCCGTTCGGTCGATGTCGCGACCGGCTTCGTGGACGGCATCGCTGGCGGCAACCTGATCGGCACGCTGCCGACGGTCGGTCGCGACGAGGTCAGCCAGCTAATCGTCAAGCTCGCCGTGATGCGCAACAACCTGCACGAGCTGATCGCGTTGATCCATAACGAAGTGGCGCGTATGGCCGCCAATTCGGAATCGCTGAATACGGTGGCGAGCGAGACGCGCGAATCGGCCAATGACCAGTCCGGCCTGGCGACGACGATGGCTGCGGCGGTCGAGCAGTTGTCGGTGTCGGTGGACCAGATCGGCGACCATGCACGGGAGACGCACGAGGCATCTGAACTTTCCAGCCAGCATGCGCAATTGGGCGCCGCCGTGATCAGCGGCACGGCCGACGAAATGTCCTCCATCGCGCAGGCAGTGACCACCTCGGCCGAGGCGGTCGATGCGTTGAGCGTCTTGTCCAAGAATGTCTCGATGATCGTCGGCGTCATCAACGACATCGCCGAACAGACCAACCTGTTGGCGCTCAATGCCGCGATTGAGGCAGCGCGTGCCGGCGAGAGCGGCCGCGGGTTCGCGGTCGTTGCCGACGAGGTCCGCAAGCTGGCCGAGCGTACGGCGCTGTCGACCAAGGAAATCACCGGCATCATTGCCAAGACCCAGGGTGCGACCGAGCAGGCAACCAGCGAGATGCGTCAGGTCGTCGATCGCGTGCAGCGCGGTGTGGCGCTGGCCAGCGATGCTGGTAGTTCGATCAGCAGCATCTCCGATAGCGCGACGAGCGTGCTGCGGGCGGTGGAAGGCATCAATTACAGCCTGGCCGAACAGGGCACGGCGGCCCGGGAAATCGCCCAGCAGGTCGAGAAACTGGCCCAGGGCTCGGAGTTCAATTTTCAGCGAGCGACGGTCATCCAGTCCGCTGCCGGCGATGTTCACAAATTGCTCAAGGAATTGCAGACGCACGCTGCCAAGTTTCGCATCACCTGAACATTGCCGCGCTGCGGCATCTAGGGCGCTTATTGATTCTGTTGCTGCGAGGCGGGATATCGGCAATGGCGTCGGCAGTTTCAACAGACCCTGATAGTGTTTGAGTTCAAGGTGGCTTGAATGGCTACTTGCGCGGCGCCTTCACTGGCTTGCCCTTGCCGCCGCGGTTGCCACGGCAGAATTCCAGGCGTTCGCCCTTGAGCTTGCCGGCGACGCCGTCGATGACTGGCAGGATCTCCTCTAGCGCGGTCTTGCCGGGTGCTGCGTCGATCAGCTTGAGGCCGCGGCCCTTCGCTAGCTGACGGATTTCCTCGCTGGCGAAAACCAGTGCCCGGCCGTCACGGGTCAGGCAGGCGATCTCGCTGCTGACCGGGGCGGGCTGGAAGATGGCCGGCGATTCGTTGTCGTCGAGGGTCATGAAGGCCTTGCCAGCCTTGCCGCGTGACAACAGATCCTCTCCCTTGCAGCGGAAGCCGTAGCCGCCTTCGCCGGCGACCAGGTAGAGCTTGTCGCCGGATACGGCCTGGGCCAGGCAGGGCTTGCCGCCATCCTGGAAGTCGGCCAGCGAGGTGGCCGGGACGCCATCGCCCTTGCCGCCGGGAATGTCGGCGGCGGAGATCGAATAGGCGCGGCCCTTGGTGTCGAGCAGGATCAGATGATCGACGGTGCGGCAGGGCAGGCAGGCCAGCAGGCTGTCGCCGGAGCGGAAAGTCAGCTGCGTCGGGTCGATGTTGTGACCGCTGCGCGAGCGCAGCCAGCCGTGCTTGGAGACGATCAGCGTGGTCGGCTCGTCGGGGATGGAGACGCTCTTGGCGTCCGACATCGTGACCTTGTCGGCGGTCTCGATCAGCGTCCGCCGGTCGTCGCCGTATTTCTTGGCATCGGCCTCGATTTCGCCGGCGACGCAGGCGCGCAGCGCGGCTTCTGAATCGAGCAGGTGATTGAGGCCCTTGGCCTCTTCACGCAGCTTGGCCAATTCCTCGCCGATCTTGATACCTTCCAGCCGGGCCAGCTGGCGCAGGCGGATTTCCAGAATGTCCTCGGCCTGAATCTCGGACAGCTTGAAATGGGCCATCAGGTCGACCTTCGGGTCGTCCGATTCGCGGATGACCTTGATCACCTTGTCGATGTCGAGCAGCACGGCCAGCCGGCCTTCGAGGATGTGGATGCGCTTTTCGGCGGCGGTCAGGCGATGGCGCGTACGGCGTTCGACGGTAGCCAGGCGGAAGCGGCACCATTCCTCGATCATGCTGTACAGCGAAGCCTGGCGCGGCGTGCCGGTGACGCCGAGGACGGTCAGGTTGATCGAGGCGTTGGTTTCCAGGCTGGTGTGGGCGAGCAGCATGCGCACCAGATCGTCCTGGCCCTGGCGCGACGAGGCCGGCTCGATGACCAGGCGGATGGCGTGTTCCTTGCCCGATTCGTCGCGCACGCCGGACTCGGAAATGGCCGACAGGAAGGCGGCCTTCAGATTGAGCTGTTCTGGTGTGAAGACCTTTTTGCCGGCCTTTTCCTTGGCCACCGGGTTGGAGCAGGCTTCGATCTCCGACATCACGGTCGCCGTCGACACGCCCGGCGGCAGTTCGGTAATCACCAGCTTCCACTGGCCGCGGGCCAGGTTTTCGATCTTCCATTTGGCGCGCACGCGCAGGCTGCCGCGGCCGCTCTTGTAGGTAGCAGCGATTTCCTCGGGCGAGGAAATGATCTGCGCGCCACCGGGGTAATCGGGGCCGGGAATCAGCGCCAGAACGTCGTCCTCGCTAAATTCGGGGTTGCGGATGATGTCGACGGCGGCCCGTGCCACTTCGCGCAGGTTGTGGGCCGGAATTTCGGTGGCCATGCCGACGGCGATGCCGGAGGCGCCGTTCAGCAGGCAGAAGGGCAGGCGGGCCGGGAGCAGGGCCGGTTCGTCGTTGGCGCCGTCGTAGTTGGGCTTCCAGTCGACGGTGCCTTCGTCGATCTCGGCCAGCAGCAGTTCGGCGATCGGCGTCAGGCGGGCTTCCGTGTAGCGCATGGCGGCGGCGTTGTCGCCGTCGCGCGAACCGAAGTTGCCCTGACCGTCGACGATCGGGTAGCGCAGGCTCCAGTCCTGGGCCATGCGGACCATCGCGTCATAGACCGACGAGTCACCGTGCGGGTGGTACTTGCCGATCACGTCGCCAACGACGCGCGCCGATTTGACGTGGCGTGGGCTCTTGTACAAACCCATCCGGTGCATTGCGTAAAGGATGCGGCGCTGCACCGGCTTCTGGCCGTCAGCGGCCGAGGGCAGGGCGCGGCCGGTGACGACGCTCATCGCGTATTCGAGATAGCGGCGGGCGGCGTAGTCGGCGGGTGAGGGGATGTCGTCGGCTGGGCCGGCAGCGCTTGGTGGCAGTTCGGGCGGCAGGGCGGCGGAGGCTTCGGCTGCGTGTTCGGCAGGTTGTTCGGTAGCCGCGGCAGGCGCCGCCGGATCGGTGGCGGCCTGTTTGGCGCTGGCGTCGAAGAGATTGAGCTGGTCGGTCATGGTCGGGGCGAAAAATCGGGCAGGCGCGATGTTACTTGAAGTCGGTGGCCGGGGGCTCGCCCAATCGCTCGGCGAGGAAATCGACGAAGACGCGCAGCTTCGGCGGCAGGTGGGGCTGCGGCAGCCAGATCGCCCAGGCCGTCTGGCCGAAGGGGCCTACCGGCGTCCACTCGGGCAGCAGCGGCAGCAGCCGGCCGTCGGCAATTTCCCGGTCCACCGCGTAATTCCAGACCAGGCCGATGCCCATGTCGGCCAGCAACAGGTCGCGCACGACTTCACTGTTGTTGACCACGACATTGCTCCGGACGCGCACCCGGGCTTCTTCGCCGGCGCGCTGGAAGCGCCATTCGTTGCCAAACTCGCGCAGGCCGTAATGCAGACAGTTATGGGCAGCGAGGTCGCCCGGCGTGGCGATTTCCCGCCCCTGCAGGTAGGCAGCGGTGGAACATAGCCGGTAGCGAACCGGCATCAGCGCCTTGGCTACCACCTGTTCCGGTGGCGCGCGGGTCAGGCGCAGGGCGACGTCGTAGCCTTCCTCGACCAGATCGACCATGCGGTCGAGTAGCGTCAGTTGCACCTCGATTTCCGGAAAACGGGCGAGAAACTCCGGCAGCAGCGGTGCCAGGCACAGCTTGCCGAAGGTCACCGAGGCGGTGACGCGCAAGGTGCCGCGCGGCGCCTCGATCAGACCGGCGGCCAGTTGCGTGGCCCGGTCGAGTAGGGCAACGCCTTGCGCTGCTTCGGCATGGAGCAGGCGGCCGGCTTCAGTCAGCGACATCGAACGCGTCGTCCGCTGCAGCAGGCGCAGGCCGAGGCGTTGTTCAAGGCGGTTGATGCGCTTGCTGACCGCCGACTTGGTCAGGCCCAGCGTCCGCGCCGCCGCCGAGAATCCGCGCGTATCGACGACGCGGACGAAGACCGCGAGGTCGCTCAGAGTGTCGAGGGCATCCGTATTCGTCGTTTCCATAGAGATACAAAGTGTTGAGTGATTGCTGGATTGTAGCGGCATGCCGGTCGTGGAATGATCCGTTCACCACCACAGCAGGAGTCCGCCATGCCTCTGATCCAGATCACCCTCGCCGGCCCGGTGCCAAGCCCGGCCACCCTTCATCGCTTGCAGCGCGAAACCACGCGACTGATGCGCGACGTGCTGCACAAGGAGGCGGCGCTGACCGTCGTCGGCATCAGCCATCTGCCGGCCGGCGCCGTCGCTGCCGGCGGCGAGCCGGTCGCAGCCGCGGCCTGGCTGCAGGGACTGATTACCGCAGGCACCAACAGCGCTGCCGAGAAGGCGGAATTCATTGCCGCCGCCGAAACCATGCTGATCGGCGCCCTTGGCGACCATGGGGCACCAACCTACGTCGCTCTGCAGGAAGTACCGGCCACCGACTGGGGCTACGACGGCCGGACCCAGGCCGCCCGCCGGCAGGAGCGACTGGCGTGACGGCCCGCAGCCTGCGCCAGATCGTCGGTCTGGCTCCCACCTTCCAGCCCGGCAGCTCGCTGGCCGCCAGCAAGACGGCGCTTCTGCTGATCGACTACCAGCAGGAATACCGCCAGGGGCCGCTGGCGCTCCCCGACGAGGCCACGGCCAGTGCCGTCGCCCGGCGCCTGCGGGCCTGGGCGGAGGCCGCCGGGGTGACGGTGATCCATGTGCAGCATAGGGTACCGGCCGGTTCGTTGCTGTTCGCCGATGGATCGCCGGGTGCCGAGCCGCTGCCGGGATTGGCGCCGGCTTCCGGCCAGAGCCTCATTTCCAAGCGCCTGCCGTCTTCGTTCGTCAGTACCGGCCTGGCCGAGCTGTTGCATAGCGCCGGCATCGAGACGCTGCTGCTGGCCGGTTACATGACCCACAACTGCGTCGATGCGACCGCCCGCGATGCCTTTCATCGCGGCTATCGGGTCGGCATCGTCGCCGATGCTTGCGCGACGCGTGATCTGCCGGGCGTCGGCGGAGCGACGATCTCAGCGGCGCAGGTGCATGCGGCGGTGCTGGCCGGACTGGGCGACCGCATCGCCGAGATCGTCGAACTGGCGACGCTGGAGGCGCTGAGCATCGCCTGAATCAAGCTTCAGGGCAGCGGCGGCCGGAACTTGCGGCTGCCGCTGCAGTCGTTCGCTAAGGGTTTTCCACAGCAGCCGGAGCGGTCGGGCTGGCTATAATCGCGACCTTTCCCCGGCAGCTCTGACGCCATTTCCGGAGCGGAACGACATGTCCTCCCCCTCAAGCGTTCGCGCCCACTGGTCTAGCCGCTGGGCCTTCATTCTGGTTACCGCCGGATCGGCTATCGGCCTCGGCAATATCTGGAAGTTCCCCTACATGACCGGCACCAACGGCGGCAGCGCCTTTGTGCTGGTCTATCTCGCCTGCATCGTCGGCATCGGCGTCCCCTTGCTGATGGCCGAAACCATGCTCGGCCGGCGCGGCCAGGGCAACCCCGTCGATGCCATGCGCAGCGTCGCCACCGAAGCCGGTGCCAACCAGCTGTGGCAGGTGGTCGGCGCCATCGGCATCCTTGGCGCCTCGTTGATCCTCTCCTTCTACAGCGTCGTTGCCGGCTGGATTCTCGACTACACGGTGCTCGCCGTGCACGGCTTCGACGGCATGAGCAAGGATAGCCTCAGTGCAATCTTCAGTGCCTTGCTGGCTGACCCGTGGCGGCTGATCGGCTGGCACTCGCTGTTTATGTTGCTCAATCTGCTCGTCGTCATCGGTGGCGTCACTGGCGGCATCGAGCGCGCCAACAAGATCCTGATGCCGGCGCTGTTTGCCATCGTGCTGCTGCTGCTCGGTTACGGCATCGTTGCCGCCGACATGGCGGCCGCTGTGCGCTTCATGTTCCATTTCGAACCGCAGGCGATTTCGGCAACGGTGATTCTCTCGGCCATGGGCCACGCCTTCTTCACCTTGAGCCTGGGCATGGGCGCCATCATGACCTATGGTTCCTACCTTGAGCGCGGCACCTCGATTGCCCGCACCTGCCTCTATATCACCCTGGCCGATACCGGCATTGCACTGCTCGCCGGCTTGTCGATCTTCGCCATCGTCTTTGCCCAGGGGCTGGAACCGGCCGCCGGGCCGGGGCTGATCCTGCAGACGCTGCCGCTGGCCTTCTCGCAGATGCCGATGGGTAACATCGTCGGTGTGCTGTTCTTCGTGCTGGTCGCCTTCGCCGCCTGGACTTCGGCCATCTCGCTGATTGAACCGGCTACCTCCTTCCTCGTCGAGCGCACCGGCCTCGGCCGCAAGCCCGCCGTCGCCGCCGTCTGTTTCGTCGCCTGGTTCATCGGCATCGCCGTGGCGCTCTCGTTCAACCTGTGGAGCGAGATCAAGCTGTTCGGCCTGAACATCTTTGATCTGCTCGACACGCTGACCACCAAGATGTTGATGCCGCTCGCCGGCCTGCTGATCGCACTGTTCGCCGGCTGGGTCATGAAGCGTGCCCACGTTGCCGACGAGATCGGCCTGCAGGGCGGTGCCTTCCGCCTGTGGTACGGCGCTGTGCGCTATGTCTCGCCAGTGGCCATCGCGCTGATTTTTCTGAATGTGATCGGCGTCATCGGCTGAACGGGACGAGGGCGGAGCCCTTATGTCGGATGGTTGTTAAATTCACGTGCCTGAAGCAGTCTTGCGGTATGGTTCGGATGACATTGTTTTTCCAACCATCGCCAAAGGAGTCATCATGGGAATCTTCAGCAAAATCCTCGCCAAACTCGGATTCGGTAACGATGAAAAGGAAGTGGCCGCCGCCGCACCGGTGCCCGATGTGACAGCCCCAGCAGCTGCTCCGGCACCTGTCGCGATCAGCGCGGTCGATGTCGTAAGCAAACTGGAGAGCCTGGCCAAGGCGAATCCGGAAAAGCTGAACTGGAAAATCTCGATTGTCGACCTGATGAAACTGCTCGGCCTCGACAGCAGCCTGGCAGCGCGCAAGGAACTGGCCGGCGAACTCGGTTGCCCGGCCGAAAAGATGGGCGATTCGGCGCAAATGAACATGTGGCTGCACAAGACTGTGCTGCAGAAACTGGCCGCCAACGGCGGCAACATTCCGGCCGAACTGCTCTGAGCGAATCGTCCGGTATTTACCGAGGCCCGCCTTCAGCGGGCCTTTTTCATGGCCGGCTCAGCGTCGGGTTTCCGGCACCGCGCTGTGCTCGGATCCGAATGATGTTGCTCTCAAACACGCATGGCTCAGCTAGTCGGTGCATTTCGGGTCATTCCCGAAGTAGGTGCAGTTGAAATACTGGCGCTCGGGCTCCAGGCGCATCAACCTGGCGGTAATGTGCTGTTCGTAGCGCTGGACCAGCACGCTGCCGTCGTCGGAGCGCAGCGCGGCAAACAGCAGGTTGATCAGTTCGGACTCCTTGGCTTCATATTCCTGCGCCGAGACCAGACCTTTCGCGTAGATCGTCCACGCCTTCTGCAATTCGATGAAGATCGGCTTGAAATAGGGCCGGCCGCATTCACCCCAGTCGAGAAATCCGAGCACCCGGTAAAAGAAGTGCCGCGAGAGTTCTCCGCTGACCGCCCGGCGGCCATTCTTGCGGTTCCATTCGGAAATCTGCTCGCTGCAGTGCACGTTGCCCTCGATGTATGAGGTCAATACCCGCAGCGGGGCATCGGAGAGAGCTGCGGCGGGCAAGGCGTGGCTGCACAGCGCGGTGAGCAGGAAGGCGATCGTCGCGTAGCGCATGGGAGCGTGTGAGTCAGCCGCTATTGGCCAGCGCCTTGGCAATGAAATGCCGGCCGACGCGCGGTTTCGGGACGCGGTCGTCGAACCAGGCGCGTACATCCTCGTCCAGGCCGATGCCGTGCATGTAGTTGTAGAGCGCCTTGTTCAGCGCTTGACCAAGGCGGGCGTGGTCGACGCCGGTGGGGTCGATGAAGCCGATGTCGTTCTTGGCGAAGCTGACCGGCGGCAGGAGCTTGAGGCGGATGCCGTATTCCTCCGGGTTCTTGCCGACCGGTGAATGCACGGTGCACGAGAAACGGTGGAAGAAGCCGGACTGGATGCAGCCTTCAGCGAACAGCTGGCGCACATACTCCAGCGCATCGACGGTGTCCTGGACGGTCTGCGTCGGGAAACCGTACATCAGGTAGGCGTGCACCAGGATGCCGGCGTCGCTGAAGGCACGTGTGACGCGCGCCACCTGATCGACCGAGACGCCTTTCTTCATCAGTTGCAGGAGGCGGTCGGAAGCGACTTCCAGGCCGCCGGAGACGGCGATGCAGCCGCTATCGGCCAATTGCTGACAGAGCTCGGGCGTGAAGGATTTTTCGAAGCGGATGTTGCCCCACCAGGAAATCGCCCGGTTGCGCTTCTGCAGTTCGTCCGCCAACGCCTTCAGGGCCTTCGGCGGGGCGGCTTCGTCGACGAAGTGGAAGCCGGTCTGGCCGGTTTCGGTGATGATGGTCTCGATGCGGTCAGCCAGGATCTCGGCGCTGGCACCTTCGTAGCGGCCGATGTAGTCGAGATTGACGTCGCAGAAACTGCATTTCTTCCAGTAGCAACCGTGGGCGACGGTCAGCTTGTTCCAGCGCCCGTCGGACCACAGCCGGTGCATGGGATTGAGCATGTCGAGCAGCGACAGGTAGCGGTCGAGCGGCAGGCCGTCCCAGGTCGGCGTACCGACTTCGGCGAAGGGAATGTCCGGCTCGCTGGCGTTGAAATAGCGCACCTGGGCGTCGACACGGGCATAGGTACGGACCAGGTTGAGGCGCGGGCGCTGGCCGTCCAGATGTTCGAGCAGGGCGAGCAGTGGCCGTTCGCCGTCGTCGAGCGTCACGTAGTCGAAATGATCGAAGACGCGCGGCTCTTTTAATTCACGTAGCTCGGTATTGACGTAGCCGCCGCCGAGCACAGTGACGATCTCCGGGTGCCTGGCCTTGATCGCCTGCGCCATGCGGAAGGCGGCATAGACGGAGCCGGGGAAGGGCACTGAGAGCAGCACGATGTCCGGTTGCTCGGCAGCGACGGCGGCCAGTGTCAGGCGTTCCAGCGTCGCATCGATCAGGTTGGCCGGCGCCGCCAGCGCCTGGGCCAGCGGCTCGAAGCTGGCCTGGCTCTGGGCCAGTGCCTCGCCGTAGCGGACGAATTCGAAGCGGCTGTCCACGGCATCGCGCAGCACGTCGGCCAGGTCGTCGAGGAACAGGGTCGCCAAATGACGCGCCCGGTCCTGGATGCCGAGATTGCCGAAAGCCCAGGCCAACGGATCGCCGCCCTCGTCGTCGACATAGACGTCGAGCGAAGCGAAGCGCGGGCCTTCGGGCAGGAAGGCGCGGCCACCGATGCGGTAGCCCATCGATGGGTCGTGCCCCTGCAGGAAGGCGACGGCCGGGGTGACGGCGGCCAGGTATCGGTCGAACTGCCCGGCAAAGCTGTGCAGGCTGGGCGGCCGCTTTTTCGCCGGGATACTGCGGACCAGTTCATGCAGCGCCCGCAAGCCATCCGGTGAGAACAGTTCGAGCACCAGTTGCAAGGCGATGTCCCGCTGTGTGGCGGTGATCCCGCGCGAACGCAGGAAACCGGTCAGGTAGGCGGTGGACGGATACGGGGTGTTGAGCTGCGTCATCGGCGGGATGAGCGACAGCACGCGGCGGGGGCTGGGATGCATGGTGGGGCGAATGATAGGGGAAGCGGCCCTGATGTAAAGGGTGGGCTTCGCCCTGTGTACCGCGGCCCTACATTTTCGCGTCCATGAAGCGCAGAATGGAGTTGTTCCGAAAGCGTGGGGTAACACGATGTCTCGCACTGTTTCCACGATGTTCGTGCGCTTCCTTGCGACATTGCTGCTTGCCGGGGGGCTCGGGTTCAGCTCGGCAACCGTCGGCGCGCAGCCTGCCAGGCCCGATGCCATCCCGATGCCGGTTGCGCTGGATGAGATGCGGCGGGTCGTCGAATCGGCAAGTCAGCCTGGTGCGCCGTGGGGGGGACCAACAGCCGGCCCCGCCGGTCAACCCGAGAAGATCATCGCGTTGGTCTGCGAGGACTTGCGCAATGGCGGGATTCTCGGTGTGGCGAAGGGGGTTCAGGAAGCCACCAGCATCATGGGCTGGTCGATCAGGGTTTTCGATGCCGGCGGCACGCCGGATGGCCGCAGAAAATCCCTGGCCGATGCCTTTGCCGCAAAACCGGATGGGGTGATCCTCGTCGGCGGGGACGCCATGGCACAGCGCACCAACTTGTTGCCGTTTGCCCGGAAAAGGATTCCCATTGTCGGCTGGCATGTGGGTCCCCAGGCCGGGACGTTGCGGGAAGGCCCGGTGGCGATGAATGTATCGACGGACCCGATCGAGGTTGCCCGGGTAACCGCCATGGCAGCGGTCTCAGCGGCAAAAGGCAAGGCGGGAGTGGTGATCTTCACCGACAGCAACTTTGCGATTGCCCTGGCCAAGTCCGAGGCGATGGCGAAAATCATCAAAGCCTGCCCTGAATGCACGTTACTGGAAGTCAGGGATCTCGCCATATCAAGGAGTACCGAGCAGGTGCCCGGCGTCACGCGCCAGTTGTTGACCACTCATGGGGAACGCTGGACGCATGCGCTGGCCATCAATGATATCTATTTTGACTATGCGGTTCCTGAGCTGACCCGGGCCGGCTTGCTGAGTGACCGCCTCCAGTTGTTGTCGGCAGGGGATGGCAGCGCGGCGGCGTTCACGCGCATACGAGCCCGCGCTTTCCAAACGGCAACCGTAGCCGAGCCGCTCAATTTGCACGGCTGGCAACTGGTGGACGAACTGAATCGTCTATTGGCCGGTCAGCCGGTCAGCGGCTATGTCATCCCTGTGCACCTGGTGACCGGGAGCAATGTCCATTACGACGGTGGTCCGCATTTTCGCTACGACCCGGACAACGGTTATCGGGAGATTTATCGCCGTATCTGGAAGCGTTGAAGAGGAAAAGTAGCGAAATGCTGCCACGGATTCCCAGTCTAGTGTTCTTGCCGCGCTCCTTGCGTCATCAGTTTTTGCTGGCGCTTTCGCTATTGGCGCTGCTGGTGCTGGCGGGAGGGGGGGTGGCGATCTACGCCTTGCACTTCTCGGCTGCCGCGACCCGGCAACTCGCCGGGGAAAGGCTGCTCAGGCTGCAGCAGGCGCAGGATCTGGTTCAGAACGCCCTGTTGATCGAGCGCGGATCGCAACGGATGCTGGCGGCGACCGCGCCTGGCGAAATGCGGGGCAAGCATGGCGAGCTGCTTGGCCGCCTGGAAATCCATGATCAATTGGTGGCTGCGCTAGGTGCCGCTGCCGACGACGTATCCGTGCTCGATTTGCATGGTTCGGGGCAGCAGCTACGCAATACGGCCAATGTCGTCGCCCAGTTGATGGAAACCGTACAGCGCGCCGATCAGGCGTTCGCCCGGGCCATCGCCTTACGATCCGCGCAATTGCAGGAGGTTGGATCGCCAGGGGTCGGCGCCCTGGCCGTGCTGCTCCTCCGCCTGGAGCGGGTCGATCAGCGGGACGAGGTGCTGGCATTGCAGGCGCAATTCGTCAAGCGGGCAGCCGGCATGAATGGTTTGCCCGCAGGGATAGCGCAAGGATCCCAAGGCTTGGTACCGGCGGGGGTGAATGGCGCGACGGTGCCTGCTGACGATCCGTTCTTCCTGCGCCTTGATCTGCTTGGCCATCGGCATGCGCTTGACCAGTTCCGCGATGAGCACCAACGCCAGGTGATCGCCACGGTCGAGTCGGTCCACAACTTGTCGGACGCCTTCACGCGCGCTCACCAAAATGCGACGCAGGAACTGGTCGAGCGCAGCAAGCGCGATCAGGTCGTGGTCGTCATCCTGATTTCCGGTAGCCTGATTCTCGCCTGGTTGGTCGCCAGGTTCTTCCTCGGCCGGCATGTCCTGGCACGGCTACAGCAAGTCAGCCATTTTCTGCGCTTGGGTGAGGATCAGGTGAACAGCACCAGGGTTCCCGTTCAAGGGGAGGACGAAATCGGGGAAATGGCGCGGGCGGTCGAGCACTTCCTTGAGGCTCGTCAGCAGTTGGCGGAAGCCAACGAGCAACTGGCGCAGGCAAAAACCGGACTGGAAGCCCAGGTGGCCGAAAGGACGGAGGCCTTGCGTTATGCCAACGAACATTTGCTGAGCGAACTGAGCGAGCGCCAACGGGCCCAAGCCGAACTTGCCCGAGCCAACCGTTCCCTGCGCATGCTCAGCGACTCAAACCAGACCTTGATTCACGTCACCGACGAAGCCGGCCTGCTGGATCGGGTCTGCCGCATCGTCGTCGAGGTCGGCGGCTATTACCTCGCCTGGGTCGGCTTTGCCAGCCGCGGCGAAGTGTCGGAGGTGTCGCCGGCGGCCCACGCCGGGGGTATTCCCGCCGACCTGCAGGCCTGCCGGATTTCCTGGCGCGCCGACGACGGCAACCGGCACCCGGTCGTCAATGTCCTGTCAACCGGCCGTCCCTGCCTGGGGCGCCAGGCGGCAGTCGGTGAGGGATCGGCAAGCCAGCGCACGCTCTATGCGTTGCCGCTGACCGCTGGCGGGCATACCCTGGGCGTACTGTGCATCGAATCCCTCGCCGCCGACGCCTTCAATGACCAGGAATCGGCCATTCTTGAAGAGCTTGCCGGCGATCTGGCATTCGGCATAGCGACCCTGCACGCCCGGGCAGAACATGACCGGGCCGAGGCTGCCCTGGTGCGTAGCGAGCGCAACCTGCGCAGCATTTACGAGAACTCTCCCTTGGCTTATCAGGCGCTTGATGGCGCGGGGAATCTCGTTGAGGTCAACGCGGCCTGGTGCGCCATGCTGGGACTGGAGCGGGAAGAAGTCATCGGCCGCAACTTTGCCGATTTTCTGGTTGAGGACGGCGCCGGAATGCTGAGTGAAGTAGTTCGCCGCTTCCAGCAGCAGGGGGAAATTCACGGTTGCGAGTTCGCGATGGCGCGTCAGGACGGTAGCCGTCTGCAAGTCGAACTGGACGGCAAAGCCGGCTACGACGAGGGCGGTGCATTCCAGCGGGCTCATTGCATCCTGCATGACATCACCGAACAAAATCGGGCGGAACAGGAGCTGCGCCTGGCCGCTACCGCTTTCGAGTCGCAGGAGGGCATGCTGATCACCGACGGGGAAGGAACCATCCTTCGCGTTAACAAGGCTTTCAGCGAAATCACCGGCTACCCGGCAGAGGAGGCGGTGGGCCGCAAGGCAAGTCTGCTCAAATCGGGGCGCCACGACGAGAAATTCTTCCGCAACCTGTGGCAGACCGTGAACAGCGAGGGCGCATGGCATGGCGAAATCTGGAACCGGCGGAAGGATGGCGGCTGTTTCCCTGCCTGGCTGACCGTCACCGCCGTAACCGCAGAGGCAGGGCAGATCACCCACTACGTCGGTACGCTGACCGATATTACGCAGCGCAAGGAAGCCGAAGAAGAAATCCGGGAACTGGCCTTCTATGACCAACTGACCCATCTACCCAATCGGCGCCTGCTGATGGACCG
>PHCE01000014.1 GCA_002840765.1 Betaproteobacteria bacterium HGW-Betaproteobacteria-7
CGGCGAGATGTACCTCACCCGCAACCGGCGCAAGGTGCTCTTCGTCGACGAGTTGAAACAGCAACTGGGCGACATCGGCGCCGACGATCCGGTCAAGGCTGCC
This sequence comes from Betaproteobacteria bacterium HGW-Betaproteobacteria-7, assembly GCA_002840765.1. GTDB lineage: Bacteria > Pseudomonadota > Gammaproteobacteria > Burkholderiales > Rhodocyclaceae > Azonexus. The sequence continues at coordinate 104 of PHCE01000014.1, forward strand.
GTCATCGAGGAAGCCGCCCGGCGCGCCCGCAAGTATGGCGGCGCACTCGGCACGGCGACCCAGAGCGCCGACGATTTCTACGGCTCGACCCAGATGGAAGCGGCCTTCAACTGCTCGGACTGGGTTTTCCTGCTGCGCCAGAAACCAGAGTCCATCGAAATGCTCGACCGCAAGGGCCGGCTGACCATGGACGAACCGAAGAAGCGCCTGCTCAACTCCCTACGCACCGAGGCCGGCGTCTTCTCCGAGTTGTACATCTCGTCGCCGGTCGGCGAAGGCGTCGCCCGCAACATTCTCGATCCGGCCACCCACCTGCTGTTCTCCAACAAGTTGGAAGACAACGCCCCGATCGACGAATTGCGCGCCCAGGGCCTGTCCATCGACGAGGCGATCAGCGAACTGCTGCGCCATCGGGGGCATACGGTATGAAACCGAGCGCATCCCAGTTATTGGGTCATGGCTTGCTGACCCTTCTCGTGGTGAGCGCCGCCCTGGCCGCCTACGACCGGCTCGTCCTGCGCCCCGCGCTGATCATCGGGGTGGTCGACGTGGCCGAGGTGTACCGCGCCAAGGAAGCTGAATTTACACAGATCCTGACCAAAGCCAGCTCCGAGGAAGACCGGCAAAAAGCCCTGTTCATGGCGAGAACCTTTGCCCAGCGCCTGCCGGTCGCCCTCGAGGAACTGCCGCGCGAATGCGGCTGCCTGGTCGTCCTCAAGGCGGCAGTGGCCGGACCGACCCCGAACACCGTTGATCTGACGGCCACACTGCGCAGAAAGGTGACCACGCCATGAACAGCGACCCACTTCAACAGGCGGAAGCCCTTCCCGCCGCAAGACCCGGCCGTAGGTGGCGCATCCTCGGGTGGGTTGCCGACTTCCTGCGCCATGCCCGCCAGCGCTGGTACCTCTACCTGCCGATCGTCGCCATCTGGAGTCTGGCCTATGTCCGCCTCTTCGTCGATGCGACACCGCGAGTGCCAGTTCTTTTCAACTGGACGCCGAGCCTGCCTTATCGCGTTGCCTGGCTGCAGCACGGCCAGCATCCCTTGCAGCGCGGCGATTTCATCATTTTCTCGTTTGCCGGCGAGGCACAGCAGCGCTATCCGGGGCTGCAGGGTCAGCCTTTCTTCAAGATCGTCCGCGGGTTGCCGGGCGATACCGTAACCGTCACCGGCCGGCAGGTCGCCATCAATGGAGAGGACGTCGGTGTGGCCAAGACAAAGGCCTACGACCGCAGGCCACTCGCGCCGATTGCGCCGACCGTCATCCCACCCCGCTACTACTACGTGCAGGGCACCAGCCCCGACTCCTTCGACTCGCGCTACCGGGAAAGTGGCCTGATCCGGACGGAGCAGGTTATCGGTATCGTGGTCCCGCTGTTCTGAGACGCCAGCCATGCCCCAGCCCCTCATTACCCTAACCCTGTTCGGTCTTCTGGCCTTTTCCGGCGCATGGGCTCAGAGCCCTCTGGCCGGCACCCCTTTGCCAGACCACCAAGTCAGCACGCCAGTGACGCAAGGCGTTCAGCCCACTGACAACATGCCACTGGCCGACTATCTCGGCCTGCTGCGGAAAATCGCCCCCGCCGCCGAGAACGGTGCCCGAGATTACCTCGCCGCTTTCGCACGGCGCTGCGGTCGCCCCCTGACGCCAGCCGAATTGCGCCGGGCCATGGCCGACGGTGATGGCGATCCGGCACTGATGGCTTTGATTCGGGCGAACCACCTGGGCGATACCGCTGGGCGCGAACAACTCGCCGGACAGATCCGCTGCCCGGGCAAGCCGGCGCGATGAAACGCCTGATCGCCACCATTCCCCTGCTCTTCGCGCTGCTGCTGGTCACGCCAGGCGCGAGAGCCCTTGATCTGGGCGTCATCGGGCCGAGCTATGAGATCAGCGAACCGCATCTGCTGCAAATGATCGAGCAACGTCTGCGCGACAAGGAGCGTAGCGGCGAACTCAAGCGCCTGGAAGATCAAGCCCGGGAACGCGGTATCGCCACCGTGAGAAACCCGCCACCGGTCGCCGGCCTGCACACGACCGAGACGGCGCGGACCTTCTACTTCGACCCGAGCTTCACGCTCGACCGCAATATCCTCGGCCCCCGGGGCGAGTTGCTATTTGCCGCCGGCACCCGCAAGAACCCGCTGGAAGTGGTGTCGCTGTCCCGGCATCTGCTCTTTTTCGATGGACGCGATCCAGCCCAGATCGGCCGTGCCCGGCAGTTGATCGCCTTCTATCAGGGACGCGTCAAACCAATCCTGGTCGGTGGTTCCTACCTGGACTTGATGAAGTCATGGCGTATGCCGGTCTACTTCGATCAGCAGGGTCTGCTTACCCGCCGCCTGGGCATCACCCAGGTTCCCGCCCTGGTATCGCAGGAAGGACTGCGCCTGCGCATCGACGAACTGGAGGTCGCGCGATGAGCCAACGCTGCTTCGTAGCCAGACTTCCTATCCTTCTGGCGCTGCTCCTCGGCTTGTCCTCCCTGCCTGCCCTGGCCGCCGGTACCGCCACCTGCACCGGCAAGTTTCCGAATCCGATCACCGATATTTGCTGGTCCTGCATCCTGCCGATCAGCATCGGCAGTGCGCGCATCGCCAATTTCGGCGATCAGGAGGATACCGACAATCCACCCAATCCCGTCTGCAGTTGCCTGGTCAATCCGATCGTCGGTCTGTCCATCGGCTTCTGGGAGCCGGCGCGCCATGTCGAAGTGGTGCGCAAACCCTTTTGCCTCGTCTCGCTCGGCGGCGTCGACCTCGATCCGGGCATCCCGGCTCCCGAGGCGGCCCGCTTTACCCGCCCGGAAGGCGATGGCGATGGTGGCGCTTTCTATCAGGCGCATTACTACTTGAACCCGGTGATGTACTGGCTGGAAGTGGTCACCGACTTCCCTTGCCTCGAAAAGAGTTCCTTCGATCTGGCCTACATGACCGAAGTCGATCCCCTGTGGGCCGACGACGAACTCACCCTGATCCTCAATCCCGATGCCGTGCTGTTTGCCAATCCGGTCGCCATTGCCGCGTGCGCCGCCGATTGCGTGGCGGCCTCGGTCGGCTTCGGCATCCGCGAGATGTTCTGGTGCGCCGGTTGTCAGGGCGGCGTCTATCCGCTCAACGGGCACGTCCCCTACCACTTGGGTGGCGTGCGCACGGCCGCGCTGATGGCCCAGCGCTTGAGCGCCAAGATGCACCGCGAGTTGGTGGCCTGGGGCTGGCATGGCACAAACGGGCTGTGCGGGCCGTACTTCGAGCCGGTGATGGACAAGACCGCCTACAAGACCCAACTCACCTATCCCATTCCCAACACCGACAAGGAAGGCGGCCGCTGCTGCCAGCCCTTCGGGCGGACCACCGTGCTCTGGGGGGCCGGCAAGGAATACCCGGTGCGTGGCGAGGACTTCGCCTTCATGTTGTTTCGCAAAAGGAATTGCTGTGTCGGCTACTAAACTCCATCGAATCCTCGCCTCCCTGATCCTCGGCCTCAGCACCGTATTTGCTGCCGGCAGCCCGGTCCAGGCCGAGATTTCGCCGGTCGTCACAGAGGCGGACATCGAACGGGCCCGGCGTGAAACGCCAATGGTCACCGAGCAAGATATCGAGTTGGCTCGGCAGAAGTACGCCCTGCCGAGCGACGCCGAACGCCGATCCGCGCCGCTGAACAGTCCGAACCTGGAGGCGCTGCCCCAACCGGCGACGTCCACGCCGGTCGATCTGGAAGCGCTGGCTCGCGGCTATGCCGGGCAATCAGATGCGATGATGCAGGCGCAGGGGCTCACTACCGGGCCGGGGCTTTTCATCTTCGTCAGCCTGACCATGCCCCGCGCCACGCTGCAAGGTCTGGTCGACCAGGCGGCGCGGGCCAAAGCCGCCATCGTCATCCGCGGCTTCGCCAAGGGTTCGCTGCGCGAAACAGTCTCCCAGATCCAGGGCTTGATCGGCAAACAGCAGGTAGCCATCCAGATCGATCCGCTGGCCTTCGACCGCTTCGCCATCAGCAAGGTGCCCAGCTTTGTATTGGTGCGCGACGGCACACGTCCCGTTGCCTGTGCCAGCGGCAGTTGCGCGCCCGCCGACAGTTTCCTGCGCGCAACCGGTGACGTCAGCCTGGATTACGCGCTGGAGCACATGCAGCGCTCAGCCCCCGGCTTCAGCCCAGCCGCCGATATCTTCCTGAAACGCCTCAGAGGATAGGGGATCGCCATGCGCCGCCTGATCATCTGGATCACGCTGTTCTGCTTCATCACGACGCAGAGCGCCGCCATCGCCGGGCCACATGAAGAGGGCACCGCCGCCGGCCAGGCGGCCAATCCGGTCATTCGCGGCACAGTGAACATGCCCAGTGCCTCGAGCGCCGTGCCGGAGTACACCACGGCGCCACCCGAAACGGCGTATTACGGCCAACCCAACCTGTCGGGTGCAGCCAATACCCGCCTGAGCACCTGCGCAGCCAGCGCCAACGATCCGGTCTGCCAGGCCCAGGACGGGGCGCTGACCTCGGCCAACACACCCCGCCCGGCGATCTCTGCCTACGATCCTGCGGTCTCCGCCGCCCGCGACATCGCCCGCAATCCGTCGAGTGCCTTGGGCAGCCTGGCAGACTATTACTCGGGCTGCACCACCGCCGAGGTCAGCACTGCGGCGGGCACCACGACCAAGGTCTGCAACCGCTACAGCGGGGTCGGCAACTACACGACGCGGCGCGATCTGACGGTTGAGATCGACCTCCAGCCCAGTTGCATTGAAGGCACCTGGGTCGCCCACGGCCAGGTCAACCGCAACGGCGCCGACTACATGGTGGCGGAAGCGCAATGCCAGCTGCGTAGCGACGGGCTGCAGCGTTTTCGATTTTATGCGGCGGGCGGCCAAGGGGCCTGCATCGGCTGGCAGACCGTCGACCTCCCGACCGCACCAGCCACCCAGGCCAGCTATGTCACCAACCTTTCCCCGCATTGGGAGGGCCATTGCTGGAGCCCGTTCACGGTCAACATGATGCCCGGTTCAGGCTGCACGGCCGGGATGTGCAATTACACCTTCCAGTTCAGCGGTTTTGGCGGATTCGTGAAGTGGAACCTGCCCCTGTCGTTCGTCCAGCCGGCCATGGTGCAACACGAAACCGATGTCTGGGTCGACAAGAGCGCCGTGCTGAACACGGGTGGGCGCTGCACCGTCACCACGGCCGACACCTGTGTCGACGGCCCGGCGACCAAGGCCATCGAAGGCCGCGCCGTGACCCGTGCCTGCTGGTCCTATGAGCGCACGCTGACCTGCACCTCGGGCGCCCCGGTCGACGAGTGCGCACCGCTGGCCAGCAGCGGCTGTACGCCGACCAGCAGCACTTGCAAGCAAATGAATGTCGGCAGCGGGCTGTGCGAGATCACCCAGGACACCTATACCTGCCCGGTCGCCGCGCAAACCACGACCACCGCTTCGAACTGCCCGGCCAACGTTTATTGCCTGGGCGCTAACTGCTTCAATACCAGCTACACCAACGATACCGACTTCGCCCGTTCGATGTCGCTGATGGAAGCCGGACGCGAAGCCGGCGTTTATCTCGACACCAGCAAGATGCAGGTCTTCAAGGGAGAAGGCAACCGCTGCCGAGACCGCCTGCTGAAGAACTGTTGCAGTTCAGATTCGGCCGGCGCCGGCATGACCAACCAGAGCCTGTTCGGTACCGGATCGAGCCTGGTCTACGACGTGCTGATGAATTCCCAGAACCGCGAGTTCCTTTACCAGGGCATGCAGGCCTTGCTGCTCGGCGGCGGTTTCAGCGGCAGTTTCACCACCTATGGCATCACTGTCGCGGTCAATGGCACAGCACTGCCGGCCAGCTCGGCCGTTCTCTATTCCGGTGAAAGCCTGGTCGTCGCCTTCGACCCCTGGTCGCTGGTCATCGCGGTGGTGATCTACATCATCATGTCGATGTCGTCCTGCAACGAGGAGGAAGGCAAGCTCGCCATGAAGGAAGGCGCCGGTTTGTGCCATACCGTCGGCACCTGGTGCTCCTCCTGCATCCGCATTTTCGGCAAGTGCGTCTCCTGTATCGAACACAGCACCGGCAAGTGCTGCTTCAACAGCAAACTGGCCCGCATCGTCAATGAGCAGGGCCGCGTGCAGGTCGGCAAGGGCTGGGGTTCGGGGAAAAGCCCCGACTGCTCGGGGTTCACCATCGCCCAACTCCAGAGCCTCGACTTCGCGGCCATGGACCTCACCGAGTTTTACGCCTCTATCGTCCCGACGCTGCCCAACGCCGGCGCGCTACAGGGCAGCAACGCCGCACGCCTGACAACCTGCTACTACGGACAGGGGAAGTGCCAATGAAGATCGCTTACACCGCTGCCTTGATCGCCGGATTCGCAGCGTCAGTCCTCGCCGACGAGGTGCCAAGAGCCCCGGTATCGGATCCCCGACCGGTGATGTTGGCCGCCCTTCGATCCGTCGATGGCGAAGCCCACGCCATCCTCAGCGGCGAGATCGCCGAAGCGCTCACCCAGCGCTTTGCAGCCACCTCGCCGATCTATATCGATGTCACAACCGAGAAGCGCTACGCCCAGGCCGGTTGTGCTCGCTTGAATGTCAGGTTCTGGCAGGACGGGGTTCTGCTGCCCGGTGCGTCGACTTCGCGCCGCCAGACCATGGATTTCGGCATCAACTACTGCCTCGATGGCCGGCCACCGCAATCCCTGAAGTAGCCCATTCATGAATAGCCGCAAACGTCCCGCCCTCCTGCTGCTGATCTTTGCCGTGATGCTCGGTAGCCATAGCGCAGCAGCCCAGGACGCTGCCTCGCGCTATTGGGCCGACAGTTGGCGCGGCTGGCACTTCTATGAAGTGCCGGCACCCGAGGAACACGAACAACCATTGCTACCAGGCAAGACCACAGCGACTGCGCTGCCCGCCCAACCGCCGCGGGCACCGGAACTGGTCGAATTTGAACGCCTTCAGAAAACCCTGGAAGAGACGCGCAACATCGCCATCATGCGACCGAGCGAAGCCAATGTCAGGCGTTACATGGAACTGGAGTCCCAGGTCGTCGCCCGCGCTTCCTACTTCGCCGACGTCGCCCAGCGCGTGGCTTGGGTCACACCCCAACTGGACCCGACCCTGCAGGGCCGCCCGGTCAATGCCAAGGCCCTGGAGGTTTTCGACCAAGCCGAGTTGGTCGATCGCTCGCACGCCATTGCCGATCTGAGCAAGGATCACGTGCTGTTCTTTTTCTACCGCTCGGACTGCCCGTATTGCCATGCCTTCGCACCGACATTGGCCGCCTTCCAGGTCCGTCACGGTATTCAGGTCGTGGCCATCAGCGTGGACGGTGGTCCGCTGCCGAGTTTCCCCAATGCCCGCCCGGACAACGGCATTGCCAGCACCCTGAAGGTCAACCAGGTACCAGCCGTTTTTCTGGCCCAGCCCTTCACCGGAAAGATCTCTCCCATCGGCTTCGGCGTGCTCTCCGAATCCCAGTTGCTCGAACGCATCGCCACGGTGTCCGCTCCGCAAGCCGAGGCCATGCAGCCCACAACCACGCAAGGTCTCGCCCTACCCCCGGAGGCGCCATGACACATTACGACCATCCCAATTTCCGACGTGGCGCTGCTGCCGTCCTGGCCCTGCTACTGGCAATCCCATCCTTTCAACTGCAGGCCGGCGATCTCAACAGCGAAGTGAACAACATGTTCAACAATCTGGGTGCCATCGGTAACTACACGGCACCGGGCGCCTTCCGCGGCCAGACCTTCAATACCTACACCGGCGGCAACCTGATGATGCGCTCGCCGAACAAGGTTTATCAGTTGGCCGCCATCCAGTTCCCCAGCGCCAAGGCCGGCTGCGGCGGTATCGATGTCTTTGGCGGTTCCTTCTCACACATTTCGGCAACCGAATTCAAGAACATGCTGAAGAACATCACGGCGGCGCTGCCGGGGATTGCTTTCCAACTCGCCTTGGAGGCGGTCTCGCCGCTGCTCGGTGGACTGACCAAATGGGCCAAGGGACTGGAAACCTGGATCAACAACGCCCGGATCAATTCCTGCGAGACCGCCAAGGCCATAGTCAGCACCGCAGCCGAATCGATAGGCTACAGTTCCCAGGAAACCTGCGCCGATCTGGCCATCGAGATGGGCATGGAAAGCGACCGGGATGCAGCGCGGCGGCGCTGTGCGACGGATCGGCCCAGCATTCTGTCCACGGCACGCTCCTCAGCCGACCCGAAGGTGAAAAACAAGGCGCCCTTCGTCGGCAACCTGACCTGGAAAGCTTTGCAGTACACCGGCGCCTATCTGGATGATCAAGAACGCGAACTGATCATGAGTCTGGTCGGCACCATCATCTATTACCCGGAAGAGTCGGCCCGTGACCCCGAGCCGATCGCCCCGACGCTGACCTCGATCAGCCAGTTGCTCTACGGCCAGGGTGCGGCCGCCGGTACGGATGTCGTGCAGCATGTCTTGAAGTGCAACGACTACAGCAATTGCGACGTGGTCACCCTGAACACCGCGTACACCCACACGCCCTTTACCGCCAAGGTCGAAGCGATCATGCGCTCCATTGCTGAGAAGATCACGACGCGCACCGCCATCCCCAATAACTCGGCCGAGGTCGGCTTCGTGAACCAGACCACCGAACCGGTCTACAAGATGCTCTCCATCGGTACCAGCATCCCGGGATCGGGCTTGGCCGACAGCCTGATCGCACAGTATCGCGACGTGATTTCCGTCGACTATGCCTATGTCTTCCTCGAACGCAATCTGCGTCTGGGCATGGCCGCGCTGGACAAGAACTACACCCTGCAGCAGTCGCAACGCGAGCAGGCCAACCAGGTCCGTCAGCGAGCGCAGGCCATGCTCATGCAACTCTCCCAGGAAAAGAATCTGCTCTACCAGAAGGTCGGCTCCTTCCGGGCGGTATCGAACCACCTGGAGCAACTCGAACGCCAACTACGCTCCAGACCGGAGAAAGCAGCATGTGGGAAATCTTCGCCTACCAGAATGCCGACAGCCTGTTCGGCGTCTTCAATGCCGCGGCGGCGATTCACGCCTCAGGCGACTACGCCGCCGCCCTGGCGGCCGTGGCCTTCTGCGGATTTGTGGCCGCCCTGATTGCCTATGCTTTCGCCCCCGAGAAGTTGCAGGGCTGGAAGTGGCTGGGCACCGTCGTGCTGGTTTTCTCGGTACTGATCGTGCCCAAGGTCACGGTGGGCATCGTGGACAAAACCGGCGGATCTGCCGTCAAGATCGTCGGTAACGTACCCTTCGGTGTGGCCGCGCTGGGCAGCATCACCAGCACAATCGGCAACACGCTGACCAGCCTGTTCGAAACGGCCTTCCAGGTTATCCCGGGCGTCGGAGCGCTCCCTGTCGAACTGAGCTACCAGCAGAACGGACTGATGTTCGGCAACCGCCTGATCCGTGAAACCGGCAATGTAGTGTTCCAGGATCCGGCCTTCCGCACCGACCTGATCAATTTCATCCACAACTGCACGACCTACGACCTGATCGACGGCACGCTTGATCCGGCAGTCTTTTCTGCATCGGACGATGTCTGGCCACTGATGGCCTCACCCAATCCGGCGCGCTTTTCCACGCTAACCGGTGCCGGCGGCAGTGTCGGCGTCGATACCTGCCCCAACGTCTATCTGAGCCTCAATGGCCGCTTGCCAGCCCAGATCACCCGCATCCAGGGGCGCCTGGCTTTCCAGCTCAACCCGACCTTGCCCGGCGCTGCCGCCGCAGCGGCCATCGCCGGACAAATCCAGCAGGCCTATCTCAAGAACAGCATCGCCACCGCGGCGGCAACGGCGGCCGATCTCATCCGGCAGAACGCCATGCTCAACGCGCTTGAGGACACCAGCAAGATCGTTGGCCAGAAGGTCAATGATCCGGCGGCGATGGTGTTGGCGGTTGGTCGAGCGCAAGCGGTGGCCCAGCAGAACGCCTCCTGGCTCAATTACGGCAAAGTGGCCGAGCAGGCCCTGCCGGTTTTTAGAAACGTGGTCGAGGCGGTCACCTATGCGATGTTCCCCCTCATGGTCCTGCTGCTCCTGCTCACCAGCGGACGGGAAACAATGCTGGCCTTCAAGGGCTATGCGGCCGTACTGATCTGGATTCAGCTGTGGCCACCGCTCTATGCCATCCTGAACTACATGGCCTCAATCTATGCGGCCTACGACCTTGCCGCTGCGGCCGACCTTGGGACGGGGAGCAAATCACTGGCATTGCAGACAGCTTCAACGATCTATTCGCGGGCGATCTCGGGTGAGGCCGTTGTCGGTTACCTCGCCATCAGCATTCCATTCATTGCCTGGGCCGCCCTGAAGCGCATGGAAAACTTCGGAACAGCGCTGGTCGGTGGCTTGTCGGGGTTGCAAGGAATGATCTCGGGCGGCACCTCAGCAGCCACCGTTGGTAACGTCTCGATGGGAAACGTCGGCATGGACCAGATGCAACTGGCGCCCAACCGGACCTCGGCGTTCATGAGCAGTTGGCAAAACGACCTATCTGGAAATACGTTCTCGTCGAATGCACTGACCGGGCGTACGGCCGTCAGCCTGCTGCGCAATCAGGGGTTTGCTTCCCGGATGGTTTCGATGCGGGTATCGGAGCAAGACGTCGCCCAAGCCAGCAAGCAGGTCGATGCAGCTCAAAACGAGAGTACCGCAGCCAACACCGAACGCTCAGCCATCTTGTCAGAGGCATTCTCTCGAGGATTGAGCAAATTGCGCTCATCGCGTAGTAGCAGCGGCTCCACGTCCAGCAGCTTCGAGCAAATGGGAGAAACGTTGAACGAGATGAATCAAATTACCAAGAGCGTCGCGGAAAATACAGGACTGAGCCAAGCGCAGGTCGCACGCATCGCTTTCGGTGCAGCCGGGCATGTCGGGATCAACACAGGTTTCGCTGGAGGCCAGTTGAGAGCAAGTGCGGAGAAATCCTATCTGTCGAGTCTATCGCTACAGGAGCAGAAAGCGCTGGCCAGCATGAGCGGAGAGCAGTTGGTCGCGTTCAAGCAATTTGGCGACAGGGTATCCCGAGATAGCAGTTTCTTGAATGCAGTCTCCAGCGACTCCCGCGACGCCCAGGAAATGTCGTCCCGGCTCGGTTCAACTGTCGCGCGCTCCGAACGAGCCGAAGCGAGCCTTGCCGAGCGCACCAGCTTTGCCGAGCGGGTATCCTCGGCGTATGAAAAAGGTGAGTCCATTTCCATCGACATTGCACAGGACCCCCACAATCTTGAGATGTTTATGCGCTACGCCGAGGAATACGGCGGCGACAGTGCGGCAGTTCATGCCTTGATGGAATCGGAATTGGCTCGGCAGTCCCCGCGCCCAAACCGGGTGTTTTCCGACGGGACGGCACTGCCTGCTTCCTTTGGGGAGATTCGGGATCAACATATACAGCAGCGAGGCAATACTACGCTGACACCCGACATCATCCATCAGCATCAATCCAATCGTGATCAAATCTCACACTTTGAGAATGCCGCCCCATCCCGAGGGAGCGCACCGGCGACATCACCAATCCGAGAGGAAGTTCATGCCCGCGGTAATCAAATTCGCTCAGACGCTGGATCACGCCGCGCTGACTTCGACTCCAAGGCTGAGATCATCAAGACGGATGATGGAACGCTCGCATCGAAGAAATCGCTGCTTGTGCAATCGGGAAAACAGGTAGGCAGAGACGCAGGAGCGACATTCGACAATGCCAAAGAGGTGGTGAACGACTTGCTCAAGAAAAAGTAAGTCATCAGCCGGCGGAACCTCGATCCCAGCGATGCATTTCGCCCCCATTGCCCCCTGGTTTCGTAAACGGTGGGTGCCCTTCATCACGCCAGTAGTTTGCCGCCATGTCTTTCGATGAAGTGCCATCACTTGGAAATTTGCTTTCGCCCCACCCAAGGGATCGCCTCTTTTTTCCGATGCAGGCCAGAGCACCGCTGATGGGCACCGCGAAAAGTACGCCAACGCCCATCATCACAAGGCGGGTTCCCCAATCGCTATCCATAACGGAGAGCCAACCGATCAGGGCGCCCACTGCAATGAATCCGATAAAAATGAGTTTTCTCATCTCAGCCTCCTAAATTCAGAGTACCTCTGGTGGCACTGGTTGCAAGCTATGGTGACCTATCCAGCTAACATTTCCACTACCAAGAGCAGGCATCGAAAATGAATCTCATATGGAATCATCTTTTTCTAAGCAGCAATACCGTTCTTGCTCGAAAGGAAATGTACAAAGCAGATACTTTGACTGCTGAACATCAAACCAATCAACACACAGAACTCGATACCCTTTGCTCGGCAAAAATGAACTTTTTCTACCATCCTGAGGACTCATTCATGCGTGCAATCTTGGTTAAGTTTGTCGTACTATAGAGTCCATCAACAGAAGGAGTTTTGCTTTGAAGTCCGCACACGTGGTTTCATACAACGGGTATCCCTTGTCCAAGAAGGATCGGCAAGAGGCTTTTGTTGTCCGTGCAGGAGACCAGCGCTTGTCTCAGGAGCAAGCGATTGACCAAGCTCGTCTGATCCCAAAGAGTGTCGTTTCGCAGTTCAAGGTGGTTCGCTGGGTTAGATAGCCCGCTTGCTGCATGCAGACTAGCAGCCCCTCAGATTTAGGCTGGTTTACTCCACCAGACCTCGACCTCCTCTTCACAGCACTTTCTCGATTACCAAATCCAGGCTCCGTAATACTTATCGGAGGCCAGTCGCTCTCGTTCTGGGTGGATTACTTCGACATCCCTATGCCGAGGTTGGAATCCTTGTATTTGACCCAAGATGCAGACTTTCTTGGCACACATAGAGATGCTGAGTTGTTGGCCAAGGAACTGGGAGCTGAGATCAGGCTTGCCACTATGGACGATAACACGTCGAACTTGGCGACATTGCTCTATCAAGGCGTTGAGGGAAAGAAGTTGCTGATTGACATTCTGAGCGTAGTTATCGGTCTTGACGAGTCGGAAGTAAAGAAACGCGCCATCATGATAGAGGGACGCGGACAACAACTTCATATCCTTCACCCATTACTCTGCCTTAAAAGCCGCATCGAAAACCTGAGGACGTTACCAAGCAAGCGCAACGGCAATGGAATTTCACAAGCTCAAGTTGCCGTTGAGGTCGCCCGGAAGTACATTCGAGCGCTCCTTTCTCAACCCACAGAGCGGGATGCCATCAATGCCGCGCATCAGATCAAGGATATGGCCTGGAGCCGCGCGGGTCTTTTCGTTTTCAAAGAGTATGGAATTGACCTTCTTCGTGCAGTTGAACCAGAAAAATTTCACTCCGTTCCTTTCCGGGAAAAGGACTGGCCGAATATTCTTCGATGGATAACCGATAGACGAAATCGCTCTGGTCGTACGGCTCTTCGCCTAGAAGCTATGGCCCTAGCAAAGAAACACCAAGGGTAGATAGGCCACGCAATAAAAGTCCGAGTGAACTCTTTTCCAATTTCGTCAGGCTGATGAAATATTGAGCGGAACTGCCAGCAATGCTGGTAGTGGATCAATTCAACGCATGTCCGAAAAATGTAGTCATATTTCGGACATGCTATAGAGATGGTCCTGCACAATAAAGGCAAAGACTTTCGATTACCTTGCCGATGGTCCTTCGGTATTCACCCCCTCCAAGCGGCCCTTTTTAACCAACTCTCTCTCAACATAGTCGACCGCCTTCATCAAACTCGCCGTGTTCTGCATGGTGATCCAGGCATCTGCCAAGTTAAACGCCTCAGCCAGCGACCGGCCTTCATCATCCGTCGGGGCCCGCCCCTCGCGGATTAAGCACACGATAAGCTCTTGCGCCACGTCGAAGGTTTCCTCAAGTTCATTGCGCCCATAGAGGTAGCACAACGCACCGGAAAGATTGAATACACCGGCCAGCGAGCACGCATAGTCAACATCGTATTGCCCAGCCAGTAGCATTTGGAGATGCATTCTGGGAGCGATGACAATGTCAGCTTTCTGCTTAGCTGTCAGGGGCTTGGCGACCGGTCGTATGGTCCGTTTGCTTTTCTTGCGCATACGCACATTTTAGCGTGCGCCACGACACCAGCGAATGTAGGGTTTCTGGGCGCCTCGAGTTCGAGTTGGGAGACAACGTAGCCTCATAGAGACGAAGGTTGCCACCGTTGGCCTGTTTCGCTCAATCGGGCGGCAATGCACCGCTACATGCCGTCCAGCCTTGAGAGGGCTCAAACGACAGCTTCTCTATCCAGCCACCACCAGAGAGCGGTCCTGATGTTCGTCTCTGACCCGTCGTGCATCGGCAAATGAATCGATCCCGGCGCAGTCACGCGTGACCAAATCAAGCTCAACCCGGCCCCCAGTCGGCGAGTTAGTCCAGTAGTAACCCTCAAGCCGCGAATCGCCAGTGGTCAGACGGAGGTCACCGAATCCGGTGGTAATCTTGTTCTCACCCAAGTGAAGACGCTGCATTTCGAAGACGTATTTCAGTTGCGCTCGGGCACTTCTGGGATCAACGACCAAGGTCTCGAGCGTCGAGTGTGCGGGCTGCATCGACGTATACGACTGGATAGTGAGAAAGAAATAGGTCTGCTTGATCACAAATGCAATTTGTATCGGATCCATCGGATTTGCCGCGTCCGCGGACTTGAAGTCGGTAAATAACTCGCCCCACCACAAACCGTGAACCATACGGCGGCCCAGCAACCAAGAAAGCCATGATCGAGTCCAGTTGAGTTTGGAGAATGCGAGTACAAGAAGGGGCGGTATGCCGATCGCAGTAGAGGCAGTTTGTAGGAGAACCTTCAGCGGGGCTTCCTGTAGTTCGCTCCATCGAAGAAACATGATTCCAATCGCTACCAATAAGGCTGCTCCTATGGACACCCGAATCAGGCGCACCAGATCAGCGTAGGTCAGGCTAACCGGCATCATGGGAGTACCTCATTCAAAATGAGCGCTCCCGATTCATATATTGACACTACTCGTTCCTGCGTCAGAAGGCCCACCATCACGATTCCGCTGACTCGGGATGCGAGCAGTGCAGTCATGTGACGTGCTCCGGTCGCGCGCGGCAAAGCGTCCCCCGTGTCAGGCAGAGGGGGGGCAATGAACTGGCAAAGGTGGGTAAGGCATACCGAATTTGCTTGCACGAAGTGAAAGCCATCGTGCCACCGTGACGATCTTCTGGCTGTTCGGGCCAACACGTCGCTTATAGCACTGAGACCGGAAACCGGAAGGTCAAAACTCTCGGTTCCGGCGACCTCTAGAGGGAGGAACGACAGCGTAGCAAGCGAATCGTAGAAAACGATACCAAGACCGGAAAAATCATCTGATAACTTGGGCGCAGTCAGTGTCAGCAGTTGAAGGGCAAGGAGTGCTTGAGGCGAGGGAATATCGGTTCTCCAGGCCGGCTTTGGCGCATTTGTCATACCGATGATTTCATTAAAAATTGCGACCTACCTCCGTCTCTCGGATGCTGGCCCGAGCAAGCGCGTGTCGACTTTTGTCCCAAATTTCATTAATCATACTTGAAACTTGCGCGAGTGACCCCATGTGCCAAATGGTTATCCACCTGTTTAGCGCAATAGCCGATATGCCGAATGAAGCGCGGTACGAAAGGCTTGGCGCAGCTATACAAACCTTAAGCTGTGCCTTGTGCCGTCCACCTAATCCACCCACACCCACCTCAAGCCCTACATGCTCAATCTAAGCGCACTTTTCTACACCGAGGTCGATTCCGAGCCATGCCTCTTTGGAAACCTCGAACTTCTCGACGAAGATCGAGAAATAATCGCCGAGGCAAAAAACACTGTCCGGATGGCTTTGCGTGACGGCATTCCACGCGTGTACAGAGAAGAGGGACACCCTGGCGAAGTACCGCAGCCGCGGTTCTTCACGCAGGGATCCTGGGCCTACAAGACCCTGAACGCGCCCGCGCAGGCGCCTCAACAGGCCGATGTCGATGATGGCTGTTACCTGCCGCTTAGCTTCCTGATCCAAACCGATAAGCCCAGCGTCGCGGCCGACGTGTTTTTCGAGGTGGCGGAAAAAGCTCTTCAACCGCTTGTGGATGAACGGGGATGGACTCTATCGGGCAAGCCCACATGTATCCGCATAGAGATTAGCGACTTAGCACACATCGACGTTCCTCTGTACGCGATCCCGGACAAGGAGTTCGCCACCTTGGTCAAGGCCGAGAACGTCAGGCGTGCCGCGCTCGATAGCGTCGCGTTCGCCGAGGCCGCTGCGGACAGTTGGGACGAAATGCCAACAACCAAGGTTCTGCTAGCTCACCGTGAGGACGGATGGACTCACTCGGATCCCCGGCCAGTCAAGAAATGGTTCGTTGACCAAGTTGAAAAGAAGGGCGTTCAACTTCGTCGCATCGTGCGCTATCTCAAGGCCTACCGGGACTGGACGTGGCCGGCCGGCGGCCCGAGCTCCATTCTGTTGATGGCTGCTGCTGCACCGTTGTTTTTCAAACAGGATCGACGCGACGACCAGGCACTGCTTGAAGTCGTCAAAGGTTTGCCATCCGCCCTCCGCAACGGCGTTAACAACCCGGCAAACATCGACGAATCACTGACCGACCGTCTTCGCGCATCCAGCAGCGAGGTCGATATGGTGGAGCAGGCTGCCTCTAGTTTTGAAGAACTCGGGCGGCAGTTTCAGGCAGCACTGGATGCAGGCAATGCCGCCCAAGCCTGTGCTTGGATGCGTAAATTGTTTGGCCCGCGCTTCCCTGACCGACCAGATTGTGCCAAGGTCAGTGCAGCGGTGTCCGCGGTTGCAGCAGCGATCGCCGCATCTCCGGCGATCGCTGGCCCCTCCGAGTTAATGGGACGGACTCGTGCTGGATGAAGTTCACCAGGGTCGAGATACCCGACTTGGTCGCTGCCTTGCACCAAAGGGGATTTACGTACATCGGCCCAGGTTGGCGCGGGTCGATGAAATTCACCGGCGAGCTGAAACTCAAGAGTCATAGCCACGCTTGTGAACTCGCCGTTTCGCCCCGCCTTGATGAGATCCCTCGCGTCTGGCTGACTCCGTTACCCGTTGGTCGACACGAGATTCATCCGCACTTAAGCGCGAATGGCTACCTGTGCTATCTGGCGTTGGATTCGGTCATCTTCGATTTCTTCGATCCAATTGGACAGACGCTGAGATGCCTGGAGCGCGCCGAGGACGTCTTGGAGTCCATACTCGCCGGAGAGATGACCGAAGACCTTGCCGAGGAGTTTCACGCCACCTGGGGTGATACCGTCTGCCTAGTGGATGTAAATGAAGGCAAACTTGGAGTTCAGGAGGCCTACTCATTCGGCCTAAAGCGGGTGGGTGTGGTTACAGATGACAAGGCTCGCACGCGGGCAAAGCTTGAAGCCATTGGCGGAGGGCTGCCACCTAGCATGATGGCGGCTGTTCGGGTGCGGACAGCGTCGCAGCCGATGCCCCTGCAGCGTGACTGGCCACCGAAAACTGTACAGGACTTTCTGCAATGGCAGTCCGCTCTCGACCCTGCATGTCGAAAAAAAATTGAAAACCAGCTACTGAGGCTCTATCAGCGCAAGGCCGCGCGAGCACTGGTTATCATTGAATCGCCGGTCGTGCAGTACGGATTTGACGTGGAATTTAAACCAGCTAACGCCCAGCCAGGGAAGCCGACGCCGTTGCGCGAGGCCATGTATCGCCTACCGATTCATCCTGTCTCGATCTACCGCATCGATGACAAGTACATTGCTGAACGCAACTTGCCCGGCGGCAGGACTCTCGCCGGGTTACGGATTGTCCTCGTCGGGTGCGGTACGATTGGCGGCTACTTGGCCGAGATGCTGGTGAAGGCTGGCGCGGGCACAGCTAGAGGTCAATTGACACTGGTAGACATGGGGTCGATGGAGCCAAATAATCTCGGCCGGCACCGGCTTGGATTCCCTGCACTGCTCAAGCGCAAGGCCGTTGCGATGCGCGAAGAGTTGCAGCGAGTCGCCCCAGGCGCCAATGTCGTGGATATCTGCGGCGACGCCAAAAATGCAGTTCTTGGCCAGTTGGACCTCCTGATCGATGCGACTGGTGAGCAAGGTCTGACAGACTGGCTCACGTGGCGATATGCAGCAAATACACCGTTTCTGGCAGCTTGGGTTGAAGGCGCAGGTCTTGCAGTGCGCGCCTTGCTAAAAGCCTCAGCGAAACATGCCTGTTCGCGCTGCATATCGAGGCCACCACTGGCAGCACAGTACCGAGTGTTTGACACGCCGCCAGATATCATAATTCGGGGGCATGGCTGCGAAGGGCTTTACGTCCCGTTCCCGGCATCGGCTTCCATTCAAGCGGCGGCTCTGGCCATGGAGATGGTGCAGGCGTGGGTCGACAATGCGGACTCGCCGACCTTCCGCACCCGCGTTCTTGACCAGTCGCGTGCCGTGCAGTTTAAGGATTGCTCACCGCCGCGTCATGAAGGGTGCCCGGCATGCGGTACCTGAGCGACTGGTCACTTGACGACGGCAGCCTATTGCTAAATTTCTCCGACGACGTCCTGCAGGTCTTCGCTGACCATGTGCAGACGGACACAAGGCCGGAAAGCGGCGGTGTGCTTCTCGGCACGGTTCACTCAGGCGGCCTGCTGGTCACTGTAGCCACCAAGCCGACTCGATGGGATCGGCAGTTCCGCTACCTCTTTGAGCGGTTGCCCTTCGGACATCGGGCGATCGCGCGTCGACTCTGGCGAGGCAGCGGTGGCCTCACGCGATACATCGGCGAATGGCATACGCACCCACAGGACGATCCATCTCCTTCGTCCATTGACCTTGACGAGTGGCACAAACTCGCCAAGGTGCGGTTGGATGAGAGGCCGCTGTTGGCTGTGATAGTGGGACGAAGCAGCCTATACGTCGAACTGACCCACAAAGATGGCTACCGCAAGATACTGAAGGTCTGCTGACGTAGCGCTGCCTAAACACCTACGGATGCTGTGCAGCTTTATGTAGACAGACTGCAGCGGGTTGCGCACGATGTGCTGGACAGCGCAAATGCACACGGGAACACGGCAGGCCGGGTAGCCTGTCCATTCATCGGCACGATGCAGTCCATATTGTTGAGCGCCCCCTCTTTCTTTTCGGGTTAGCGTCTACGCCGAAATTTGCTGAATAGCTTTGTATAGGCAGGTCTCGGCGGGTTTCTTGCAGGATAATTGACGTCTTTAACGGTTACAGGGACTCGACGAACTGCATAAACTTGTCCGTTGAAACGAACAACGCAATCCATGAAGTGGAGGCCAGCGTATGCAGTGTGTTCATCGGCTTCGAGCATCCTAATGCCCATGCGACGGTGGCCAAGGTCACCGATGTAATCCGACTCCTCGCCGTCATTTCGTACGGTCCATTCCACGGAGGCGTATTCCGGAATAACATGAGGGTTCACTATTTTGAAAATCAGGTCACAGTCTTTCGGGACGCTGGGAACCTCATTTCGGTGCTTGCCGATTGGCTTTTTCGAGACTCGGTCAAAGACCTCAATTTCAATTTCCGGAAGCACCATGATTGCTCGCCCAGAAACTTCCTCGACCACCTCGACTTCCTGAGTTGGCGGCAGCGGCATCAGGAAGGAAAAAACTTCTGACCACGCAAGGGCTGCCGCAGCTTCGTCCTGTTCAGCTTCTGCGTTTTCAGCTGCGTTTCGAAGGGCCTGTAGATTGGTCAGGAATACATCCCAGTGCTCATCCGGAATCCGGTTCAAATTCTCAGACTCATCAATCGGATTAAGAACAACTCGGTCGTCAAAAAGGCGCTCGTGCATATCCTTGATGACCAAGACAAGTGCGTCTTCGTCATCCATTCCGACTAAGCGGCTCAACAAGTGTTTTTCGAAGCTCTCAGCAGCCAATACCGTGAGCAATATTGAGGAGGGTCTCGCCGCGGCAGACTCTACAAAGGCCACTGCTGCCCAACCTTTCAAATATCGAACGAGCCTGCGTAGCTGCTCTCTATCATCACCCCACACGACGTTCTTAAACCACTCGTAGATGGCCTTCGGGTCGCTGTCCTCCCATGCCCCAGACAAACAAGCTAATCGACGTGTGTCAGTTGATTTTTCGAGGTGATACACCGGGGTGTCAATGTGGAATTTTTTCTCGTAAATGGCTCGTGAGCAGCGTTCTTTTGGTGGCTCGGCAATGCTCTTTACATCGGCATTCAGTGATTTGAAGACCAGCAGCTCTCGTTGAACCCATTCTCTCAATTGGGTCGGAGCCGGTGTGGCGTTACCATCGTTTTCCCACTGAAAATAAATACCGACATCGACGTCGTATTCTTCGTCCACGTGAACTGGCCGAATCAGCGTTCCATATTTATATGAGCCTTGTAGCCAGGTAGAAATCGGGTACCCGTAATCGGTGTAGAGCGCTTGCTTTAGGTGGTCCGCGAGTGCATTCCATTGAATCTGGAGAAACTCACGCTGCTCTGTTGTCGGGGTAACTCGTTTCAGGAGAGTTTGCTCACCTGCACCATTAAATAGAGATGCCGCTTTGCCCAAGGCCTTAGTCCTTAATCAGTTGTAATTGTGGGTTATGCGATAAGAATACGGGCAGTTTAGTGGTAAGCACATCTGTGACAGCTTTTTCAGCTAAGGCAAGCAAGGTTTTCTTGGCCGCTTCGGTGGCTACGTCCAGCCCGAGGTCTTTTGCCTGCTCTTGGGAAGGTTCATGGTCAATCCGGAAATATCGATCTTTTAGGCGATGAGAAACCAGTTGGTCCACAAACTGCTGTTGTGCCGAAATCATTACTGAAAACAAGCGCTGGTCCTGCATCCAATCAGCAACGCCGAAGTCACGACCCGAGCTAAACGAAAGGGAATAGCTTTGAGTTGTCGTTCCTACGCTCAGGATTCGCAAGGCAGCTGCCGGGACTTCAAAAAAGTGCTCTGCCTCATGTGCAGCAATCAAATCAGGCGCATTGGCAAATAAGCCACCGTCTGCGTAGAGGCATCCTTGAACCTCTGCCAATTCGAAGAATGTTGGGGCTGCAGCAGTTGCCAAAGCAACATTAACAGCCTTGAGTTTCCAATCCCGATTCCATTCACGCTTGTGCCGTGTTTTGAATACCTGCGGTGTTCCTTGGGTAACATTTACGGCAGGAATTGCTACCGGATGAATAGCATCTCCCAAGGTGGCATTCGCGGGTATGAGCTCAGAGATGGCATCCCGCAGAGGAGATGTCGAGTACCTGGCCTTCCTTGCGTGCCTCCACAAGTCCAACCCAATTTTGAGTTTGCCTTCTGGCGGCTCGTGAATTGGGAAAATCTTCGCACCATGCTCCAGAAACACTTGTACCACTCGGGCCATTGGCACTTCGAATGCAACTGCTAGCGCTACGATGCCACCGATGGATGTGCCGCAAGTCAGATCAAAACATTGGCCTATTGGCTTTTGCAGATGGTCTTCAATAACTGCCAATGCCTTTGCAGTAAAAAGTCCCCTGTAACCGCCGCCCGTTAGGGCCAATGCTTGAAATGGTTGGTCTACAGTCCAAGTCATCGTAATACCCTTGTCTTTCCAGTTAGAAGGTTACGCACGAGGCCTTGTTTCTTAAGACACAGCTTTTCGGACTCTTGCGATATGGTCTGGCCACAGAGTCTCCAACCAATTCGTTGAGTGGTATTCAGGCTGGTGGGGCAAGATGCTGCAAATTATGCCACTACACCACACAAGCCGCTGTTCGACCGCCGAGTTCTCTTGCAGGCTGAACCGGCCACATCGTTGACTTCGCTTTGAAGGCCCCCAATGGCCGTATAGGCCAAATTATGTGAAATGGCCCCACTGCAGGAATAGCCGCCTTGCTGTATCTAGCGCCTTATCGACTTCCCTGCTACTGAGTGGCAGAAAGTAAGTTGGCACCTCGAGATATTTAGAATCTGGCGCATCAATCCGCTCAGGAAAACTCCACATCCACAGGAACCACGAAAGTAGTCCCATAACAGCCCATGAATCTGTGGGGGGAATTGTGGGGGGAATTTTCAAAAATCAGAGCCTAGAATGAACTTAGGCCAATCCGAGGATTGGCCTAAGTCATTGATTCTCTTGGTCGGGGCGGCGGGATTCGAACTCGCGACCCCTTGCACCCCATGCAAGTGCGCTACCAGGCTGCGCTACGCCCCGACAAGCCAAGCATTATACCGGAAAAATCCAGATTCAAAGTCGCAACATCTCGATAACGAACTTCAATTCTTCACGCAAACCAAGGCCTGCCTTTTGCGCATCGGCTTTTTCCTGAGCCGACACTACGACGGCACCACCTTCTTCCAGACGATTGCGCGCACCGCTTATCGTAAAGCCCTGATTATAAAGAAGCTCGCGAATTCGCCTGACCAGCAATACCTCGTGGTGCTGGTAATAGCGGCGATTACCTCGCCGTTTCACCGGCTTCAACTGATTGAACTCCTGCTCCCAGTAACGCAGCACATGCGGCTTGACGCCACACAATTCGCTGACTTCACCAATGGTGAAATAGCGCTTGGCGGGGATAGGCGGAAGATCTTCGCCGGAGGAGTTTTTAGGCCGCGGTTCCATCGAAAGCCAATTCGACGTCGGACTTCAGCTTCTGACTGGCATGAAAAGTAACCACACGGCGGGCCGTAATGGGAATTTCCTCGCCAGTCTTGGGATTGCGTCCGGGGCGCTGGGGTTTGTCACGCAACTGAAAATTGCCGAAACCGGAGAGCTTCACACCATCCCCTGTTTCCAGGGCATTGCGGATCTCTTCGAAAAATGCCTCGACCATATCTTTGGCCTCACGCTTGTTGAGGCCGACCTTCTCAAAGAGCAGGTCAGCGAGTTCGGCTTTGGTGAGCGTCATCGTTGTTTTTTCCATCAGGCACGCAGTTGAGCACTGAACGTCTGTTCGAGACAGGACACCAGTTGCTGCATAGCAGCATCAACTTCCGAATCTAGCAAAGTGCGTTGAGTATCTTGCATAACTATACGGAAAGCAAGACTTTTTTTGTTTTCCGGCACACCCTTTCCAGCGTAAACATCGAACAACTGAAGGTCGGTTACGAGTGCCGGCAATTGTTGTTTGAGACCATCGAACAGGCTCTGCAAAGCCAGGTTGCGATCGACCACGACTGCCATATCCCGAACGACCACCGGGAACTTTGAAACCTCGGCGTAGGCTGGCACGACACTCGCCTTGAGCGCATCGAATTCCAGTTCGAACAAGACCGGGGCAACGGTCAAATCGTACTTTTGCACCCACTCCGGGTGTAGTTCGCCGATATTTCCGATATCGCGACCATCGAGCAAGACACGGGCGGCACGCCCCGGATGCAGCGCCGGATGCGCCAGCTTCTCGAAACGCAGTTCGCTCGGCGCCAGTAGCGCTTCGATATCGCCCTTGACGTCGTAGAAATCGACTTTTCGGCCATCGTTTGCCCAACCTTCAGGCAATGCCCCACCAAAAGCCAGGCCAGCGAGTTTCCATGGTTGACGATAGCCAGCCACCGGCGTGGCCGCAGCATCACGATGGAAAGTGCGACCGACTTCGAACAGGCGGACGCGGTTCTGCTTGCGCTTGAGGTTGGTCACCAGATTGGCAATCAGGCCGCCGAACAGCGTCGACCGCATCACCGCCATCTGGCTGGCAATCGGGTTGGCCAGGCGGATCAGGTCGACTTCTTCGGTCTTCGCCGCGAAATCGGCTTCCCAGCCTTCCTCGACGAAGGCGAAATTGACCACTTCCTGGTAGCCGCGGTCGGCCAGCATCTGGCGAACACGGAATGCCGGGCGCTGCGCTTCGCGTTGCAACTGCATCTTCAAGCGACCACGCGGGGCCGGCGACGGGATGTTGTCGTAGCCGTACAGGCGGGCGATTTCCTCGATCAGGTCTTCCTCGATTTCCATGTCGAAGCGCCACGACGGCGGCGTCACCAGGAAATCATCGCCCTGCTGCTCGAACGACAGCGCCAGCCCCCTGAACAGGCCGGCGATGCGCTCGGCGCCGAGCGGCAGGCCGAGCACCTTTTCGGCACGGGCAGTACGCAGGCGCACCGGCGGGCGTGCCGGCAATGCCGCCTTGGCTTCGACCACCGGGCCGGCCTGACCGCCACAGATTTCCAGGATCAGTTGCGTAGCGCGCTCGATGGCGCGACGCGTGCCGCCGAAATCGACGCCGCGCTCGAAGCGGTGCGAGGCATCAGAGCCAAAACCGTAGCGACGGGCACGACCGGCAATGGCCTTCGGCGCGAAGAAGGCGGACTCTAGGAACAATTCGCTGGTTTCCAGCGTGATGCCGCTGTCCTCGCCACCCATGATGCCGGCCATGGCCAGCGGCTTGACGTCGTCGGAAATCATCAGGATATCGGCGTCGACCGCAATCGTCTGCTCGTTCAACAGCAGCAGCTTTTCTTCCGGCTTCGCCAGGCGGGCATGCACCACGCCTTCCAGCTTCGTGTTGTCGAAGGCGTGCAGCGGCTGGCCGAGTTCGAGCATCACGTAATTGGTGATGTCCACCAGCGCCGAAATCGCCCGGATGCCGCTGCGTTCCAGCCGGCGCTTCATCCATTCCGGCGTCGGCGCCTTGGCATTGACGGCCTTGACCACACGCCCGCAATACAGCGGGCAGGCTTCCGGAGCGTCGAGCACGACGGCGCGCATATCGGCGATGGTCGCCGGCACTTCCGGCACCACCGGCAGGCAGGTCGCCGCGCCGGTAATCGCGCCGACTTCGCGGGCGATGCCGAGCAGTGACAGGCAGTCGGCACGGTTCGGCGTCAGCTTCAGTTCGAACTGGTTGTCGTCGAGATCGAGATACTGACGGATGGACTGACCGACCGGCGCGTCGGCCGGCAGGATCAGCAGGCCGGACGCATCTTCGGCAAGACCCAGTTCCTTGGCGGAACACAGCATGCCGGAAGACTCGATGCCGCGGACCTTGGCGATCTTGATCGTGAAATCGCCGGGCAGATTGGCGCCGGGCAGCGCACACGGCACCTTGAGGCCGACGGCAACATTCGGCGCGCCGCAAACGATGGTGGACGGCGTGCCGCTGCCGGTATCGACCTTGCAGACGTTCAGGCGGTCAGCATCGGGATGCTTGACGACTTCCAGCACATGGCCGACAACGACGCTGTCGAAAGCCGGGGCAACCGGGTCCAGTTCCTCGACTTCGAGGCCGGCCATGGTCAGCAGATGGGAAAGCTCCTCGCTCGTCAGCTTGGGATCGACGAGGGTACGCAGCCAGGATTCGGAGAATTTCATGCGAATTGCCTCAGGAAACGCAGGTCGCCTTCGAAGAACAGGCGAAGATCATTGACGCCGTAGCGCAACATGGTCAGACGGTCGGGGCCAAAACCGAAGGCGAAGCCGGTGTATTTCTCCGGATCGATGCCGGCGATCTGCAGCACATTCGGATGGACCATGCCGCAGCCGGCGATTTCCAGCCAGCGACCCTTCAGCGCGCCGCTCATGAAGGCGACGTCGATCTCGGCCGACGGTTCGGTAAACGGGAAGAAGGACGGGCGGAAACGCACGGTCAGGTCGTCGGTCTCGAAGAAACTCTTGAGGAAGTCGGCGATGACGCCCTTCAGGTCAGCGAAGGAAACGTTCTCGCCAACCCACAGGCCTTCGACCTGGTGAAACATCGGCGAATGCGTTGCATCGGAATCGACGCGATAGACGCGGCCCGGCGCGATGATGCGGATTTCGGGCATTTTTTCCAGTCGACCGTACTTCGCCACATGCGCCTGCATGTAACGCGCCTGGATCGGACTGGTGTGCGTACGCAGCAGCACCTTGTCGGCCAGCGAGCCGTCCGGGTTCTGCAGGTAGAAGGTGTCGTGCATCGAACGCGCCGGGTGATCCTCGGGCGTGTTCAGCGCAGTGAAATTGTGGAAATCCTCTTCGATTTCCGGGCCGTCGGCGACTTCGAAGCCGATCGAGGCAAACAGCGATTCGATACGCTCCAGCGTCCGCGTCACCGGGTGCAAGCCACCGCCCGCTTCGGCGCGACCGGGCAGCGTGACATCCAGCGCTTCTTCAGCCAGGCGCGCTTCCAGCGCCGCCTTGCGGATCGCCTCGCGACGTTTGTTCAGCGCATTTTCGACGGCAGTCTTGGCGACATTGATCGCTGCGCCGGCGGTTTTCTTCTCCTCAGGCGGCAACTTGCCCAGCCCCTTCAGGAGTTCGGTGATCTGGCCGCTCTTGCCAAGGAAACGGGCCTTGGCCTGCTCCAGCGCGTCCGGGTCGGAAATGGCGGCGAATGCGGCACGCGCTTCGCTAACGATTTGATCAAGATTGTCCATGGACTTGTACCAACAAAGCTACCGACTAAACCAGCGGAAAAACAGCACCAACAAAAAAGGAGGCTTGCGCCTCCTTTTTTTCTTCAAGCGTCTGCTCAGGCGTCGAGCTTGGCCTTGGCTTGTGCAGCCAGGGCGGCAAAAGCCGGCTGATCGAAGACGGCCAGATCGGCCAGGACCTTGCGGTCGACTTCGATGTTGGCCTTCTTCAGACCGTTCATGAAGGTGCTGTACTTCATGCCCAGCTCGCGAGCGGCGGCATTGATACGGGCAATCCACAGGGAACGGAACTGGCGCTTGCGCTGACGACGGTCACGGTACTGATATTGACCGGCCTTCATCACCGCCTGTTTGGCGACGCGGTATACATTCTTCCGACGACCACGGTAACCCTTGGCCAGTGCGAGGACCTTCTTGTGACGGGCGCGAGCCGTTACACCACGTTTAACTCTGGACATATGCTATCTCCTTACGCGTACGGCAACATGGCGCGCACGGATGCGACGTCACGCTCGTTGACTGCTGCGGCACCACGGAGGTGGCGCTTAACTTTGGTGGTCTTCTTCGTCAGAATGTGACGCTTGAAGGCCTGACCACGCTTGATGGAACCACCAGCGCGGACCGAAAAGCGCTTCTTGGCGCCACTCTTGGTCTTCATCTTGGGCATTTTGATGCTCCTTAATGTCATGCCGTCAGGTGGTTCCCGGCGGGAACGCTTGTACTACCCGAAAGCACTTCTAGTTAGCTGCTAGCTCTTAGTTGCCTAGCTGCCAGTACTGCTCTTGCTGGATCCTAACAACTCGATCCTGAAAACTACTTCTTCTTGGCCGGCGCGATGATCATGATCATCTGGCGCCCTTCCATCTTCGGCATCTGCTCGACCACACCAACGGCATCGAGGTCTACCTTGATCCGTTCCAGCTGACGCATGCCGAACTCCTGATGCGCCATTTCGCGGCCCCGGAAGCGCAGGGTCACCTTGACCTTGTCTTCTTCTTCCAGGAAGCGAATCATGTTCCTGAGCTTGATCTGGTAATCGTTTTCGTCAGTACCCGGGCGCAGTTTGACTTCCTTGACCTGGACCTGCTTCTGCTTCAACTTGGCTTCATGGGCACGTTTCTGTTCCTGATACTTGAACTTGCCGTAATCCATGATGCGGCAGACCGGCGGCTTCGCCATCGGCGCAATCTCGACGAGATCGACCCCTGCCTCTTCTGCCATTTGCAACGCGGACCGGATACTAACGATACCGAGTTGTTCGCCTTCTGCGCCCTGGAGACGAATCTCCGGAACCGTGATTTCTTCGTTGAGGCGATGCGCCTTGTTCTGAGCTATGGTGAAACCCCCAAAAAACAATAATTAAGCCGTGCCACTGCGCGCCGCAACTTCTTCCTGAAGTTGCCTGATCAGGGCATCCACGGACATCTGTCCGAGATCCTGACCACCGCGAGTACGCACGGCCACCAGTCCGTCCGCCTTTTCCTTGTCGCCCACAACGAGCTGGTAAGGCAGCCGGTTCAAGCTATGTTCGCGAATTTTATAGGTAATTTTCTCGTTGCGCAAATCCGCCTCGGCCCTGAAGCCCGCCTGGTGTAGCTTTTGCGCGACTTCAGCCGCGTAATCCGCCTGCTTTTCAGAAATATTCAGGACCATGGCCTGGGTCGGCGCCAGCCACAATGGCAGCGCTCCGGCGAAGTTTTCGATCAGGATGCCGATGAAGCGCTCCAGCGAGCCAAGGATCGCCCGATGCAGCATGACCGGCACCTTGCGCTCGTCGTTGGCATCGACATATTCAGCACCCAGGCGACCTGGCATCGAAAAATCGACCTGCATGGTGCCGCACTGCCAGGAACGGCCGATCGCATCCTTGATGTGGAATTCGATCTTCGGACCGTAGAATGCGCCCTCGCCCGGCAACTCCGTCCACTCCAGACCGGACGCGCGCAAGCCTTGGCGCAGCGCTTCTTCGGCCTTCTCCCAGACTTCGTCGGAGCCAACACGGCTATCCGGGCGCAAGGCCAACTTGACGGCAACATCGTTGAAACCGAAGTCGGCATAGACCTTCTTGACCAGCGCATTGAAGGCAGTTACCTCCGATTCGATCTGATCTTCAGTACAGAAGATGTGACCATCGTCCTGAACAAAACCACGCACGCGCATCAGGCCGTGTAGCGCGCCGGTCGGTTCGTTGCGGTGGCAGGAGCCGAACTCGCCGTAACGCAGCGGCAGTTCGCGGTATGAGCGCAGATCGGCATTGAAAACCTGGACATGCCCCGGGCAATTCATCGGCTTGACCGCGTAATCGCGGTTTTCCGAGGAGGTCGTGAACATGTTGTCCTTGTAGTGCTCCCAGTGGCCGGATTTTTCCCACAGCGTCTTGTCGAGTATCTGCGGGCAACGCACTTCCTGATAGCCGTTGTTGCGATAAACAGCGCGCATGTATTGCTCGATTTCCTGCCACACCGCCCACCCCTTGGGGTGCCAGAAAACCAGACCCGGCGCTTCGTCCTGCATATGGAACAGATCGAACTGCTTGCCGAGACGGCGGTGGTCGCGCTTCTCGGCCTCTTCCAGCATGTGCAGGTAGGCATCGAGGTCTTCCTTCTTAGCCCAGGCGGTGCCGTAGATGCGCTGCAGCTGTTCGTTGCGGTGATCGCCACGCCAGTAGGCACCGGCCACCTTCATCAGCTTGAAGACCTTGAGCTTGGCCGTGGTCGGCACGTGCGGGCCGCGGCACAGGTCGATGAAATCGCCTTCGCGATAGAGCGAAACCTGTTGGTCGGCCGGAATGGCCTCGATCAATTCAGCCTTGTATTTTTCCCCAAGCCCAAGGAAGAATTTGACGGCATCGTCGCGCGCCCAGACCTCGCGGCTGACCGGGATATCCTTCTTGGCCAGCTCGGCCATGCGCTTTTCAATGGCGACTAGATCTTCCGGCGTGAACGGACGCTTGTAGGCGAAGTCGTAGTAGAAGCCGTTTTCGATGACCGGACCGATGGTGACCTGCGCCTCGGGGAACAACTCCTTGACCGCATAGGCCAGCAGGTGTGCCGTCGAGTGGCGGATGATTTCGAGACCGTCGGCATCCTTGTCGGTGACGATGGCGAGATCGACGTTTTCTTCGATCAGGTAGGAGGTATCGACCAGAGTGCCATTGACCTTGCCGGCAAGGGCAGCGCGGGCCAGACCGGCACCGATGCTGGCGGCGACCTCAGCGATGGTGACCGCTTGCTCGAAGGAACGGATGGACCCATCAGGCAGTTTGATATCGGGCATGGCAAATCTCTGGGCAAAAAAAAAGTGCGGGGCGAGCCGCACTTTTTTGGTCGAACGAAGGCTGACTCGATTAGTGTTTCTGAACTGCGGTGCAAGTTCGGAAATTCATCAATTCAACCCTGTCAGGAATTTGGTAGGCGGTATTGGAATCGAACCAACGACCTCCACGATGTCAACGTGGCGCTCTAACCAACTGAGCTAACCGCCTGAAGAAGGTGCGCATTATAGACTCCATCCAGATTCTGTCAACACTCCGTTTGCGAAAAGACAGGTGGCAGCGCCCGGACCGCCGATTACCCGGCCAGGCAGGCGCTTAACAATCCGACCGTTGCACAAGCGGCGATGACCGGGATGACACCCTGCCGGAAACGAAACAGGGCGATGCCGGCTGCCAACATAAGGAACACCGAAACGAAGTCGACACCACCACTGAATCCCTGCGGCCACAAGGCATGATAGGCAAAGAACAGGGCCAGATTGACAATGACACCGACGACAGCAGCCGTAACCGCGGTCAGCGGTGCGGTCAGGCTCAGTTCGCCATGCGTCGATTCGACCACTGGCCCACCAGCGAGAATGAAGACGAAGGATGGCAGGAAGGTAAACCAGGTGACCAGCACGGCAGCCAGGGCCCCCGCCAGGAACAGTTGCTCCGGCCCAAGCAGGGCCTGCCCCCAGGCGGCAACGAAACCGACGAAGGCGACCACCATGATCAACGGACCCGGTGTCGTCTCACCAAGCGCCAGGCCGTCAATCATCTGCAGCGCGTTGAGCCAGTTGTAGTGATCCACGGCGCCCTGGTAAACATAGGGAAGAACCGCATAAGCCCCACCGAAAGTCAGCAACGCCGCCTTGGTGAAAAACCAGCCCAGTTGCGTCCACGTGTGCTCCCAGCCAAAACTGATGGCCAAGGCCAGCATCGGCAGAAACCAGAGCGCGCCACCTATTGCCAAGACGACCCCCAGTCGCCGCCAGGAAAAATGTGTGTGCGCCTGACGCGGAAGCTCATCGATCGTCGCCAACCCGTGGGATGTCGCGCCGGCGTTGGCAAAGACCTGCGGCACCAGACGGCTGGCAAGATAACCGGTCAGCGCCGCTGCCGCGATGATGGCTGGAAACGGCAGTTGCAAGGCGAAGATGGCGAAAAAGGAGCCGGCGGCAATGGCCCACAGCAGACGATGCTTCAGTACGCGTAAGCCGATCCTCCAGGCAGCAAGGAAAACAATGGCGGCGACGGCCGGCTTGATGCCATAAAAGATGCCGGCGACCAGCGGCTTCTCGCCAAACGCCATATAGAGCCACGACAGCCCGATCAGGATAAGCAGCGACGGCAGCACGAACAGGATGCCGGCGACCAGCCCGCCGACCGTGCGGTGCATCAGCCAGCCGATGTAGGTCGCCAGTTGCTGCGCCTCTGGCCCCGGCAGCAGCATGCAGTAATTGAGCGCGTGCAGGAAACGGCTTTCGGAAATCCAGCGCCGACGCTCGACCAGCTCCTGATGCATGATGGCAATCTGCCCGGCTGGGCCGCCAAAGCTGATGAAGCCGAGCTTCAGCCAGAACAGCAGCGCCTCGCGCCAACTGGGGGTTGGCGCCTGGGCCGTTCCTGAATTGTCTTCCTGCGCCGACTTGCCCATCCTGACTTCCGTTTCAACAACGCCCTGGCGCGAGGATAGCGCATGCTTCGCCACAGCACCGGGCTTACGCAGTAAGATTCGCCCTCGATTTTTGGAGAACCACATGAACGAAGGCTGGATTGCCCTGCTCATAGTCTTCGCCGTGCTGGTCGGGGCGTTGATGCCACTACTGCGCAAGGACCGACCTAGTGATGCGCCGCCACCCCGACGCGAGACCCTGCGCGACTGGCGCAATGGCGAATGAGACGATGAACACGACTGACACCCGCATCACCGACCTGGAAATCAAGATCAGCTACGCCGAGGATCTGATCGATGAGCTGAACCGGACCGTCTATCGCCAGCAGCAACAGATCGACCTGCTGCTCGTCGAAATCAAGGCACTGCGCGACATGGTCCGCAATGCCCCGCCGGCCGAAGCGCGCAACCTGCGTGACGAAATCCCGCCGCATTACTGAAAGCCTGCTTTGAGCGCTACACCCCGCACCACGATCATCCATCACGCCGACTGTATCGACGGCTTCGGCGCCGCCTACGCCGCCTGGCGCCGCTTTGCCGAGCAGGCCTGCTACCGGCCGCTGCATCACGGCGAAACCGTCCCGTTGGCCGACATTGCCGGCCACGATGTGTTCATCCTTGATTTCTCCTTTTCGCCAGCCGAACTCGAAGCCATGGCAGCCAGCGCCCGCTCGCTCACCCAGATCGACCACCACGCCTCGGCGCGTAGTGCCTGGGCGGACCGCCTGACGACCGGCAGTGATGGCGCCGAAACCTACCACCATCCGCAACTGCCGCTCCACGTCATCTTCGACCTGAACAAGTCAGGCGCTCGTCTGGCCTGGGAACACTTCCTACCGGAACAAGCGCTGCCGCTCCTGCTGCAGCATGTCGAAGATCAGGATCTGTGGCGCTTCGCCCTGCCGGAAACCAGCCGTGTGTGCCGGGCCCTGCGCCTTCAACCCTTCGATTTCACCGTCTGGCACAGAATGGTCGCGCAGACCGCGAGCCGCGACAGCGAGTGCTACCGCGAACTGCTGCTTAGCGGCGCCGCCATCGAAAAATTCTGTCGCACCGAAACCGAACGTCTGGCCGGCAGCCGCCTGCGCATGCGCGCCCGGCTGCGCGGCGAAGCCATCGATCCGCTACAGGCAATACGCCACAGCCAGCCGGTAATCAGCGATGGCGATCTTGCCTGGCAGGCGGTCGACGCCATCGCCCTCAACGCCAGCGCGCTTTTTGCCTCGGAACTGGGGCATCTGCTGGCCGAACAAGGTGACATCGGGCTGATCTGGCAACTGGCCGATGATGGGGAAGCCAAGGTTTCCCTGCGCTCGCGCGGCCATCTTGATGTGGCGGCAATCGCCATGCGCTATGGCGGTGGCGGGCATCGCAATGCCGCCGGCTTCCGCATGCCGCTGAAGTCTTTCATGCAGGAAGTGCTCGGCCGCGACTGCTGAACGGCCGGCGCTGGTGCCCAGGAAGGGACTCGAACCCCCACGTATTGCTACGCCAGAACCTAAATCTGGTGCGTCTACCAATTTCGCCACCTGGGCAGGCGGCGCGCATTCTACCATTGCCTGCCCGTCAGCCCCTATACTTGCCGCCCGATGCCGGTCGATCACTACGAAAATTTCCCTGTTGCCTCGCTGCTGGTCCCGGCCAGGATGCGCCGACCGATCGAGGTCATTTACCGTTTCGCCCGCACGGCCGATGACATTGCCGACGAGGGCGACGCGACGGCGGACGAACGCCTGGCCGGGCTGGCTGCCTATCAGGCGGAACTGGACCGCATCGCCGCTGGACTACCGCCACAGACGCCACTGTTCATCGATCTGGCCCAAGTCATCCGCCAGCACGCGCTGCCGCTACAGCTATTCCGCGACCTGCTCGACGCCTTCGCCCAGGACGTAGTCAAGAAGCGCTACGCCGACTATGCCGAGTTGATCGACTACTGCCGGCGCTCGGCCAATCCGGTCGGTCGGCTGGTGCTGCACCTGTTCGGCCGCACCGAGGCGGAACATCTCGAGCAATCCGACTGCATCTGCACCGCCCTGCAGTTGATCAACTTCTGGCAGGACGTCGCCCTCGACTGGCAGAAGGACCGTGTCTACATTCCGCAGACCGACCTGCCCCATTTCCGGGTCAGCGAGGCCGATATCGCTGCCGCTCGCTGGTCGGCGAACTGGGCGGCGCTGATGGATTTCGAGATTGACCGCGCTGAACGCCTGATGCGGCGAGGTCTGCCACTGGTCCATGCCCTGCCCGGCCGGCTCGGCTGGGAAATCCGCCTGACCATCCAGGGCGGCCTGCGCATACTCGAATGCCTGCGCAAAGTGCGCGGCGATGTCTTCCACCGCCGTCCGCAGCTCGCCAAATGGGACTGGGCAGTTCTGCTCGGCCGTTCCTTTACAATGTGACGCCATGAATGCCGACCAATACTGCCAGGAGAAGTGTGCCGCCAGCGGCTCCTCCTTCTACTACAGCTTCCTGTTTCTGCCCGTCGAGCGGCGGCGCGCCATCATGGCGCTCTATGCCTTCTGCCGCGAGGTCGACGACGTCGTCGACGAATGCCACGACATCTCCATCGCCTCGACCAAGCTAGCCTGGTGGCGCCAGGAAATCGACCGGGTCGCCAACGGCCAGCCGCAGCATCCGGTCGGCCAGGCCCTGCAGGGCGTCAGCGGTCAGTTCAACCTGCCCGCCGAGCAATTGCTGGAAATCATCGATGGCATGGAGATGGACCTGCAGCAGTCGCGCTATCTCGACTTCAAGGGCCTGTCGCTGTACTGCTACCGGGTGGCCAGCGTGGTCGGCCTGCTCGCCGCCGAAATCTTCGGCTACCAGGACCGGCAGACGCAGAAATACGCGCACGATCTGGGCATGGCTTTCCAGCTCACCAACATCATCCGCGACATCGGCGAGGATGCACGGCGCGGCCGCATCTACATCCCGATGGACGAACTCAAGCAGTTCAACGTGCCGGCCGCCGACATCCTGAACGCCAAGTACTCCGACAACTTCGGCGCATTGATTCAGTTCCAGTACGAGCGGGCGCAGCATTATTACGAGCAGGCCTTCGCCCAATTGCCAGCAGTGGACCGCAAGAGCCAGCGTCCGGGCCTGATCATGGCGGCGATCTACCGCACGCTGCTCGACGAGATTCGTACCGAGAACTTCCAGGTGCTGCACCAGCGCATCGCCCTGACGCCGGTGCGCAAGCTGTGGCTGGCGGCGAAAACCTGGGTCAAGGGCTGAGCGACATGCGTGTGGCCGTCATCGGTGGCGGCTGGGCGGGCCTCGCCGCTGCTGTCGAGCTGACAGCGGCCGGCGCCAATACCACGCTATTCGAGGCTGGCCGCGTCTTCGGCGGCCGCGCCCGCGGCGTAGAAATCGACGGCCGCTGGCTGGACAACGGCCAGCACATCCTGCTCGGCGCCTACCGCGAAACCCTGGCGCTGATGCGCCAGGTTGGCGCCGACCCCGAACAGTTGCTCGCCCGTTACCCCTTGCAGGTCGTCGACAGCAGCGGGTTTCGCCTGGCCCTGCCGAAACTGCCGGCGCCGCTGAATGTCGCCTGGGGGCTGTTCACCGCCCGCGGCGTCGGCTTCGGTGAAAAACTGCGCACCGCCCAGTGGATGCAGGGCATCAAGGCCCGCCGCTTCCGACTTGAGGCGGATTGCACCGTCACCGAATGGCTTGATGCGGCCGGCCAGACCGCCCAGCTGCGCCGCCATCTGTGGGAGCCACTCTGCCTCGCCGCATTGAACACACCGGCGGAACGGGCCTCGGCGCAACTGTTCGCCAACGTGTTGCGCGACAGCCTGGGCAGTGCGCGCCGCGAAGACACCGACCTGCTGCTGCCGCGCTGCGACTTCGGCCGCCTGCTGGCGGAACCGGCGGCCCGGTGGCTGGGTGAACACGGCGCGTCGCTACGCCCTGGCAGCCGGGTACGCAGCCTGCATGCCGGCTTCAAGGCGGTCACCATCGATGGCGAAGACTTCGCCGCCGCCATCATCGCCACCGCCCCGCAGCACGCCGGCCGTCTATTTCCGGCACTGGCAGCCGATCTCGATTACGAACCGATCGCCACCGTCTACCTGCAGTGTTCGGCCGAAACCCGCCTGCCCTTCCCCCTGCTCAGCCTGCCCGGCCCCTGCGGGCAATGGGTGGTCGATCGTGGCGATGGTCTGCTAGCCTTCGTGCTCAGCGGCCACGGCGACTGGGAAGCGCTCGACGACAGCGCACTGACCCAACAACTGGCCGCCGAACTGAACCTTGGGCAAGACCTTGGCTGGCACCGGGTGATCCGCGAGCAGCGGGCAACTTTCAGCTGCCGGCCGAACCTGCCGCGCCCGCCGGCGACCCTCGGACCACGTCTGTTCCTGGCCGGCGACCACAGCTGGGCAGAGTACCCGGCAACGCTCGAAGGTGCCGTCCGTAGCGGCCGGCACGCCGCCGGGCTGGCCCTGGCCGCCATCTAGGTTCGGCCGCGCCTGGCCGTACCGTCAATTGTTCGGCGACTGTGATGCGCATCATGGTTTTACGCACGGACAGGGTATTTACTGAACCCTGCCTTTCATTTCCGTTCTGACCGACATGCTCACCTCCCCTGTCCTGCCTACCCCGGACCAAGTCCGCCATTCTTTGCGCACCGTGGTCGATCCCGAAGTCGGCATCAACATCGTCGACCTCGGTCTGATCTACGACATCAAGGTCAGCGCCGAGATGATCGCCATCGACCTGACCATGACCTCGCCAGCCTGCCCGATGAGCGACCTGGTCCTCGCCGATGCCGGCTCGGAGTTGGCCAGAGCCTTTCCCGACGGCCCGCCGGTCCATATCGCGCTGGTCTGGAACCCGCCCTGGGAGCCGGCGATGATGAGCGACAAGGCGCGCGATACCTTGGGTTGGTGAGCAGCCGATGAACTTGCGCGAACTGCCGCCGCCCTGGCGCCTGCCCTTGTTGCTGCTGGCCATGGCCAGCCTGCTCGGCGGCGTACTCGGCGGCCTGGCCCGGCTCGGCGTGACGGTGCCTGAAGTCGCCCAGCTGCGCTCGGGCAGCCATGGCGCGCTGATGATCGCCGCCTTTTTCGGCACCGTGATCAGCCTCGAACGCGCCGTCGCCCTGCACCGCTTGTGGCCCTACCTGGCACCGCTGGCGGCCGGTTTCGGCGGCCTGACGATCCTCGCCGGCGGCCCGTGGTGGCTGCCGCCGGCGCTGTTCAGTCTGGCCGGCACCTTGTTCTGTGTCGCCAGCTTCTGCGTCTACCGTCAGTTGCCGGCACTGTTTACCCTGACCCTGCTGCTCGGTGCCGGCGCCTGGCTCGCTGGCAATCTGCTGTGGCTGGCTGGTGGCGACCTCAGCGCCGCCACCTTGCTGTGGATGAGCTTCCTGGTGCTGACCATCGCCGGCGAGCGCCTGGAGCTGACCCGCTTCCTGCCGCCGCGGCCTCTCGCCGAAAAACTGTTCCGCGCTCTGCTTGGGGTCGCCGTCGTCGCCGCCATGCTGCTGGTGCTGGCGCCGCCAGTCGGTAGCCCGCTACTGGCCAGCGCCTTCCTGGCGCTGGCCGTCTGGCTGCTGCGCTACGACATCGCCCGCCGCACCGTCCGCCAGGAAGGCCTGACGCGCTTCGTCGCCGTCTGCCTGCTGGCTGGCTATGCCTGGCTGGCCAGCGGCGCCGCGCTGGGCCTGCTCGGCGCCTTCGAACCCGGCCACGCCGGACGCGATGCGGCACTGCACGCGATCTTCCTCGGCTTCGTCTTCTCGATGGTCATTGGCCACGCGCCGATCATCTTCCCGGCGGTGATGCGCGTGCGCATTCCCTACCATCCCTTCTTTTACCTGCCGCTGGCCGCCCTGCACCTGACGCTGGCCGTGCGCCTGGCTGGCAGTTTGGGCGCGGGCCTCGACTGGCAACAAACTGGCGCGACGCTGAATGCGCTTAGTCTGGCGCTGTTCGTGCTGACCATCCTGATCAGCGTCGGTCGCGGCGCCGCCACACGGAGCAATCCAGCATGAAACGCTCACCGGCCCTGCGCCAACTCTCACGCGAACACCACACGGCACTGAGCCTGGCGCTGCGCATCGCCAAGGCCAGCGATCCAGCCGCTCAGGAAAGGCTGTTGGCCACTGTCCCGGCGCTGTTTCGCGGCGAACTGGAGCCGCATTTCCAGGAAGAGGAACGTAGCCTGCTGCCGCAACTGGCAGACGCCGGGGAAACCGCCCTGGTGGCCCGCACGCTGGACGACCATGCGCAGCTGCGGGCGCTGGCGGCGGCCATCGCCGGTGGCGATGCGATGGCGCTGGCACCGTTCGGGGAACTGCTGCAAGCCCATGTTCGCTTCGAGGAGCGCGAGCTGTTCGTGGTTGCCGAGCAGCGCCTGTTCGCCGACGACGCAGCGTCCTGAGCCGGTTCAGGCAGCCAGTTGCCCGGCCTGGATGCGCAGCACGCGGCCGCAGCGGGCGGCGATGGCTTCGTCGTGAGTGACCAGGATCAGCGTCGTGCCTTGCTTGTCATTCAGATCGAACATCAGGTCGATGATTTGCTGGCCGGTCACCGCGTCGAGATTGCCGGTCGGCTCGTCGGCCAGCACCAGGCGCGGCGCCGGGGCAAAGGCGCGGGCCAGGGCGACGCGCTGCTGCTCGCCGCCGGAAAGGTGCTTCGGATAGTGTTTCAGGCGCTGGCCGAGACCGACGCGCTGCAGCCAGTCGCGGGCGGTGTCGCCGGCGCCCTTGGCGCCGGCCAGTTCGAGCGGCAGCATGACGTTTTCCAGGGCGGTCAGCGAGGGCAGCAACTGAAAGGACTGGAAGACGAAGCCGAGCATTCGGCCGCGCTGCACCGCCCGCGCATCCTCGTCGAGGGCGGCAAGGGCGATGCCATCGAGGCGGATTTCGCCGGCACTGGGAACATCCAGCCCGGCCAGCAGTCCGAGCAGCGTCGATTTGCCGGACCCCGAAGCGCCAACAATGGCGACCGTCTCGCCGGCGGCGACGGAGAAGGTAATATCCTGCAGAATCGTCAGCGGCTCGCCGCCGTTATCGACGGTCTTGCCCAGATTCGACACATCCACCACCGGTAATATTTCTGCCATGCGGCTTTTCCTCTTGTTGTTCGCCCTGCTGGTCGGCGCCCCGTCGGCGCTGGCTGCCAAGACCATTCTCGTCGTCGGCGACTCGCTGTCGGCCGGCTACGGCCTGCGCCCGGAACAGGCCTGGCCGTCGCTGCTGGCCGGCCGTCTGACCGAACGACGCCTCGATTATAGCGTCGCCAACATCTCCATCTCCGGCGAAACCACCGCCGGTGGCCGAACTCGCCTGCAAGCCGCGCTCAAGACGCACCGTCCGACCGTTGTCGTCATCGCCCTGGGCGCCAACGACGGCCTGCGCGGCCTGGCGCTCAGCCAGATGCGCGGCAATCTCAACGCCATGGTCGACGCCGCACAGAAAACCGGCGCCCGCGTACTGCTCGCCGGCATGCGCCTGCCGCCGAATTACGGACCGTATGCCGAACAATTCCACAACGCCTTCAGCCAGATCGCCCGGACGAAAAAAACGGCGCTGCTACCCTTCCTGCTCGAGCCGGTGGCCAGCCGGCCGGAGCTCTTCCTGTCCGACAACCTGCATCCGACCGCCGCCGCCCAGCAACTGATCCTCGATCATGTCTGGGTCGCCCTGGCGCCGCTGCTAAAATAGCCGGATGAAGCCCAACCGCCCCACCGTGGCCGATCTCGCCAGTTTCGACGAGATCATCGACGTCCGCTCGCCAGCCGAATTCGCCGAGGATCACATTCCCGGCGCCAGTAACTGCCCGGTGCTCGACGACGCCCAGCGCGCCGAAGTCGGCACCCTGTACAAACAGGTTTCGCCGTTCGAGGCCAAGAAGATCGGCGCCGCCATGGTCTCCGAGAACATCGCCCGCCACCTGCGCGAACGCTTCCTAGACCGGCCCAAACAGTGGAAGCCGCTGATCTATTGCTGGCGCGGCGGCGACCGCAGCGGTTCGATGACTACCATCTTCCGTGCCATCGGCTGGCCGGCCGGACAACTCGATGGTGGCTACAAGGCCTGGCGCACGCATGTCATCGCCCGTCTGCAGGAACTGCCGGCAACGCTGCAGTTCAAGGTCATTGCCGGCGCCACCGGCAGCGCCAAAACCCGTGTCCTGCAAGCCATCGCAGCCCTTGGCGAGCAGGTGCTCGACCTCGAATCGCTGGCCAGTCACAAAGGCTCGGTACTCGGCGTCCTGCCCGACGAGCCCCAACCGACGCAGAAAGGCTTCGAGACCGCCCTGCTGCTGGCTCTGCGCGACCTTGACCCGGAGCGGCCGGTCTACGTCGAGGCGGAAAGCCGCAAGATCGGCAATCTGCACGTACCTGAGGCGTTGATCGAGCGTATCCGCAATGGCGAATGCATCAGCATCGAGGCCGACGTTGCTGCCCGCGTCGAGTTCCTGCTACGCGATTACGACTATTTCCTGAGCCGCCCCGAGTTTCTCGCCGGCCGCCTGGAAGCCCTGCACAGCCTGCAAAGTCGCGAAATTATCGGGCGCTGGCAGCAGTTCATCGCCAACGGCGAGTGGGCCAGCCTGGTCGGCGAACTGCTGGAACTGCACTACGACCCGCTATACCACCGTTCGCAGAACCATAACTTCAGCACGGAACACCTGCTGAGTTTCCGCACCGACGATTTGTCACCCGCCGGCATCACCCGCCTGGCGACTGCCATTGTTCACTCGCGAACGGCGCAGATCGCCTGACGCATGGCCGGTTTCGGCCGCTCGACGTAGCCCTCGACGAAGGCCAGCTCGTGCAGGCCGGCACTCGCCATGAGTTCCCGCAGTTCGCCTGGCCGAAGCAGAAAATCGGGATTCGACGGCTTGCCGAAGGCGGCATTGCCATCCATGAAGGTTTCGTAGATCAGCACGCCACCAGGCGCCAGCAGCGCCAGCAAATCGGCGAAACGCGGTCGCCACAGGTAATTGGTGACGACGATGCCGGCGAATTGCCGACCGGCCAGCGGCCACTCATCGCCCTCGAGATCGAGATTGGCGGTGCTGATACCCGGAATACCACGCAGCGCAGCCAGCGCCAGATCATCGCGATCAACGGCCAGAACCGGCCAGCCGCCCGCCGCCAGCAGGCGACTGTGCCGGCCACTGCCGCAGGCCAGATCAAGCACTTCCCGGCCGGCTGGCAGGCGCGAAGCATGCGCCTCGACCCAGGGCGAAGGCGGTATCATGGCGGGCGGTACATTCACGGAGGCAGTCATGGCGGATGGCGTGGTCGTAGTGAGCGAAAGCGGCAAGGGAAGATACCAGCAGGAGGTGCTCGTCGGCCAGCACCGCTTGCTCGCCGACGAACCGGCAAGCATGGGCGGCGACGACAGCGGTCCGGCCCCCTTCGATTTACTGCTGAGCGCTCTCGGTGCCTGCACAGCGATGACCGTGCGCATGTATGCCGAACGCAAGGAGCTCTCTCTGCAGCGGGTCAGCGTCACCCTCCGCCACGAAAAAATCGATGTCGATGGCGTACGCCGCGACCACATCGAGCGGCGTATCTCACTAGCGGGCGACCTGAGCTCGAGCGAGCGCCAGCGACTGCTCGAAATCGCCGAGAAATGCCCGATTCACCGCGCGCTCAGCCAGCCGTTGCTGATCACCAGCAGCCTCGAACCGGTGGCCGCTAGGCTTGCGGGCAATACGGATTAAAAGACGCTTCCATGATAAAATGGTGCATTGCAACATAAGCACCAAGCCCCGAGGATCATCATGCTGGAACAGCACTATCTGACCACCCTCTTCGAGCCGAAATCGGTCGCCGTGATTGGCGCCTCCGACCGTGAAAACTCGGTCGGCAACATCATTTTCAAGAACATCATTGGCTCCGGCTACAAGGGTCGCCTGTACGCGATCAACCCGAAGCACGAAACCATCCAGGGCCAGCCAGCCTACAAGTCGATCGAGGAGATCGGTGCCCGCGTCGAGATGGCGGTCATCGCCACCCGGCCACAGACCGTGCCGCAGCTGGTCGAACAGTGCGGCCGCAGCGGCGTGCGCAACGTCATCGTCATCGCCTCCGGCTTTTCGGAAGCCGGCCATATCGGCGCCGCGCTCGAACGCAAGGTGCTCGAAATCGCCCGTTCCTACAACGTGCGCATTCTCGGCCCCAACTGTCTCGGCATCATCCGCCCGGAAATCGGGCTGAATGCCACGTTCACGCGGATCACCGCCAATCCGGGCAACCTGGCGCTGGTTTCGCAATCGGGGGCCATGTGCTCAGCCGTGCTCGACTGGGCCAAGGCCAATCAGGTCGGCTTCTCCTCGGTCATCTCGCTGGGCATGACCACCGACATCGACTTCGGCGAGATCCTCGATTATCTGATTTACGACAGCCGCACGCACTACATCCTGATGTACGTCGAAGGCATCCGCAACGCCCGCCGCTTCATGAGCGCCCTGCGCTCGGCCGCCCGCATCAAGCCGATCATCCTGCTCAAGGCCGGTCGCCACGAGGCCGGTGCCATGGCCACCGCCACCCACTCGGGTATGGCGGCTGTTTCCGACACCGTCTTCGACGCCGCCGTGCGCCGTGCTGGCGTCGTCCGCGTGCAGAACGTCGGCCAGCTGTTCTATGCCGCCAAGGCACTGGCCTCCAAGTTCCGTCCGCAGGGCAACCGTCTGGCCATCATCACCAATGGCGGCGGTCCCGGCGCCATGGCCGCCGACCGCGCCGGCGATCTCGGCATCCCGCTGGCCCAGTTGAGCAACGAGACGATGACTGTGCTCAACAAGGCGATGCCGCCCAACTGGTCGCACAGCAATCCGATCGATATCGGCGGCGACGCCACCGCCGAGCGCTATCGCGAGGCGATCATGGCGGTGACTCACGACGCCAATGTGGACAGCACCCTGGTGATGCTCTCGCCGCAGGCGATGACCGACCCGATGGGCGTGGCAAAAGCCATCATCGAGGTGGCCGACAAGCTCAACCGTTCGCTGATCTGCTGCTGGATGGGCGAGGAACAGGTGGCCGAGGCGCGCAAGCTGCTCGAGGACTCCGGCATTCCGGCCTTCCGCATGCCGGAGACGGCGATCGAGTTGTTCCACCACATCTCCAAGTACTACCGCAACCAGAAGCTGCTGCTGCAGACGCCGGAACCGACCCGCCAGCAAGGCCGGCCGGAGACCGAAGGGGCGAAGATGCTGATCGAGGCCCTGCTCGCCGAACGGCGCAAGGTGCTGTCGGAAATGGAATCGAAGGCCATCCTGCGTGCCTTCAAGGTGCCGGTGGCGCAGACCATGGTCGCCCGCACCGCTACCGAGGCCCTGCTGCTGGCCGAGCAGATCGGTTTCCCGATTGCCATGAAGGTCGATTCACCGGATCTGCCGCACAAATCGGACGCCGGTGGCGTGCGCCTGAACATCCAGAACGCGCCGGCGGTGCGCAACGCTTATCACGACATCATCGACACCGTGCAGAAGCGCCATCCGCACGCCAAGATCAACGGCGTCTCGATCGAGCCCTTCCTGTCCCGTCCGCACGGCCGCGA
Organism: Betaproteobacteria bacterium HGW-Betaproteobacteria-7; assembly: GCA_002840765.1. Classification (GTDB taxonomy): domain Bacteria; phylum Pseudomonadota; class Gammaproteobacteria; order Burkholderiales; family Rhodocyclaceae; genus Azonexus. The sequence continues at coordinate 42,807 of PHCE01000014.1, forward strand.
ACTGATGATCGGCGTCTTCCGTGACCCGATCTTCGGGCCGGTGATCTCCTTCGGCGCCGGCGGCTTCGACGTCGAAATCTTCAGCGACCGTTCGGTCGCCTTGCCGCCGCTGAACAAATTCCTGGCCAAGGATCTCATCGACTCGACGCGCGCCTCGAAAATCCTCGGCCAGTTCCACAATATGCCGCCGGTCGACATCGATGCCCTCAAGGAAGTGCTGCTCTGCATTTCCGAAATGGTCTGCGAACTACCGTGGATCCAGGAGCTCGACCTCAATCCGCTGATCGTCGACGAGGAAGGCGCCATCGCCGCCGATGCGCGTATCGTCATCGATCACGCCACCGGCGCCTCCGGCGACCGCTATGCCCACATGGCGATCTACCCCTACCCGGTGCACCTGATCCAGGAATGGCAGATGAACGACGGCAAGGTCGTCACCATCCGCCCGATCCGCCCGGAAGACGCCGACCTGGAGCAGGAATTCGTCAAAAACATGTCCGACGAGTCACGCTACTACCGTTTCATGGACACGCTGCGCGAACTGACGCAGACCATGCTGGTGCGCTTCACGCAGATCGACTACGACCGGGAAATGGCGCTGGTCGCCATGATCGCCGACGACGAAGGCAAGGAGACGCAGATCGGCGTCGCCCGCTATGTCGGCAATCCGGATGGTGAGTCGGTGGAATTCGCGCTGGCTGTCGGCGACGATTGGCAGAAGTGCGGTGTCGGCCGCAAGCTGATGACGGCGCTGATCGACTGCGCCCGTTCCAAGGGCTACCGCGCCGTGGTCGGCGACGTCTTGTCGACCAACAGCAAGATGTTCCGCCTGATGACCAGCCTCGGTTTCACCATCCATCCGCACCCCGAGGACACCGCCGTCAAGCGCGTGGTCAAGCCGCTGACCGGTACCTGATCACGCACCCGGCAAATCCAGGGCGTAAAAAAGCCAGTCTCGCGGGACTGGCTTTTTCATTGCTGCGCAGCGACGTTCACTCGGGATAGAAATTCACGTCGTAAGGATAGGGTTTCTGCGTCACTTTTGACTCGGCATTGCGCTGGGTGGTGTCCACCGTCTGCTTCTTGTCCCACCACAGGGCACGACCGGCTTTCTGATCGGCCATCCAGTCCGGATTTTTTTCCAGCTGCTCGTTCATCCATTGCGTGTGAGCGGACACGTAGCTCGTGTTTACATCGGCCATTGCTGCATTCCCCGGCTAATCAAGACGGGCGATTCTAGCATGTCAGTGGATGACGATGGGTCGGGCGCTGCCGGTGCAATAATCGTCGAGGAAGGCGTCAATGGTCTCCTCGTCGCGCTCGGCCTCGGGAATCTCATCCATGGCATGGCAGAAATGATCGGCGGATGGCCCCTGCAGGAAGAGTGTGCGCCGGCAGTCCTTGTCAAACAACTCGAAACCCTGCTGCGCAGGATAGGCGAGTATCCAGAAGTGATCGCTGCTGTAGATGACGTTCATTGCACACCTCCAAAACATGATTCCCACAATTCAGTTAACGGCGGAATCCATGTTCCCTTGAGCCAGGGCGCCAGCCGGTAACCGCCTGCCGACGGACGGTCGCTCAGGGATACAGACCGCGCATCGCCCGCGCCTGCAGGACGCGGCTGCAGCCGACAACGAAGGCCGCGGTGCGCAGTGACAACTGGCGCTCGGCGGCCAGTTGCCAGATCGCCTCGAAGGCCTCGGACATAATGCGCTCGAGGCGCACATTGATCTCATCCTCGCTCCAGAAAAAGCTGGAAAAATCCTGCACCCATTCGAAATAGCTGACCGTCACGCCGCCGGCATTGGCCAGGACATCGGGGATAACCAGGATATTGCGCTCGGCCAGGATGTCTTCAGCCTCCGGCGTTGTCGGCCCGTTGGCGCCTTCGACGACGACACGAGCGTTGATCTTGCCAGCGTTGAACTGGTTGATCTGGGATTCCAGGGCTGCCGGCACAAGGAATTCGCAGGGGACCGCCCAGAAAGCGTCTTCCGTGATCACTTCGCAATCGGGAGCACCGATCAGCGTGCGCTGTTCGCTCAGGTACCGTTTGAGACTGGCGATGTCGAGCCCCGCCGCATTGAATACCGTAGCGCTGACATCCTGCACGGCAACGATGCGCGCACCGGCAGCGGCGAACATCCGGGCACTGGCCTCGCCGACATTGCCGAAGCCCTGGATGCAGACGCGGGCGCCAATCAGCGGCAGGTCGATTTTTTTTGCCGCCTCGCGGGCGGTGACGAAGACCCCGCGGCCGGTCGCATCGGGGCGGCCGAGCGAGCCACCGAGCGACAGCGGCTTGCCGGTGACAACGCCGGTCGAAGTGCGCCCCTGGTTCATCGAATAGGTATCCATCATCCAGGCCATGACCTGGGCGTTGGTGTTCATGTCGGGGGCAGGGATGTCCTTGTCCGGCCCGATCATCATGTCGATCTCGCTGGTGTAGCGACGGGTCAGGCGCTCCAGCTCGGGCTGCGAGAGCTGGCGGGGATCGACGCGGATGCCGCCCTTGGCACCACCAAACGGCACATTGACCACGGCATTCTTGATGCTCATCCAGCCGGCCAGGGCCATGACTTCCGACAACGTCACGTCCTGATGAAAGCGCACGCCACCCTTGCCCGGACCCCGCGAGGTGTTGTGATGCACGCGGTAGCCTTCGAAATGAGCGATCTCGCCGTTGTCGAGGCGGATCGGCACATCGACGATCAGCGCCCGCTTCGGCCGCCGCAAGGTCTCGACCCAGGGCCACAGCGACTTGTCGAGCAGCGGCGCCACCTTTTCCACCTGCTGCAAGAAGATGTGCCAGGGACCGATGTTTTCGCGAGATATATAGGAAGGCAATACGGCCAGACTCATGACTCTCTCCTCATCGGCCGGGCTGGCCTGTCATTTCAGCTTCAACACTACACGACGCCCAGAAAACATGGGAACGCATATTCGTCAGGCATCTGCACGTCGGCACTAGTTCCCTGGCCGAGCCAACAACTAGCGCAGGCTAACGGCTTCGGTTTATCCTGAGCCTGAATCCAACCGAAATACACATCCACGGAGAGACAACTTGCCCGCCCTGCTACCCCAACCCGATCCCCAAGGTCTGCTCGAATATTCGGTGGTTTACACCGACCGGGCGCTGAATCATATGTCGCAGCGCTTCCAGGGTGTCATGCGCGATATTTCGCGCATCCTGAAGACGGTCTATCACGCCAAGTCAACGGCAGTCGTACCGGGTAGCGGCACCTTCGGCATGGAAGCCGTCGCCCGCCAGTTCGCCACCGGCAAGAAGGTCCTGGTCATCCGCAATGGCTGGTTCAGTTTCCGCTGGACGCAGATTTTCGACATGGGCCGCATTCCCGCCGAAAGCGTCGTGCTCAAGGCGCGGCAGACCGCCACCGGCGCCCAGGAACCGTTCGCTCCACCGCCGCTGGAAGAGGTCCTTGCCGCCATTCGCCAGCACCGACCGGATGTTGTCTTCGCCCCGCATGTCGAAACGTCCTCCGGCATGATCCTGCCCGATGACTACATCGCTGCCGTCGGCGCCGCCGTACAGGCTGTCGATGGCTTGTTCGTGCTCGACTGCATCGCTTCGGGAACGGTCTGGGTGAACATGGCCGAGAACCATGTCGATGTGCTGATCAGCGCTCCGCAGAAAGGCTGGAGCGGTTCGCCCTGTGCCGCCTTGATCGCCCTCGGCGAACGCGCCCGGGCACGCATCGATGCCACCAGCAGCAGCAGCTTCGCCTGCGACCTGAAGAAGTGGCTGCAGATCATGGAGGCCTACGAGGACGGTGGCCACGCCTATCACGCGACGATGCCGACCGATGCGCTGAGCGCGGTGCGCGACGTCATGCTGGAAACCGAGGCCTACGGTTTCGCCAAGGTCTGCGAGGAACAATGGGAACTCGGTCGCCGGGTGCGCGAACTGCTGGTCGCCCGTGGCTTCCCCAGCGTCGCCGCCGCCGGCTTCCAGGCCCCTGGCGTGGTGGTCAGCTACACCACCGACCCGGATATCCAGAACGGCCGGAAATTCGTCGCCCAGGGTATCCAGTCAGCGGCCGGCGTACCGCTGCAATGCGACGAAACCGCTGACTTCCGCAGCTTCCGCCTCGGCCTCTTCGGTCTCGACAAGCTACACAACCCGGAACGCTCGGTGGCCAGCCTGGCCCGGGTTCTCGACCAGATCGGCTCCTGAAAACAAAAAAGCGCGGATTCGTCCGCGCTTTTTCTTGGTGGGTGTCGCGGTCAGGCGGCCTTCATTTTGTACCACAGGCCATAGGCCCAGCAGGCGGCACAGAAGCCGGTCACCAGATCAAGCGCGGCAAAAATCAGGATCGCCGTCGCCGGAATCATGCCGATCTCCAAACCCAGCAGCCAACTGCCAGCCATCACCACGCCAGCAATGAAGGCCACCTTGTCGGCGAACATCTTGGAACCGGCATTCTGCATCTTGGCCCGACCCAACTTGCCGGTCACACCTGAGAACAGTTTGTAAGACAGGCACTTGTGCGGCGATACGAAACCACGCAGGAAACCGCCGAGGACCAGCAGCAAGGACACCCACTTGTAGGGCGTAATCAGATAGAGGGCGGCGACGGCAAAGCTCATCGCGGCCTGGAAGCGGTAGGCATTGGAACAGATCGGGGCAATGTCGAAACGCAGCATGGTATGCATATAAATCAATAAGCGATGGCTTATATTACGGAAATTGCTGCACCGCCGCAATCACCCCTGTTTTTCCCATTTGCGCTCGCCGGCCGGCACTGCGAACGGCAGCCAGTTTTCCGGCGGCGGTAGCGGACAGGTAGCGAAAGGTGTAAAGGCACACGGCGGGTTGTAGGCCCGGTTGAAATCGAGGCGAATGCGGCCTTTGACCGGAGCCTCTGCCTTCAGGAAACGGCCGGCGCCGTAAGTTTCCTTACCGCTGGTGCGATCGCGGAAGACAAAAAAGACCTCGCGCTCGCCGACTGACATCGGCAGTAGCTCCACCAGCTGCCCGCCAACGCTGAACACGGCCCGCCGGTCGACAGTCACCATCTTCAGTTCACCGCTGACATTCGGCACCTCCATGCGCAATGGCGGATCGACGGCCAGCCACTCAGCCTCGATGCACCAGTCAGGATCACCGGGAAAGTACTGCAACGCGACCGGTGGCTTGGCGTTGGCCCACTCGCGATCGCGAACACGGGCAGCCAGTTGCCCCTCCCGATCGACGACGAAAAACGACAGGCTGCCCCAGGCGATGGAATCCGGATCGCCACCACGATCACTATGCAAGCGCACCGCCTCACCGGAAGCCGGACGCCACCACAATTTATCCGCCTGCCAGTCGATAGCGCCAAGGAAATCCGGACCGGCCGGCAGGCGGACCAGCGTATCGGCCCCGCTGCCAACAGAATTGAGCCCGGGTTTCAGCCAGAACAGGCCGATCAGACCCAGCCAGCTGTCGGATGCCTGTAACTCAGCAAGGCGCGATGCTTGCCAAATTTCGAGTTCAGCAATCATTTATTACATTTCCGTTGTTAACATTTCCAGGGCTCAGTCGTTAATTCAGCAAGGCACTGTATAAGTCCCCAACTCTCATCACCCAGGAGCATGCTATGAATAAACTCGTTATTGCTGCATTGTTCGCCGCCGCGCCGCTGTTCGTCCAGGCCGCCGACGTCCGTGTCGATATCGGCAGCGTCCGCGTCCAGGCGCCCGGCGTCACCGTCACTTTCGGCAGCGTCGACAAGCGCGGTTACTACTGGGACGGCTACGACTGGCGCGACCGCGATTACTGGCACAGCCACAACGGCCCGCGCGGCGAAAAGTACTACACCGGGCACGGCAAGAAGCACAAAGGCGGCAACCACTGCCCGCCGGGCCAGGCCAAGAAAGGTAACTGCTGAGCGGCCACCGGCTGCTGTAAATGACAGGGCGGGACCGCGAGGTCCCGCCCTTTTTCATGACCGGTCTCAGGCCTTGGCGAAGCGCATGATGCCGTTATCACAACTGACCTGGATCGTATCCTTGGCGGCGAAGCGTCCCTCCAGGATGGCCTTGGCCAGCGGATTCTCGATTTGCTGCTGGATGGCGCGCTTGAGCGGCCGGGCGCCGAATACCGGGTCGAAGCCAGCCTGGGCCAGTTCGGCCAGGGCGCTGGCGTCGACGACGATGCCCATCTCGAGCTGAGCCAGCCGCTTTTCCAGATAACCGAGCTGGATCTTGGCAATACCGGCGATGTGCTTCTCGTCCAGCGCGTGGAAGACCACCAGCTCGTCGATTCGGTTGATGAATTCCGGCCGGAAGTGGTTTTTCACTTCCGCCATCACCGCCATCTTTATCACGCCGTAATCGTCGCCGGCCATCATCTGGATCATCTGGCTGCCGAGATTGGAGGTCATGACGATCACCGTGTTCTTGAAATCGACGGTGCGCCCCTGGCCATCAGTCATCCGGCCATCATCGAGAACCTGTAGCAGGACGTTGAAGACATCCGGATGCGCCTTCTCGACCTCGTCTAGCAGGATCACCGAATACGGCTTGCGGCGCACGGCTTCGGTCAGGTAGCCGCCCTCCTCGTAGCCAACGTAGCCCGGCGGCGCGCCGATCAGGCGGGCGACCGAGTGCTTCTCCATGAACTCGCTCATGTCGATGCGGATCAGGTGATCCTCGGCATCGAACATGAACTCGGCGAGCGCCTTGCACAGTTCGGTCTTGCCAACGCCGGTCGGGCCGAGGAAGAGGAAGGAGCCATACGGCCGATTCGGGTCCGACAGGCCGGCGCGCGAACGACGAATAGCATCGCCAACCAGGCGCACCGCTTCGTCCTGACCGACGACGCGCTTGTGCAGGCGCTCTTCCATGTGCAGCAGTTTCTCGCGCTCGCCCTGCATCATCTTGCTGACCGGAATGCCGGTCGCCCGGCTGACCACCTCGGCGATTTCCTCGGCACCGACCTGGGTGCGCAGCAGCTTGTTCTTCTGCCCGCCGCCCTCACCGGCCACTTCGGCGGCCTTCAGTTGCGCTTCGAGCTGCGGCAGCTTGCCGTATTGCAGCTCGGCCACTTCACCCAGCTTGCCTTCGCGTTGCAGGCGGACGATATCGGCCTTCAGGTGGTCGATCTCTTCCTTGATCTGGGCGGAACCGAGCACGGCTGACTTCTCGGCCTTCCAGATTTCCTCCAGGTCGGAGTATTCCTTGGTCAGCTTGGCGATTTCTTCCTCGATCAAGCCAAAACGCTTCTTCGAGCCCTCGTCCTTTTCCTTCTTGACCGCCTCGCGCTCGATCTTCAGCTGGATGATGCGACGGTCGAGCTTGTCCATCACTTCCGGCTTGGAATCGATTTCCATCTTGATGCGCGCCGCCGCTTCGTCGATCAGATCGATCGCCTTGTCCGGCAGGAAGCGGTCGGTGATGTAGCGGTGACTCAACTCAGCGGCGGCGACGATGGCCGGGTCGGTGATATCGACGCCGTGGTGGAGTTCGTACTTTTCCTGCAGGCCGCGCAGGATGGCGATGGTTGATTCGACCGATGGCTCATCGACCAGCACCTTCTGGAAGCGGCGCTCCAACGCCGCGTCCTTCTCGATGTACTTGCGGTATTCGTTAAGCGTCGTCGCGCCGATGCAGTGCAGTTCGCCGCGGGCCAGTGCCGGCTTCAGCATGTTGCCGGCGTCGATGGCGCCTTCGGCTTTGCCGGCACCAACCATGGTATGCAGTTCGTCGATGAACAGGATGATCCGGCCGGCTTCCTGCGAAACCTCCTTCAACACCGCCTTCAGCCGTTCCTCGAACTCGCCGCGATACTTGGCGCCGGCGAGCAGGCCGGCCATGTCGAGGACCAGCACCTTCTTGCCCTTCAGCGTCTCCGGCACTTCGTCATTGATGATGCGCTGAGCCAGGCCTTCGACGATGGCCGTCTTGCCGACGCCCGGTTCGCCGATCAGCACCGGATTGTTCTTGGTCCGCCGTTGCAGAATCTGGATGGCACGGCGGATCTCGTCATCCCGCCCGATCACCGGGTCAAGCTTGCCCTGGGCGGCGCGCTCGGTCAGGTCGATGCAGTATTTGTTGAGCGCTTCGCGCTGGCCTTCGGCTTCCTGCGAATCGACGCCCTGTCCGCCGCGGACGGCCATGATCGCGGCTTCAATGGACTTGCGGGAAAGGCCATGCTGCTTGGCGATACGACCGGTTTCACCCTTGTCGTCGCAGAGGGCGAGCAGGAACATCTCGCTGGCGATGAACTGGTCGCCACGCTTTTGCGCTTCCTTGTCGGTCAGATTGAGCAGGTTGGACAGATCGCGACCGACCGAGACTTCGCCGCCATGACCGGAAACCTGTGGCAGGCGCTTGATGGCGGCTTCCAGATCGCTGCGCAGGCCGGGCACGGTGACTCCGGCGCGGGCCAGCAGCGAGTTCGTGCCACCGTCGTCCTGGTTGATCAGGGCCAGCAGCAGGTGCTGCGGCTCGATCAACTGCTGGTCGCCACCGATGGCCAGACTCTGGGCATCGGAGAGAGCCTGCTGGAACTTGGTGGTGAATTTGTCGAGGCGCATGTTCATCCCTTCTATGGCTAATTTCTGATAAACGCCAGATGCGGCCGACTGGATAAATTTCAACGCTTGATGTGAAATATCCCTTCCAGCCAAGCAGCCAAGCAGCCAAAGCCAACGAAAATGACAAAACCTCCTATTCCACTGGAGGAAATACGGGTAATCTGAAAAGCAGCTACACACGTGCTTCAATTGCTGGGGGAAAACATGTCCGGATCAAAAATGACGTTGCGCGGCAAGCTGACCGCGATGACTTTTGCCACGATAGGCGCCCTGATCGTTCTCTTCGTCGTGCTGCTGCTAGACGGCAAGCAGCGCATGATGGACGACCGGCAGAACAAGTTACGCAATCTGGTCGAAGTCGCCCACGCAACGATCGCGCGCTACGAACAGGAAGTCCGTGCCGGCACACTGAATCAAGAGGAAGGCAAGCGACAGGCGATCACCGCCATCAAGGCCATGCGCTACGATGGCATCGAATATTTCTGGATCAATGATCTTGGCCGGCCAGCCCCACGCATGGTGGCGCACCCGACAGTGCCCGCGCTGGAGGGCAAGGTGCTCGACGAAGCCCGCTTCAACAAGGCGACGTTGGCCCGCGAAGGCACCGACGGCAAGGAAACGAAGCTGGATAACAAGAACTTGTTCATCGCCTTCGTCGAAGTCGTCGATCAGGCTGGCCACGGCTTCGTTGAATATCAGTGGCCGAAGCCGCTAACCGGCGGTGGTGCCAGCACAGAGCTCTACACCAAACTTTCCTACGTCAAGAAATTCGAACCCTGGGGCTGGGTCGTCGGTTCCGGCATCTATATCGACGATGTCGATGCCGTCTTCTGGCGCGATGCGCTCAAACTCCTCTTCTGGGGTCTGGGCATCGGCGGTTTCATCGGCATCTCGCTGCTGCTCGTCTCGCGCAGCATCATCCGCACCTTGGGCTGCGACCCTTCGGTCGCCTCGGCCATCACCCGACGCATTGCCGCCGGCGACCTGGCGACGCCCGTCGACGTGCGCAGCGGCGACAGCGACAGCCTGCTGGCCAATCTCCAGAGCATGCAGGAAACCCTGCGCCAGATGATCAGCAGCGTGGTCGCCAATGCCGAAAAGGTCGCCAGTTCCGCCGACGAATTGCTGCACGCTTCCGAGGAGGTCGCCGACCGCGCCCGCCAGCAGAGCGATGCCGCGTCGTCGATGGCGGCCTCGGTCGAGGAAATGTCGGTCAGCATCGACCAAGTCAAGGAAAACGCCGCCGAAGCCCACGGCATCTCGCAGGAGGCCGGCGCCATTTCGCAGGACGGCGCCACCGTCATCCATTCGGCGGCGACCGAAATGCGCAAGATTTCCGATGCGGTCCAAGCCTCGTCCAAGATCGTCGAGGATCTCGGCCGGCAGTCCGACCAGATCACCTCCATCGTCAAGACCATTCGCGAAATCGCCGATCAGACCAACCTGCTGGCGCTCAACGCCGCCATCGAGGCGGCGCGGGCTGGCGAACAGGGCCGTGGCTTCGCCGTGGTCGCCGACGAAGTGCGCAAGCTGGCCGAACGCACCAGCCTGTCCACCACTGAAATCGGTGCCATGGTCGAAAAGATCCAGAGTGGCACGCGTAGCGCCGTCAGCAGCATGCAGTCCGGCGTCGAACAGGTCGGCAACGGCGTCGAACTGGCCAATCAGGCTGGCGACTCGATCAACCGCATCCGTGATGGCGCCGAGCGCGTCACCCACGTGGTCAATGGCATTTCCGACTCAATTCGCGAACAGAGCACGGCCAGCAACCAGATCGCCCATCAGCTCGAAACCATCGCCCAGATGTCCGAGCAGAGCGCCATCGCCGTCCGTCACACGGCCGATGCCGCCCGCCAGTTGCACACCCTGTCCGAGTCTCTGCACAAGACGGTGGCGCAGTTCAAAACCTGAGGGCCGAGGCCAGCATTAAACAATAAGGGCGCCGCGGCGCCCTTATTTATTTCTGCCAGCGCGCTGCCGCGCTGTCGTCGGTTTCCCGGGCATCGACCCAGCGGCCGCCGTCCGCCGTCGCTTCCTTTTTCCAGAACGGGGCGCGCGTCTTCAGGTAATCCATGATGAACTCGCAGGCAGCGAAGGCTTCGCCACGATGGGCGCTGGCTACGGCGACCAGCACGATCTGGTCGCAGGGCTTGAGCGGTCCGACGCGGTGGATGACCAGCGCGTCGTAAATATCCCAGCGGGCTTTCGCCTCGCCGACGATTTCTTCAAGCGCCTTCTCGGTCATGCCCGGATAGTGCTCGAGCGTCATTTCCGAGACACGTTCGCCATCGTTCAGGTCGCGCACCAGACCAAGGAAACTGGCCAGCGCCCCAACGCGGACATCACCGGCGCGCAGCGCGGCCAGTTCGGCACCAACATCGAAATCCACTTCCTGCACCCGAACCGTCATCCTGCCCCCACCTGGTTGTCTGGCTTACTAACAACTAACAACTAGTAACTAACAGCTGCTTCAAATCACCTCGCGCGCTTCGAGGAAGCGCAGATTGGGATACTTTTCTTTGACCATGTTCAGGTAGACATTGTTCGGCGCCAGATAAACCGGATCGTCGGCTCCATCGAGCGCCACGTTGGCGCTGTAGCGCTCCGACAGCTGGCGCAACTCGGCTGCGTCACCCTGGATCCAGCGCGCCGTCGAACAGTTGTAGCTATCGAAGATGACCTTGACGCCGTATTCGTTCTCCAGCCGGCTGGCCACCACGTCGAACTGCAGCGTGCCGACGGCGCCGAGGATCAGGTCGTTGCCGGACATCGGCCGGAACAACTGGGTGGCGCCCTCCTCGGCCAGCTGCTGCAGGCCTTTTTGCAACTGCTTGATCTTCAGCGGGTTGGCGATGCGCGCCAGACGGAAATGCTCCGGGGCGAAGGACGGGATGCCGGTGAAGCGCAGGTCTTCGCCTTCGGTAAAGGTTTCGCCCAGGCGGATGGTGCCGTGGTTGGGGATGCCGATGATGTCGCCCGGCCAGGCTTCGTCGGTAGTCGAACGGTCGCGGGCCATGAAGGTGATGGCGTTGTTGACGGCGAGGAACTTGCCGCCGGCGCCCTGCTTGACCTTCATGCCGCGCTCGAAACGGCCGGAGCAGACGCGCAGGAAGGCGATCCGGTCGCGGTGCTTGGGGTCCATGTTGGCCTGAATCTTGAACACGAAGCCGGAGAACTTCGGCTCGTTCGGGGCCACATGGCGCGAGATTGCCGGGCGGGCGATCGGCGCCGGCGACAGGTCGACGACGGCGTCGAGCAGGCTCTGCACGCCGAAGTTATTGACCGCCGAACCGAAGAACACCGGCGACTGCTTACCCGACAAATAGGCTTCAGCATCAAAGGCGTGCGACGCGCCACGCACCAGTTCGATATCGGTGCGCAGTTCGGCGGCCTGACTGCCGATCAGCTCGTCGAGGCGCGGGTTGTCCAGCCCCTTGATGATCTCCGACGTGCCCTTCTCGGCCTGCGGGTCGAAAAAGGCGATGGCGTCGTCGTACAGGTGATAGACGCCGCGAAAGCGCTTGCCCATGCCGATCGGCCAGGTGATGGGCGCGCACTGGATGCCGAGCACCGACTCGATTTCGTCGAGCAGATCGATCGGTTCCTTGCCCTCGCGGTCGAGCTTGTTGATGAAAGTCAGGATCGGCGTGTCGCGCATGCGGCAGACGTTCAACAGCTTGATCGTCTGCGCCTCGACGCCGTTGACCGAGTCGATGACCATGACCGCCGAGTCGACAGCGGTCAGCGTGCGGTAGGTGTCTTCCGAGAAATCCTCGTGACCCGGCGTGTCGAGCAGGTTGATCATGCATTCGCGGTAGGGGAACTGCATCACCGACGAAGTAACCGAGATGCCGCGCTGCTTCTCCAGCTCCATCCAGTCCGAGGTCGCATGGCGCGAGGCCTTGCGGGCGCGCACTTCGCCGGCCACCTGGATGGCGCCGCCGAACCACAGCAGTTTTTCAGTCAGCGTCGTTTTACCCGCATCGGGGTGAGAAATGATGGCGAAAGTACGGCGGCGGAAAATTTCCTGGTCGAGCTGGCTCACGGTAGGCGGGGGATTTGCTGAAAGGTCGCGATTATACCTGCTGTCGTTCGCCACCTTCCCGGCGCCAGCAAAGGTGGCAATAATGCGCATGGACGCAGGCAATCGGTCTCGCCTTGCGTCACCACCGTTACCGGAGTTGCGCAATGGCAGCAGAAATTCATGGCTGAGCTTTTGAGAACGGCGATCCGCCAGGCCTGCCGGCGCCCGGAAGCCGACTGCGTGGCCACACTGGTCGACGAACTGCAAGGCATCGCCTGCGACCGAAGCGCAGTGCGCCAGCGGGCCACGGCCCTGGTCGAGGCGGTGCGCCAGCAGCGCAGCCACGCCAGCGGTGTCGATCACCTGATGCACGAATTCTCGCTGTCCAGCCAGGAAGGCGTCGCCCTGATGTGCCTGGCCGAGGCGCTGCTGCGCATTCCCGACCGCGCCACCGCCGACCGCCTGATCCGCGACAAGATCAGCCACGGCGATTGGCAGTCGCATCTCGGCGGCAGTCCCTCGCTGTTCGTCAATGCCGCGACCTGGGGCCTGATGCTGACCGGCAAGCTGGTCGCCACGCACAGCCATAGCGCACTGGGCAGTGCCCTGACGCGCATCCTGATGAAGGGTGGCGAACCACTGATCCGCAAGAGCGTCGATTTCGCCATGCGCCTGCTCGGCCAGCAGTTCGTCATGGGCGAGGACATTGAATCGGCGCTGCTGCGCAGCCGCGCCAACGAGCAGCGCGGCTACCGACACTCCTTCGACATGCTGGGCGAAGCGGCGCTGACCGGCGCCGATGCCGAACGCTACTGCGCTGCCTACGAAATGGCCATCCACGCCATCGGCCGCGCCGCCACCGGGCGCGGCGTCAAGGACGGGCCGGGCATCTCGGTCAAGCTGTCGGCGCTGCACCCGCGCTACAGCCGCAGCCAGCGGGCGCGGGTGATGAGCGAACTGCTGCCGCGCCTGAAGCTCCTGATGAAACTGGCGCGCGACTTCGACATCGGCTTCAACATCGACGCCGAAGAGGCCGACCGCATGGAACTGTCGCTCGACCTGCTCGAGGCGCTAGCCGACGATCCCGAACTGGCCAAATGGGACGGCATGGGCTTCGTCGTCCAGGCCTACCAGAAGCGCGCGCCCTTCGTCATTGACTGGCTGATCGCGCTGGCCCGGCGCAGCCGCCGGCGGCTGATGATCCGCCTGGTCAAGGGCGCCTACTGGGACAGCGAGATCAAGCGCGCCCAGGTCGACGGCCTGCCCGACTATCCGGTCTATACCCGCAAGCCGCATTCCGACCTCGCCTACCTGGTCTGCGCCGGCCGGCTGCTGGCCGCCGGCGATGCGGTCTTCCCGCAGTTCGCCACGCACAACGCGCAGACGCTGGCCACGGTCGCCGAAATGGCCCGCGCCCGCGGCGTCGACGATTACGAATTCCAGTGCCTGCACGGCATGGGCGAACCGCTCTACGACAACGTCGTCGCCGGCCCCGATCACCGGCCGTGCCGCATCTACGCCCCGGTCGGCACGCACGAGACGCTGCTGCCCTACCTTGTCCGCCGGCTGCTGGAAAACGGCGCCAATTCCTCCTTCGTCAATCGCCTCGTCGACGAGACGGTGACGGTCGCTCAACTAGTCGAAGATCCGCTCGACCAGGTGCGCCGTAACGGCAGCGGGCCGCATCCGGCAATCCCGCTGCCGGATGCCCTGTTCGGCCCGGGCCGGCGCAACTCAGCCGGGCTGGACCTGGCCGACGAAGACAACATCGCCCACGTGCAGCAGGCTCTGGCCGAGCTGGCCGGGCGCCACTGGAAGGCGGTACCGCTGGTCGCCGGTGGCGCCGCGCCGGGCGGTCCGGGGCAGGCGGTGCGCAATCCGGCGCGGCATGCCGATCTCGTCGGCACCGTCGTCGATGCCGACGCCGCCTATGTCGAACAAGCGCTGGCGGCCGCCGCAGCAGTCAGCGCCGACTGGCATGCGACGCCGGCGGCGACACGCGCCGCGATGCTGCTCAATGCCGCCGACCTGCTCGAAGCCGAGCGCCTGCCACTCATCAGCCTGTGCCTGCGCGAAGCCGGCAAGACCTGGGGCAATGCCGTCGGCGAAATCCGCGAAGCCGTCGATTTCTGCCGCTATTACGCGCAGCAACTGCTCGCGGGCCATTTCCAGGCCGGCGCCACGCCGCCGGGCGTCGCCGTCTGCATCAGCCCGTGGAATTTCCCGCTGTCGATCTTCATCGGCGAAGTCAGCGCCGCGCTGGCCGCCGGCAGCCCGGTCATCGCCAAGCCGGCCGAGCAGACGCCGCTGATCGCTCATTTCACCATCGGGCTTCTGCACCGCGCCGGCGTGCCGCAACCCGTACTGCAGTGCCTGCCCGGCCGTGGCGAGACCGTCGGCGCAACGCTGGTTGCCGATGCGCGGGTCAGCAGCGTGGTGTTCACCGGCTCCACGGAAGTCGCCCGGCTGATCAACACCAGCCTCGCCGAACGCCCTGGCGTCCGCCTGATCGCCGAGACCGGCGGGCAGAACGCGATGATCGTCGACTCCTCGGCACTGGCCGAGCAGATCGTCCAGGACGTGCTGGCCTCCGGCTTCGACAGCGCCGGCCAACGCTGCTCGGCGCTGCGCCTGCTGTGCCTGCAGGACGACATCGCCGAGCCCACGCTGAGGCTGCTCAAGGCGGCGATGGACGAACTGGTGATTGGCGACCCGGCGGAATTTGCCACCGACATCGGCCCAGTCATCGACGGCGAAGCGCAGGGCAAACTGCTCGCCCACATCGAATCAATGCGCGCCCTCGCCCGGCCGGTGCACCAGCTGCCGCTGCCGGCCGCCTGCGCCGACGGTTGCTACGTACCGCCGACGCTGATCGAGATCGCCTCATTGGACGACCTGACCGGCGAAGTCTTCGGCCCGGTCGTCCATGTCCTGCGTTATGCCGACGGCCAGCTCGATGCGCTGCTGGCGGCCATCAACGACCTCGGCTATGGCCTGACCATGGGCGTGCACAGCCGCATCGACGAGACCGTCGGGCGCATCGTCGCCGGCGCCCGGGTCGGCAACATCTACGTCAATCGCAACATGGTCGGAGCCGTCGTCGGCGTCCAGCCTTTCGGCGGCGAGGGCCTCTCCGGCACCGGACCGAAGGCCGGTGGGCCGCTCTACCTGCACCGTCTCGGCGGCAGCGAGGAAACGGCGCTGGCGGCCCATCCGGGCCGGCACCAGGCGAGCCTGCACGATCCGCATTCCGCCTTCCGCCGGCTCGCCGAATGGTCCTTCTCCGCCGGCCGGCGGGAATTGGCGCAGCAGTGTACCGAGTACGTCGAGCGCAGCCTGCTGCACGTCCGCTTCGAGCTGCCCGGGCCGACCGGCGAGCGCAATTGCCTGGCCTTCGCGCCGCGCGGCCGTCTGCTCTGCCTGGCCGCCAGCGACGACGAATGGCTGCGTCAGATCGCTGCCGCATTCGCCACCGGCAACACGGTGGCAGCCCCCGACGACGCAGCGGCCCCGCGCCGACGCGCTCTGCTACCGAAGGAAGTCGCCCCCTACGTCGACTGGTTCCACCCGGATAACTTCGGCGGCCTGGCCGGCGTGCTCTGCGACCACGACGATGCGGCGCTGCGCCGCCGCCTGGCCGGCGCCCCCGGCCCACTGTTGCCGATTTACCTGCCCGGCACGAATAGCCGGCGCTACCCGCTGTACCGGATGCTGGCCGAACGCGTGGTCAGCACCAACACCACGGCGGCCGGCGGCAACACGACGCTGATGACGCTCGGCGCCTGACGGCTGCCTCGCCGGCGCTCAGTCGGCCGGCAGCGCCCGCCGGTACAGCGCCCGGCCGGCGTAAGCCAGCCACGGCAGGGTCAGCGGCAGCAGGGGCAACAGCAGGCTGCTGGCGATGATGGTCACCGCCAGCAGCAGCGCCCACAGCATGGCCGGGCCAAAATTGGCAAAGACCAGGCGGACGCTGGTGACGATGGCACCGACCAGGCCGGCCCGCCGCTCGCAGAGCAGCGGCACGGCGAAGGCCGAAACGGCAAACAACAGGAAGGCGATGAACAGGCCGGATACACCGCCCCACAGCAGGAACCGCCCGACCCCGAGAGGATTGGCCGGCAGTTCGGATAGCCACACCGGCGTGCCGCCGATCATGTAGCTGTAAAGAATGGCGGCGTCGGTGATGAAGATCATGAACAGCAGCGCGCAGACCAGCGCCAGCACCCACAGTGCTGGCGCTGCTCGGCGGAAGCCGCCGAGCAGCGCCGCCATATCGGCCGGCTGACGCGCCTCGTGCGCCGCGGCGATGCCATGGAAGCCGGCGAGAAAGACCGGCCCGAGCAGCATGAAGGCACCGGCAGCGGCAATGACGAACGGGGTCAGTCCACTGGCCAGCAGCGCGCCGCCGATCAGCGCGCCGGCGATGGTAAAGACCAGGGCATAGGCGACGGAGATGCGGCGGGTCGCCTGGGCAAGCTGCCAGCCCTCGTGCAGGGCGCTACGGACGGTGGCGACAGAAAACGGCTGGAGGATCATGGCGGCGGGCAGCTTCGGGCAGGGAAGCTGCAGCCTAGCCGGGCACGACCGCCGCGGCTGCGATGTAAATCAAGTTCCGCGCAAGGAATCGAGCACCCGCTCGCACTCAACCATGATCGAGCAGCCGACTTCCGAATGGTAATTAGCCGACAGCGATTCGCTCAATTCATGCGCCGTGTACAACCCGGCCTCGCGCGACAGACCGGCGGCAATACTGCGCGCCAGTTCATCGCTGGCGGTCGACAGCTGCTGGCGTTCAGCCAGCGCCAGCGACCTCTGCGAACGGGCCAGCCACTCGGCGCACAGGGTCGCCCCCTGCCCCACCGTCAGCCACTGGCCGTACTCGTAATAAGCGCCGAGGCGCTCGGCGACCAGCGCGTAAATCAAGGCGACGCGCGTGCCCTTGTCGCTCGCCGGCAGATGTTCGGTGTTCTTCAGGATCATGCGGGCGATGATCGCACGCTTCAGCGATATTGCTCGAAGACCCGGTAGCTGCCGTCGCGCTGCACCAGCAGCACGGCGTAGGCATCGCGGCGGCCGCCGTAGGCCGGACCGTCCATGCCCGGCGAGCCGACCGGCATGCCCGGCACGGCGAGGCCGACGGCGGCCGGCTTCTCCTTTAACAGGCGCTCGATCTCGCGGGCCGGCACATGGCCTTCGAGCAGATAGCCGCCAACCTTTGCCGTGTGGCAGGACGCGAAGCGTTCAGGCATGCCGAGCTTGCGCCGGGCGCCGTCGAGATCGCCGACCTCATGCGTGCGCACCGTGAAGCCGTTGTCCGTCAGGTGCGCCACCCAGTCCTTGCAGCAGCCGCAATAAGGGCTTTTCCAGACTTCGACCAGCGGCTTGGCACTGGTGGCGGCAGCCAGCCCGGGCAGGCCGAGGGCCAAGGAGGCCAGCAATAGCCGGCGGCGGAACAGATTGGTTTTCATGGGAACTCCTTATTTGACAACGGCGCGGGCCTGCAAGGGCTTCTGGCCCGGCCAGGTGACGTCGAGCAGCAGCTTATCGCCGACAGCCAGACTGCCCTGCCCCTGCAGCTTGTTGTCGCCGGCTGGCTGCAGCGCGATCTCGCGCTTGCTGGCACCGGACAGCACGCGCAGCTTGCCGGCCGCCCCGCTGGTGGCTACCGGCGCCCCGTGGTTGCTGACATGCACGGTGAGCACGCCGTCCTTGCCGGCAATCTCGAACTGGGCGTGACCGGCTTCAGCGACGATGCCGCCATGCATCGGTTTGCCGTGGTCCTCATGAGCGATGGCTGGCAGCGCAGCAAGCAAGGTGCACAAGCCAAGGGTGGAAAGCGATTTGTTCATGGTGTTTTCTCCTGGTGGGTGGAATTCAGAGGACTTCGTCGATTTGTTCGCGCTGCAGACGTTCGACCGTCGGGCGGGCGAAGCGCCAGAACAGCGCCGGGGTGATGAAGGTGTCGAGCAGCGTTGCCCCGAGCAGGCCGGAAAAGATCACCACGGCCACCGGATGCAGAATCTCGGTGCCCGGCTGTTCGGCCTCGAAGAGCAGCGGCGCCAGCGCGAAAGCGGCGACCAGCGCGGTCATCAGCACCGGCGTCAGACGTTCCAGGGCGCCGCGGACGACCATGTCGCGGTTGAAGCTTTCACCCTCGAAGCGCATCAGATTCAGCCAGTGGCTGACCTTGAGGATGCCGTTACGGGTGGAAATGCCGGCCAGCGTGATGAAGCCGATCAGCGCCGCGATCGACAGCGGCTGACCGGACAGCCACAGGCCGAAGACGGCGCCAACCAGCGCCAGCGGCACGTTGGCCATGATCAGCGTGGCCAGCAGCGCCGAACGGTAGCGGCTGTAGAGGACCATGAAGATCAGCGCCGCCGAGCCGAGGGCGAGCACGGCGATCAGCCGCGCCGCTTCTTCCTGCGCCTGGAACTGGCCACCGAGGGTGATGAAATAGCCTTCCGGTAGCGGCTGTTCGGCAACCGCCGCGCGGATGTCGGCAACGACGTCGGACAGCGCCCGGCCCTGGGCGTTGAGCGAAATCACGATGCGCCGCCGGCCGTCGTCGCGGACGATCTGGTTCGGCCCGTCTGCATCCTCGATGCGAGCCAGTTGGGCCAGCGGCACCGGGCCGGCCGGTGTCTCGATCAGCAGCCGGTGCAGGCCCTCGAGTGCTCGGCCGCTCTCCGGCAGGCGGACCAGCAGGTCGAAGCGACGATTGCCATCGACGATTTGCGCCACTTTCTCGCCATCGACGAGCATCTGCAACGTGCTCGCCAGTTGCGCCGGCGACAGGCCGTAGCGGGCGGCTGCGGCATAGTCGAGATGGACCTTGATCTGCGGCGCCAGCACCTGCTTCTCGACCTCCAGGTCGGCGACGCCGGGAATCTGCTGCAGCCGCTGCTGCAGCGCCGTCGCCTGGGCGCGCAGGGTGTCGAGATCGTCACCAAAGACCTTGACCGCCACTTGCGCGCGCACGCCGGACAGCATGTGGTCGATGCGATGCGAGATCGGCTGGCCAAGATTGAGGCTGCCCGGCAAATCCTTCAGGCGCCGGCGAATGTCGGCATAAAGCGCCTCCTTCGGTCTCCCGGCCGGCTTCAGGCGAATTTCCAGCTCGGAAACATGGACGCCCTCGGCGTGCTCGTCGAGTTCGGCCCGGCCGGAGCGGCGGCCGATGTGCTCGACCTCCGGTACCGCCAGCAACAGCTTTTCCGCCTGGCTGGCGACGCGCACCGACTCGACCAGCGTGATCCCCGGATTCAGGCGCAGGGTGACGGTCATCGAACCTTCGTTGAACGGCGGCAGGAAAGTGGTCGGGAAGAACGGCACCGCCGCCCCGGCCAGCAGCACCGCCAGCGCCGTCACCGCCAGCGGCCCTTGCGGCGCCGCCAGCACCCGTTCCAGCAGCGCGCGGTAATGGCGTTTCAGCCAGGCAACCAGCACCGTGTCGTCATGCCGACCGGCCGCCAGTTTGGGCAACAGGTAGTAGGAGAGCACCGGCGTCACCGTCACCGAGACCAGCAGTGAAGCCAGGATGGAGACAATGTAGGCGATCCCGAGCGGTACAAACAGCCGCCCCTCGATGCCCGGCAGGGCGAACAGCGGGACGAAGACCAGGGCGATGATCAGCGTCGCGTAGACGATGGCCGAGCGCACTTCCAGCGAGGCCTTGACGATCATCTCGCCGATGCCGAACGGCGTGCCGCGGGCGGCTGCCTGGCGCAGCCGGCGCAGGATGTTCTCGACATCGACGACGGCATCGTCGACCAGCTCGCCGATGGCAATCGCCAGGCCGCCCAGGGTCATCGTGTTGATCGACAGCCCGAGCCAGTTGAACACCAGCACGGCGATCAGGATCGACAGCGGAATCGCCGTCAGCGAGATCAGCATGGTGCGCAGGTTGCCGAGGAAGAAGAAGAGCACGGCGGCGACCAGGCAGGCGGCAAGCAGCAGCTTGGCCTGCAGGTTGTCGATCGAGGACTGGATGAAATCGGCCTGGCGGAACACCACCTGCGGCGCCAGCACGCCAGCCGGCAAGCTCTTGTTCATCTCGCTCAGAGCCGCTTCGAGGCGCCCGGTCAGGTCAACGGTGTCGGCCGTCGGCTGCTTCTGGATGCTGAGGATCACCGCCGGGGCGCCGTTGAAGCCGGCGTCACCGCGCTTGATGGCCGGCGCGAAGGCGACGCCGGCGACCTGGCGGAGCAGGATCGCCTGACCGTCGCGGGCGGTCAGCGCCAGGTTCTGCAGGTCTTCCAGACGCGAACTGCGGCCGAGATGGCGGATCAGGTATTCTCGCCCGTTCATTTCCAGGAAGCCGCCCGAGGTATTGGCCGAGAAGCCGCGCAAGGCACTCTCCAGCTGCCCCAGCGAAATTCCCAGCTCGGCCAGGCGGCGGGTGTCCGGCTGCACCTGGAACTGGCGCACCTCACCGCCGATCGGGATGACCTGGGCGACGCCGGCGACCGCCATCAGCCGCGGCCGCAGCACCCAGTCGGCGTACTCGCGCGCCTGCATGGCATCGCCCTTTGCCGAATCGAGCGGGATGGCCAGCATCATGATCTCGCCCATGATCGACGAGACCGGCCCCATGTGCGGCACCACATCCGCCGGCAGCACGCCCTGCAACGCGGTCAGGCGCTCGGCGACCATCTGCCGGGCGCGGTAGAGATCGGTCTCCCAGTCAAAGGAGACATAGACGAAGGACAGCCCGGCGCTCGACACCGAGCGCACGCCGGCGACACCGGGCAGGCCGTTGAGCGCCGTCTCGAGCGGGAAGGTGACGAGCTGTTCGACTTCTTCGGCAGCCATGCCGCCGGCCTCGGTCATCAGGCTGACGGTCGGCTTGTTGAGATCGGGAAAGACATCGACCGGCAGGCGCTGCGCCTCGAAGGCGCCGTAGCCCATCAGCACCAGCGCGATGGCCAGTACCAGCAGGCGACTGGCCAGGCTTTTCTGCAAGAGCCACTGGAACATGACGGCTCCTAACGGATCTGGTTGAGCAGCGGGGCGCCGTCGACGACGACGCGCTTGCCGGCCTGCAGGCCGCCGACGACGAGCACGCGGCTGCCGTCGAGCGGCTGGCTGCGCACCGGTTTCGGGGCGAAGCGCTCAGGTGCCGTCTTGACCCAGACCATGGTCTCGTTGGCCGGACTGCGCACCAGCGCCCGTTGCACCAGTGGCAGGCCGCTAGCGCTCTCGCGCAGCCGCACCTGCAAGGTCACCGGCTGGCCGAGCGGCAGGCGCAGGCCGACGCCGGCCGCCCGACTGCCGAAGATCAGCGGCAGCGCCTGTTCGCGCAGGCGCCGGCTGGCGCCAACCAGCTGCAGTTCGATGCTCTGCTCGCCGATGGCCAGGCTGGCCGCCGCCACCGCGCCAAGATCAAGCGCCTCATAAGCCAGGGCTTCGACATGCAGGCTGTCGGGGGCGACGATCTCGAAGATCAGTTCGCGCGCCTCGACGACCTGGCCGACCACCGCATTGCTGGCGGCGATGACGCCAGAAACCGGGGCCACCAGCGCATCGCGCCCGGACAGGCCACCGCCGATGGCAGCGATGCGGCCATTGAGGCTGAGCACCTCGCTCGCCGCCGCTTCGATCTCGCGTTGCGGCACGGTGTCTGCCAGCTCCTGCAGACGTGCCCGGCGGCGTTCGGCCAGTTGCCGCGCCGCCTTCAGTTCGGCCAACTGGGCTGCCTGGTTGGAGCGTTCAATCTGCCCGGCGGACGGCACCACCCAGGCCAGTACTTCGCCTTTGCGCACCCGCTGGCCGGCCACCGGCAGGCCCTGCGCGTTGGCGGCTTCGAGGCGGCCGGCGATCATCGCCTGGACCCGCCCACCGCGCTGCGGGTCCATGACCACCTTGCCCTGCAATTCGATGCTGCGTGCCACCTGTTCTTCGGCCGCCGGCAGCGTGCGCACGCCAATCTGGCGCTGGGCAGTCTTCGGCAGGAAGACGGTACCGTCAGGCAGGCGTTGCGGCGTGTCGCCGAGATTGGGCAGCGCCTTCTTCTCGTCGCCGTGATCGTGACCTTCGTGAGCCGCCAGCGGCGCCGCGAACAAGGCGGCCAGCAGCAGGGTAATTGTCAGCTTGTTCATACTCCCTCTCCGGGAAGGCGGCGCAGGCGCCGGCCGATGACGATGATGGCGACGAGCAGTAGTGTCGCCAGCAGCACCAGGCCGAGGCGCCCGCCACTGGCCTCGGCAGCAGCCGGTGCCTCGGCGACGATCAGCTCACCACTCAACAAGTCGCTGTCTTCGCCGGCAATCAGGGTCAGCGCCAGCCCATGCTCGCCGGCCTGGCGCAATGGCTCCAGCCAGGCGGCGTCAGCAATCAGGTAGTCACCGCTGGCCTGGCGGAAGATGGCAGTCGCCGTGCGCCCGCCGGCCTCGATCTCGAGCGTCGCAGCGAGCACCGGCTCATTGCTCGGCGCCCGGTCGACATGCAGGATCAGGCCTTCAGCTTTGAGACGGCCGACGACTTCATAGGCTTCGCTCTCGGCCGTGACCACCGGCAGCGGTACCTCGGCAGCCAACGCCGGCAGGCTAGCGGTCGCCAGCATGGCGGCGAGCAGCAGCCGGTTGATGAATTTTCTCATTTTGAGCATCGGGTTTTCCTTCATTCGGGCAGCAGGCCAAGGGCCTGACGATAGGCGGACAGACTGGCCGCCAAATTGATGCGGGCGCGCGCCGCCTGGCTGGCAGCGGCAAAAGCCTCCTGCTCGATGCGCAGGCGGGTCGGCAGGTCGCTTTCGCCAAGGCGGAAGGACTTGGCAAAGAATTCACGACTTTCGCCAGCCAACCGCGCACGTTCCTCGGCGGCACTCAATTGCAAGCGGGCAGCACCGAGTCGGCTGCGGGCGGCGGCAACCTCCTGGACCAGACGTTCGCCTTCGCGCTCGGCGCTCAGACGGCTTTCGATCAGCTCGGCATTGGCCTCGGCCAGACGGGCCTGCTGGCGCGCGCCAGAGGAGAACGGAATGCGCAGCGCCAGCGCCCAGGTCTGTTCCATCGCCTCGCCGGCCAGGCCGCGTTCGCGCCGGGTGGCAATGGTGATTTCCGGATTGGCGCGGCTGCGGCTGCGGGCCAGCGCCAGTTCCTGGCGTGACACGTCGCCGCGGCCGGCGAGCGCCAGCAGTTGCGGATGGACGGCCAGCAGGGTGGCCTCTTCACCGGCCGCAACCTCAGCTTCCGCTTTCGCCAGTGGTGCAGTTGGCGCCTGACCGGTCAGCGCCTGCAGCCGGTAACCGGCAGCGGCGAACTGCGCCCCGGCTTCGGCCTGGGCAGCAGTGGCCGCTGCCAGTTCGCCATCCGCCTGATGCTGGTCGGCCCGCGCCAGGTCGCCAGCAGCAACGCGCTTGGTGACGTCGTCGCGCAGGCGGCGGGCGGCAGCCAAGCGCTCGTCAGCCAGTTGCCGTTCGTTGTCGGCCAGTTGCCAATCCCACCAGGCCTGCCGCAAGGCACCGGCCAACTGCAGGCGCAGCGCCGCCGTGCGCGCCGTCAGCGCAGCGCCTTCGGCGGTAGCCAGTGCCAAGCTGCCGCGCCGCTCGCCGGGCAGCCACAAGGGCAGCACCAGACCAACTTCGTATTCCTCGGCGCCACGGTCACGATTGAAACGGTCGCTGCGCCCGCCCAACTCCAGGCTCGGCGGCTCGGCGGTCAGCGCCGAAGCTGCCTCCTGGCGTGCCTCGGCGGCGCGTTGGCGCTCGCCCAGCGCCTGCGCCACGGGCTGACGTTCCCAGGCCGCGGCAAAGGCGCCGGCCAGGGTCTGCGGCGTTTCGCCATGCGCCGGCAAGGCGACGACGATTGATAAAGCGATCCAGAAACAGGCTCGCATGGAACATCCTCCGGTTGATGAAGCACAACCGGCGGTACGCCAGATCAGCCCGTCAGGGCTGGTAAATCAGGAAAAAGGACTGGCCGACCGCCGCAGATCAGGCGGCGGAAGTTCTGGGCGGACGTTCGAGCCCGTCGGGGACACGCGAGGAGAAATGCGCATCACGGCCGTTCAAGACGACCGAACTGCCGGTAGGGATGGCCGGCATGACGTTGTCGACGGTACCGCCGAGCAGGTGTCCGAGGATGAAACCGGGGCAGCAGTGATGACGAGTATCAGCACAGGGTTCCTGAGCATGCCCGGTGCAATCGCCGGCACAGGTGTCATGGCCTTGGTCAGCGTGGCTGTCATGGCCCGCATGCTCATCGTGGCTGGCGTGCATCGCTGCTCCCTCATCGTGCGTCGCCAAGCCTTGCGCCGCCTGCCAGCCGTAACTCGGCGAGAAGACGGTGGCCAGCATGACCAGCAACAGCAGGCGGGTAACGGAATGGAACAGCGAGCGCATGGGGGCGGACTATAGCTGAAGGACTCGTGCTAAGAAACCCAATCGGATCAAAAGTTCCGCACCGTGCGGATCAACAGCCAGTTGCCAGTTGCCAGTTGCTAGCAAGAAATGCTGGCAACTCAAGACTACTAGCAACTAGCAACTACCTACACAGCAACCAGGGTCTGACGCCCGTACCAATCCTCACCGGCCGGCAGACTCACCGGCTGCCGGGAGCGCCGCGAGCGTGGGGGCGCCAATGACGCCGATGCAGGTGCGCGAATACGCCGACTGGGTGCTGCGGCCGCGACTGATGGCAATCGCCGGTGTGGCGCAGGTAATCCCTATCGGCGGCGAAGTGCGCCAGTTCCAGGTGCAGCCAAACACGACCCGTATGGCGGAACTGGGTATCACACACGAGCAGTTGACCGGAGCGCTCAAGGGTTACTCGGCCAACACCTCCGGCGGCTTCCTCGAACTCAACGGCCGCGAATACCTGATTCGC
The DNA here is from genome assembly GCA_002840765.1 of Betaproteobacteria bacterium HGW-Betaproteobacteria-7. Lineage (GTDB taxonomy): Bacteria > Pseudomonadota > Gammaproteobacteria > Burkholderiales > Rhodocyclaceae > Azonexus. The sequence continues at coordinate 68,201 of PHCE01000014.1, forward strand.
CACCTGGGCCGCACGTCGCGCCTCGATGACCTGAAGAACCTGGCGCTGGCTGCCCGCCACGGTCAACCCATTTTGTTGCGGCAAATCGCCGAGGTGACCTTCGCGCCTGCCATCAAGCGGGGTGACGCCGGTTTCGCCGGCAAACCGGCGGTGATTCTGGGCATTCAGAAGCAGCCGACGGCCGATACCATCCATCTGACCCGGAACATCGAGGCCGCGCTGGAAGACTTGAAGAAATCGCTGCCGGCCGGCATGGCGGCGCCGCAGGTAACCTTCCGCCAGGCCAGTTTCATCGAGTCGTCGATCAACACGCTGCAAGGCAAGCTGATCGGGGCATCGATCTTCGTCGCGGTCGTCCTGTTTTTCTTCCTGGGTACCCTGCGCCCGACGGTGATCGCGCTGACCGCGATCCCGGTGTCGATTTTCATGACAGCGCTGGTTTTCGACTACTACGGTCTGTCGATCAACACCATGACGCTGGGTGGCCTGGCCATCGCCATCGGCGGCCTGGTCGATGACGCCGTGGTCGGCGTCGAAAACGTGCTGCGGCGCCTGAAGGACGATCGGGCCAAGCACCACGATCATCGAATGCACCCGATTGAACTGATTGCCCAGGCAACAATGGAGGTGCGTTCGGCCATCCTCTACGCAACGATCATCATCGTGCTCGTCTTCCTGCCATTTTCGCCCTGCCCGGCATGGAGGGACGGCTGTTCGTGCCGCTGGGTATCGCTTTCATCGTGTCGACGCTGGCCTCGCTGGTGGTCTCGGTGACGGTGACGCCGGTGCTCTCCTTCTACCTGCTGCCCAGCATGAAGGCCCTCGATCATGGCGATACGAAACTGCTGGCCTGGCTGAAAGCCAGCTATGGCCGCAGTTTGCAGGCGGTGCTCAAGCGGCCTGAAGCGGCGTTGGCCGCCGGTGCTGTTGCCGTTCTGGCGGCAGCAGTTGCGGTGCCTTTCTTCCCCAAAACTTTTCTGCCGCCCTTCAATGAGGGAACGCTGCTGATCGGCATGCGCCTCAACCCCGGCGTGACGCTGGCCGAGTCGTCGGCCTTGGCGCAACAGGCCGAGGTGCTGGTCAAAGCAGTGCCGGAAGTCGCGCACGTTGGCCGGCGCAGCGGCCGGGCGGAACTGGACGAGCATGCCGAAGGTGTGCACGTCAGCGAACTCGATGTCGGCCTGAAGCCAGCATCCGAAATGACGCGCTCAATGGATGAAATTTCGGCGGATATTCGCGCTCGCCTGATCAATCTGCCGGCGGCGATTGCTATTGGCCAGCCCATCTCGCACCGTATCGACCACATGCTGTCGGGCGTACGTTCGCAGATCGCCATCAAAATCTTTGGCGACGACCTCGATACGCTACGCGGTCAGGCTGATGCGCTGCGCAGCAGGCTCGCCGGCATCCCCGACATTGCCGATCTGGAAATCGAGAAACAGGTGCTGGCGCCACAGATCAAGGTGCGCGTCGACTACGCGGCTGCCGCCCAATACGGTGTCCCGACCCCACAGATTCTGGCGACACTGCAAAGCCTGGTCGAAGGCGAAAAGATCACCCAAGTGGTCGAAGGTGGCCGGCGCTTTGCCCTGGTCGTGCGCTTGCCGGAAACATCCCGCTCGTTGGCTGGCCTGGGGCAGAGATTGCTGGAGACACCCGGCGGCCCGATTCCCCTCTCCAGAATTGCCAGTATCGAGGACGGCGACGGGCCGAACCAGGTCAGCCGCGACGACGGCAAGCGGCGCATCGTGCTTTCAGCCAACACGCAAGGACGGGCGCTGTCCGAGATCGTCGAGGACATCCGCCAGGTCGTCGGCAACAGCAAACTGCCGGAAGGCTACTTCATCGCCCTGGGGGGCAATTCCAGGCACAGGAAGAGGCTTCGCGGCTGGTTGGGCTGCTCTCCATCGTCTCCCTGGTGCTGATGTTTGTCGTGCTCTTCAGTCGCTACAAGTCGGTTGTCTTATCGGCGATGATCATGGTCAACATTCCCCTGGCGCTGGTTGGCGCGGTACTCGGCTTGTGGATTTCCGGGCAACCGCTGTCGGTCGCCGCGCTGGTCGGCTTCATCACGCTGGCCGGTATTTCGGTGCGTAACGGTATCCTCAAGGTCAGCCACTACATCAACCTGATGCGCATGGAAGGCGAAAACTTCGATCACAAAATGATCCTGCGCGGCTCGCTGGAACGTCTCGCACCCGTCTTGATGACGGCACTGGTCACCGCCTTCGCGCTGGCGCCGTTGTTGTTCGAGGCCGAGCGGCCGGGCACGGAAATCCTGCATCCGGTGGCGGTGGTCATTTTCGCGGGCCTGATCAGTTCAACCCTGCTCGACACCTTCCTGACACCTGCCATGTTCTGGCTGTTTGGCCGCAAGGACGTGGAGCGTCTGATGGCCGACCGCGATGTCGGGGCGCTTTAACTATTACTCAACGAAAGGAAATTTCATGAAACCGATTCAGCTTCTCGCCGCCTTTGCCTTCGCCATGACCGGCCTTGCCTTCGCCGCAGGTGGACACGACCACGGTCACGAACACAAGCCACTCCACGGTGGCGTCGTCAGCGCGGTCAAGAATGTGGACTACGAGCTGGTTGCCGGGCCAGAACAGATCCAGGTGTTTGTGCGCGACCACGGCAAGCCCGCGGACATCTCGAAGGGGTCGGCAAAACTCACCATCCTGTCCGGCAAGCAAAAGCAAGAGATCCCGTTGCTTCCCGACGGACAACGCTTTCTCGCCACAGGAACGTTTGCCATCACACCGGGTGCCAAGGCACTGGCGCAAGTGAGCCTGGGCGGGCCACCGGCAACGGTCAGATTTGTTCTGAAGTAAAGAAACCTTGACACCTCGGCCATCGGGATTTAATCCGGATGGCCGCAGCGTCAGCAAATTCAGCAGAGTTCACGGCGAAGAAGAAGTGGGTAGCAACAGCGTAAAGCGGGTCAATCCATTGGCCGAACAAACATGAACTTCGCCGCCGTGCGCCAGAATAATTGATCGTGTGATTGCCAGTCCGAGCCCCGAGCTCTCGGTCGTCCGCTGTCGCGAACTGTCGGCCCGATAAAAACGATCGAACAGGCGTGGCAGATGCTCGGCGGCTATCTCCCGCCCGGTGTTCTCGACTGCAACATGCATCATGTTGTCTTCACTCTGATCGATCTGCACTGTGATCGTCCCACCATCAGGCGTGTGGCGCAGCGCATTGGAGAGCAGATTGCTGACCGCTCGGCGCAGCATCAGTCGATCTCCAATGATTTGACCACGACCGGAGAGCGACAAGGCAATCGCTTTCTCTTCGGCAAGCACGTCGTAATACTCCAGCAAATTGCCAATTTCCCCAGCCAGATCGACCGACTCCTGGGTAGGCATGATCTGCTTGTTGTCGGCCTTGGCCAGGAACAGCATGTCGGAAATGGTGCGCGACAGCCGCTCGAATTCCTCGGCATTCGACGCCAGGATGTCGCGGTAGTCGTCTTCGGAACGCACCCTGGACAGCGTAACCTGGGTCTGGGTGAGGAGATTGCTGACCGGCGTCCGCAGTTCGTGCGCGAGGTCTGACGAAAAATCGGATAGCCGCTGGAAGGACTCCTCCAGTCGCGCCAGCATGTCGTTCAAGGTGTCGGCCAGATCAGCCAGTTCCTGGGGAATCGCCTCGGCCGGCAAACGGGTGTGCAGGTGGTTGGCGGTAATTTCGGCGGCTTGTCGTTTGATCGTCTGCAGCGGCCCCAGCCCGCTCCGGACGACAACCCAGCCGAGGAGTCCCATGGCCAGCGTTGCCAGGGCGATAAAAGCCCACAAGGTTCCCCGGAACCCGCTCATGAAGTGTTCGTGATGGGATATTTCGATGGCAACGGCGATGGTAAAGCGGGTCTTGTCATCCGGCGCCGCCGTCACCACGGCAGAAATTCCGCGCCAGGGCAGCCCTTCGGGTGCTTGCCATTTGACGACGCGGCCGGGCGTGGTCTCCGTCGGCGTATCGAGCAGTGCGGGTGGAAAGTCCAGTGCCGAGTTGGCGTACAGGACTTGCCGGTCCGGCCCAAAAACGGAAACGGCCAGGCCATGATGGCCGGTCAGCGCGTCATCGAGTTGCCGTCCCAGCGCCTCGCCATTCTGCGTTGCCGAGTCCCGCTCCAGAATGTGCCGGGTCAGCGTCATCTTTCCGGACAGTGCTTCCATGTCCTGCTCTTCAAAATGCCGTTCCACCAGATTGCCGATAAGCAAGCCCAACAGGAACAGCACGAAGGCCGCCGCCACGGCAAACAGCAGGGTCAGGCGCAGGGTCAGCGAGCGACTCCAGGTTAGCTTCAATCAGTCACCTCAAGAACGTAACCCATGCCCCGCACCGTGCGGATCAGCTTCGGTTCGAAGGCCTCATCGATTTTGAGGCGCAGGCGCTTGATGGCGACCTCGATGACATTGGTGTCGCTGTCGAAATTCATGTCCCAGACCTGCGAAGCAATCAGTGAGCGCGGCAGGACTTCGCCCTGTCGGCGCAGCAGCAGTTCGAGCAGGGCAAATTCCTTGGCGGTCAGGTCGATGCGTTTGCCGGCCCGGCTGACCCGACGGCGCAGCAGGTCGAGTTCGAGATCGGCGGCACGCAGATATTCCGACTCCTTCGCCTTGCCGCCCCGTCGCAGCAAGGTCCTGACCCGGGCCAGCAGTTCGGAAAAGGCGAAGGGCTTGACCAGATAGTCATCGGCGCCGAGTTCCAGCCCCTTGACCCGGTCTTCGACCCGGTCGCGGGCGGTCAGGAAGAGGACGGGCATCTCCTTGCCGGCCCGCCGAATCCCTTGAAGCACCTGCCAGCCATCGATGCCTGGCAGCATCACATCGAGAATGGCCAGGTCGTGGGATTCAGTCAGCGCCAGATGCAGACCGTCGAGGCCATTCGCCACCAGATCGACGACAAAACCGGCTTCGACGAGCCCCTGCTTCAAATAGGTCCCGATCTTCGGTTCGTCTTCGACGACGAGTATTTTCATGGCTCTGCATCAAGAAATGGGGATTGAAGTCGCATTTTCCGCCGTTTTACCGGTCAAACGAAGAGATTACGAAAATGTAATCCGCCAGTCATCCGGCTGTTGGTCTGGCGAAAATACCATCGCCAGCCTCGGGCATTCCCACGGAGACATTCCATGAACAAAGTATTGCTCGGCGTTTTGGCGACCCTCGCTCTCGGCGCGGCGAGCGTCGCCACCATTGCCGCCAGCGGCATCGTGGCGGTCGGCGCCGATACGCCGCATCATCCGGTTGTCCTTGGTGTGCTGGAATTTACCCGGGAGCGCGCCATCGCCGGCCACAGCGCCGGGATTCAGGCGCCAGCAGATCTCGACACCCCCGAACGCATCCGGCGCGGGGCAGGAAACTACGCGGCCATGTGCGTCGATTGCCATCTGGCCCCGGCATTGCCGGACTCGGAAATCCGCAAGGGTCTCTACCCGAAGCCGCCCAACCTTGCTGCCGGGGTTCAAGGCTCCGGCGCCAGGCGCGACGCAGCGCGCGATTTCTGGATCATCAAGCATGGCATCAAGGCCTCGGGCATGCCGGCCTGGTCGAAGGGCGGGATGGACGACGAAGCCATCTGGGATCTGGCGGCCTTTGTGCAAACCATGCCCGGCCTCTCAAAGACTGCCTACGCTCAGTTGGTGGCCACCAGCGACGGCCATGTCCACGGTGGCATGGACGGCCACGACGCGCGTCCGGCGGCAGGGGCAGCGGGCGCGCCAAAGCCCACCGTTTCGCCCACGGCCGGGCACGTTCATGATGGTCACGAGCACGGCGCCCACCCGCATTAAGCCCGAAGATTACAAAAATGTAATTTGGCAGTCAGCTTCCTGTTGGTCGCCCCACGACATACTGCCCCCACTCGAACGCCCAAGGAGTCTGTCCATGTCGAAGTCCGTCGCTGTTTCTCTGACTGTATTTGCCCTCGCTGCAGGCCTTGCCTTGCCCGCATCAGCTGGCGAAGTGATGGATGTATATAAGAGCCCCTACTGCGGTTGCTGCGGCAAGTGGATTGATCACGTCAAGGCGGCCGGGTTCGAAGTGCGCACCCACGAAGTCAACGACGTGCCGGCTGCCCGCCAGCGCCTCGGCATGCCCGAGCGCCTCGGGTCCTGCCATACGGCAAAAGTCGCTGGCTACCTCGTCGAAGGCCATGTCCCCGCCACCGATATTCAACGACTGCTCAAGGAAAAACCGCCGGCGCTCGGCCTGGCTGTGCCAGCCATGCCTCCGGGTTCGCCGGGCATGGAGAGCCCCAGGCCGGTGCCTTACGACACGCTGCTCGTGCAGACGGATGGCAAGACCAGCGTCTATGCCCGGCACTAGTTGTTTCGCCTAAGCCTATTCAATCACTCAGGAGTTCTCATGAAAACTGCTATCACCGTCGCCGCCATCGCGCTTATCGCCGCCGTCAACACGCCGGCCATCGCTGAAACCGGGCACCATGGCATGAATCATGGTGCGGCCATGCAGCACGACGCCGGCCAGCCCATGGCCAAAATGTCGGAAGGCACGGTCAAGAAGGTGGATAAGGCCGGCCGCAAGATCACCATTGCCCATGGCCCGCTGGCCAATCTCAAAATGCCGCCGATGACCATGACCTTCGACGTCCAGGACAAGGTTGTCATCGACCAGGTCAAGCCCGGGGACAAGATCCGCTTTATCGCCAACGACGTGGCTGGCGCGCTGACGGTGACCCAGCTGGAAAACGCGAAGTAAGACGACAGAGAGGCCGCAGTGATGGATCCCCGCCGGACCGACTCAGGAAAAACCCCGTGGCGTCTTGCCGCCCTCGCCGCCTCGCTGGTGCTCTGGATGCAGCCCGGGCTGGCGGCTGAGGATGCTCCGGGACGGACGGTCGAAGAACTGTTGGCCTATGCCCGCGAGCACAATCCGGATTTGCGGGTTCGCCGCCTCGACGCCCTGGCCTTGCATGAACGGGTTGGGCCGGCATCGGCTCTGCCCGATCCCCGTTTTCAGGTCGAGTTGATGGATTTCAACAATGCCATGACGCCGGGAAAATCCGCCTCGCTGCTGCCGGGATCGGTGGGAACCACGCGCTACCGGGCCATTCAGGCGCTGCCCTTCCCGGGCAAGCGCGGCCTGCGCGGCGAGGTCGCCGAGGCGCTGGCCGGCCAGGCCGACACCGCGCACGACACGGCCCGCCTCGAGCTGGAAGGAAAAATCAAGGTCGCCTTTGCCCGCCATTTTCAGGCAGTCGGCCAGATGCGTATCCTCAGCGAAACGCTGCAGCTGGTCGATGCGCTGGAGCGCCTGGTGGTGAACCGCTACAGCGTCGGCCTCGTGCCGCAGCAGGATGCGGTGCGGGCCCAGAGCGAGAGCACCAGCCTCAAGGTCGATCTGGTCGAAAGCCAACGGCGCCGGCGGGAGGCGGCGGCGACGCTCAATGCCTTGCTGCCCCGCGCTGCCGATGCGCCGCTGGCCGAGCCGGTGCGCCTGATGGTGCCGCCGAGCAGCCGAACCTTGGCGCAGCTCTATGCGCAGGCCCGGGAAATCTCCCCCGACCTGAGCCGGGAACGTCTCGGTGTCAGCGCCGCCGAAAAGACCAAGGATCTGGTTTATTTGAATCGCTACCCCGACTTCGGCCTGGCGCTGACCAACAACCGTCCCCGCTCGGACATGATCGGTCCCGAAACATGGGACTTAATGGTCGAAGTCAATATTCCCCTGCAGCAGTCGTCGCGCCGGGCGCAGGAGCGGGAAGCCGGCTACCGGCTGGAGGCTGCCCGCGAGCGGGTCGCCGCCGCCGAGGCACGCCTCAACGGGCGGCTTGGCGAGACGCTGGCCGGCTTCAATGCCAGCGTGGACAAGGCGCGACTGTTGCGCGACACCCTTTTGCCGCAAGCCCGGGCGACGCTCGACTCGGCACAGGCCGGCTATGAAAGCGGCCGGGTCAATTTCAATACCCTGATCGAGGCCGAACGGCAGATTCTGCGCACCCGGCTGGCCCTGCTCGACGCCGAGGTCGAAGCCAGCGTCCGTCAGGCCGAACTGGAACAACTGGCAGGAGCCCCTTTGTGAACAAGTCGTCCCTCGCTTTATCCCTGCTTGGCGTTGCGCTGCTCGCCGCCTTCGGCGGTTATCTGGCCGGCCAGCGCCACGACCAGGGCGATGCCGCGTTACCCGCCGCCAGCGGCAGCCCGGTCGCCGAGACCGGCAAGGCGGAACGCAAGCTGCTCTATTACCGCAACCCCATGGGCTTGCCCGATACCTCGCCGACACCGAAAAAAGACTCGATGGGCATGGATTACATCGCCGTCTATGAGGGTGACGAACCGGATGGCGAAGGCGCCGTCAAGGTCAGCCCGGCCCGTTTGCAGACGCTGGGCGTCAAGACGGCCAGGGCCGAAATGGCGGTACTCGACGCCGCCGTGCGGGCAGTCGGCCGGGTGGAAATCAACGAACGGCTGATCCATGACGTGGCGCCGCGCTTCGAGGGCTGGATCGAGCGCCTCTACGTCAATGCCAGCGGCGACCCGGTCAAGCGTGGGCAGCCACTATTCTCCGTCTATAGCCCGGAACTGGTCTCGGCCCAGAAGGAACTGGCCATCGCCCAGTCACTCAAGCTCGATGCGCCGGGCGCCGACCCGGCCGCCCGCCAGGCCGCGCAACGTCTGGCCGAAGCAGCGCGCGAACGCCTGGCCAACTGGCAGATGGCAGCCCCCGCCGGCCAAGCGAACAGCCGCGTGACCTTCACCTCGCCGGCCGCCGGCATCGTCCTCGACAAGAAGGCCGTCGAAGGCATGCGCTTCGCGCCGGGCACGGCGATCTACCGCATCGCCGACCTGTCGACGGTATGGGTCATTGCCGACGTTTATGAACAGGATCTGCAGCGGGTCAAGGTCGGCGAGACGGCGATGGTCGACATCGACGCCTTTCCCGGCCGCCACTTCGAAGCCAAGGTGAGTTACCTCTATCCGACCCTCAACGCGGCGACGCGGACAACGCCGGTACGCCTCGAATTGCCGAACAAGGACGGCTTGCTGCGGCCGGGCATGTTCGCCCACGTCGAGTTGGCGACCGCCGGCCAGACGCCACGGCTGACCGTCCCCAAGTCGGCACTGATCGATACCGGTGAGCGCCAGGTCGTCCTGCGCGTGGCCGGCGAAGGCAAGTTCCAGCCGCAAGCGGTCAAGGTCGGCCGGCGTGGACAGGATGCCGTGGAAATTCTCGAAGGCCTGGAAGACGGCGCCGAGGTGGTGGTCGCCGCCAATTTCCTGATCGATGCCGAGAGCAACCTCAAGGCGGCGCTGTCGACCTTCACCGATCCTCAAACGCCGCCTGCTGCGAAAAGTTATTCGGCGATGGGGTCGATTGTTACGGTCGACGCCGCAAATAGCTCAATTTCGCTGAAACACGAGCCGATTCCTGCCTTGCAATGGCCGGCGATGACCATGGATTTCGGCCTCGCCGAGCCGGCCATGGCCAAGGGCCTGCTACCCGGCCAGCCGGTGCATTTCAGTTTCGAGGATCGGGGCAATGGCGAATTCGTCATCACCGGCTTCGAGAAAATGCCGGCCGCCGGCCACGAAGGGCATTGAAATGCTCGGCAAACTGATTGAATGGTCGGCCCGCAATGCATTCATCGTCTTGCTCGTCACCCTCGGCCTGGTCGGTGGCGGCATCTACGCGGTCAAGCACACGCCGCTCGATGCGCTGCCCGATCTGTCCGACGTCCAGGTCATCGTCTACACGCCCTATGCCGGCCAGGCCCCACAGGTGGTCGAGGATCAGGTCACCTACCCGCTGACCACGGCCATGCTCGCCGTGCCCAAGGCCAAGGTTGTGCGCGGCTTTTCGATGTTCGGCGCCTCCTACGTCTATGTGATTTTCGAGGACGGCACCGACATCTACTGGGCGCGTTCGCGCGTCCTGGAATATCTCAGTTCGGCCCAGGGCAATCTGCCGGCCGGGGTCAGTCCGCAACTCGGCCCGGATGCCACCGGCGTCGGCTGGGTCTTCCAGTACGCCCTGACCGGCAAGGACCAGTCGCTGGCCGATTTGCGCAGCGTCCAGGACTGGTACGTCCGTTACCAACTGACCAAGGCCGGCGGTGTTGCCGAAGTGGCCAGCGTCGGCGGCTTCGTCAAGGAATACCAGGTGACGGTCGATCCGCACCGCCTGGCGACCTATGGCATCCCGTTGAATCGCCTGACCCAGGTCATCCGCGAATCGAACCGCGATGTCGGCGGCCGGGTCGTCGAATTGGCCGAGAAGGAATTCATGGTCCGCGGCCTCGGTTACCTGAAGGGCATCGAGGATATCGAAACGCTCGTCCTCAAAAGCGACGGCGGCACGCCGGTACTGGTTCGCGATGTCGGCAGGGTCGAGCTGGTGCCGGCCAGTCGACGCGGCATCACCGAGCTGAACGGCGAAGGCGAAGTGGTTTCCGGCATTGTCATGGCCCGCTTTGGCCAGAATGCGCTGGATGTCATCGCCAACGTCAAGGCCAAGATCGAGGAACTGAAAAGCGGCCTGCCCAGCGGTACGGAAATCGTCGCCGTCTATGACCGTTCGACCCTGATCGAGCGCGCCATCGCCAATCTGCAATGGACGCTGTTCGAGGAAAGCCTGATTGTCGCGGCCGTCTGCATCATCTTCCTGATGCACGTGCGCAGCGCGCTGGTCGCCATCCTGACCCTGCCGATCGGCATTCTGATCGCCTTCATCGCCATGCGCTCGCTGGACATGGGCAGCAACATCATGAGCCTGGGCGGCATTGCCATCGCCATCGGGGCGATGGTCGACGCCGCCATCGTGATGATCGAGAACGCCCACAAACGGCTCGAACACCTGCCGCCCGACGCCACCCAGGCCGAGCGCGGCGCGACCATGATCAAGGCCTGCAAGGAAGTCGGTCCGGCCCTGTTCTTTTCGCTGCTCATCATCACCGTCTCCTTCCTGCCGGTATTCACGCTGGAAGGGCAGGAAGGCCGCCTGTTCAGCCCGCTTGCTTTCACCAAGACCTTCGCCATGGCCGGCGCAGCGCTACTCTCGGTAACGTTGGTGCCGGTGCTGATGATGTTCTTCATTCGCGGGCGCATCATGCCGGAGCAGAAAAATCCGGTGAATCGCTTCCTGATCTGGGCTTACCGGCCGATCATCCAGTGGGTGATGCGCCACAAGCCGCTGACCCTGATCCTGGCGCTGGTTTCAATGTTGGTCACCATCATTCCGGCCCGCCAGATCGGCTCGGAGTTCATGCCGACCCTGAACGAAGGCGCGCTGTTCTACATGCCGGCGTCGTTGCCCGGCATGTCGGTGACCGAAGCGGGGCGGCTGTTGCAGACCACCGACCGCATCATCAAGACCTTCCCCGAGGTCGAGTCGGTCTATGGCAAAGCGGGTCGCGCCGCGACGGCGACCGACCCGGCGCCGATGGAAATGTTCGAGACGGTGATCAACCTCAAGCCGGAAAAGGAATGGCGACCGGGCATGACCGTCGACAAACTGGTCGCCGAGATGGATGCAGCGCTCAAATTCCCCGGTGTCGCCAACTCGTGGACGATGCCGATCAAGGCGCGCATCGACATGCTGTCGACTGGCATCCGCACGCCAGTCGGCGTCAAGGTCTTTGGCAAGGACCTGGGTGAGATCGAGAAACTGGCCCGCCAGATCGAGCAGGCCGTGAAAACCGTGCCGGGCACGTCGAGCGCCTACGCCGAACGGGTGACCGGCGGCTATTACCTCGACATCACCCCACGGCGCGAGCAACTGGCCCGCTACGGCATTACCGTCGGCGATTTTCAGCAGGTGGTGGCAACAGCACTCGGCGGCGCCCCGGTGACCACGGCCGTCGAAGGGCTGGAGCGCTACAACATCACCGTGCGCTACCCACGCGCCCTGCGTGAAGACCCGCAAAGCATCGCCAACGAAGTATTCATTCCGAGCAGCCTGGGCATGATCCCCCTCGGCCAATTGGCCAAGGTCGAGTTGCGTAATGGCCCGCCCGGCATCAAGACCGAAAATTCGCTGCTCGCCGCCTATGTTTTCGTGGACATCCGCGACCGCGACGTCGGCTCCTACGTCAAGGACGCGCAGAAGGCCGTCAGCGAAAAGGTCATTTTCCCGTCAGGCTACTATGCCACCTGGTCCGGCCAGTTCGAGTACATGGAGCGCGCCAAGGCCAAGCTGGCGGTGGTCGTACCGCTGACACTGCTGATCATTTTTGTCCTGCTCTATCTCAATTTCCGGCGCCTTACCGAAACCCTGATCGTCATGCTCTCGGTGCCCTTCGCGCTGGTCGGCGGCATCTGGCTGATGTGGTGGCTGGGCTACAACATGAGCGTCGCCGTCGCCGTTGGTTTCATCGCGCTGGCCGGCGTCGCGGCAGAGACCGGGGTGGTCATGCTGATTTATCTCGACCAGGCCTGGCGCGAGCTGTGCGCTACCAGACAGAGCGAAAACAAAATCCCGACTACGCTAGATCTTTACCACGCAATCATGGAAGGCGCCGTCGAGCGGGTGCGCCCGAAGATGATGACCGTGGTAGCTATCATGGCCGGCCTGCTGCCCATCATGTGGAGCAGCGGTACCGGTTCCGAGGTAATGAGCCGTATTGCTGCGCCGATGGTCGGCGGCATGATTTCTTCGACCATCCTGACCCTCGGCGTAATTCCCGCACTCTATGCGCTAGTCAAGGAGTGGCGCCTCAAGCGCGGACTGGAAACGCTACCACCCATCAGCGTTTCGGCCGCCGTTGTGAAGGGAGAAAGCTGACCAATCGGTAATGTTCCGCTCATGTTCTGGTAAGCCCGGGAAGCGCATCGTGAGGGCAATGAGTACGATCGTTGGACCTGCTCCGACAGCCTACCGTCGGCTGGATGACTCACTTTAATCAAGGAGACATATCATGAAACTGAACAACCTGATGCTGGTCAGCTTTATCGCCTCAATGTCGTTGGCGACTGCCTTGCCGGCGGTGGCCGAAGATGCGCATCATCCGGAACAGGCTGCGGCAAGCCAATCTGTAACGCCCAATGCCAAGTCGTCGGCGCAAACCATCAAGGGCATGCAGGCAAACGTCAAGAAAATGCAGATGCAGCTTGAGCGCATCGCCAGGTCCAAGACCGACGAGGAGCGCCAGAAAGCCATGGCCGAGCATATGCAGACGATGCAGGAGAACATGCAGATGGCCCGCGGCATGCAGACCGGCATGATGGGCTGCCCGATGATGGGCATGAAGGGCCCAGGAGGCATGATGATGGGTGCCGGCGGCCCGGCGGGTGGTGCCGACGAGCGCATGCAGCAGATGGAAAAGCGCATGGACATGATGGAAATGATGATGAAGGCCAGCGGCCAGGGTATGCCTGGCATGGGCAAGCCCTGAGCGCTTCAGGCTGCGCGGGGAAAGCGCCGAAAAGCTGCTCGCCGTTTGCGGCGTCCTTGGAAAGGAAAACACGATGAGCCAGGATCCCGTCTGCGGCATGACCGTCAAGCCCGAGTCACCGCATGAGAGCATGTTCGAGGGTGTCTCCTACCGCTTCTGCAGCGCCAGATGCAAAACCAAGTTCGATGCCGAACCGGCGCGCTATCTGGCGCCGGCTGAAACCTCGGCCGAGCCGCCGGCGGCCGATCCGGGCGCCGAATACACCTGCCCGATGCACCCGGAAGTACGTCAGATCGGACCGGGCAGCTGCCCGAAATGCGGCATGGCCCTCGAACCCCTGTTGCCCGAACTTGAACAGGAAGAGGACGACAGTGAATATCGGGATTTTCGTCGTCGTTTCTGGGGCACCCTGCCGCTGACGGTCATCGTCGTCGTTCTGGCCATGCTCGGTCACCTCATTCCCGGCCTGAGCCCATCGGTACGAACCTGGAGCGAAATGCTGCTCAGTGTTCCCATCGTACTCTGGGCCGGTGCCCCATTCTTGGTGCGCGGCTGGCAGTCGGTCGTGCACCGCGCCCCGAACATGTGGACGCTGATCGGCCTCGGTACCGGTGCAGCCTTCGTTTATAGCGTCGTCGCGACGCTGGCTCCGGGCCTGTTCCCGACCTCCTTCGTCGCCCACGGCCGGGTCGGCGTCTATTTCGAAGCCGCTGCGGTCATCATCTCGCTGACCCTGCTCGGCCAGATGCTGGAATTGCGCGCCCGTTCGCAAACCTCGGCCGCCATCAAGTCGCTGCTCGGGCTGGCACCGAAAACCGCCCGGCGCATTGCCCCCGATGGTACGGAAGAGGATGTGCCGCTCAGCCAGGTGCACGTTGGCGATCTGCTGCGCGTTCGTCCCGGCGAAAAGGTGCCGGTTGACGGCGTCGTCGTCGAAGGCGTCAGCGCCATCGACGAATCGATGCTGACCGGCGAACCGCTGCCGGTGACCAAGCGCGAGGGAGACCAGGCGATCGGGGCGACGATGAACACCTCGGGCAGCCTGGTCATCCGCTCGGAAAAAGTCGGCGCCCAGACCGTCCTCGCCCAGATCGTCCAGATGGTCGCCCAGGCCCAGCGCTCCAAGGCGCCGATGCAGCGCATGGCGGATGTCGTCGCCGGCTATTTCGTGGTCGTCGTCATCGCCATTGCGCTGCTCAGCTTCTTCGCCTGGGGCGTGTTCGGCGGCGAGCGCGGCTGGCTGCTCGGCCTGATCAACGGCGTCTCCGTACTCATCATCGCCTGCCCCTGCGCCCTCGGGCTGGCTACCCCGATGTCGATCATGGTCGCCACCGGGCGCGGCGCCACGCAGGGCATCCTGTTCCGCGATGCGGCGGCGATCGAACGGATGGGCAAAGTCGACACCCTGATTGTCGACAAGACCGGCACCCTGACCGAAGGCCGCCCCGCCTTCGAACGGGCGATTGCTGTTGAAGGGGGGAGCGAAGCCGAAGTGCTGCGCCTGGCGGCCAGTCTCGACCAGGGCAGCGAGCACCCCCTGGCCGACGCCATCGTCCGCGCCGCGCGCGAGCAGGGCCTGGCGCTCGACAAGGTCGAAGAGTTCGAATCAGCGAGCGGCATCGGCGTGCACGGCACGGTTGGCGGGCGCCGGCTGGTGCTCGGCAATGGCGCGCTGATGGCGCAGGATAACGTCGCGATCACCGCCCTCGCCGAAGACGCCGAAAAGCTCCGCAAAGAAGGCGCCAGCGTCATGCATCTGGCCGCCGACGGCCAACTGCTTGGCCTGCTTGCCGTCTCCGATCCGGTCAAGGCGAGCACGCCGGAAGCGCTGACCAGCCTGCGCGCGGTCGGCCTGCGGGTGATCATGGCAACCGGCGACGGGCTGACCACGGCCCAGGCCGTCGGTGCCCGACTGGGAATTGACGAGATACATGGCGAAGTCAAGCCGGCTGAAAAACTGGCCCTGGTCGAACGCCTGCAGAGCGAAGGCCGGGTCGTTGCCATGGCCGGCGACGGCATCAATGATGCGCCTGCCCTGGCCCGTGCCGATGTCGGGGTGGCCATGGGCACCGGTACCGACGTGGCGATGAACAGCGCCCAGGTGACGCTGGTCAAGGGCGATCTGCGCGGTATCGCCCGGGCTCGCCTGTTGTCCGTCGCGACGGTCGGCAACATGCGGCAAAACCTGGTTTTCGCATTCCTCTACAACGCTTTGGGCATTCCGATCGCCGCCGGTGTGCTGTATCCGATTTTCGGGCTGGTCCTCTCGCCGATGATCGCCGCCGCCGCAATGAGCCTCTCGTCAGTCAGCGTGGTTGGCAACGCCTTGCGTCTGCGCGCTGCCTGAGAGGTATGTGCTCTGGTGGCACGACGGGCATTGCCGGCGCAATCGATGCCGTCAAAACTGGTGTAGCTTGGTTGAGCAGCGCGGAGACCGTCTGCCGGGTGCAGCCGAGCAGACTGGCGATGTCTTGGGTGCCAAGGAACTGGCACCTCAAGACCACTGGCGACAAACAACTACACAGCAACCAGGGTCTGCCGCCCGTACCAATCCTCACCGGCCGGCAGACTCACCGGCTGCCGGGCGATGGCGGCCTCGACGCAGAGCATCTGCCGCCAGCCATCGGCCGGCATGTCGGTCATGGCAGCGCAGCTCTCAACCCAGGGATTCCAGACGACGACGTCAGGAAAACCCTGGTTCTGGATGCCCAGACTGTGGTTGCCGGCCTTCAGCAATAGCGGGCGTTTGACGTCGTGATAAATGCGGTCAAGCGGCCCGTCAACAATCACCTCGGTACCACTGTCGCGGACGATGCGATTGGCGTTGGCGGCATCACGATACTCGTAGCCGTGAAGACCTTCGAGCGCCGCATCCTCGACCTGGACCAGGCGCAGGTAGGAATGCAGGGCGCCGGTAAAACTGACGGGCGCACCGCCAGTATTGGTCACGCAGAGTTCGATGTCGATGCGGTCGGCTTCGACCATCAGCGTCAGTTCGGCGTGGAAAGCATGCGGCCAGTGGGCGCGCGTCACCTCGTCATCGGCAATTTCGAGGGTGATCAGCGCGTAATCGTCGCCACAGCGCTCGGCAGCCGGCGACCAAGGTCGGGTGCGCACGAGACCGTGCTTCGGCAGGTCGCCAAGCGTGGAAAACTGTGGAAAACAGACGGGAATGCCGCCGCGGATGGAGACGCTGCCGTCGAATACCGCCTTATCGGAGAGGAAAAGGCGCTCGCGGCCGTCTGGCGTCTGCCACGACAGCACCTGGGCGCCCAGCTGGCTGATCACGGCTTTGGCTCCGCGCGGGCCATTCAGGCGCCAAGCGGGTATACCGTGGAATTCGATGCTTTCAATGGATGGTTTCATGTTGTTCCGGTGCCTTGGGCACCACGTAAAGTTGCGGACGGATGTGGAGGAATTCAACGTCGCCACCGAGCAGCGTGACGCTGCCGGAACAGCGGTTGTTGCCGGTATCGCTGAACTCGAATGTGTAGACACGGCGCAGGCGGAAATGCCCGGCATCGTTGCGGGCCGGACGCAGTGAGCTGCCGACCACAGTTTCGTCGAGAAACTGCAGCCCCTCCTCGGCGCAGGCATGACGGGCGGCACGCACGCCAGCCTCGCGCGCTTTCAGTGAGTCGAGCCAGAACCAGATGGCGGCGCCAATGGCAGCAATAACGAGTAATTCGGTGAATTCCATGGCGCAAGTATACGGAAAGGAGGAAATACTCCACAGAAATGGAATCACTTATCACGGATAATGCGATTGTCAAAAATTCCCTTCGAGCCATGGGTATTCCCCTGCAGCGCCTTCGTGAGCTACTGTTCAGCCAGCCCCAGCCTCAGGATCTGTCCGCAACGGCCTCTGCCAGTCACAGCAATATCCCCGCCGGGCATTACCCGCTGGCCGCGATCGCCCGACTGAGCAACGAGGTTCTGCCGCCGATCGTCCGCCTGGACAATCTGCACATGCGCTTCAAGTTACTGGAGGAGGCCCGCCAGGAAATCGAAAAGCTGCTGCCATCCCTGGAAACCGGAGTCGCTGGTGCGAGCCTGCCCTTGCCCACCGCGGCGACGGCGGCCGCCTTGCAGGCGGACAATCTGCTCAAGCGGCTGGCCCAGGGTTACGCCGACATCGCCCGCAAGATCTTCCGCGAACACCACGCGAGCTTCGCCAACCTGCTGCACCGGGCCACCGAGCGCGCGATGAGCCTGATCGCCCGGCGCCAGTTACTGGCTTACCGGGCGTATGCCCTGCCCTCGGCGAACTCCTGGTTGCACCTGCATGAGCTTTACCGGATGACCTGCGATCCGCGCAGCAAACCGCTCAACGGCGAAACAGCACCGATCGAACATGAATATCTCGGCGCCCTGCTGTTCGCCTTCCTCGAACCGAACAAGTTGCCGCGCAACGAACTCGACGTCGTCCATCGCTGTACCCGGCAACTCGCCGCCTATGCCGTCGTCGCCGAAGCCACCTCCGAACTGCTGACCAGCAAGAACGCCGACGCCTGCTTCCTGGTCCGTTCCGAAGAGGGCAATCCCGGTTTTCCGCTGAGCCGGCTGCCCCCCGGCAGCCAGTTTTCCGGCGGGCTGGTCGTCGATTGCGCCCAGGTTCTCGCCGCCCTCGACCGCAATCTTGCCCGCCAGCCGGGCAAGCCGGTACAACCCGCGCTATCGGCACCACCGCTGCTACTGCAAAGCCTGCGCATCGCCATCGGTGGCCGTAGCGCCCGCCGTTTCAGCCGCAGCAAGTTCCGGCCGCGTGCCGATCTGGTTGGCGGGCTCGACCAGGTGATCGAGTTCCTCGACGGCCATGCCTTCTCTCGGCGTGCCCACGACAGCTTCAACCGGCACGAATCGCCAGCTTTTCTGACCAGCGAATGGTCGCTGATTGACGAAAGTCCGGACGGCTTCCTGATCCGCTTCATCAAGGGCGAGAAATGCCAGTTCGGGGCCGGCGACCTTGTCGCGCTGCAGCCACGCGAATCGAGCCGTATCCATGTCTGCCTGGTGCGGCGCATTGCCTCGGTGCGCAATCGTCTGGAGCTGGGCATGCAACTGTTGTCGCCGCAGGTCAGCGTGGTCACGCTGGCCAGTAATGGCTCAGCGGCCAGGCGGGCCGTCTTCCTGCACAGCCTGCCGGCCTACGGTCCGCATTCCGGACTGATCGTCGCCCCCGGCCACGTCAGAGTCGGCCAGACGCTCAGCTTCACAACGCTGGGACGGCATATCGAAAGACGGGTCGGCAGGACACTGGAGGCCAACGAGGGGCTAGAATTCGTTAGTCTCGAACCGCTTCCCCACTGAAACCCTGATGCTCAGCTACCGCCATGCCTTCCACGCCGGCAACCACGCCGATGTGCTGAAACACCTGATCCTGATCCAGATCGCTCAATATATGGGCGAAAAGCCGACGCCCTTCTGGATCATCGACACGCACGCCGGGGCCGGCCATTACGCCCTCGACTCGGCGCACGCCAGCAAGCTGGCCGAATACCGCGACGGCATCGGCCGCCTGTGGGAGGCCAAAGGGCTACCACCGGCCGCCGCCGACTACGTCGATTTCATCCGCCTGCAGAACCCGGATGGCCAGCTGCGCCACTACCCCGGCTCGCCCTGGCTGGCCAGTCAGCTGCTACGCGACGGCGACCGCCTGCGTCTCTACGAACTGCACAGCAGCGACGTCAAGTTGCTGCAGGAATGCTTCAGGAACGGCGGCCGCCAGATCATGATCACCGCCGGCGATGGTTTCGCCGGCCTGAAGGCTGTCCTGCCGCCACCGCCGCGCCGCGCCCTGGTCCTCATCGATCCCTCCTACGAAACGCGCGACGACTACAGCAACGTCGTCAAGGGTCTGCAGGACGCCCTGAAGCGTTTCCCGACCGGCACCTACGCGCTGTGGTACCCGATGTTATCGAAGCCGGAGGCGGTCAAGCTGCCGAACCGCCTGAAGGCGCTCGGCGCCGACAACTGGCTGCACGCCACGCTGCAGACCAAAGCGCCATCACGCGACGGTTTCGGCATGCACGGCAGCGGCATGTTCATTATCAACCCGCCGTGGACGCTGGAGAAGAAGCTGCACGAGACGCTGCCGGTCCTTGCCTCCCTGCTCTCCCAAGGGCAGGGAAGCGGCTTCAGCATCGACTCGGAAAGCACCTGAACCCATTCAGGTGAACGAAAAAACGGCCGGGGAAACCGGCCGTTTTTCATGCGACTCGTGCTGATCAGTTCTGGCGGAAGCGACGGTAGGCAAGACCGAGCAGACCGGCGGCGAGGAGAACCAGGGTACCCGGTTCCGGCACACGGGACTGCGGATCACCAGCCAGCAGGAAGATGTCGCCAAAGCCACCGTTGTCGCACGGGCCAATCGCACCACCATCCAGCAGATCCGGACCGGAGCGATCCGGACCGTTGCGCGGCGGGGTATTGAAGCAGCCCATCCAGACCTGGACAGAGAGCGTGTCATAACCTTGGGAGAACAGATCTTGCAGATCAAGTCCCGGCAGGTAGTTGATGAACTCGAGCTCGTTGGACCCGCGGTTGGTATTGACCAACGTGCCACCACTTGGGCAGGTGCTACCGTCCGGCGACGGATATGAAACCGTTGCATTGACGACGCAGATGCTACCTACCGTCATCGCGAAATCGTCAGCGCCCGGCGAGGTGACGCCGCTCCCGTCGAAAGTCTTGTCCGACAAATAAGCCAGCGGATCGGCAAACGGATTCAACGGATCGACGTTCTGCGTTTCGAAATAGACGTTCTGCTGGTTGCCATTGACATCACGCACCGTGATCAGTGACCAGATCGGCAGCGAAGCAATCGAGTTCTGCGGCTGGTTCATGTCGAAGCCGATCAGCATCTCGTGGAAAGCACCGCCAAAGGTCAGCTTGTTGATCAGCGAACTGAGGCTGATGTCCCAGCTGAAAGGCGTGTCGCCAAGCAGAGGAACGTTGTTGTTCGGATCATTGCCATCGCCCGTGTAGAAGTAATCTTTGTTGGCATTGATGGTCGAGAAGGCATCTTCGGATCCGGACGGAACCATGTCGCCGTTGTCCAGGATGTTGCCGTTATTGGTCGCCAGCACCACGGTATCGATCAGGTTGCCCTGTGCCGTGCTGAAGGTATAGGGCGCCGTGTAACCCGGGTAATTCTGGGCAGCCAGGTATTCGAGCACTGCGGTCGAACAGGAAACCAGGTTACCGAAAGTTGCGCAGGCAGATGACGGATTCGGGTAGTTGGTATTGAAAATCGGGAGGTCATCGGCCTGGGCCGGGGCGCTGCCGAATACAAGAACAGAGGCAACGCAGACACTGCCAAAGGTCTTTTTGAGCATGTTATTCATGTTTGGCTCCGTCGAGAGTAAATCCGTTAGGACGAAAACCAAACAGCAACAGCCATGCCATGGCGCATAACACACTGTTTTTAAATTACTATACTAGACGCATATGACTTTTGGCCTAGTGCGTGTAAAGAATGCCGACACGCCGACTCAGTCTTTCGTCAAGCCCTCTTCTGGCGACGGTTTCAATGCCGTGTATTTGGCCCGCGAGCCACGCGCCAGCTCAATTGGATATTTCTCGCCATTTTTCGATATTTTGCTGCGCGCTGCAGCCAGCAGGTCAATGCCTGCCGTCTCGGCAATCAACAGCAAGTAGAGCAGGATGTCGGCACACTCGTCACCCAAGGCCTCCGCCGTGGCCGGTTCATCGGCCAGCGCCGCGATCTCTGGGTCACTCTTCCATTGCGTCAGTTCAAGCAGTTCGCCGGCTTCCAGGTTGAGCGAGACAATCAGGTTGCGCAGCGAATGAAATTGTCGCCAGTCGCGTGCATCGCGGAAGGCCAGCAGTTCGGCGGTGAGGGCTTGCAGGTCGCTCATCTTCATTTCCTTATCGACAATGAATCGATGATGCCACAGCGTGTCGCCGCTAGAATGGCTGCTCCATCGACTGCCCGCACGTCATGAAAACACCATCCCTGAATCTGCAGATTTTTGCCGGCTGCGCCGTCGGCATAGCCGGCGGCCTCTGGCTGGCCGCTGAGGGTCCCACACCGGCGGCGCAGAACACGCTGTACGGCGCCAAACTGGTCGGCAACCTGTTTCTCGATCTGCTGCGCATGGTGCTGGTGCCTCTGGTCTTTTCATCCATCGTCGTCGGCGTTGCCAACCTGCGCGCCCACGACCAGATGCACCGGGTGTGGACGACGACACTGGCCTTTTTCTTCGCCACCATGGGCCTGGCCATCGTCATCGGCTTTGGCGCCGCCCATCTGTTCCGGCCGGGCGATGGGCTGCAACTGGCAATGTTCGCCGAGGCGACGCAGAACTTCCAGGCACGGCAGATGCCGCTGCCCGACTACATCGCCCAGTTCCTCCGCGGCCTGTTCCAGAATCCGTTCAAGGCGCTGGCGGGCGGCGAGATCCTGGCTATCGTCATCGTCGCGCTGTTTCTCGGCATCGCGCTGGTCGTCGGCGGCGAGCGCTACCGCAATATCCGCAACCTGATCGGCGAACTGCAGGAACTCTGCCTGCGCATCGTCGGCTGGATCATGTACCTGGCGCCCTTCGGTATCGCCGCCCTGCTGCTGCAACTGGTCGCCGGACAAAAGAGTGAGTTGCTGCTCAGCCTCGGTCATTTCATCGCCGTCGTCACCGGCACCACGCTGTTCCACGGCCTGATCGTGCTGCCGGCGATCCTCTGGCTGGTCACCCGGATGTCGCCGCGGCGCTTCTTCAAGGGCAGCCGCGAGGCGCTGGTCACTGCCTTCGCAACCAGTTCGAGCGCCGCCACACTGCCGATCACGCTACGCTGCGCCGAGCAGCACCTGCATGTAAAGAAGGATGTCGCCAGTTTTGTCGTGCCGCTCGGGGCGACCATGAACATGGACGGCACGGCGCTCTACGAAGCGGCAGCAGCGCTGTTCGTCGCCCGCCTGGCCGGTATCGAACTCGATATTGCCAGCCAGATGATCATTTTCTTCGTCGCCATGCTCGGCGCCATCGGCGCCCCCGGTATTCCCAGCACCGGCATGCTGTCGATGGTGCTGGTGCTCGAATCGGTCGGCCTTCCGACCGAGGCCATCGCCATCCTGTTGCCGATCGACCGCATCCTTGACACCGTACGCACGGCGGTCAATGTCGAAGGCGATCTGGTCGGTGCCGTGGTCGTGCAGAAACTGGCCGGCGGTGACCCGGCAGGCTGACGCCTACTTGTCGGGAACCTCGATACCCTGGCGGCGCAGCCAGTTGCGGTCGAGTTCCCAGCGGATGCCCTTGATCCCGGGCTGGGCCAGGACGAGATCCTTGGCCTCATCCTGCACCTGGCCGAGCAGGCGCTCGACGGCGATGAACTCGGGATTATTGTGGTCTTTGACGTTGATCTTCGGATATAGAACGCCGAGCATGCGGAAAGCCGGCGAGTCGAAATTGCGCGGCGTCGCCATCACCGCCGTCTCGCCTTCAACGCGCAGCACATGGAATTTGTAGGGATAGTTGCGCAGGCGCTCGCTGGCCTGCGTGGCGATGATGTCGTTGAGCTCGCGGGTACGCCCATCCGGGCGGCGGATGGCCCAGTCGAGGGCGACCAGCAGGGCGATGACCAGCAAGGCCCACTGCCAGAACTTGATTTGCCGAAAATTCATGGTCTCTCCATCGTTGAAACTTGGTTCTGCCCCGCCAGCAGCCCGCGCAGCGTAACATTGTCGGCCCGGCCGCGGGCAGGCGATCATGCGCCCGCGCCCCAAGACCACGGAGACCACATGCCCCTGTTCAAACTCGGCGACAAGCAGCCGCAACTCGGCGCCAACACCTGGGTTGCCCCCAACGCCACGGTAATCGGCGACATCCGCCTGGGCGCCAACGCCTCGATCTGGTGGAACGCCACCCTGCGCGGCGACAACGACCCGATCCATATCGGCGACAACACCAACATCCAGGACGGCTCGGTACTGCATACCGACGAAGGCGTGCCCATGCATATCGGCGCCAACGTCACCGTCGGCCACCTGGTCATGCTGCACGGCTGCACCGTCGGCGACGGCAGCCTGATCGGCATCGGCTCGGTGATTCTCAACCGGGCGGTGATCGGCAAGGGCTGCATCGTCGGCGCCAACACCCTGATCCCGGAAGGCAAGGTATTTCCCGACCACTCGCTGATCATCGGTTCCCCGGGCAAGGTGGTACGTCAACTCTCCGCCGAGGAAGTAGCCAAATTACAGGCCTCGGCTGCCCACTACGTGGCCAATGCCGCCCGCTACCGCGATACGCTGATGCCGCTGTAAACGACAACGCGGGGCCGCAGCCCCGCGCTTCATTCCACTTCCGGAAAGCTCAGACGGCGCTGACCAGGTTTGACAGCGTCACGTTCGGGCGGCAGGTTTCCATGACCTTCTGCAGACCAAGCTTCGCCTGCAGATTGATCAACAGGGGCGCCCGCAGGTTCGGTGCGATGGAGACCTTGCCCTCGCCTTCCTTCCTGAACAACACCTGCATCACGGCCACATCTTCGGCGGCCGGCGACTGCAGCGAGGCGCTCTCCTCATCGGTCAGCGCCAGTTCGTAATTGAATCCGAGCGTCGTCGGATCCACGATCTGGAAAGCCAGCGCCGGATCGTCAAGCGACTGCAGCGTGAAGCTGGTGCCTGGCTCCCCTTCCTGGACCAGCGTATAGCGCTTGCAACTCTCGAAGCCGACCAGACCATTCGGGAAGGTGATAATTTTTTCCGGATCGATATCGACCGATCCGAACAGATAGGTTTCCACTTTCATGCTTCTCCTCCGTTTTTTAGCAACTTGACGGACCATCCTACACCATCGTCCGGGCGGTTGTAATTTGCGCCAGGATTACGCATCATTCACCCCCCTTTTTGCTGCACTGCCGCACCCATGCTCGCACCCATCGAACACCGCATCGCCGTCGAACTCAACGTCCGTCCCGCCCAGGTCAGGGCTGCTGTCCAGCTCCTCGACGAAGGCGCCACCGTGCCCTTCATCGCCCGCTACCGCAAGGAAGTCACCGGCGAACTCGACGACACGCAACTGCGCAACCTGGAAGAACGCCTCGGCTACCTGCGCGAACTCGAAGACCGTCGCGGCGCCGTGTTGGCCAGCATCGAGGAACAAGGCAAGCTGACCCCGGAACTGCGGGCGGTGATTGAGGACGCCGAAACGAAACAGCGCCTCGAAGACCTCTATCTCCCCTACAAGCAGAAACGCCGCACCAAGGCGCAGATTGCCCGCGAAGCCGGCATCGAACCGCTGGCGCTGGCGCTGCTGGACAACCCTGACCTGACGCCGGAAGACGAAGCGGAAAAGTACCTCAACGCTGACGCCGGTTTTGCCGACAGCAAGGCCGTGCTCGACGGCGCCCGCCAGATCCTGATGGAGAAGTTCGCCGAAGACGCGCAACTGCTGCAGACGCTGCGCGACTACCTGAAGGAACATGGCCTGCTCAAATCGACCGTGATCGAAGGCAAGGAAAGCGAAGGCGCCAAATTCCGCGACTGGTTCGATTTCGCCGAATCCATCGTCGACATGCCATCGCACCGCGCGCTGGCCTTGCTGCGCGGGCGCAACGAAGGCTTCCTCAACGTCACGCTGGTGCTCGATTCGGAACTCAACGAAGACGCCGTCAAGAAACCGGAGAAACCGGGGACAGACCACGGTTTCGGTGGAAACCGTGGTCTGTCCCCGGTTTCTCCCTGCGAACAACGCATCGCCGCCCGCTTCGGCATCAAGGCGCAGAACCGCCCGGCCGACAAATGGCTGCAAGACACCGTGCGCTGGACCTGGAAGGTCAAGGTCTACACCCACCTCGAACTCGAACTGGTCAATGAGCTGCGCGAGCGCGCCGAGGAAGAGGCCATCCGCATCTTCGGCAAGAACCTCAAGGACCTGCTGCTCGCCGCCCCGGCCGGCCAGCACGTGACCATGGGCATAGACCCAGGCATCCGTACCGGCTGCAAGATCGCCGTCGTCGACGCCACCGGCAAGCTCCTGGACACCGCCACCATCTACCCGCACGAACCGCGCAACGACTGGGGCGGCTCGATTTCGACCATCGCCCGCCTGGCCTCGACGCACGGCGTGACGCTGGTCGCCATCGGCAACGGCACCGCCAGCCGCGAAACCGACAAGCTGGTGCAGGACGTCATGAAGAAATACCCGGAAGCGCGGCTGCAGAAGATCGTCGTCTCGGAAGCCGGCGCCTCGGTGTACTCGGCTTCGGAACTGGCCGCCAAGGAATTCCCCGACCTCGATGTTTCCATTCGCGGCGCCGTCTCGATTGCCCGCCGACTGCAGGACCCGCTCGCAGAACTGGTCAAGATCGAGCCGAAATCCATCGGCGTCGGCCAGTACCAGCACGACGTGTCGCAAACCAAGCTGGCGCGCAATCTCGACGCCGTTGTCGAGGATTGCGTCAATGCCGTCGGCGTCGATGTGAACACCGCCTCGGTGCCGCTGCTGACCCGCATCTCCGGCCTCAACGGCAACCTGGCCGCGAACATCGTCAGCTACCGCGACGCCCACGGCGCCTTCAAGTCGCGCGACGACCTGAAGAAGGTGCCGCGCCTCGGCGACAAGACCTACGAACAGGCCGCCGGCTTCCTGCGCGTGCCCAACGGCGACAACCCGCTCGACGCTTCCTCTGTGCACCCGGAAGCCTATCCGGTGGTGGAAAAGATCATCGTCGATCTGAAGAAATCGATGAAGGACATCCTCGGCAACAGCCAGGCGCTCAAGGGTTTGAATCCGGCCAAGTACACCGACGAACGCTTCGGCCTGCCGACCGTGCAGGACATCTTCAAGGAACTGGAAAAACCCGGCCGCGACCCGCGCCCCGAGTTCAAGACCGCCACCTTCGCCGACGGCATCGAGGAAGTGAAGGACCTGCGTCCGGGCATGATCCTCGAAGGCGTCGTCACCAACGTCGCCGCCTTCGGCGCCTTCGTCGACATCGGCGTGCATCAGGACGGCCTCGTTCACGTCTCGGCCTTGTCCAATACCTTCGTCAAGGACCCGCACACCATCGTCAAGGCCGGCCAGGTGGTCAAGGTCAAGGTGCTGGAAGTCGACCTCGCCCGCCAGCGCATCGCACTGACCATGCGCATGTCAGACGAGCCCGGCAAAGGCCGTGGCGCCGACGCTGGCAGCCAGCGCGGCGCACCGCTGTCGAGAAACCAGGCACGGCAAAATACCGCACCACCGGCCGGCAACGCCATGGCCAGCGCCTTCGCCAAACTGCGCAAGTAAGCCCGCGCCAGTCGCCGCCGGCGTCTTCCCCAGACGCCGGCAGGGGCAAAAAAACAAATTCGCCCCCCCGTTTGGAAAGCTGTAGGATGTAGCGAATCTATTACTTTTGGCGTAAGTTCAACACCATGTTGAAGCGTCATTCCGGCTGGCGGGTAATGCTCGTCGCACTGCTGCTCGGCGTAACCCAAGCCGTTACCGCAACCGTGCCGACCGCTCAACTGTTGTCCAGCCTGTTCGGCAAGCACAACGCAATCATGCTGCTGATCGAACCGGATAGCGGCCGCATCGTCGATGCCAACGAAGCCGCCAGCCGCTTCTACGGCCATCCGCTCGAAACGCTGCAGAAGCTGACGATTCAGGACATCAACGCGCTCAATCCCGCCGAGATTCTTGCCGAACGCAAGCTGGCCCAGAGTGAGCAGCGCAATTACTTCATCTTTCCGCACCGCCTGGCCGATGGCAGCGTGCGCACCGTCGAGGTGTATTCGGCGCCTATCGACCTTGCCAATCGCACCCTGCTGCTGTCGATCATCCACGACGTCTCCGGCCGCCGCCTGCCAGATGTGGAAATGCTGCAGTACCACGAGCGACTCGAGTCGCTCGTCGAGGAGCGCACCGAACAGCTGACCCAACAACACGAGCAACAGGAATTGCTGCTGCTCGGCGCCGTCACCGTCCAGACCCTGCTGATCGCCGCCCTGATCTACGCCATCCGCCGGCGCAAGCTGGCCGAACGCTCGCAACTCGAGGGCCAGGCCAAACTGCAGGAAAGCGAAGCCTACAACCGCGTGCTGTTCAGCGATTCGCAGCTGGCGCTGGTGGTCATCGACCCGGACAGCAACCGCTTCCTCGACTGCAACGACGCGGCCGTCGCCATCTACGGCGGCGCCTCGCGCGCTGATGTGCTCGCCTGGACGCCGGCCGACGTCTCGGCTGCCAACCAGCCTGACGGCACCCCCTCGGCAACTCTCGCCGGGCAGTACATCCAGCGCTGTCTGGAGGATGGACTGGCCGTGTTCACCTGGCGCCATCAGCGGCCGAACGGCGAGCTCTGGGATGGCGAAGTGCGCCTGATGAAATTCGTCCATCACGGCCAGACCCTGATCCAGTTCAGCCTGGTGGACATCACCGAGCGCCTGCGCAGCGAGCGGCAGTTGGCCGACTACCGCGACAATCTTGAACAACGGGTCGCCGAGCGTACGCAGGAACTGGCCAACGCCCTGGAAGCCGCCGATGCGGCGAATCTCGCCAAGAGCGCCTTCCTGGCCAACATGAGCCACGAAATCCGGACACCGCTGAACGGCATCATGGGCACCGTCTACCTGCTCCGCCGGGAAAATCCGACACCAGCGCAGGAACGTCGCCTGCAGGTGGTCGCCAATGCCGCCCAGCACTTGCTCGGCGTCATCAATGACATCCTCGACATTTCGCGGATCGAGGCCAACAAGGTAATGATCGACGAAACCGAGGTGCAGCCGGCCGCCATCGTCGCCGAGGTGGCGGCCATGCTGGCCGACAAAGCCGCCGAGAAGCACCTCGAGCTGCGCATCGATACCGACTCTGCGCCAGCCCGTGCCCGCGGCGACCCGATACGCCTGAAGCAGGCCCTGCTCAATTACCTGGGCAATGCCATCAAGTTCACCGAACACGGCCATATCCGCATCAGCTGCCGCTGCATCGAGACCTGCGACAGTAGCCTGCTGGTCCGCTTCGAAGTCGAGGACACCGGCATCGGCATCAGCCCGGAAGACCTGGACCGGCTGTTCGCCCCGTTTGAGCAGGCCGACAACTCGACCACCCGCCGCTTCGGCGGCACCGGGCTTGGGCTGGCCATCACCCGGCGCCTGGCCACGCTGATGCAGGGTGAAGCCGGGGCCGAAAGCAGGCCCGGCCGAGGCAGCACCTTCTGGTTTACCGCCCATCTGCGCCCGGCCACCGGCATCGCGACGGTGCCCGTCAGGGTTGTCGCCGCACCAGTCGCCACCTTCGCCGATGGCACGCTGCCCGAGCGCCGGGTGCTGCTGGTCGAAGACGAACCGATCAACCAGGAAGTCGCCATCGACATCCTCAACGAACTTGGCATCCACGTGGACAGCGCCAACAACGGTGCTGAAGCCATCAACCTGACGCAACAGCAGCACTACGACCTGATCCTGATGGATATCCGCATGCCCGGCATGGACGGCCTCGAAGCGACCCGGCGAATCCGCGGCCAAGCCCGAGGCAGCGACGTTCCCATCGTCGCCCTGACGGCCAACAACTTCGCCGCCGACCGCAACGAATGCCTGGCTGCCGGCATGGATGACTTCGTCGCCAAGCCCTTCGATCCCGACCGGCTACTCGCCACCGTCCGCCATTGGCTTGCCGGATCCGCCAGCAAGCATTCCTGACAGCGAACCGGACGGCGAATGCGACGCGGGTATCGCCGAACCTTTTGGCATATCCGCTGTCTACTGCGTAGTCGCTGGGCAGTTTGCTCCGGATCGGCGTCACTGCCCGACACACCTGCAAGAACCCCCACACAAGGTCAAACAACTATGAACAAGCTCATCATTTCGCTTTCCACCATCGCCATCGGCGTCGCCACCCTGTCCGGATGCGCCAATATGTCTGAAACCCAACGCACCACGGCCACTGGCGGCGCCATCGGCGCGTTGGCAGGCGCCGCCATCGGCGCGGCAACCGGAGGTGGCAAGGGGGCGGCCGCTGGTGCAGCGGTCGGCGGTGCGCTTGGTGCCGGCGGCGGCTATCTTTGGTCGCAGCGCATGCAGGAGCAGAAGGCGACGATGGAGCAAGCGACAGCAGGCACCGGCGTCGGCGTCAGCCAGACGGCGGATAACCGGCTCAAGCTCGACATTCCCAGCGACGTCGGCTTCGATACCGGACGCTACGACATCAAGCCCAACCTGAGCCCGATCCTCGAGCGTTTTGCGACGACGCTGAACCAGAACCCGGTAACGACGGTGAATATCATCGGCCACACTGACAGTTCCGGCTCGGATGCGATCAATCAACCGCTGTCGGTCAATCGCGCCAGTGCCACCCGCGACTATCTGGTGGCGCGCGGCGTAGCGGCCAACCGGATCGGCATCGACGGCCGCGGCGCGCGTGAGCCGGTGGGCGACAACAGCACCGCCGCCGGGCGGGCGATGAATCGGCGCATCGAGATCTACGTCGCCGAAGCGCCCCGCTAAGCCTTAGCGGGGCCGCTCAGCGGCCCTTGCGCGCCGGTTTGTACTGTTTGAAGACGGCGCGCGCATCAAGTTCGGCGCGCGCCTGAGTGCAGATGGATGGATCGTCGTCGTGGCCGCTGAAGTAATCAGCGGCCTGGGCGCACATGACGATGGCGATGGCCGCCTCGTCGCTCAGCGTGTAGATCTCGGTCAGCAGCGTGGCCACTTCGTCGAGGTGCTGCTCGTAGGTCATCGTTTTCTGGTTCATGGCGTTCAAGTTGTGCCGGCAGGATCGCCGGGCGGATTTTAGCAAGCCGCGGCCGGGTATCATGCAGGCCAACCGGGCATTCGCCGAGGACCGCCAGCGCACTATGAGCACAACAGCCGATTCCGCCATCGACATTTACTGCGAACGCACCTCTGCCGCCTTCTGGGCGGAGCCGGTCAATGCCCTGAGCAATCTGTCGTTCGTCGTCGCCGCCCTGTTGTTGCTCGTGCTGTTGCGGCGCAGGCAAATGCGGGCCGGTTGGCCGGCCGTCTTCCTGATCGTCAATCTGGCCATTATCGGCCTCGGCAGCTTCCTCTTTCACACTTTCGCCGACCGGGCGACGATGCTCGCCGATCTACTGCCGATTTTCATCTACCAGCTGGCCTTCCTCGCCTTTTACGGGCGCTTCGTCGCCGGCTGGCGGCTACCGACGGTCGCCGCCTTGCTGCTCGGCTTCCTGCTGGTTAACGCCGCCTTCGCCCAGTTGCCGGCGCACTGGCTGAACGGCTCATTGCTCTACGGCGGCGCCCTGCTCTTCATTGGCGCCCTCGCCGCCCTGCACCAACGCAGCGGGCGGCGAGAACCCGGCATCCTGTGGCTGGCCTTTGCCTTCTTCGTTGTCGCCCTCGCCTGCCGGTCGCTGGATGACTGGATTTGCCCGAGCTGGCCGCTCGGCACGCATTTCCTCTGGCATCTGCTGAACGGCGTCGTCCTCTACCTGACGACACGCGCCTACCTGCTCAATCAGCCCCCGTCTCCCCCCGGTCGTCCGTAGAAGGCCGCCGCTGCACCGGTGAGACGAGAAATACGCACAGCAATCGCGTATCCTGTGAGCCATTCGAAGGCCTCTTCAACGCGAGTCGAATATGCAGGCACATCAATGGCAGTGGGGTATCAATCAGTGGGTCGAATTCCTTCGCGACAAGGACACCCCGGTGCTGCCCCGAACCCGCGCCATCATCGCTGCTCTTGAGGCCGGCGGTGATGAGCAGCAGGAATGCCTGTCGGCGCGCGATCTGGTCAATATCGTCTATGCCGATCCCTACCTGGCGCTGAAACTGCTGCGTCGCGCCGAGCAGCGCCGTTCGCGCCAGCTCGGCCACGACACGACGACGCCGCTGGCCGCCGTGTTGCAGACCGGGTACGACGAACTGAAGTCCATCGTCAGCAGCAGCCCTGAACTGGCAGAGGTACCGGACGGGTGCCATACCTGCGAATTCCGCTCCGTGCTCGCCTGCTCGATCGCCCGCGCCTGGGCCAACCGGCGGGCCGACGTGTCGCCAGACGAGGTGTCAATGGCGGCCCTGCTGGTCGAGACCGGCGAATTGCTGCTCTGGCATTTCGCGCCGGAATTGACCGACACGGAAACGCGCACACGCGACTGGAATGAGCGCTTCTGGGCGTTGATGAAACGCGAGTCGGCGATCGAGTTCACCTTCCGCCAGCTGACCACGGCACTGGCCCTGGCCTGGGAACTGCCCTCGCTGGTCGTCTTGCTGATCAAGGGCACCGACACGCCGCGCGCCAATATCGCCCGCCTGGCCGCCGACGCCGCCAAGCTGATCACCACCGATCTCTCGGTGCCGGGCATGCTGACCATCCTGCGCGATGCGCACAAAGCCGTGCCGGCGGCGACCCTGGCCGAACTGACCGAGCCACTGCCGCTACCCGATGACATTCGCGCCGACCTGCTCGCCGCCATCGCCGCCGAAACGCCGGCCTAGGCCGCCAGGCCGGGAATTTTTGATCCAGGTTCAAGGTCGCTCGGGGGCCGCTTCCTATAATCGGCCCATGATTCAGTTCTCCCAACTTGCCAAGACTTTCCGCCGCGTCCGGGTGCTCGATGGCATCGATCTCGACATCGGCCTCGGCGAGCGCGTCGCCCTGATCGGTTCCAACGGCGCCGGCAAGACGACGCTGATCCGCTGCCTGCTCGGCGAATACACGCATGACGGCACAGTCCTGATTGGCGGACTCGACCCGCGCTCCAACCGCACCGCCGTGCTCGGCAACATCGGCTTCGTGCCGCAACTGCCGCCGCCGCTGAAAATGCCGGTCGGCCAGCTGATCGATTTCTCGGCCTCGCTATGCGGCACCGATCCGGCGCGCATTCACGGCATTGCCCGGCGCCTCGGGCTGGATGTCGATGCCATCCTGACCCGCCAGTTCGTCCGCCTCTCCGGCGGCATGAAGCAGAAGCTGCTGATCGCCATCGCCCTCGGTCGCGAGGCCAAGCTGCTGATCATGGACGAGCCGGCCGCCAACCTCGACCCGGAAGCGCGCAAGATTTTCTTCGACCTACTTGCCGAGCGCCTGGAAGACGCGACGATGATCATCTCCAGCCACCGCCTCGACGAAGTCTCGGCGCTGGTCAATCGGGTGATTGAAATGGACATGGGCAAGATCGTCCTCGACGACAAGGTGGCCGACGACGTCGCGCTGACCGCCCGTCTGGCCTGCCGCATTTTTCTCAAGCGCTTCGAACCGGCCTTCGCCAAGGCCCTGGACGGCTGGAACTTCACCAGCCGCGACGCCGACCGGGTGTGGGAAGGGGAGATCGCCGGGCCGGACCGCCTGCGTTTCCTCGGCATCGTTTCGCGCTACACGGCGCTGGTCGGCGACCTGTCGCTGAGCGAGCGGGCGGCCTGAGCATGTGCCACACCGAACGCCGCCAATTCCTCGGCCACCTCGCTATCGGCGGCTTTCTGCTGACGCCGCTGGCCGCCGCCCTCTCCGGCTGCAAGGCGGATGGCTGGCCGGAGGGCATGGCCGAAATCAAGTGGGACCGCGATACCTGCGTCCGCTGCAGCATGGTCATCTCCGACCGGCGCTTCGCCACCCAGGTGCGCGGCGGCCCGAAAGACACCGTCTACAAGTTCGACGACATCGGCTGCCTGATCTTCTGGCTGCGCGACAAGGTCGCCGATCAACCCTGGCTGACCGAGGCGGCAACGAAAATGTGGGTAGCCGACATGAACAGCAAGGGCCAGGACGTCAAATGGCTGGACCCGCGCCAGGCCCACTACCTTGGCCGCCATTCGCCGATGGGCTACAACTTTGCCGCCACCACCCAGCCACAGGCCGGCAGCCAGGATTTCGCCAGCATGCGCGAACATGTGCTGGCCCGGGGCAAGTAATGCCCCGCCCTGCCCTCGATTCAACCACCAAGGCTGAACACAAAAAATGAAGCAACTCTGGCTGACCGCCAAACTGGACATCGTCGAATCGCTGCGCGCCCGTTGGTTCCAGATCTACACCCTGGTCTTCGGCGGCATCGTCGCCCTGCTCTTCGTCTTCGGCCTGACTGAATCGCGGGTGCTCGGCTTCATCGGCCTGTCGCGCCTGCTGGTCACCTACATCCAGCTGACCATGGCCATCCTGCCGATTTTCGTGCTGATCACCACGGTGCGCTCGGTGGCGGGCGACCGCGAGGCCGGCGTCTTCGAATACCTGCTGTCGCTGCCGGTGTCGTTGGCGGCGTGGTTCTGGGGCAAGATCGTCGGCCGCTACATCGTCATCTTCACACCGGTTTTCCTGGCCATGCTCGGCGCCACCCTCTGGGCAACGATCCAGGACATCGAAGTGCCGTGGGGCATGTTTGGTTACTACACCGCGCTGCTCGCCGTGATGGCCATGTGCTTCCTCGGCATCGGCATGCTGATCTCGGCCATCGCCCGTAGCACCGACATGGCCCAGGGCGCCGCCTTCATGGTCTGGCTGGCGCTGCTGCTGTTCCTCGACCTGATCCTGCTCGGCGTCATGATCCAGGGCAAGGTGGCGCCGGAAGTTGCCATCACGCTGGCCCTGGCCAACCCGCTGCAGGTCTTCCGCACCGCCGCACTGGCCCTCTTCGACCCGCAACTGATCGTCCTCGGCCCCTCCGCCTTCGTCATCCTCGACCTGTTCGGCGCCACCGGCTACAAGGTCTTCGCCCTGGTCTATCCGGCCGTGCTCGGCGTCGTCAGTGCTACCATCGGCTACGTTCTGTTCCGCCGTGGTGACCTGCCTTGAAACAACTGTTCGCTGCCCTGACGCTGACTCTGTTCTCCCAGCTGGGCCTGGCCAATGAGCAAGCTTCGTCGGCCCCCCTGTTCGCCGCCACGTTGAGCGATGTCGACGACAAGCCGGTGGCCCTCTCCCGCTACAAGGGCAAGCCGCTGGTTGTCAATTTCTGGGCCCGTTGGTGCGGCCCGTGCAAGGTCGAGATTCCCGAACTGATCAAGTTCCGCAACGCCCACAAGGGCAAGATCGAAGTGCTGGGCATTGGCATCGAGGACCGGGCCGAACCGGTCAAGGACTTTGCCAAGGCCTACGAGATGGACTACCCGGTCTTCGTCGCCAAGGACCAGGGCATTCCGTTGATGAAGGCGCTCGGCAACACGCGCGGCGGCCTGCCGTACACGCTGTTCATCGACCGCCAGGGCAAGGTCATCGCCACCAAGATGGGTTTGATCAAGGCCGCCGACCTCGACGCCCTGGCCCTGGCCCCGGCCCTGCTCGCCAAATAAGCCTCAGCGGGCAGCGTTCGGAAAGAACAGCTGCTGGCCGCCAATCCGGTAATCGGCGATGGATTTCTGGCCGGCCGGCGAAACCAGCCAGTCGATGAAGCGCTGGCCGTCTTCCTTCTTCACATGCGGATGTCTGGCCGGATCGACCAGAATCACGCCGTATTGGTTGAACAACCGGCTGTCACCCTCTACCAGCACCGCCAGTTCACCGCGATTCTTGAACGCCAGCCACGTGCCACGGTCGGCCAGGATGTAGGCATTCATCGAGGCTGCGGTGTTCAGCGCTGGCCCCATCCCCGAACCCGTATCGCGGTACCACTCGCCCTTGATCGACGGCAAGTCGATGCCGGCCGCCTTCCAGTAGCGCAGTTCGGCAGCGTGCGTGCCGCTCTTGTCGCCGCGCGAGACGAAAGGCGGCCGCGGGTTGGCCTCGGCAATGCGGCGCAAGCCAACGTGGATGTCCTGGCCGGCGGTCTTGGCTGGATCAGCCTTTGGCCCAATCAGCACGAAGTCGTTGTACATCACTTCCTGGCGCGCGACGCCCCAGCCTTCGGCAACGAATTTCTCCTCGGCCGCCTTGTCATGCACAAAAACCACGTCGGCATCGCCGCGCCGCGCCGTATCGAGCGCCTGACCGGTCCCCAGGGCGACGACGCGGACCTTGATGCCGCTCGCCTGCTCGAACACCGGCAGGATATGGCCGAACAGGCCGGATTGCTCCGTTGAGGTGGTCGAGGCGACGATGATCACGCGCTCGGCGGCATAGCTGCCGGCGGCGGCCAGCAGCCCCCCCAATGCCAGGGCGGCGAGCAGAAAGCGGCGAGCCTTATTCATCCTTGCCGCCTCGGAAACAGCCGCGGTCGGCCACTGCGGCGCCGTTGCAGCGATCGCTCATGTTTCGGAAGTCAGGCTCAATGCCGTCAAGAAGCGTTGGCGGGCCAACTCCAGCTCGCGGCGATCATGTTCCCCGACCAGCCCGGCGCAACTGGCATAGAAGGTGGCAAAAGCCGCCGCCACCTGCTGGCGTTCGAGGCTGCTGTTGGCCACTGCCGGTGCGGCGTCGACGGCGCCGACCGGACGCAAGACGGCCGAGCGCGGAATCACCCGTTGCCCGCCCTTCTCCGAGGCGGCCGTCAGCGGGCCGGTTTTGACATAGACCTCGCCGTTGTATTCAAAGCGGTCGCCGATGGCGAGATGCTGCAGTTTCATGAATTGTTCCATCAGTTTTGATAAGGCAGACCGTAGCGCGGTGCGAGATGTGGCGCAACCCGAGTCTCTTGCTTCCTCGCGCCTCAGCGCAGCCAGGCAGCCAGCGCCACCAGCAGCACGACGGCGTTGCCAGCGGCCAGCCAGAGCAGGCGCCGGCGGTGGGTTTCGATGCGGACGATCAGTTGGGCGTTTTGTTCGGCCAGGGCCTGGATCACTTCGGACGAAGCCAGCATCTGCTCTTGCAGCGATTCCACCTGGGACCGCAGGGCCGCCAGTTGGGCGGCCGGCGCCTGATTGGCGTCAAGGCTCGGATTCATCGCCTCAGCCGCATCGCCCTTGCCTCCGACATTGTTCCAAAGTTTCTTGGCACCTTCGGCAACCTTCGGGGCATTGCGGATCACGTCCGTCCACGGAACGCTCTTCAATATCGTCATCCAGCCGATGGCCATCTCAACTCCCGTTCGTCTCGCCGCAGCGGCAAAGGCACACGGTACCGGAAAAGCCCGGCTGGCGGCAATCGGCCGCTGCCGGCGCCAGGCACCGGCAGCGAATCAAATGGGCCGTATCAGGTCAGCAAATCCTCAATACCGGCCAGCGCGCGGTCTCCGGCCTGCACTGTTTCACTGTAGGCCCGTGCCTGCGGCAGCAGTTGGTCGGCATAGAAGCAGGCGGTGGCGATCTTGCGGCGGTAGAAATCGCTGTCGCCCGCGCCGGCATCGAGATGGCCGGCGGCGGCTAGCGCGGCCTTGCCCATGAACCAGCCGCCGGTGACGGTGACGGCCAGATGCAGGTAGGGCACGGCAGCGGTGAGTACCGCCGAATAGCTGTTTTGGGCGTTGGCAGCCAGCCATTCGGTGGCGGCCACCCAGGCTTTCAGGGCGCTCCCCAGGCTGCGGGCGAAGCTCTGCAGTTCCGGCCGCGGCGAAGCGGCTAGCGCCTCGGCGGTTGCCTGAATCTCGGCGAAGACGATGCGCGCCGTGGCGCCGCCGTCGCGCATCAACTTGCGGAATAGCAGGTCGTTGGCCTGGATGCCGGTGGTGCCTTCGTAGATGGTGGTGATGCGCGAGTCGCGCCAGTGCTGGGCGGCGCCGGTTTCCTCGATGAAGCCCATGCCACCGTGGATCTGGATGCCGAGGGAAGTAACCTCGATGCCCATCTCGGTGCCGCCACCCTTGACGATGGGAATCATGAATTCGGCGAGATAGAGCTGGCGTTTCTTCTCGGCCGGATCGGTCGCCGCATGCACCCGGTCGAGCAGGCCGGACGTGTAGTAGGTCATCGCCCGGCAGGCTTCAACGCGCGCCTTCATCAGCATCAGCATGCGGCGGATGTCGGGATGGCGGTCGATGCTGACCAGCGCTTCACCGGTGATCGCATCGCGCCCCTGCTTGCGTTCGCGGGCGAAGGCCAGCGCCTGCTGGTAGGCGCGCTCGCCGAGCGCAATGCCCTGCAGGCCGACGCCGAGGCGGGCCTCGTTCATCATGATGAACATGTATTCGAGGCCGCGGTTCGGCTCGCCGAGCAGATAGCCGACCGCCCCGCCGTTGTCGCCGTAGGCCATGACGCAGGTCGGGCTGGCGTGGATGCCGAGCTTGTGCTCGATGGAAACACAGTGGGCGTCGTTGCGGGCGCCGAGCGAACCGTCGGCATTGACCAGGAACTTGGGCACCAGGAACATCGAAATGCCTTTGACCCCGGCCGGCGCATCGGGCAACCGAGCGAGCACGAGGTGCACGATGTTCTCGGTCATGTCGTGGTCGCCGTAGGTGATGAAAATCTTCTGGCCGAAGACGCGGTAGCTGCCATCAGCCTGTGGCTCGCCGCGCGAGCGGATCAGTGCCAGGTCGGAGCCGGCCTGCGGCTCGGTCAGGTTCATCGTGCCGCTCCATTCGCCAGAGATCATCTTCTCCAGGTAGATGGCCTTGAGTTCATCGCTGGCGCAGGTCAGCAGCGCTTCGACGGCGCCGGTGGTAAGCAAGGGGCCGAGGCTGAAGGCCATGTTGGACGAACAGAGCATTTCCTTGACCGCTACGCCGAGCACGTCGGGCAGGCCCTGACCGCCGAATTCGGCGGGTGAGGTGATGCCGTTCCAGCCGGCTTCGCAGAACTGTCGATAGGCTTCTTTCCAGCCCTCCGGCGTGACCACGCCCTGTGCCGTCAGCTTGCAGCCCTGCTTGTCGCCAATGCGGTTCAGCGGCGCCAGCACCTCGCCGGTGAACTTGGCCGCCTCTTCGAGAATGGCATCCGCCAAGTCCGGCGTTGCTTCTTCGTAGCCCGGTAGCTGGGCAATCTCCGACAGATTGGCAAGCTCGTCCATGACGAAGCGCATGTCTTGAACGGGCGCGCGATAGTCGCTCATGTGTGTTTCTCCTTTAGTGCTAGTTGTTAGTTGTTTGTGTTGTTAGCGGGTGCTCGGATGCGGGAAGGTGGTCGCTTTTGCTGGCAACTCTAATAACCGGCAGCCAGCAACTGTTCTCTCGCAGTACTGTATTCCCGCTTCAGCTGCGCAATCAGCTCGGCGGTCGGCAGTACTGCATCGATATTGCCAACGCCCTGGCCGGCACCCCAGATGTCTTTCCAGGCCTTGGCATCGCGGTGGCTACCGAAGCTCATCGAGGTCTTGTCCTTGACCGGCAGGTCGTCCGGATCGAGGCCGGCGGCGACGATGCTTTTCTTCAGGTAGTTGCCGTGCACGCCGGTGAAGTAAGGCGTATAGACGACGTCGGCGGCAGCAGAATCGATGATGGCCTGCTTGTAACCGTCGATGGCGTTGGCTTCCCGGGTGGCGATGAAGCGCGTGCCGATATAGGCGAAATCGGCGCCCATGGCCTGGGCGGCTAGGATGGCGCTGCCGTTGGCGATGGCGCCGGAGAGGGCGATTGGCCCCTTGTAGAACTTGCGGATTTCACCGACCAGCGCGAACGGGCTGAGCGTGCCGGCATGGCCGCCAGCGCCGGCGCAGACCAGGATCAAACCATCGACGCCGGCTTCCAGCGCCTTCTCGGCATGGCGCACGCTGATCACGTCGTGGAAGACCTGGCCGCCGTAGTCATGGACCCGCGGCACGATCTCGTTCGGGGCGCGCAGGCTGGTGATGATCAGCGGCACCCGGTGCTTCACGCACAAGTCCATGTCGTGGTCGAGACGCTCGTTCGACTGGTGGATGATCTGGTTCACCGCGAACGGCGCGGCCTCCGGATCGGCCGCCAGTTCGCTCTTGATACGCGTCAGCCACTCGTCAAGCAATTCCTTCGGCCGGGCGTTCAGCGCCGGGAAGGAGCCGATTAGCCCGCCCTTGCACTGGGCGATGACCAGGTCCGGGTTGGAGACGATGAACATCGGGGCGCAGATGACCGGCAGTTTGAGGTTGCTGTTCAGCGAAGCGGGAATCGGCATCAGCCTTGCTCCTTCAGGGCGCGACGCAGGATCTTGCCGACGTTGGTACGCGGCAGGTCGTCACGGAATTCGACATGTTTGGGAATCTTGTAGCCGGTGAGCAGACCGCGGCAGTGCTCGATCAGCGCCTTCTCGGTGACCGTCGGATCCTTGCGCACGACGAAGATCTTCACTGCCTCGCCGGAATGCTCGTCGACCACACCGATGGCGGCCACATCGCTGACACCTGGGTGCATGGCGACCGCCTCCTCGACTTCGTTCGGATAAACGTTGAAGCCGGAGACCAGGATCATGTCCTTCTTGCGGTCGACCAGGAAAACGTAGCCCTGCGGGTCGACATAGCCCATGTCGCCGGTGCGCAGAAAGCCGTCCGGGTAGAAGGCCAGTTCAGTTTCTTCAGGACGCTGCCAGTAGCCCTTCATGACCTGCGGACCACGGATGCAGATTTCACCAACCTGTGGCGTTGGTACTTCATGCCCGTAATCGTCACGGATCGAAACCTCGGTCGAGGAAATCGGCAGGCCGATGGCGCCGTTGAACTGCTTCATGTCGAGCGGATTGATCGTCGCCGCCGGCGAGGTTTCGGTCAGCCCGTAGGCCTGCAGCAGCGCGTTGCCGGTGACCTTCTGCCAGCGATCGGCAACTGGTCCCTGCACGGCCATGCCGCCGCCGAGGGTGACATTCATCGTCGAGAAGTTCAGCTTGGCGAAATCCGGGTTGTTGAGCAGCGCGTTGAATAGCGTGTTCACGCCAGTCACCACGGTCACCGGATATTTTGCCCACTCCTTGACGAAGCCCGGAATGTCGCGCGGATTGGCGATCAGCAGGTTGCGCGCGCCGATCATCAGGAAGGTCAGGCAGTTCGCCGTCAGCGCGAAGATGTGATACAGCGGCAGCGCCGTGATGATGAACTCTTCGCCCTCGCGTACCACCGGTCGGATCCAGGCATGCGCCTGCATGACGTTGGCGGCAATGTTGCCGTGCGTCAGCATGGCGCCCTTGGAGACGCCAGTGGTGCCGCCGGTATATTGCAGGAAAGCGATGTCGTCGTGGTCGAGCGGCACTTCCTTCCAACCGTGGCTTCTGCCGGCGGCCAGCGCGGTCTTGAAGCCGATGGCGCCCGGCAGGTTCCACGCCGGCACCAGTTTCTTGACGTGGCGGACCACCAGATTGACGATCGCCCCCTTCAGCGCCCCGAGCATCTCGCCCATCGGCGTCACCACGACATGCTTGACCGCCGTATGGGCGATGATCTGATCCAGCGTGTGGGCGAAGTTCTCGACGATGACGATGGCCACGGCGCCGGAGTCCTTCAACTGGTGCTCCAGTTCGCGCGGCGTGTACAACGGGTTGCAGTTGACCACGACGCAGCCGGCGCGCAGCGTGCCGAACAGGGCCACCGGATACTGCAGCAGGTTGGGCATCATCAAGGCCACGCGGTCGCCCTTCTTCAGCCCGAGCGACTGCAGCCAGCCGGCAAAGGCATGGCTTTCCTCGTCGAGCTGCCGGTAGGTCATCTCCTTGTCCATGCTGATGTAGGCCCCCTTGTCGGCGAACGTGGCGCAGGCCTTCTCGAACAACGCCACCAGCGACGGCACATGGTCGATGCTGATTTCCGGCGGTACGCCCGGTGGGTAACTCTTCAACCAGATCTTGTCCATTTTTCTCTCCTCCTTAGTCACGGTTACCGAGCAGTGTCTTCTTCAGCGAGGCATCCGCCGGCTTGTCGCCCAGCCACACCCGCAGCAGCGCCCGGGCGAATTCCGCCCCAGCCACTGTCCCGCGATTCTGATTGTTCAGGATGACGGCCAGTCCTTCGGCCGTGAAATCGATGGCCACGGCGTCGCCCTCGCGGACCTTGCCGATGCCTTTCATCAAGGCGCCCAGTTGCTCAGCCTGCCCCTGCATCGCCGCCAGTTCGGCCGGCGTCAGGTTGTTGCGCAAGCCATCGTCGAGCGCGCCGTACAAAGTCTCGGCATCCATGTCGCGCAGCATGCGCATCACCATCCGGCGTGGCGCCGGGCTGGCGTAGATGGCCGCCGGCGTGTTCGCCTTCTGACCGACATAGAGCGCGCCGACATAGACCTTGATGAACAGCTTGCTACGCAGGCCGGCACCGTTAAGCACCAGGTCACTGCCGCCAACCTTCACCGTATCGTCGATCTTGACGCCGGCTACCTCGGCCGCCTGAAGCGCACCTGTCGCCAGGCACAGGGTCAGCAGCAGGGCCCGCGTGATCGTTGTGCATTTCATGGTTTGTCTCCTCCACCGATTTTTCGGCTGTAGTGATTTTTTTCCGCAATATAAACGGTGCGTTCGACCACGGCATGCACGATGCCCTGATCGTCCTTCAGTTCGACCTGAAAAGTCCGCTCAAGCTCCGGCGATTCCCGCAGGGCGGCCTTGATCGCCTCGACCTCCTCGCCGGGCAGCAGGAAATCGGCGTACAGCGTCGACCGTCCCGGCTTGCGGTAGCGGATGCTCGCCGCCTTGTCCCAGACGATGAAGCCGTCGCCCAGCGCCGCCATCAGCATCATCGGGTGGGCGCCGTCGGTGATGGCGAAAAGCGAACCGCCGTACAACGAGCCGACGATGTTCTTCGTCTTCCAGTTCAGCGGCAGGCAGATGCGCATGTGGCGCAAGTCGCGCGCCACATGCACCACCCGCCCACCGGTACCGCGAAAGGCCGGATGCAGATTGAAGCCCAGGCGCACCATGCGCGCCCGCCAGGCCGGTGAGAGTTTCTTCAGCCAGGCGGGTTTCATGGCTTACAGGGCCTCGATGATGCCGGCGGCACCCATGCCGGTGCCGATGCACATGGTCACCATGCCGTACTTGCCGCCGGTGCGCTTCAGGCCATGCACGACGGTGGCGATGCGGATGGCTCCCGTGGCGCCGAGCGGGTGGCCGAGGGCGATGGCGCCGCCAAGCGGATTGACCTTGTCCGGATTGATGCCGAGTTCCTGCATGACGGCCAGCGATTGGGCGGCGAAGGCTTCGTTGAGTTCGATCCAGTCGAGGTCGTCCTGGGATATACCGACTTGTGCCAGCACCTTGGGAATCGCCGCGACCGGGCCGATGCCCATGATCTCTGGTGCAACGCCGCCGACGGCATAGCCGGCGAAACGGGCGAGCGGTGTCAGGTTGTGTTCCTTGAGTACCTTTTCCGAAACCAGCATCACCGCGCCGGCGCCGTCCGACATCTGCGACGAGTTGCCGGCGGTCACCGAACCACGCGCATGGAACACCGGTTTCAGCTTGCCGAGACGCTCCAGCGAAGCATCGGCGCGCGGGCCTTCATCAATGTCGGCGAGACGTTCGCGGATGCGGATGTCGCCGGTTTTCAGCTCGGGCAGGCTTTCGCGGATCGCATACGGTGTCGTTTCGGCCTTGAAGTGACCGGCGGCAATCGCTGCGCAGGCCTTCTGGTTGGAAGCCAGGGCGAAGGCATCCTGCGCCTCGCGGCTGATCTTCCACTGGGTCGCCACCTTCTCGGCGGTCAGGCCCATGCCGAAGGCGATGCCGATGTTTTCCTCATTCGCGAAGATGGCCGGGTTCATCGACATCTTGTTGCCCATGATCTGCGGCATCACCGACATCGACTCGGTACCGGCAGCGATCATCACATCGGCCAGGCCGAGGCGGATCTGGTTGGCGGCGTCAGCCACCGCCTGCACTCCGGAGGAGCAGAAACGGTTGATGGTGATGCCCGGCACGGTGATCGGCAGGCCGGCCAGCAGCGCGCCGATACGGGCGACGTTCATGCCCTGCTCGGCTTCCGGCATGGCGCAGCCGACAATCACGTCGCCGATGCGTGCCGGGTCGATACCCGGCACCTGCGCGACCACCGCCCGGATCACCGTGGCCAGCATGTCGTCCGGCCGCACGTTTTTGAACATGCCGTTCTTCTTGGCCACCGGCAGGCGCGTGGCGGCGACGATGTAGGCGTCTTGAATCTGTTTGCTCATGTTTTTTCCTTAGCCCGATTAGTTACGGAGCGGCTTGCCGGTTTCAAGCGTGTGCTTGATCCGGGCCTGGGTTTCGGGGGTTTTCAGCAGCTCAACGAACAACCGGCGCTCGACGGTGATCAGCCATTCCTCGTCGACCAGGCTACCGGTCTCGACCTCGCCGCCGCACAGGGCGATGGCGGCATATTTCGCCACTTTGTAGTCGTGGGCGGAGATCATGCCGCCCTCCTTCATATTGACCAGCATCATCTCGAAGGTGGCGATGCCGTTCTTGCCGGCCACCGGGATGGCCCGTGCCTGCGTCGGTGGTGCATACCCAGCCTCGGCCATCGCCCGCGCCTCGCGGATCGCCACGTAGAGCAGCTCGTGGGCATTGAACAGAATGGTGTCGGTCGGCTTGGCGAAGCCGAATTCGACCGCCTCGACAGCGCTCTTGGCCACCTTGGCCATGGCGATGGTCTGAAACACCGGCTGCAGGTAGTTGAACACTTCGCCCGGCGTCGCCGACTGCGCCGCCCATTCGGCAGCGCGCACGGCGAATTCCTTGCAGCCGCCGCCCGCTGGAATCAGGCCGACACCGGCTTCGACCAGGCCGACATAGCTTTCCAACGCCATGACGCGCTTGCCGGCATGCATCAAGAACTCGCAGCCGCCACCGAGAGCCATGCCCTGCACCGCAGTGACGACCGGAACCTGGGCGTATTTCAGCGTCTGCGAGGCGCGCTGGAATTTCTCGACGGTCTGCTCGAGCAGGTCAAACTGTCCGGCAGCGATGGCATCCGTCACCTGCTGCAGGTTGGCGCCAACAGCAAATGGCGCTTCGTGCCAGACGACGACGCCATCAAGCTGCGTCTCGGCCGTGCGCACGGCGGCAATAACGCCGTCCAGCACCTCGTTGCCGATGGTGTGCATCTTTGACTTGATCGACAGGATGCCGATGCGCGCATCGACATCGGGCAGCGTCCACAGGCGAACGCCATCGTTCTCATAGACGGTCTCGCCGGATTTATCGGGTGCCGAGGCACCTTCGCCAAGCACCGTCTCGGGGAATACCTGCCGCTGGTAAACCGGCAATTGCGAACGGTCGACATAGCGCTGCTGACGCGCCGACCAGGAGCCGAACGGCGTATGCACGCTGTCGCGACCATCACTGACCCAGGCCGGCAGGGGAGCGTTGCTCATCGCCTTGCCCGCTTCGATGTCGGCGGCGATGGCACTGGCGATGGCCTGCCAGCCAGCGGCCTGCCAGGTCTCGAACGGCCCCTGCGCCCAGCCGAAGCCCCAGCGCATGGCGAGATCGAGATCACGGGCATTGTCGGCAACGTTTTCCAGCTGCACCGCCGCGTAATGGAAGATGTCGCGGAAGATGGCCCAGAGG
This sequence comes from Betaproteobacteria bacterium HGW-Betaproteobacteria-7, assembly GCA_002840765.1. Taxonomy (GTDB): domain Bacteria; phylum Pseudomonadota; class Gammaproteobacteria; order Burkholderiales; family Rhodocyclaceae; genus Azonexus. The sequence continues at coordinate 112,707 of PHCE01000014.1, forward strand.
AACTGCGCTTGCGGATGGTTCGAGGCGCGTAACGCGGAAAACTTCTCGCCCGGATGGCGCAACTTGAGGATGGCGGCAACCTCCTCGGCGACATCGCCGGCCGACGGCCGGTAATCCTGCTTGCCGAGGTCGAGCACCTGGATTTCCCGACCCTGCTTGCGGAAGATGCCGCAACGCGTCTTCTGGCCGAGCGCCCCCTGGGCGATCAGCGCCTGCAGCCAGGCCGGCGTGACGAAGTGGCTATGCCAGGGATCGTCCGGCAGCGTGTCCTGCATGGTCTTGACCACGTGCGCCAGCGTATCCAGGCCGACAACGTCGGCAGTGCGGTAGGTGGCGCTCTTCGGCCGGCCGATCTTCGGGCCGGTCAGCGCATCGACTTCATCGAAGCCGAGGCCGAAAGCCTGCGTGTGATGCATCACGGCGAGGATCGAGAAGACACCGATGCGGTTGGCGACGAAGTTCGGCGTATCGAGCGCGCGGATGACGCCCTTGCCCAGGCGCGAGGTCAGCCAGGTTTCCAGCGCGTCGAGGGTGGACGCATCGGTACTCTGCGTACCGATGATCTCGACCAGATGCATGTAGCGCGGCGGGTTGAAGAAGTGGATGCCGCAGAAGCGTGGGCGTACCGATTCTGGCAGTCCCTGAGCTAGCGCATTCATCGACAGGCCGGAGGTATTGGAAGCGATGATGGCGTTGGCGCCGATGTGCGGCGCGATCTTCGCGTACAGGTCATTCTTCCAGTCCATGCGCTCGGCGATGGCCTCGATCACCAGATCGCACTCGGCGAGCAGCGGCAGGTGCTCGGCGTAATTGGCGGCGTCGATGAACTTCAACTTGCCCTTGCTGGCCAGCGGTGCCGGGTCAAGCTTCTTCAGGCCATCCAGGGCTTTGGTGACGACGCCGTTCTTGTCGCCCTCCTTCGCCGGCAGGTCGAACAGCACCACCGGCACATTGGCATTGGCCAGGTGTGCCGCAATCTGCGCCCCCATGACGCCGGCTCCGAGCACGGCAGCCTTTCTAACGATTAGCTTGTTCAAGCCAGTCTCCTTTCATGATCTTATTTGGGTTTCTTTGAAATAAAACGAACGTTTGTATTATAGACTTGCATCACGCCCGGTCAACCTGTTTCATCGCCCGATCGGCAAAAAAAACCCCGGACGAAACCGGGGTGCAAAGTTCGCAAGGAATGCGGGATCAGAAGCTGTAGTTGAGCTGGGCCGAGACAATGTCCACGCTGTTGTCCCAATCGCCACGAATGACCTGACGCGTCGTGCCGGCCGGGAAATCGACTGCCCTTTCGGTCTTGCCCTTGGCAAAGAAGATGTGCGTGTAGCCAACATCGACCGAGGCCTTCGGCGAGAGCTTGTATTTGACGCCAAACGACAGCCAGGTGCGGTCGGTATCCGGCAGTGTCATCGTGCGGTCGGCTGCCGACTTCACCGGCGCTTTGTCGTGGGCGATGCCGAAGCGCAGCTTCAGGTCATTGGTGTATTGATAGTTGGCACCAATACCCACCCGCCACGAATCTTTGAAGTTGTAGCTGAGGGCGCTCAAGTTGGCTCCCGTCTGCTTGCTCTTCAACTGGATCGTGTCGACGACGCTCCAGTCAGTCCACGTGTAATCGGCCAGCAGTTCCAGCCGGTCATTGACCATGTGCGAGACCGCGAGCGAGGCGCTGGCTGGTGTCTTCAGCTTGGCGTCGATATCCTGGTTAACCAGAACCCCGGGAACTTGAGTTCCGAATTTTTGCTTACCCTCCAGATCGAACTCTAGCTCCGAACGATAAGTCAGGCCGATACGGGTCGCCTTCGTCACCTGGAACATTGCTCCTAGGTTGTAACCGATAGCCCAATCGTCGCCTTTGACGTCAAGGAAATTGTTTGCTGGAAAGCCAAGGCCCGTTGATGCCGGAACCCCTTGTTTGAACTGAGTCTCGTTGTGGGCGAAATTGATGCCGCCACCGATTGACACCTGGTCGCTGATCTTCCAGGACAGCGACGGATTGATGTTGATTTGTGCAATTTCGGCAAAGTAGCCGGCATTGCGCCCGACGAAATCGAAGTCATATTCCGTCTTGTTACCGAAGGTTGGTCCGATGCCCAAGCCGACGCTCAACTGCTGCGAGATGCCCCAGACCCAGTAGCCATGAGGCAGGAACGATGTCCCACCGCCATCGCCGCCATTGGTCGTCCCCAGCGGGAAAGCTGCCTGACTTACCGTGGTTGATCCTTTGTTGGAAAAGTCGATCACCCGATGCAGCACGGTGCCGGAAAGGGAAATGTTATGGCCGCGCGGCAGGTAGCTCATGCCGGCTGGGTTGAAGAATACCGTACCGGCATCTTCGGCGGCGGCGGCGGCGCCGGCAAAGGCGGTACCATTGCCCGAACCGGTCTGGTTCTGCAATTGAAAACCGGATGCGGCGGCGCTGCCGGAAAAGGCGATAGCGAGCAACGCCGGGATCAGGCGAGGCGTAATAATTTTCTGCATTGTCTTGTCTCCAGTTATGTTTATGAGCGGGATTTGAATCCCTTGCTGCGGTTTACGATTAGATCTCAAACAGCCGTTTGAAATGCCGTATGAATTAACAAAATAATTCTCTTTGTTGGGAATCTGCAACACGGCTTTACTGCATTTTTCGTGAGTTGAGCGGCCCTCCCGTAAAGGGTGCAAAACCCGTTCCGAATATTACGCCAGCATCTGCCAGATCAGCATCGGCGACCACGCCACTGGCTACCAGGTGCGCGGCCCGCTCAATCAGCGGCTGCACCAGACGTTCAGCCAAACCGGCCGGAACGCTTCCCGCCATCGGTTTCGCCGCCCGTCCCGACGACCAGTCATAGAAGCCCTGGCCGCTCTTCTTGCCCAGTTGCCCGCGCTCGATGCGTTCCTGCAGGCAGCGCGGCGACTCGGCGCCATCGGCCAGTTGCCGGCCGGCGGCCATGGCGATGTCGAGGCCGACGGTATCGGCCAGTTCGATCGGTCCCATCGGCATGCCGAAGGCGAGCATCGCCTCGTCGACAGTGGCCGGCGCGATACCTTCGTCGACCGCCCGCATCGCGGCCAGCATGTAGGGCGCCAGCACGGCATTGACCAGGAAGCCCGGCGCGCTCTTCACCGGCAGCGGCAGCTTGTCGATCTGCCGGACGAAGGCGCAGGCGGCACGCACAGCTTCGTGATCAGCACCGTCGGCTTCGACCACCTCAACCAGCGGCATCAGCGCCACCGGGTTGAAGAAATGGATGCCGACCAGGCGCTGCGGTTGTTCGAGCACCGTGCGCAGGTCTTCCAGTTTCAGGCTGGAGGTGTTGCTGGCCAGCACCGTTGTCGGCTTCAGCTGCGGTTCGATGGTGCGGAACAACGCATGCTTGGCTTCGACGTTCTCGAAGATCGCCTCGATAACCACGTCGGCACGGGCGACACCGGCGCCGGTCGGATCGGGTATCAGCCGGTCGAAGGCAGCACGGACTTTCAGGGGCTCGCGCAGCTTTTTCTTGAACAGCGCATGGGCCCGCTTCAAGGCCGGCGCGATGCGTTCCAGCGATTGATCCTGCAAAGTCACGGTCAGCCCGCGCAGGGCGCACCAGGCGGCGATGTCGCCGCCCATGACGCCGGCGCCGACGACATGCACGTGCACGGCCGTGAAGTCGCTGTCCTTGCCGAAGCCCTTCAGGCGCTCCTGCAGGTGGTAGACGCGCAGCAGATTCTTCGCCGTCGGCGACGAAATGATGCGATCGACCATTTCCGGCGCCGCCAGCGCATTACCGTCGTGTTTCTGCCACAGGTCGATGATCGCGTAGGGCGCCGGGTAGTGTTCAGGCCGCGCCTTCTTCGCCACTTGCTTCCTGGCGCCGCTGGCGACCACGCCTTTCAGCGGGCCGTTGAGTAGACGTTGCAGCAGCGGCAGCGGCCGGCGCGGCGTGTCCGACAACAGCAGTTGCCGGGCGGCCATCTCCATGACCCGCGGCGGCACGCAATCGTCGGCCAGTCCCTGGTTGCGGGCGCGCTTGGCGTCGAGCGTCTTGCCGGTCAGCATCATGTCCAGCGCCGCGGCCGGGCCGACGCGCTGCGGCAGACGCAGCATGCCGCCCCAGCCGGGGAAGATGCCGAGCATAACTTCCGGCAGGCCCATTTTGGTACCCGGCTCATCGACCGCCAGCAGGTAGCGGCAGGCCAGCGCCAGTTCGAGGCCGCCGCCCAGGCAGTGACCGCGAACCAAGGCCAGCGTCGCATACGGCACGGCGGCCAGCCGGTTGAACAGCTCCCAACCACGGGCCACCAGCGCCCGGCCCTGCTCCCGCGTATCGAGTTGCGAGAACTCGCCGATGTCGGCGCCGGCGATGAAACCGGCCGCCTTGCCGGAACGGATGATCAGGCCTTTGGGCGGATAGACGTCGAGCTGGTCGAGGATCTGCGCGAACTCGGCCATCACCTCGGCCGACAGCGAATTGGCCGACTCGCCGGCCTTGTCCAGCACGGCGACGACAATGCCGCTGTCTTCCCTGTTCAGTTGCCAGTGCTTCATTGGCAAGCCTCCACCAGCATTGCACCGCCCAGGCCGCCGCCGATGCAGATGGTCGCCACACCGCGCTTGGCACGATTGCGGCGCAGCACATGCAGCAGGTGCAGCACGATGCGCGCCCCCGAGGCGCCGACCGGATGACCGATGGCGACGGCGCCGCCATCGACGTTGAGGCGTTCTTCATCAATCTGGCCGAGGGCGCCAGGCAGACCCAGTTGTTCACGGCAGTAGTTGTCGTCCTGCCAGGCGGCCTGGCAGCCGAGCACCTGCGCGGCAAAGGCTTCGTTGAGTTCCCAATAGTCGATGTCGGCCAGACTCAGGCCGTGGCGCTGCAGCAGGGGCGTGGACGCATGCACCGGGCCGAGGCCCATCTGCTCCGGCTCCAGCCCGGACCACTGACTGTCGATGATCTTGCCGAGCGGCGTCAGGCCATATTTCTGCACCGCCTCTTCCGAGGCCACCAGCACCCAGGCAGCGCCGTCGGTGATCTGCGAACTGTTGGCGGCAGTAATGTTGCCGTACTTCTTGTCAAAGAACGGTTTCGGTTTGCCCATGCCCTCCAGCGTGGCATCAGCGCGCACGCCGTCGTCCTCGGCGTAGATCGTCCCTTCGCTATCGACCAGCGGGACGATTTCGCCGAAAAGGCCGGCTTTCCGGCCGGCCAACGACCGCTGATGGCTGCGCACGGCATATTCGTCCATCTGCCGGCGGTCGATGCCGAACTTCCAGGCCAGGTTCTCGGCGGTCTGTCCCATCAGCAAACCAACCACCGGATCGGTCAGCCCCTTCATCAAGCCGATCACCGGCGTCAGCAGCGCCGCCGGGCGCAGTTTGAGAAAATGCCGCGCCTTTTCGCCGACCGTGCGCAGGCTCATCATGCCGGCGAACCAGCGCACCATCACCTCGTTGTACAGCAGCGGCGCCCGGGACAACGCGTCGACGCCGCCGGCCAGCACCAGATCCGAGCGGCCGAGCTGGATATTGGCGATGGCCGAGTCGATGGCCTGCATGCCGGACGCGCAGTTGCGCATCACCGTCCAGCCCGGCACTTTCTTTCCACAACCGAGGCGTAACGCCACCATGCGGCCGATGTTGGTCTCGTCCGGCGACGGCGCCGCGCAGCCGAGGATGACCTCGTCGAGATCGCTGGGCAGGAAAGGCTGGCGCAGCAGCAGCGCCCGCCCGGCCTGGGTCGCCAGGTCAGAGGCGGCGAACGGCCCCGGCCCCTTCTGCGCCTTCAGGAACGGCGTGCGAGCGCCATCCACCACGTAGATCGTGCGGCTCATGGCTCAGGCAGCCATCCGGCATTCGGCCGGCTTGTTAGCGGTCGCCACGCCATAATCGAAGGGGAAGTCATCAACGCGCACGACGATGTCGCGCAGATGATTGCGCCGCTTCATGATCTCGTAGTCAGCGGCATTGATGACGCCGCACTCGAAGGCGACGCTGGCGATGTCGCGCACGTTAGCCTTCGGGTTGTCGTCGAAACGTCCGGCCTTCTCGGCCTCGCGGATCTTCGCCTCGATCGGTTCAGCCTGGAGCGTCGCCTGCAACGCCAGTTCGATGGCGCCGACCGGCTCGTTTTCGTCGAGCGGCAGGTAGCACTCGGCAGTCAGCCGGTCGCGGGTAGCGGAGGGCGAAATCAGTGCCTTGGCCACCTGATGGCCGACCTCGTCCGAGGGCACGACATACGGGTGGCCCCAGGGGAAGATCGAGCGGTGCAGGAAGGCGGCGATAAAGCGCACCGGGAAATTGGCGATAACACCGTCGAAAGCTTGCTGTGCCTTGTACATGGCATCCCAGATCGCCCAATGGGCGAGCGGGGCATCCTCGGCCTTGCGGCCTTCGGCCTCGTAGCGCTTCAGCGTGCAGGAAATCAGGTACATCTGGGCGAGGATGTCGCCGAGCCGGGCCGACAGTTTTTCGCGACGCTTGACGCTGCCGCCGAGCACCAGCAGCGAGATGTCCGCCATGAAGGCAAAGGCGGCCGAAAAACGGGTCAGTTGCTGGTAATAGCGGCGCATTTCCGGCGCCGTATCGACATTGACGCCGGCGAAATGTGAGCCGGTCATGCCCAGCCACAGCGCGCGAAAACCGTTCTTGACGGTGAAGCCGATGTGGCCGAACAGCGCCTTGTCGAAATCGACCAGGCCCTGCTTCTGGTCCGGGTTCTGCGCCGCCTGCATTTCCGGCAGCAGATACGGATGGCAGCGGATGGCGCCCTGGCCGAAGATGATCAGCGAGCGGGTCAGAATGTTGGCCCCCTCGACGGTGATGCCGATCGGCACCTGCTGGTAGGCGCGGCCGAGGAAGTTCGACGGGCCGAGGCAGATGCCCTTGCCGCCGATGACGTCCATGCCGTCATTGACCACCTGGCGGGCACGCTCGGTGACGTGGTATTTGGCGATGGCCGAAACCACCGACGGCTTTTCGCCGAGATCGACGGCGCCGGCCGTCATCTTGCGCACGGCATCCATCAGGTAGGTGTAGGCGCCGATCCGGGTCAGCGCTTCCTCGACCCCTTCGAAACGACCGACGGCCATCTTGAACTGCGAACGCACGCGGGCATAGCCGCCGACGGCACGCGCCGTCATCTGCGCCATACCGGTGTTTGACGAGGGCAGCGAGATCGAGCGGCCGGCCGCCAGGCACTCCATCAGCATGCGCCAGCCCTGCCCGGCCATCGCCGGGCCGCCGATGATGAAGTCAAGCGGCATGAAAACGTCCGTGCCACGGGTCGGGCCGTTCATGAACATGGCGTTCAACGGGAAATGGCGGCGGCCCGTGTCGACGCCCGGATGGTCGTAAGGGACCAGCGCGCAGGTGATGCCGATGTGCTTCTGGTCGCCGAGCAGGCCGTCCGGGTCGTAGAGATGGAAGGCCAGGCCGAACACGGTGCACACCGGGGCCAGCGTGATGTAGCGCTTGTCCCAGGAAACGCGCATGCCGAGCACTTCCTTGCCCTGGTAGATGCCCTTGCAGACGACGCCGCTATCCGGGATCGACGCCGCATCGGAACCGGCCCACGGACTGGTCAGCGCGAACGCCGGCACTTCGATGCCCTTGGCCAGGCGGGGCAGATAGTGGTTTTTCTGCGCTTCGGTGCCGTAGTGCAGCAGCAGCTCGGCCGGGCCGAGCGAGTTCGGCACCATCACCGACACTGACAGGGCGGAGGAGCGCGTCGACAGCTTGGTCACCACCTGCGAATGGGCATAAGCCGAGAACTCCAGGCCGCCATACTTCTTCGGGATGATCATGCCGAGGAAGCCCTTGTCCTTGATGTAGCGCCAAGCCTCCTGCGGCAGATCGTAGAGTTCCTGCGTTACCTTCCAGTCGTCGACCAGGCGGCAGGCTTCGGCGCATTCGTTATCGAGGAAGGACTGCTCCTCAGGCGTCAGCTTCGGCACCGGGTAGGCGTGCAGTTTCTGCCAATCCGGCTTGCCGCGGAACAGTTCGCCTTCCCACCAGACGCTGCCCGCTTCCAGGGCATCGCGCTCGGTAGCCGACATTTGCGGCAAGACCTTGCGGTAGGTGGAAAAAATGGGCCGGGTGATCACCGCCCGGCGCAACGGCCGAACGAAGAGCAGCGCGGCCAAAGCCGCCAGAGCGGCTACCCCGAGCAGAGTGATGAGGCTGTTGAACATGCTGTTTGTCTCCATTTATGGTTTTATGTTTTCTGCAGTGTGCTAGCGCCGTCAGCCAGCGCCCGCTGCATCGGCGAACTGCGGCAGCGGCGCACGCAGACCGCCGAGCAGGAAGGACATCAGACGCGGTACCAGGCGATCCAGGCGATCCGTCGAATCCTCATCCTCGATCTGCCAGTCGGTAACCAGGCGCAACGCGTCCGTACCGGCAATGGCGTAGGACGTGGCGCCGAGCATGAAGTGAAAGCGCCAGACGATCTCGGCCTTGGGCACTTCCGGCAATGCACGGAACAGCGCCTCCTTGTAGCGATCCATGACCGCCTTGTATTCATGGGCGAGGAAGGCGCGGATGAACTCGGAGGGTTCGGTCAGCGTGCGCCCGAGCAGGCGCAGGAAGGTCATGCCGCCCCGGGTTTCGTCGTCCGCCATGCGCAAAAGGGTGCCGAAGAAGGCATCGACAATGGCGGACGGCTTGACCGCCTGATCACCCGCCTCCGCCTCGAGGGCATCGAGAACGCGCATGCGCTCGTCGTTGAGCCAGTCGAGCCGGCGGCGGAACACCTCCTGCATCAGCGACTCCTTGGAGCCGAAGTGATAATTCACCGCCGCCAGATTGACACCGGCCTCGCCGGTAATGTGGCGCATCGAAGTGCCGTCATAGCCGTGCGCCATGAATAGGCGCTCGGCAGCATCGAGAATGCGCTCGCGGGTATCAACAGATCTAACTTCAGCCATGGGGCTCCCAAATGATTCATACGTTCGTTTGAATCATAGGAAAAAGGCCGGAACAAGGCAAGCATTTTCTCAGGCGCCAGCAGAAACTTTCTTTGCCATCGGCAAGGGACGCGGCTGACGTTGCTCGTATTGCCGAAAACGGCAAACCACCTCCCGCCCACTCTTGCGTTCGCGATAGCGCTTGGCCACGTCACTGACCAGATCCCACGAAGCCAGCGGTATTTCCGCGGGAAACAGCGTATCGCCAGCAAAGGGCATCTCAATACGGGTGAGGTAGAAACGCCGGCAATAGGGCCAGGCGGCGGCATAGATCGAGGCGCCGCCAATGACGAATACCGGTTTGCCGGTGGCCAGCGCTGCCCGCAAGCCCTGCTCGACCGATTCGACCCGCCGGCAACCGGGGCGCAGTCGCAAGTCGGACCGGCGACTGACAATAAAGGAATCCTCCGGCACCACGTCCATCGACTCGTAGGTCAATCGCCCGATGACCAGCGCCGCACCGGCGACGGTCGCTTCAAAATAAGCCAGCTCCTCCGGGATGTCCCAAGGCAGCCAGCCGTCCAGCCCGAGCATGCCGTTGCTGCCTACGGCGCCGATGGCGGAGATCAGTGGCTCAGCGTCTGCCATTGCTGACGCGTCAGCTTCAGGGAAATGGCCGGCGTTCCCTGACCATTGTAGACATGCGGCTTATGCATCGAGACAAAGGCCTCGGAGACGATGGCAATCGAGAAGATCGCATCCATCACCTCAAGAATGCTCGACTCCAGGCAGATACAGTGTTCGTTCTGTTCCAACTTGCGGATGGCCAGGAAGATCACTTCATAATCCACCACTTGGCGAATGTCGTGTGGGTCAGCAATGGCGGACACCGGCGCCCAGGCATCGGCATGAACGATCACGGCCTGCGGCCCGTGTTGCTCCAGCGGATTGCAGCCGGTACGCAACTGGATGGTGGCATCAACTGAAGCACACCAATGGTCGGCTAGCACAGAGAACTCCTTTGCTTGTTGGCTATGGCGCAACGATACCAGACGAACAGCCACGAAAAAGGGCGCCGCAGCGCCCTCCATGCCTGATCACACCAAATCGCTCAGGCAGTCACATTCACCAGGGTACCCGTCGTCTGTCCGAAGGCATTGGTAACCGGCTGTGGTGCAGCCACTTCAACTTGAACCGCAGGGGCCTGTGTTGCCACCGCTTCAACAACCTGACCAACCTGCTGGTTGAGCTGCACCAGCATGTCATCTTGGGATTTCATCGCCACCAGACCGCGCCGCGCATTTTCCGCCGTGCCTTGCGCCTGACTCGACTGGACCTTAAGGGAGCTGGCATTCTCCTGCGCCCGGTCAGCCGCCACCTGCGCCTGGCGTGCTCTGGCCTGCAGGGAACGCGCCTGCTGCTCGGCCTGATCGGCATTCCGCTGCGCCTGTTGCTGCTGAATCTGCCCCCAGATTCCGCTACCGGGCGACTGCAATCCGGAACTTGCGGAAACTGCCATGATCCGCCTCCAGCGATTCCGTTACCGTCCGCCCGTTCAGGCGATGACGTTGATCAACGTGCCGGTGCGCTGCCCTTGCGTATTGGTCACTGGCTTCGGCGCCTCTTCCGCACGTTCGACACGCTGCTCGGGACGCGGCTGCTCCTGCTGCGCGGTCTGCTGGGCCTGGCGAGCTTGCTGTGATTGTTGCGCCTGTTGCGATTGCTGCGTCTGACTGGCGTTGGCCGGCGAAGTAAAGGCGTTGGCCGCTGAACTAACTGATTGGATATCCATGATCGACTCCTGATAAATCAACATCCCGCTTTGACTCTACACCATTCGGCGAAATATTCCAGCAGGACGAAACCGCTCCACCAGCCGGCAGGCATGCAATATGCATCACAAGAGCATCCGACCATCACCAAACCCGAGGTGCCCATCATGCTTTCCGAAGAAATGCTGGCCTGGCTCGGCACTGGCGCCGTCTTTCCCTATGCCGCAGAAGCGCTGTGGAGCTGGGCAAGGACAAAGCGCAAGCACCGGAACGGTGCCCGCACGCACTGCCGCTAGGCATCCACTCAGATGCCGAGCACTGTCGCATTTGCCACACCGCCGCCTAAACAGGCGTAGCGTGAAGGCAATGCACCAGGAAACCTCCAGCCGAACAACAACTCCTCTGCATCGGCCAGCGGCGCCCCGGAAGCCAGAACATGCTCGGACAGACTGGCAAAAGGCGCCAGACGCATCCAGAACAGCGCTTCTTCATTGAGTCGGACAGACATCGCGGACCTCCCCGTTCAAGCCTGCGGAAAACAGCCGCACATCAGGGAGAACGCAATAATCGCCCCAGCCGGACACCACAGGGAGGCGCAATGAACAACTCGCAGCAAGACAATGGAACCTACCGCCCCGTCGGCGTTACCGACGGTTACGCAGCCATACAGTCTGTCATTTCATTGTGCGCAACAATGCCCACTTCCGACGGGAGACTTCAATGAATTCGCAGAATCAGACCAACATTGCCTGCAATCACTGGGTGGCCCAAGTACGTTCACGCTCAGGCAGTAACGTGCTGATCCACATCCACCGCGGAGCGCCGATCGTAGCCAAGGATGCCATGTCGATCGCACGGCGGACGGCGAACTTCGGGAAGGTTGCCGGCTTGTCGCCGGTCGGCCCTTGCTCCACCTCCACGGACGAGGACTTTTAATGAGTCGCAGCCCAGCCCACCAACAAAAAACCCGCTTTGCCTTCCAATGAGCACGACGGGGGCATCAATGTCCCCGTATCTGCAAAGCCCTACCAAAACACCACACCGTTCCTGACCTGAAGGAGGACCTTAACCGAACAGCATTACGGCGGCTGAGCCGGCTTTTTTTACCTTGTGATGCGCGGGCGTCACTGCTCAGACCTGATAAGCGACCAGGCGGTTGATGTCCGGGATCTGGATATGGCGGGATCGTGCCTGGATCAGGCCAGCCTCGCTGAAGTCGCGGAATATGCGCGACAGGGTTTCCGGCGTGATGTTGAGCAGCGAGGCGATCAGCTGCTTGGTAGCCGGCAGTTCGACGATCAGCCGCCCGCTGGCCTGGATGCGGGCGTGCTGGAGCAGGTAACCGATGACCCGCTCGGCGCCGGTGCGCAGCGTGTAGGATTCGACGCTGTACACTAGGTCGTGCTGGCGCGCAGCCAAGCTGACCATCAACCGGCGGGCAAATTTCTTGTCCTTGTCGAGCAGAGCCAGCAAAGCAGCGCAACTGACCTGCAGCACCTCTGCATCGTCGACCGCTTCGGCGAAATAGGGATAGGTGCTGTCCATGACGACCTCCGCCTCGCCGATGCTCTGCCCGCAGCCTAAGATGCCGAGCACCTTCCTGACGCCCTGCGGCGAGGAAATGGCGAGCAGGATGTAGCCGTCGGCGACCAGAAAGACACCGGCCGAGGGGTCGCCCTTGGCGAAGAGGATCTTGCCCTTCTGCAGGCGCCGGGCTCGCGTGGCGGCAACCAATTGGGCCCGGTCCTTAGCGGCGACTTCCTTGAACAGCGTGTGTTCGGCCAGGAAGGCGGCAATCGCCGCCGGCCCCATCGGCTTGGCACTGGCAGCGGGCAATTTCCCGGCGACGCCGTCGCGTCGCTGGCCGGTTTGCTGGCTGATGCCCGAAAGAAAGCTACTGCGGATCTCGGCGAGGCGCCGGGCCTGCTGCTGGATGTCGACCTGGGCAAGTTCGGCGGCCCGGTTGGTCGAAACATCTTGAATGATCGACATGGCGACCGGTTCGCCATGAATAACGAACTGCGCCATGCTCATTTGCGTCGTTAGCTGCTGGCCGGCCTTGGTGACGAGGGTCATTTCGCACTCGAACTTGCCGGTAACCAGCAGTTCGCTGATCAGCAGGGGGAAACGGGCCACCTCGTCGGGCGCCACCAAGTCGAGGAGCGAACGGCTGAGCATTTCCGCCGGGTCGTAGCCCAGCAGACTGCAGGCCGCAGGATTCGCATCGACGACGCGGCCAGGGGTCAGGTTGGCATCCAGGCGGGTGATGATGACGGGCAGCGTCCCGTTATGGAACAGCGCGCGGAAGCGCTCTTCGCTGGCCGCCAGTTCTGCGGTCTGCTCGGCGACCAGCTCGGTCATCTGGTTGCTGCGGTTTCGCTGGGCCTGTTCCGTCGCCTGCAGGTGCTGGTTGCGTTCGGCCATGAAGGCGTAGAGCCGGGCCAGCGAGCTGTTGGCTGCCTCGTGCACAGGCAGTTCCGTGAGGCCGGCGACGGCCGGCTTTTCGCCCCCGGCCTCCGCCGGCTCCTTGCGCAGCAGGCGCGCCAGCCGTTGATCCTCGCCCAGCATGTGATAGATCAGCCAGTTACTGAGAAAATCCATCAACTGGTGACCGGTTAAGACGCCCGCCGACAGTTCATCGACCATACCACTGACCTGGAGCAAGAAGTTGGCGTGCGATTGCCGGTGATGGACGACGTGTTCCTCATCGATGCCACTCAAGGCCATCAGCGCTTCTTCGGTGCTGAAATGGGTGGCCGCATAATCAGTCAGAAAGCCCAGCAGCGTGCGCATCTCGTCGCCGCTCAGCCCATCGCCTGAGCTCAGCTTGGCAGCCGTCTCGTTGACCAGGTCGACCAGCCCGCGATGCTGTTGATCGACAATGTCGATACCGGTTTTGAGATAGTCGTTCCAGTCGAGAAGTTGCTTCGTTGCGTTCATGTGATCAAGGCAGCCTTGAGCGATTGTTCAGTGAGGGCGGGCGGTCCGGCGAGTCCGCACATGATACTCGCCGAGAATTCAAGTATGGGAAGGGGTTTTCTCGAGCCTCATCTCTATAACTCTGCTGCTGTCTCCCCCTTGGGGTGGTCGATAGCCAAGGCCCCCGGAAGGGGCCTGGAGGCCCGCGGCTACGCGCGTTAGACCAGCAAGCAGGAGGCTCCTGGAGGGGCTTCCAGGGCAGTCAAGGCTTGTGGCCGAAGGTTGGCGTGGTAGCTTGGATTTAGGCAGTGGGGGTAGTCTTGTCACCCTGCTGTCACCCGAGAGTTACCCTGAAACCATTGCAGGGCGACTGACGAGGGAAGCTAAGCACTTAGGCCAAAAAGCAAAAAGGCCTGATTTCTCAGACCTTTGCATTTCTCGAAAATGGTGGGCGGTACTGGGATCGAACCAGTGACCCCTGCCGTGTGAAGGCAGTGCTCTACCGCTGAGCTAACCGCCCATTCGAGAGGCGCGCATTTAAACACAAGACGGACAGCCGGTCAAACCGCCGTCGGCTAGAATAGCGGACTTTGTTTCCGCCTGGATTCCGCAGCCAATGAAGCCCGTTCGCACCCGTTTCGCCCCCAGCCCCACCGGTTTTCTGCATATCGGCGGCGCCCGTACCGCCCTCTTCTCGTGGGCCTATGCCCGCCGCCACGGGGGCCAGTTTATCCTGCGCATCGAGGACACCGATGTCGCCCGCTCGACCCCGGAAGCCGTGCAGGCGATCATCGATGGCATGAACTGGCTGGAACTGACGCATGACGAAGGCCCGTTCTACCAGATGCAGCGCATGGATCGCTACAAGGAAGTGATCCAGCAAATGCTGGCCAACGGTAGCGCCTACCATTGCTACACGACACGCGAGGAACTCGACGCCTTGCGTGCCGAGCAGGAAGCGAACAAGGAAAAGCCACGCTACGACGGCCGCTGGCGCCCGGAAGCCGGCAAGACGCTGCCGGTGCCGCCGGCCGACGTGCCGCCGGTGGTCCGCTTCAAAAACCCGAAGGACGGTATCGTCGCCTGGGACGACCAGGTCAAGGGCCGGATCGAGATCGCCAATGCCGAACTCGATGACCTGATCATCGCCCGCGCTGACGGCACGCCGACCTACAATTTCTGCGTTTGCGTTGATGACTGGGACATGGGCATCACCCACGTCATCCGCGGCGACGACCACGTCAACAACACGCCGCGCCAGATCAACATTCTCGCCGCCCTCGGGGCCGAAGTGCCGCTCTACGCCCACCTGTCGATGATTCTCGGTGACGATGGCGCCAAGCTGTCGAAGCGTCATGGCGCCGTTTCGGTAATGCAGTATGACGAAGACGGCTTCCTGCCGGAAGCAGTTATCAACTACCTCGGCCGCCTCGGCTGGTCGCATGGCGACGAAGAAGTGTTCTCCCGCCAACAGTTCGTCGAGTGGTTCGATCTCGATCACATCACTGCCTCGGCCGCCCAGTTCAACACTGAAAAGCTACTGTGGCTGAACCAGCACTATATGAAGCAGCTGCCGTCGGTTGAACTGACCGCCTTGATCGAAACCCGGCTCGCTGCCCGCGGGGTCGACACGGCGAATGGCCCTGACCTGACCAAGGCCGTCGCGCTTTACGTCGACCGCTGCAACACCCTCAACGTGCTGGCCGATGCAGTTGAGGTCTTCTATACCAACGTCGCGGTCAGCCGGGAGCTGCTCGCCCAGCACCTGTCGGCCGAAGCAGTGCCGGCCCTGGCCGATTTCGTTGCCGGCCTCGCCAATGTGGCCTGGGAAGCACCGGCGATCAGCACTCTGATCAAGGAAAGCATCGGCAAGCATGGCCTGAAGATGCCCAAGCTGGCCATGCCGCTGCGCGTCATCCTGACCGGCCAGGCGCAGGCCCCTTCAGTCGATGCGCTGGTCGAGATGATCGGCCGCGAGCGCGTTGTCATGGCGCTCAAAAAACATCTCTGAAAATCGCCAAAAGCCCTTTACAGCGGGAAAGTCGATCCCTATAATGCGGCCTTCTTTCGCGGCGGGGGTATAGCTCAGCTGGGAGAGCGCTTGCATGGCATGCAAGAGGTCAGCGGTTCGATCCCGCTTACCTCGACACCGCCCTTTCACGGCGGTAACCGGGGTTCGAATCCCCGTGGGGACGCCAAGGTTTTGGCAGTAAAGTTGTAAAACTGGAGTGGTAGTTCAGTTGGTTAGAATACCGGCCTGTCACGCCGGGGGTCGCGGGTTCGAGTCCCGTCCACTCCGCCAACGTTTTTGAAAAAGCCGGATTAATCCGGCTTTTTTGTGCAGTCCGGAGCCTTGTGCTCCGGTCGGTGCCGAAAGGTACCGCGTGGTTCGGCTGTCTCTCGCGAGGGGGTATAGCTCAGCTGGGAGAGCGCTTGCATGGCATGCAAGAGGTCAGCGGTTCGATCCCGCTTACCTCCACCACCAGCCGAATGCCTGCAGAAGAGTTTAGTCCGGGTCCCCATCGTCTAGAGGCCTAGGACACCGCCCTTTCACGGCGGTAACCGGGGTTCGAATCCCCGTGGGGACGCCAGAGGTTTTGGCGGTAAAGTAGTAAAACTGGAGTGGTAGTTCAGTTGGTTAGAATACCGGCCTGTCACGCCGGGGGTCGCGGGTTCGAGTCCCGTCCACTCCGCCAACATTGAAAAGCCGTTGAAATCGATGATTTCAACGGCTTTTCGCTTTTCCGGCAACGAATCCTACTTTTCCACGAAAGCCCGCTCGATTACGTAGTCGCCGAGCACCCCGGTGTGGTGATTGCCGACCTGGAAGCCACGGGCATCGAGCATGGCCGCGGTGTCGGTGAGCATGGCCGGACTGCCGCAGATCATTGCCCGGTCAGTCGCCGGATCGAGTGGCGCAATACCCAAATCGGCAAATAGCTTGCCTGATTCGACGAGGTCGGTCAGGCGGCCTTCATTGCGGAAGGATTCACGGGTGACGGTCGGGTAATAGACCAATTTTTCCTTGGCCCAGTCGCCGAAGAACTCGTGTTGCGTGATCTCGTGCTCAATGTAGTCGTGGTAGGCCAGTTCATTGATCTTGCGGACGCCGTGCACGAGGATGACCTTCTCGAATTTCTCATACACCTCGGGATCGTGAATCAGGCTCATGAAGGGTGCGAGGCCGGTGCCGGTGGCAAACAGGAACAGGCGCTTGCCGGGTTTCAGGTCGTGCAGGACCAGGGTGCCGGTCGGCTTCTTGCTGACGATGATCGGATCGCCCGGCTGCAGGTGTTGGAGGCGCGAGGTCAGCGGGCCGTTGGGCACCTTGATGCTGAAAAACTCCAGATGCTCCTCGTGATTGGCGCTGGCGATGCTGTAGGCGCGGGTCAGCGGCCGGCCATTTACTTCCAGGCCAATCATCACGAACTGACCGTTGATGAAGCGCAGACCAGGGTCGCGCGTAGTGCGGAAGGAGAACAGCGTATCGTTCCAGTGATGGACGGAGAGAATTTTTTCGGTTGCTAATGTGCTCATGGCAGGTACTCGCAGTAAAAACAGGGCATTGGATGAATCATAGGCTAGTCGACATATATGTATAAGCGGATAATTTCTCTATCCATTAATCACTAGATCGATATGAAGCTCACCCTGCGCCAACTTGAGGTGTTCGCCGCCATTGCCCGCAGCGAGAATGTCTCGCGTGCCGCGGCGACAATGGCCATGTCCCAATCGGCGGCGAGTAGCGCCCTGGTCGAACTGGAGCGCCAGTTCGACTGCCCGTTGTTCGACCGCATCGGTAAGTCGCTGCGCCTGAACAGCACCGGTCGCGGCCTGCTGCCGCAGGTCGAAGACCTGCTCGCCCGAGCGGCCGGAATCGAGGGTTATCTGGCCGGCGGCACGCTTGGCCCGCTGGCGGTCGGCGCCACGCTGACCATCGGCAACTACTTGGCGACGCTGGTCGTCGCCGAGTATCTGCAACGCCATCCCGCCTCGAAGATTGGCCTGCATGTCGCCAACACCCACGACATCGTCGAGCGCCTGCGTCGCTGCGAACTCGACATCGGCCTGATTGAAGGCGAGACCCACGACCCGGAGCTGCTGCTCGAACCCTGGCTGGATGATGCCTTGGTCGTCTTCTGCGCCCCCCAGCACGCCCTGGCCACGGCTGCTGGCGCCGATTCAGCATTGCTGGCGACCCAGAACTGGATCGTCCGCGAACGCGGCTCCGGTACCCGTGCCCTGTTCGACAAGGTGATCGCCCGCGCCATCCCGGAGTTGCACATCCAGCTCGAACTGGAACACACGGAGGCGATCAAGCGTGCCGTCGAATCGGGTCTGGGCATTGGCTGCCTGTCGCGCCTGTCGCTTCGCGAGGCCTTCCGCCGCGGTAGCCTGGTCGAAATTGCCACACCGCAATTCGATCTCAAGCGCCACTTTTATTTCGCCCGCCACCGGCAACGCCACGTCAGCTCGGCCATGCAGGCATTCCTTGCTCTGTGCCGCGAAAGCAGTGGCAGCGCCCGCAATACCGACACGCTGGAACTACCGTTCATCCGCTGACGGCCTGGGGCGGCAACCCTTTTACAGCCACGTGCGTAAGGACCAGCATCTGGCCCTCGGGGTATAATCGCCCCCTTTGTCGACCCCGTTCGCGACAGGAGTTTTCAATGCAGCACCGCAACGTTCTGTCGCCATTCGTTCGCCTGCTCTGGCTGCTGTTGGTCACTGCGCTGTCCGGACTGCCGACGATGGCGCAGGCAGCGGAAGGCCCCCTGCAACTTGCCTCGACCCTTGGCCTGAGCAACGTTGAAGAACCCGGAATCAGGACCGACAGCCTCGTTCCTCTGGAAATCGGCTACACGCCCATCCACCCGGCGACCATTGATCTAACCGCGCCGACCGACAACCTGTGGGACCGTGTTCGTAACGGCTTTGCCATGAGCAACCTGAACGATGACCTGGTGCTGCATTACCAGCAGTGGTACCAGAACCGCCCCGGTGCCCTGCGCAACATGGTTGAACGTAGCCGCCCCTACCTTTTCCACATTGTCGAGGAACTGGAAGCGCGTGGCATGCCAACGGAGCTGGCGCTGCTGCCGATGGTCGAGAGTTCATTCAACCCGATGGCCCATTCGCCGGCCCATGCCTCCGGCCTGTGGCAGTTCATCCCGGCCACTGGCAAGCGCTTCGACCTGGAGCAGAACTGGTGGCAGGACGAGCGCCGCGACGTTGTCGCCTCGACCAATGCCGCCCTCGACTACCTGCAGACCATCTACGACATGCATGGCGACTGGCACCTGGCGCTGGCCTCTTACAACTGGGGTGAAGGCGCCGTCAAACGGGCGGTTAACAAAAATGAGGCGCGCGGCCTGCCGGCTGACTACGCCAGCCTGAAGATGCCAAATGAGACCCGGCACTATGTACCCAAGCTGCAGGCGCTGAAGAATATTTTTGGCAATCCGGCCCTGCTCGCCAGTCTGAATGTCCCGCCGATTCCCAACACCCCCTATTTCACCACCCTGGAAATGCCGCAACCGATGGATGTCACGACGGCGGCTCGCTTGGCCAACATGTCGCTGGAAGAGTTCCGCCAGCTCAACCCATCGCACAATCGGCCGATCATCAAGGCGGCTACGGAAGTCGTCCTGCCCGCCGACAGGCTGGAAGTCTTTCATCAGAACCTGCTGAACTACCACGCACCGCTCAGCCAGTGGCAGGCCTATACCGTCACTCAACCCGAGCGCATCGATCAGATCGCCAGCCGTTTTGGCGCCTCGACCGCCGAATTGATCCAGGCCAACGGCCTCAAGGGCAATGTTCGTCTCGCCGCCGGCTCGCGTCTGCTGGTTCCGGGCAACGGCTCGGCCGATAACCTGCACCGCTTGCTGGCCAACGACGGCTCACCGATCATCATTCAGCCGGAAGCGCGGGCGCGTAAGGGTAAATCGGTACGGGGCACAAAGTCAGGCGCCAGCAAGAAGGTTAAACCCACGCGCAGCACTGCCCAGAAGAAAGCCACTGGAACCCGCAAGCCGGTAGTCAGGAAGCCAGCCGCCAAGGCCAAGCGCTAGGGGTGTTCCTCAGACCGGGCAAATTACCCCGGAAAGTGGCAAGCAACGCTGTGCGTCGCCGAAATCGTCGTGGTTTCCGGATAGGTCTGGCGGCAGAGATCGGTCGCCTTCGGGCAACGCGGGTGGAAATGGCAACCGGCCGGCGGATTGGCCGGCGACGGCGTTTCGCCGGGCAAACGGATGCGCTGCTCGCCGCCCTCCAGGCGCGGCACCGGCACCGCTGACAGCAAGGCCCGGGTGTAGGGATGCTGCGGCGTGCGCAGTACTTCTTCCGCCTGGCCGCGCTCGACGATGCGGCCGAGATACATTACCGCGACGTCATGCGCCAGGTATTCGACGACGGCAAAATTGTGCGTGATAAACAGGTAGGCGACGCCGAGATCGGCCTGCAGCGCTTTCAACAGATTGAGAATCTGCGCCTGCACCGAGACGTCGAGCGCCGAAGTCGGCTCGTCGCAGATCAACAGTTGCGGCTGCACGGCGAGCGCCCGGGCGATGGCGATGCGCTGGCGCTGGCCGCCGGAAAACTCGTGCGGGAAGCGGCCGACCGCCTCGGCCGGCAGGCCGACCTGCTGCAACAGCGCGATCACCGCCGCGGTTTGTGCCGCCCGCTCCTTCTCCAGCCCGAGCGCGCCCATGCCCTCGGCGATGATCTCGCCCACCCGCAGGCGCGGATTGAGCGAGGCGAACGGATCCTGGAACACCATCTGCATGTGGCGCCGGGCGGCGCGCAGGCGGCGCCCTGACAGCCCGACCAGTTCGCTGCCGCCGAGGCGGACGCTACCGGCGCTCGGCTTGATCAGCTGCAGCAGCGCCTTGCCGACCGTCGTCTTGCCGCAGCCGGATTCGCCGACCAGGGCCAGCGTGCGCCCCGGCGCAATGGCCAGCGCGACGCCGTCGACTGCCCGTACATGGCCGACGATGCGCTGCAGGATGCCCTTGCGAATGGGGAAATGCACTTTCAGTTCGGCGACTTCGAGGAAGGGCTGCGCGGCCTGTAGATCGAGCTCGGTCAAACTGTGGCACGCCGCGTCGTCGACCGCCCTGTCGCCCTGCCAGTGGCAGCGCACGACATGACCGGCAGTCGTCTCCCGCCACGCCGGCGACTGTTCGCGGCAAATCGCCATCACCTGCGGGCAACGGTCGGCGAAACGGCAGCCGGACGGCATCGCCGCCAGCGACGGCACCTGGCCAGGAATGGTCACCAGCTTCTGGCCACGGCGCGAAACTTCCGGCAGCGCGGCGAACAGTGCCTGGGTGTAGGGGTGACGGGGATTGGTGAAGAAATCTTCGCGACTGGCCACCTCGACCAGTTCGCCGGCGTACATGACGCCGATGCGGTGGGCCATGCGGGCAACGACGCCGAGGTCGTGGGTGATCAGCAGCATGCCCATGCCGCGCTCGGCCTGCAGGCCGGCCAACAGGTCGAGTATCTGCGCCTGGACGGTGACGTCGAGAGCCGTTGTCGGCTCGTCAGCAATCAGCAATTCCGGCTCGCCGGCCAGGGCGATGGCGATCATTACTCGCTGCTTCATGCCGCCGGACAACTGGAACGGGTATTCGTCGAGGCGCCGTTCCGGATCGGCGATGCCGACCTGGCGCAGCAATTCCAGCATGCGCTGGCGGGCCGGCTCACCGGTCATATCCAGGTGGCGTTCGAGCACCTCGCCGATCTGCCGGCCAACAGTCAGCACCGGGTTCAGGCTGGTTGCCGGCTCCTGGAAGATCATCGCCATACGCCCGCCACGGTACGCCCGCATGTCGGCTTCCGGCAGCGCCAGCAATTCCTCGCCGTCAAGCCGCACGCTGCCGCCGAGCACCCGCCCGGCAGCCGGCAACAGACGCAGGATGCCCTGGGCGGTGACCGACTTGCCGCAGCCCGATTCGCCGAGCAGCGCGAAGGTCTCGCCCTTGGCGATGGTGAAGGAAATTCCGTCGACCGCCGCCAGCATCTGGCGAGCACTGCTGAAACCAAGGCGCAGGTCTTTGACTTCCAGCATCAGGCGGCCCTCGGGTCGAATGCGTCGCGCACGGCATCGGCGAACAGGTTGGCGGCCAGCACCAGCAGGAACATCGCGGCGAAGGCAGCGGCCAGCGACCACCAGACGACCGGCTCGCGGCCGAGTTCCATGCGCGCGTTGTTGATCATCGTGCCGAAGCTGGTCATCGTCGGATCGACGCCGATACCGACGTAGGAGAGCACGGCTTCGGCCAGCACCAAGCCGGAGAAATCCATGACCAGTGCGATGATGACGATGTGCATCAGGTTGGGCAGGATGTGGCGCAGGATGATCCGCCATGAAGAAACCCCGAAAGCCTGCGCTGCCTGGATGTATTCGAGTTCGCGCAGCTTCAGCGTCTCGCCGCGCAACAACCGGCAGAGCCCGGTCCAGCTGGTGATACCGAGGATGAAACAGAGCGCCAGCAGGCGCAGGTCGGCGCGCTCGGCGGCGGTGGCGAACCATTCGGGATGGGTGTCGATGACCACCTGCATCATCAGCACGGCGGCGGCGATCAGCAGCACGCCGGGAATCGAGTTGAGGACGGTGTACAGATACTGGATCACGTCATCGATCCAGCCGCGGAAATAGCCGGCGACGATGCCGAGCAGCACCGCCATTGGCAGCATCACCAGCGTCGTCACCAGGCCGATGATCAACGCCGTGCGCACGCTCTTCAATATCTGGTAGAGCACGTCCTGGCCGACCTTGTCGGTACCGAAGACGTGGTAATCACCGGCCAGCGCGAACAAGGGCACTAGCACCAGCAGGATCGCCGCCAGTGTCGCCAGCACGGCATTCCAGGCGAAGACAGTGTCGCCCCGCCAGACGGCCCGCCAGCCGCCGCAGCGGAAAGCAACGACGGCAGCCAGCGCCAGCCAGGCGAACAGTGCCAGCGCCCCTGTCCGCAGGGCGGTGGCGGCAACATCGTCGGCCAGCGTCGCCGTATCCGCCAGATGACTGGCACCGAATTTCAGGCGCGGGTACTCGCGCACCGTGCCCAGCCCTGGCCGCTCGATGCTTTCCTTGGCGTAAAGGTGAGTGGCGAAGGGTGCCGAATAGGTCTTTTCATTCTGCGTGCGCAACGGAGTGACCAGCGCATCGAGCACCGACAACACCTCGATCGCATACTGGGTCTTTACCCCCGGCTTGCCATCGAGCGCAACCCGGTAATGCAGCGAGTCGAGCAGACCGATGACGATGAAGGCGAGCAGCAGCGTCGCCGAAGCCATGCCGACCCGGTTGGCACCAACCCGCCGCCAGGCGGCGAGCAGTGGCGGGCTTTTGGCGATCAGCACGCCGACGCCAATGCCGGCCAGCACCAGCAGCCAGACGAGCACATCGGACCAGAGAACGACCACCTGGAAGCCGCTCATGAGAAGCGTATCCGCGGATCGACCAGGGTGTAGGAGATGTCGGTCAGGATCAGGCCGATGATGTAGAGTACCGAGCCGATGAAGACCATCGAGCGGACGACGGCGAAGTCCTGGGCGTTGATCGCGTCGATGGTGTAGCTGCCCAGCCCGGGAATGCCGAAGAAAGATTCGGTTAGCAGCGAGCCCATGAACAGCAGCGGAATGACCACCACCACACCGGTCAGGATCGGGATCAGCGCATTGCGCAGGATGTGGCGGAAGAAGACGATGGTTTCCGGCAAGCCCTTGGCGCGAGCGGTGCGCACGTAATCCTTGCTCACTTCTTCGAGGAAGATGGTGCGGTACCAGCGCGTGGACGAGCCGATACCGGAGACGACGCCGATGACCACCGGCAGGATCAGGAAGCGCCAGGCATCGAGGCCGTCGCCGAAACCGGATATGGGTACCAGCCGCCATATTTTGGCGATCAGGTACTGGCCACCAATGATGTAGAACAGCCCGGAAATGGACATCGCCGCGACGCACAGCACGACGCCCCAGAAATCGAAGGCGGTGGCGCGGAAGAAAGCCAGCGTCAGGGCGAAAGTGATGGTGACGAAGAGGCCGAGGATGAAGGTCGGCAGCGCGATGGCCAGCGACGGCACCATGCGCGCGCTGATCTCGCGGGCGATGTCGCGGCCGTCCTCGGCGCGGCCGAAGTCGCCGACGAACATGCGTGCCGACTTCTCGAAGAAGATGGTATCGGTCACGGTATCGAGCCCGCCGGCCGCGGCATTGACGAATAGCGGCTTGTCGTAGCCGCGCTCAACCTTCCACTTCTCGATCGCCTCCGGGGTCACCCGCTTGACCCCGAGCTGCATGCGCGCCATGTCGTCCGGCGTGTTCACGACGAAGAACAGCGCAAAGGTGATCAGGTTGACGCCGATCAGAATGGGGATGGCGTACAGCAGGCGGCGGACGATGTAGGCGAGCATTGGCCGGATTATAGAATGAGCAGGAGCGTGGCAATCAGCGCGATCGCCCAGGCCGCCACCGCGTAGTCCGAGCGCAGGGGCGACTCCTTCGGCGAATGTGGATCGCGCAACTCAGCCGGGAACGGCCGCGGCGGCACCGGGATGATCTGCCGTTGGGCCGGGTCTTCCGGTATCCGTGCCCGGTATTCAACGCTGTTCTCCGCCGGGCTGTCGCCCCAGGCGCGGCTGGAAGGAAACTGCGGCACGCGCACCAGCAGGATTTCGTCGATGTCCTCGGCCAGCCGGCGCTCGAAATCGCTCAGATCACGCTCGCTTTCACCGCGCACCAGGCGCAGCAGGTCGGCCCCGGCCTCAGCGAAGGCCACCGCCGGATAAAGCCGTGTCCTGTCCTCGGTCAGGTAGTCGAACATCGCCTTGCCCTTGGCCAGGCTGCGATCGCGCAGGGCGAGCAGCGGCAGGCCGAAAATCGCCGTCAGCCAGCTTTCACCGCCGCGCGCCGGCACCTGCCAGCCGAGCGCCCGCGCCGTCGTCACGCTGATCCCGGTGCAGTTGGCCCGCGCGTGCTGATAAGAGAACTGATGCCGGTAGAACTGGTTGTACACGCGGCCGAAGACCGCCTGCAGATGGATGGCCGCCTCCGGCCGGCGCAGCGTCGCCACCAGCAGCCACGACGGTCGGTACCAGGCCTGGCCGCTGTTCAGGTCGCCGAGGTAGTTGTCGAGCGGCACCGGCGCCGCCAGGATGCCCTTCTCGCTTTCCACATCAAGCGAGTAGAAGTTGTTCACCAGCCAGTCATCGATTGCCCCGCCCTCACCGACGCACCCGGTCATCAGTGCGAAATGGCCGCTGTGCGCCTCGTCGTCATCGCCCTGGGCGCCGTTCAGCATTAGCCCGAGCACCGGCTGGCCGGGCTGGACGCCGTTACTACCCGGCCGCCGCCACACCGACTCCACCGAAAACGGCTCGCGTGCCCCGCCCTGCGGCCGCTCCCGAATCCACGCCCGCAATGCTGCCGGCTCGGCGGCCAATGCCAGCGCGGGGGCCTGTTCGGGCAGAGCGAAGGCTTCCGGCCAGAAAGTCCGGGCAACGAAAGCGCCGTCCTCGTGCCAGCCGCGCAGCTTCAGCCGTTTGCCCTGGAAGAAGTCGAGGCTGCTGGCATCGAACCAGGAGCGATTGAGTGGCAGCCGTGGCGCCAGGCGCGTCTCCCGCGCCCTATCGGCACCCAGCAACTGACTACCGTCAGCAGACAGACCGGCGTGACGCAACACCTCCGGCGCCCCCAGCCAGATCAGCGGCGGATAAGCAGCATCGGCACCGATTGCAGTCTGCCGCCGCCAGGCGGCGAGATCAGCCGCCAACGACAATTCCGGCGTAAAACCAGCCAGCGGCATGCCCGGCGCCGGCACGGCAATGGTTTCGTCGCGGAAATACCAGAGGGCTTGCGGCAAACTGTTGCAGTCGGCACAGCGACCGCTGGTGACGACAAAATGCGATGCGGGATACAGGCCGTAGACAGACATGCCGGCATTCTGCCCGAAAGCGCCGAGCTGTTCAGGATTGCGTTATCTGGGTAAAGTGACACGCGTCGGCAGGGGCATTCCAAACACAAAGCCTCCCGGCAGCTACAACCCGGGCAACAAAAAAGCACCCCGAAAGGTGCTTGATTGTTTGGTCGCTTGGCGGAGAGGGTGGGATTCGAACCCACGGTACCTTGCAGTACGCCTGATTTCGAATCAGGTACATTCGACCACTCTGCCACCTCTCCGAAGCGGGCCGCATAATAGCACAACAGATGTCGGTGACAAAAAAACTATTACTACTGATCGTGGCGCTTGTCGTCGCTGCCTGCGGAGACTGGCTGGCGGCGCCCCTGCCCTTTCCGACGCCGGCCCAGCATGACCTGGTGGTCCTCACCCGACCGGGTCCGCTGACCCATACCGGTGACGAAACAACCGGCATCAGCGGGCTTGAACGCGATATCGCGGAAGCCTTTGCCCAGGAACTCGGCGTTGGCGTGCAGTTCAAGGTGGTCCATCCGGAAGATCTGGAAGAGAGCGTTGCCGACGGCGGCTACCATATCGCCGCCGCCTGGCTGTCGCCGCTGGCTGATGCCGCCATCGCGGCGACGCCACCGCTGTTCATGACGCGTGACGTGCTGGCCCAGCACGATGCCGCGCTGCCGCTGACCGATGTTGGCCAACTATCCGGCAAGACGGTGCACGTCATGGCCGGCTCGCGGCAGGCGGCAACCCTGCGCCAGCTGGCAGCAACAACCGCCGAAATAAGCATTGTCGAGGTCGGCCAGGGAAGCATTCTCGACCTGCTCGAAAAATTGGGCGAGGGCCAGATCGAGTACGTGGTGATGGACGGGCACATGGAAGACCTGGCCAACCAGTTCGTCCCCCGACTGCGCACCTCGCTGCGGCTGAGTGAGGAGCAGCCCATCGTCTGGCTGCTGGGCCCGCAACCCAATGCCGAACTGGCCAGCCGCGCCAATGCCTTTGTCGAGCGCATCCGGCGCGACGGCACCCTGGCCCGCCTGGAAGAACGCTATTTCGGTCATGTCCGTCGCCTCAAGCAGGTCGACGTCACCCGGTTTCTCGGCACGATGGAAAGCACGCTGCCCAAACTGCGCCCCCTGTTCCAGGCCGCCGAAGCGGCGAGCGGCCTCGATTGGCGGCTGCTCGCCGCCGTCGCCTATCAGGAATCGCACTGGGACTCGAATGCCACCAGTTACACCAACGTCCGCGGCATCATGATGCTCACCGAGGAAACCGCCGACCGCCTGGGGGTCAGCAACCGCCTTGACCCGCGCCAGAGCATCATGGCTGGCGCCCGCTATATCAACATCCTGCGCGACATGCTGCCCGACGAAGTCGGCGAACCCGACCGCACCTGGCTGGCACTGGCCGCCTACAACATCGGCCCCGGCCACATGAACGGGGCGCGCACCATCGCCAAACAGCTGAAAGCCGATCCCAACACCTGGTACGACATGAAGCGCATCCTGCCGCTACTGGCCAAGCCGCAATACTACGCACGCCTGAAAGCCGGCCGGGCGCGCGGCGGCGAAGCGGTGATCCTGGTGGAGAACATCCGCAGCTACTACGACATCCTGCTGCGCAATGAAACGCCGCTGAATGGTTTGCAGCCGAAAATGGAGGGCATGTTCGGCAGCCAAAACGACATACCTACCCTGAAACTGGGCCCGTAGGCCCAGGGGTGATCAGCGCAGCGGCGTCAGCAGTTCCAGGCCGCCCATGTAGCCACGCAGCGCCGCCGGAATGACGACGCTGCCATCGGCCTGCTGGTTGTTCTCGAGGATCGCCACCAGCGTGCGACCGACGGCGAGACCGGAACCGTTCAGCGTGTGGCACAGCTCCGGCTTGTTCTTGTCGTTGCGGAAACGGGCCTGCATGCGCCGGGCCTGGAAGGCGCCGAAGTTGGAGCACGAGGAAATCTCGCGGTAGGTGTCCTGGGCCGGCAGCCAGACTTCCAGATCGTAGGTCTTGGCGGCGGAGAAGCCCATGTCGCCGGAGCACAGCGCGACGCGGCGGTACGGCAGTTCCAGGGCCTCGAGAATGGCTTCGGCGTGGCCTGTCAGTTCCTCGTGGGCGGCGGCGGACATATCCGGATGGACGATCTGCAACAATTCCACCTTGTCGAACTGGTGCTGGCGAATCATGCCGCGCACGTCACGACCGCCGGAACCAGCTTCGGAACGGAAGCACGGCGTATGGCAGACGAGCTTGAGCGGCAGCGCCTCGGCGGCGAGGATTTCGTCGCGGACGATGTTGGTCACCGGCACTTCGGCGGTCGGAATCAGATACAGCGGGTCCTGGTCGCCGCGCAGCACCTTGAACAGGTCTTCCTCGAACTTGGGCAACTGACCGGTGCCGAACAGGCTGGCGGCATTGACCAGGTAGGGCGTGTACACCTCGGTGTAGCCATGCTTTTCCGTATGGGTGTCGAGCATGAACTGGGCGAGCGCGCGATGCAGGCGGGCGATGCCGCCCTTCAACAGCGAGAAGCGGGCGCCGGAAATCTTGGCGGCAGTGGCGAAATCGAGCTGGCCGAGGCCTTCGCCGATATCGGTGTGATCCTTGACGGCGAAGTCGAAGGCCTTCGGCGTGCCCCAGCGCTTGATCTCGACATTGGCCGTCTCGTCAGCGCCGACCGGCACGGAATCGTCCGGCAGGTTGGGCAGCGTCGCCAGAATGGCGTTGAACTTGTCCAACAACTCGGCCAGACGGGCTTCGGAAGCCTTCAGCTCGTCGCCCAGCGCGCCGACCTGGGCCATCACTTCGGAGGCGTCCTGTCCTTTGCCCTTCAACATGCCGATCTGCTTGGACAGGCTGTTGCGCTGCGCCTGCAAGTCCTGCGTGCGGGTCTGCAGCGTCTTGCGCTCGGCTTCCAGCGCCGAGAATTCGCTGAAGTCGATCGGCTTGCCGCGCTTGGCGAGGCCCGCGGCGACGGCGTCGAGATTGGTGCGGAGTTGTTGGATGTCGAGCATGGCGGTTCCTGATGTCTGCGAAGAGCCGCAGCGCGGCCGAAAGGCGCGATTATACGCGACGCAGCAGGCGCCCCACGAAGCCCCAGAGCTTGACCAACAGGAAGCCAGCGAGCAGCAGGAATGCCGCCAGCAAGCCGAGAAACAGTAGGGGCGAGGTCAGCATCGCCCACAATCCACCGAGCACCATGCCCTCCTCACCGAACGAGGCCAGCCAGTTGGAGAATGGCTCCGGCGAGGTATTGATTGCCAGCCGGCTGCCGGCCTTGGCGAAATGCGTGCCGGCGGTGATCGTGCCGCCGAGCAGCCCGGCCGCCAGCATCCAGGACGGATCAACGTCGCCCAGCGCGAAGGCGGCCAGCAAAGCGCCGGCCGGAATGCGGATGAAGGTCTGGAAGCTATCCCACAGCGAATCGAAGGCCGGTATCTTGTCGGCGATCAGTTCAGCAAAAGCCATGATGCCGGCGATGCCAATGACCAGCGGGTTGGTCAGCACAGAAAGGGTTTCCGGCAACTGCAGGTAACCAAAATGGGACATCACGCCGGCCAGGAAGACCACCAGATACAGGCGCAGACCGCTGGCCCAGGCGAGGCCGGCGGAGAGGGCGATGGTCGGGATCAGGTCCACACTCGGGTCAGCCCCTGACGGGAGCGCTGGCGGAAGCTGAAATGATCACGCCGCCTTGGGCAAGGGTAACTGGAAATGCCCCTCGACAATGCCACGCACCGTCAGGTCTTCGTCGATGGACTCCCAGCGCAGCGCCGTGCCATCCAGGCGCAACAGGACCTCCGCCAACTGGGTATCGCTGGCCTCGCTCAAGCGGCGGAAACGCGCCGCCGGGAAGCCGATCTGGCGACCGTCACTCAGTTCGACGAAGACCATGCGCCCACTAACCCAGGCACGGAGGGCGTGATAGTCGCGCTCAACGTCCAAAGAACTCATGCCATTTCTCCAGAAAAAACGCTTCGTGCTCGAAAACTGCGGATTCGATTCTACGCAATTCGACACCATCGACACGCTGGCTGCGCGCCAGGCGTACCGGAGCGAGCCAAAATTTGCATTCGCCATCGCCAGTATCGACATGAATGTGCGGCGGCTCCCGGCCCTCATCAGAGTAAAAATGGAAACGCCAGTTCAACAACCGCGGCACTGTCGGCATCGCTATTTACCTTTCGCCTTGCGATCCAGCTCGCGCAGGTGCTCCAGCTTCTCGCCGATCTTGCCTTCCAGCCCGCGCGGCGTCGGCTGGTACCAGTCGGGTTCGGGCAGGCCGTCCGGCAGGTAGGTTTCGCCGGCGGCGTAGGCTTCCGGCTCGTCGTGGGCGTAGCGGTAGGCGTGGCCGTAGCCGAGTTCCTTCATCAGCTTGGTCGGCGCGTTGCGCAGATGCACCGGCACCGGCCGCGAGCCGTCCTTGGCGACGAAGGCGCGCGCCGCGTTGTAGGCCATGTAGCCGGCGTTGGACTTGGCGGCGACAGCCAGATAGATCACCGCCTGGCCGAGCGCCAGTTCGCCCTCGGGCGAGCCCAGGCGTTCATAGGTTTGCGCCGCGTCGTTGGCGATCTGCATGGCGCGCGGATCGGCCAGGCCGATGTCCTCCCAGGCCATGCGGATGATGCGCCGGGCCAGGTAGCGCGGGTCGGCTCCGCCGTCGAGCATGCGCGTTAGCCAGTACAGCGCGCCGTCCGGGTTCGAACCGCGCACCGATTTGTGCAGCGCCGAGATCTGGTCGTAGAAGGCATCGCCGCCCTTGTCGAAGCGGCGCAGGTTCTGCGCCACCGTCTGCTCGATGAACTCGCCATCGACCTCGGCGAGGCCGGCGGTGTGCGCCGCCGTGCGCACCTGTTCGAGCAGGTTGAGCAGGCGACGGGCGTCGCCGTCGGCCAGGCCGACCAGGCGCTCGCGGGCCGATTCGGCAAAGTTCAGGTCGGCCAGCGCCTGGGCGCAGGCCCGGTCGAACAGTTGCCCCATCTCGGCTTCGTCGAGCGACTTCAGCACATAGACCGAAGCGCGCGACAGCAGTGCTGAATTGACTTCGAACGACGGATTTTCAGTCGTCGCCCCGATGAAGGTCAGCAGGCCGGATTCGACGAAAGGCAGGAAGCCGTCCTGCTGCGACTTGTTGAAGCGGTGGATTTCATCGACGAAAAGAATGGTCCGCCGGCCCTGCCCGCGCCACATCTCGGCTTGGGCCACCGCCTCTCGCACCTCCTTGATGCCAGAGAACACCGCCGACAGCGCGATGAACTCGCACTGGAACTGCGTCGCCATCATCCGCGCCAGCGTCGTCTTGCCGACGCCCGGCGGCCCCCACAGGATCATCGAATGCGGCTGGCCGGAGGCGAAGGCCAGACGCAATGGTTTGCCCGGGCCGAGCAGGTGCTGCTGGCCGATCACTTCATCCGGCGTCTGCGGGCGCAGTTGCTCGGCCAGCGGCGCGTTGCGGTCAATGTCGGAGGAGGAAAAAAGATCGCTCACGTTGATGTCCCCTGCTCCATTCCGGCCGCCGGCCCGACGATGTCCAGTTTGGGGAAATAATTACTGTAGCGGCGCACGTCGCGCGTCAGCAGACGCATGCCGCGCACCAGCGCATGGGCGCCGATGTAGAAATCCGGCATCGGCGACGTCTTCACGCCTGCCGCCAGCCGATAGACACGAAAGGCCTGCCCGGCGAGAAAGGCCGCATCCCACGGCAAGGGCTCGCGCAGCAAGGGCAAACCGGCCAGCGCCGCCTCCAGATCGGCCGCGCGTTCATAACGCGCCGCCAGTTCGGCGAGGATCAACGGGTTGATCACCAGTGACCCGGCTGTCGCCTGCCTTTCGAGCTGATCAAGCGACCACGACGCCCATTGCGCATCGTCGGCCAGCACATCGATCAGCACGCAGCTATCGACCAGCGTAGCCGGCGCCCGCAGCGAATACTCCGCCGGCGACTCATTGACTGCCAGATCGCCCATAGCCTCAGCCACGCAGGAAGTTCATGAATTCGTCGGTGCTCATGCCCTTGAACTGCGTCGCATTGGCCGAACCGCGCACGCGGGCAAACGCCTCGCGGACGCCGCCAGCCAACGACCGCAGCGGGCGAATCACCACCTCGCCGTTATCGCGCAGCTCGAATTCGACTTCGCCGTGTGGCAGCAGCCCGGCCTTCTCGCGAATGTCCTGCGGAATGGTCACCTGCCCCTTGCTGGTTATCTTCATGGCGCCTCCTGATTCTTACTCTTACCGAAGAGTATTACCACGACCACTCACTGTAAAGCACGCACCGCATCCAGCGGCGACACCACGCCGCCCCCGCCGCGATTGAGCACGTGCGTGTAGATCATCGTCGTCGACACATCCGAGTGCCCCAACAATTCCTGCACCGTGCGGATGTCGTAGCCCGATTCCAGCAAATGAGTGGCAAAGGAATGGCGCAGCGTGTGCGTCGACGCCGGCTTGGCGATAGCCGCCAGCCCGACCGCCGCCTTGATCGCTCGTTGCAAGGCCTGCTCATGCGTGTGGTGGCGGCGCTCAATGCCGCTGCGCGGATCGGTCGACAACTCACGCGCCGGAAAAACCCAGAACCAGCCCCACGCCCGCGGTGCGGCAGGATATTTGCGCACCAGTGCTTCCGGCATCTGCACACCGGGCCGACCGGCTTCCTCATCTCGCTCCCACAGCACCCGAACGCGGGCCAGATGCGCCTGCAAAGCCGGCACCGCCGACGCCGGCAAGACCGTCAGGCGATCCTTGCCCCCCTTGCCATGGCGCACGGTCAACTCGCCACGTTCAAAATCGACATCCTTGACCCGCAGGCGCACGCATTCCATCAAGCGCATGCCCGTCCCGTAAAGCAGACGGGCCATCAGCGCATGCGTCCCGTCCATCGCCGTCAATAACCGCTCGACCTCGCCGCGCGACAGCACCACAGGTGTCCGCTTCGGCTTCTTTGGCCGATCCAGATCGGTCAGCCAGGGCAGATCGACCCCCAGAACTTCGCGATACAGGAAGAGCAGCGCCGACAAGGCCTGCTGGTGTGTCGACGCTGCCACCTTCAACTCGGCAGCCAGATGACCAAGAAACCCCCTGACCTCATCCGCCCCCATCTCACGAGGGTGCCGACGATCATGAAAAGCCACGAAACGACGTACCCACTCGACATAGCAGCGCTCGGTCCTTATGCTGTAGTGCTTGTAACGAATGACCTCGCGAAGCCGCCCCAGCAAGGTCGAAGCTTGATTCAGTTCCATGCCGTACCTGCCAATCAAAATTCACTGTGTATAAATACAGTATTCCATCTTTATTGATATGACAAGAGGCTTTCAAGGCGCCATGTTCACCAGCGTATACAGCAAGAAGCCAGAATATGCGGCGACCAAGCCGGATATCCAGGCCAAGGGCCATGTTCGAGCGCCGTCCATTCCGGGAAATATCCGGATCAATTTGACCAAAGACCATGCCGGCCGTGCGTCTTCGGCTGACAGGCTGGCGAGAATAGATGGCGCCATTCCAGAATACACGGCGAATGTGCCGTCCACTTCACGTTAGAGGTCATATGTCGCTCTTCGACCTAATTATTGTCGGCGCTCTGATTGCTATCGTTTTTGCACTCATCCGTGCGAACGACGTGCTCGGAAACAACCCAAATCAGCAAGTTAAAGCCCTCGAAGATTTGGTCGGCCCATTTCCGACAAAAATGTCGTTCGCAGAAAAGCTACGCCTCAACAATTTTTTTGGCATCACCCCGACCAACCCACGCCGGGCTAGGTGGCTTGCTGTTGTTGTCGCGCTGTTCTTCCTCGCCATGCTTTGGCTGCAGCAATGACCTCTAACATCACGCTCAAAATCGCTCCCTCCGGTCGCTTGGACGCGCCGCAAGCGGCGCGCCATTTAGCTCAACGTTAGAGGGCAAGTCCTTGCAGACGCCCAGGTCATTCACAAGAATCTATTGGCTCGCGTGGCTAGCAGCTTTTTGCTGTTTTGCCGCAGCACTGATGTATTACGGCATCGAGAACACCTTGGGTTCGTTTGCCTTGTTTAGCGTCTTGCTGGGTGGCTTCGCATTCAATTTTGAATTCGGCCGCCTGATGGGCTTTCTCAAATTACATGCTCCATCTTTCTATTCGCAATTACCGAGTTCGCGATGGTTCGAGTTCAGCGCATTTTTCAGCCCGAGACTGCTTCGTACCCCAGAGATTGGTGCCCCCCACTACTGTGCTATGCAAACCTACCGTGCTGCTTGGCGGTTTTCTGTTGTCGCCATTTTTCTACCGTTGCTTATCAATTGGGTCGCAAAGGCATATGCCCTCTAACATTGCGGTCAAAGCCGCTCCCTCCGGTCGCTGGACGCTGCGCGATAAAGCGCCGCGCAGCGCCCTTTACCTAAAACGTTGGGCGGCGAGACATCCATGAGCGCAGACCTCCAAAACGCTGACTCGCGAGCACTTCACGAGCCGTTCTCAAAGGCCCTTGGCGCGAGCAACCCGCGCGCTGCGTTAGCTTGGCTCGTCGGCGTGCTTGCTACCCAATCTGCCGGCCTGCGCTCATCAAATTCTTACCTGGTCGCGTATACCGGCTGTCCAGAGGCGATCGACTGGCTTGAGGCAACCGTCGCCTCACCCGTAACTACGCATTGGGGTCAGGGTGCCGCGCTGTTGGGCACGCCTTGGCCGCGCATCAGAAACTGGCTAGTCGCTGGTGGTTCGCAACAACTTATGGCGCTCGACACGCTTATTGCCTATCGTGCTCCTGCGCCGAATATGGCGCCCTTGGCCCAAATCGCAGCCCCAGTCCTGCCCGACGCTCCTACACTCAGCGAGTATCAAGCAACGCTCATGGCAGTCCTGAACGAGCAAACCACACCGCGAGTCCGAAAGGCTGTCGAGAACGTTTTGGCTTACGCCACTGAAACCCTTTCGCGCAAAAATCGGGGCGTGTCGGTTGCCGATCTCCCTTTGTTATTCCTCCAACCGGAGGTATTCCAAAATGCATCCGAAATATTAGGTCGTCACGACTCCGTAATTTCTGGCATACGTCAGTCCGTCCAAGACTTGCTCGCGCAGCTCCCATCACGATCATGACGCGCCGCCCAACCCATCATTCGAGCGGACCTGCGCGAAAAGCCGCGCAGGCCGCTCAATTCAAACGTTAGCGGTCATCATGCGACTCCAAGTCACCACTGAACACATAAAGAAGCAGAACCGCAAATCAGCGTTCTTCGCACTATTCATGACAGTACTGTGTG